>NZ_JBZCNK010000003.1:0-460963 GCF_058269275.1 Arthrobacter sp. TJ-178 | reverse complement strand
CTCAGTGTTGCGGCCCGGGGTGAGCAGGCTGCCGGGGATCCCCGTCCGGTGGATCAGTTGCGTGCCGACATCTTTGCGGACCTGCTGACCAGCGGCGGCAGGGAAGCTGCCGGTGGGGACGGGGATACTGCCAGTGGAGACGGGGTGTGGGTCGGAGGTGACGGGGTGTGGGTCGGAGGCGAGAACGACAGCGTTGGTCGTCCGGATACTGCTGACAGCTCCGACAGTATTGAAAGTACTGGTCGCGGACTCGGTGATCGGCTCGGCCGGGACATCAACCGCACCGGTGATACAAACCCTGCTGGTGTCGGTCACGCCGGCAACAGCAGCAAGGGAGGCAAGGATGACGCCGGCAACTGCCGCAACAGTGATGGCAACGCAGACAAGAGTAACGACGCTGAGAGGTCGGGCGGCCGTGGACAGGACCGTCCCATCGAGCACGGTTCCGGTGCCCGGACCGAGATCCTGGTCCTGATCACCGCCGAAACCCTCCTCGGCGCTGATGAGTATCCCGCGGAGCTGCACGGTTACGGGCCGATCAGCGCCGAAACAGCCCGCAGGCTCGCCCGGCAGGCGGCCCGGTGGACTCCGGTGGAACGCGACCCGCACACCGAAGAGATCCTTCGGGTCGGCCGCCGCCGCAAAGTACCGGCCGGACTCCAGCGCTGGCTGCGGGCACGGGACGGTACCTGCCGGTTCCCGGGCTGCCGCACCAACGCCCTGATCTCGGAGATCGACCACACCACACCCTGGTCCCACGGCGGGACAACGGATCATGACAACCTGGAACATTTGTGCCGACGGCACCACATGTTCAAAACCCGGGGTTTTTGGAAAGCCCGGCAGCACTCACCCGGGATTATCGAATGGGTTTCACCGGGTGGCCGGACTTACCGCACCGAACCGCATCTTCACCTTGCCTCCGGTTCGGGCACGGGTTCCGCTTCTCCACCCACCGGCATGCCAGGGGTTGTCACGGGCGTGCCAGATGCTGCCTCGGGTACTGCTTCAGGTCCGCCGCCGTCCTCGTCGCTTTGGGGATCACCCGACGACCCCGATCCCTACGACTACGGCGACAACCCGCCGCCCTTCTGACGAGGTGGGCGGCCGGAAGCTTGGCTAGCGGAAACCGCCGTCGCTGCTCAATACCTGGCCCACCATCCACTGTCCTTCATCGCTGACCAGCCAGGCAATTAGCCTGGCTGGGTCGTCCGGCTCACCGAACCGGCCGCCGGGGAAGTGCGAAAGCACCTCTTCAAGAACTTCCGGCGGACGGTCAGCAGTCTCGAGGTCCAGATAGCCGGTGTTGACCGGGCCGGGGTTCACGGTATTGAGGTTGATTCCGCGGCGAATCAGATCAGCTGCGACCGACGGTGTGATGCCGGCAAGAGCAGCCTTGGAGGTTGCGTACGCAATTTCGTTCTCCATTACCCCTCTATTGATCTGCCCTGAGGTCATCCAGATAACCCGGCCACCAGCGCGGCCGTTGTGCTGCAGGGCAAAATCGCGGGTGGCAAGAAGGGTCGACCGGGTGTTGACCTGCCAGTGGGCATCGAGTTTCTCAGCAGTCATCTCCGCCAGCGGGCCGTCACCACCGCTGCGGGCATGGTTGCAGATCAGGATGTCCAGATGCCCCAAAGCCCCGACAGCATCGCGGATCAGCTGCCCGGCGCCGTCGGCTTCTGACAGGTCAATGCTTCCGTGGGCCAGTTGCGCACCGTCGGTAAGGAGGCTCTGCAGCTTGCCGACGACGTCGTTGATCGGGTCTGCGCCCCACGGCTGGTTCTCATCGTGGGGGGAATAGTGGGCCAGGAACAGGCTGGCGCCCATCCGGGCCAGCCGTGAGGCCACAGCAAAGCCGATGCCCTGGAAGCGGCTGACACCGGTGACTACTGCCGTGCGTCCTGCCAGTGGGAGCGGGGTGTTCATGAAGTCCTCTCAAGGATGCGTGAAAACTCGATTGCTCAGGCCGTGGAAACGGAGCGCAGCGTCCGTGGAGAAAGCCTGTCCTGGAGGACCAGCGTAGCGGCACCCAGCGCAGCGGCATCGTTGCCGTTAACCGACATCCGTACCTCAACCCGATGGATAGCCCGCGCCATGGCGCGTTTGTCCAGTGCTGAGGCGATGGTATCCACATAGAAGGACCCGGCAGTGGCGAAGGCGCTGCCGGCCAGGACAACAAGCTGCAGGTCCAGAAGGTTGACCATGGAGATGACAGCACTTGCCACATATTCGGCGGACCGGTTGATCAGGCGCAGGGCCACCGGGTCTCCGTTATTCGCTGCTGTGCCGATCGCGGCGAAATCCTCGGTGACAATGCCCGTCAGGGGAACATCGAGTTCACCGCGGGCAACGGCTTCGGCAGCCTGGGCCACCACCACCTGAGGACTCGCATAGAGCTCGAGGCACCCGATGTTTCCGCAGCTGCAGGGCAGACCGTTTGCATCAACGCTGACGTGTCCTATTTCCCCCACATTGGAGCTGACACCCTGGTAAATGGTTCCGTCCATGACGATGCCGGCGCCGATCCCCGAACCCATGTACACCGAGGCATAGCTGGTATATCCCTCCGTTGCGCCGAGCCAGTATTCACCGATCGCGGCGGCTGTCGCGTCATTGTCGAACTCGCAGTGCAGCCCGGTGGTGGTGGACAGAGCCCGGCGCAGCGGAAAACCGGTCCAATCCCGGAAGGAAGGGGCTCCGATCATGGCTCCTTCCGTACGGTCCAGCGGTCCGGGGGCGGCGAGTCCCATGCCCACCACAGTCTCCCGGTCCACCGCCAGCGCGTCGAAGAGCCCCTCGATGTCCTCAGTAATGCGGCTGACGACCGTCATGGGTGATGCCTCGCCGGGCCCGCTGACCCTGCGCCGTCCCACCACCTGCCCGCTCAGGTCGGCCACCACATAGGTGATGTAGTCCTGACCGATGTGCACACCCAGTCCCAGCCGGGAGGCGGGGTTCAGTTCGAGCAGCATCCGCGGTTTGCCGCCGGTGGATTCGCCTCGTCCGGTTTCCAGGACGACGCCGTCGTTCAGCAGCGAACGCACGGCAGTCGAGATGGTGGCCTGGGTCAGGCCGGTCATGTCCGCGAGCTCCACACGGCTGATCGGCCCGGAGACACGAATCAGGTCCATTATTTTCCCGCGGGACGATTCGCGGCGGTGATTTTGCTTCACGGGGATCCTAACGGGCAACTGCTTGAGGGGGTGCCGCAGTTCTTGCGGACTGCGGAGGAAGAGACGGGGCGGTGGGGAAGGGGAGGTGGGCCGGAACCGGACGGATTGGGAGCCGGACGACGGCGAAACGGTGTGGCTAGGGCTCCAGCCGCACCGCTTCTGCCCATGCTTCGGCAATCACGGCGTGGCCGCGCGGGGTGGGATGCACGCCGTCGTCCGCGAGTGATTCCGGGGGCGTGCCGTCCGCGACGAGCGCCGTCAGCACGGAATCTGTCCTCACAAGGACCGCATTGAACTCTTTGGCCAGCCGCCGGACGGCGGCAATCTTGGGATCCAGGTCCGTCCGCCACTCCTGCTGTTCTGCGGACACCGGCAGCAGGAAGGGCTCCATCAGCACCAGGGTGGTGTCGGGGGACACCCGCTCCAGCAGCGCCCGGTACCTGGCCATAAAGGTGTGCTGATCGGTTTCCTGACCGGCGTCGTAGCGGCGCCACGTGTCATTGATGCCTATAAGCACGGAAATCAGTTGCGGGCGTTCGGCCAGGACATCAGCATCCCAGCGCCGGGCCAGGTCCTCGATCCGGTCTCCGCCGGTGCCGCGGTTGAGGACGTCGGCTTCGGCCAAGAGTTCTCCGCCCGCGAGGAGGCGGACATACCCGTCGCCCAGGCCGCCGACGCCGTCAGTGCGCCACCCGCAGTCAGTGACGCTGTCGCCGGTGAAGACAATTCGCTGCTGGGAAGTTCGGGGCAAAGCGTGGTCCATGGTTTCTCCCGGGTTATGGATGTGGCTGGAAAATGACGCTGCACGCGGTTCAGATCCAGTCGCAGACGAGCTTTAAGACGAACACTTATCAAAGCCGTCAAAGTTACTCCGGATACTACTTCGATGGGCTGTCCGACAGGAAATATTTTTCTTGGGGGACTTACTTGACCAACTTACTTTAGTCGGTAACAATTCCAGTGTGAGCCCGACCACACTGGAGGGGCGGAGTATCGGCCACCAAGGACGGTGGGCCGGAGGGGAATCAATGATGATCCGTTACACCAAGAAGCAGCGCTTCCTTACCTTGGCCGCAGTGGGAACACTATCTCTTGCCGCCTGTTCGACTGGGGGCAGCGGAAACACGCAGGCAGCCGATGAGAAAACAACCCTGGTCGCTTACACGGGTCAGGCTGGCGACTACCAAAGTAACTACAACCCATATTCACCGTCACAAATCGGCGGGATCGGAACCATCTTCGAACCGCTGTTTTTTTACAACCAGCTCCGCGCCGGTGAGCCCGAGCCATTGCTCGGAACGGAATACTCCTGGAACGACGACGGCACTGTTCTGTCCGTCACCACTCGCGAGGGCGTGACGTGGAGCGACGGCGAACCTTTTACAGCCAAGGACGTCGCCTTCACCCTGAACATGCTGAAGGAACATCCGGCCGTCAACCAGATCGGATTCGACGCCGATGTTGAGCTTGTGGATGATACGCATCTGGTGCTGACATTCCCGGTCGTATCCTTCGTCGAAGGACCGGAGGTCTTGGGCGTACCGATTGTCCCGGAGCATCTCTGGGCCGATCTGGATCCGGCAACAGACACGCAGCCAAACCCGGTTGGCACCGGTCCCTTCATGTTGAAGGAATTCAAGCCACAGGCTTTCACCTTTTCGGCCAATCCGGATTATTGGGGTGGTGAAGCAGCAGTCAAGAACATCCGCTTCCTATCCCTCTCTGGTAACCAAGCTGGGGCGCAGGGTTTGAGCGCCGGCTCCATCGACTGGCAGACCGGCCCGGTACCGAACATGGACGACATCGAGGGAAAATACCCGGGCTATAAGGGCATCACTTACCACATGAATCAGATGGCTTTGTTTACTTGTTCCAACGCCGAACTCGGATGTGAAGGCCCGCAGACCGACCCCGCAGTACGCAAAGCCCTTTATTACGCAATGGACCGCGAGCAGCTCAATGCCCTCGCCTTTCAAAACACAGCTTCGGAGGTTTCACCAGGTTTCGCACTGACAGACCGAGATAAAGAGATCCTGTCGAAAGATCTAGAAGAGCCTGTCGCCCCCATGAAGCCGAACGTTGAAACGGCAAGCTCGCTGCTGGAGGGCGCGGGATACGTGAAGGGGAGCGATGGCATTTATGCCAAGGACGGGGTTCGCCTTGCGATGAGCGTGCGGGTACCGACCGGGTGGACCGACTACATTACGGCCCTGGATCTGATTGCTGAGCAGGCACGGGCCGCCGGCATTGAAATCACATCGCAGCAGTCGTCCTGGAATGAATGGAGCGAGGTGAGGGGCAACGGCAAGTTCCAGTTACTCATCGATGCGCTGAACCAGGGTGCCTCGCCTGACCCCTATTACATGTATGCAAACCACTTTGCAACCGCCAACACGGAACCAGTAGGAACACCGGCAACGCCCAACTATTCGCGGTTCAGCAATCCGGAGGTTGATGCGGCGCTGGAGTCACTTCGGTCACTTAACCCGGAGGATTCAGCGGCGCGCCAGCCTTACTACGATGCCATCCAGGGCGCCGTGGTCGAGGATATGCCCTACATCCCAATCCTGACCGGCGGCACGACCAGCGAATACAACGCCGAGAAGTTTGAAGGCTGGCCAACCGACGAAGATATGTACGCCATTCCGGCCGTGTGGGCCTCTCCGGACAATGCCCGCATTTTCTACAAGCTCAAGCCCGCAGGCGAGTGACGCGGAGATGAACGGGACCGAGGAGAACTTCGTTCCGATGGAGTCTAAAAAATGAATTATTTTGTTCGAAAACTAGGCTTCTATGCGGTGGCACTGTGGGCTGCGCTGACCCTGAATTTTCTCATTCCGCGCTTCATGCCAGGCAATCCGGTGGACACCTTGCTGGCCAAGCTTCAGCAGCGCGGCGGTTCGGTCACACCGGAAGTGCGCCGTTCCTACGAGCTTCTCCTCGGTGCCGATTCCGAAGAACCTATTTGGAACCAATATTTTAGCTATCTGGCGAATATGCTCAAAGGAGACATGGGAATCTCCGTCAGCTCTTTTCCGGCGAGTGTTTCAGATGTCATCGGGCAATCACTTCCATGGACCATAATGCTGGTGGGCCTGGCTACCCTGATTTCGTTTGTGGTCGGTGTGGGCATGGGCATTTTCGCCGGCTGGAAACCGGGCACCTGGGTGGACGCCCTCGTCCCGGCTACCACGCTGCTGGCCGCCGTCCCGTACTTCTGGCTGGCCCTGATCCTCGTGTTCCTTATTGCCTCAACGCTCCAGTGGCTGCCGCTGCAGGGAGGGTATGACGTCATCCTGACTCCAGGGTGGGACCCGGCCTTTATTTTTTCAGCCATTGAATACGGCATTCTTCCGGCCCTGACGATCGTCATTTCCTCCATTGGAGGTTGGCTCCTGGGCATGCGGAACATGATGGTATCCACACTCTCCGAGGATTACGTTCTTACCGCCGAAGCGAAGGGGCTGAAGAGCTCCCGGGTCATCATGCGCTATGCCGCCCGAAACGCAGTTCTTCCCTCGGTCGCCGGCTTCGCCATTTCTCTGGGGTTCGTCGTGTCCGGATCAATTCTGACTGAGTTGGTGTTCTCCTACCCGGGAATTGGTACCAGTCTGCTCAAGGCGGTCCAGAACAACGACTTCGCCTTGATGCAGGGCATCTTCCTCGTCATCACCCTCACTGTCCTGGGGGCAAACCTTCTTATCGACTTGTTGTACGGGGTCATCGATCCCCGTACGCGGGTACGCAGCTGAGATCCGGAGCCCACCAATGACAAATCTGAGCCAGGAAACAGTCCCATCTGTCGCAGCGTCGGACCCGGTCACGAACAGGCCCAAGCGGGCAGGTTTGCGCCTCATGCTGCCGACTCTTACCCCATCCCTTGCTATCGGCGGCGCTATGACTCTGGCGATTGTTCTCTTTGGAATAATCGCCCCGTTCTTCGGGCAGGACCCGCGGGCCGTGAGCAACATTGGTTTGACCGCACCGAGTTCCGATCACCTGCTCGGGACTACCCAGACGGGCCAGGACGTTCTTGCCCAGCTTGCCCATTCCACGTGGGGCTCCCTCCAGATCGGTCTCATCGTGGGAGTCCTGGCGACAGCACTTTCGGCTTTCTTCGGTATCCTCGGTGCCTACATCGGCGGCGCCACGGATGAAGCATTTTCCCTATTCTCCAACGTTGTCCTCGTCATTCCCGGGTTGCCACTCATTATCGTGATTGCCGCTTTTGTTCCGCCGGAAGCGCGGGGACTCTGGACGGTAGCCATTGTGCTGGCCGTTACGGGCTGGGCTGCATCCTCCCGCGTCTTACGGGCACAGACGCTGTCCATTCGTAATCGCGATTATGTTGCCGCGGCCCGAGTTGCCGGCGAGCGGTCCTGGCGGGTCATCGGCGTGGAGATCCTGCCGAATCTGCTCCCGGTCATGGCCTCACAATTCGTCTTCGCCGTGATCTTTGCGATTCTCAGCGAGGCGGGGCTTTCCTTCATTGGACTGGGAGCATCGGGGACTTCCACGCTCGGAACCATGCTGTTCTACGCCCAGAACGGCTTTGCCCTTCAGCTTGGTGCATGGTGGTGGTTTGCTCCGCCCGGGCTGATCATAGCCCTTTTCGGCTGCGGCCTTTCCCTGATCAATTTCAGCATCGATGAAGTAATTAATCCGAAGCTCCGCAACGTGCGCGTTCACCGCAAGCAACAGCGAAAAGCAGCTAAAAACGCAAGGAAAGCAGGTAAGCACGCATGAGCAGCGACATAGACGTCGCCAGGCCGGTCCTGACGATCATCGACCTAAGTGTTGTGTACGAAGTGGAAAACCCGGTTGTGGCGGTCAAAAATGTTTCTCTGACTCTAAACGCCGGAGAGATTCTGGGCCTGGCCGGTGAGTCTGGATGCGGCAAAACCACCCTTGCCTATGCAGTGAATCGGCTGCACCGTCCGCCGGCCCGGATTTCGGGCGGAAGCGTCACATTCCATGACGCGGACGGTACGGACATCAATGTTCTGGGTCTGAGCGACAAGGAGCTGCGCGTTTTTCGGTGGTCCAAGCTTTCGATGGTTTTCCAAGGTGCCATGAATGCACTTAACCCGGTGGTGGCAATCCGTCATCAGCTTGAGGATGTTTTCACGACACACCGCAAGGGTCTTTCACGGGAAGAGAAGCGCAGGCTCGCCAGTGAGGCCCTTGAACTGGTAGGGGTGGACCCCTCCCGGCTCAACAGTTATCCGCATGAGCTGTCCGGAGGCATGCGGCAGCGGGTGATGATCGCGATGGCACTGCTCCTGCAGCCGCAGCTGATGATCATGGATGAACCGACCACAGCCCTCGACGTCGTCGTGCAGCGGGACATCCTCCGCGAGATCGTGCGCCTGCGAGACAGCTTGAACTTCGCCGTCATCTTCATCACCCACGATCTGCCCCTGCTTTTCGAAATCAGCGACCGCATTGCGATCATGCGCGAAGGTGAGATTGTCGAACTCGGCACGGCGCAGCAGATCAAGGACAATCCCGTCCACCCTTATACCCAGAAGCTCCGTGAATCCTTCCCCAGCCTCACGGGCGACCGGGGAGACTTTATCCGCACAGGTGAGAGCGCAAACGCCCGGGAGGCGATGTGACACTGGTTCAGCTCAGGAACGTAACCAAGGAGTTCACGATCCGAAAAGGCCTGCAACGGTCTACTCTTACGGCGGTTGACGATGTTTCCTTCGACCTGCTTCCCGGTCGAACCGTTGCACTGGTGGGCGAATCCGGGTCCGGAAAGTCTACGATCGCAAGAATGCTGATGCGGCTGGAGACGCCCACATCCGGCTCCATCGATCTGGAGCTCGGCGACGGCACTCCTGTTCTGGGCTCCATGTACCGGCGCCACGTGCAGATGGTGTTTCAGGATCCATTTGCCTCGCTGAACCCGTTCCACACCATCGAACACCATATCGCCCGCCCGCTGCGGATCCATGGCCGGACCAAAAGCTCCCGGGACACCTATGAGAGGGTGCTGGAGATGCTTGAGCGGGTCAACCTTGTTCCCGCGGACAATTTCGCCAAACGGCGCCCACACGAGCTATCCGGAGGGCAGCGTCAACGCGTAGCCATAGCGCGGGCGCTTGCACCTGGAGCTCAGGTCCTGGTGGCTGATGAGCCGGTTTCCATGCTTGACGTTTCCATTCGGCTGGGGGTCCTGAACCTCCTGGCGCGGCTACAGCGCGAGGAAAATTTGGCCGTTCTCTACATCACGCATGACTTAGCCACGGCGCGCCACTTTTCAGACGAGATCATCGTGCTTCTCCACGGCCGGATTGTAGAGCGCGGCCCGGCAGATGAAGTCATTCTTAGCCCTAGGCATCCCTACACACAGTTGCTAAAAGCTTCGGCTCCTGACCCGGACGGTCTCGGAGTCTTGGCTGTCGGCGGAGTGGAGCGGAAGGACATCACCAATCAGCGGTCCTTTGACCACTACACAGGGGAATGGTCCAGCACACCTTTTCATGAATCCGTTCACTGACACCGGCAAGCTGACCAGGCGGCACAAGAAAAGCCTGGGAGACGTTCCCCTGTTGCGCTGACCCAACGAATACGGGCGGCAATATCTGAAATCCGGCGACGTGCTGGATGAGAAAGCGCTGTTCAACTTTGTTGGTTTCCAAATACCCCAAGACCCCACTTACTTTTGGAGCATACGAGACCATGACACCAGCAAGCACGCAGCAGCAACTGGACCTCACCGGCCAGTGGAGCCTCACCTGGCAGGGCGGCCCCGACGAGTCGCCGGATTACGCCCGTTCAGGGAAACCGCTGTCCGCCACTGTTCCGGGACAGGTTCACACGGACCTGATGGCGGCAGGACTGCTGCAGGATCCCGACGCCGGCTTCGGAGAACTCGAGCAATACTGGATCGGGCATTCCACATGGACCTATTCCCGGACCTTTATCTGGAACAGCACAGACCGGAGCGGCACACAACGGAACAGCACAGACCCGAAAACACCCGGCGTCCGCACCGAGCTCGTCGCCGACGGACTGGACACCATCGCCGTCGTCCGCCTGAACGGACAGGAAGTCGCCCGAACCGCTGACCAGCACGTGGCCTGGCGCTGGGATGTCGGCCACCTCCTAGTGGAGGGGGAGAACGTCCTGGACATTACCTTCGGGTCCGCCTGGGACGCGGCGCACGAGTGCGAGAGCGTTGTGGGCGAACTCCCGCGGCCCTATGCCGAACCGTATCCCTACCTCCGCAAGAGCGCCTGCAACTTTGGCTGGGATTGGGGACCGCACTACATCACCGCCGGAATCTGGCAGCCCATCCGCCTGGAAACCTGGTCTGCGGCACGGATCGATTCGATTCGCCCCAGCGTCACGTTGAAGGGGACTGAAACGGCCGCCGTTCACGTCACCGTCGGCGTCGAACTCGCCGAAGCGGCAGAGGGGCTGACCCTGGCTGCAGTGCTGACCGACCCGGAGGGCAACGAAGCCGCCCGCACCAGCGTGCCGCTGACGGCAACCGGTGACACCTCATTCGACCTCTCGGTTCCCGAGCCCCGGCTGTGGTGGCCCGCCGGGCTGGGCGGCCAGCCGCTGTATACGCTCACGGTTGAGGCGGCGCACGACGGCGAAGCGCTGGCTTCCAGCCGGCGCCGGCTGGGGCTGCGGACGGTCAGCATCGATGAAAGCCCTGATGAAGCGGGCACGGGCTGGGCCATCGTGGTCAATGGCCGCCGGATCAGGGTCCGCGGCTACAACTGGATTCCCGAGGATCCGTTTATTGCCGAAGTCACTGCGGACCGGCTCGGCCAGCGGCTGGACCAGGCGGTCGACGGCGGGGCCAACCTGCTGCGCGTCTGGGGCGGCGGATACTTCTCCACCGAAGCGTTCATGGACGGCTGCGACGAACGCGGCCTCATGGTGTGGCATGACTTTCTCTTTGCCTGCAGCGCCTATGACGAGTCACCTGACATGATCGACAGCGTCACCCGGGAAGCCGAGCAGGCCGTGGCCCGGCTGTCCGCCCATCCAAGCCTGGTCCTCTGGTGCGGAGGCAACGAATGCGTGTGGGGCGACTTCGACTGGGGCTGGCGTGAGGTCCTGCAGGGCCGCCCCTGGGGTGCGAAGTTCTACACCGAGATCCTTCCGGAGATCATCAACCGGGTGGATCCCGGCCTGCCCTATCTGCCCAACAGCCCGTGGTCCGGTTCCCTGGAGGTGCACCCCAACAATCCCGAAAGCGGTCCGGTGCATATCTGGACCGTCTGGAACGACGTCGACTACGTCCACTACCGGGACGTGAACCCGGCTTTTGTCTCCGAAATGGGCTGGTGCGCGCCGCCGGCCTGGAGCACCCTGCGCGCAGCCGTCACGGAGGGCGACCTGGTGCCCGATAACCCGCAGGTTGCCCATCACATGCGGGCGGACAGGGGAATGGAAAAGCTGGCCCGCGGTTTGGCGCCCTATTTCGGCACGCCGGAGACGGCGGAGGACTGGCACTACCTGACCCAGGTGGTCCAGGCCCGCAGCCAAAGCGCCGGCGCGGAATGGCTGCGCTCCCGCGAACGCTGTGCCGGTGTGGTGATCTGGCAGCTCAACGACTGCTGGCCGGTGCTCAGCTGGTCCGCAGTCGACAACGCCGGCATTGAAAAACCCGTCTGGTTTGGACTGCGCCGCTCCTTCGCCCCGCAGCTGCTGACCATCGTTCCGCGGATTCCCGGCGGCACGGAGGATCCCACCGGAACGGG
This sequence comes from Arthrobacter sp. TJ-178, assembly GCF_058269275.1. NCBI lineage: Bacteria > Bacillati > Actinomycetota > Actinomycetes > Micrococcales > Micrococcaceae > Arthrobacter > Arthrobacter sp. TJ-178. The sequence continues at coordinate 449,058 of NZ_JBZCNK010000003.1, read as the reverse complement.
CGGGCTGGAACTTGTTGCCGTCAACGACGGATGGGCCCCCTGGTCCACCGAGGTGCGGGTACGGCGGCTGCGCACGGACGGCACCGAGGTGTCGACCGTTTCTCTGCGGCTGGACACGCCGCCTGATGCGACGTCCCGCCTGGTGCTCGACGACGAACTCGCGTCAGCGGTCCACGGCACCGAAGAGTTCCTGGTCGCCGACTACACGGTGCCCGGCCACGGGCCGGATGACGGGCCAAGTGCCGGGCCCACTGCTGAGCGGCGGGCGTTGTGGAACTTTGTTCCCGATGCTGTGATTGATGCTGCTGCGCCCCGCTTCGAGTCGTCGGTGAAGCTGTCCGGCGGCAATCTCCTGGTGACCGTTTCCGCCCGGACCCTCCTGCGGGATGTCTGCCTCTTTGCCGACCGCCTGGCTGATGAGCTTGAGGTGCCGGCATCCCTGCTGCAGGTGGATGACATGATGCAAACCGTCCTGCCGGGTGAGAGCATCACCTTCACGGTTTCCCGCCGCGACGGTGCGGCACTGTCTGCGGCACCGGTGTCTGCCGGTTCCTGGCCTGTGCTGCGCTGCATCGGAGATTCTGCAGCCACTAATTCGGCCGGCGATGATGGTGCTCTCGCAGATGCGGGCGCAGATGCCGCCGCAGACACCGGCACAGCTGCCTTGGCTCAGCCTGCCGGTGCCGCAGGGGAGCACATGTGATTGCCGGAATCGAGACCGGAGGCACCAAGGTCATCTGTGCCGTTGCCGAAACATCGGCCCCGGGGGACATTATTGAGCGGATCCGCATCCCCACCACGTCTCCCGGGGAAACCCTGGGCGCCGTACGGTCCTTCCTGAACCGGCATGCCAACCGCAGCACCCTGGACGCCGTCGGCCTTGCTGCGTTCGGCCCGGTCATTGTGGACAGTTCCTCACCGTCCTACGGATGGATTACGTCCACACCAAAGCCGGGATGGCGCAACACCGACGTCCCCCGGGCGCTGGGACTGGGGGACTCGGTACCGCTGCAGGTGGTCACGGACGTAACGGGCGCAGCCATAGGGGAGCAGCGGGCCGGGGCGGGAATCGGATTTCGCAATGTTGCCTATGTGACGGTGGGGACGGGAATCGGTGCGGGCTTCGCCTCGGACGGTCTGCCGTTCCTCAAGCGCAGCCATCCGGAAATGGGACACCAGCTGCTCCGGCGCTACCCCGGAGATGACTTTCCCGGAACCTGTCCCTTTCACGGAGACTGTGCTGAAGGCCTGGCCTCCGGACCGGCTGTCCTGGGGAGGTGGGGCCGCCCCGGAGAGCTGCTGGATGCCGGTGCCAGAGCCGAAGCAGTGCCTGTGCTGGCGTATTACCTTGCCCAGCTGCTCGCTGCGGTGACCTATGCGGTGGCCCCGGACCGCATCATCCTGGGCGGGGGCGTCGTGCGGATCCCCGGACTGCTCGATGCCGTCCGGAGCCAGCTCTCCCAGCTTGTCGGCGGAGCGCTCGACGCGCATCCGCTGACCCGGCCGGACAGCGGATACGTCTGCTCCCCGGCTCTGGGTGACGGGGCCGGGGTGCAGGGCGCCCTCTATCTGGCCCGCGGCCTGGTGGAAACGAGATCCCCGCTCACAGCGGCCTGAACCCCTGAGGGGACCTCCCGCATGGATGCAGGGGGTCCCCTCAGTGGGAAAGCTCAGATCGAAGTGCTCAGATCGAAGTGTTCAGATGGAATTGTTCAGGTGGAACTCCTAGGAGGGACGGCTTTCGGGGGTCTGGGTCTTGGCCGGATCGCGTTCGGCGAGGGAACCGACTGCCTCGTCGATCCGGGCCAGGACATCGGATTTGAGTTCCACGCCGGCAGCCTGCACATTGGAGGTGACCTGCTCCGGACGGGACGCGCCGATGATGGCTCCGGCCACGTTCGGGTTCTGCAGCACCCAGGCAACAGCCAGCTGGCCCATGGTGAGCCCTGCCTCCTCGGCAATAGGCTGCAGCTTCTGCACTCCGCTGAGGACGTCGTCGTGCATCCAGCGGCTGATCATCTTTGCGCCGCCCTTCTCATCCGTGGCGCGGCTGCCTGCGGGCAGTTCAGCCCCGGGCTTGTACTTGCCGCTGAGGATGCCCTGTGCCATGGGAGAGAAAACAATCTGGGAAATGCCCAGCTCTTCCGATGCCGGAACCACCTCCGCTTCGATCACGCGCCACAGCATGTTGTACTGCGGCTGGTTGGAGATCAGTGAGAAGCCCATGTCCCGGGCCAGCGCCTGGCCTGCTTTGAGCTGCTCGGCCGTCCACTCGCTGACGCCGATGTACAGGGCCTTGCCCTGCCGCACCACGTCCGCGAAGGCCTGCATGGTTTCTTCCAGCGGAGTTTCGGTGTCATACCGGTGGGCCTGGTAGAGGTCCACGTAGTCGGTCTGCAGGCGCTGCAGGGAGCCGTTGATGGATTCCATGATGTGCTTGCGGGACAGGCCGGAGTCATTGTGCCCCGCGGGGCCGGTGGGCCAGTAGACCTTCGTGAAGATCTCCAGCGATTCCCGGCGCTCGCTCTTCAGGGCGGTCCCGAGGACTGTTTCCGCGGCGGTGTTGGCGTAGGCGTCGGCAGTGTCAAAGGTGCTGACGCCGGCGTCCAGGGCAGCCCGCACGCACTCGGCGGCGACGTCGTTCTCCACCTGGGACCCGTGGGTCAGCCAGTTGCCGTAAATAATTTCGGAGATCTTCAGTCCGCTGTTGCCGAGGTATCTGTGTTCCATAGCTGCGCTTCCTTTGCCCATTATTGTCAGTGACCTAAATCACGTTGGTACAGCTGTAAAGCTAAGCCAGCTTTCCTTTTCCGTCAAAGAGGCGGACGAAACAGGATCCGGCGCCCAGGAGCCGACGGCCCGGGAGCCGAGTTTCAGGCGGGCCGTCGTGCCAGTGCCGCAAGGGGTGGAAGCATGCCGCATACTTGCGGCATGAACAACGGGGACAACATGAACAACGGGGACAACGATTTTCGGACGACGGCCGGCAGCAGGGCAGTTGCGGCACTGCGGCGTGCTCCTGCGGCCGTCGTCGTGTTCCTTTCCGGAGTGCTGATGGCAGTGGTGGTCATCGCTGTGGAAGTAATCCCCGATGGGCAAATTCGCCCGGGCCACCTGGTGGGCGGCGCCTTCTCGGGACTGTGCGTTGCAGGAATGACGCTGTGGCAGATCCGCCGGCACCGGACAGGTGGCCGAAACACGTCCGGCGGGTGATCCTAGGGCGCAGCTTGTCCTGCGGCAGCCGGAGCCTCCTGCCCCAGCCCGGAATGTTCCCCGCGCAGCTGGCGCTTGACGATTTTTCCGCTGGGGTTCTTGGGCAGGGAGTCGGCGATGACCACGTATTTGGGTGTCTTGTAGCCCGCAAGCACGCTGCGGGTGTGGGTCATGACCGCCTCGGGCGTCAGCTCGGCTCCCGGACGCGGCACCACCACGGCGGCTACGGCCTCCACCCAATGCGGATGGGGTACCCCGAAGACAGCAGCCTCGGCCACGCCGTCGAGCAGGTAGATGGCCTCCTCCACCTCACGGCTGGCCACGTTTTCCCCGCCGGTCTTGATCATGTCCTTCTTGCGGTCCACAACGCTGAGGTAACCGGCGTCGTCGAAATAGCCCAGGTCTCCCGAATGGAACCAGCCGTTGGCGAAAGTCTCGGCGGTGCGCTCAGGATCGCGGTAGTAGCCCAGGGTCGCATGGGGACTGCGGTGGACAATCTCGCCCACGGTACCGGCAGGGACAGGGACGTCATTGCCGTCAACCACCGCCGTCTCCACATTCAGGGAGGGGCGGCCCGCTGATCCGGCGTGGGTCAGCTGGTCTTCCGGACCCAGGATGGTGGCCACCGGAGCCATCTCCGTTTGACCGTAGAAGTTCCAGAACCGGACGTTGGGAAGCCGGTCCCGCAGTTCCTTGAGCACCTGCACCGGCATGGCGGATGCACCGTAATAGCCCTTGCGCAGGGAGGACAGGTCCGCGGAATCGAAGTGCGGCGAGCGCAGCAGGGAGATCCAGACTGTGGGCGGGGCAAAGAACTTGGTGACCCGCTCACGTTCGATCGTCGCCAGGACGGCCGCCGGATCCGGAGCCGGAAGGAGAATGCTGGTGGCACCAAGGTAGATGTCCGGGCCCAGAAAGCAGTCCAGCTGGGCGCAGTGGTACAGCGGCAGCGTGTGCAGGTCGACGTCGTCGGAAGTCATGTTTCCGTCCACCACAGCCGAAACGTACTCCCACATCAGTGACCGGCTGGACATCAGCGCACCCTTGGGCCGGGACTCGGTTCCGGAGGTGTACATCAGCCGCACCGGGTCGTCGTCAGCCACGGCAACCGCCGGCGCCGCGCCGTCGTACTCGCACCAGTCCTGCACATTCCCCCACCCGGCCGGCGCGGCACCGGTACCGCTGCAGATGCAGGAACGCACGACGACGGCGTCTGTCGCCGCAGCGTCCATGGCCGCCTCGGCCACCGGCACCAGCGCATCCTGCGCCACAAAAGCAGTGGCGCCGCTGTGGTCCAGGACGTAGGCGATCTCATCGGCTCCGAGCATGAAGTTGATCGGCACCAGCACCACGCCGGCGCGCGCGGTGGCAAAAACCAGGACGGCGTACTGCCAGGTGTTCCGAGAGAGCAGGGCCAGCCGGTCGCCCGGTTCGATGCCCTGCGCGGACAGAGCCGCCGCCGTGTTGGCCACTGCCTGCTCAAATTCGCTGAAGGTCAGGCGGGTGGGGCCGTCCGCAACAGCGGTGCGGTCCGGAAAGCGCAGGGCGCTGCGCCGCGGCAGATCACCCAGGGACTGGCTGCGGGACAGTGCAAGAAGCGGTGCTGCGGACACGCGGAACCTCCGAAGTTGAATGCTTGCCGCTGCCCCACCTTCGGTGCGCCAGCGGACCTGTTGCCACATTCTGTCCCACCGGCGCCCGCAGGGGAAGAATCAAAATGCCCGGTTAGACTGGCCGCCAGTCCCGATCACGGCCCACGCACAAGGAGAAACACCCAATGACGTTCCGCCACCTCACCCTGGAGTACGACGGCGCACTGGCGCGGCTGACGCTGAACCGCCCCAACCAGGCCAACGCCCTGAACCTGGAGCTGGCGGGGGAACTCTGCGCCGCGCTCGCAGAGGCTGAAGCGCGCCCGGACTGCCATGTCCTGGTGCTGCAGGGTGCAGGACGCTTCTTCAGCGCCGGCGGCGACGTGGGTGCCATGGCTGTGGCCGCGAATCAGGGTGGTTTCCTCAAGGAACTTGCAGGCAAGCTGCATGAGGTGATGCTGGGCCTGGCGAAGTCGCGGCTGATCAGCATCGCAGCGGTGGACGGCCCTGCTGCGGGCGCGGGCCTGGGACTTGCGCTGAACGCCGACTTCATTCTGGCCTCGCCCAAGGCGCGGTTCCTGGCCGCCTATGCCGGAGTGGGACTAACCCCCGATTGCGGGGTCTCGTATCTGCTGCCCGAACTGGCCGGCCCGCGGCGGGCGGCAGAGATGTGCCTGGCCGGGCGGACCGCCAGCCACGCCGATGCCCTGGAATGGGGGCTCATCAACGAGCTGGTCCCGTCCGAAGACCTTGCCCTCAGGGCACAGCAGCTGGGGGAGCAGCTGGCAGCGGGATCAGTTGCGGTGCTGGGGCCCACCAAGCGGCTGCTGCGTGCCCGCAGCATCGCCGGTTATGAAGCGCACCTGCAGGAAGAAGCGGCCACCATTGCCTCCATGGCAGGTTCCGCGGATACCCGGGAGCGGATTGCCGCTTTCGCCGCCAAGGCGAGCCGCTAGAGGAGATCGCTGGCGAAGTTATCGGCGGCCGACCACCTGCCGGCAACAGATCAACAGGCGCCGGAGCTGCTTTCACAGCAACTCCGGCGCCTGTTCTGTCAGTGATTTATTGACGGTGCGTCCTGCCTAGGCCTTCTGTACCGTGATGGACCATTCAGCCGGACCGATCTTGGAGAAATCCGTTACCGGATAATTGTTCTCCGCGGCCCAGCGCGGAATGGCGTCGGTGGCCTGGGTGCAGTCGAAGTGAATGACCAGCTCGTCCCCGGCCGCCATGGTAGTCATGGCGTCCTTGGCTTCGACGAGGGGAAACGGGCAGACCTGACCGTTGGTTTCAAGGGTTACCTGTGCCATGGGAAAAGTGTCCTTTCGGGAGTAGTGCTTGGATCTGTTGGGGGAAGCTGTCGGCAGAGGGGTGGAGCTAGGTGCGGGGATGGGGCTAGCCCGCGGGGGTGGAGCTAGCTGCGCGTTGCCGCGGAGACGGAAGCGTTGCGGACTGCGCCCGATCCGGCAGCACCGGATCCGCGTGCGGGCCGGCGGTTCATGATCGTCAGCCGGGCTCCAAGGCCGGTGCCCAGAATCATGAACACCATGGCCGTCCAGCCCTGGAAGCTGAACTGAGCGGTTTCCACCATGGCGTTGCCGATGGTGCAGCCGCCGGCCAGGGCCGCACCAATTCCCATCAGGGCGCCGCCGCTGAGGCTTTTGACCACCGTTGCGGCATCCGGAACGCGGATACGGAATTCACCGCTGCCCTTGGCGGCAATGTAGGAGCCGAGCAGGATCCCGGCCACCAGGAGCACTCCCCAGTCCACGAGTTCGGGATCACCGGTGACCAGGAAGTTCACGGCGTTGGAGGACGGGGTGGTGATGCCCAGCCCGGCTTCGCGTCCCGTGGCCCAGCTCAGCGGCCAGGCGGCGATGGCAATCAAACCAATGACCACTGCGGTGGCAAAGGCATGCCAGGGCTTTTCGAAGAGAAGATGCGCCAGGCCGGTTTTGGAAGCTGGGGGTGCTGCCATCTTGAACCGGGGCTTGTTCAGGTGATGGCGTACGGCCAGTCCAACGCCAACCACCAGCAGGGCCACGAAGATCCAGGGTGAGACGTTCAGGACAGAATAAAAGTTGCTCTGCTCCACCGTCACGGACCTCATGGAGGTGTTGAAACCGGAAAGCGGGCCGGTCTTCATGATTGCGGCAAACAAGGCGTAGGTGATCAGCGCAAGCCAGCTGCCCACCAGGCCCTCACCGGCACGGTAGTAGGTGCCCGTGGCACAGCCGCCCGCCAGGATAATGGCGAAGCCGAAAATAAAGCCGCCAACGATGGTGGCCAGCCACGGAAAGGCGCTGGACTGAAGGGTGATGACACCGGCGGCGTCCAGGGCAAACACGCCCACGCTTTGGACGGCAACAACCACCAGAAAAGCGGTCAGCCAGCGCGTATTGCGTGTCACCCAGATGTCGCGGAAGGCACCGGTGACGCAAAAGCGGCCGCGCTGCATCACAAAGCCCAGGGCCATGCCCACAAAAAGGCCGGAGATAAGCATGGGTGCTCCTTTGAGGCGGATTTGGATACGGGCAAAAATGACCCGCAGCTTCGAAACGCTAAACCCGGGTATCCGGACAGGCCAAAGAAAATAACCCGCTGTGAACGCAGATGAAGCCCCGTGACCAAACAGGAATATCGGGAATGGAAAGGATGTTTAACGCCTCTGCCTAATGCGCCCCCTTTTCCGCCGGCGGGCAAAGCGCAGGGTCCGCCAACCGCCCCGCCGGCATTAGCCCCGCAGCAGGGCCACAGACCTGCCCCTAGTAATTAGTAGGGAGTCCAAGTATGTTTGGCGTCACAGCACCAACGAAGGGCAGGGCATGTTCGAACTCACCGAGGACCAGCGGGCTATCAGGGATATGGTTTCGGAGTTCGCTTCCGATGCTTTGGCGCCCAACGCCGCAAAATGGGATGAAACAAAGCATTTTCCCGTGGATGTCCTGGCCCAGGCCGGAGAACTTGGCATGGGGGCAATCTACGCGTCCGAAGAATACGGCGGATCGGGTCTTTCCCGTTCCGATGCTGTGCTGATCTTTGAAGAACTCTCCAAGGCGGATCCGTCCATTGCCGCCTACATTTCCATTCACAACATGGTGGTGTGGATGATTGACACCTTCGGCAACGCGGACCAGCGTGCCCGCTGGGTGCCGGAGCTGGCCACCATGCAGTCACTGGGAAGTTACTGCCTGACGGAACCCGGTTCGGGTTCGGACGCGGCGGCCCTGGTCACCAAGGCTGAACGCGACGGCGACGACTATGTGCTCAACGGCGTCAAGCAGTTCATCTCCGGCGCGGGGTCCTCCAGTTACTACATCGTCATGGCCCGCACCAGCGGCGCCGGTCCGCGCGGCATCAGCGCCATCGTGGTGCCCGGCGACACCCCCGGGCTCTCCTTCGGCCCGGCCGAGCGCAAGATGGGCTGGAATGCCCAGCCCACCGGCCAGGTAATTTTCACCGACCTGCGGGTTCCGGTGGCCAACCGCCTGGGCGAGGAAGGCGCCGGCTTCGGCATGGCGATGAAAGGCCTGAACGGCGGACGGCTCAACATGGGGGCCTGCTCCCTCGGCGGAGCCCAGGCGGCCCTGGACAAGACCGTGGCATACCTCAAGGAGCGCTCCGCTTTCGGCAAGCCGCTCATCGAACAGTCCTCGCTGCTGTTCCGGCTCGCGGACATGGAAATGGACCTGCAGACTGCCCGCACCATGCTGTGGCGCGGCGCCGATGCGCTGGACCGCGGCGCCCCTGACGTCGTGAAGCTCTGCGCCATCGCCAAGCGCGTGGCCACGGACAACGCGTTCAAGGTGGCCAATGAAGCCCTGCAGCTGCACGGCGGTTACGGCTACCTTTCCGAATACGGGCTGGAAAAAATCGTCCGGGACCTGCGGGTCCACCAAATACTGGAAGGTTCCAACGAAATCATGCAGCTCATTGTGGGCCGGACGCTGGCGGAGGCCTGACATGACCGAGACACCTGTTACGCCCGAGGCTACCGAGCCTGAGGTCCGCCTCGAACGCACCGGCCACCTGGGCCGCATCATCCTGAACCGGCCCCGGGCGATCAATGCGTTGACCGCCAACATGGTCTCCCTCATCAGTGCTGCCCTGGACGAGTGGGAGCACGACGACGGCGTCGCCACCGTTCTGCTCTCCGGTGCCGGAGAGCGGGGGCTGTGCGCGGGCGGTGACATCGTGGCCATCTACCGCGATGCGGGCAACGGCGGTGCCGAATCGGCCCGGTTCTGGGCCGAGGAATACGCGCTGAACGCCCGGATCAGCAGCTATCCCAAACCGTATGTGGCGCTGATGGACGGCATTGTCCTGGGCGGCGGCGTCGGCGTTTCCGCTCACGCCCGGCACCGCGTCGTCACTGAACGCACCAAAGTCGGCATGCCGGAAACCGGCATCGGGTTCGTGCCCGACGTGGGCGGCACCTATCTGCTGTCCCGGGCACCCGGGGAGCTGGGCACCCATGCGGCCCTGACAGCGGGAACCATGACCGGTGCCGATGCCCTGCTCCTGGGCCTGGCGGATATTTACGTGGACAGCTCCCGGCTGGAAGAACTCGCCGCAGCACTGGCACAGAAACCCGTGGAAGAAGTGCTGCAGGACTTCGGCTCGGAGGCTCCCGAGGCCCCTCTCGCCGCAGCCCGCGGCTGGATCGACGCGTGCTACGCACACGAGGACGTGGAGTGCATTGTTGACGCGCTGCTCGCGTCGGAGTCCGCGGATGCGAACGCGGCAGCCGCCGCCGTCCAGGCCAAGTCCCCGTCTGCGCTCAAGGTGACGCTGGCGTCACTGCGCCGGGCACGGGAACTGCCGGACCTGGCAAGCGTCCTGGAACAGGAGTACCGCGTTTCGCTCCGCGCCCTGGCCGCACCCGACTTCGCGGAAGGTGTCCGTGCCCGGGTCATCGACAAGGACCGCAACCCGCAGTGGGAGCCGGCGACGCTGGACGAGGTGCGGCAGGCCGATGTTCAGGCCTACTTTGCGCCGCTGGAGGGCGCCGAACTGCAACTTACCCCCAACCGATCAACCAGCCAGGAGCTTTCATGACATCCGAACAAGGCACCCGGGTCGGTTTTATCGGGCTGGGCAACATGGGCGGCCCCATGGCCGCCAATCTCGTGGCCGCAGGCCACCGCGTCACCGGGTACGACCCCGTCCCGGCTGCGGCCGAGCGGGCAGCAGCCGCCGGCGTGCGCATGGTGGAGACCGCCGATCAGGCAGTCACCGGCACCGACATCGTCATCACCATGCTGCCCACGGGAACGCATGTGCTGAACGTCCTCTCCGGCGACGGCGACACCCTGGGGCTGCTCGCGGCCGCCGGCCCCGACACCCTCTTCATCGAGTGCTCCACCATCTCCGTGGATGACGCCAACACCGCGCACGCCCTCATGCTGGAAACCGGACACCGCGGCCTGGACGCGCCGGTGTCCGGCGGCGTGGTGGGAGCCGAAGCGGGAACCCTGACGTTCATGGTGGGCGGAGCGGAGGAAGACTTTGCCTCGGCCCTGCCCGTGCTTGAAGTGATGGGCGGACGCGTGGTGCACTGCGGCGGGCCCGGAGCCGGGCAGGCAGCAAAAATCTGCAACAACATGATCCTGGGCGTGTCCATGATCGCCGTCAGCGAGGCCTTTGTCCTGGGCGAGGAGCTCGGCCTGACGCATGAGGCGCTGTTCAATGTCGCTTCGGCGGCCTCCGGACAGTGCTGGGCACTGACCACCAACTGTCCGGTCCCCGGTCCGGTCCCCGCGAGCCCGGCGAACCGGGACTACCGGCCGGGATTCGCGGCGGCCCTCATGGCCAAGGACCTGGGCCTGGCCGCCGACGCCCTGGACTCCACCGGTGTGCAGGCAGACCTCGGCCGCCGGGCCGGGGAAATCTTCCGGAACCTGACGGATTCCGGCAGCGGCGGGGAAGACTTTTCAGCCGTCATCAAGACCATCCGCGCCGCCACCGGCGGCGCAGCGGACAGCAGCACTGACAGCAGCAGTGTCAGAAACAACAGTGACACTGCCGGGCAGCAGCCGGCAGGAAAGAGCGGAGCAGCATGAGCGAGTACGAGAACATCCTCCTGGAGCGCAGCGGCCGGGTGGGCATCATCACCCTGAACCGGCCCAAGGCGCTGAACGCGCTGAACTTCGGGATGATGCAGGACGTGGTGGCCGCAGCCACCGACCTGGACAACGATCCGGACATCGGCGCCATCGTGATCACCGGATCCGAACGGGCCTTTGCCGCCGGCGCGGACATCAAGGAAATGTCCGAGAAGACCTACATGGACATGTATCTGGGGAACTGGTTCCGCGGCTGGGACACCCTGGCGGCCGTGCGCACCCCCGTGATCGCCGCCGTCGCCGGCCACGCCCTGGGCGGCGGCTGCGAACTGGCCCTGCTGTGCGACTTCATCATCGCCGCCGACACCGCCAAGTTCGGCCAGCCGGAAATCAAGCTCGGAGTCATTCCCGGAATCGGCGGCTCGCAGCGCCTGACCCGTGCGGTGGGCAAGGCCAAAGCCATGGAAATGATCCTCACCGGCCGGACCATCGGTGCCGAGGAGGCCGAGCGCTCGGGGATGGTTTCCCGCGTGGTGCCGGCCGCGGATCTGCTCGACGACGCCCGTTCCACCGCAGAGACCATCGCCTCCATGTCCGCTCCCGTGGCCATGCTCGGCAAGGAACTCGTGAACGCCGCCTTTGAAACAACGCTGGACTCCGGCATCCGTCTGGAGCGGCGGGTGTTCCACTCCGTATTTGCCCTCGAAGACCAGAAGGAAGGAATGGCTGCGTTCATCGAAAAACGCAAGCCGGACTTCAAGCACCGCTAAGCACCGTTCCCCTCTCCACACATCCCACCCATCCCACCCATTCCACCCAGAGAACGAGGCATCATGACCCAGCTCAACATTCCGGCGGAACCCGCGGCCGGAGCTTCCGAAACGCCCGATTACAGCTCGTTTCTGTCCGGCACGGACCAGCCCATGTGGATCGGCGGGGAACCGGTGGAAGCTGCCTCGGGCTCCTGGCGGGACGTCATGAACCCTGCCAAGCGGGAAACCGTGATTGCCCGGGTTCCGGCCGCAGGCCCCGAGGACGTGGACCGGGCGGTGGCCGCTGCGCGGGAAGCATTCCCGGGCTGGCGCAACGTCCACTTCACGGTCCGGGCACGGGCCCTGTCCCTGATCGCGGATGAGATTGAGTCGCGGGCGGAGGACTTTGCCCGGCTCACGGCGCTGGACACCGGCAACGCCCTGCGCACGCAGGCCCGCCCGGAAGTCACCACGCTGGTGGCGCTGTTCCGTTACTTTGCCGGAATTGCCGGCGAGGTCAAGGGCGTGACGCTGCCGGCCGGCGACGGCCAGCTGCAGTACACCCGGCTGGAACCGCTGGGCGTGGTGGCCTGCATCCTGCCCTGGAACTCGCCGCTGATGATCGCCGGCTTCAAGCTGCCGGCCGCCCTGGCCGCCGGCAATACGGTGATCCTCAAGGCCGCCGACGACGCCCCGCTCACCATCCTGCTGCTGGCCGAGATCTGCTCGCGCCATCTTCCGGCCGGAACCGTCAATGCCCTCACCGGACGCGGAAGCGTCATCGGCGCTGCGCTGGCCGAGCACCCCGGCGTGGATAAGGTTTCCTTCACCGGCTCCACCGAGGTGGGCCGCGGCGTCGCCCGCACCGCCGGGGAACGGCTCGCCCATGTGTCCCTGGAACTCGGCGGAAAGAACCCGTCCATCGTCTTCCCGGATGCCGTGGATGATGACCTGATTGACGGCCTGCTGCTCGCCTCCCGCTTCACCCGCCAGGGACAGAGCTGCACGGCAGGATCCCGGCTGTTCCTGCACGAGGACATCTACGACGAGGTGCTGGAACGGCTCGCTGCCAAGCTCGGCGCCCTGAAGGTGGGCAACCCGCTGGACGAGGCCACCGACATGGGCGCAATCATCAACAACAGCCAGTTCTCCTCCATCAGCGGCTACCTTGAAGACGGCCGCGGATCCATGGACACCATCCTGGGCGGCAGCGTTCCCGCAGAAGGCCCGCTGACCGACGGCTACTTCCACCTGCCCACGATCTTTGGCGGCGGCCGCAACGATTTCCGCCTGGCGCAGGAGGAAATCTTCGGCCCCGTGCTCGTCGCCATTCCGTGGCGCGACACCGAAGACGTCATCCGCATGGCCAATGACTCGCATTACGGACTGGCCGCCTACGTCTGGTCGCACAACTTGGACAACGCGCTGAACACCGCCCACCGGGTCGATGCCGGCTGGGTGCAGGTCAACCAGGGCGGCGGTCAGGTGGTGGGCCAGTCCTACGGCGGCTACAAGCAGAGCGGGATCGGCCGTGAGGTGTCGCTCGAAGGCATGCTGGCCGGATTCACTCAAACCAAGCAGATCAACGTTAAGCTGCGCGGCTGAACCCTGCCGGGCAACTGAGGAATCCATGAGCAAAGGCACCCTGCGCCTTACCCTGGACGGGCCGGTGGCAACGCTGACGCTGTCCAATCCCGGCCGCCGCAATACGCTGACCGCGCACATGTGGCGGGAGTTCGCCGTCGTGCTCGCTCCGCTTGCGGAGGATCCCGGCGTCAAGGCGGTGGTCATCCGCGGAGACGGCGAAGATTTCTCCGCCGGTGCGGACATCTCCGATTTGAAGGCGATCCTGCACAATCCGGACAACGGCCTGCACGACGGCGGCGACGTCACAGCGGGGGAGGAGGCCATTGCGGCGTTCCCCAAACCGGTCATTGCCGCCGTGGACGGGTACTGCCTGGGCGGGGCGTGGCAGGTGGCGGGAGCATGCGACATCCGGCTGGCCTCGGACCGGGCCGTTTTTGGCATCACGCCGGCCAAGATCGGGATTGTGTATCCGCTCTCCGGCATTGAGCGGCTGGTCCGGCTGGCAGGTCCCGGCGCAGCCAAGTACCTGCTGTTCAGCGGCGACTTTGTTCCCGCCGAACAGGCGCTGCGCCTGGGCCTGGTGGAACGGGTGATTGCGCAGGCGGACTTCTGGACCGACGTCGCTGCCTTTGCGCACCGGCTCGCCGGCAGGTCCCAGCTCTCGCTGCAGGCCACGAAAGAGCTGGTGGACATTATTGCGGCCGGCGGGACTCCGGTGGAACTGCCCGGCCTCGAGGCGGCCAGCCGCCGCTGGCAGCACGAGATGGCGGCGGCACCGGATCCGGGGATCGGTGTCCGTGCCTTCCTTGCCAAGGAGGATCCCCGCTTCACCTGGACCGGACCGGTTTTTCCGGACGGAACGGCACCCGCCACCACCGCTGACGACACCAAGCACGAGGAAGAGGCACGATGAACCAGACCAGCGCCACCACTTTGTTCCGGGCAGCCCGGGACGAGCTGCTCGCCCTGTCGGGCAGCTATGAAAAGGCAGTGGAAACCTTCGCCTGGCCGCGGCTGGAGGGATCATTCAACTGGGCGGTGGACTGGTTTGATGCCATGGCCCGCGGCAACTCAGCCTGCGCCCTGTGGATCGTGGAAGAGGACGGATCGGAGCAGAAATACAGCTTCGATGACATGGTCCGCCGGTCCGACCAGGTGGCTGCGTGGCTTTCGGCGTCCGGGGTGCAGCGCGGGGATCCCGTGATGCTGATGCTCGGCAACCAGGTGGAACTGTGGGAGAGCATGCTGGCGGCCATGAAGCTTGGCGCCGTCATCATGCCCACCGCCTCCGCCGCCGGCAGCGCCGACCTCGCGGACCGGATTCTCCGCGGGGGAGCGCGCTGGGTTATCGCCAACGCCGGGGACGCTGCAAAGTTCGACGGCGTCCCCGGGGACTACGGAAAGGTCCTGGTGGGAGGGGGAGCCTTCGACGGAGGTGTGGAGCGCCTGCGGGAGCAGGGCTGGCTGGACTACCGCCAGGCCTATGCTGCCGAACCGGTCCCGCTGCAGACCGTGACGGCTGCCGCTGATCCCCTGCTGTTCTATTTCACGTCGGGAACCACCAGCCGGCCCAAACTGGTGGAACACACGCAGGTGTCCTACCCCGTGGGCCACCTGTCCACGATGTACTTCCTGGGACTGCAGCCCGGAGACATCCACCTGAATATCAGCTCACCGGGCTGGGCCAAGCATGCCTGGAGCAGCTTCTTTGCGCCGTGGAACGCCGAGGCCACGGTCTTCATTTACAACTACGCCCGCTTCCGGCCCGAGGCGCTGCTGGAGCAGATGCACCGGGCCGGAGTCACGAGCCTGTGTGCACCGCCGACTGTCTGGCGGATGATGATCCAGTCCAGCCTGGGGGAGCGCCCGGAACACCTGCGCGAATTGATCGGCGCCGGTGAGCCGCTGAACCCCGAGGTGATTTCCAAAGTCCAAGATGCGTGGGGGCTGTCCATCCGTGACGGGTTTGGGCAAACCGAAACCACGGCGCTGGTGGGGAACACCCCCGGGGCCGACCTGCATCCGGGATCCATGGGCCGTCCGCTGCCGGGCGTTCCGGTGGTTCTGATCGACCCGGCCACCGGACTTCCGGGAGAGGAAGGGGAAATCTGCCTGGACCTCTCCGCGGTGCCGCTGAACCTGATGACCGGATACCGGGGAGATCCGGAACGCACCGAAGCGGCCATGAAGGACGGCTACTTCCACACCGGGGACATGGCTGCCCGGAATGCCGGGGGATACATCACCTATATCGGCCGCACCGATGACGTGTTCAAAGCCTCCGACTACAAGATCAGCCCCTTTGAGCTGGAGAGCGTCCTGATCGAACATCCTGCGGTGGCGGAGGCCGCCGTCGTTCCTGCTCCCGATGAACTGCGGCTGGCAGTGCCCAAAGCCTATGTGGCACTGGCTGACGGGTGGGAGCCCAACCGGAAGACAGCCCTGTCGATCCTGGCGTATGCCCGTGAACATTTGGCCCCCTATCTGCGGGTGCGCCGGCTGGAGTTCCACGAGCTGCCCAAGACGATGTCCGGGAAGATCCGCCGGGTCCAGCTGCGGGCACTGGAGAACGACGGCGGTGCCGTCCGGTCCGGCGTCGAATTCCGGGACGACGAGTTTCCGGAGCTGCGGGGGTGACCGCGACGGCCAAGCCCCTGGCGCAGGATCCGATCGGGCAGGCCCGGCGGCACTGGGAGGAACACGGATGGGGGGACGCAGCGGACGGGATGGCTGCGGTGACTGCCGTGATGCGGACCTCGCAGATCCTGTTCACCCGGGTAGAAACCGTGCTCAAGCCGTTTGGGCTGACCTTTTCCCGGTTCGAACTGCTGGCCCTGCTGAGCTTTACCGCCAGCGGAGCCCTGCCCATGGCCAAGGCGGGGGCCCGGCTCCAGGTGCATCCGACGTCGGTCACCAACACCGTGGACCGGCTGGAACAGGCTGGACTGGCCGAGCGGCGCCCGCATCCTTCCGACGGGCGGACGGTCCTGGTGGAAATCACGCCTGCCGGCAGGGAACTGGTGCCCCTGGCCGCGTCCGCCCTGAACGCGGAAGTGTTTTCCCGGCCGGGGTTCGGACAGCAGGACCTCACAGAGTTGACGGACATCCTGACCCGCTTCCGGCGCCGGGCCGGAGATTTCGATGAATCTGCAGGCGAAGGCGTCCGGATCTGAGGGCGCAGCAATCCGGCCAGGGCTGCGGGTAGGGTCGTGGTACCCAAGGAAAGGACCTGCCCGTGGTCTCCATCGTCTGGCTCCGCGACGACCTGCGCACAGCTGACAATCCCGCCCTCCTGGCCGCGGCCTCCGAAGGCGGCGCGGTGGCCCTGTATGTTCTGGATGAGCAATCACCTGGCATCCGGCCGCTTGGGTCCGCCGCAAAGTGGTGGCTGCACCACGCGCTGAAGACCCTGCGGCACGACCTTGAGGCCCTGGGCATTCCGCTGGTACTGCAGCGGGGGCCGGCGGGCGACGTCGTTCCCGCGTTCGTGCAGGAAGCGGGCGCCGAGCGGATCTTCTGGAACCGGCGCTACGGCGGGCCGGAGCGGGAGGTGGACACCGCGGTCAAGGCAAGGGCCGCGGCCGCGGATGTGCACGCGGAGAGCTTCCAGGCTTCGCTGCTGCACGAACCCTGGACTGTGCGTACCGGCGGCGGCGGACCGTACCGCGTCTTCACCCCGTTCTGGCGCACGGTCTCCGCAATGGACTTCCGGGCGCCCCTTTCGGCTCCGGACAAGGCCGCCGCCCCGCCGGCCGGTATCCCCGCCGGAGAGGACCTGGCGGACTGGAACCTGCTGCCGCTGCATCCGGACTGGTCCGCAGGGTTGGCCGAAGCCTGGACCCCGGGCGAGGAGGCCGGCCTGTCCGCCCTTGGCGACTTCCTGGCCGGCCCGGTGCAGAATTACGACGACGGCCGCGACCGCCCGGCGAAGCCCGGAACCAGCCGGCTCTCCCCGTACCTGCGATGGGGGCACGTGAGTCCGTTCCAGGTCTGGCACGCGCTGTCCCGCGTCCGCGGGAACGGGCCGGGGCCGGATGTGTTCGGCACCGAAATCGGCTGGCGTGAGTTCTGCTGGCACCAGCTCTTTCACAACCCGGATCTGGCCACGAAGAACCTGCGGCCTGCCTTCGACGGGTTCCCCTGGGAACATCCGGAAGGCGCCGGACCGCAGACCCCGGCGATCCTGCGCGGGAAGGGTGCGCAGCCGCCGTCGGCATCCCGGCCGGAGGACCTGGCCGCCCTGGATGCGTGGAAGGCCGGAAGAACAGGGATTCCACTGGTCGACGCCGGCCAGCGACAGCTGTGGAGCATGGGCTGGATGCATAACCGGGTGCGGATGGTGGCTGCCAGCTTCCTGATCAAGAACCTGGGCATCCACTGGCGGGTGGGCGAGGAATGGTTCTGGGAGACCCTCGTGGACGCAGACCCCGCGAGCAATCCCGCCAACTGGCAGTGGGTCGCCGGCTCAGGCGCGGACGCAGCACCCTTCTTCCGGATCTTCAATCCCCAGACGCAGGCGAAGCGCTTTGATCCCAACGGTGAGTACGTCTCCCGCTGGGTGCCGGACGCCTTGACTCCCGCCTATCCCGAGCCGCTCGTGGATTTGAAGGAGTCCCGCCGGAACGCTCTGGAGGCATACGAGAGCATTCGCTGACTGGCTGCGCAGGATGCTCAGCCAGGGGAGCTGCTGCAGCGGAACTCAGCTGTCAGCGCGCGGACCTTCGGCGGCGTAGCAGGCCCACTCGGCGAGGGCGGCTTGAATCACTATGTACCGGTCATCAAAGGTATCCGCGCGGTAGTCGTCGGAAAGGTTGTGATTGACGGCCGCGCGGAAGGCTTCGGCGTAATCGGCGGTGGGGCCAAGCACGAAGCGGCGGTCGGGGCCGCCGCGGACGACTGCCCAGCGGGTGTCCGGCGCGGCAGCGGCAGCGGCGGCAGTGTCGTAGTAGTCCGCGGCCAGGCCGAAATGCCCGTCCCACTCCACCCCGTGCAGCGAGACTTCGCTCGGCGGCTGCTCCACTTCAGCGGCAGGCCGCCAGTCGACCACGCTCTGTTCATCGTTGAGGACCAATGTGAGGCGGGGCCGGGCGGGAAGATTGGAACTGACAGGCACTGCGAGGGCGAGGGAGCGGGGCCGGATATTGTCCGGCTGGGTGCGGAAGACTCCTGCGGCCGTGTGCAGGATGTAGGTTGCTGCGCCGTTCTCTGAAGGCTCGCCGTAGTCGATGCGGCGCAGTGTGGTGGTGAGGTCCAATGGCTCCTAACTTTCATATCGAATCAGGGCTGTACGGTGCTTCTTCCATTTTAGGTATCCGGGCGTGCACTGACAGGAGGCGTTAATCACAGCCATGCCGGCGGGCGGCCGGTGCTCGGCGCAGCGGGTGATCTGCGGCATAATGACATGCAATTCTGTTTGTGCCTCTCAGGGAGCAACACACATGGCCGGTACGTCAGCTGCATCCTTCTACACCGGGCTCGTCGCCGATCTCTACAAACCGCTCAAGTCCGCCAGCTTCGATCCCCTGCAATACCGGGACCTCATTGCGCAGTACGGTGAACCGGCCCTCGAGTTGGGCTGCGGCGACGGTGACCCCCTGCTGGATCTGAGGGAGAGCGGAATCGACGTTGACGGCCTGGACTCATCCCCGGACATGATCGCCAGGCTTCACCAGCGGGCGGAAACCCGGAACCTCGACGTGAGCGCATGGGTGGCGTCGATGGAGTCAATGAATCCGTCACGTCAGTATGCGACGGTCTTTCTGGCGGGGCCCACCTTTAATCTCCTGCCCACCGACGACGCGATGCGCCAGACCCTGCACAGCATAAAACGTGCCCTCGTCCCCAACGGCACTGCCGTCGTTCCGCTTTTTGTTCCGGAGCCCGCCACGGCCGACGACACCGGCAGTGTGACGCGGCAGGAAACGGCCAACGGGTGGATCGCCTGCCGCGTAGTCAACGTGGAACGCGACGAAAGTGCCCGCACGCAGATCACCGCCCTTCGCTACGAACGCGAAAGCAACGGCATGCTTCAGCAGCTCAAAAGGAACTGGCTGCTTCACTGGATTGATGTGGACGGTTTCACCGCTCTGGCGGAGGAGGCCGGCTTCCGGATCATCGACGCGCCGGCTGCCCTGGACCATGAGCCCAGGAATGTTGTCCTGCGAAGCTGACGGTTTAGCCCGGCGTCGGCATCCGCTTAACGGACAAGGTCCGTGCCGGTTGCATCCCCTGCGGGAGAACAACGGGCACGGACCTTGTCCGGCGTCCGGCGAAAACTGCAGGCCTAAGCCTGTGCTGCTGGATTTGTCCTGCTGGACCAGCTGCTAGACCTGTGCTGCTAGACCTGTCCCTGGCCGGGGGTGCCGGCGGGGTGGGGCTGGAGCACCTGAACGTCCATCTCGCCGGAGAGCTTGCCGTCGAGGGCAGCGGTCAGGGCCTTGAACGCGGGGCTCGCCGAGTGGGCCTGCAGATCTTCGGGGCTGGCCCACTTTTCGATCATGACCAGGCGGTCGCGTCCCTCGTTGAGGCTGTACACCTCGCAGCCGGCATCCTCGGCGTGCACGCGGGCGATCGACTCTTCCAGCACGGAAATGACGTCGTCCCGGAACTCAGGCTTGGGCACCATGGTGGCTACTACGACAAGACTCATGAGTTCTGCTCCTTCAAAGCATCAAGGGCGGCGTCAACGGGAACCGATCCGTTATTGAATTCGATAGTCTGCCCGATTGTGGCGGGACGGTCCAGCACGGCGGCGGCAACAAGGGCCACGTCTTCGCGGGACACCTGGGTGCCTTCGATGCCGGGGCCGGTTTCGATCTTCCCGGTGCCCGGATCCATGGTCAGCGCGCTGGGAGCGAGAATGGTCCAGTCCAGTCCGCTGCTGCGCAGATATTCATCGGCTGCGGCCTTGGCCTCGGCATATGCGAAGAAGCCGTCGTCCTCGGGGACACCGTGGTTGGGGCCCGCGCCAAAGTAGGACACCATCACATACCGGGGGACACCGGCCGCCTTGGCCGCGTCCATGGAGCGGATGGCGGCGTCGCGGTCCACCGCGTAGGTGCGTTCGGCGGTTCCCCCGCCGGCACCGGCGGACCAGACAACAGCGTCCTGGCCGGCAAGCTTCTGCGCGATTTCTTCGGTGGAGAGGTTTTCGACGTCGGCGACGACGGCGGCGGCACCCGTGGCTTCGACGTCGGAGGTGTGGTCCGGGTTGCGGAACAGTGACGTGACCTGGTGGCCGTTGGCCGTGAGGTCCTTGGCCAGGTGGAGGGCGACTTTGCCGTGGCCTCCGATGATGGCAATGCGTGACATGGTGAGTCCTTTCGTGGGGATCAGTGTCCCAGCCACCATAAGCACGCTTACGGTTTAAGCACCTACCCGTTCCGCTAATGGCTAAGCAGCCGAATTTTACGGGCGCATCGGGAATAAAGTGCCGCGGGACGTTGGGTTCGATGTGGCCGGGCCTGTTTAGATCGGCAGATCCCGCAGCAGGCCGCCCAGCCGCATCAGCTCCACCGGGATATGTTCGGTCAGGGTGAGTCCGGCGATGTTGGCCACGGTGGACACATCGGCCACCAACCGCACCAGGTCGGCAATCCGCATGCCGTCAGGGTTGCTGCCGGGGGAATTGGTGAAGTCGCGCCGGTCCAGGACATCCAGATCAATGTGGACCGCCAGCTGCGTCGCACCGGTGCCGGCAATCCAGTCCATAACCCTGCGGCTGTCCTCGGAAGTCTCCGTGATGCCCACGCTCTTGATGCCGAGCCGTTCCTTGACGGCTATGCCTTCGGCGTCCCACTGCCGCAGCCCCACCTGCAGGATTTTCGCCGGCGTAATCAGTGCCGGCAGCGCGGCGATGATTCCGGCGTCGCCCTCTCCCGCGAGGGTGGCCAGGGCCATGGAATGGAACCCGGTGTAGGAATCCCCGGGGACACCGGTGTCGGGGTGGGGATCGATCCAGAGCACCGCAAGGTCCTCGCCGTAGACGGAGGCGAGATGGCTGAAGGGTGCCACGCTCACCGAACATTCACCGCCGAAGGTGACTATGGACTCGGGTGCGGCCTCCCGCAGGATGTCCAGCGCGTCGGTCAGCTGGCGCATCACGGCGTCCCGGGCGTAAATGCCGTCCACCGTGGCCAGTGCTTCGTCGCTGGTGTCGGTGCTCACGGGCACGTACGCGGTGGGGCCGTCATGGTCCGGGGACATCAGTTCCAGCAGGGCCGGGCCAAGATTGAACGAAAGCTGGGTGTCGTGCGCGTCCACCCCCGGATGCAGCTGGTGGGTCGAGGGCCCGGAAGCACCCTGCCATTGTGGAAAGATCAGGCGCAAGGCGCCGGGACCGGTGGGGGAGCTCTGGGTCATGGCCCCAATTTACGCCGCAGGGCCGGCCCGGATAAGGGCAGGGGAACCCGGCGGCATGCCGGGAGCCGAAAAACCCGCAGGCGCAAACAAAATAGGATGGAAGCATGACTGCAACACTCGTAGCCCGGGACCTCTCCGGCGGCTACGCCCACCGCACCCTGTTCTCCCATCTCAACCTGACGGTCGCGCCGGGCGACGTCGTGGGCGTTGTGGGCTCCAACGGCGCCGGAAAATCGACTCTCCTCCGCCTGCTCGCCGGTGCTGCCGAACCGCTCGCCGGCACCGTGTCCACCGCTCCCGCCGATGCGTTCATCGGGTGGCTGCCGCAGGAACACGAACGCCTCGAGGGCGAAACCGTGGCCGGATACATTGCACGGCGCACCGGTGCGGCTGCAGCCACCGAAGCCATGGAGGCTACGGCGGAGGGACTCGGGTCCGGAGCCAAGGGGGCCGACGACGCCTACGCCGTCGCGCTGGACCATTGGCTGGCCAGCGGCGCCGCTGACCTGGAGGACCGGATCCCGGCGGTCCTTGCCGAGCTGGGACTGGATGTAGGCGCTCAGGCGCTGATGACGTCGCTCTCCGGCGGGCAGGCTGCCCGCGTGGCCCTGGCGGCCCTGCTGCTGAGCCGGTTCGACATTGTGCTCCTGGACGAGCCCACCAATGACCTGGACCTGGCCGGCCTGGCCCGGCTGGAGGAATTTGTGCAGGGCCTGCGCGGCGGCGTCGTCCTCGTATCCCATGACCGCGAATTCCTCGCCCGTTGCGTGACCACCGTGGTGGAGCTTGATCTGGCACAAAACAAGGTGGCCGTGTACGACGGCGGCTATGACGCTTTCCTGGAGGAGCGCGACGTTTCGCGCCGGCACGCCCGTGAAGCCTACGAGGAATTTGCCGACAAGAAGGCGGACCTGGTCTCGCGTGCCCGCACCACGCGTGAATGGAGCTCGCAGGGCGTCCGCAATGCCATGAAGAAATCCCCGGACAATGACAAGATCCGGCGCCGGGCATCAATGGAATCCTCCGAAAAGCAGGCGCAGAAAGTGCGGCAGATGGAATCCCGGATTGCCCGCCTGGATGAAGTGGAAGAACCGCGCAAGGAATGGCAGCTGCAGTTCACCATCGGATCCGCACCCCGCTCCAGTTCCGTCGTCGCCACCCTGAATTCCGCTGTGGCGCAGCGCGGGTCGTTCACGCTTGGTCCGGTCTCGGTGCAGGTCAATGCCGGCGAGCGGATTGGCATCACCGGGCCCAACGGTGCCGGCAAATCCACGCTGCTGGCGCTCCTGCTCGGACGCCTGGACCCCAGCGAAGGCAGCGCGTCCCTGGGATCCTCGGTGGCCGTGGGCGAAATCGACCAGGCCCGCGGACAGCTGGATCACGCCCTGGCGCTGGGAGACGCTTTTGAGGCGGCTGTTCCGGAAATGAACAGTGCCGAGGTGCGTACCCTGCTGGCCAAATTCGGGCTCAAGGCCGATCAGGTGACCAGCCGCGTGGAGTCCCTGTCTCCGGGCGAGCGCACCCGGGCATCACTGGCGCTGCTGCAGGCCCGGGGAGTGAACCTGCTGGTGCTGGATGAGCCCACCAACCACCTTGACCTGCCGGCCATCGAGCAGTTGGAGGAGGCGCTGGAAAGCTATGAGGGCGCCCTGCTGCTCGTCTCGCATGACCGGCGGATGCTGGAAAACGTCCGCCTGGATGCCCGCTGGAATGTGGACGGGGGATCCGTCACTATTCAGTGAGGATGTCCTGAGTACCGTCGGCTGCCGGGATGTGGTAAAAATTACACACGCTTTATGTCTCAAAGGCCCCCATTAAATGCGACGCATTAGATGTGGCGCAATTGCATAGTTTCGGTTTTTAGTCTCGGTCTTTAGTCTCAGTCTTTATGGGGGGAATAGTTATCATGGCTTCACTGCAGCAACTGCTTGGAAGGACTGACCGGTGAAGGGCCTGCGCGTCATGGACGTGCCCGTCCTGCTGAGTGTCTGGGTCCTGTGCGTGACAACTGACTGGTCAACCGGCACCAAGGCCGCCCTCAACGTGGCTGCCGTGGCCCTGCTGTGCCTGAAGGAGATCCTGGTGCACCGCCGGCTGCAGCGTCTTGCCGCCGGCGGGCGGCAGCCGGCCGGGGTCCGTGTGCGTGAGCTGGCCTTCGCTGCTTAGCGCGCAGTTGTCGCTGATCGCCTTTTAGGGGCGGGCAGCGGCCGGGGTGGCGCCCGCCCCTAGGAGGCGGGCAGGAGGCAGGTCTAACGTAAAAGGTCGCACCTGACTCCTTCCAGGAATGGAGCAGCTCATGACCACAAACGTGACATCCCTGCTGATTCCCACTGCAAACGGGCTGGTCCGGGGAACCGTGGCAGACGGCGTGCGCACGTGGCGGGGCATTCCCTTTGCTGCGCCGCCGGTGGGGGAGCTGAGGTTGCGTTCGCCGCAGCCGCCGGACCGCTGGAGCGGGGTGCTGGACGGATCCGCCTTTGGCGCCGCACCGCCGCAGTCCCGCAACCCGTCCCTGACCGGGTCCAGGCGGCGGGCTCCCATGGACGAGGATTGCCTCACGCTGAATGTCTCCGCGCCCCTCGAACCCGGGTTTGACCGGCTCCCCGTCCTGGTGTACTTCTACGGCGGCGCGTTCAGTTCCGGGTCTTCCACTGTGAAGACCTACCGCGGCTCCAATCTGGTCCGGGCCGGGGAAGCGGTTTACGTTTCCCTGAATTACCGGATCGGAGCCCTGGGGTTCATGGATTTCAGTTCCTTTTCCGGCCCGGGCCGGACCTTCGACTCCAATCTGGGACTCCGCGATCAGGTGGCTGCCCTGGAATGGGTCCGGGACAACATCGAAGCGTTCGGCGGGGATCCGGAGAATGTGACCATTTTCGGAGAGTCCGCCGGCGGGATCTCCGTGACATCGCTGATGTGCATCCCGGCCGCCCGGGGGCTCTTCCATCAGGCCTATGCCCAGAGTGCCGCCCCGTCCAGTGCCTACTCCCGCGAGCTCCATGCGTCCTGGGCGCGGGATCTGCTGGCGATCCTCAAGGTGCCGCTGTCCGATGCCGCTGACGCCCTGTCCACCCTTCCGGCCTCCGCACTGGTGCGCGCCACCAGCGAGCTGACGTCCAAGATTGGACCGGCCGCGAAGCCGGGTTCGCTGAGTGTCTCGCCGGTGATCGACGGCGACTTCCTGCCCGAGCACCCCTTCGACACGTTCATGAAGGGGAACTCGGCTCCGGTGCCGCTGGTTTTGGGCACCATGGCCCGGGAGGGGGCGCTGTTTGCCCGGATTGTGGACATCCTCCCTTCCACCCCGGACCGGATTGAAAAGATGTTTGCCGGCACCGACCCCCAGGCCCAGTCCCGGGTGCTTGCCGCTTATCCCGGGTATCCGTCCCGGGAACAGTCGGTGGAAATCAGCGGCGACCTCGTGTTCTGGTACCCCTCCACCGTGGTGGCCGAATCCCATTCTCTGGTGGCACCCACCTGGTCCTACCGATATGACTTCGCCACTCCGATGATGAACCTGCTCGGCTTCGGAGCGACCCACGCCATGGATGTTCCCGTGATGTTCGGTGAGACCCGCGAGCCCATTACGCGTGCCCTGTCCCTGCTCGGCGGGGCAGCGGCCCTGAAGGAACTCTCGGCGCGTTTCCAGGGGACCCTGCTGAGCCTGGCGAAAACCGGTTGCCCGGGTCCTGACTGGCCGCGCTACGAACCGGTGGAGCGCCGGACCCGGATTTTCGACGTCGAGGACCGGATCGAGCTGGACCCGTTCCCGGAGCGGCGACGCGCCTGGGCGGGATACCGGGGCTATTTGTGATGGAGTCCACAGACAGGCTGTGGGAGTGTTAACCCAGCTATGGAAGTCTTGCCCCTACGCGGTGCATAAAGCAGCGTGCAAAAGGAGAGTTGGCCAGCATGAGTGAACATTACGACGTCGTGATTCTGGGAGCCGGACCGGGCGGCTACGTGGCGGCTATCCGGGCGGCCCAGCTCGGTTTGAGCGTGGCAGTGGTGGAGGAGAAGTACTGGGGCGGTGTGTGCCTGAACGTGGGCTGCATTCCTTCCAAGGCGTTGCTGCGCAACGCCGAGCTCGCCCAGATTTTCACCAACCAGGCGAAAACCTTCGGCATGAGCGGAGACGTTTCGTTTGATTTCGGCGCCGCATTCGACCGCAGCCGGCAGGTCGCGGAGGGCAGGGTCAAGGGCGTCCACTTCCTGATGAAGAAAAACAAAATCACCGAGTATGACGGCCACGGGGTGTTCACTGATGACCACACCCTTGACGTCTCGCTCTCGAAGGGCGGCACTGAAAGCATCACCTTCGACAACGCCATCATTGCCACGGGGACGTACGTGCGCCTGCTGCCGGGTGTCGAACTCTCCGAGAACGTCGTGACGTACGAGGCCCAGATCATGGACCGGGACCTGCCGAAGAAGATCGTGATTGTGGGTGCCGGTGCCATCGGCATGGAATTCGCGTATGTGCACCGCAGCTACGGCGTGGACGTGACCATTATCGAATTCCTGGACCGGGCCCTGCCCAATGAGGACGCGGACGTCTCCAAGGAGATCGCCAAACAGTACAAGAAACTGGGCATCCCCATCATGACCTCCACGAAGGTGGAGACGGTGACGGACAACGGCTCCTCGGTGACCGTGACCTATAAGGACAAGAACGGCAAAGACGGTTCCATCGAAGCGGACCGCGTGATGATGTCCATCGGCTTTGCGCCGCGCACCGAAGGATACGGCCTGGAAAAGACCGGCGTTCAGCTCACTGACCGCGGGGCGATTGCCATTGACGAGTTCATGCGCACCAATGTCCCGCACATCTACGCTATCGGCGACGTAACTGCCAAGCTGCAGCTGGCCCACGTGGCCGAAGCCATGGGCGTAGTGGCCGCCGAGACCATCGGCAAGGCCGAAACCATGCCCCTGGGGGACTACCGGATGATGCCCCGGGCCACGTTCTGCCAGCCGCAGGTGGCCAGCTTTGGGCTGACCGAGCAGCAGGCGCGCGACGCTGGCCATGACGTGGTGGTGAGCACGTTCCCGTTCACGGCCAACGGCAAGGCCCACGGACTGGGTGAACCGGTGGGGTTCGTCAAGCTGGTGGCGGACAAGGAACACCTGGAACTTCTTGGCGGCCACCTGATCGGGCCGGATGTTTCCGAGCTGCTGCCCGAACTGACCCTGGCCCAGAAATGGGACCTGACCGCCTATGAGCTGGCACGGAACGTACATACGCACCCCACGCTCAGCGAGGCACTGCAGGAGGCGTTCCACGGCCTCACCGGACACATGATCAACTTCTAGCCGGGCCGGGCGGGAGCCGGAATCTTGACACGGCTCCCGGGCCCGGAGAACCCTTTTCAGTAGGGGGCGGTCCGGGGAGGTCTGCATTGTGCAAACCGGCAAGACGCTGAGAACCGGCAAAGTAGTTCTGATCGTCATCGGAAGCCTGCTGATCCTGATGGGTTTGGGATTGGCGGCGGGCGCGGCTGTTGCGGGGGTGTTCAACGCCGGGCAAAGCGATGACCGCTTCCTGTCGCTTCCTGAAGAGACCTATGAGGTTGATTCGTATGCGCTGACCCTGCCTGATGTGAGCGTGGACGGCGGGGCGCGGGCGGAAGACGCCGTTGCAACGCTGCAGCTGGAAGGCGAGTCGGTGCAGGGCCGGGACCTGTTCATCGGTATCGGCCCAAGCGGCGAGGTGGACCGCTACCTCCGGGACGTGCCGCGCAGCGAGCTGCAGGACGTTTCCTTCGCTCCTTTCCGTGTCGATTACCTGGAGGTCCAGGGCACCAGGGCTCCCGCGCCTCCGGGCAGCCAGGACTTCTGGGCAGAGAGCTCCAGCGGGAGCGGTGAACAGTCTCTGGAATGGAACCTGGACGGCGGGGACTGGTCTGTTGTGATCATGAACGCGGACGGGAGCCGGTCGGTTGCCGCGGACCTGCAGGCGGGGGTGCGGGCTGATTTCCTCGGCCCGCTGACGTGGATCCTGCTGATCTCCAGCATCGTCTTCCTCATTGCCGGGATTGCCCTGGTGGTTGCCGGGGCTTCCGGGCTTCGGCACCGCGGCGCCGACGGCGTCCGTCCTGCGGACACTGGTGATCCGGGGCAACCAGAGCAACCGGGGCAACCGGGGCAGCCCGCCGGGGTGCCCGCAGCGCCTCAGACCTACGGCCAGATGCAGGACCGGTATGGACGTCCCGGACCGTACGGATCAGCTGCGGAGCCCGCCGGATCCGCCGGATCCGCTGCAGGGTCCGCCGGTGCGCACGCCGCCGGAGCCGGCCCGGCGTCCGGGGCAGCTGCGGCCGCGGGTGCCGCGGGAGTTTACGGAGGAGGCCCCGCCGTCGGCCTGCGGGACCCGAAACTGGCCGGCCCGCGCTATCCCGCGCGGCTCTACGGCGAAATAGACCCCAACCTTTCCCGCTGGATGTGGCTGGTCAAATGGTTCCTGGCAATCCCGCACTACATTGTGCTGTTCTTCCTGTGGATCGCCTTCTTCGTCACCACAGTGATTGCAGGGATCGTCATCCTCTTCACCGGGCGGTATCCGCGGGGGCTTTTTGAATTCAATGTGGGAGTGGTGCGCTGGAGCTGGCGGGTGACGTTCTATGCCACCCATGCGCTGGGGACGGACCGGTATCCGCCGTTCACCTTGGAGCGCACCGATTACCCGGCGGATTTCAGTGTTGATTATCCCCGGGAGCTCTCCCGCTGGCTGGTGCTGGTGAAGTGGTGGCTGCTGGTCCTTCCGCAGGCACTGGTGGTCACAGCCTTCACCCAGGCCTCCGTGGTCGTCAACCGGTTCTATCCCGTGGGCAGCCAGGACGACACCGGCGGATGGTCCCGGATGGTCCCGGGCGGGATGTTCAGTGATGCGTGGGATGAGGGTTGGGAAGGGGCGCCGGCCGTGGTCAGCCGGCAGGGCCTGTCCCTGCTGGTGCTGCTGGTCCTCATTGCCGCTGTCATCCTGTTGTTCCGCGGCCGGTATCCGCGCCATCTCTTTGACCTGATCATGGGTCTGAACCGGTGGTCCTACCGCGTGCTGGCCTACGGCGCGCTGATGCGGGACGAGTATCCGCCCTTCCGCCTGGACCAGGGCCCGGCGGACCGCAGGGACGAGGCCGCAGGACTCGGCCGCCCGGGACCAGGATCCGGCTAGGCGGAGGTCCCGAGGATGCAGAACTCGTTGCCTTCGGGATCCGCCAGCACGGTCCACGTGACATCGGGTTCCTGGCCCACGTCAGCCCGGACGGCGCCCAGAGCCAGCAGCCGCTGCACTTCCTCCTCGCCTGTGCAGCCGTCCGCGCGCAGGTCCAGGTGCAGCCGGTTCTTCACCGATTTGTGCTCCGGTACGGGCACAATGTCGATGGGCGGGCCGTAACCGTCAACGGGGGCAAGACTGATGATGCCGTCGCCCTCCTCCTCGATGCGGTAATCCAGCGCCCGGGTCCAAAAATCCGCCAGCCGGCGGACATCAACGGCGTCAAGGGCAAGCGAAGCAAATTTGCTGGTCAAGATGGCTCCTGGCTGAAGGAAAACTGCCTGTGGTGTCCGTCCGGTGAGAGTGGCTCACACGGCACGCTGAACCTAACACACCCTGCCGGGCAGAGCGTCCGGCCAATACCCCGGAGCTGCCGCCGCCGCCCGGAAACCCGCAGGTGTTTTCCCTCACCGCGGGCCGGGCCCGGACGCGCGGGGCCGGGGCGCTCCTTCAGTGCCCGGACGGCAGATGTGACGGAGGTCCGTCAGGTGCGTCACAGCCGTCATTCAGGGCCCCTGTGCCTCGGTAATCTTGAAATATGGACCTCGAAAACATTAATTTCCACACCCGGAAGTGGGTCCGTCCCGAAGACCTCAACGCTAACGGAACCCTGTTCGGCGGCAGCCTTCTGCGATGGATCGATGAAG
Source organism: Arthrobacter sp. TJ-178 (assembly GCF_058269275.1). Taxonomy (NCBI): domain Bacteria; kingdom Bacillati; phylum Actinomycetota; class Actinomycetes; order Micrococcales; family Micrococcaceae; genus Arthrobacter; species Arthrobacter sp. TJ-178. The sequence continues at coordinate 419,568 of NZ_JBZCNK010000003.1, read as the reverse complement.
AAGCAACAATTTATGCCATTCTGCAGATGGGCAACGGCCGAGTGGTCACCAAGCTGATGTCGGAGATCAACTTCGTCAGCTCCGCCCAGCAGGGCGACATGATCGAAATGGGACTGCGCGCCACAAAGTTTGGCCGGACCTCCCTGACGATGCGCGCCGAAGTGCGCAACATGGTCACCCGCCGCAGCATCCTGACGATTGACCGGATCGTTTTCGTCAGCCTCGACTCCCACGGGCACCCGATGCCGCACGGTTATACCGAGATCACCTATGACCGGGACCGGCTTCCCGCCGAGCACATTGCTCCCATTGAACTCGATGCCTAAAAGCTGGTAGCAGGGCCTGAAAAGGCTTGACCGGCGCCGCAGCGGATTTTTGGCACAGCGGGCCTTCTGGCCGGCCCTCCAAGCAGTCAGGGTCCGGTTCGCCGTGCCATACTCGACAGAGCAGCAAAGCCCTTGGATATAAGGTGCGGCTGCGCTGGCGCACCCGCAGGAACTGTTCCGGGCAGCTGACGCAGTTGCCTGGAACGGAGCCTGCATGCCGGATCCCGTACAGCCCCTGACCACTGACTCCCTGATAGGGGACTGGCTGGACCATCCCGCCGGACATACGGTCATGATCGATCTGCTGGCCCGCCGAAGCCCTGACGCCCGGGCACTGTATGCCGTCCGCAAGCTGCCGCTCTCCTCGCTGGTAACGCTGAGCAACGGTGTGGTGACCACGGATTATCTGGACCTGATGGTGGAGGCAGCCAACCGTCTTATGGATGAATCAGTCCAACCGGCCACTGCCCACCTATTCCCTTCAGCTCCGCCCCCGGCTCCGAACGACTGGGTGGAGCCGCTGGTGGAGGGCCGTTTTGACGGTAAGACGGTGGTGGTGTCCGGTGCAGCGTCGGGCATTGGCCGGGCCACCGCTCTGCGCGTCGCGCGCGAGGGCGGCCACGTGATTGCCGTGGATCTCAGCACGCTGCGGATGGAAGCGCTTCTCGAAACCGCCCCGGATCTGGACATCGCCGGAGTGGTTGCCGATATTTCCAACCAGTCCGACGTCAACAGGATTGCCGTCATGGCTCAGGGCCGCGTGGACGGGCTGGCAGTCGTGGCGGGAATCGCGGACAACATGGTGGCCCTGCATGAAGTGGAGGACGAACTCTGGGAGAGCGTCTTCCGCATCAACGTGGACGGACCCTTTCGGCTCTCACGCGCCCTGATTCCGCTGATGCTCTCCCGCGGCACCGGATCCATTGTGAATGTTTCCTCCCAGGCCGGCCTGCGCGGCTCCATTGCCGGAGCCGCGTACACGGCGTCCAAGCATGCGGTGATCGGCCTGACGCGCAGTGCAGCGTTCATCTACAGTCCGCGCGGCATCCGCGTGAACGCCGTCATCCCCCGGCCCACCCGCTCCGCCCTGGAGTCCAACTACGGTTCCCTCGGCGGCGCCGGGCCGCTGCCCTCACCCACGCTGACTTCTCCCGAAATTGAGTCGGCTCAGATTGCCTCTCCCATGACCTACCTGCTCAGTGACGACGCCGCCAACGTCACCGGGGCGATCATGCCGGCGGACGAAGGCTGGGGTGTGGCCTAGCGGCCGCTGCGCATATCAGTGTCACCCGCGGCTGGCCCGCAGCCACTCCTGAAGCTGATGCAGGAGTTCGGGGGTCACCGGAGAGCCGGGAAACCGTGCCATGCGCCGCAGCGGCATATTGCCCACCAGGGCAAGTGAGGCGGCCAGTCCGGCTGAAGCAGCTCCTCCTGCTCCGCCGGACAGTGCGGCCACCAGTTGGGCCGCCGCTTCCGGGTCCGCCAGCCATTCCTGGATGGAGGACTCGGTGGTCAGCGCCGGGGCGGGCACTGTGCCGTCCACCGCCGCAACGCCTGCGAGGCGAATGTCGCGGGAGGATGAGCCCACTTCAACGCGGTACTCGCCGGCGTCCGCCACCCACGACTGGGCTTCGGGATCCCACCTGGACAGGTCCCGGATCCCCAGGCGGAACTCAACCCGCCGGGATTCGCCAGGCTCCAGCAGAAGCTTTTCGAACCCGCGCAGTTCACGGCGCGGATGCAGCGGCCGCTGCTGGGCGCCGTCGTCGTCCGGCGCGCCGACGTAAAGCTGCACCACCTCGGCGCCGCTGCGGCTGCCGGTGTTGGCGAGGGTCATTTCCACAGTGATGAACTGCCCGGATCCGGTTCCGCTGCTGCGGATCAGTAGATCCGAGTAAGTGAAACGGGTGTAGGACAGACCATGGCCAAAGGGGAAAGCGACGTCGATGCCGCGGGTGTCATACCAGCGGTACCCCACCAGCAGGGCCTCGCCGTAGCGGACGGTGCCGCCCTCGCCGGGATAGTTGCCGAAGGCTGCGGTGTCCTGCAGCCGGTGGGGAATGGTCTCAGCCAGCCTTCCGCCGGGATCCGCGCGGCCCAGCAGCACATCAGCCACGGCGCTGCCGCCCGCCTCGCCCGGCAGCCACGCTTCGAGGACGGCGGGCACCGCACCCGCCCAGGACGTGGTCACCACCCCGCCGTTAAAGAGCACCACGACGGTCCGCGGGTTCGCCTCGAGGATGGCGGCCAGCAGTTCCAGCTGGGCGTCGGGCAAGTCCAGCGTGGTGCGGTCGAATCCTTCGGACTCCGCATCGTCCGGCAACCCGAGGAAGACGACGGCGGTGTCCGCGGCTGCAGCAGCCGCCGCCGCGGTTTCCACGAGGTCCACGGGTACCGCCTCGGGTCGGGAAGCTGAGGCCTCCCCGGCCGGCGTGTCGGGTACGGCCAGCGAGTAGCCCGGCTCGAAGAGCAGTTCGGGCAGCTCTTCCTGCAGCGCGTCGAGGGGACTGACCAGATGCACGGGATTCACCCGGGAGGAACCGCTGCCCTGATAGCGGGGCGTGCGCGCCAGCTCACCGATCACGGCAACCGTGCCGCCGGCAGCCAGCGGAAGCAGCCCGCCGTCGTTCTTGAGCAGCACCATGGAAGCGGCCGCTGCCCGCCGGGCCAGGTCATGGCTGGCTGCGTAGAGGGCCCCGCCGTCGTCGCCCTGCGCAAGAGGTTCCTCACTCCCGCCGTCCGGCAGCTGCTCACGTTCCAGCGGCTGCCCGCTTTCCTCCAACTGCTCGGAGGCACGGTGCACCAGACCGAGCAGGCGGGAGACCGAGGCATCAATCTGCGCCTCCGTGATGGTCCCGGCATCCAGTCCTGCTGCCAATTCATCGGCACCGATGCCGCCGCTGGCAGGCATTTCCAGATCCAGGCCGGCGGCGAGCGCGGCAACCCGGTTGGTGACCGCTCCCCAGTCGGATATCACCGCTCCCTCATAGCCCCAGGCAACACGCAGGACGGACCTGAGCAGATAGGGGTTCTCTGCGGCGTGCATCCCGTTGACCTTGTTGTAGGCGGCCATCACGGTCCACGGTTTGGCAGTGCGGACCACAATCTCGAAGGCACGCAGATAGATCTCATGCAGGGTGCGCTCATCGACCACCGCGTCTACGCGCATCCGGTCCGCTTCCTGGTTGTTGGCGGCGAAGTGCTTGGGGCTTGTGCCAACTCCGGCGGCCTGGACCGCAGCCGTCCAGGCCGCCCCCAGCTCACCGGCAAGCAGCGGATCTTCGGAAAAGTATTCAAAGTTCCGCCCGCACAGGGGAGTGCGCTTGATGTTCAGGCCAGGTCCCAGCAGGATGTCCACGCCCTGGGCGCGGGCCTCGCGGGCGACGGCGGTGCCCAGCTCCGCAAGCAGGCTGCGGTCCCAGGAGCAGGCCGTGGCGCATTCGGCGGGAAAGCAGGTGGCGGGAACCGAGTCGCCGAGCCCCAGGGTGGAGCTCCCGGAGGGACGCCGGACGCCGTGCGGGCCGTCGGACAGGACCAGGGGCCGAATCCCGTGTTGGGGCAGGGCAGCGGTTTCCCAAAATCCTGCCCCGGAGAGCAGCATGATCTTTTCCTGCAGCGTCAGGTCCTGGGGTACGGCTGGAATAGCCACGGGTGTCTCCCTTGTCGGTGGGCTCCGAGTCTATGGCGCGGTCCGGGCCCGTGAAAGGGTGTCCACCCCTGTTCCAGCGTCCGTGGTCAACCGTAGGGTTCAGGTACGGCTGCAGCGTGCCAAAGGACTGCCGCCGGAACGGAGCACTCTGTGAAAACCCACCTTGACCGCTACCGGCAGATGGCGGAAATCCTGTACCGCAACGGACTCGGCTATCTGGTGGCTGCCACGGGCCTCGAAAACCGGATTCCTTTCCGGCGCAAGCCGCAGTCCGGAGACCGCCCCCAGCAGCGGGCCGCAACCCCGGAATACCTGCGCCGGGCACTTGAAGAGCTGGGGCCCACGTTCATCAAGCTGGGCCAGCTGCTGTCCACGCGTCAGGATTTGCTGCCGCCCAAGTACCAGCAGGAGCTCGCCAAGCTCCAGGACAACGCGGAGCCGGTGCCGTGGGAGCAGATCCTTCCCATCCTGGAGGCAGAGCTGGGCTCCGATGCGCTGACCCGGTTTGCTGCTTTTGACACGAATCCGCTTGCCACCGCTTCCATCGGCCAGGTTTATGCGGCGCGGTTGCCGAACGGCACCGACGTCGTGGTGAAGATCCGCCGCCCCGGCGTCGAGGATGACGTGAACGAAGATCTGGACATCCTGCAGAGTCTCGCCGGCTATGCCGCGAAGCACTGGGAAGCGGCCCGGGACTATGACCTGAAGGCCCTCATGGACGAGTTTGCGCAGACTCTCCGGAGCGAGTTGGACTACACGCAGGAAGCCGGCAATACCCTCCGCTTTGCGGCCAATTTCGAAGACGACCCGGTTGTCCAGATACCCGTGCTGTACACAAAGTTCAGCACCTCGAAGATCCTGACCCAGCAACGGCTGTACGGGCTGAAAGTGACGGACACTGCGGCCATAGATGCAGCTGGAATCGACCGCAGCGCGCTCGCAGCCGCAGCGGCCGATGCTGAGATGAAAATGGTCTTCGAGGACGGCTTTTTCCACGCGGACCCGCATCCGGGCAACATCTTCGTTGAACCCGGCGGGCGGATCGGGCTCATCGATTTCGGCATGGTGGGGGAGGTGGATGACAAGCTCCGGTCCCAGCTGGCGGCACTCTTTGTGGCGATCCTCCGCAACGACCCGGAAAGAATGGCGTCCGCCCTGCTCCGGATGTGCCTGACGGCCCGACGGGTGGACCGGTTCCGTCTGCGCATGGATCTGCAGCAGCTGATCCGCCTCTACCAGGGCCGGACGCTGGGGGACGCTCCCGTGGGCCGCATCATCAGCGGAGCCCTGGGCATTATCCGCATCCACCACCTGCAGCTGCCGCGGGAGATGGCCCTGCTCCTGCGCATGCTGATCATGACGGAGGGCATGGGCGAGGTCCTGGACCCGGATTTCAGCATGGGTAAAACGCTGGCACCCTATGCCAAGCGAATGACCATGGAGCAGCTGAACCCGGTGGCCTTTGTCCGGCGGCTGGGCCAGGCCGGTGTGGAAACGCTGGAGCTTGGCGCGGAGCTTCCGGATCAGGTGCGCAGGGTGCTGAATACGCTGGACTTCGAGGGTTTCGAAGTGCACTTGCGGGCTGAAGAACTCGCTCCGCTGGTCGTACGGCTGGAGAAGGTGGGCAACCGCATGGTCGCTGCCATTTTCGCGGCGGCCTTCATCCGCGGAGTGGGGGAACTGGCACTGGGGGACACTGAGCGCTGGAAGTCCTGGCAGGCTCCGCTGATGACTGCCGGCCTGGCCTCCACCGGTGCCTTGGGCGGTTATCTGGCCTGGACCGCGCGTAAGCAGCGCACGCGCGGCTAAGCCCGGAACTATTTGCTCAAAAACCTATAAACGCTCAGCGAAAGCCGGGGCCGGCGGCGAAAGGCTTGCCGGCCCCGACTTTCCGGCATGGAGTTACTGTGCGTAGTCCGTTGAGTTGTAAATGTTCAGGTTCAGCGCTGCAGCAACTTGTGCCGTCGCCCTCTGACCCCGCACGCTGTTGCCCACCGGGTCCAGCGGCGGCGAGAATGCAGCGATGGCAAGTGTTCCCGGCATGATCGCCAGGATGCCGCCGCCCACTCCGCTCTTGCCCGGCAGGCCGACTCTGTAGGCCCAGTCTCCGGAAGCGGTATACATGCCTTCCATGGTCATTTCCGCCAGAATCGGCGGCACCAGGGAGGAATCGAACACCTGCTTTCCCGTGATTGGATTCCGGCCTCTGGCGGCTATGGTAGCTCCCATGGTCGCCAGATCCCGGGTAGTCACAAGAGTGGAACACTGCCGGGTGTACACCTCACACGCTTCCATCGGATCCGAGTACATTGTTCCGCCCGAATACATCAGCCAGGCAATGGCACGGTTGTGGAAGTTGGTGGACTGCTCGGAATCGTTGACGGCATCGCTGAGACGGATATTCCTTCCGGCAAAGGCGCTCTGCATAGCCAGGATTTTTTCCCACCGCTCATCCGGGGAATTCGCCGGGATGAGTGACACTGTGGACATGGCTCCGGCGTTGACCAGCGGTGACAGCGGTTTGTCATCATGCAGAGTCAGCGCAATGACTGAGTTGAACGGTTCACCGGTTGGATCCGCGCCCACCTTGTCATGGAATTCCGGCAGCCCCACATCCTGCATCGCCAAGGTCATGGAGAACACCTTGGAAATAGATTCCAGGGCAAACTCAAACCCGGTGTCGCCGGCCTCAAAAACGTCGCCGTCGGCCGTTACCACGCAGACTCCAAACAGGGCCGGATCCACCGACGCCAAGAACGGAATGTAGCTGGCATTGGCTCCGCCGGTGTCCTTGGCATGGTCCCTGTACGCCGTTTGGACGGCTTGGTCAATTGCTGATTTGTCCGGCATCATAAGGCTGCGCTCCCGCCTGCCGCATGCCCGGGTCGGGGCCTGGGGGCTGGTTTGCCGGTGTCAGTGGTCCTGCCCGGCTGCGCAGACGCGTCGCCCTCTGCTGCTGCGTCCGATCCGGATGCGGCTTCTTCCGTGCCGGACGCGGAGGACGTGCCGGCCAGGGCCTGCTCGACGAGGACCGCGGTTGGAACGGAGGATGTGGACACCGTTCCCGGATGGGTGTGCTCTATTTGCCAGGTGAATGGTTCAAACCGGCTTGCGGGATCCCGCCAGTGCGGCTTGCGCAGGGCGTAAATTACCAGCGGCAGGATGACGAAGATTGCCGCCCCGCCAATCAGGATGCCCACGTAGACCGTGGGAGAACCGACGGCAATCTGGTCGGGAGGTATGAAACTGAAGGCGAAGGCCACCAGCGAACCCAGGAATCCGACGCCGCCAATGAGCCACATCCCGACGTTTCCGCCCGGCACCCGGTAGGGCCGTGGGCGGTTCGGCTGGCTGAACCTCAGGTAAATGGCGCCGGCGAACATCAGCATGTACATGATCAGGTAGAGAATCACAGTCAGCTGGCTCAGGATTTGATAGGCGGCCTGCACCGACGGCAGCACCACGTAGATAATCCCCAGACCGGTCACGGCAAAGGCCTGGAAGAAAAGGATGTGGGTACCCATTCCATGCTTGTTCGTGTGCTGCCAGAAGCGGGGCAGGTAACCTGCCCTTGCGACCGTGAGCAGTCCGGTTGAGGGGCCTGCCACCCACGTGACGACGCCGGCCAAGACACCGATCAGGAGCATGAAGGCGACAATCGGTCCGGCCCATCCGATACCGGCCCATTCGAACATGTCGTTGTAGGAGGTCAGAAGACTCTGGGTCAGGTTGATATCGGCCTGGGGGACCACAAACGCAATGGCGAGCGTGCCCAGGACAAAGATAATGACCGTTCCGGCCGCCGCAATCAGGACTGCAATCGGATAATCGCGCGTAGGATTCTTGACCTCCTTGACGTGAATGGCGTTCATCTCCATGCCGGCATAGAACAGGAAGATGCTCGCTGCCAGCACGACGTTGGAGAAGTTGGAGAAATCAGGAAGGAGCTCACCCCAACCCATCTGGATCTGCGGGGTATTTCCGGCGAAGTAATAGGAGAACCCGAGAATGATGAGAACGATCGCCGGAATAATGGTGCCGATGATCCCGCCCCACTGGCTCACCTTGGAGAAGGCTGCTGCTCCGCGGAAAGCAATGAAGGTGGCGAGCCAGTACACCACCAGCACCACGGCCAGGACAAAGATTTTATTGCCTGCCAGTTGCGCATCCAGATTCTGGTTGTCGCCGGTATAAGCCAGTGAAACCGCGCCAAAGGTCAGGACGGTGGGGAACCAGATGGTGACTTCAATGAAGAGCATAAACATGGCCAAGAAGGCCCAGCGCGGCCCGAAGGCCTCACCAACCCAGCGGAAGACGCCGCCGGTCTCCGGCCATCCGGTGGCCAACTCTGCGGCCACCAGGGAGACCGGCACCAGGAACACAAGGGCGGCGAACACGTAGTAGAAGATGGAACTCAATCCGTATTCGGCCTCTGAAGGCAAACCTCGAAGGCTGACCACGGCCACGATGTTCATGACCGCCAGGGCTCCAATGGTGATGGTGGCGGTCTGCTTGGATTTCGCTCTTGATGCCTGACCCGGCGCAGGTACCTTTGGGCCGGGTGCGCCCGGACTGCCCGCGGCTGCGGAACCGCTCGATGCAGTGGAATCGGTCATTCCACTCACCTCCTCAGGTTAGTGGTGGAAGCCGGGCTGTGCCGACTCCTGCGGCATCGGCGACTCAAGATGATCGAGGTACTCGGTCTGCTTCCGGATATCCTCCAGAAGGTTGTCTGCCAGATCCATGCTCAGACCGTTGCGGACCACGATTCGCTCCACCGTGAGGTTTTCCAAGTTGCTCGGCATGGGATAAGCGGGTACCAGCCACCCCTTTGTGCGCAGCCGTTCGGCCAGGTCGTACAGTGTCCATTTGTCCGTATGGCCTTCTTTAAGCCGCCAGGCGAACACCGGAATGTCGGTGCCGTCGTTCCACAGCTCAAACGGGCCGATTTCCGCGATTCCTGAGGAGAGATAAACGGCCACGTCCTGGCAGGCCTGCTGGACCTTGGCATACCCCTCGCGGCCCAGCCGCAGGAACAGGTAAAACTGCAGGACAACCTGGGCGCCGGGCCGGGAGAAGTTCAGTGCAAAGGTGGGCATATCGCCGCCGAGGTAGCTCACGTAGAAGATGAGGTCTTCCGGCAGCCACTGGCGTTCGCGCCAGACCACCCAGCCGAGCCCCGGGTACACGAGCCCGTACTTGTGGCCGGATGTGCTGATGGAGTGCACCCGCTCAATCTTGAAGTCCCATTCCAGGTCCGGCTGGATGAACGGGGCGATCATGCCGCCTGAGGCGCCGTCCACATGGATGTTGATATCAAGTCCGGTGGAAGCATGGATCTCATCCAGCTTCGCTGCGATCTGCTTCACCGGCTCGTACATGCCCGTATAGGTGACCCCCATGATGGCCACCACGCCGATGGTGTTTTCATCGACGTATTTCTCCAGCTCAAAGCCGTCCAGACACTTGTGTTCTTCGCTGATGGGAACCAGCCGTGCTTCGACGTCGAAATAGTTGCAGAACTTTTCCCAGCAGACCTGGACGGCCGAACTCATGATCAGGTTCGGTTTGTCCGTGGGTTTTCCGTCTGCCCTGCGAGCGTTCTGCCACAGGCGTTTCAGTGCCAGGCCGCCGAGCATGCAGGCCTCCGAGGAACCCACCGTCGACGTCCCGATAGCCCCTTCCGGATCAGGGGAGTGCCACAGATCCGCGAGGATCTTCCAGCAGTTCTGCTCGATCTGGGCAGTCTGCGGGTACTCGTCCTTATCGATCATGTTCTTGTCATACGTTTCGGCGTACAGCTTGTTGGCGTGCTCATCCATCCATGTGCTGACAAATGTCGCCAGATTCAAGCGGGCGTTTCCGTCCAGCATGGCTTCGTCATGGACAATCTGATAAGCCGTTTCCGGCATCATTTGCCCGTCGGCAAGCTTGGTTTTGAGTGCCACTGTCTCTTCGCCCGGCCGGGCGAAGAGGGGATTGACGGTGAGGGTATTTTTGTCCCGTTGCTGCGGCATATTTGCGACCTTTCATCGGCGGTGTCGCGCTGACACCGGGCCGTAGTGAACGGCGGTCATGAGATCCTCAAGCGGGCGCGCATCCAAAACTATACGCGCGGCAAAAATGGGTGACTAGGCTGGACCGCCGCCGCACAGTTGCGGAGTGGAAAAGCACCTTTGGCTGCCCTTTTTCGGTGTCCGAAAGGGGCCGAACCGTTGAGGCTCGAGGAGTGGCCCGCGTACTGTGTGAACCACCAAACCGAGCCCCAGAGCCCGGCTTCCCGGTTCAGCCGGGAGACCGCCGGGACCTTCTTCGAGGAGACATTCATGGCTGGACTTGCACGGCGTGACCGGTTCGAACTGCCAGAACCCGTCCGCAAATTCTTTGAAGGCGACTGGGAAGTGCCGGCCTTCCCCGTGGAGGAATACCGCGACGGCGCCACCATGGTGGTGAAGGCCGAGCTGCCGAACATTGATCCGGACAAGGACCTGGACGTGTCCGTCAGTGACGGCGTGCTTCGCATCAAGGGCGAGCGCCGCGAAGGCACCGAGCACAAGGACAAGAACGGTTACCGCAGCGAATTCCGGTACGGCTCCTTTACCCGCGACATCCCGCTGCCTGCCGGCTCCAGCCAGGACAACGTCACTGCTTCCTACAATGACGGAGTCCTGGAAATCCGGGTTCCCGTACCGGAGGCAGGGTCCTCCTCCACGAAGGTGCCCATTTCGCGGGGTTAGCCGGCAGCCAGGCGAAACCGCACTGGTCACCGCTCCGGCCGGAAGGACCCAATGAGCAGCCCAGCACCGGAGACCCGCACAGCCCAACGCCGCAGATTTCCGGACTGGGTGGTCATTGCCACCTTGGGATGCGGCGGCATCGTGGTGTCCCTGGAAAAAACGGCGGTGGTTCCGCTCCTGCCGGAGTATCCCCGGATTTTCGGCGTCACGAGTGACGATGTCTCCTGGATGGTCACGGTTACCCTGCTCACCGCGGCCGTCGCTACTCCCATCGTCTCCCGGCTGGCGGACATGTTCGGCAAAAAGCGGATGCTGCTGATCGCGATGTCCATGATGGTGGTTGGCGCCTTTACGGCCTCCATCGGCGGAACGTTTGTCTGGGCCCTTGTGGGACGCGGTCTCCAGGGATTCTCCGGGGCGGTGATTCCGGTGGGCATCAGCATCCTGCGGGACGCGCTGCCGCAGCGCAAAATCGCCGGCGCCGTGTCACTGATGAGCGCCAGTTTCGGCATCGGCAGCGCGCTTGGGCTGCCCCTTTCCGGGTTGATTTATCAACAGCTGGGCTGGGAGGCAACCTTCTGGGTTGTCGGCGTCATTGCCCTGGTCCTGGTTGTCGCCGTCATGATTTTTGTTCCCGAGTCCCAGGTGCGCACGCCGGGAAAATTCGACTACGCGGGGGCTGTCGTGCTCTCCGCGGCCATGACGGCGCTGCTGCTGGCAATCAGCAAAGGCGGCGTGTGGGGGTGGACCAGCGATTCGATCCTGGGACTCTTTGCCGCCGCGGCGGTGCTCCTGGCGCTGTGGTTTCCCCTGGAGCTGCGGCAGGGCGAGCCGCTGGTGGACCTGCGCACGTCTGCGCGCCGCCCGGTGCTGCTGACCAACGCTGCCACCGTCCTGGTGGGGTTCTCCATGTACGCCAACATGCTGGTGACCACGCAGCAGCTGCAGCTGTCCAAGGAAACCGGCTACGGCTTCGGCCTCAGCGTCCTGGTGGCCGGGCTGACCATGATTCCCGCGGGTCTGGCGATGGTCGCAGCTGCACCCCTGTCCGCCCGCGTAACGAATACGTTCGGCGCGAAGGTCACCATGGTGGTTGGCTGCTCCATCATGGCATTGGGTTACATGTCGCGCGTGATGCTGGTGCACACGGTCACCGGCATCATTATTGGTGCGGTGATCGTTTCCATTGGAACTGCCGTGGCAATGTCAGCCATGCCGACGCTGATCATGAGCAACGTCCCCCTGACCGACACGGCCGCGGCCAACGGCGTGAACACCCTCCTGCGGTCTGTGGGAACCTCAACCTGCAGCGCCGCCGTCGCAACACTTCTGGCATCCATCACCATTCGCGTGGGCGGAGAAGTCTTTCCCAGTGTGGACGCTTTCCGTGGCATCTTTGCGATGGCGTGCGCTGCCGCCCTGATAGCAACCGGCATTTCCTGCTTCATTCCCAAGTCCCCGCGCCGGGAGGCCACCCACCCGCAACTGCACGCGGAACCTGGACAGCAGCAGCCGGATTCGGTGGATGCCAGGCAGGAGATCATGGTCAAGGGAACTATGCTGGCCGACGACGGCAGCACCCCGGTCCCGGGAGGCGTGGTGACCGTCATGGACCGGCACGGTAACCCGGTGGACTGGGACCGAGCCGACGACGGCGGCCGCTACGCCGTCGTACTTCCGGGGGACGGACGCTACGTTCTGGTGGCCACGCAGCACCAGTGGCGGCCGGTGGCCGAAACCCTCGCGTTTCCCGGTGTGCCCCGCAGCCACGACGTCCGCTTTGCCGCCCGTCTGGTCCTGACTGGCACGGTCACGCACGGCCGCCGTCCGGTTTCCGGGGCGCTGGTGATCCTTGTCCAGGTATCCAGCCAAAAGACGGTGTCCGCCGTGTCGGACGCCAGCGGCAACTATGAGCTCCCGCTGCCCCTGTCCGGCACGTATGTACTCACCGTCGTGGAGCCCGACGGCGTGACGACCCACACACGGCGCGTCACCCTCCCGGCACCCAACACCGTTATTGACGTCGAGCTCGGCGGCGGCGCCCCCACCACGGGCCTGCGCATATAGGAAAAGGTTTCGGCGGTTATCAGCCGGGCACCTGCGCTTAGCGGTATTACTGCAGGCGCAGGAGGAGAGAAAGCCCACACTCCTGTCTTTGCTCAGGGCTTGAGTCAAGGCATAAGATCGACCAGGCGTAAAGTGTCTATGGTCCCGGTTGGGCCCGGCGTGAGGGCTTGTTCCCCGCCGCAGCACCGATGTTTTACATTGCCGGTTAGACAGACTCCTTTTCCTTCAGTCTTTTAGTTAGGGTACGTGGTGGATTTCACCCTCATGGTGGCGCTGGTGATCGCGCTCGCATTATTCTTCGACTTCACCAACGGCTTTCACGACACAGCCAATGCAATGGCAACTCCTATTGCAACAGGTGCAATCAAGCCGAAGACCGCCGTAGCCCTGGCTGCGGTACTTAACCTGGTGGGAGCTTTCCTCTCCACTGAGGTTGCAAAGACCATTTCCGGCGGAATCATCAGGGAAGGGGACGGAGGCATCCAGATCACGCCGGTGATGATTTTCGCCGGCCTGCTGGGCGCCGTGATCTGGAACCTTATTACCTGGCTGCTGGGACTTCCGTCCAGCTCCTCGCACGCACTCTTCGGCGGACTGATCGGCGCCGCCATTGTTGGCGCCGGCTTCGGCTCCGTTGACTACTCAGTGCTGATGTCCAAGGTGATCCTGCCGGCGTTCATCGCCCCGGCAATCGCGCTGTCCGTGGCCTATCTGGCCACGAAACTTGCCTATTCCATTACCCGCAGGCATGATCCGGATTCCGGGGACAAGCTGCCCCGCAAGCGCGGCGGCTTCCGTTACGCGCAGATCTTCTCTTCTTCCCTGGTGGCTCTTGCACACGGAACCAACGACGCGCAGAAGACCATGGGTGTCATCACTCTGGTGTTGATTTCCGGCAGCTTCCAGGAAGCCGGCACCGGCCCCGCCTTCTGGGTGGTTGCTTCCTGTGCCGTTGCTATTGCGGCCGGCACCTACGCCGGCGGATGGCGCATCATCCGCACCATGGGCACCGGCCTGACTGACGTCAAGCCGGCCCAGGGTTTTGCTGCTGAAACCAGCACGGCTGCTGCCATCCTGGCCTCGACGCACCTGGGCATGGCCCTTTCCACGACGCAGGTGGCTTCGGGCTCCGTGATCGGTTCCGGCCTCGGCCGCAAGGGTGCCGAAGTCCGCTGGGGCACCGCGCGCCGGATCGCCGGCGGCTGGCTGCTGACCCTGCCCGCCGCCGCCGTGATGGGTGCTGCGGCTGCGGCATTGGCCAGCACGGGAATGGTCGGAGTCACCATTGACGCGATCCTTGGCGTGGCCATCATTGCCTTCATCTTCCTCTGGTCCCGCCGCAACAAGGTGGGCCATGACAACGCCGTCAGCAACATCGACAACGCCGGCGCTGCCGTACGCATCAAGAAGCGCAAGTCCCGTTCCAAGAGCTCCGCATCAGCTCGCACCAAGGTCAAGGAATCAGCAAAATGAGCATCAACTGGCTCGCCTACCTCGTGGTGGCTTTGGTCACCCTGGTCTCCGCGCTCGTCGTCGTCGGCCTGTATTCAACCGGTGTGCGACTTTACGCCGTGGCCTGTGATCCCCAGCCGGGGCCCGCGGCCCGCGGCCGGCTCGGTCTCGTGAAGTTCGGCGCCTACGCCTGCTTCACTGTCTGCACCGCGTGCGTGCTCTTTGGCATCTACCTGATTGTTCCCGCCCTGCACGGCTAGCCTCGGGACATGCAAAAGCCCGGCGCCGGCAGCCACTTTCGTGGTTGCCGGCGCCGGGCTTTTGCATGGGGACTGGAGCCCCCGCGCGGGATCCCTAGGAGGCCTCAGCGTATGCCGGGTAGTCCGTGTAGCCGGCAGCGGAATTGGAGCCGTCGGAGTAGAACGTAGCGGGGTCCGGAGTGTTCAGCGGCAGGTCTTCCTGCCAGCGGCGCACCAAATCCGGATTGGCGATGGCAGGGCGGCCAACAACGACGCCGTCGCAGAGTTCGTCTGCCATCATGCCCATGGCTTCTTCACGGGTCGTGATGACACCGAAGCCCGAGTTCAGCAGAACCGGGCCGCCAAAGCTGCGGCGCAGTTCCTGGACAAGGATGTCCGAGGGGTCCTTGTGCAGGATGCTGAGGAACGCGGGCTTCAGCGGGGCGATTCCGTTTACCAGAGCGGTGTACGTAGCCAGGGTTTCTGCCGGGTTGGTTTCCAGTGCGCCCTGGACGTTGTGCTCCGGGGAGATGCGGATGCCCGTGCGGTCCGCACCGATGGCTTCAGCCACTGCACGGTAAACCTCAATGACAAACCGTGCTCGGTTCTCGGGTGAACCGCCGTAAGTGTCGGTCCGCTGGTTGGCTCCGGCAGCCAGGAACTCGTGCAGCAGGTAACCGTTGGCGCTGTGGAGTTCCACGCCGTCGAAACCGGCCTTCATAGCCGCGCGGGAACCGGCAACGAACTCTTCAATGATGCCGGGCAACTCGGCCGTGGTGAGGGCATGGGGAACCGGGAAGGGCTGCTTGCCCTCATAGGTGCGGGTCACACCGTCGATCGCGATGGCGCTGGGTGCCACCACCTCGCGGCCGCCGTTGGTTCCGGGATGGGTGACCCGGCCGGCGTGCATCACCTGGGCGACAATCCGCCCGCCGGCTGCGTGTACGGCGTCAGTGACGTTCTTCCAGCCGGCAATCTGCTCGTCAGTGACCAGTCCGGGCTGGCCGGTGAAACCCTGACCGGCGAAGGACGGGTATGTTCCCTCACTCACAATGAGGCCCAGCGAGGCCCGCTGGCTGTAATGCTCCGCCATCAGCGCCGTGGGCACGCCGTCGCGGCCGCTGCGGGTGCGGGTCAACGGTGCCATGATCAGGCGGTTGGGCAGTTCAATGCTGCCGAGGGTCAACGGAGAAAAGAGATTCACAGGAGTCTTTCTGTAGAGCGCGCCGCGGACCGGTTCCGGTACGGCGCTGATGTCTGTCTATTGGGGCCAACCGGCAGACCGGCCGAGGTATTCCGTGGGGCGCAACACATATCTCGGGCTAGCATGGGCGGCATGGCCGGGACTGTCTATTTCGTTGCTGCGTCGTTGGACGGGTTTATTGCCGACGCGCAGCATTCGGGGGAGCTGTTGAGGGAGCTCAGCGGGGCGGGTGCTGAGGCGGGTGCCGAGGCTGCTGGTGTCGCCGCTGGTTTTGGGGCGGTGGCGATGGGGGCTGAAACCTACCGCTCCTTTGTAAGGTCGCCGCATTCGTGGCCTTACGGAACTCTTCCCGCGTGGGTATTTACCCATCAGGAGTTTGAGGGACTTCCGGGAGCGGATATCACTTTTGTCCGGGGCGAGGTTGCTGAGTTCCATGACGACATTCAATTGGACGCTGGAGAGCAGGGCATCCTGCTGTGCGGCGGCGGGAATCTTGCCGCCCAGTTCATGGATGCCGGGCTCGTGGATGAAATGGTGCTGATGGTTCTTCCGGTTGCCCTGGGCAGCGGGCGGCCCGTGCTGCCTGTTCGCAAAGCGACGGGCCCTGCCTCCCTGGTTGAGGGGAGGTCCCTGGGTCAGGGAGTGGTACGGCTGCACTATCGCTTTCAAGGCTGACTCTCTCTAAATCGACGCCCTCTGTGCTGATGCTTCTGCACCGACGCTTTCGACACTCTGCGCTGACGCCTCTGCACTGAAGTTTTCGACACTCTTTGGATCGACGCTTTGTGCGGTGATGCTTGGAACAGGGGGAAGCGACCCCGGACCATTCAGAAACATGCGTAAGTCTCCAGTAACTGCGCCAGGGGAGTTGCGGCCATTTATAAGCCTCTGCGGCCTAAAATAGTAAATATGTTCGAACGTCAGCGGATCGGTGACAGCGGGAAGCGAGCCGGAGGAATGCCCGCCTCGCTTCCTCCGCTTGCACCGCTTCCCCCGCCTGCTGCCAACCTTGCTCCGCTTTCCGTCGAGCAGGGTTGCTTGCCCATCCGAGCATGGTTGGAGGAACTGGCCCTTGTGGCTCCCCTCCCGGAGGACTCAAGTGATGAAGCCGGTCGAACTGGAGAGGCCGGAGAATTCGTTTCTGCAAGTGCGATTGCCCCCGCGGCACTGGAAACTGCTGTTGCCTCCGCGGCAATGGGCGCCAAAACTGCCCTGGCGGCACTGGAAACTGCTGTTGCCCCCGTGGCAACGGGCGCCAGAACTGCCCCGGCGGCACTGATTGATCAGATTCGAGCCTTGGAGGAGCTCAAGGCTGCCGCATCTGCTGCTCAGGCTCGAGCTGCCGCGGCATTCGACAGTGCCATGCGACAGCATCAAGCGGCGGCCGGAGTGGAAAGAGATCAACTGGGAAAGGGCGTCGGAGCGCAGATCGGGTTCGCACGGCGCGAATCCCCGCACCGGGGGACCCGGCTGCTTGGCCTGGCGCGGATCCTCACCCAGGAAATGCCGCATACGCTGCGTGCTCTGACTGCAGGCATCATCAGTGAATGGCGGGCCACAATTCTGGTGCGGGAAACCGCCTGTCTGGCATTGGAGGACCGGTTGCGGATCGACCAGTTGGCGGCCGGCAATCCGGCAGAGCTGCAAACCCTGGGGGACAGGCAGCTGATCGCACGGGTGAAAGCCCTGGCCTACGGGATGGACCCGGCTTCCGTGGTAAACCGTGCGGCGAAAGCTGTTTCAGAACGGTTCGTGTCCTGCCGTCCGGCACCGGACACCATGACGTACCTCACCGGCCTGCTTCCAGTGGCCCAGGGAGTGGAGGTCTACGCAACCCTTGCCCGGGAGGCGGACCGTCTCCGCGCCGCAGGCGATGCGCGGGGGCGCGGGCAGATCATGGCTGACACGCTGGTGGAGCGCATTACGGGACGCTCCGAGGCTGGGGCCGTGCGTGTTGAAGTTCAGCTGATCATGACCGAGGGCTCGCTGCTGGCAGCATCGTCGGAGCCGGCCGCGCTCGCCGGTTACGGGGTTGTTCCGGCACAGTTTGCACGGGATCTGGTCCGCCGGAGCGCAGGGCCTTTTGGGAAGAATGTTGACGGTAAGCAGGAGAAGGCAGCAGAAGTCTGGCTGCGGCGGCTCTACACAGCGCCCTCAACCGGGCAGCTGGTGGCCATGGATTCGAAGGCACGGCTGGTGCCTGCAGGTATGGCGAGGTTTATCGCAGCGAGGGACCAAACCTGCCGGATGCCGTGGTGCGGGGCACCGCTGAGGCACTTTGACCATATACAGCCCCACAGCAGGGGCGGACCAACCAACGCCGATAACGTGCAGGGACTGTGCGAAGCCTGCAACCAGGCCAAAGAAGCACCCGGGTGGAGTAGCTCAACAGTGGTGGCACAGGACGGGATAGCCGGAGCTGACGGCATTCCGTCGGATGGACGCCATACCGTAGAAACAGTCACACCCACGGGCCACCGCTACAGGTCGGAGGCGCCTGCTCCTCCGGGCGCTCGCCCGCGTGCTGCCTGATCTGTATCCCTCGGGCCTACGCATGTCACGACTCCACGCGTCAGGACCGCGTGCCTCTGGACCGCGTGCCTCAGGACTGCGTGCCTCGAGACCGCGCCCGAACCGGGGCCTAGCGCTCGTCGCGGATCATGTTGGTGATGCGGGCGGTGCTGAGCCGTCGGCCCTGTTCGTCGGTCATGACCACCTCGTGCGTCACCAGGGTGCCGCCCAAGTGGATGGCCGTTGCGGTGCCGGTGACAATTCCCGATGGTGCGGCGCGGTGATGGGTGGCTCCGATCTCAATGCCCAGTGCCTGCCGGCCCGGCCCCGCGTGAATAGCCGCACCAAACGAACCCAGGGTTTCCGCGAGCACCAGATGTGCGCCGCCGTGCAGAATGCCTGCCACCTGCTCATTTCCGGCCACGGGCATCGTGGCCACCAGCCGTTCCGCACTCATTTCCGAGAAACGAATGCCCATCTTCACCACCAGCGGGCCAACCCCGTGTGCACTGAGCCAGCCGTGCATCTCCGGCGGGATTCCGGCTTCGTTCAATTCGTCGGTGTAGTCGCGGGCTGCCTCGGAGGAGGCGCCGGTGCCCGGCGTGAAAATGTCGCTCATGCCAACTAGGCTTACATCTGTGAGTGAATCTACCAAACTGGCCGATATTCAAGCAGAAACCCCTGCCGGAACCGTTGTTGACGAGACCGCTGAGCCTGTCTCCGCAGCCGCCCCCGAGGCGCTGGGAACCGTTTCAGCAGGAGGACACAGCCGGCTGCTGGTGATCGACGGCCACTCAATGGCCTTCCGTGCCTTCTATGCCCTGCCGGCGGAAAACTTCTCCACGGACACCGGGCAGCACACCAATGCCGTTTACGGGTTCACCTCCATGCTCATCAACCTCATCAAGGAGGAGAAGCCCACCCACGTCGCGGTGGCCTTTGACCTTGACACCCCCACCTTCCGGTCGGAGGAGTACTCGGAGTACAAGGGCGGACGCAACAAGACGCCCGAGGAGTTCCACGGCCAGATAGACCTCATCATCAAGGTGATGGAAGCCATGCGCATCCCCACCATCTCCATGGACGGCTTTGAGGCGGATGACATTCTGGCCACGCTGGCCGAAAAAGCCTCGGCCCGGAACTGGGACGTCATGGTCGTATCCGGCGACCGCGATGCCTTCCAGCTCGTGGATGACCGGGTCACCGTCTTCTATCCCAAGAAGGGCGTGTCCGACCTGCCGCGCATGGACGCCGCAGCGGTTGAGGCGAAGTATCTGGTTCCGCCGGACAAGTATTCGGACCTCGCCGCCCTGGTGGGCGAATCCGCGGACAACCTGCCGGGTGTACCCGGCGTGGGCCCCAAAACCGCTGCCAAATGGATCAAGCAGTACGGCGGACTTGAGGGCATCCTCGAGAACCTGGACAACATCAAGGGCAAGGTGGGGGACTCCCTCCGCGCCAACATCGAGGATGTTAAGCGCAACCGCCGCCTGAACCGCCTGCTGCGGGACCTTGACCTGCCGGTGGATCTGGACGCCATGGCTGCCCGGCGCCCCGACCGTGAAGCCATTGAAGAGCTCTTTGACGCCCTGCAGTTCAACGCGCTGCGCAAGCGTCTGTTCGACGTCTACGGCGAAGAGGAAGCTGCGTCCACCGGGCACGAACTCCTGCCGCCGGAACACGTCACCATCACCGACGCCGCAGCCCTGAAGAACTGGATTGACTCCACCAACCAAGCCAAGACTGCAGTGCAGCTGGTGACGGAAGGTGCGGCGGCAGGGCGCGACGTCGTCGGGCTGGCTCTGGTGACCGCCTCGGCGGCGGCGTATGTTCCGCTGACTGAGATCGACGCCGACACCGAACAGGTGCTCGCGGCCTGGCTGGCGGACCTGGATGCGCCGAAGGTCGTCCATGATTTCAAGGAGGCCTACAAGGCCCTGGCGGCGCGCGGCCTGCATCTGGCCGGCGAAGTTGATGACACTGCCATTTCCGGTTACCTCATTCAGCCGGACCGCCGCAGCTACGATCTCGCGGACCTGAGCCAGCACCACCTGCGGATGTCCCTGACTCCGTCCGCTCCCGGATCCAACCAGCTCCAGCTGCAGCTCGAAGAAGAAGACGTCGCTTCGCCGGCGGTGATGCAGGCTTTCGCGGCACTGCAGCTGAGCGAGCACTTCGCGGGACAGCTGGTGGACCGCGGCGCCAACCAGCTCCTGGGCGGATTGGAACTGCCGCTGTCCGAGGTCCTGGCCGAAATGGAACTGGCCGGCATCGCGGTGTCCACCGAAAAGCTGGACCGGCTGCTGGACGATTTCAGCGCCACCATCGCCCAGGCCAGCAGCGAAGCGTTCAGCATCATCGGCAAGGAAATCAACCTCGGCTCGCCCAAGCAGCTGCAGGTGGTGCTCTTTGACGAACTCGGCCTGCCCAAGACCAAGAAAATCAAGACCGGCTACTCCACGGACGCCGACGCCCTCTCGGACCTGATCATCAAGACCGGCGGACATCCGTTCCTGGCCAATCTGATGGCGTACCGGGACGCGACCAAGCTGCGCCAGACCGTTGAAGGCCTGCGCAAAGCAGTGTCCGACGACGGCCGCGTGCACACCACGTACGTCCAGACGGCGGCAGCCACCGGACGGCTGTCCTCCACCAACCCGAACCTGCAGAACATTCCCATCCGGTCCGAAGAAGGCCGGCGCATCCGGGAAGTGTTCACCGTGGGTGAGGGCTATGAGACCTTGCTGACCGCTGACTACTCCCAGGTGGAAATGCGGATCATGGCGCACCTCTCCGGCGATGAGGGGTTGATTGCTGCGTTCCGGGCGGGGGAGGACCTGCACCGGTTTGTCGGCTCGCACATCTTCGGGGTTCCGCCGGAAGAAGTCACCAGCGCCATGCGCTCCAAGGTCAAGGCCATGTCCTACGGCCTTGTCTACGGATTGAGCTCCTTTGGCCTGTCCAAGCAGCTGGCCATTCCGGTGGATGAGGCACGCACCCTGATGCGCGACTACTTCAGCCGCTTCGGTGCGGTGCGCGATTACCTGCGCGGCGTCGTCGAGCAGGCCCGGAAGGACGGCTTCACCTCCACCATCGAAGGCCGCAGGCGGTATCTGCCTGACCTTTCCAGCGACAACCGGCAGCTGCGCGAAATGGCTGAACGTGCCGCCCTCAACGCGCCGATCCAGGGCTCAGCCGCGGACATCATCAAAAAGGCCATGCTGGGCGTTGACTCGGAAATCAAGGCACAGGGCCTGAAATCCCGCATGCTGCTGCAGGTCCATGATGAACTGGTGCTCGAAGTCGCCCCCGGGGAACGGGATGCGGTGGAGAAGCTGGTCCGCGAACAGATGGGCTCGGCGGCGGACCTGTCCGTTCCGCTGGACGTATCCGTGGGCGTGGGCGTCAGCTGGCACGAGGCCGGGCACTAAGGACATGGCGGGGTCACCGGGAATGGATGAGGTTGCGGGGCTGCGGTTCGACTCGTTCGCGCCGGGGTACGACGACGCCGGCACGGCCGCGGATACCCGCACCGCCAACTGGTTCGAGGCCGTTAAGCTCGGATTCCATGAGCAGCGGGCAGACTCCAAACATTTGCCCGGGCTGGTGGACGGATACCTCCGGGACCGGCGCCTCCTGACGGCTGTCTATGATGACGCAGCGCCGGAGTTCGCCTGGGACGCGGCCGTCCCGGTAGCCACCTACGCCACCATGGTTGACTCCCTGAACGTAGGCGGCGGACGACCCCTTCCGGCGCATTTGGTGACTGCTGTGACGGTGCGCCCCACGCACCGCCGCCGCGGTGTCCTGCGCGCCATGATGACGCGCGACCTGCGCCAGGCCAAGGAAGCAGGGCTGGCGCTGGCCGGGCTGACGGCGTCGGAGGCCACCATCTACGGCCGCTTCGGGTTCGGCGCAGCTACCTCCACCGCGGAAACCAGAGTGGATTCCCGCGGCGGGCTGGAGTTCACGGCCCCTCCCGCCGGGAGCATCGCCGTCGCGGACATCGCCAAGCTCCTGTCGCTCGCACCGGAAATCTACCGCGCCCACCTGCAGAGAACCTTCGGTGCCCTCGGACGGCAGCGCGGCTACTGGATGCGCGCATCCGGAGCATGGAGCGAGGAAACCTCCGAGCCGGACAAAGCCCTCCGCGGCGTGATCCGCTACAACGGGGACGGTATTCCAGACGGCTACGCAACGTACAAATCCCTCGGCTGGCAAACCGATCCGCATACCGTCAAGATCACGGATCTTGTGGCGGCCAGCGGCGAGGCCTACCGCGAACTGTGGCGCTACCTCGGCTCCATCGACCTGGTGGAACGGCTGACCTTCAACGTGGCACCGGTAGCCGACCCGTTGCCGTGGATGCTGGCCGACCGCCGCCGCTACTCCGTTACGTCGGTGGAGGATGTGCTGTGGCTTCGCATCCTGGATCCCAAGGCTGCCCTTGAGGCCCGGCACTACTCCGGGTCCGGCACCCTTGTCCTGACCGTCCGGGATCCGCTGGGGCTGGCCGACGGAGTGTGGCAGTTGGATGCACACGGCGGAACCGGCAATGTCCGCCCGGCGGAGGGAGGGGCCCTTCCCTCAGGCGCAGAGGCAGTCGACATTGACAATGCCGCCCTGGGGTCCCTGTATCTGGGCGGAGTCAGCGCTTCCACCCTGGCTGCAGCGGGCGGAATACGCGGCAGCCGTGCTGCGTTGGACATCACTGATGCACTCTTCACAGCAGGTCCGGCACCCTACTGCAGCACTCATTTCTAGCCGATACAGAACTACTTTCCTGAAAGTAGTCTGGGTGCTTTGACCTGAGTTGCAAGCTGCGGCTAGACTGATCTGGCGCGTAATTGCGCAGTAAGTTACCAATTCTGTCCATCTCCGGACAAACAAGCACTGTCTTGAGGCAGGCCTGAACGGCTGCTCCGAGTTCGGTGGGAGCGCATCCGGAATACAAAACAACTTCCACATCGGAGTCCCAACTACATGACCATCACCACCACCGAGAAGTCCAGTACCCCGCAGGTCGCTATCAACGACATCGGTACTGCCGAGGACTTCCTCGCCGCCATTGACGCAACCATCAAGTACTTCAACGACGGAGATCTCGTCGAAGGTACCGTCGTCAAGGTTGACCGCGACGAGGTCCTGCTCGACATCGGTTACAAGACCGAGGGTGTCATCCCTTCCCGTGAGCTTTCCATCAAGCACGACGTTGATCCCGGAGACGTTGTCTCCGTTGGCGATCAGGTTGAAGCTTTGGTTCTCACCAAGGAAGACAAAGAAGGCCGCCTGATTCTCTCCAAGAAGCGCGCACAGTACGAGCGCGCCTGGGGCGACATCGAGAAGGTCAAGGAAGAAGACGGCGTCGTTACCGGTACCGTCATCGAGGTTGTCAAGGGTGGTCTCATCCTGGACATCGGCCTGCGCGGCTTCCTGCCGGCCTCCCTCGTCGAGATGCGTCGTGTCCGCGACCTGGCTCCGTACATCGGCCAGCAGATCGAAGCCAAGATCATCGAACTGGACAAGAACCGCAACAACGTTGTTCTGTCCCGCCGTGCATGGCTCGAGCAGACGCAGTCCGAGGTTCGCTCCACGTTCCTCAACAAGCTGGAAAAGGGCCAGGTTCGTCCGGGCGTTGTTTCCTCCATCGTCAACTTCGGTGCATTCGTGGACCTTGGCGGCGTAGACGGTCTCGTCCACGTTTCCGAGCTGTCCTGGAAGCACATCGACCACCCCTCCGAGGTCGTTGAAGTTGGCCAGGAAGTCACCGTTGAGGTTCTGGAAGTTGACCTCGACCGCGAGCGTGTCTCCCTGTCGCTGAAGGCTACGCAGGAAGATCCGTGGCAGACCTTCGCCCGCACCCACGCCCTGGGCCAGGTTGTGCCGGGTAAGGTCACCAAGCTGGTTCCGTTCGGTGCGTTCGTTCGCGTCGAAGACGGCATCGAAGGCCTGGTCCACATCTCCGAACTGGCAGTCCGCCACGTAGAGCTGGCCGAGCAGGTTGTTTCCGTTGGAGACGAACTGTTCGTCAAGGTCATCGACATCGACCTCGAGCGTCGCCGCATCAGCCTGTCGCTGAAGCAGGCCAACGAGGGCGTAGACCCCGAAGGCACCGAGTTCGACCCGGCTCTGTACGGCATGGCCGCAGAGTACGACGAAGCCGGCAACTACAAGTACCCGGAGGGCTTCGACCCCGAGTCCAACGAATGGCTCGAAGGCTACGAGACCCAGCGCGCCGCTTGGGAGCAGCAGTACGCTGACGCCCAGGCCCGCTGGGAAGCCCACAAGAAGCAGGTTGCACAGCACGCTTCCGAGGACATCGCAGCTGCTTCGGAGTCTTCCGAATCCGGCACCACGAGCTACTCCTCCGAGCCGGCCGTTGCTGAGACGGGTGCCGGCACGCTGGCTTCCGACGAAGCACTCGCCGCTCTGCGCGAGAAGCTCACGGGCAACTAATTTCCCGGTGTGCTAACTGAGCGGTTGAAATAACCGGTCAGTATGAGCTCCAAAAAAGCGGGCCCCCACTTCGGTGGGGGCCCGCTTTGCGTTGGAACGCATTTCTCCGGTTGCGGTGCGCAGCGCTTTAGCGCGCGTCGTTGGCGTAGCTCAGGCCCAGCTGGGCCCGGACGCCGTCGAGCAGCTCCATGGTGCGCAGAGTCTCCTCCAGCGGCATGGTGGGGCTTTCCGTCAGGCCCTCCTGGATGCAGCGCGTCACCTCGCGCAGCTGGTAGGTGTAGCCGGCACCGGCGTGCTCGAAGGTCTCCACGCGTGCTCCGTTGGGGCCGTGGACGTGCAGCTCGCGCGGGTTCGGGATGTTCCCGCCGCCGGTCCTCAGCCAGCCGTTGCTGCAGGCAATCGTGGCTGCGCCCGGACCCGAGGCCGCGAGGGAGGAGGTGAGCTGGGCGTGGCGGCCGTCGTCGTAACGCAGCGTCAGGGCGTTCTGGATGTCCACGCCGTCCTTATTGAGGATGCCGGAGGCGTCAATGCTGTCCGGGTAACCCAGGGCGCCAAGGGCCCAGGTCAGGGTGTAGACGGACAGATCCAGCAGTGCCCCGCCGCCGGCGGCGGGGTCCCACATCCGGGAGGAGGGATCCTCGGGGGCGGGGAAGCCAAGGTCCGCCTGGACCCAGGAGGGGGTTCCGAGTTCACCGGAGGCGAGGATGTCCCAAGTCCGGTTGGTGCTGGGCAGGAAACGCGTCCACAGGGCTTCCATCAGGAACAGGTTCCGTTCCCGGGCCAGCTGAACCAGTTCTGCTGCTTCCGCAGCGTTGACCGTGAACGGTTTTTCGCAGAGGACGTGCTTGCCGTGCTCAAGCGCGCTCTTGGCCACGGCATAGTGCTGGGCGTGCGGGGTGGCAATGTACACGACGTCGACAGCGGGGTCGGAGAACATCGCCTCAAAGCCGGAGGGTCCGCCGTCGGAGTCGGAATACGAGGTTTCAAAACCGAACCGTTCAGCGAACTCGGCGGCCTTGGTGCCGCTGCGCGAGGAAACCGCATACAGGACCGCGTCCTCGAGCTGGGCGATGTCCGCGGTGACGGTGCCGGCGATGCCGCCGGTGGCCACCACGGCCCAGTTCAGCGGGGCGCCGGTTGCGGCCAGGGGAGAGGGCGCGCCTTCTTCCGCGCAGGGTGGGCGGACAACGCGCCGTGGGGCAGTGCTAAGGGTCATGGAAGAGTCAGCTCCTATGCGGATTCTCGGACAACAAGGGATGTGGGCAGGCGGTGAACGCGTTCAGCGGGCCGCCCTTCGATCAGCTCCACCAGGAGCTCGGCCATTTTCTCACCAAGCGCCGCAATGGGGTGGTGGATGGTGGTCAGGGCCGGGCTCAGGCTGGTGGCGTAGTAGTCGTCATCAAAGCCGACGACGGCGATGTCCTCGGGAATGCGCAGTCCGCGTTCCTTGATGACCGAGTAGGCACCGGCTGCCATCTGGTCATTGGCCACAAAGATACCGTCCAGCGGCTTTTCCCGGTCCAGCAGCCGCCGCATGGCTGCCGCACCGGAGGTGACGGTGAAGTCGCCGGTTTCCACCAGGGCATCATCCAGGCCGGCCTTTCGGAGCGTTGACCGCCAGCCGGCCAGGCGGTCGACGCCGGGAGGCATGTCCTGCGGTCCGGCGATGGTGGCAATGTGGCGCCGTCCGGCTTCCACCAGCCGGGCCGTAGCGGCAGCCGCCCCCTCCTCGTTGTCCACTTCCACGAAGTAGCTGTCATCGGCATTCACGAGCGGGCGGCCGGCGAAGACCAGCGGCAGGGAGCCGTCCAGCCGCGCCCAGGAATCATCACCGGTGTGGTGGGAGACGACGAGGACGCCGTCCACGTTGCCGCCCAGCAGGTACCGCCGGGTCTTCTCCGGATTCGCTTCGGAAGAAGTGACCATGTTCAGCATGTACTCGGTGGTGTTCAGGTACCGGGCGACGCCTTCCACCACTGTGGCGAAAAACGGGTCGGCGAAAACTTTGGACGTGGACTCGGGCACCAGCAGCGTCACGGTGTAGGTCCGCCGGCTGGCCAGGGTTCTGGCCGCGCGGTTCGGGACGTAGTTCAGCGTGCGGACGGCCTTTTCCACGGAGTGGACCAGATCCGGGTCAACGGACGGGGCACCGTTCACCACGCGGGAGACCGTGGCACGGGAAACTCCGGCCAGGGCCGCCACCATTTCCAATGTGGGGGCGGGCCTGGCCTGGCTGGAGTCAGCACTCAATGGTATTTCTCCCTGCACCGATATCTCTCCCTGCACCGTGGAGCCGGGGTCGCGGCTGGGTTCCCATGTTACGGGTACTCACACGACGGGAGCCACGGGCTCGCCGCCCTGGACAACGCGCCCGGCAGCCCGGCTGGCCGCAATGCAGCGGCTGTAGGCATGGCCGCTGTCCTTGACCGTCCGTGCCTGCGTGTCATAGTCGACGCGGACAATGCCGAAGCGCCGGCTGTAGCCCCAGGACCACTCGAAGTTGTCCAGCAGCGACCAGACAAAGTAGCCGCGGACATCTGCACCCGCTTCAATGGCCCGGCCCACCGCCGCAATGTGGTCCAGGATGAACTGCGTGCGCTCGGGGTCGGGCACGCTTCCGTCGGCGCTGACGACGTCGTCGTAGGCTGCGCCGTTTTCGGTGACGTACAGCGGCGGCAGCATGGGGTACTCCTCGCCCAGGCGGACCAGCAGCTTGCGCAGGCCGTCCGGATTGACCTCCCAGTCCATCGCGGTGCGCGGCAGTCCGCGGCTCGGGAAAGTGATGTGCTCCGCACCGATCCACGGTGAGACCGCCGGACGCCCTGATCCGCCCGAGTGGCCGTCAGCCCCGGTGGTGTCTGGATGGCCGCTGATGAGGTCATCGTGATAGTGGTTGACGCCCAGGAAGTCGATCGGAGCACCAATGATGTCCAGATCCCCGTCCTCAATGACGTCGCCCAGGCCAAACTGTTCCAGGTCCTGCAGCGTGTCCTGCGGATAGGCACCCAGCAGGATGGGATCAAGGAAGATCCGGTTCTGCAGGGAGTCAAAGAGCCGGGCGGCCTCCAGGTCCACGGGATCGGAAGGATCCCGGGGGATGGAGTTGCTCAGGTTCAGGGTGATGCCCAGCTGCTGCGCACCGCGCTCACGCAGCTGCGTCACGGCAAGGCCGTGGGCAAGGTGCTGGTGGTGGACGGCGGCAACAGCAGCGCGGGGTTCGTGCCGGCCCGGGGCATGCACGCCGGAGGCATAACCCAGCAGCGAGGAGCAGAAGGGCTCGTTGAAAGTGGTCCAGTGCTGTACCCGGTCGCCGAGCGCCGTGTATACATCATTCGCGTACTCTGCGAACCGGTACGCGGTGTCCCTGTTCGCCCAGCCGCCGGCTTCCTCCAGGGCCTGCGGCAAGTCCCAGTGATAAAGCGTGAGCCAGGGCAGGATGCCGGCTTCGAGGAGCTCGTCCACGAGGCGGGAGTAGAAGTCCAGCCCCTTGGCATTGACGGGTCCGCCGCCGGGACGGACGCGGGCCCAGCTGGTGGAGAACCGGTAAGAGTCCAGCCCCAGTTCCTTCATCAGGGCGACGTCCGCGGGCATGCGGTGATAATGGTCCACGGCCGTTTCGGGAGTGTCCCCGTTCAGCGTGTTTCCCGGTGTGCGGGCAAAGGCATCCCAAATGGAGTCCTGCTTGCCGTCTTCCCAGGCGGCGCCTTCAACCTGGGCTGCAGCTGTTGCCGATCCCCAGATGAAGCCGTCCGGCCAGTTGTTCCACTGGGGGTTTTCGTTGTTCATTAGCCCTTCACTGCTCCCTGCATAATTCCGGATATAAGTTGTTTGCCTGCTGCCACAAAGAGGATCAGCAGGGGGATGGTGGCCAGCACGGCACCGGTCAGCACGATGGAGTAATCCACGTACCGAGCCGACTGCAGCTGGCTGAGTGCGGTCTGCAGCGTGGGATTGTCGGCGC
This sequence comes from Arthrobacter sp. TJ-178, assembly GCF_058269275.1. Taxonomy (NCBI): domain Bacteria; kingdom Bacillati; phylum Actinomycetota; class Actinomycetes; order Micrococcales; family Micrococcaceae; genus Arthrobacter; species Arthrobacter sp. TJ-178. The sequence continues at coordinate 390,966 of NZ_JBZCNK010000003.1, read as the reverse complement.
CCAGGACCAGCAGCGGCCACATAAAGTCGGTCCACGCCATCATGAAGGTGAACAGCGACAGGATGGCCATGGCCGGCTTGGCGGCCGGCAGCGCCACGTGGAAGAACGTGCGGATCATGTTGGCTCCGTCCATGCGGGCGGACTCAATCAGTTCATCCGGGATGACGTCCACCAGATACTGGCGCATGAAGAACACCCCGAACGCCGTAACCAGGCTCGGCACGATGACGGCGCCGACCTTGCCGGTCCAGCCCAGTTCCTGCATCACCATGAACAGCGGAATGATGCCGAGCTGGGTGGGAATGGCCATGGTGGCAATAACGGAGACCATCAGGACTCCGCGGCCGCGGAACTTGAGTTTGGCGAAGGCGTAACCGGCGAGGGTGGAGAACACGACGACGGACACAGTGATGGTTCCGGAAATCAGCAGGCTGTTGCCCAGCGCCTTCCAAAACGGCACAGTATTCATGACTTCGCCGACGTTGTGCCAGAAGTTTCCGCCGGGCCACAGCGGGGGCCAGTCCGAGCCGAGGGCCTCGTTGCCGCGGGAACCCACGACAGTTGACCACCACAGCGGATACGCCGATCCGATCAGGAAGGCCAGAAGGATGCCGTAGGTGAGGAATCCGGGTCCCCGGGTGCTGCTGAACAACTGCCGGCGCCATCCGGGACGTGCCGGTTTGCCCGAGCCCGAATCAATTCCGGTACCGGGTACGGCACCGGCCTTTTGAAGGACGCTCATCGCTTGCTCCTAACCCGGCGGGGCTTACTGTCCGCCGTGGCGATTTTCTTGGAGATCAGGAAGTTGACTATGCCCACCAGCACGATGATCAGGAAAAGGATCCAGGCGATGGCGGAGGCCCGGCCAAAGTTTTGCCGCTGGAAAGCCATCTCCCAGAGGTAGAGAACGGTGGTTTGGAACTGGCGCTGGCTGCCGCCGGCCGTCACGGAATCGAAGAGCCGCGGCTCGGCAAAGATCTGCAGGCCGCCGATGGTGGAGGTGATGACGACAAAAATCATGGTGGGGCGGATGCTCGGCAGCGTAATGCTGAAGAAACGCCGGAAGGGGCCGGCGCCGTCGATCGCCGCGGATTCGTAAATATCGCGGGGAACTGCCTGCATGGCTGCCAGCAGGATCAGGGCGTTGTAGCCGGTCCACCGCCAGTTGACCATGGTGGCCAGGGCCAAGTGACTGGGCAGGGTGTCCGTTTTCCAGAGCACCGGGTCAATCCCCAGGTTGCCCAGCATGGTGTTGATGAGTCCGTACTGCTCATCGAACATGTTGGTGAAGATCAGGGCGACCGCCACCGGAGTGACGACGTAGGGCAGCAGGACACTCATTCGCCAGAAGGTTTTGGCGCGGAGATTCTGGTCCAGGACGGCGGCGAGGAACAGTGCCACTGCCAGCTGGGGGATGGCGGAAAGCAGGAAGATGCTGAAGGTGTTGAACAGCGAGTTCCAGAAGAACCGGTCACTCAGCACGCCGGTGAAGTTCGCCAGTCCCACAAATTCGCCCTGGCCCTTGAGCAGGTGCCACTCGTGCAGCGAAACGTAGAACGTGTAAAGGAGCGGGAACAGCCCCACGACGGCAAAGACGATGAAGAAGGGGGAGATGTACAGGTAGGGGGAGGCCTTGAGGTCCCAGAAGCTGAGGCGCTGCCGGAAGGTGGGCTTCGGCTTGGCCGCGTTGTGCGTCTGCGGACGGTTCAGTGTGGTGGTCATGGGGTTTCTCGCACTCCATAGGGGGGCCTCCGGTGGTAGCCGGAGGCCCCGCAGCCGGTGTTGCTAGTTGTTGACAACCAGCTCGTTGAGGAGCTTGAGCGCTTCGGCCCAGGCCTTGTCGGTGTCGCCGCTGCCGTTGTCCAGCATGTCCAGTGCCGGACCAAAGACGTTCTCCTGGATGACGGAGTCGTCCGGGCCCTTGAACTGGGCAACTACGCCTTCGGCGCGGGAAGCGAGGATGGACCCGGTGGGTGCGTCATTGAAGTACGCGTTCGGGGTGGCAGCCGCCGCGAGTTCCTCCTGCGCCTTTACGGTGCTGGGGAAGTTGTTGGCCGCAGTGCTCTGCTTGACCTGCTGCTCCGGATCGGTCAGCCATGCTGCGAGCTTGGCTGCTTCTTCGGGGTGCTTGGAGGTTTCGGGAACCGAGAGGAAGGCTCCGCCCCAGTTCGATGCGCCGCCGGGGAAGACATCGGCGAAGTCCCAGCCGCTGTCAGTTCCGCCGCCTGCGGATTCGATCGATCCCTGAATGGTGCCGAGCATCCATCCCGGGCAGACGAAGGTGGCGAATGATCCGTCCAGGAAGGCCTGGCCCTTGCCCCAGTCCCATTCGGTCTGGTTGCCGGACAGGCCGTCCGAAGTGGCGTCGGCCAGCTGGGAGAACTGCTTCTTCATGGCGTCGTTACCGTCAACGTTCAGCTCGCCGTCAGCGGTGTAATAGCCTTCCTCCATCTGGTTGACCATGGAGTTCCAGACGAATCCTGACTGGTCATACCAGGCCTTGCCGGTCTTTTCGTGGTAAGCGCGGCCCAGTTCGAAGTACTTGTCCCAGCTGGCGTCGTCCCCGCCGAAGAGTTCGGCAACTGCTGCGCGGTCGCTCGGAAGGCCGGCGGCTTCAAACAGCTTTCCGTTGTAGCACAGGCCCTGCGGGCCGATGTCGGTGCCGTAGCCAATGACGCGGCCGTCGGCGTCGGTGCCCTGCTCATACTTCCAGTCGACCCAGTTGTCCTTGATGTCGGCTGCGCCGTACTCATTGAGGTCCACGAACTTGTCGGACACCTCCATGATTGCGCCGAGCCAGCCCTCTTCGATGGCTACCACGTCACTGACGCCGGAACCGGCTCCAAGCTTGGTGAACAGATCCGTGCGGGCGTTGCCGCCGGTGTCGATGTTGGTCGGCTTGATCTCGATGCCGGGATTGGCTTCCATGTACTCGGCGTACAGATCGTCATAGCCGAAGGTTCCGAAGGTGGTAACGCTCAGCTGAATGGGGTTGTCCTCGCTTGCCGCTTCGGTGTCACCGCCGCCGCAGCCAACTGCCAGCATGGCCACGATTGCGGCGCCCGCAACGGCTGCTGCCGGATGTCTGAAATTCTTCACTGTCACTCCTTTGTGTGTGGGTGGTGCAAAAACAATTCCCGAAGCAGGCGGATCTGTCCTTTGGAGGCGGACAGGCGTAATCGACGGAAGCGGGAAGGGATTGGGACTTCGAATGGAGCCATGCGCCCAGGAGGAATTCAAAGATTTCCAGAGAGCGCTCTCTTGACTTGGACCTCACCCTAGGAGTGATAACGATCACTGTCAAGAGAGCGCTCTCTCAGAATTCCGGCGGATCTCTGCTCCGTCGCAGCAAGCGTTTGCATAAAACGGATAATCGGGAAAGTGCAGCTGCGGGCCAGGGCTCCTCAACAGTCGCCGGTAAGAAAAAAATTATCTGAAAGCGTTTACACGCGAGCCACTGCGTTGTTAGTGTTCCTCGCAATGTCGATGGCACTGTGCCGCGTCCAAAAACGGGAGTCAATGATGACTAGGGGTACACGTACGCGCGGCTGGGTCGCCCGGGGGACAACACGGGGGATAACACGGGGGACAGCACGGGGACTTATTGGCGTGCTTGCCGCGGCCGGGCTGATGGCGGTGCCGGTAAGCTCTGCAACCGCCGAAGACCCGCGCACTTTTGCGCTCACGGGCAGCCTCCAGTCCGAACTCGGCTGCGACGCGGACTGGGCCCCCGAGTGCGGCGAGACTGAGCTGGCACCCACCGACGTCCCCGGCGTTTATGCAGCGGAGTTCACCCTGCCCGCCGGGAGTTACGAGTACAAGGTCGCAGTCAATGACGGCTGGGACGAGGCTTACGGGCTGGACGGCGGAGCAGACAACATTCCGCTCGCGATTGCCGGGGACTCCCGCATCCGCTTCGTCTTCGACGACAACACGCACCGGGCCGGCCTCACGCCGCTGGACCTGCGGGATGCCTACTCGGCCGATGACGACGCCCTGGTGGCCCCGCCGGTGCGCCAGGCCGGTGCGGACAATGTCTTCTACTTTGCGATGACCGACCGTTTTGACAACGCCGATCCGTCCAACGACACCGGCGGCCTGGCCGGTGACCGTCTCGCCACCGGCTACGACCCCACCAACACCGGCTTCTACAACGGCGGCGACCTTGCCGGTCTCCGCTCACAGCTGGACTACATCCAGAACCTCGGCACTACGGCCATCTGGTTGACGCCGAGCTTCAAGAACAAGCCCGTGCAGGGTTCCGGGGCGGATGCCTCAGCCGGCTACCACGGTTACTGGATCACCGACTTTACGCAGATCGACCCGCACCTTGGAACCAACGCAGAACTGGAAGCCCTCATTGACGAGGCGCACGCCAAGGGCATGAAGGTGTACTTCGACATCATCACCAATCACACCGCTGATGTGATTTCCTATCAGGGCGGACAGTATTCCTACATCGACCAGGAAACTGCGCCGTACAAGGATGCCGGTGGAACGGCATTTGATCCGGCCGACTACGCGGGAACGGACAACTTCCCGGAGCTGGACCCGGCGACGAGCTTCCCCTACGTTCCGGAGGTTGCGGACCCCGAAAAGGACGTCAAGGTTCCCGGCTGGCTCAACGACCCCGCCATCTACCACAACCGCGGCGACTCGACCTTTGAGGGCGAGTCCACCACGTTTGGGGATTTCTCCGGCCTCGATGACCTGATGACTGAAGACCCTACGGTGGTGGACGGTTTTGCCGACGTTTATAACCAGTGGATTGACCGCGGCATCGACGGGTTCCGCATTGACACGGTCAAACACGTGAATTTCGAATTCTGGGAAAAGTGGACCACCCGGGTTAAGGACTATGCCGCCTCGGTCGGCAAGCCGGATTTCTTTATGTTTGGCGAGGTTTATGACGCCGATCCCAAGAAAACCTCGCCTTATGTGCGCAGCACCGACATGAATTCAGTGCTTGATTTCACCTTCCAGTCACAGGCCGTGGGTTACGCCTCCGGCAATTCGGCACGGGGCCTTTCCAATCTGTTCGCGGGCGACGATTACTACACCACTCCGCACAGCTCAGCGACCGCGCTGCCGACCTTCCTGGGCAACCACGACATGGGCCGCGTCGGCTATTTCCTGCAAAACACCGACGATGCCCTGCAGCGTGATGAACTGGCCCACGAACTCATGTTCCTCACCCGCGGCCAGCCGGTGGTCTACTACGGTGACGAACAGGGCTTCGCCGGGGCCGGCCAGGGCAATGACCGCGCCGCGCGCCAGTCGATGTTTGGCAGTCGGGTGAGCGAGTACACCGACCAGTTGCTCATCACCGGCGAGCAGCTGGGATCCAATGACCGCTTTGACACCGCTGCCCCGCTTTATACGCACATTGCCGGACTCGCGGCCCTCCGCGAGGCGCACCCGGCGCTCTCCTCGGGCGCCCAGATCGAGCGGTATGCCGACGACGGTCCCGGTGTTTACGCCTTCTCCCGCGTGGACCAGGCGGAAAAGACGGAATACCTCGTGGCAGTGAATAACTCCGCGGAGGCCAAAACGGTCAATGTTCCAACGCTGACCAAGCAGGCGGCCTTCGCACCGCTGTACGGAACGGAAGCTGCCCTGGCATCGGATGCCGACGGCGTCGTGTCCGTCACCGTACCGGCCCTGGGATCGGTGGTGTTCAAAGCCGGCACAACCGTGGCGGCCCCCGCGGCCCCGGAAGCCATCACCGTCAGCGCCCCGACCGCCGGCGCCGGCCTCAGCGGTGCCAGCGCCGTGGAAGCCGACATTCCTGACAGCACCTGGCAGCAGACCAGCTTCGCCTGGCGGGAGGTTGGCGGCACCGAGTGGACCGATCTCGGCACGGCCGAGACAACCGCGCCCCGCGTCTTCCACGACGTCGACGCGCTGCCGGCCGGCACCCTGATCGAGTACCGTGCAGTGACGACCGACGCCGCCGGCCGGCACGCGGCGGCCTCCACCTATGCTTCGGTGGGCAACGCAGTCACCACCGTCGTCGTGGATCCGCCCGAGCAGGAACTGAACCTGGTCACCGTTCCGGGCAGCCACAACAGCGAGATGGGCTGCGCCGGTGACTGGACGCCCGCCTGCGAAGCGGCAAAACTCACCAAGCGCGCCGACGGAATCTACGCGGGCACCTTTGATGTGCCGGCCGGGGATTACGAATACAAAGTCGCCATCAACGGTTCCTGGGACCTCAGCTACGGGGCCAACGGGGCCGCGGACGGTCCCAACATTGCCTACACCGCGCCCGGCGGTCCGGTTACGTTCTATTTTGACCCCGCCACCCACCAGGTCCAGAACACTGCACAGGGTCCGGTGATCACGGCCCCCGGAAGTTTCCAGAGCGAGATCGGCTGTTCGAGTGACTGGCAGCCGGACTGCCTGGCCAGCTGGCTGCAGGACGGCGACGGCGACGGCGTCTACGAGTGGTCGAGCGACCGGATCCCCGCAGGCAGCTATGAGGTCAAACCGGCACACGGTCTTTCATGGGATGAGAATTACGGCGTCGGCGGTGTTCCGGGCGGCGCCAACTATGCCTTCACGGCAGCGGAGGGCAAGCTCGTCACCTTCCGCTACACGCTGGCCACCCATGAACTCGAGATTGTGCTCGCTGACCCGCCGGTTGCCGGCACCGGTGAGCTGCGTGCCCACTGGGTCAGTGCAGACACGATCGCCTGGCCGGTCTCCCTGCTGGGGGAAACGGACCCGGCGGCAGCCAGCTGGAGGCTGCACCACTCCGCAGACGCCGGCATCGCACCTGATGCATCAGCGGAATCCGGGATATCCGGCGGTGAGAGCGTGGAACTGACCTACGACCCGGACGGGCTCTCGGCCGATGAGTTGGCAGCCTTTCCGGCGCTTGCCAGCTATGTAGCGCTGCACCCGGAGGGCCTGAACCGTGCTGCGGTGCAGGGCCTCCTGACCGAGCAGCTGCAGGTATCCCAGTCGAGCGGGACCGAATTGGAGGCCCTGACCGGGGTGCAGATCCCCGGCGTGCTGGACGACCTCTACGCAGCCAATCTGGGCTCCGCGACGCTCGGGGTGAGCTGGCGCAATGACGTTCCCACTCTGCGCCTCTGGGCGCCCACCGCACAGGACGTGTCCCTGGAGGTCTTCCCCGGCGGCGAACCGGGGGCACCGAAAGTGCTGCCCGCTGCATGGAACGGCACCGACGGAACGTGGTCGGTGACCGATCCGACCATTTCCGAAGGAGCGGAGTACCGCTGGTCGGTGCGTGTCTACGCCCCGGCAACCGGCGCCGTCGAAACCAACTCGGTAACCGATCCGTATTCCGCGGGTCTCACCCGCAACTCGGAACGCTCGGTTGCGGTCAACCTGGACGCGGACCGCTGGAAGCCGCAGCTCTGGGAGGAGACTGAGGCGCCGGTCATCGACAAGCCCGCCGACCGTTCCATCTACGAACTGCATGTGCGTGACTTCTCGGTGGGGGATCCGGAGGTTCCGGCCGAAGAGCGCGGAACCTACCGCGCCTTCACCCGCGACAGTGCGGGAACCCGGCAGCTGCGCCAGCTGGCGGAGGCCGGCATCAACACGGTGCACCTGCTGCCCACCTTCGACATCGCCTCCATCAACGAGGATCCGCAGGCCCGCCGGGAGCCGGACTGCGACCTCGCCGGCTACGGACCGGCCTCCTCCGAGCAGCAGGCCTGCGTTGCTGCCGCCGCCGACACCGATGCCTTCAACTGGGGCTACGATCCGTTGCACTACTCGGTGCCGGAAGGGTCCTATGCCGTTGACCCGGAAGGCGGTGCGAGGGTTTCCGAGTTCCGGGAAATGGTGGGGGCACTGCATGCCACCGGTTTGCAGGTGGTGCTCGATGAGGTGTTCAACCACACGGCCGAGTCCGGCCAGGGCACCAAGAGCGTGCTTGACCGGCTGGTGCCCGGCTACTACCAGCGCCTGAACGCGGCCGGAAATGTGGAGACCTCCAGCTGCTGCCAGAATGTCGCCACTGAACACTCAGCAGCCGAAAAGCTGATGGTGGACTCCGTGGTGCTCTGGGCCAAGGCCTACAAGGTTGACGGCTTCCGCTTTGACCTGATGGGTCATCACTCCAAGGCCAACATGCTTGCCGTCCGCGCGGCCCTGGACGAGCTGACCCTCGCTGAGGACGGCGTCGACGGAAAGTCTGTGTACCTGTACGGGGAGGGCTGGAACTTCGGCGAAGTCGCCGACAATGCCTTGTTTGAGCAGGCTACGCAGGGAAATCTTGCGGGAACCGGCGTTGGAACCTTCAACGACCGGCTGCGCGATGCCGTGCACGGCGGCAGTCCCGTCGATGCGGGATCGACCTATGCCCAGGGTTACGGCACCGGGCTGGCCACCGACCCGAACGGGGACGCGATCAACGGCACACCCGAGGCCGCAGCCGCGGCTCTGGCGAAGCAGACCGACCTCGTGAAGCTTGGCCTGGCCGGCAACCTGAAAGGCTATTCCTTCGAGACGGCGGACGGAAGCGTGAAGCGCGGGGACGCGATCGACTACAACGGCCAGGCGGCCGGATACTCCGATGAGCCGCAGGAGACCATCAACTATGTGGACGCCCACGACAACGAGACGCTGTACGACCTGGGAGTGTTGAAACTGCCGACGACGACGCCGATGGCGGACCGGGTGCGGATGAACACCCTGTCGCTGGCCACGGTGACGCTCTCGCAGTCGCCGTCGTTCTGGCACGCGGGAACCGAGCTGCTGCGCTCCAAGTCGCTGGACCGCAACAGCTACAACTCGGGCGACTGGTTCAACCGCATTGACTGGACCGGCTCCGAATCAACGTTCGGCTCCGGCCTGCCGCCCGCGGCGGACAACGAGGAAAAGTGGCCTCTCATGGCTCCGCTGCTGGCGGATCCGGCACTGGCTCCGGCTGAATCCGACATCGCCTCGGCTGAGGCTGGAGCATTGGATCTGCTGCGCCTGCGGACAGACGTTGACCTGCTGCGGCTCGGCTCTGCCGATCTCATTGAACAGAAGGTGACCTTTCCCGGCAGCGGGCCGGAGGCAGCCGCCGGCCTCATTGTGATGAGCATCGATGACCTCGCGGGGCCGGATGCCGATCCTGCCCTAGACGGCGCACTGGTGGTCTTCAATACGGCGCCGGCGGCTGCCGTGCAGGCGATCCCGGAACTGGCCGGCCGTGACTATGCGCTTTCCCAGGTGCAGCAGGACGGAACGGATCCTGTGGTGAAGCAGAGCAGCTGGCAGCCGGACACCGGCACGGTGAGTGTCCCCGGCCGCAGTGTTGCGGTGCTCTTGGATCCCCAGAGCGAAGCGCCCGGAGATCCGGGGAATCCGGGTGACCCTGGTAACCCGGGCAATCCCGGTAACCCGGACCCGACCGATCCCGCCGACCCGGACGCCTCGGTGACGCTGAGCGCGGGAACCGTCCGGCCCGGCGACACTGTCACGGTCACCGGTACCGGCTTCGACGCCGGGGAAACAGTGCAGGTCTGGCTCGAGTCCACCCCGAAGCTGCTGACCGCACAGGCAGCAGATGCGGACGGCTCTGTCACGGTGCGGGTAACCATTCCCTCTGACACTGAACTCGGATCGCATGCCGTCCGCGTCAGCGGGCTGGGGTCCTCGGAGGAGGCGCGGGCACCGCTGCAGGTGGTCGGTCCGCTGGCGGACACGGGTGCCAACCTCTGGCTGGTCTGGCTGCTCGGGCTGTCACTGCTCGCCGTCGGTGCCGTTCTGGTGCTGCCGCGGGTGTGGAGGCTGGTGAGGAGGGCTTAGCGGCGGGTGCTGACGGTCACCGTGAATTTGGGATTGCGGGCCACTTCCCGGGTGGGTCCCACCAGCCGGGCCAAAGCGGACTTGTAGGTCAGATGGCTGTTCCACACGGTCCACAGCTCGCCGCCCGGTGCCAGGACCCGCCCGGCGTCCGCGAAGAGTTTCAGTGCTATTCCGGCATGCACACTGGCACCGATATGGAACGGCGGGTTCAGCACGATCAGCTCCGCGGAACGGTCCGGGTGCCCGGCCAGGGCATCGCCGCGGCGAACCTGCACACGGTCCGCAACGCCGTTGGCGGTCATGGTCTCCGTTGCGGACGCGACGGCGGCCGCTGACTGATCGGTGGCGGTGACCTGCAGGGACGGACGGGCCAGTGCCAGATACGCGGCAATGGCTCCGGTTCCGCAGCCAAGGTCCACCGCGGTGTGCGCCTGCCGGGCCCCGGCAAGGTGCGGCAGCAGGAACCGGGTGCCAATGTCCAGTGCTGCTCCGGCAAAGGCCGCACCGTGGGCCCGCAGCTGAAGCGGCACCGCCAGTCCGACGTCGTGCTGCTGGGCCAGCGGAAAACGGTTGGCCGGGCGGGCCGCGGCGGGCAGCGGCCCGGAGACGGTCAGCACCCGGGACTTCTGCCGTGCCAGCCCGGCCTGAACCGAGCCGAACCAGCGCGCCAGGACGTCATTCATGGCTGTGGTCATGTGCTTGAGCCTTCCGCCGGCGTACACCACCACGTCAGGGCCGGCGTGCGCGGCGATCAGCGCGGCAATTTCCTCGAGGGCATCCAGCGAGCGCGGCAGGCGCAGCAGCACGGTATGTGCCCCTGCCAGCAGTTCCGCGTCCAGCGGCAGTGAACGGTAGGTCCCCGCCAGTCCGGCGGCACGGGCGTTGCGCTCCAGGGCCAGCTCGCCCGAGTACGGATCCTGATGTACCCGCAGGTCCCGCACGCCGTGCAGCGCGGCAGCGCCGAGGGTCAGCGCACCATAGGAATCTCCCACCACGACGACGCCGGCAGGATCTTCGCGCAGCCGTTCCGCCGCGGTGTCCAGCAGCAGCCGGTCGGCAGCGTCATGGGCCTGCAGGTTCTCCGCCTCAACGTCCGGCCGGCGGCTCAGGGACTCAAAGGAAAAGTCCGGTGCATCCGGGGAAATCCGGTCGGGGGAGTGCGTCAAAGGTCGATCCATTCTGTTTTCAGCGGTTCGGGGGTGCTGCCGCCTGCGGTGAAAGCGGCCAGGCGGTCGCGGAAGGTGCCGGCACTGCCGGGAGTGTCCGGCAGCGCCACCGTAATGTTCGCCCCGGCCGGGCCGTATTCCGTGCCGGTGACGCTGATGCCGGCGGTGCGGAGGTCATTTTCCAGCCGGCCGGCTTCGGCGTGGCCTGCCGGTATGGAGTAGAGCTGCATCCGGCGGCGGCGGAGCAGGGGAGCGGTGGACAGGGCGGCGGACACGGATTCCGAGTAGGCGCGCACCAGCCCGCCGGCGCCCAGCAGGATGCCGCCGAAATAGCGGACGGTCACAGCGGTGATGTCGCTGAGGTCGGTGGCGCCGTTAAAGGTTTCCCGTTTGGTCAGGGCTTCCAGCATGGGGATGCCGGCCGTGCCGGAGGGTTCGCCGTCGTCGCTGGAACGCTGGACTTCACGCCCGGGGCCCAGCACAAAGGCGCTGCAGTGGTGCCGGGCATCGTGGAATTCGCGCCGCAGATCGGCGACCAGCGCACGGGCCTGTTCTTCGGTTTCGGTGCGCCGCAGCACCGTAATGAAGCGTGAGCGGCGGATCTCGAGTTCGGTGCGGTGTTCCCCGGCAAGGGTGGTGTAGCGCCCCGCCGCCGCGTCGATGTCACTCACCCCTCCAGTCTAGTGGCCGGCGGGGGCGCCTGACGTTGGTGGGTTCCCGGCGGCGGTAGGCTGGGCAGCATGCTCAAAGTTGGACTCACCGGCGGGATCGCCGCCGGAAAATCCGTGGTGGCCCGGACCCTGGTGGACTGCGGCGCGGTGCTTATCGACGCCGATGCCCTGGCCCGCGAAGTGGTGGCCCCCGGCACTGACGGACTTGCCGCCGTCGTCGACGCCTTCGGACCCGGGATCCTGGCTCCGGACGGTTCCCTGGACCGCCCGGCACTGGCGGCGGTGATCTTCGGGGACGAGGACCGCCGGAAGGTGCTCAACGGCATCATTCATCCGCTGGTGCGGGCCCGTGCGGCGCAGCTGGCAGCGGAGGCACCCGCGGACGCCATTTTGGTGCAGGACATTCCCCTGCTGGTGGAAACCGGCCAGGCATCGAACTTTGATTTCGTCCTGGTGGTCGAGGCGCCCGAGGATGTGCGGCTGGACCGGATGGTCCGCGACCGCGGCATGGAGCCCGACGCCGCGCGGGCCCGGATCGCCGCCCAGGCGACGGCCGAGCAGCGTGCCGCGGCAGCCGACGTCGTACTGCACAACACCGGCACCCCCGAGGAGCTGGCGGCCGCCGTGCGCCGGCTGTGGGAAACCCGGCTGGTTCCGCTGAACCGGGGTTCAGCCCTCAGCTAACCGCCAGCGCTGAGGACCGGACCTGACCGCAGTGCGGAGTAGCTTTTAATCATGAGTCTTGCGCAGGACATCAAGAGAGTCGTTGCCCCCTTCGAAGTCATCAGTGATTATTCACCGGCGGGTGACCAGCCCACCGCCATTAAAGAACTCGCCGAACGCATCAAGGCCGGCGAAAAGGACGTGGTCCTCCTCGGTGCCACCGGTACCGGTAAGAGCGCGACGGCGGCCTGGCTGGTGGAGCAGGTCCAGCGGCCCACGCTCGTCATGGTCCAGAACAAGACGCTTGCCGCGCAGCTGGCCAACGAGTTCCGCGAACTGCTGCCCAACAACGCGGTGGAGTACTTCGTCTCCTACTACGACTACTACCAGCCCGAAGCGTATGTGCCGCAGACGGACACCTTCATCGAGAAGGACTCTTCCATCAATGAGGAAGTCGAACGGCTGCGCCACTCCGCCACCAACGCGCTGCTGACCCGCCGCGACGTCATTGTGGTGGCCACTGTGTCCTGCATCTACGGTCTGGGAACGCCCGAAGAGTACATCGAGGCCATGGTCACCCTGCGCAAGGGCCAGCAGATGAACCGTGACGATCTGCTGCGCCGGTTCGTGAACATGCAGTACGCCCGCAATGACATGGACTTCCACCGCGGCACCTTCCGCGTCCGCGGCGACACCGTCGAGATCATTCCGATGTACGAGGAAAACGCGCTCCGGATTGAGTTCTTCGGCGACGAGATCGAGAACATTTACACCCTGCATCCGCTCACGGGGGACGTGATCCGCGAGGAAACGGAAATGTACGTCTTCCCGGCCTCGCACTATGTTGCCGGTGAAGACCGCATGCACCGTGCCATCCGCCAGATTGAGGACGAGCTGCAGGTGCGGCTGGCCGAGCTGGAGTCGCAGAACAAGCTGGTGGAAGCCCAGCGGCTGCGGATGCGCACCACCTATGACCTGGAAATGATGCAGCAGATGGGTTTCTGCAACGGCATCGAGAACTATTCCCGGCACATTGACGGCCGCGGGCCGGGCACCGCCCCGCACTGCCTGCTGGACTACTTCCCCGATGACTTCCTGCTGGTGGTGGATGAGTCCCACGTGACGATTCCCCAGATCGGCGCCATGTACGAGGGGGACATGTCCCGCAAGCGGACCCTGGTGGACCACGGCTTCCGGCTGCCTTCGGCCATGGACAACCGGCCGTTGAAATGGGATGAGTTCCTGGAACGCATCGGCCAGACCGTGTACATGTCCGCGACGCCGGGCAAGTACGAGCTGTCCAAGTCAGACGGTTTCGTGGAGCAGATCATCCGTCCCACCGGGCTGGTGGACCCGCAGGTAATCGTCAAGCCGAGCAAGGGCCAGATCGATGACCTGCTGGGCGAGATCCGCACCCGGACCGAGCGGAACGAGCGCGTGCTGGTCACCACGCTGACCAAGCGCATGGCGGAGGACCTGACGGGCTACCTGATGGAACACGGGGTCAAGGTGGAATACCTGCACTCCGACGTCGACACCCTGCGCCGCGTCGAGCTGCTCCGTGAGCTGCGGATGGGCACCTTCGACGTGCTCGTGGGCATCAACCTGCTCCGTGAAGGTTTGGACCTTCCCGAGGTGTCACTGGTGTCCATTCTCGACGCGGACAAGGAAGGCTTCCTGCGCTCGTCCACTTCGCTGATCCAGACTATCGGCCGTGCCGCCCGCAACGTCTCCGGCGAAGTGCACATGTACGCCGACCGGATTACTGACTCCATGGCCAAGGCCATCGATGAAACCAACCGCCGCCGTGCCATCCAGGTGAAATACAACCTGGACCACGGAGTGGATCCGCAGCCGCTGCGGAAGAAAATTGCGGACATCACCGACTCGCTGGCCCGGGAGGACGCCGATACCAGGGCCCTGCTGGCCGAGGCGGCCGAAAAGAAGAACCGCAAGACCACGGGCAAGGGCAAGGGCGGCGTCCGCAAGGACGGCCTGGCCGCCGCTCCCGCGGAGGACCTGGCCGGACTGATCGCTTCGATGACCGAGCAGATGCACGCTGCGGCAGCGGAACTGCAGTTTGAACTGGCGGCACGGCTCCGCGACGAAGTGGGCGATCTGAAGAAGGAACTGCGGCAGATGCAGAACGCGGGGCACGCGTAAGCCGCCGCTGCTGCGATAGACTTCTAGGCAGCGTAGGGGAGTATCCTTTGTCGCTGCACCCGTCAGCACGCAGGGCGACGTCGTCCCGCCGGGTGCAGCGGGCACCCGTGTGAGATGATCTCCACGGCTGCCGGAGAGACCTGCGCCTCTTGCCGTGCCCGAAAGGTTTATCCCCATGCCCGAGTTACCCGTTGTCTTCGAGGTCGGCACCTTTGTCGCCCTCGGAGCCGTCCTGCTTTTCGACCTGCTGCTTGTCGTCAAGCGCCCCCACGAGCCGTCAATGAAGGAGGCCGGCCTGTGGGTCGCCTTCTACATCGGGCTTGCGCTGGTCTTCGCCGGTGCCATGTTTGTTTTCACCGGCCCGGAGTACGGCAGCCAGTTTGTTGCCGGCTGGGTCACTGAATACAGCCTCAGCGTGGACAACCTCTTTGTCTTCATCATCATCATGGCCCGCTTCTCGGTACCTCGTAAGTACCAGCAGGAAGTGCTGATGTTCGGCATTATCATTGCACTCATCCTGCGCGGCATCTTCATCATCCTGGGCGCCGCAATCATTGAGAACTTCAGCTGGGTCTTCTTCATCTTCGGTGCCTTCCTGCTGTGGACTGCGTACAAGCAGGCCACGGACAACGGCGAGGACGAAGACGAAGGCAGTGACAACAAGCTGATCGGCAAGCTGCGCAACGTCCTGCCGATGACCGACAAGTTTGACCAGGGCAAGATCCGCACGACGGTGGACGGCAAGAAGGTCTTCACCCCGATGCTGATCGTCTTCATCACCATCGGTGTCACCGACCTGATGTTCGCCGTTGACTCCATTCCGGCCATCTTCGGCCTGACCCAGAGCGCCTTCATTGTCTTCACCGCCAACATCTTCGCCCTCATGGGCCTGCGCCAGCTCTACTTCCTGCTGGGCGGCCTGATGGACCGCCTGATCTACCTCAAGCACGGCCTGTCCGTCATCCTGGCCTTCATTGGCGTGAAGCTGATCCTGCACGCACTGCACGTGAATGAGCTGCCGTTCATCAACGGCGGCGAGCACGTTGGCTGGGCTCCGGAAATCCCCACCTTTGTTTCCCTGGCCGTCATCCTGGGCACCATCATCGTCGCCACCGTCGCCTCGCTGCTCAGCCCCAAGGCCAAGGCAGTCCAGGCTGTTGCCTCGCTGGAGAACGCCCTGAAGGTCTACCGGAACCTCGGAGAGGACGCCCCGCACGAAGAACGCGTGGAAGCCTACGAAAAGGTCACCGAAACCTACGGTGCTGCCACCACTGCGGCCAAGGACCGTGACGACGTCGACCTGCCCGAGATCACGGACGAGGCCCGTGCGCACTTCCGCGCCACCGACCCGCGTTCCGGCCGTCCGGGCACCGCCCGGGACGCCTCTGCGGATCAGACCGAAAAGTAACACCCGATACAACAAGCCGGCGCAGCAGTGCACCGGCCGCCGAGCGCCGCTCTTCCCTGGGGGAAGGGCGGCGTTCGTTTTGGGATCCGGGCAAATGTCAGGCGGCGGAGTCCGGATCCGGCTCAGCCCGCACCATGCCCAGAAGCCGGTTAAAAATGCCTTCGCCGTCGTCGGCGATGCCGTCATGGTGGAAATCGGCGCTTTCCCAGACCCGAAGGCCCCGGACCGCTGCCGCTGTTTCCAGCGACAGGCCGCGGTCCACATAAATGTCATCCGTGTAGACAGCGGCGGCAACGGGAACGGTGTTGAGGGACAGCTGCTCCGGATCGTAGAGTGCAGGCCAATCGTCCTTTGCTGCCAGCAGGTCAGCCGTTTCCTTCAGCGGTATCAGCGCCGGATCTTCATCGAAGTACCAGGGATAGACCATCTCGCCCGTGTACAGGGGCTCTTCCGCCTCGGGCCGGAACTGCGGATATTCGGCCAGCACGCGCTCGGCCGCCCAGCGGGTCGCCTCCCCCTGCCCGTAGATGGACTCGTGAACCAGGGCATAAAGCGGGTTCGCGGCACGGCTGACGAGCCCGTGGACGGCCTCCAGGAACGTATCCGAGAGCCGGTCGCCGCCGGGCGTTGGAACAAAGGCCTCCTGGAGCAGCAGGTGCAGGCCGTCGATGCGGGTGTTGCCGCCCAGGAAGGAGCCAACCATCTGGAAGCGCCGGACGGTGAGCCGCTCGCCGGAGGGCAGGTACTCCGGAACGTTCTCCAGATGCCGGGCGATCCGGGTAGTGAGGTCCCGGTCCTGCGGATACTTCGCGAAGTATTCCGCGTTGCGCGCTGCCACACGGGAGAAAGTCGCCCGGTAGACCCGGTCGGCCGGCCCGGTCAGCGGGGCGAGGCCGCCGGTAATCAGGGATTCGCGCAATCCGTGCGGAGCAAAGGACAGATAGGTGAGTGTGCAGAAGCCGCCGTAGCTCTGGCCATAGGTTGTCCAGGGCTCCGAACCCAGGGCCTCACGGATGAGTTCGGCGTCGGCCACGATCGAGTCTGCCCGGAAATGGGTCAGATAGTCCGCCTGGGCGGCGGCGTCGCCGCGCAGGGCAAGGGTCTGCCGGTTCGCGGGGGCGGAAAGGCCGGTACCCCGCTGGTCCAGCATCAGGATGCGGAAGTGCCGGGAGGCAGCCTTGGTCCAACCGCCGAAGGACAGCAGCCGGGAGCCTTTTCCGCCGGGGCCGCCCTGCAGGTAGAGCAGCCAGGGCAGCTGTTCCGTTTCGGCCTGCGGCAGTTCAGCGTCCGAATATTCTCGGGCAAAGACGGTGATGGTTTCGCCGTCAGGCGCCGAATGGTCCAGCGGCACGGTGAAGCGGTGGTCTGTGACGCGCATGCCGCGGACGTCGTACGGTGCGGAGGCGGTGTGCGGAACGCTCATGCGGCAGCACCGCCAAACGCGGTCAGGGCCTCGCCGGTGAGCCGGAACGTGGTCCACTCATCCTGCGGCACCGCGCCGAGGCTCTTGTAGAAACGGATGGAGGGTTCATTCCAGTTCAGCACGCACCATTCCACCCGTGCGTAGCCGCGCTCGACGGCGATTTCGGCCAGGGTGCGCAGCAGCGCCTTGCCGCAGCCCTTGCCCCGCGCCTCGGGCCGGACATACAGGTCCTCCAGATAGATGCCGTGCACGCCCTCCCAGGTGGAGTAGTTCAGGAACCACAGGGCAAAGCCCTGCACAGCTCCGGAATCCACTGCCACGTGGGCAAAGATGGCAGGGTTCTCTCCGAAGAGGTTCTGCTCCAGCGCCTGAACGGTGTTCTTGACGGCGTGCGGCTCTTTTTCATAGATCGCCAGGTCATGGATGAGTTCAAGGATGACCGGGACATCTTCCGGGCGGGCGGGGCGAATCTGCATGCCCCCAGCCTAGTCCAGCCGGCCTGCCGTAATGACCTTGATGACGGGGGAGCCTGCCTCATCCGAGGCCGCCAGATCCACCTCGGCCGTGATCCCCCAGTCCAGGTGGTTGGCCGGGTCCTTGAAGATTTGCCGGACTTCCCATTTGCCGGGCAGTTCCTTGATGATCAGCAGGTTCGGGCCGCGTCCGTCGGGGCCGTCGTCAATGTCCTCATGCTCTTCGAAGTACGCGTCCAGCACGTCCGCCCAGCGGTCGGCATCCCAGCCGGAGCCGCCGTCGAGCTCGCCCAGGGCGCGGTCATCCTCATCCGCGAAGAGCTTCACCCGCTGGAACATCTCGTTGCGGACCATGACGCGGAACGCGCGGACATTGGCGGTGAGCTTATCCGGAACCGGCGGCAGGACCGGTTCGGCGCCGGCCTCGGGGTTGATGCCGTTGGTGAGCTCCTCCCATTCGTCCAGCAGCGAGGAGTCGGTCTGGCGGACCAGTTCGCCGAGCCACTCGATGATGTCTTCCAGATCTTCGCGGAGCCGCTCCGGCGGCACGGTGTGCAGCAGGGCCTTGTAAGTGTCCGAGAGGTAGCGCAGCAGCACGCCTTCGGAGCGGGCCAGGGAGTAGAACTGCACATACTCGCCGAAGCTCATGGCACGTTCGTACATGTCGCGCACAATCGACTTCGGGCTCAGCTCAAACTCGCCCAGCCACGGGGCGCCGGAGCGGTAGACCTCGAAGGACTGCTCCAGCAGCTCGGCCAGCGGCTGCGGATAGGTGACCTCTTCGAGCAGGGCCATCCGCTCGTCGTATTCGATGCCCTGGGACTTCATGGCCGCAATGGCCTCGCCGCGGGCCTTCTTCTCCTGGGCGGAGAGGACCTGGCGCGGTTTCTCCATGATTGCCTCGATCACGGACACCACGTCCAGGGCGTAGGAGGGGCTGTCCGGGTCCAGGATCTCCAGGGAGGCCATGGCAAACGGGGACAGCGGCTGGTTCAGGGCGAAGTTCGGCTGCAGGTGCACCTTCAGGCGGACGGTGCGGCCGTCGGCGTCGGGTTCCGGGAGGACCTCCACAATGCCGGCGGTCTTCAGCTCCCGGTAGATGCTCAGGGCCTTCTTCATCAGCGCCAGCTGCGAGGACCGGGTCTCATGGTTGTGCGTGAGCAGCTTCTTGGCCGCGGCGAAGGGATCCCCCGGGCGCTCCAGCAGGTTCAGCAGCATGGAGTGGGTGATGTTGAAGCTGGAGGTCAGCGGTTCCGGGGTGCCGTCCACGAGCTTCTCGAAGGTGGGCTTGCCCCAGGACACGAAGCCGGCCTGCGGCTTCTTCTTCACCACCTGGCGCAGCTTCTTCTGGTCGTCGCCGAATTTGGCGTGCGCCTTGGCCATGGCCTTCACGTTTTCGATGACGTGCTCCGGTGCCTGCACGACGACGGTGCCGGCGGTGTCATAACCGGCACGTCCGGCGCGGCCGGCGATCTGGTGGAATTCGCGGACCTTCAGCGGACGGGTGCGGGTGCCGTCGTACTTGGACAGTGCCGTGATCAGCACTGTGCGGATCGGCACGTTGATGCCGACGCCGAGAGTGTCGGTGCCGCAGATGACCTTCAGCAGGCCGGCCTGCGCCAGCTGTTCCACCAGGCGGCGGTACTTGGGCAGCATGCCGGCGTGGTGGACGCCGATGCCGTGCCGCACCAGCCGGTTCAGGGTCTTGCCGAAGCCGGGGGCGAAGCGGAAGCCGGCAATCAGCTCGGCGATCTTGTCCTTCTCCTCGCGGGTGCAGACGTTGATGCTCATCAGCGCCTGGGCGCGGTCAATGGCTTCGATCTGGGAGAAGTGCACCACGTAGACCGGCACCTGCTTGGTGGCCAGCAGTTCCTCGAGGGACTCCTGGACCGGGGTTTCCACGTAGTAGTAGTGCAGGGGGATGGGCCGTGACACGGAGGACACGGTAACGGTGTCCCGGTTGGTGAGCTCGCTGAGTTCATTGGCGATCCGGGTCATGTCGCCCAGGGTGGCGGACATCAGCAGGAACTGGGCCTGCGGCAGCTCCAGCAGCGGCACCTGCCAGGCCCAGCCGCGCTGCGGATCGGAATAGAAGTGGAACTCGTCCATGATGACGGTGCCCAGGTCCGCGTCCGGACCCTCGCGCAGGGCAATATTGGCCAGGATTTCCGCGGTGCAGCAGATGATCGGGGCGTCCTTATTCACCGAGGAGTCACCGGTGACCATGCCCACGTTCTCGGCACCGAAGATTTCACACAGGGCGAAGAACTTCTCCGAGACCAGGGCCTTGATGGGAGCCGTGTAATAGCTGCGCTCATCCTGCGCCATCGCATAGAAGTGCGCGGCAATGGCCACCATGGATTTACCGGACCCGGTGGGGGTGGCGAGGATGACGTTGTTGCCGGTCACCAGCTCCATCACCGCTTCGTCCTGCACCGGATACAGCGACATGCCCCGGCTCTCGACCCATTCCAGGAAGGACGTGTAGGTCTCATCGGGGTCGACGGTGGCGGTGGCGGAGGGACCGGAGGGCAGCTGTTCAAGAAGTTTCATGTCACTACCAGAGTATCGGGCGCGGCCGCCGGTTGCCGACGGGAGGGTAGGCTCGGCGGCATGACATGGGATCCCCGGAAATACACACAGTTCTCCTCGCACCGAGACCGGCCCTTCTTCGACCTCACCGCCCGCATTGCAGCCGATGCTCCGCGCCGCGTCGTCGACCTGGGCTGCGGCCCCGGCACCCTGACTGCGGCGCTCGCCGCCCGCTGGCCGGAGGCACAGGTGACCGGCGTCGATTCCTCCGCCGAGATGGTGGCGGAAGCAAGAGCCCTGGAAGGCGCTCCCCCGAACCTGGAATTTGTCCGGGCGGGAATCGAGGACTGGGAGCCCGGCCCGGGAACGGATGTGGTGGTTTCCAACGCCGCGCTGCAGTGGGTTCCGGGTCATCAGGATCTGATGCGCCGCTGGGCCAAACAGCTCGACGCCGGTGCCTGGCTGGCCGTTCAGGTGCCGGGAAACTTCTCGGCCCCCTCCCATGCCCTGATGCGGGAGCTGGCCGCGAGCGCCGCCTGGGCAGACAAGCTGGACGGCGTACTGCGCCATGCGGACGCAGTGGATGAGCCGGAAGACTACCTGGGCCTGCTGACCGAGGCAGGATTTGAGGCGGACGTGTGGGAGACCAGCTATTCGCAGATCCTGCACGGGGAGGACCCGGTGCTGGAATGGGTGCGAGGAACGGCGCTGCGGCCGGTCATCGCCGCGCTCAGCCCCGAGGACTTCGGCCGGTTTGAAACCGAATACGCAGCCCTGCTCCGGGAGGCGTATCCGGCGCGTCCCTGGGGGACCGTCTTCCCCTTCCGCCGCATCTTTATGGCGGGGAAAAAATCCTGACTTTTACCCGGAGACACCGGGGACTCCGTGACATCAATCGGCGCCGCGGATTCATGGCATAATCTGCGCCGGGGGAAGCGAACTGGCAACCGGTCACGAAGCATTGGTCTCCCATGCCTAACGGGGGATTATGCGCAGGATTTCCGGTGCCTTGTGGTCTGTCTTTTCAACGAAGGACAGTTCCGCCCGCACGACGACACACAACAGCTCATTGAAAAGCGGAGGAAGGACTGCCCTCCGGGCAGCGGGAACCGCACTGGCGGCTGCGGCCCTGCTGGGCAGCCAGGCGGTGCTCCCGCCGGCGCCCGCTGCGGCTGCCGCCCCGGGGATGGTGTCCGCGGCGGAAATCTCCTCGGCGCCCGCGTTCAGGGACGTGCCGGAGACAAACCAGTTCTACCGTGAGATCAGCTGGCTGGCAGCCGAGGGGGTGTCCACCGGATACGCGGACGGCACTTTCCGGCCCATCCAGCCGGTGAACCGTGACGCCATGGCGGCGTTCCTCTACCGCCTCGCGGGCTCGCCGGCCTATACGCCGCCCCCGGCCTCACCCTTTTCAGACGTTTCCGTCACGTCCCAGTTTTACAAGGAAATAACGTGGCTCGCCTCCCGGGGAATCACCACCGGGTACGGGGACTCCACCTACCGCCCCCTGCAGCCGGTGAACCGTGACGCGATGGCGGCGTTCCTTTACCGATTTGCCGGCAGCCCCGCCTATACGGCTCCTGCCGGATCTCCCTTCCGCGATATTGGCGGGTCCACCCAGTTCTACGCCGAGATGGCGTGGCTTGCGGACAAGGGTGTTTCAACGGGCTGGGCAGCGGACCGCACCTACCGCCCCCTGCAGTCGGTAAACCGTGACGCGATGGCCGTTTTCATGTACCGGCTCCACACCAATCTCCCGCCCCATACGCAGCCGGCATACGGGTCGACTGCAGCCGGTGTGCTGGCCACACTGCCCATCAAGGGCAGGGCACCCAAGACCGGATATGAACGGGACAAGTATGGACCGGCGTGGTTCGACGTGGACCGGAACGGCTGCGATACGCGAAACGACATCCTGCGCTCGCAGCTGACCTTGCGGACAGAGGATAAATGCGTGGTTTACAGCGGGCGGCTGGCTGACCCGTACACCGGTACATCGATTGATTTCGTCCGCGGGACGTCAACAAGCACAGCTGTACAGATCGACCACGTGGTGGCCCTCTCAGATTCCTGGCAGAAAGGCGCACAAAACCTCAGCTTCGAGCAGCGGCGCGAATTCGCCAACGACCCGCTGAACCTGCTGGCTGCTGACGGTCCCACAAACCAGCAAAAGGGAGACGGGGACGCGGCTACCTGGCTGCCGCCGAATACCGCCTTCCGATGCGACTACGTGGCCCGCCAGATTTCCGTCAAGGCGACCTACGGGCTGTGGGTCACCCAGGCCGAGCACGACGCCATGGCCGGCCTCCTGGCCAACTGTGCGGGCCAGCTCGTTCCGACAAACCAAGCCCCGCCCGTCGCCCTGGCTCCGGCTCCCAAGCCGGCGCCTGTGCCGGCTCCCAAGCCGGCTCCCAAGCCGGCGCCTGTGCCGGCGCCTGTGCCGGCGCCCAAACCTTCTCCGACACCTGCACCCAAACCGACACCGGGCAACCCCGGCGACACGAAGAACTGCTCAAGCTTCAAGACCTGGCGTGAGGCGCAGAACTGGTTTGAGTACTACTACCCCTATTACGGCGACGTAGCCCGTCTGGACGCCAATCACGACGGCATTGCCTGTGAGTCACTGCCCGGCGCTCCCTAGGGCAGGAGAGGCAGGAATGCGGCGCTACCAGCCGCGTTCCTTCCATTCCTGCAGGTGCGGGCGCTCGGCGCCCAGGGTGGTTCCGGCGCCGTGGCCGGGATGGACGATGGTGTCATCCGGCAGGTATTCGAACACACGTTCGACAGTGTCCCGGTAGAGGGACGCGAACCGCTCAGGATCCTGCTGCGTGTTGCCCAGTCCGCCGGGAAAGAGCGAATCCCCCGTGAACAGGTGCGCCGGCCCGTTGGGGTCCCGGTACAGCAGGGCCACGGAGCCGGGGGTGTGGCCGCGGAGCTTGATGGCTTCGAGTTCAAACCCTTCGAAACGTCCGACGTCGCCGTGCTCCAGCGGCACATCAGTGGGTACCTCGATGTCCGGCACATCCTCGCTGCCTGCAGCCGTGCGGGCACCTGTGGCCTGCACTGCGTCGGCGAGCGCCCGGACATGGTCCCAGTGGCTGTGCGTGGTGATAATCAGTGCGACGCGTGCGGGGACCGAAGCGTCGGCGGCCGCTTCGGCGAGCAGCTCCCGGATGGCCGGAAAGTCGTCGGCGGCGTCGATGAGGACCTGTTCCCCGGTGTCTTTTGCGGTGATGACGTAGACGTTGTTGTCCATGCTGCTCACGGACCGGCTGCGGATGGTCACATTCTTCAAATCAAACATGGCGCCAGTCTAGTTCGGCGCTCGCAGGTGCGGACCCCCCCCGCCCGGGGGTCTTGCCTGCCCGGGGTGCCGGGCGTACGTTCAGATGGTGCCGGGCGTGGGATCCGGCCGGTCCTGGAGGAAGCGTGCTCCTAAGGCTTGTCCGGCAGAATCTGGCCCCCTATAAAGGCGCCGTTGCCGCCGTCGTCATTCTGCAGTTCCTGCAAACCGCTGCGACGCTGTTTCTTCCCACCCTGAACGCGGACATCATCGACCGCGGCGTGGTAACAGCGGACACCGGCGTGATCCTGAATCTGGGCGGCTGGATGCTGGCCATCACTGCCGGCCAGGTGGTGTGTGCGGTGGCGGCCACGTTTTTCGCTGCCCGCGTGGCCATGAGCGTGGGCCGGAACATCAGGGATGACCTGTTCACCCGGGTGGAGTCCTTCTCCTCCCGGGAGGTGGGTGTCTTTGGCGCCCCGTCCCTGATTACGCGGACCACCAATGATGTCCAGCAGGTGCAGATGGCCCTGCTGATGACCTTTACCGTGATGGTGTCCGCGCCGATCATGGGCGTGGGCGGGGTGCTGCTGGCCCTGAACCAGGACGTGCCGCTCTCCGGCATCCTCCTGCTCATCCTTCCGGTGCTGTTCGTGGTGATCGGCCTGGTGCTGCGCCGCCTGATCCCGCTGTTCCGTCGGGCGCAGAAGCAGATCGACCGGGTCAATTCGGTGCTCCGCGAGCAGATCATGGGGGTGGCGGTCATCCGGGCCTTTGTGCGTGAGCGTACGGAGGAAGCCCGCTTCGACGCCGCCAACTCCGAGCTCACCGGCACACAGCTGCGGACCGCGCAGTACATGGCGCTGCTGTTTCCGGCAGCCATGCTCGTGGCCAACCTTGCTTCCGTGGCGGTGGTCTGGTTCGGCGCCTACCGGATCGATGCCGGGCAGATGCAGATCGGAGCGCTTACGGCGTTCATCGCCTACATCATGCAGATTCTGATGGCCGTCATGATGTCCATGTTCATGATCATGATGCTGCCGCGTGCCGCCGTCTGCGCGGAGCGGATCTATGAGGTCCTGGATACCGAGAGCACCGTGCATGACAGTGAGGACGCGGTTCCGCTGGTGTACGACGGCGGGACGGTGGCCTTCGAGAACGTGGGCTACACCTATCCCGGGGCGGAGGCTCCCGTGCTTCACGGGGTGAGCTTCACGGCGCAGTCGGGGGAAACCACAGCGATCATCGGATCCACGGGGGCGGGCAAGTCCACCCTGCTCAACCTGGTGCCGCGGCTGCTCGATGCCACGTCCGGAGGAATTTCCATTGACGGGCAGGATATTGAGGCCGTTACCCTCCACTCCCTGCGCAGCGGCATCGGCCTGGTGCCGCAGAAGGCCTATCTGTTTGCCGGGACCATCGCTTCCAACCTCCGCTTCGGCAAGCCCGATGCCACCGACGCGGAAATCTGGGAAGCATTGGAGATTGCCCAGGCAGCGGATTTTGTCCGCGAATCCGAGGGGGCGCTGGAACACCGTGTGGAGCAGGGAGGAGGAAACTTCTCCGGCGGGCAGCGGCAGCGGCTCGCCATTGCCCGGGCGCTGGTGGTCCGCCCCTCGATCTACCTTTTCGATGACAGCTTCTCCGCCCTGGACTTCGCCACGGATGCCAGGCTGCGGGCAGCCCTGAAACAGCGCACCCGATCCTCCACGGTGCTGATTGTGGCCCAGCGCGTGAACACCATTGCCGATGCTTCCCGGATTGTGGTGTTGGAGGAGGGGCGGGTAGCCGGGCAGGGAACCCACGAGGAGCTGCTGTCTTCCTCGCCCACCTACCGGGAGATCGTTGAATCCCAGCTCACGGCGGAGGAAGTGCAGTGAGCGGGATGCGCGGCGGACCACGGCCGGGACCGGCCGCTGCGGGACACGGCCCCGGCGGACGTGTGCCCGCAGCGAAGCCGCTGAACTTCCGCTCCAGTGTCCGGCGCATCCTGTCCCTGATGCGCCCGGACCGGATGCGGGCGGCGCTGGTCATGGTGGCCGCCGTCGTCTCCGTGGCGCTCGCCGTCACCGCTCCCCGCATCCTGGGGGAAGCAACCAACGTGATCTTCAACGGAGTCATCAGCTCACGGCTGCAGCCGGGGATCAGCAAGGCGGACCAGGTGCAGGCCCTGCGCTCCTCCGGGCAGGACCAGCTGGCGGACATGCTGGCCGCCATGGACGTGGTACCGGGAGCCGGCATGGACTTCGGCCGGCTCGCGGCCCTGGTGCTGGGGGTGCTCGCGATCTATGTGGCGGCGTTCTTCTTCGGGTGGCTGCAGGCACGGGTCACCGCACGGGTGGTGCAGAACGCCATGTACCGGCTGCGCCGGCAGGTGGACGCGAAGCTCTTCCGCCTGCCGATGTCCCATTTCCAGCGTGAATCCCGGGGGGATGTGCTGAGCCGCGTCACCAATGACATCGACAACCTGGCACAGACCCTCTCCCAGACGCTGACCCAGATCATCACCTCGGCCCTCACGATCGTGGGGGTGCTGGGCATGATGCTGTGGCTCTCTCCGCTGCTGGCACTGATTGCCGTTATTACGGTGCCGGTTTCCGCCGTCGTCACCGTGCTCATTGCCCGGCGCTCGCAGGTGCAGTTCATGCAGCAGTGGAAATCCACGGGGGAAGTCAACGGCTACATCGAGGAAATGTTCAGCGCGCAGGACGTGGTCAAGGCCTTCGGGCAGCAGGAACGCGTGGTGGAAGGCTTCCGGCCGGCCAATGAAACCCTGTACCGCTCATCTTTCCGGGCCCAGTTCGTTTCCGGCATCATCATGCCCACCATGCAGTTCATCTCCAACCTCAACTATGTGGCGGTGGCCGTGGTGGGCGGCATCCTGGTGGCGAACGGACGTCTTTCCATCGGGGGAGTGCAGGCCTTCATCCAGTACAGCCGGCAGTTCTCCCAGCCGCTGGGGCAGATCGGCTCGCTGATCAACATGCTGCAGTCAGGCGTTGCTTCAGCCGAACGTGTGTTCGAATTGCTCGATGACCGGGAACAGGACCGGGACCCGGCGGATCCGCTCACCATCACCAACGTGCAGGGGCGGGTGGCCTTTGAACATGTGGACTTCAGCTATTCGCCGGAAGCACCGCTGATCAAGGACCTGTCCTTCACGGCGGAGCCCGGACAGACCGTCGCGATTGTGGGTCCCACGGGGGCAGGCAAGACCACCCTGGTCAACCTGCTGATGCGCTTCCATGAGGTGGATGCCGGCAGGATCACCATCGACGGAACCGACATTGCCCGGATGAGGCGCGACGACGTCCGCCGCCTGATCGGCATGGTGCTCCAGGATGCCTGGCTGTTCGAGGGGACCATCCGGGAGAACCTGGCGTACGGAGCACCGGATGCCACGGAAGAGCAGATTGTTGCGGCTGCCCGCGCCACCCATGTGGACCACTTTGTGCGCTCGCTGCCCGAAGGTTATGACACGGTGCTGGGATACGACGGCGGATCGCTGAGCCAGGGACAGCGCCAGCTCATCACCATCGCCCGGGCCTGGCTGGCGGATCCTTCCATCCTGGTCCTGGACGAGGCAACGAGCTCCGTGGACACCCGCACCGAAATCTCCATCCGGCTGGCCATGAGCGCCCTGCGGGAAGCCCGGACCAGCTTTGTGATTGCCCACCGGTTGTCCACCATCCGGGATGCGGACGTCATCCTGGTGGTCCGTCACGGGGAGATCGTGGAACAGGGGACCCATGACGCACTGCTGGCCATGGAGGGCTTCTATGCCGAGCTGTACCGTTCCCAGTTCGCCGAACCCGCGGTTGAGGAGGAGACGGCGGGGGAAGCCGGCACCCCGCTGTGACCTGCCTCGCGGCGCTGCCCGTTCCGGCATGGCAAACTGGAAACAGTGCAAATTGCCGAATCTCTCCAACCTGAAGGCGGTCCCATGAGTGACGACGTCCTGTCCTGGGTCCGCATCGACGCCGCCAGCTCGGTACCTCCCTTCGAGCAGCTGCGCGTCCAGATCCTGGATGCTGCCAATGAAGGGCGCCTCGCCGTCGGAACCCGGCTGCCGCCGGTACGCGCGCTCGCCGCCCGGATGGGACTTGCGGTCAACACCGTGGCGCGGGCCTACCGCGAACTGGAACAGGCCGAAGTGGTGACAACGCGCTCGCGGGCAGGCACCGTGATTGCTGCAGCAGGAGACAACGGCAAACGGCGGGTGGCGGAAGCGGCCCGGGTTTTTGCCGACTCCGTCCGGGCCAACGGCCTGGATCCGAAGGAAGCCCTGACCTACGTCGAGACGGCTCTTCGCCTGCGGTGAACACTGCGGTGTCGAATACATCTTCGAACCAAACGGTGAACTACAGTGGAAAATGTGTCTACAGCTACCTCTTTGATGGCCGACAGTGCCAATGAGCCGCACAGCGGCAATGATCTTTCCCGCCTGATCGTGAAGGGCGCCCGGGAGCACAACCTGCGCAACGTGGACCTGGATCTGCCGCGTGACGCGATGATTGTCTTTACCGGTCTTTCCGGCTCAGGAAAGTCCTCCCTGGCCTTCGACACCATCTTTGCCGAGGGGCAGCGGCGCTACGTGGAATCCCTGTCCTCATACGCCCGCATGTTCCTGGGGCAGGTGGACAAGCCGGACGTCGACTTCATCGAAGGACTTTCCCCGGCGGTCTCCATCGACCAGAAGTCCACCTCCAAGAACCCGCGCTCCACGGTGGGGACCATCACCGAAATTTACGACTACATGCGCCTGCTCTGGGCGCGCGTGGGCACCCCGTTCTGCCCCGTCTGCGGCGAGCCCGTGTCCCGCCAGACCCCGCAGCAGATCGTCGACCAGCTGCTGGAGCTTGAAGAAGGCACCCGGTTCCAGATCCTGGCTCCCGTGGTGCGCGGCCGCAAGGGCGAGTTCGTGGACCTCTTCAAGGAGCTGGCCGCCAAGGGCTACTCCCGCGCCAAGGTTGACGGCGAGCAGATCCAGCTCTCCGATCCGCCCAAGCTGGGCAAGCAGTACAAGCACACCATCGAAGTGGTGGTGGACCGGCTGGTCGCCAAGGACGGTATTCGGCAGCGCCTGACCGACTCGGTGGAAACCGCGCTCGGTTTGGCCGAGGGCCGCGTCCTGGCCGACTTCGTAGACGTGGATGAAAAGAGCGAAGACCGGATCCGCGCTTTCTCCGAACATCTGGCGTGCCCCAATGAGCACCCGCTGGCCATTGACGAAATTGAGCCCCGGTCCTTCTCCTTCAACAACCCCTTCGGCGCCTGCCCGGTCTGCACCGGCATCGGCAGCCGCCTGGAGGTGGACGAGGAACTGGTCATTCCCAACCCGAACCTGAGCCTGGCCGCCGGTGCCGTGGCTCCGTGGGCGCTGGGCAATGCCACCCTGGAGTACTGGAACCGGCTGCTGGCCGGCCTGGCCAAGGAACTGGGCTTCTCCATGGACGTACCGTGGAAGAAACTTCCGGCCAAGGCCCGGGAAGCCATCCTCAACGGCAAGGACCACAAGGTAGTGGTCCAGTACAAGAACCGCTTCGGCCGGGAGCGCAAGTACAGCACCGGCTTTGAAGGGGTCATCCAGTACATCCACCGCAAGCACCTTGAAACCGAATCGGACAGCGCCCGGGACCGGTACGAGGAATACATGCGGGAAATCCCCTGCCCCGAGTGCGGGGGAGCCCGGTTGAACCCGGCATCCCTGTCGGTGCTCATCAACGGCCGCAACATCGCCGAGGCGGGCGCGCTTCCCCTGCGCGAGGCTGCTGAATTCTTCCGCGGGCTCGAGCTGACGGTGCGCGAGGCAAAGATCGGCGACCAGGTCCTGAAGGAAATCCTGGCCCGCCTGACCTTCCTGCTCGACGTCGGACTGGAGTACCTGAGCCTGGACCGGCCCGCCGCCACGCTCTCCGGCGGTGAAGCCCAGCGCATCCGCCTGGCCACCCAGATCGGTTCCGGCCTGGTGGGTGTGCTGTACGTCCTGGACGAGCCGTCCATCGGCCTGCACCAGAAGGACAACCGGCGCCTGATCGAAACCCTGACCCGGCTGCGGAACCTCGGCAACACCCTGATTGTGGTGGAGCACGATGAAGACACCATCTATGAGGCCGACTGGGTGGTGGACATTGGACCGGGCGCCGGTGAGCGCGGCGGTGAAGTGGTCCATTCAGGATCCCTGGAAGGACTGCTGCAGAACAAGCGCTCCCTGACCGGTGACTACCTCTCCGGACGCCGGAAAATCGAGATCCCGGCCAAGCGGCGCAAGGTGGACAGGACCCGCCAGCTGAAGATTGTGGGCGCCCGGGAAAACAACCTGCGCAACATCGACGTCACCATTCCGCTGGGCGTCTTTACCGCAGTGACCGGCGTCAGCGGCTCCGGCAAGTCCACGCTGATCAACGACATCCTCTACAAGACGCTGGCTGCCAAGCTCAACGGTGCCAAGCATGTGGCGGGACGGCACCTGCGCATCGACGGCCTGGAAAACCTGGACAAGGTCATCCACGTGGACCAGAGCCCGATCGGGCGCACTCCGCGGTCCAACCCGGCCACGTATACCGGCGTCTGGGACCACATCCGGAAGCTCTTCGCGGAGACTACGGAGTCCAAGGTCCGCGGCTACCTCCCCGGCCGGTTCTCCTTCAATGTGAAGGGCGGACGCTGCGAGGCCTGCCACGGTGACGGCACCCTGAAGATCGAAATGAACTTCCTGCCGGACGTCTACGTTCCCTGCGAGGTCTGCCACGGCGGACGCTTCAACCGCGAAACCCTCGAGGTGAACTACAAGGGCAAGAACATTGCCGAGGTCCTGGCCATGTCCATTGAGGAGGCTGCGGAGTTCTTCGCCGCGTTCTCGCCGATCTCGCGCCACCTGAACACGCTCGTCGACGTCGGCCTTGGCTACGTCCGGCTGGGTCAGCCCGCCACCACGCTCTCCGGCGGCGAGGCGCAGCGCGTGAAGCTGGCAGCGGAACTGCAGAAGCGTTCCAACGGCCGCAGCGTGTACGTCCTGGATGAACCCACCACCGGCCTGCACTTCGAGGATGTCCGGAAGCTGCTCCTGGTCCTCCAGGGCCTGGTGGACAAAGGCAACACGGTGATCACCATCGAGCACAACCTGGACGTCATCAAGAGCGCCGACTGGATCATCGACATGGGTCCTGAGGGCGGAAACGGCGGCGGACAGGTGATCGCCACCGGAACTCCGGAGAAGGTGGCCGAGTCCGACGTCAGCTACACCGGGCACTTCCTGGCAGAAATGTTCGCCAAGCAGAACCAGCAGGCCTAAGCGCGGCTGACCGGCATATCACGACAAAAGGTATTCCCCTCGGGGAATACCTTTTTCCGTGCCCGGGGAAACGTGTGGGAAACTGTCCCGGTGAAAGAATCCCGGCTCTTAGTGCTCTTCGACCTGGACGGAACCCTCGTGGATCCGGCAGGCAGCATCACCGGCGGCATCAGTGCAGCCCTGGCAGCGTGCGGCCTGCCCATTCCCGCCGAAGCAGACCTGCAGCGCATGGTCGGCCCGGCACTGGTGACCTCCCTGAAGGACATTGCCGGTGTTCCCGAAGACCGCGTTCCCGAGGTCATCGCAAGATACCGTGAGGGCTACCGGGCCGCCGGAATGGCACAGAGCCGCCCCTATCCGGGGATCCGGCAGGTCCTCGAACAGCTGCGCGCAGAAGGTGCCGTGTTGGCCGTAGCCACCCAAAAGCCCGAACCGCTGGCCGCGGAACTGCTCCGTGTCCAGGACCTTATGAACCTGTTTGATTCCGTTCACGGCTCACCCGCCGATGAGCAGGCTGCCGCCGCACTCAACGGCAAGAAGACCATTATCGGAGCTGCTCTCGGGCGCCATGCAGGCAGCTTTTCCCGCGCCGTCATGGTGGGGGACCGCCGGCACGACGTTGAGGGCGCAGCGGACAATGGTCTGGACTGCATCGGCGTTTCCTGGGGCTTCGCAGCGGACGGCGAGCTTGAAGCGGCCGGTGCGTCCGCCGTCGTGCACTCAGCGGAAGAGCTGCTGGTGGAACTGGAGCGCTTCCGGGCGCAGGAGAGGATCGGCGCACATGGGCGTCTATGACCTCACCCGCGCATCCACCCGCGGCCTGATTGCCTCACTCTGCCGGCCCACCGTCATCGGCCTGGAAAATGTTCCGGCAACCGGGGCGTTCATTGTTGCGGCAAACCACCTGTCCTTCCTGGACAGCGTCCTGACTCAGGCACTGATGCCCCGCCCGGTGGCTTTCTTCGCGAAGGCTGAATATTTCACGGGTACCGGAGTCAAGGGTGCCGCCATGCGCACCTTCTTTGAGGGAGTGGGTTCCATTCCCGTGGAGCGCGGCCAGCAGGCCGCCTCTGTTGCTGCGCTGAAGACGCTGCTGGACCGGCTGGAGCAGGGCAGCGGCATAGGCATCTATCCGGAGGGAACCAGGTCACGGGACGGCCTGCTGTACCGCGGACGGACCGGCGTTGGCTGGCTGGCCCTGACCTCCGGCGCACCCGTGGTGCCCGTGGGCCTGATCGGCACCGAAAACCTGCAGCCGGCGGGCAAGAAGTGGATCAAGCCCCAGCACTTCACCATGAAGGTGGGCCGCCCGCTGTACTTCTCCAAAACCGGCCCGGACCACGCCCTGCCTGCCCGCAGGCAGGCCACGGACCGGGTCATGGACGCCATTGCCGAGTTGTCCGGACAGGAACGCGCCGGCAGCTACAACCAGAACAAAGCCGAAGGCTAGGCCCGCGTTCCGCGAGTTCAGCGCGGCGCGAAAAGCGCCCCTCCGGGTCCAAGACCGCCGCCGCGGCAACCGTAGGATGGAACAGTGGCAGATCCAGCAACTTACCGGCCGAAAACAGGGGAAATCCCCACCGCACCCGGTGTATACCGTTTCCGTGATGAGCACCGCCGGGTGATCTACGTGGGCAAGGCGAAGAACCTC
The DNA here is from genome assembly GCF_058269275.1 of Arthrobacter sp. TJ-178. NCBI lineage: Bacteria > Bacillati > Actinomycetota > Actinomycetes > Micrococcales > Micrococcaceae > Arthrobacter > Arthrobacter sp. TJ-178. Next base: position 358,465 of record NZ_JBZCNK010000003.1, on the reverse strand, counting down.
CGTTCCCGCCTGAATTCCTACTTCGCCAACCCTGCCGGGCTGCTGCCCAAGACCCGGGCCATGGTCCACACCGCCGCCAGCGTCGAGTGGACAGTGGTGGGGACGGAGCTTGAAGCCCTGCAGCTTGAGTACACCTGGATCAAGGAATTCAATCCCCGGTTCAACATCATGTTCCGGGACGACAAGTCCTACCCCTACCTCGCTGTCACCATGGGGGAGAAGTACCCGCGTGCACAGGTCATGCGCGGAGACCGGCGCAAGGACACCCGCTACTTCGGCCCCTTCTACCCGGCCAAGGCCATCCGGGAAACGCTGGACACCCTGCTGCGGGTCTTCCCCGTGCGCACCTGCAGTTCCGGTGTCTTCAAGCGGGCCGAACGCACCGGACGGCCCTGCCTGCTCGGGTACATCGACAAGTGCTCGGCACCGTGCGTGGGACGCATCAGTCCCGAAGACCACCGGCAGCTGGCCGCCGAGCTGTGCGACTTCATGTCCGGCGAGGGCAAGCGCTTCATCTCCAGCCTGGAAAAGGAAATGCAGGCCGCCGTAGCCGAGCTGGACTACGAGACCGCGGCCCGGCTCCGTGATGACATCTCCGCCCTGCGGAAGGTCTTTGAACGCAACAACGTGGTGCTCAGCGAAGACACCGATGCGGACATCTTCGCTTTGGAAGAGGACGAGCTGGAAGCCTCCGCCCAGGTCTTCCATGTGCGGGGCGGGCGCATCCGCGGCCAGCGCGGATGGGTGGTGGAAAAGGTCGAAGACAACGACACCGCGGATTTGGTGGAACACCTGATCCAGCAGGTCTACGGGGAGTCCGGCGCCGGTGACAGCATTCCGCGCCAGGTCCTGGTGCCCGTCCTGCCGCCCAACGCCGAGGAACTTGCGGAGTGGCTGCACGGCCTGCGGGGAAGCCGGGTGGATCTCCGCGTGCCCATGCGCGGGGACAAGAAGGCCCTGATGGAGACGGTGGCCCGCAACGCGTCGGACGCCCTGCGCCTGCACAAGAGCCGCCGGGCCGGCGACATCACTACGCGGTCCGCCGCGCTGCAGGAACTGCAGGAAGCCCTGGACCTTCCCGTGGCCCTGCTGCGCATCGAATGCTACGACATCTCGCACGTCTCCGGCACCAACGTGGTGGCCTCCATGGTGGTGGCCGAGGACGGGTTGCCCAAGAAGTCGGACTACCGCAAGTTCTCCATCACCGGCGAGGCGGCCCGGGATGACACCTCGGCCATGTACGACGTCATCTCCCGCCGGTTCCGCAACTACCTCGCCGAGAATGCGGATCCCGCAGCGGACCCCGACCAGCCGGCCGGGCTGCCGGACGAACGCACCGACACCGATGTCCAGCCCCTGACCAACACGCTCACCGCCGCGCCGCGGACCAAGTTCGCCTATCCGCCCAACCTGGTGGTGGTCGACGGCGGCCAGCCCCAGGTGGCCGCGGCCTCCCGCGCCCTGGCGGACCTGGGCATCACGGACATCTACGTGGTGGGCCTGGCCAAGCGGCTCGAGGAGGTCTGGCTGCCGGACAGCGACTTCCCGGTCATCCTGCCGCGCGCCTCCGAAGCCCTGTTCCTGCTCCAGCGCATCCGCGACGAAGCGCACCGCTTTGCCATTACGTTCCACCGGCAAAAGCGCGCCAAGTCCATGACGGCCTCGCTGCTGGACGAGATTTCCGGGCTGGGTCCGGCCAAGCGCACTGCCCTGCTCAAGGAATTCGGGTCGGTCAAGAAACTTCGGGCTGCCTCCGTGCAGGATCTGCAGCGCGTGCCCGGAATCGGCCCGGCACTTGCCGCGTCGGTGCATGCGCAGCTCGCATCGCAGTCTTCGGAATCGGTTGCGCCGGCCGTCAACATGACCACCGGCGAAATCCTGGAAACTTAGCTAGGCTGGGTAACCGGCCTATTCCCCGGCACCGGCCGGACGAAACCAGTAAGGACAGGACAACCGAAATGAATGAACAGGACGCGCTGACCCCGGTCAAGCCCGCCGAGTCGGAGCTGCTGGTGGTCACCGGCATGTCCGGCGCCGGACGCAGCACGGCCGCCAACGCGTTGGAGGATCACGGCTGGTACGTGGTGGAGAACCTCCCGCCGCTGATGCTCGGGACCCTGACCGAACTGGTTTCGCGGATGCCGCAGTCGATTCCCAAGCTTGCCGTGGTGGTTGACGTCCGCAGCAAGGAGCTGTTCCAGGACATCCGGGAAGCCCTGAGCGGGCTCCGCGCCGCCGGCGTCACCTACCGCCTCCTGTTCCTCGATGCGGAAGATGACACCCTGGTCCGCCGCTTCGAGCAGGGACGCCGCCCCCATCCGCTGCAGGAGGACGGCAGCATCCTTGACGGGATCGCCGCCGAACGGGACGTACTGAAGGAGCTGCGCGAGGCTTCCGACGTCGTCGTGGATACCTCCAAGCTCAACGTCCATGCCCTGGCCACCACCATCACCGAACTCTTCACCGATTCCGGTCCCATTGTGCTGCGGCTGAACGTGATGAGCTTCGGCTTTAAGTACGGGCTGCCCGTTGACGCCAACTACGTGGCGGACGTCCGCTTCATTCCCAACCCCCACTGGGTGCCGCAGCTGCGCCCCCACACCGGCCTGGACACCGATGTCCGGGAATACGTCCTGGGGGCCAAGGGCACCCGGGACTTCCTGGACCGTTACGTGGACGCCCTGGAACCGGTCATTGACGGTTACCGCCGCGAGAACAAGCACTACGCCACCATCGCCGTCGGCTGCACCGGCGGCAAGCACCGCTCGGTGGCCGTGACGGAGGAGCTGGCCAAGCGCCTGGCCCAGCTGCCGCACGTCACCGTCAGCGCCCACCACCGCGATCTCGGGCGCGAGTAGATGAGCTTTCTGACCGGCTCCCTGCCGGTGCTGCCCCAGAACGGGGCGGACCGGGGCACGGGCGGCTCCGACGGCGCCCTCGCCGTCGTCGCCCTCGGCGGCGGACACGGCCTCTCCGCCTCGCTCTCCGCCCTGCGCCTGCTGACCACGGACCTGACTGCCGTTGTCACAGTGGCCGACGACGGCGGCTCCTCCGGCCGCCTGCGCGACGAGCTGGACGTGCTGCCGCCCGGAGACCTGCGCATGGCCCTGGCCGCCCTGTGCGACGACACCGACTGGGGACGCACCTGGCGGGACGTCATGCAGCACCGCTTCCAGTCCCGGCCCGGCGTTACCGGCTCGCTGGACAACCATGCCCTGGGCAACCTGCTCATCGTGACCCTGTGGGAGCTGCTGGGGGACCCGGTGGCCGGCCTGCAGTGGGCGGGCGCGCTGCTCGGCGCCCGCGGCCAGGTCCTGCCCATGTCCACCCAGCCGCTGACCATCGAAGGTGACGTGCTGCGCCGCACCGAAAACGGCGAGCACCTGGAACTGGTCACCGGACAGGCCCGCCTGGCGGCAGCCGGAACCTCCGGGAAGGTCAGCGAAGTGCGGCTGGAACCCGCCGACGCCCCGGCCTGCCCCGAGGCGCTGGCCGCCATTGAGCGCGCGGACTGGATCATCCTGGGCCCGGGTTCCTGGTACACCTCGGTCATTCCGCACCTGATGCTGCCGGACCTGCGCAGCGCCCTGTGCCGGACCAATGCCAAGGTGTGCCTGACCATGAACCTCAGCAACGAGACCAAGGAAACGGCCGGCATGTCCGCCGTGGACCATCTGGCCCAGATCCGGCGGTATGCCCCCGACCTCAAGGTGGACGCCGTGCTGGCCGATCCCGCCGTCATCGAGGACCCCTCGGCCTTCAGCGACGCCGTCGCCGGCATGGGCGGCAGGGCCGTCTTCGGTAAGGTGGGGGCAGCGACCGGGCGCCCGATCCATGATCCGCTGCGCCTGGCTACGGCCTACCACGACATATTTGGGGAAAATTAGGAGTGTATTTGTGGCGTTGACCGCAGCAGTAAAAGAGGAACTTTCACGGCTCGACGTGAAAAAGTCCTCAGTCCGCAAAGCGGAAGTATCAGCCTTGCTGCGCTTTGCCGGAGGACTGCACATCATCTCCGGACGCATAGTCATTGAAGCTGAAGTTGACCTGGCCTCCACGGCCCGGCGGCTGCGCGCCGCCATCGCCGAAGTGTACGGACACGCGTCCGAGATCATCGTCGTCTCCGGCGGCGGACTGCGCCGCGGCAACCGGTACGTGGTGCGCGTTGTGAAGGACGGCGAATCACTGGCACGCCAGACCGGGCTCCTGGATGCCCGCGGACGCCCGGTCCGGGGACTGCCCTCCGTGGTGGTCAACGGTTCCGCCGCAGACGCAGAAGCGGTGTGGCGCGGGGCATTCCTGGCCCACGGCTCCCTGACCGAGCCGGGCCGTTCGTCCTCGCTTGAGGTCACCTGCCCCGGATCCGAAGCGGCCCTGGCATTGGTCGGCGCTGCCCGCCGGATCGGCATTGCCGCCAAGGCACGCGAAGTGCGGGGGATTGACCGCGTTGTCATCCGCGACGGGGACACCATCGCCGCCCTGCTCACCCGGATGGGAGCCCACGACGCCCTGATGGTCTGGGAAGAGCGCCGGATGCGCAAGGAAGTCCGCGCCACGGCAAACCGGCTGGCGAACTTCGATGACGCCAACCTGCGCCGCTCCGCCCAGGCGGCGGTTGCCGCCGGCGCGCGGGTGGACCGCGCCCTGGACATCCTCGGCGAGGACGTTCCGGAGCACCTCCGCTATGCCGGCGAGCTTCGCGTGGCCCACAAGCAGGCGTCCCTGGACGAACTGGGGCACCTCGCCGAGCCGCCCATGACCAAAGATGCCATTGCCGGGCGCATCCGCCGCCTGCTGGCCATGGCGGACAAGCGCGCCGCTGAGCTGGGCATCCCCGGCACTGAGGCCAATGTGACTCCTGAGATGCTTGACGAGTAGCGTTGAAGCATAAGATGGACTAAGCATGCTGCCTTTGGGCTGCACCTAAGTTTCCGGGTGGAAACGCCGTCCGGATAACCGATCCGACTTTTTACTGGAGGATTTTGTGAACGAATACACACTGCCGGAACTGCCCTACGACTACGCCGCGCTTGAGCCGAACATCTCCGCCCGCATCATGGAGCTGCACCACGACAAGCACCACGCCACGTACGTTGCCGGCGCAAACACGGCTCTGGCCCAGATGGCCGAAGCACGCGAAAAGGGCGACTTCGCCACCATCCCGAAGCTCTCCAAGGACCTGGCCTTCCACGTAGGCGGCCACGTCAACCACAGCATCTTCTGGAACAACCTTTCCCCTGAGGGCGGCGACAAGCCGGTCGGCGAGCTCGCAGCAGCCATTGATGATTTCTTTGGCTCCTTCGATGCCTTCCGCGGCCAGTTCACCGCGGCGGCAACTTCGCTGCAGGGCTCCGGCTGGGCGCTGCTCGCCTACGAGCCCCTCGGCAAGAACCTCGTCATCGAACAGCTCTTTGATCAGCAGGGCAACGTTCCCGTGGGCACCATCCCGCTGCTGATGCTGGACATGTGGGAGCACGCCTTCTACCTGGACTACGTCAACGTGAAGGCCGACTACGTCAAGGCCTTCTGGAACATCGTCAACTGGGCAGATGTAGCCACCCGGTTCGACGCAGCCCGCAACGGCGCGCACAGCCTGGTCCTGCCCGCGTAAATCAGGTCTGCGTAAATCAGGTCTTCGGCCTGCGTTTCTGCGGCCTTACCGGTTCGCCGGAGAGGCCCGGCGCGTAGGATGAGTCCGAGGGTTCCCGCCCCGCCGCAGTGCCCGGCGGGAACCTCTGGCAGCTTCTCCAGCCAGACCAGTGGCCTGCGCACGTACAAGGTCACGCTTCTTCGGTACACCTGCAATCAAGGAGACAGAAAAGTGACTACTCGTGTTGGTATCAACGGCTTCGGACGCATCGGACGCAACTACTTCCGCGCAGCACTGGAGCGGAACGCAGACCTGGAAATCGTCGCAGTCAATGACCTCACCAGCCCCGAAACTCTTGCCCACCTCCTGAAGTACGATTCCGTCACCGGCCGGATCGGCGTCGATGTGGAAGTACGCAACGGCGACCTGGTGGTTGGCGGAAAGAACATCAAGGTCCTCGCTGAACGCGATCCCTCGAACCTGCCCTGGAAGGACCTCGGCGTTGACGTGGTCATTGAATCCACCGGGTTCTTCACCAAGGCGGAGGACGCCAAGAAGCACCTCGACGCCGGTGCCAAGAAGGTCCTGATCTCCGCCCCGGGCAAGGGTGCGGACCGGACCATCGTGATGGGCGTCAATGACAGCGAATACAATCCGGCCACCGACAACATCGTGTCCAACGCCTCCTGCACCACCAACTGCCTGGGCCCGCTGGCCATGGTCCTGCACCAGGCCTTCGGCATTGAACGCGGCCTGATGACCACGGTCCACGCCTACACCGCAGACCAGAACCTTCAGGACGGCCCGCACCGCGACCTCCGCCGTGCCCGTGCCGCAGCCCTGAACATTGTGCCGACCTCCACCGGCGCCGCCAAGGCCATCGGCCTGGTGCTGCCGGAACTGGACGGCAAGCTGGACGGCTTTGCCCTGCGCGTGCCCGTGCCCACCGGCTCGGTCACCGACCTCACCGTCACCGTGGGCCGCGAAGCCAGCGTCGAGGAAATCAACGAGGTCTATAAGACGGCCTCGGACGGACCGCTGAACGGCATCCTCCGCTACACCGATGAGCCGCTGGTGTCCTCGGACATCGTGACGGATCCGGCGTCGTGCATTTTCGACTCGGGGCTGACCCGCGTCATGGGCAACGAGGTCAAGGTGGTCGGCTGGTACGACAACGAATGGGGCTATTCCTGCCGCCTGGTCGATCTGACCACACTGGTTGGCTCCAAGCTGTAGGACCGCCTGCCGGTACTGCAGCCGCAATAAATGCCCCCAAGCCCCCAATGCCCGCAAGGGACGTAAAGGTAGACATGACAGTCAAAACTCTTGAGGAACTGATCGTTGACGGCGTCGATGATCGGTATGTGCTGGTCCGCTCGGACCTGAATGTGCCGTTGGACAACGGCAAGGTGGCCGACGACGGGCGTATCCGTGCGTCAATCCCGACCATTCAGAAACTGGTGGAGCACGGCGCCAAGGTGATCGTCATGGCGCACCTGGGACGGCCCAAGGGCACCCCGGACGAGAAGTACTCGCTGCAGCCCGCCGCTGACCGGCTGGATGAGCTCGCACCGTTCGCGGTGGAGTTCGCCGCCGACGTGGTCGGGGACAGCGCGCATGAGCTGGCGGCCTCGCTTGCCGCCGGCTCCGTCCTGGTGCTGCAGAACATCCGGTTCGACCCGCGTGAGACCTCCAAGAACGACGACGAACGCCTGGGCCTTGCACGGGACCTGGCCGGACTCACCGGGGACAATGGCGCCTATGTGGATGACGCCTTCGGCGCCGTGCACCGCAAGCACGCCAGCGTGTATGACATCGCCGAGATCCTCCCCGCGTACCAGGGCGACCTGGTGCACACCGAGGTCGAGGTGCTCAAGCGGCTCACCGAAAAGCCGGAGCAGCCCTACGTGGTGGTGCTGGGCGGCTCCAAAGTGTCGGACAAGCTGGCCGTCATCGAGAACCTGATGGACCGGGCCGACTACCTGCTGGTGGGCGGTGGCATGGTGTTCACCTTCCTGGCAGCCCAGGGATACAACGTGGGCGCTTCGCTGCTCGAAGCTGACCAGATCGAGAACGTCAAGGGCTACCTCAGCCGGGCGAAGGAAGTGGGCTGCGAATTCGTGCTGCCCACCGACATCGCGGTGGCCGACAAGTTCGCCGCTGACGCTGACTCCGAGGTGGTCCCCGCCGATGCCATGGAGAACAGCCGTTTCGGCGCCTCCGGCATCGGCCTGGACATTGGCCCGGATTCGGCGGCCGCCTTCGCCGAGAAAATCCGCTCGGGCAAGACCATCTTCTGGAACGGCCCGATGGGCGTGTTCGAGTTTGATGCGTTCGCCAACGGTACCCGCACCATTGCCCAGGCGCTGAAGGACTCGGACGGCTTTTCCGTGGTTGGCGGCGGCGACTCCGCTGCCGCCGTTCGGAAGCTTGGCTTCAGCGACAGCGACTTCGGGCACATTTCCACCGGCGGCGGCGCGTCCCTGGAATACCTCGAAGGCAAGAAACTTCCGGGACTGACCGTCCTGGACCAGTAACACCGAAGTGCGGACCCGTTGCCGTCTGGGCGGCGGGTCCGCACTTTCATGTCCGCTCTTTTCCGCCCGGACAAAGCACTATTGAACACAAACCCCATTATGAAACCGGAGCGATGATGACTACCTCGACCAACGGCAAGTTTGATCGGACACCGCTGATTGCGGGCAACTGGAAGATGAACATGGACCATGTCCAGGGCATCACCCTTTTGCAGAAGCTTGCCTGGACCCTCAAGGACGCGCAGCATGACTACAAGCGCGTGGAGGTTGCAATCTTCCCGCCCTTCACCGACCTGCGCAGCGTGCAGACGCTGATCAAGGGCGACAAGCTTGACCTCGAATACGGCGCACAGGACCTTTCGCCGAAGGATTCAGGTGCCTACACCGGAGACATCTCCGGCCAGTTCCTCTCCAAGCTCGGCTGCAAGTACGTCCTGGTGGGCCACAGCGAGCGGCGCACCGTGCACGGTGAAAGCGACGAGCTGCTGAACGAAAAGCTCAAGGCCGCCTACCGCAATGACCTGGTCCCCGTTCTCTGCGTGGGCGAAGGACTGGAAATCCGCAAGTCCGGCCAGCACGTGGCGCACACCCTGGAGCAGGTCCGCAACGACCTCGCCGGCCTGGACGCAGAGCAGGTCTCAGCCCTGGTCATCGCCTACGAGCCCATTTGGGCCATCGGCACCGGAGAGGTTGCCGGCCCCGAAGACGCCCAGGAAATGTGCGAGGCCATCCGCAGCGAAATCGCGAACCTGTACGACGGCTCCGTGGCCGCCAAGACCCGCCTGCTCTACGGCGGCTCCGTCAAGGCGCAGAACGCGGCAAGCATTTTGAAGGAACGCGACGTCGACGGCGTGCTCGTGGGAGGCGCCAGTTTGGATGTCACCGAATTTGCTAATATTGTCAGGTTTGAACATCATCTGGTGACCGACTGATTTGCAGCTGACCTGCACCGCAGCAGAGTCTCCGGTCCGTGAGTCACCCCTGAAAGGCCGTAAGTGGAAATTCTGAAGATTATCCTGTTGGTTCTTCTTGCCATCACCAGCCTGCTGCTGACCATGCTGATTCTGCTCCACAAGGGACGCGGCGGCGGCATGTCGGACATGTTCGGCGGCGGCATGACCAGCAGTATGGGTTCATCCGGAGTTGCCGAGCGCAACCTGAACCGCTTCACCGTGGTCCTCGGACTGTCCTGGGGCTTGGTCATCATTGCCCTGGGCCTGATCCAGCGGTTCTCCGGCGAGGCCTGATTTCCGGCTGCACCCAAGGAAAGCAGACGCAGACGAGTCTGCCGGCTTAAACATCAAGGCCCCGGAGATCCGCAAGGATCCCGGGGCCTCTTTGTGTTGCCGGTTTTTGTGTTTCCGGTCTGTCGGTTCCTAGTCGTCGGACGGGCCGGTGCCCTCCGGGTCCAGCAGACGATCGGGAAGCTGGGAAGCGGCGGCCTGGTCGATGAGCCAGCGGGTCTTCGTGCGTCCCCGGGCTCCGGCGGCGGGAACCTGGACGGAGCCCGCTCCGGCCAGGGCCAGGCCCACCGCGGCAGCCTTGTCTTCGCCGGCAACGGTCAGCCAGACCTCTTCTGCGGTGTTGATGGCTTCCATGGACAGGGACACGCGCTCGGGCGGCGGCTTGGGTGCATTGGTGACGGCCACCACGGTTTGGCCTTCGGTGCGGACACCGGCCATTTCAGGGAACAGGGACGCGATGTGGGCATCGGGACCCACCCCGAGCAGGAGCACATCGAATCGGGGGAGCCGGGGATCGACGGGCGTGAAACCCGGCGCAAGTTCCTCTGCAGCGGCGGCCTCGGCCAGCGCCAGCGCGTAGCCGGCCGCAGCGTCCGCAACCGTGGCAACCTCGTCGGACGCGGGCACCGGATGAATCCTGTCGGGATTGACGGGCAGCCGGGTCAACAGCGCCTCAGCGGCCTGGACGGCGTTGCGGTCGGCGTCTGCGGCAGGCAGGAACCGCTCATCGCCCCACCAGAAATTGACGCGGGACCAGTCAACGGCAACCCGCGCCGGGGCGGTGGCAACGGCGTCGAGCACGGCAATCCCCACGGTTCCTCCGGTGAGCACTACTGTTGCGGTTCCGCGGCGGCTCTGCACGTCCACCAACTTGGTGATGAGCCGGGCGGCGGTGGCTGCAGTCAGGGCAGAGACATCCGGATGGATGCTCACTCCGTTGGGAGAATGCCTCATGCGTTTACCCCTTTCTGCGACAGGCACGATGCCAGTCCTTGAGTCAGCACTTCGCCGTACACTTCGTCCGGGTCCAGGCGGCGCAGTTCCTCGGCCAGGCAATCGCGCAGGTTGCGGCGCGGCAGGGCAATCTGCTGCTCCGGCTGGCCCGGCTGGGTCAGATGCGCCGTGACCTGGTCCGGCCGGTGCAGCTCCACGTTGCCGCCGTCCCGTTCAAAAATAACTTCCCGGATCCCCGTGCCCGGTTCATCCTCGACCAGGGTCACCGGAACCTTCAGGGCGTGGTGGAGCCAGGCGGCAAGCAGGAAGGTGCTGGCCGAGTCTGAAGCCCCGGCCACCGTCACGGCACGGACAGGCTCCGAGTCGGCGCCCTCGAGTACGGCCGCCAGCTGGATCCGCCAATTGGTCAGGCGGGTCCAGCTCAGGTCGGTGTCGCCGTCGGCATAATCGCTGCCCAGGGACAGCAGGGCCTTCTTGGGATCATCTTCGGTGGCAGCGTCGGTGATCCGCCGGTGGGCAATACAGCCAAGGGGAGTGTGCGCGGGGTTCTCCGGCACCCCGTGGGGCCACCAGACCACTATGGGGGCATCCGGCAGCAGCAGCGCCGAGACGAGCGACACGCTTTCCCCGGCGAGTTCGCCGTGCCCGTAGAGGACCACCACTTCGGAGGCTCCGGCGTCGCCGCCCACGCGGATTTCGGCGTCGAGCCGCGTGTCATCCTCCGGCGAACCGTTGGCGAGCACAATGATTCGGCAGGGGTGTTCCCGGCTCGCCTCATTGGCTGCTGCAATGGCTTCCTCGACGAAACCGGGCTGGGTATCCACGACGAGGGTCAGCACACGGCCCAGGGTGACTACGCCGCCCTTTTCCCGCATGGCCACGATTTCCTTGGACACCTTGGACGTTGTTGTGTCCGGCAGTTCTACAATCACGGCCTTCTCCAGGTCCTTCCGTCTTGTGCAAGCAGTTCATCGGCGGAGTCGGGACCCCAGCTGCCGGGGGCGTAGGGATCCGGCTGTCTGTCCAGGGATGCCCAGTACTCTTCGAACGGGTCCACGATCTTCCAGGACAGTTCGACTTCCTGATGCCGGGGGAACAGCGGAGGCTCTCCCAGCAGCACGTCCAGGATCAGCCGTTCATAGGCCTCGGGGCTGGATTCCGTGAAGGAGTGTCCGTAGCCGAAGTCCATGGACACGTCCCGGACCTCCATCTGGGTGCCCGGAACCTTGGAGCCGAAGCGGATGGTGGCGCCCTCATCGGGCTGAACGCGGATGACCACGGCATTCTGGCCGAAGTCGTGGTCATTGTGGTCCCGGAAGAGCAGGTTCGGTGCGCGCTTGAAGACGACGGCGATCTCAGTGACCCGCCGTCCCAGCCGCTTTCCGGCCCGCAGATAGAACGGGACCCCGGCCCAGCGCCGCGTATTGATATCCAGGCGGATCGCGGCAAACGTTTCCGTGGTGGAGTCCGGGTTGAAGCCCTCTTCCTCCAGGAAGCCCGTGACCTTTTCCCCGCCCTGCCAGCCGCCGGTGTACTGTCCGCGGGCGGAGTGCCTGGACAGGTCTTTCGGCAGCCGGACCGCGGCCAGGACCTTTTCCTTTTCAGCACGCAGGTCATCAGCGTTGAAGGAGATGGGCTCCTCCATTGCCGTCAGCGCCAAAAGCTGCAGGAGGTGGTTCTGGATGACGTCGCGGGCAGCACCCACGCCGTCGTAGTATCCGGCGCGGCCGCCGATGCCGATGTCCTCGGCCATGGTGATCTGGACGTGGTCAACATAGTTGGCATTCCAGATCGGTTCAAAGAGCTGGTTGGCAAAGCGCAGCGCCAGGATGTTCTGGACTGTCTCCTTGCCGAGGTAATGGTCAATGCGGAATACGGAATCCGCGGGGAACACGGACTCCACCACGTCGTTGAGCTCGCGGGCGGACTGCAGATCGTGGCCGAAGGGCTTTTCAATGACCACCCGGCGCCACTTGCCCTCCGACGGCGTGGCCAGGCCATGCTTGGAGAGCTGCTGGCAGACCTGTTCAAAGGACTTCGGCGGAACGGACAGATAGAACGCGTGGTTGCCGCGGGTGCCGCGTTCGGTGTCCAGCTCCTCAAGGGTCTCCTTGAGGTGGGCGAATGCTTCGTCGCTGTCGAAGCCGCCTTCCACAAACCGGATCCCCTCGGCAAGCTGCTTCCAGACGTTTTCGTTGAAATCCGTGCGGGCGTGGGCCTGGACCGATTCCTTGACCTGGGCGGCGAATTCCTCTTTGCTCCACGGCCGGCGGCCAAAACCCACCAGCGAGAAGCTGGGCGGCAGCAGGCCGCGGTTGGCGAGGTCATAGACGGCGGGAATGAGCTTCTTCCGCGCAAGGTCCCCGGTGACGCCAAAGATCACCAGGGAGGACGGCCCGGCGATGCGGGAGAGCCTGCGGTCACGCGGGTCCCGCAGCGGGTTGGCCGGCTGCGCCTTCTCATCAGGCGCCATTTATGCGCGACCGCCTTCAGCAAGGCTCCGGACGGCTGCTTCGAGCTCCCGGACGCCCTGTTCCCGGTTCAGCAGGTTCAGGCGCAGAACGGGCCGGCCCTGGTCCGCCAGGACAGAGGCGTCACCGGCTGCCTGCGCGGTGATCAGTTCACCGAAGGAGAAGGGGCGGCCGGGGACGTCCTGGTCCTGCTGCGGAACACCGGTGATCTGAAGGTAGACGCCCTGGGCGGGGCCGCCCTTGTGGAACTGTCCGGTGGAGTGCAGGAAGCGCGGTCCCCAGCCGAAGGTGACCGGACGGCCGGTGGCCGCGGCCAGCTCCGGACGGATGCCGGCGAGCCCTGCCTGCCGGTCCCGGTCCAGGTACGCCTGAATGCTCAGGTAGCCCTCGGATCCAAGCTGTTCCGTGAGAGCCGCCAGCGCTCCGGCCAGGGTATCAACGTTCTCCAGCATTTCGGACGGCCCGCGGACCTCCACGGAGCCGTCGGTGAAGGACGGATCGGTGGGTTCCGGACGTGCGTCCAGCATGCCGCGCGCGGCCTTCTTGGCCGCTTCCACGTCCGGCTGGTCGAAAGGATTGATGGCCAGCAGGCGGCCGGCCACGGCGGTGGCAATTTCCCAAAGCATCATGGAACCGCCCAGTGTGCCTGCCACCACCACCTGATCGCCCTCGGGAGCGGCCTCGGAGTCCACCGCTACGAGGCGTGCGGTCAGTACGTCCGCTGCACCGGAAGTGAGTTCGGGGGCGCCGGGTTCGACGACGACCGGCAACAGTCCGGTGCCGAGCTTGCCGGTGGACTCAGCGATGAGCTGCTCGGCCCAGTCGGGGAAGCCAACCAGTCCGGAGCCTTCGTCCACAATGACAACCTTGTTGCGCAGCGGGTCTGTACCGCCGAGGGCGGCACCGAGCTGCAGGCCGATGTTGTCCGCAGCGTTGTCGCTGAGGATTTCCAGGGCGTCTTCGGCGTCGTCCAGCAGGGCTTCAATGTCAGCGCCGGCCAGGCCGGAGGGAACCAGCCCAAAAGCGGTAAGGGCGGAATAACGGCCGCCAACGTTCGGGTCGGCATTGAAGACGGCGCGGTAACCGGCTTCGCGGGCGGCACCGTCCAGGGGTGAACCCGGATCGGTGACGACGACGATGCGGGACTTGGCGTCAATCCCGGCGTCGGTAAAGGCCTGCTCAAAGACGCGGCGCTGGGAATCGGTTTCCACAGTGGAGCCGGACTTGGAGGAAACCACAATGACGGTCTCCGCCAGCCCGGTTGCCAGGGCGGCGCGGACGACGTCGGGGTCCGTGGAATCCAGGACCGTCAGGTCCACGCCCGCCGTGCGGGTGATGACCTCCGGGGCCAGGGAAGAACCGCCCATGCCGGCGAGGACCACGCGGGTCACTCCCTCGGCGGCCAGTTCTTCCCGAAGCCCGCGGATCTGTCCAACGAGCGGCCGGGAGGCCTGTGAAGGATTCAGCCATCCGAGCCGGATGGAAGCCTCCGCCTCTGCGTCGGGTCCCCACAGTGTGGGGTCCTGGGCGAGGAGGCGGGCGGCGACGTCGTCACGAACCAGTACGGGAACGTTCTTTTCGACGGCGGCCAGCGCAGCTCCGGCTGCTTCGAAGGACAGTGTGGTCATTGTTTTATGCCTCTTTTGCGGTTTCCAGTGCGGTGTTTACGGTCTCGAGGAGTTCTCCCCAGCTGACCACGAACTTGTCCAGGCCTTCAGTTTCGAGCTGCTCCACAACGTCGTTGTAGGAGATGCCGAGACCGTCCAGCGAATCCAGGACGGCACTGGACTCCTCGTAGGTGCCGGTGACGGTGTCGCCGGTGACCTCTCCGTGGTCCGCCGTGGCGTTCAGGGTCTTCTCCGGCATGGTGTTCACCGTGTGCGGTGCCACCAGGCCCGTGACGTAGAGGGTGTCCGGCAGGGCCGGGTCCTTCACGCCGGTGGAGGCCCAGAGCGGGCGCTGGGCGTTTGCTCCGGCTGCTGCCAGGACCTGCCAGCGTTCGGTGGCGAACTGCTCCTCGAAGACCTGGTACGCCAGGCGGGCGTTGGCCAGGCCGGCCTTGCCCTTCAGTGCCTTGGCCTCGTCGCTGCCAATGGCGTCCAGACGCTTGTCGATCTCTGCATCCACGCGGGACACAAAGAAGGAGGCAACAGAGTGGATCTTGGACAGGTCATGTCCGTTTTCCCGAGCCTGTTCAATGCCGGCCATGTAGGCATTGATGACCTCGCGGTAGCGCTCAAGCGAGAAGATCAGGGTGACGTTGACGCTGATGCCCGCGGCCAGCGTGGCAGTGATGGCCGGCAGGCCTTCCCGGGTGGCCGGGATCTTGATCAGCACGTTGTAGCGGCCAACCTTGTCGAACAGCTCCTTGGCTTCCTTGATGGTGCCCTCGGTGTCGCGCGAGAGGCGCGGGTCAACCTCGATGGACACGCGGCCGTCCACGCCGTGCGTGGCTTCGGCCACGGGTGCGAAGACATCGCAGGCCTGGAGAACGTCATCGGTGGTGATTTCGAAGACGGCCTTGTCCACGTCGGCGCCGGAGCGGGCGAGCTGCTGCACCTGGGCGGCATAGGACTCGCCGTTGGCCAGGGCTGCGGCGAAGATGCTCGGGTTCGTGGTGACGCCAACGACGTTCTTGTTCTCGATCAGGTCCTTGAGGGA
Source organism: Arthrobacter sp. TJ-178 (assembly GCF_058269275.1). NCBI lineage: Bacteria > Bacillati > Actinomycetota > Actinomycetes > Micrococcales > Micrococcaceae > Arthrobacter > Arthrobacter sp. TJ-178. The sequence continues at coordinate 343,008 of NZ_JBZCNK010000003.1, read as the reverse complement.
TCCCGACACGATGCGTTCGCGGGACAGGTCGTCCAGCCAGATGGATACGCCGGCTTCGGAAAGCCGTGCGGTGGGTGTGGAAGTCATAAATTGTCTCCTTGTTGCTGGAATTACTTCTGGTCGCCTGTTTCGGTGGACTGCTCGCCCGACGGAGCGGCAGTGGTGCCCGACGGCGGGGTGTCCGTGCCGTTCGCTGCCGCGAGCGAATCGCGTGCGGCCTGGGCGACGGCGTCGGCGGTGATGCCGAACTCGCGGTAGAGGGTCTTGTAGTCCGCGGAGGCACCGAAGTGCTCAAGGGACACGCTGCGTCCGGCGTCTCCCACGAGTTCACGCCAGCCCTGGGCAATTCCGGCTTCCACCGAAACGCGGGCCTTAATGTCCTTGGGAATAACCGACTCGCGGTACTGCGCATCCTGCTTGTTGAACCACTCGATGCTGGGCATGGAAACCACGCGGGCCGCGATTCCCTCGGCTGCGAGGGCTTCACGGGCCTCGACGGCCAGCTGGACCTCGGAACCGGTGCCGATCAGGATGACGTCCGGGGTAACAACGGAGCCGTCGCGGACCGCTTCGGCCAGGACGTAGCCGCCGCGGGACACGCCCTCGGCGGAGCCGAAGGACTCAGCGGTGGCGCCGCCGTCGCCGCGCTCATAGGTGGGAATGTTCTGGCGGGTCAGCACGATGCCGGCCGGGTTTTCCGTGTTTTCCAGGATGGTCTTCCAGGCCACGGCAACCTCGTTGGCGTCGCCGGGACGGACAACGTCCAGGCCCGGAATCGCACGCAGCGAGGCGAGCTGCTCCACCGGCTGGTGGGTGGGGCCGTCTTCGCCCAGACCGATGGAGTCGTGGGTCCACACGTAGATGGAGGGAACGCCCATCAGGGCACCAAGCCGGATGGCCGGACGCTGGTAGTCGCTGAAGATCAGGAACGTACCGGAGAAGGCGCGGGTGTTGCTGTGCATCGTGATGCCGTTGACGATCGACGCCGCAGCGTGTTCACGGATACCGAAGTGCAGCACGCGGCCGTACGGGTTTCCGGACCAGGCGTTGGTCTGCTTGCCGGCCGGGATAAAGGACGGGGAGCCCTCGATGGTGGTGTTGTTGGACTCGGCGAGGTCCGCCGAGCCGCCCCACAGTTCGGGAAGTACGGGGCCGATGGCGGAGAGGACCTTGCCGGAAGCGGCTCGGGTGGACATTTCCTTGCCGGCCTCGAACTCGGGCAGCGACTTTTCCCAGCCTTCGGGAAGCGTGCCGTTGCTGATGCGCTCCAGGAGGGCCGCGCCGTCGGCGTTTGCTTCCTTCCACGCGTCAAAGCCCTTGTTCCACTCGCTGTGCGCTTCGGCACCGCGGGAAACCACCTTGCGGGCGTGCTCCAGGACTTCGGGATCCACGTCGAAGCTCTTCGCCGGGTCAAAGCCCATAACTTCCTTCAGCGCGGCAAGTTCGTCCTTGCCCAGCGCTGAACCGTGGATCTTGCCGGTGTTCTTCTTGTTCGGTGCGGGCCAGCCGATGATGGTGCGCAGCGAAATGATGGACGGCTTGCCGGTTTCGGCCTTGGCCGCCATCAGCGCGTTGTACAGCTCGTGAACGTCCTCGACGTATTCGCCGGTCTTGGTCCAGTCCACGCGCTGGGTGTGCCAGCCGTAGGCTTCGTAGCGCTTCAGGACGTCTTCGGTGAAGGCGATGTCCGTGTCATCTTCGATGGAAATGTGGTTCTCGTCGTAAATGACCACGAGATTGCCCAGCTCCTGGTGGCCGGCCAGCGAGGAAGCCTCGCTGGTGACGCCTTCCTGGAGGTCGCCGTCGGACGCGATGACCCAGATGGTGTGATCGAACGGGCTCTCGCCCTGCGGTGCGTCAGCATCCAGCAGGCCGCGCATGCGGCGCTGGGCGAAGGCGAAGCCCACGGAGGAGGCCAGGCCCTGGCCGAGCGGGCCGGTGGTGATTTCGACGCCGTCGGTGTGGCGGTACTCCGGGTGGCCCGGGGTCTTGGAACCCCACGTGCGCAGTGATTCAAGGTCTTCGAGTTCCAGTCCGTAACCGGAGAGGAAGAGCTGGATGTACAGCGTCAGGGAGGTGTGCCCGGGGGAGAGGACAAACCGGTCCCTTCCGGTCCACTGCGGATCCGACGGATCATGGCGCATCATCTTCTGGAACAGCAGATAAGCGGCCGGTGCCAGGCTCATCGCGGTGCCGGGATGTCCGTTGCCAACCTTCTCGACGGCGTCCGCAGCCAGAACACGGACGGTGTCCACTGCCTTGCGGTCCAGGTCTGTCCAGATCAGTTCTTGCTCTTCCATATGTGGCACGTTTACCGGGCCCCTCTCTACTACAGATGACCGGCGCGACTAGCGCCGGAGACTCTCGGTTGCACTGGTTTCCCCAGTTCAAACCGGTTCATTAACCACAACAACACCCCGATGAGGAGAATCCTTACCGGGAGCTGGCAAATTCTTTGTCCTGCACGGTCCCGGATGGTGCGCTCCGCCGCCAATATTGCAGCCGGAGGACGGGTCCGATCCAACCTTATCCCGTGAGCAAGGTCATTGGGCGTATCGTTTCCTGAACCGGGACTGTCCGCGCCAGGAACCGGACGCGCAGGCGGTGTTCAGGGTCCGCGGGGATGCGGCTGTGCAGGGCTTCGTTTTCTACAGCCGATAGAGGCTATGATGATGGTGGACTTTTCGGCCCAGATTGGATGATGTGATCGCCCCGTGACAACGCAGCAAGCCCCCGCCAACCTTCCGGTGCATACCGGCAAGATGACGGCAGGCCGTAAGCTCCGGGCCTATCTGGCGCTCACCAAGCCCAGGGTTATTGAACTGCTGCTGGTGACGACACTGCCCACCATGATCTTTGCGGAGCGCGGCCTTCCCGGCCTGTGGCTCGTAGTGTTCACCATGGTCGGCGGGGCGCTGGCGGCTGGAAGTGCCGGCGCCTTCAACTGCTACATTGACCGCGACATGGACAAGCTGATGCAGCGGACCAAGAACCGTCCGCTGGTCACCGGCGAAGTTTCTCCCCGCGAGGCCCTCGTATTCGCCTGGGTGCTGGGCATCATTTCCATTGCCCTGCTCTGGTTTGGCGCCAATCCGCTCACCGGCCTCCTGGGCGTGGGCGCCATCCTGCTGTACGTGGTCTTCTACACGCTGATCCTTAAGCGCCGCACCACCCAGAACATCGTCTGGGGCGGCGCAGCCGGCTGCATGCCGGTCCTGATTGCCTGGGCCGCCGTCACCAATAAGGTTGAATGGCCCGCGATTATCCTCTTCATGATCATCTTCCTGTGGACGCCCCCGCACTACTGGCCGCTGTCCATGAAGTACGGCGAGGACTACCGCAACGCCTCCGTGCCGATGCTCGGTGCCGTCGCCGGTGCCAAGCTCGTTTCGGTCCAGGTTGTCCTCTACGCCTACGCCACCGTGGCCTGCTCGCTGCTGCTGATCCCCGTGGGCGGGGCCGGCTGGGTCTACACCCTGGCGGCCGCGCTGTCCGGCGTCTGGTTCCTGGTGGAGACCCACCGCCTGCACAGCCGGGCCCAGGGCGAGAACCTCACCGACAAGACGGCCATGAAGGTCTTCCACGGCTCCATCAGCTACCTGACCATCCTGTTCCTGGCACTGGCCGTGGATCCGTTTGTCGGTTCCGCGCTGTTGTAGGGGCTTTTCAACCGGCGGCAGGGGCTAGTCGACTGGCGAACTGCCGACCTCAAGCGAACTGCTGCACCAGAGAGAACTGCTGAACCACAGGAAGGACCGGAGATTTCCTCCGGTCCTTTTCTTGTTTTCCGGCTGTTTCTTCCCCGGCCCTTTGTTCTGCGGCCCTTTGTTCCCCGCCGAGTGGCGGGATACTGCCGCTTCCGCACGCCCATACCGGCATGATGTCGACTCTCGAACGGATTTTTGTGCCTGACCTCAACACTCGAATGCGCAGCCGGACCAAGCACCTGGCCGGGGGCACCTGCCCCCGAATCTCTGTCCTAAGATGCGCCCCATGGCTGCCTGTCTGGTCCCGGCCCACCGAGTGACGAACTGATGCCGATTGAGGGCGCCTATTCGGGCACGATGTCGACTCTCGAACGGATTTTTGTGCCTGACCTCAACACTCGAATGCGCAGCCGGACCAAGCACCTTCCCCGTGGGTGCCCCGGACAGCACAATGGGCCGGATTCCAAGGAATCCGGCCCATGACGGGTTGGTCATCGCTTCGGCTCTTGCGCCTCAGCGGCGGCGGGCGGCGCCGGCTCCGACCGGAGCTGCAACCGGGTCCTGGCCCGGAACCTGACGGGCAAGTCCGGTGAAGACCACATGGGCGGCGGCTGCGGTGAGCAGTGAAGCGCCCAGCATGTGCAGGCCCACCAGCACCACCGGAAGGTGCATGAAGTGCTGCGTGTAGCCGATGACGGCCTGAAGCAGCACGACGGCGGTCAGCAGCAGCAGCGCATTCCGCATCCGGGTGTCGACGGCGGAATGCCGGTAGACCAGGTAGAGAGAAACGATCAGGGTGAAGACCAGCAGATACACCGGCACCACGTGCAGGCGGGTCACCAAGTCCGGGTCCAGCCCGTTGCGCGCCGCTCCGTGGTCACCGGCGTGCGGGCCGGAGCCGGTCACGATGACGCCGAGCAGGACGGAGAGTGCGGACAGGACACCGAGCGCACCCAGCAGCGGACGCAGCGTGCGCGGAGCCAGCGGACCGTTGACGGAAGCCAGCTGCTGCGGGGACAGCCAGGCCCGGTTCACCAGCACTGTGGCCAGCACAATGAGGACCATCGACACAATGAAGTGTCCGCCCACAATCCAGGGGTTCAGGCCGGTCCATACGGTGATGCCGCCGAGGACGGCCTGCGCCGGGATGCCGGCGAGCAGGGCAATGGAGAGCCTGAACAGGTCGCGGCGCTCCGCCCGGATCTTCCAGATGCTGAACACCATGGCAAATGCGATGGCGGCCAGGACGAAGGTCAGGGTCCGGTTGCCGAACTCGATGATCCCGTGGATGCCCATCTCCGCCGTCGTGGTCAGCGAATCCGGCGTACACAGGGGCCACTCGGGGCAGCCGAGTCCGGAGGCGGTCAGGCGCACGGCGCCGCCGGTGACGACGATGGCGATGTTGGCCGCCAGCGAGGCGACCGCGAAGGTGCGCACCATCTTGCTCACGGCGGGGGAGGAGTCCGCGGCAGTCGGGGCGGCGGGGCCGGGGGAGGTAGGTGACACGGGATTTAGCTCCATTTGAACCAGCGGACAGCGGCAAGGCCGCCCAGGATTGTCCACGCCAGCAGGATCAGCGTGGCGGGAATGTTGAACGCAGACTCGATCAGTGCCGATCGCATGGCTTCACCCAGGGCGGCCGACGGCAGGATCTCCACGAAGGGCTGCATGGTCCCGGGCAGGTTTCCGGCCGGGATGATGATACCGCCGACGGCTGCCAGCAGGATCCATGCAAGGTTGGTGACGGCCAGGGTTGCCTCGGGCCGGGCTGTTCCGGCTACGAGCAGGCCCAGGGCGGTGAAGGCCGCGGCTCCGATCAGCAGGGACAGCAGTGCCAGCGGAATTCCGGACCAGGACGGCTCCCAGCCCAGGAACGCGGCAACAATACTCACCACAACCACCTGGATGGCCAGGACGGCGACGACGGCGATCCCCTTGCCGGCAATGAGTCCGGCCTTGCCCAGCGGAGTGGTGGACAGGAAGCGCAGGACGCCGTAGCGGCGGTCGAAGCCCGTGGCGATCCCCTGCCCGGTGAAGGCGGTGGACATGGCGCAGAGCGCCAGAATGCCCGGGGTGGCCATATTCACGCGCGAAGTGCCGTAGCCGTCCAGGATGGGCGTTACCGACAGCGCAACCAGTGCCATCAGGGGCAGGAAGACGGCCAGGATGAGCTGCTCTCCGTTGCGGAGCATGGTGACTGCCTCGTAGCGTCCCTGATTCAGGATGCGTGAGGGCAGGGAAGCGGGGGCGCTCATCGGATTTCCCTTCCGGACAGGTCAAGGAAGACGTCTTCGAGGGTTCTCGAGGCCATATGGAGCGAGGAGGGAAGGATGTCCAGCCGTGCCCACCACGCCGAAAGTGCGGCAATGTCAGCGGGTGAGATCGGCCCGCGCAGGGTGTAGTGCCCGGCTGCGGATTCCGTCAGGCCCAGATGGGAGAGCCCGACGGCGGCGAGGTCCAGTCCGGGGACGGCGTCGAAAGTCAGCAGCCGCTGCTCGGCGAGCTCGCCGGTCTGGGCCGTCAGCTCGGCCACCGTGCCCTGCGCCACGGTCTTGCCGGCGTCGATGATGTACACATAGTCCGCGAGCTTTTGCGCGTCGTCCATCAAATGGGTGGTCAGGATGATCCCCAGTCCGTCGGCGCGCAGCTCGGAGATCAGGTCAAAGACTATTTGCCGGGACTGCGGGTCCAGCCCGGCGCTGGGTTCATCCAGGAAAAGGACTTCCGGACGGCCGACAAGGGCGGCCGCCATGGCCAGGCGCTGTTTCTGGCCGCCGGAGAGTCGGCGGATGTTGGTGTTGGCAAAGCTGCCGATGCCGAGCCGGGCCACCAGCTCGTCCACGGGGCGCGGGTCCGCATACATGGAGGCGATGTGGCGCAGCAGAGGAACGGGGCGTGCCGACGGCGGCAGGCCGCCGTCCTGGAGCATGACGCCCACCCGGCTGCGCAGCTCGGCTCCGGCTCCGTAGGGGTTCTGCCCCAGCAGCAGCACTTCGCCGCCGTTGATGGGTTGCAGGCCCTGGGCGCACTCCAGCGTGGTGGTCTTGCCGGCACCATTGGCTCCCAGCAGGGCAGTAACCGCGCCGCGGCGGGCGGAAAAATCCACACCGGCCAGAACTCGGATCATTTTGCCGTCGAGACCGGCTACCGGACCGCAGTCCTTTATCAGGCCCTTAATAGTCAGGCAGGGTTCATCGTTAGGCACCGTCATATTCTACGTTAGGTAGTACAGCAGGATGCACCCGCGCCGGACCCCCTTCGGCAGTGGGAAGCCTGACCTTAGTGGCGTGCGGGAACAGATTACGTCATGCTTGTGTTGTGTATTCCATGAGTAACTCTGAGCCGAAGGCCGTGGCCAAACCGGCAGCAGCCCGCGAAGCGGAGGAACGTACCCGGGACCGCGTCCTGGGCGCGGTGCTTGAGCAGGGGCCGGTCAGCGCGGCAGAACTCGGTGAACAGCTGGGGTTTACTCCCGCAGCCGTCCGCCGGCACCTCGATGCGCTTTCCGCCAAAGGACTGATCGAAGTCAAGCGGGTGAGCAACCCGGCCTCCGGTGCCGGACGACCCGCCCGCCGCTATGTCCTGAGCAAGCAGGGCCAGGCGTATCTGGGCAATGACTATCTGGACATCGCCACCGAGGCACTGCGTCAGCTCGGCCTCGCAGCGGGTCCGGAGGCCATTGAACGCTTCGCCGCGGACCGCTTTGACCGGATGGAAGAGCGCTACCGTCCGGCGGTCGAGGCTGCGGGTCCGGCCGTCCAGGACAAGGCGGAGGCGCTGGCCGCTGAGCTGACCAAGGACGGCTTTGTTGGCTCAACCACCATGATCGGCACGGCTAAGCAGCCCAGCACGCTGCTCAGCGTGCAGCTGTGCCAGGGACACTGCCCCATTCAGGGGCTTGCCAGTGCCTACACGGTCTTCTGCGACAAGGAAACCGAAGTTTTTGCCCGCCTGCTGGACGTGGACGTCCGTCGACTGTCCACGCTTTCGCGGGGAGGGCATGTTTGTACGACCCACATACCCGTGGGGCGCACCAGGAACGAGGCGCACGTTACCGTGCCTGCCGAAACCCATCAGTCCACATCCATTCATCAGCAAGAAAGGCCGTGATGACGGATCAAGCAACCCAGAAGTCAACGGCGCCCGCCGCGGTGCCGGATTCTGTGATCTCAGACATCCTGGAGAAGAACCCTGAACTCGAGGGCATCGGTACCTACGAATACGGATGGGCCGACTCCGACGTAGCGGGCTCCAACGCCCGCCGCGGGCTCAGCGAGGAAGTCGTCCGGGACATCTCGGCGAAAAAGAACGAACCCCAGTGGATGCTGGACCTTCGCCTCAAGGGGCTGAAGTACTTTGACCGCAAGCCCATGCCTACCTGGGGTGCAGACCTCTCCGGCATCGACTTCGACAACATCAAGTACTTTGTGCGCTCCACGGAGAAGCAGGCCAACACCTGGGAAGATCTCCCCGAGGACATCCGCAACACGTATGAGAAGCTCGGCATCCCGGAGGCCGAGCGCGGCCGCCTGGTGTCCGGCGTCGCGGCTCAGTACGAGTCCGAGGTTGTCTACCACCAGCTCCGCGAGGACCTGGAACGGCAGGGGGTCATCTTCCTGGACACTGACACCGCGCTGAAGGAACACCCGGAGATGTTCCAGGAGTACTTCGGCACCGTCATTCCGGTCGGCGACAACAAGTTCGGTTCGCTGAACACTGCCGTGTGGTCCGGCGGCTCCTTCGTGTACGTCCCCAAGGGCGTCCACGTGGAAATCCCGCTGCAGGCCTACTTCCGCATCAACACGGAAAACATGGGCCAGTTCGAGCGCACCCTGATCATTGCGGACGAGGATTCCTACGTCCACTACATCGAGGGCTGCACCGCACCGATCTACACCTCGGACTCGCTGCACTCCGCCGTCGTCGAAATCATCGTGAAGAAGGGCGCCCGCGTCCGCTACACGACCATCCAGAACTGGTCCAACAACGTGTACAACCTGGTGACCAAGCGCGCCATTGCACACGAAGGCGCCACCATGGAATGGATCGACGGCAACATCGGCTCCAAGGTCACCATGAAGTACCCGGCTGTCTACCTGGTCGGCGAGCACGCCAAGGGCGAGACCCTGTCCATCGCCTTCGCCGGCGAAGGCCAGCACCAGGACACCGGATCCAAGATGGTCCACATTGCCCCGAACACCAAGAGCTCCATCATCTCCAAGTCCGTAGCCCGCGGCGGCGGCCGTGCTGCGTACCGCGGCCTGGTCCAGGTCCGCGAAGGCGCCAAGCACTCGGCCAACACCGTGCGCTGCGACGCCCTTCTGGTGGACACCATCTCCCGCTCGGACACGTACCCGTACGTGGACATCCGCGAAGATGACGTCACCATGGGCCACGAAGCCACTGTTTCCCGCGTCAGCGAGGAGCAGCTGTTCTACCTCATGTCCCGCGGCCTTCCCGAGGACGAGGCAATGGCCATGATCGTGCGCGGCTTCATTGAGCCGATTGCGCGTGAACTGCCGATGGAATACGCCCTTGAACTCAACCGCCTCATCGAACTCCAGATGGAAGGAGCCGTCGGTTAATGTCGAAGCTTAACGACGTCGTCGAAAACGTGACCGAAAAGGTCAGTAATGCAGTAGAGGAAGTCAAAGCCCGGATTGGCGCGCCCTCAGGGGACAGCCGGGTCCGGATTGACGGATTCACTGAAGAGGGAGAGAACCTCTCCCCGCTCAACGATTCATCCTCGGTTCTGGGCGGCGACAGCAACAAGTCCCACAGCCACGGTGCAGGGGCAGGAATTCCGGACAGCTCACGCGCCGGCCGCCTGACCTCCTACAACCGCGGCGACTTCGGCAAACTGACCGGACGCGAAGAAGATTGGCGGTTCACCCCGCTCAAGCGCCTGCGCGGCCTGCACACCGCCGAGCTCACCGGCACTTCACCGGAGGTGGCCGTGGTGGCCCCCGACGGCGTCGTGGTGGAGAACGTGGCCCGGACCGATGCCCGCATCGGTTCGGCCGGCATCCCCGAGGACCTGGTTGCAGCAGCCGCCTGGGAAGCCTTCACCGAAGCCACCGTTGTCACCATCCCGGCTGAAACCGTGGTGGACGGCAGCGTCACGCTGACCATGACCGGTGCCGGCAAGGATCCCGCCGCGCAGCACATCGTGATCACCGCGGAGAAGTTTTCCAAGGCCGTAGTGGTCCTGGACCACAAGGGCTCGGCCACGCTGGCCCAGAACGTCGAAATCGTCCTCGAAGACGGTGCCGAACTCACCGTCGTGTCCGTCCAGGACTGGGACGACGACGCCGTGCATGCCACCGCGCAGTACGCCAAGATCGGTCGCGACGCGAAGTTCAAGCACGTGGTTGTCAGCCTCGGCGGAGACCTGGTGCGCATCACGCCGTCGTCCCGCTTCACCGCCACCGGCGGCGACGTCCAGATGTTCGGCCTGTACTACGCAGACGCCGGACAGCACCTGGAACAGCGCCTGTTCGTGGACCACGCCGTGCCCAACTGCAAGTCCCGTGTCATGTACAAGGGCGCCCTGCAGGGCCGCGACGCGCACACCGTCTGGGTTGGTGACGTCCTGATCCGCAAGGAAGCAGAAGGCACTGACACGTACGAGGTCAACCGCAACCTGCTGCTCACCGACGGCGGCCGCGCCGACTCCGTGCCGAACCTGGAAATCGAAACCGGACTGATCGAAGGCGCCGGCCATGCCAGCGCCACCGGCCGGTTCGACGACGAGCACCTGTTCTACCTGATGGCCCGCGGCATCCCCGAGGATGTTGCACGCCGCCTGGTGGTCCGCGGGTTCCTCAACGAGATCATCCAGCAGATCAAGGTTCCGGCACTGGAAGAGCGGCTCACCGAGGCCGTCGAGCGCGAGCTCGCAGCAGTCGAGAGCTAGTACCGGTTCCCCGGAGGCCGGACCGGTTTCCGGGGAACCTGTGCTCCACCCACACTTTTTGAAGCTTAAATACGCACCAGAGCGTGCAAAGGAGAAAGCGTAACTCGTATGTCTACTCTTGAGATCAAGGATCTTCACGTCAGCATTTTGACCGAGCAGGATGTCAAAAAGCAGATCCTGAAGGGCGTCAGCCTGACCATCAACACCGGTGAGACGCACGCCATCATGGGCCCCAACGGTTCCGGCAAGTCCACCCTGGCTTCCACCATCGCCGGGCACCCCCGCTACATCGTGGACAGCGGCTCCATCAGCCTCGACGGCGAAGACGTCCTGTCGATGAGCGTTGACCAGCGCGCCCGCGCCGGCCTGTTCCTGGCCATGCAGTACCCGGTGGAGGTTCCCGGTGTCACCATGACCAACTTCCTGCGCACCGCCAAGACTGCGCTCGACGGCGAAGCCCCCTCCCTGCGCCACTGGACCAAGGACGTCAAGGCGGCCATGAGCCAGCTGCGCATCGACGCCGACTTTGCCTCGCGCAACGTCAACGAGGGCTTCTCCGGCGGCGAGAAGAAGCGCGTGGAGATCCTCCAGCTGGAGCTCTTCCGCCCGAAGTTCGCCATCCTGGACGAGACCGACTCCGGCCTGGACGTTGACGCGCTGAAGGTTGTCTCCGAAGGCGTCAACCGCGAGCACTCCAAGGGCGAAATGGGCACCCTGCTCATCACGCACTACACTCGCATCCTGCGCTACATCAAGCCGGACTTCGTACATGTGTTCGTTGACGGCCGGATCGCCGAGCAGGGCGGCCCCGAGCTGGCCGACCGCCTGGAAGAAGAAGGCTACGACCGCTTCACCGGTGCCAACGCCACGGCAGCCACCGCAACCGCCAACGCCCTGAAGGCCTAGGCACCACCCTGACCGATACAACTGCACAGGAGCAGATGATGAGTGAGCCCAACCTGGCCCAGACGTCCCTCGAGGACGTTGAAGAGGCCTTGAAGGACGTCATCGACCCCGAACTGGGCGTGAACGTGGTTGACCTCGGCCTGCTCTACGGGCTGCGGTACGCCGAAGACGGCGCGCTGCTGATCGACATGACGCTGACCACCGCGGCCTGCCCGCTCACCGATGTCATCGAGGAGCAGGTTGGACAGGCACTGGACGGCATTGTGGACGACTGGCGTCTGAGCTGGGTCTGGATGCCGCCGTGGGGTCCGGAAAAGATCACTGACGACGGCCGCGACCAGATGCGCGCGCTGGGCTTCAATATCTAGAGCAGTACGCATAAACGCAGGCAGGGCCGCTTCCCCGGCAACGGGGGAGCGGCCCTGCCTGCGTGCCGGATGCTTTTCTGTGCCCCGGCAGGCAGGCCCGGTGTTACCGTCTCACCCATGGAAGATCTCCACTTTCACGATGACTACCTGGCCGCCTGGAACAACGCCATGGCCGCCGGAGACAGCGCCCCCATTGAGGCGTTCCTGGCCCCGGACTATCACGGCTGGCTGGGACAGGAATCGGCCGCGGCCGAGCCCTTCGACGGCCCGGCGGCCCGGCAGGGTCTCCGGGAGGCCGTTAGCGGCATGCGCGGAAGCACGGTGCATGCCGGCTCCCGGACGGTGGCCCTGCGGGGGCCGGACGAGGCGGTGGTCTGTTACGAAATGACCTATCAAACCGGCGGAAGCGTCAGCGCGCGTGCCCTGCTGATGGAATCCTGGCGGAGAGAGGGTTCGGGCTGGGTGCTCTGCCGGGACTTCACCGAGGTCAACGTCGGCGAGCCGGCAGCGCAGCAGTGACTGCGCTGTCCCGTTCCGGAATCTGGTATCTGTTCGACTACGGCAAAGTTGTTTCCACAGAGCCGGAGCCGGCCGACTGGGCTGCACTGGAGCGGGAAACCGGGTTGCAGCTGGCACCGGCGTCCAGTCCTTACTGGAGGCACCGGGAGGATTTTGACGCCGGAATCGCCACGCCCGCCGAATACTGGGCCCGGGTGCTGGGGCGGTCCTCCGTGGATGCAGAAAAGGTCGAGGTCTTGGAGGACCTGGACGCCGCCCAGTGGTCGCACCTGAACCCGAAGACTATGCAGATCCTGGAAACACTTGAGCGTGAAGGCGCCCGGCTGGCCCTGCTCTCCAATATGCCGGTCGGGATGTCGGAGCGCTATGTCCGGGACGCTCCCTGGGCCGCGTACTTCGCCAGGATGTTCTTCAGCGGACAGCTGGGCATGATCAAGCCGGACGTCCGCATATTTGAACACGTCCTGAACGAGTTGGCTGCTGCGCCCGGGGATGCCGTTTTCATAGACGACAACCTGCCAAACATTGAGGCGGCCCGGTCCCTGGGTTTGCGTACTGTGCATTTCGGCCCGGAAACGGATCTGGAACGGGAGCTGGCGAAATGACTAGGACGGCTCATCGACCAGCAGCGTGACGCTGTGGCCGGCTGCCCGCAGAGCGGCAGCTGCAGCCGCAGCATCCCGTACCAAAAAGTAGTCGGTGTCCACCGTTGCCACTACGAATACACTGAGGCCGGCGGCTGCCAAGGGCGACGCCACTGAGGCGGCAATCCCGGGGATATCCAGGGAAAACTGCTGGTCAATGCCCAGGCAGTCCCACTCGCCGTCGAACTCGACGTCCGCCGGGGCGGCTTGCCGGGGCACGATGAGGGAGAGCTCGCTTCGCGTTCGGGTGATGGAGGAGAAGCTGACGATGCCCGTGGACCATGACGGCAGCTTCTCCCGCGCATCCAGCTGGACCATGACGTAGCGGTCCGGCAACTGGCGCAAGCGCAGTTCTTTCACAGTTGGCCTCTTTCGTCGCAGAGCCGAACGCTTTCCCGGGTTAGGGGTTGTCCAGGTCCGCAGAGCTGAAGGTGTCGCAGCCGCTGATGCTGCCGCCGTCGTAGCCCTGCATGAACCAGGCCTGCCGCTGGTCGCCGGAACCGTGGGTCCAGCTCTCAGGATTGACCTGGCCGGTGGCCATGGACTGGATCCGGTCATCGCCAATGGCAGACGCTGCGGACAGGGCATCCTTTACATCCGCCGCCGTCAGCTCCGCCATGAAGGGCTCGGTGCTGCCGGGAGCCGGGACGGAAGCGGCATTGCCCGCCCAAAGTCCGGCATAGCAGTCCGCCTGGAGTTCGGTGCGGACCGCAGCCGAATCCGCTCCCCGGGGATCGGAAGCCGAGGCGCCGAGCACACCGGTGAGGTTCTGGATATGGTGGCCGAATTCATGGGCCACCACATATTCCTGGGCGAGCGGGCCGCCGGAGGCACCGTACTGGGCCACCAGCTCGTCAAAGAACGCCGTGTCGTAGTACGTCTGCTCGTCCGCGGGGCAGTAGAAGGGGCCCACCGCGCTGGTGGCCGCTCCGCAGCCGGTGTCGGTGCGTCCGCTGAAGAGCGCAACGCCGGGCTCCGTGTAGGTCAGGCCCTCTGCGGCCAGCGCCGGCTCCCAGAAGCTGTCCAGACTCTCGGCGGTGCCGACGATCCGGCAGTCCAGGCGCTCATTCGCATCAGCCCCGTCCAGGCACCCGGAGATGCTTTCCGAGTAGCCAGAGCCGGTCCCCGCGGGGTTCCCGCCGTCGCTCAGGCCCAGGCCGTCCACCACATCCGATCCGAAGATCAGCGACAGGATGAGGATCAGTCCGCCGCCGAGTCCGCCGCCCACGGCAATACCTTTGCCCTTGCCCCGCCGGTCACTGACGCGGGAGGAATCCAGGCGTGCATTTTCGTTAAAACTCATGCCCCAATTATCCCCGACGGTCAGTGTGCTTCTGTTCGGGCGGTTCCGCGCCGCCCGAGGCCTCCCCGATGCCGCGGGCCGCCAGGGCTTCGCCGGTTTGCTGTGCGTAGGCAACTGCCCGGATCACCACGGGAACGGTGAGTGCCCGGGGGTTCCGTTCCAGGCCGCGCGCCATGGCAGAGTGCCGCACATCCTGCGCCGAGCCGAGCAGGAACGGGATACTGCGCATCATCAGGGCCAGGGTCAACCCAAACCGTTCCGGATCCGCCCCAAGGAACCGGAACGGCACCGCCAGGGACACCAGCCCGTCCAACAGCTCCTGCACAGGCGTGGTGAGCGTCAAAAGCCGGGCAGCAGCAACGCAGACCACAATATTGCCGATCACGAGCACCGCGGCGGCCGGCCCGTTGGACCAGACCTGGAAAGCCCCCAGCAGCAGCAGGACGGGCCACATCAGCTTCAGAGGGCGCCAGGATTCGGAGAGCAGGCGCGCCGCGGCGTACGCAAGCACCACCAGGATCAGGCATCCGCCGAGGACGGGCAGGGAGCGCAGGGCCAGGACGGCCAGGGACAGCACGACGACGGCGGCAGCCTTCAGCCCCAGCGGCGCCCGGTGGACGGGGGAGCGCCCCGGCCGATAGGCGCCGAGCAGGTGCGCAGACCCCCTCATCGCCGCCTCCTCACGAGCCGGTTCCTCACGGGCGGTTCCCGTGGGACCGCTGCACCCGACCGCCGTCGAACCCCAGCGCCAGTGTGCGGTAAGCGCTCAGCGCGGCCTCGGGGGCGCCGTCGAACACGATGCGGCCGCCGTCCACCACGAGGATGCGCGAGGCGTCGGCGGCGAAGTCCAGGTCATGGGTGGTGTAAATGATCTGCTGCGGCAATTCGGCGAAGGTCCGCCGGAGCACCGTCGTGTTGCGCAGGTCCAGCAGGGTGCTTGGTTCATCGGCCACGAGGACATCGGGTTCAACGGCCAGCACCGAGGCCAGGGCCATCAGCTGCCGCTCACCGCCGGACAGGTCGTAGATGCTGCGGTCGGCAAGATGGAGCAGGCCCAGGGTGTCCAACCGGGCCTCGGCAGCTGCCCGGCGTTCGGGCCGGCTGCGGATGGTCGAGCGCAGCGAGAGTTCGACGTCGTCGCGCCCCGTGGGCATGACCAGCTGGGAGAGGGGGTCGGTGAAGACGAAACCCACCCGGCGCCGGACGCGGCTGCCGTGGCGCACGGTATCCAGGCCGTCAACGGTTACCGTCCCGGTATCCGGTGCCAACAGACCGTTGAGCAGCTTCAGCAGCGTTGATTTGCCGGATCCGTTGGCCCCCACCACGGCGATCCGCGGCTCCTCCAAGGTCAGGGTCACGGGGTACAGGATCGGTTCCGGGGTGCTGCCGCGGGAGGAGGCTCCGTGGCCGGGCGGGGGAGCCGCCTCGGGGGAGCGCAGCACGGAAACGTCCTGCAGGCGGATGTGCACCATTACCGGCCTGTGCCTGCGAGGCGGGGGAAAGCCGTGAAGACGCTCACGCCCACGGCTGATGCGAGCAGGTTTTTCAGGACGTCTCCGGGCCAAAAGGCGATGTCGGCCGTCAAGGCTGCGGAGAAGTCGAGCTTGGCATTGAGCATCAGCCCGGCGATGCCCATCGGGTGCACAAAGATGAAGCTTGCCGCCATGGCGGAGGCGAACAGGAGGGCAAAGCGTGCCCGGCGGCTGCGCCGAAGAGCCAGCCGGGACAGCAGGCCTACAGCAAAGGCTGCGGGAACAAAGGCGAGAAGATACCCGGCCGACGGAGCGGCCAGCACGCCGAGGCCACCGGTGAAGCCGCTGAAGACAGGCAGCCCCGCCAATCCGGCCGCGAGGAAGAGCGCAACGGCTGCTGCTCCGCGGGTTGGTCCCAGGATGATGCCGGCCAGCATGACCGCCAGGGTCTGGAGCGTTATGGGGACCCCTGATCCCAGCGGCACCCCAGGGAGCAGTGAGAAGGAAGCCACCAGCGCCGCAAACACGGCAATCAGGGAAAGATCCGCAGCCGTCCAGCGGCCGCGCACGGGGTTCCGTCGGCCGGCAGGCGCCGCAGCGGAAGCGGGCGAAGTGTTCATCGGGTCTCATTTCGTAGGACTTCCACAAGGAGATGAGGTTCCGCCGCTACACGCCGGGAAGCAATGCCCTCATTGCGGCGCGGGATTCGGCAGCCATCCCTGTTGACACTAGCGGCGCTGGCCCCTAATTCCTTTGGAGGTTTTCTACAAATCCTCGATCAACGGTAGACTTGAAAGGCTGCCATTGCAGTTCAAGCACTATCCCCTAACCCCCTCGAAAGGTCCACTGAGTGATTTCCGTATCTAATCTCGAGCTCCGTGCCGGCGCACGATTGCTCATGGAAGCGGTTTCATTCCGTGTTGACAAAGGCGACAAAATTGGGCTGGTAGGCCGCAACGGAGCGGGCAAAACCACCCTGACCAAGGTTCTGGCAGGGGAGGCCCTGCCTGCCGCCGGACACGTGAAGCGCGTCGGTGAGATCGGTTACCTGCCGCAGGATCCCCGGACACCGGACATGGAGCAGCTGGGACGGGACCGGATCCTCTCCGCACGCGGCCTGGACAAGGTTTCTGCGCAGCTGAAGAAGTGCCAGGACGAGATGGCCAGCGAGGACCCGAAGATCTCGCAGAAGGCCATGAACCGCTACGACCGCCTGGAGGCAGAGTTCCTGGCCGCCGGCGGTTACGCAGCAGAATCCGAAGCCGCAACCATCACCGCGAACCTGGCTCTGCCGGACCGCCTGCTGAACCAGCCACTGAGCACCCTTTCCGGTGGTCAGCGCCGCCGCGTGGAGCTGGCCCGGATCCTGTATTCGGATGCCGAAACCATGCTTCTCGATGAGCCCACCAACCACCTTGACGCCGACTCGATCGCCTGGCTGCGCGAATTCCTGAAGAACCACACCGGCGGCCTGATCGTGATCAGTCACGATACCGAGCTGCTCGAAGCCACCGTCAACAAGGTCTTCTCCCTGGATGCCAACCGGGCCACCATCGACATCTACAACATGGACTGGAAGCGCTACAAGATCCAGCGCGAGACCGATGAGCGGGCCCGCAAGCGCGAGCGTGCCAACACGGAGAAGAAGGCCGGCGTACTGCTGGCCCAGGCCAACAAGATGAAGGCCCGCGCTTCGGGTGCCTCCGCGGCGCAGAGCATGCTCAAGCGCGTGGACCGCCTCCTTGGCGGCCTTGACGCAGTCCGCGCCACCGACCGCGTTGCCGCCCTGCGTTTCCCGACGCCGGCCCCCTGCGGCAAGACTCCCATGATGGCCGAGGGCCTCAGCAAGAGCTACGGCTCGCTGGAAATCTTCACCGACGTGGACCTTGCCATCGACCGCGGTTCCAAGGTGGTCATCCTGGGCCTGAACGGTGCCGGAAAGACCACCCTGCTGCGGATGCTGGCCGGCGTGGACACCCCGGACACCGGCAAGATCATTCCCGGACACGGACTGAAGGTGGGTTACTACGCCCAGGAGCACGAAACCCTGGACACGGACCGCACCGTTCTCGAAAACATGCGTTCCTCCGCTCCTGACATGGATGATGCCGAAGTTCGCAGCGTCCTGGGCTCCTTCATGTTCAGCGGTGACGACGTCGAGAAGAAAGCCGGAGTTCTCTCCGGTGGTGAGAAGACCCGCCTGGCCCTGGCCACCATCGTGGCGTCCTCCGCCAATGTGCTGCTCCTCGACGAGCCCACCAACAACCTGGACCCCGCTTCCCGTGCGGAGATCCTGGGCGCCCTGAGCAGCTACGAGGGCGCAGTGGTGATGGTCAGCCACGATGAAGGTGCCGTAGCGGCGTTGAATCCGGAGCGCGTTGTCCTGCTGCCCGACGGCGACGAAGACCACTGGAACGAGGGTTACCTGGATCTGGTCACCCTGGCCTAGAGCCACCCGGTGTCCGCGACTGCAGCGGAAGCGGATGCTGTACAGATGATGTGATCTGGAGAAGGCCCCCATGCGCCCGGCGCATGGGGGCCTTTGCTTTGTGCCTGCCCTAGAGCTTGTGGCAGCTGGGAGTCTGTGATGGAGGAGGGCTGGGGCCGGGCACCGGCCGTACCGAGTACCGACGGGGGAGCAGTATCCGAAGGCTGCGTCCGGGGAAGCGCTGCATCGCTCCGACCGTTGGTACATACTCCGGTGCCAGGAGACGTCACTGAAGCAGGCCCGGTCCCCCTTTCATCTATCCATGTTTATACGCTTATATCCAGTTTTCCAGATATGTGCCCGGTACATTATTCGGCTCTGCAGCCATATACCTACCCGCACGGTTCGCTGTGAACAAAAACAGCTTTATGCGGGGGAGTGCCCGCTCAAGTGCCAGGGCGGGCCACCTCGAGAGCGGGGGAGTGCCGTTGGTGGGTGAGTCGGTGGGGATCCGCGGGGGAGGACGGGGGAGGGCAAGAGAAGGCGGCTGTGCCTCCGCATGGTGCCCTGTCGATGGCTGCGGAAGTCTAGGCTCTCCGCGGCTCGCCCCTGACGGCGCCGGTTCGGCGGCGATCATCGCCGCAGCGGCCAGCCGCGGTGTCCGGCCTCCGCAGTCCACTGCCGGACCTGAACCGGAAACGCCGGACGAGCCTATCGGCAAGAACGGCCAACCAAACATTCTGTATAAGTTTTTATATATAAATATAAAATATTCTGGATATACCGCTACGATGGGTGGCATGCACAGTGCCACGAATCCCTACTCACCAGGTGCCGGACGCAGCCCTTTCGGGCTGGCCGGCAGAACAGCCCTGACAAATGATTTTGACCTTTTGATTTCGCGGGCCGCCGCCGGACGCACGGACCGGGGGATAGTGCTGCACGGGTTGCACGGAGTAGGAAAGACCGTGCTGCTCAATGACTTCCGGCGACGCGCGGAGAACGCCGGCTTCCTGGTGGTCTCCTTGGAGGGCAGGGATGCTGACGGCGGGCCCAAGGCTGTGCGGGCCAAGCTGGCCCGCGGGTTGCTGCAGGCCGGCCGCAAGGCCAACTCCCGCGGAAACACTCCGGCCCTTGCCGCGGCCCTGGGAACCATCGCCTCGTTTGCGGCAGGTCTGCAGGTCAGCGGGATTGATGTGGGGGTGGGGGAGCGGCATGGCCGCGGAGACTCCGGTGCCTTCGCCGTGGACCTTGAAGAGACGGTGGAGGACACCGCCGTCGCGCTGGCCGAACGTGGTTCGGCGCTGATCCTGGTGGTGGATGAACTCCAGAATCTGGATGCGGGGCTGCTCGCTGCGCTGCTGGGCGCCCAGCACCAGGCCGGGCAGCGGGACTGGCCTTTCTATCTGGTGGCGGCGGGACTGCCGAACCTCCCGGCCGTCCTGACTGCATCCCAGCGGTATGCCGAAGGACTGTTCACCTACCGGAGCGTGGGTGCACTGGACCGCGAGGATTCTGCCTCTGCCCTGGTTGCCCCTGCCCTGGAGCAGGGCGTCTCCTACGACCCTGAGGCGCTGGACCTGCTGCTGAACGCGGCCGGCGGTTATCCGTACTTCCTGCAGGAGTACGGCTCTGCTGCCTGGGAGTCGGCCCCGGAGAAGCGGATCACGGCCGATGACGCCCGGATCGCCGTCGAAATTGGGCGGGCGCAGCTGGACCAGGGATTCTTTCCACTGAGATGGCGCCGGGCCACCAAGGCGGAGCGGGAGTTCCTGCGGCTCATGGCGATCGACGGCTCCGGGGGATCGAGCACAGCCACGCTGGCTGCCCGGGCCGGCAAGAAGATGACGTCCATGACCATGACCCGCGGTTCCCTGATCCGCAAGGGCATCATCTATGCCCCGGAACTGGGACAGGTGTCCTTCACCGTGCCCGGGATGGCGGACTACGTGCGCAGGGTCACTGCCTAGGCATGTTGCCGGGGCCGGGGTGACTCAGGCACGTGCTTCCGGTACCTTGTGGGCATGGTTTCATCAGCGGGCTGCCGGAAACCATTCATTTTTCACCCCGGATTCGTTCCATCTTTGGCCGTCCCCGCATCCTCTTTTGATGGGCGGCCCACTGTCTCGGTAGGCTGGACCGCTTGGAGCGAACAGGACTGCCCGACGGCGGCCCCGGCTGCTCCCTTCCCGTATCCCCACCACGCGTTGCCCACTACAAAAGGACGTCATCGTTATCTCTTCCGTATTCTCCCCTTCGTTTTCCCGCTGCCTGGCAGCAGGCGCCCTGTCGCTGGGGCTGATCCTCACCGGGTGCTCGGAACCGTCAACTCCTCAGGAGGCGGAAGCTCCGGTGGTTCCGGCGGTCAGTTTGTTGGAGGCCGGCGGTGTCATTGATGTTTTTGACGGTGGAGCCGGCGCAGCGTCGCTGGCTGCCAGCAGTGCCTTCTTCACGTCCAGTCCCGCAGCAGTGGTACTGGCGGCGCCGGACGGCCGCTCAGACGCTTCCGGCCAGGCCGCAGCGGCAGCCGCCGGGCTGGGCATCCCGCTGCTCGTGCTCGAGCCCGGCACGGAGCAGCGCGTCTCGGACGAACTGGACCGGCTGGGGGCACAGTCCGTGGTGCTTTACGGTGCGCCCGCCGGGGATTGGTCGGCATCAGTGGGGGAGCGGACGCAGGTGCCAGGCCCCGCCGACGCCGACGGGTTCCGGTCCGTGCTGAACCTGGACACGGCGCCCGCCGCAGCGGGCCCGCTGATTGCGCAGATCGCCGCCATGGACCGCGGTACCACGCTGTCCGTTCCGGTTCCGGAAGCCGCCGCGGCGAACACGGAAGCGGCGGCAACAGGCGAGGCAGCATCGGACGCGGCACCATCGGACGCGGAAACATCACAGGCGGACACACCGTCCGCTGCGGACCGGCTCCCTGAATTCCAGGCGGACGAGGATCGGACCGACGCCGTCGTCCTGGCGACTGAGGACCCGGCGTCGGCCGCGGTGGTTGCTACGGCACGCGCCGCCGGCGCCGAGGTGAAGATGGTGGAAACCGCGGATCCCCGGGCTGACTCCGACGTGATCCGGGTTCTGCGCAGTCACCGCGCAGGCGGAATCTATGCCGCCGGAAATGCTTTTGGCGGGGATGAGTTCTTCCGGGCACAGGCAGGGGTTGCCCTGAACGCTCCGGAGCTGCCCGGCGGCGGACAGACGGTCTTCCCGGGCCGGCGCATGGTGGCACTGTACGGCCATCCCAGCGGGGGAAGCCTCGGCGTCCTCGGCGAACAGGGTATGGCCGAGTCCATCCAGCTCGCCAAGGAAACGGCGGCGCAGTACCAGCCCTACAGCACGGAACCGGTGGTTCCTGCCCTGGAAATCATCACCACAGTTGCCAGTGCAGGCCCCGGTGCCGACGGCGACTATTCCGAGGAAACAGCACCGGAAGATCTGCTCCCCTGGATTGAGGCTGCACAGGATGCCGGGGTCTATGTGGTGCTGGACCTGCAGCCGGGGCTGAGCACGTTCCTGGACCAGGCGCTCCGCTACGAGCAGCTGCTGAAGTACCCGCACGTGGGGCTGGCCCTGGACTCGGAGTGGCGGCTCGCACCGGGGCAGCACCATCTGGAACAAATCGGTTCGGTGGACGCCGCGGAGGTCAATGAGGTGTCAGAGTGGCTCGCCGGCCTGACGCGGGACAACGTCCTGCCGCAGAAGGTCTTCATGCTGCACCAGTTCAATCTGTCCATGATCCGCAACCGGGACCAGCTGAACGTCAGCCATACTGAGCTGGCCGTGAGCCTGCACGCGGACGGACACGGAACGCCGGGGCAGAAGCAGGAAACGTGGAGCGTGATGCGCAACGGCCTGCAGCCGGAAATCTGGCCCGGGTGGAAAAACTTCTATGACGAAGACACTCCCATGCTGACTCCGGAGCAGACCTTCACGCAGATCGATCCCAAGCCCTGGTTCATCTCTTACCAGTAACCCCGGGGGAGGCGGTGCGCCGCCTCCCCGATGCCCGCAGCTAGTAGCCCTGGGCGTCCAGCAGTGCGTCCTCTTCGTCCTCCTGGGTGCTGCCGCGCTGCTTGCGCGGGCGGCGGGGACGGCTCGGGCCCGGATAGGCGGAGATCATTTCGTCCTCGTCGTCCTCCCAGTCGTCCTCATCGCCGTAGCGGAGGTTCAGCGCCTCCTGGCGGGCGGCGTAGCCCAGACCCACAAACAGCATGATGCCGAACGCGAACCACTGCATGGCGTAGGACAGGTGGGGTCCCTCGTCCACTGACGGCTTGGGAGCCGCTTCCGGGACCACCGCGGGACGGGGGTCCTCGCTGGCCATGAGGCCGTAGGCCGCCTGCTGGAGCTCGTACCCCACCTCGTCCTGGTACTGGGCCAGGTCGATGGACGCCAGCTGCCCCTCGGGAGCTCCGCGCCGCACTTCGGGTTCAGCAGGCTTGATGCGCGCGACGACGGTGACCTCGCCGGCCGGGGCCGCGGGAACGGCGTCGGGCTTGCCGGCTTCGTCATTGCCGATCGGCAGCCAGCCCCGGTTAATCACCACGGCGGTTCCGTCGGAGAGTTTCAGCGGCACCACAACTTCGTACCCGGCACGTCCGTTGAGGGGGCGGTTGCGGACAATGCGCTGGTTCTCGGTGTCGTAGACGCCGGTCATCGAAACCGGCAGCCATTCCTTCCCGGGGTTGTAGTCCTCGAAGAGGCCGGCCGCGTCCTCGAAGGCGACCGGAGCGGCGTCGTAATTGAGGACAACGTTGCCAATATCGTCGCGGACCGCATTCCTGCGGTCCATCTGCCACATGCCCAGGGAACAGCAAACCACGGAGAGCAGGCAGACAAGGGCAAACCAGCCCAGCCAGCGGCCGGAAAGGAGGAACCGGTACATCTAGGCAGTCCCGCTTTCGGTGTCCGCAGCGGCTGGAGAACCTGAGAGGGGCAGCGTCTGCTTCCAGAGGTCCCGTGTTTCCAAGTAATCCTGCAGCCAGGCGCGGTGCTCATCGCACGCCAGCCAGATTTTGCGGCGCTCCGGGGTGTGGATGCGCGGATTGTTCCACAGCAGCTGCCAGGAAGCGGTCAGGCGGCAGCTCTTGCGGGAGCATACGGCCGGTTCGCCGGACTGCGGGCCTGCCGGTTCCGCGCCGGGCCGGGGGGCGCCGGTGGTCCGGGCCAGTTGGTCAAGAAGGTTCATGCGTGAGGTGGTGCCTTATCGTCGTGGCCGTCGTCAGCGGGATCGTCATTAATGATCTCACCGTGCAGCAGTGCAGTTTCCGGGGATTCGCGGGTCTTGCCCGGCTCCGGCGCCCTGGGTGCCTCAATGGCGGCGGCCGGAAGGGAGTCGATCAGGGATTCCGACGCCGTCATGTTCCGGGTATCGGAACCGGCGTTGGCAATGATCACGGCGAAGTACGGAAGGACGACGGCGCCGGCAATCACCACCCAGAGCAGCCATCCGTGCACGACGAACAGCAGGCCGAGGCAGACAATGCGGATGCCCATGGACACCGAATACTTAATCATGCGTGCGCGCATCTCATCGGTGTGCGCCGTGCGGGCGTCGGTGATCCGGGGGATCGGGACACCGCGGCTGGATTCCTTGTTCATCACTCTCCCAAACAGAGTCTCCATTGTCGCACCGGAACCTGTGATGGTGAAGTCGGATCCGGCCCGGCTAGGATCGAATCCGTTCACCCCCACTCTCAGCGAAGGAAAATTTGTGCAGAACAACCTCCAGCCGTCCACCGGCCGCAGCGTCCTGGTTACCGGCGGAAACCGTGGAATCGGCCTGGCCATTGCCCAGGCGTTCGTCGAAAACGGCGACAAGGTTGCCATCACCTACCGCAGCGGGGAGGTGCCTGAGGGCATGCTCGGCGTGAAGGCCGACGTCACCGATATGGCTTCCGTGGATGCCGCGTTTACCGAGGTCGAAGCTGAGCACGGGCCGGTGGAGGTGCTGGTGGCCAACGCCGGGATCACCCGCGATACCCTGCTGCTGCGGATGAGCGAGGACGACTTCACTGACGTCGTGGACACCAACCTCACCGGAGCCTTCCGCGTCATCAAGCGGGCCTCCAAGGGAATGATCAAACTGCGCCGCGGACGGGTTGTCCTGATCTCTTCCGTGGTCGGCCTGTACGGTTCTCCCGGCCAGATCAACTACGCAGCGTCCAAGTCCGGGCTCATTGGAATTGCCCGGTCGCTGACCCGTGAGCTGGGATCCCGGAACATCACCGCAAATGTGGTGGCACCGGGATTCATCAACACGGACATGACCAAGGAACTGCCCGAAGACACCCAGAAGAACTATCTCTCCTCCATCCCGGCCAACCGCTTCGCCGAGCCCGAAGAAGTTGCCGCCGTGGTGCGCTGGATCGCCGGACCCGAGGCTTCGTACATCTCCGGCGCGGTCATTCCCGTTGACGGCGGACTGGGCATGGGCCACTAGCCGCAGCCGTCCCGCCGCGCAGCCCGGGCATTCCCCTGCGCCAAGGCCCCCGGGGGAATCGTTGGAGGATTCCACCACTTCACGAAACGTCCGGGGCTGGCAGGATGGGGGAAGTTGGATAAAAATTTGGACCTTTTCCACAAGAACCCTCACAAAGGAGCACCCATGGGCCTGTTGGACGGCAAAGCCGCCATTGTTACCGGATCATCGCGCGGCATCGGCGCCGAAGTGGCCAAGTACCTGGCCGCCGAAGGAGCCGGCGTGGTGGTCAACTACCGGCAGAAGGCGCCGCGCGCCAACAAGGTGGTCACCGGTATTGAGAACGACGGCGGGCGGGCTGTCGCGGTGGGTGCGGACCTGACCTCACCGGTTGGCCCCGCAGCTCTGGTTTCCGCCGCAGTGGAGAACTTCGGCGGCCTGGATGTACTGGTCCTCAACGCCTCCGGCGGCATGGAGACCGGCGTGGAGGAGGACTACGCGCTGAAGCTGAACCGCGATGCGCAGGTCAACATGCTCACTGCGGCCCTTGAGGTGATGCGGGCGGGATCGCGTGTGGTTTTTGTCACCAGCCACCAGGCGCACTTCATCGCCAGCGTTCCCACCATGCCCGAATACGAGCCGGTGGCCCGCAGCAAGCGTGCCGGCGAAGACGCGCTCCGGGATCTGCTTCCGCAGCTCGAGGAAAAGGGCATCACACTGGTGGTGGTCTCCGGTGACATGATCGAGGGCACCGTTACTGCCACGCTCCTGGACCGTGCCAACCCCGGCGCCATCGAGGCACGCCGCGTTGAAGCCGGAAAGCTCTACTCGGTGCAGGAATTCGGCGCCGAGGTGGCCCGGATGGCAACGGCGGATGTCCCCTCCGGCCACACTGAATACGTGGGCGGAGCGGACTACCTGGGCGCTGCCGGCCACGCGTCCGCCCAGAACTAGGGGCCCGGAACCAGCGCCTACAGCTTCACAAAGTGCTGCACCACGTCCAGCCGGGGCAGGTTCAGCACGGCATCCGCGGCGGCCTGCACTGCCGGTTTGGCGTTGAACGCCACGCCCAGTGCGGCCGCCGCCAGCATGTCCAGATCATTGGCGCCGTCACCCACGGCAATGGTGTGCTGCTCCGCGATGCCCAGTCCGGCGGCCCATTCCCGCAGGGACCGGGCCTTGACGGCGCGGTCCACCACGGGGCCGTCCACGGTGCCGGTCAGCACGCCGTCCCTGATGCCCAGCAGGTTAGCCTTTGCATGCGTCAGCTGCAGCCGGGCAGCCAGGGGATCAAGGACCTGGCTGAATCCGCCCGAGACCACGGCCACCGCGTGGCCGGCGGACAGGAATTCCTTCACCAGGGATTCGGCGCCGTCCGAGAGCTCGATGCGGCTGCCTACTTCCGCGATGACCGATTCGGGCAGCCCCGCCAGTGCCTTGACCCGCTGGTGCAGGCTCTGCGTGAAGTCCAGTTCGCCGCGCATGGCTGCTTCCGTGACTGCTGCCACCTCTGCTTCCCGTCCGGCGTGGGCGGCCAGCAGCTCTATGACTTCCTGCTTAATCAGGGTGGAGTCCACATCCATGACCAACAGCTTCCGTGCCGGTTCCAGGAGCGTTGAGGGAACGACGGCGGTGGCGGCTCCCTCCGCTGCGTCGCCCAGGGCGGCCGCGGCCGCAGCGACGGCCAAACGCAGCGTCCGGAGCCCGCCGTCGTACTCCACCATCAGCTTGGTGACGGTGTAACCGTCTCCCTCGGCGTTCTCAAGTTCCGTAATCCGTCCGCCCGCCGCACTCACTGCCTGCTGGACAGCCGCGAGATAGGCGTCCGGGAGTTCCCGCCCGTAGCTGACCACTGCGCAGTCCGGCCTGCCGGAGGACAGCGAGGACGCAATGTCCTTGAGCCGGGCGAGATCTTCGGGGCGTTTGGAATCGGGCATTGCGTATCCGTTTCTGGAGGCGGAGCGGGCCGCGTTTAGCCATCGGCCCTTTCTTTAGCCTAATGTCTAGTGCTATGAGTGATGTTCTTGAATTTGCTGCCGTAAGTGTCGTTCGCGGCGGCAAGACCCTGTTGGACGCAGTTGACTGGCAGGTCAAGGAGGGGGAGCGCTGGGTCATCATGGGCCCCAACGGCGCCGGAAAAACCACTTTGCTGCAGATCGCAGGCGGCCGCATGCACCCCACCCGCGGCGTAGCTGGAATCCTTGAGGAAGTCCTCGGAACGGTTGATGTCTTTGAGCTTCGCCCGCGGATCGGCCTGGCCTCCGCAGCCTTGGCCAATCAGATCCCGGAACATGAAACCGTCCTGAACGTGGTGCTCACCGCCTCCTACGGCATGACGGGCCGGTGGCGGGAAAAGTACGAGAAGCTTGACGAGCGCCGCGCCTTCCGCCTCCTGCACGACTGGGGCATGTCCACTTTCATGAACCGCACGTTCTCCTCCCTGAGCGAGGGTGAACGCAAGCGCGTGCAGATTGCCCGCGCCCTGATGACGGACCCGGAGCTGCTGCTCCTGGACGAGCCGGCTGCAGGCCTGGACCTTGCAGGCCGCGAGGACCTGGTGGCCCGCCTGTCCGAGCTGGCCCGCGACGAGGAAGCTCCTGCCATGGTTCTGGTCACCCACCATCTCGAAGAGGTTCCCCCGGGCTTCACCCACGCCCTGCTGCTGCGCGAGGGCGGCGTGGTGGCCTCCGGCCCCGTAGAAGACGTCTTTACCGAGGAGAACCTCAGCACGGCTTTTGACCTGCCGCTGAAGGTGCAGCACGACGGCGGCCGCTGGTCCGCCACCGCCCGCCGCTAACCGCACGGCCCGCATTTTCTCGATCAAGTGGACCTTGTTCAGGACGCCATTGTCTTTTTCGCCGGCCTGTGGGCGGGGACGATCAACGCAGTGGTCGGGTCCGGAACACTGGTCACGTTTCCGGTGCTGGTTGCCCTGGGCTTCGCACCGGTGGCAGCCACCATTTCCAACGCGATGGGACTCATCGCCGGCAATATTGCCGGGTCGTGGGGCTACCGCCGGGAACTCGCGGGGCTGAAGTCCACTCTCTTATTGCTTTTACCCGCCTCAGTGCTGGGCGGCGTCACAGGTGCCGCGCTGTTGCTGCACCTGCCGGAGAGCGTCTTCGGCACCGTGGCGCCCTACCTGATTGTGGTGGCGCTGCTGTTCGTCATTTTCCAGCCGAAACTGCAGTCCTGGGTCCGGCGCCGCGCCGATGCCGCAGCGGCTCAGGCCTCGACGGCTGACGCATCGGCGCGCGTCCCGGGAGCGCAGGCCACCGCCGTCGACCTTGTCCCCGCCAAGCTGCCCCGGCGCCAGGGTGTGATTCTGGTCATCCTGATTTACCTCGCCGGCGTTTACGGCGGTTACTTCGTGGCAGCACAGGGAATCCTGCTGGTGGGCATCCTGGGGGTGTTCCTGCGGGGCACCATCCACAACGCCAACGCAATGAAAAACATCCTGGTCCTGGGAGTGAACATTGTTGCCGCCGTTTCCTACCTCGTTTTCGCCTTCGACCGGATCATCTGGCCGGTGGTCGGGCTCATTGCGGCCGGTTCCCTGATCGGTGGATTCCTGGGCGCCGCCGTCGGCCGACGGCTCTCCCCGGTGGTCCTGCGCACGGTGATTGTGCTGCTGGGACTGGTGGCACTGTGGAATATGGTGTTCTAAGTGACCCTTTACTCGCTTGAGTCTGCCGCGGATCCGCGCGTTGCCGACTACACCTCACTGACCGACACCGCCCTGCGCCGCCGCCGGGAGCCGATGGAAGGCATGTACATTGCCGAGTCTTCCAAGGTCCTTCGCCGGGCCCTTGATGCGGGGCACCGCCCACGGTCCTTCTTCCTGGCAGAAAAATGGATTGACGGCCTCCAGGACGTGCTGGACCGGTATCCGGAGGTGCCCGCCTACGTGGGAACGGCCGCCATCTTGGAGGAAATCACCGGATTCCACCTGCACCGCGGGGCGCTGGCGGCCATGGAGCGGCCCGCACCTCTGGAGCTGAAGACCCTGTTGGCCTCCGCGCGCCGGGTGGCAGTGCTCGAGGACATCGTGGACCACACCAACATCGGAGCCATTTTCCGCTCCGCTGCCGCCCTCGGGGTGGACGCGGTCCTCGTGAGCCCGCGCTGCGCCGACCCGTTGTACCGGCGGGCCATCAGGGTCAGCATGGGTACGGTCTTCCAGGTGCCCTGGGTGCGGCTGGAAGAATGGCCGCAGCAGCTGCAGACTCTCCGGGACGCCGGTTTCGTTACTGCCGCACTGGCGCTGGCCGAGGACTCGCTGACCCTGGACGAGCTCAGTGCCCGCGCGGACGAGCGGCTTGCCCTGGTCCTGGGCACCGAGGGGGACGGCCTCGCTGCGGGAACTCTCTCCGCCGTGGACCTGACAGTCCGGATCCCCATGAGCGGCGGAGTGGATTCCCTGAATGTTGCTGCCGCCAGCGCCGTCGCCTTCTGGGAGTGCCGTCCGCAGGCAAGCTGATCCCCGGGTGCCGGTATCCCGGAGGTTCGCTTACCCTCAGACGGCTTTGGTGCAAGACTTACGGCACTGATCACTCGCCGCACTTCCATCCGGGGTCCACATGAACACTGCTCCGCGCCGGGCGCCCCAGCTCCGGTGTCCTCCTCGCGTTTCCTGCGCGCCCACCGGGGCAGCCAGGTCCGGGAACACGCCCGTCCGGGGACGCCGCGGGCCGCTCCGCGGGCTGCTGGTCACCGTGCTGTGCGTCTTTCCGCTCGGCCTGACTCTGGCCGCGTGCGGGCCCACGGCGGAACAGAGTGCAGCACGGCAGCTGGCTTCCGCGTCGCCGGCGCCCGTACCTTCCGTGCCGGTGCGCGAAGCTTCCGCTCCTGCGCTTCCGGCTCCCTTGCCGGCGCCGGCACCCACGCCCACGCCCACCCCCGAGCCGCTGAAGGTTGGCGTTACCGGGAACCAGGAGGGGATGCCCCAGCCGGTCCAGGACGCCTGCCAGTTCCTGCTGCGCCGGGATACTGCATCTTTTCCGGCAGCCGAAGCGGGGGATTGCCTGCGTGCGGCGATGATCGCCGGCGCCGGGGCAACACAAACGCTGACCACGGCGTCGAGCTGGATTCCGCAGGGAACCCATACGATGCGGTTCACCACCGCTCCCGAGTTCTCCCTCAGCCTCGAGGACAGCGACCTCGGGCTGAAAATTACGGCGGGAGCAGGCGGCAGCAGCGTGGACACCGGGGGCGGCAGGGTCAGCGCCAATACATCCGGAACACCCGAAGAGGAGTACGCTGCAGTGCTGACCCGGGCTGCTGAGCTGACCGCCAATCCGGACCGCGTGGCAGAACTGCTTCAGGATTCCGACTCCCTGACCGTGGACTACGGCGCAGTCCTGGACGGGGCGGCGCGGACCAAGATCAGCGGCCACCGGCCGGCGGACGCCGAAGCGGGGGACATGATGCCCACCTCCGTCACCCTGTGGCTGGACGACTTCTACCGGCCGGTCCGGTTTGAGCTTTCCGCCCAGACCCGCGGAATCACGTCCAGCATCACCGCTGACAACACCGGCTGGGGATCCTGACACTGCGGCCGTCCCGGCTTTAACCTGCTGCCCGGTTTGCGGTATGCTGAATTGCTGATCCCCGCAGATGCGCTTCGCTGCGCAGCACGGGGACATTCCAAGCTTTCAACCACCAGTGCCTGGCAAAATCCAGGCACCAAAAGAAGGTAATACATTGAAGTCTGATATCCATCCGAAGTACGGCCCGGTTGTCTTCCGCGATCTCGCGTCCGACACCTCGTTCCTGACCAACTCCACGGCAACTTCCGCCAAGACGGTTGAGTGGGAAGACGGCAACACCTACCCCCTCATCGAGGTGGAAATCTCCTCCGCGTCGCACCCGTTCTACACGGGCAAGCAGCGCATCATGGACTCCGCCGGCCGTGTCGAGCGCTTCAACGCCCGCTTCAAGGGCTTCGGTTCCAAGAAGTAATTCGTTTGTAACGAACATTGCAGGTTCTAGACTAAGAAGGCCCGCCCGGTATTTTCCGAGCGGGCCTTTTTATATGCGCAGAAGGAAGTTGAAGGAGCATCATGCAACAGGACGGTAGCCGCCTGCACGGAGAGTTCAAGGTGGTCGGCGGAAAACTCGTAGTGGTGGACCTGGACGTCCGCGGCGGGAAACTGGCGGATGTCTCGCTCAGCGGAGACTTCTTCCTGGAGCCCGATGACGCCCTCGCCGACATCAACGCGGCCCTGGAAGGACTCCCGGCAGAGACAGCGGGAGCCGACATCGCCGCGGCGGTGCGGGCCAACCTGCCCTCCGATGCCGTCCTTTTCGGTTTCTCGCCGGAGGCCATAGCCACCGCCGTCCGCCGGGCCCTGGCCAAGGCGACCGGCTGGACGGATCACAAGTGGGAGATCATCGGCCCCACACCCCTCTCAACGGCCATGCACGTGGCCATGGACGAAGTGCTGGCTGAAGAAGTCGGTGCCGGCAAACGCAACCCCACCCTGCGGTTCTGGGAATGGGAAACACCGTCAGTGGTGATCGGCAGTTTCCAGTCGCTGCGCAACGAAGTGGATCCCCAGGGCGCGCAGAAGCACGGGGTGACGGTGGTCCGGCGCATCAGCGGCGGCGGAGCCATGTTCATGGAGCACGGCAACGCCATCACGTACTCGATCTATGTTCCGCAGTCCCTGGTGGACGGCCTGAGCTTCGCCGAGTCCTATCCCTTCCTCGACGCCTGGGTGATGGAATCGCTGGAAAAACTGGGCATTAAGGCCTGGTACCAGCCGCTCAACGACATAGCGACTGATCAGGGCAAAATTGGCGGAGCGGCCCAGAAGCGCTTCAGCAACGGCGGCATGCTGCACCACGTGACGATGTCCTACGACATTGACGCTGACAAGATGCTTGAAGTCCTGCGGATCGGCAAGGAGAAGCTCTCCGACAAGGGCACCACCAGCGCCAAAAAGCGGGTGGATCCGCTGCGCCGCCAGACCGGCCTCACGCGGGAAGAGATCATCCGGACCATGATGGAAACCTTCGCGGCGCGTTACGGTGCCGTGGAGGCCGGCCTTACGGATGAGGAACTGGCCCTGGCGGAGGCGAAGGTGGCGGACAAGTTCGGCACCGCTGAATGGCTGAACCGGGTTCCCTAGGGATCTGAGTCCTCCTGCCATAGACTGCCGAGCATGGAAAAAAAGTCTCTGACCGCATTGGTGCGGACCCAGCTGCAGATCGCCGGCGAAGCCTCGAGCGGCCGCAGCGCCCAGACGGTCTACGGCGGCCACGAGCACGTTCTCCGGCAGACGGTGATTGCCCTGAATGCCGGATTCATTCTGGATGAACATGAGAATCCGGGCGAAGCCACCGTCTATGTCCTCAAGGGCCGGGTCCGGCTGGTAGCGGAGGAGCACACATGGGAAGGTTCCGCGGGTGACCTGCTGATTGTGCCGCAGGCCCGGCACTCGGTGGAGGCTGTGGAAGATTCCGCGGTCCTGCTGACGGTAGCCAAGCGGAACCACCCCTGAGGCCCGCAGGACAGCGGTTCAGCGGATCACAGGGCACCTGACGGGGGTTCCCGGGGCATGATGCCCCGGGAGCCCCCGCCGTCTTCAGGACCTACCTGCCGGCAGCCTGCACCCGCAGTGCCCGCAGCAGCTGGTCCTGCTGCTCCAGGATGATCCGGCGCAGGGCGGCGGGGGCCTGAGGATTGGCTTCGAGCCAGTCCATGCTGGCCACCAGGACCGGATGGTCCGCGGCAACCATGTGTTTGGGCAGGTCCTGTGCACCGGGGAAGAGTCCCGTCACCACGCGGCTGGCCTGCCCAATGCTGCGTGAGCTCCAGACCAGGGTCAGGGACGCAAAGTAGTCGGCCTGGAAGACGGACAGCAGGTCCGTGCTGCCGATCGTGATGCCTTCAATGGTTGCGGAGAGCAGCTGGTTGGACAGCTCATCCGAATGCACCGCATCCTGCCAGGCAGCCGCCTTGACGGCCGGCTCGGGGAACGCTGCGGCGGCCGTAGTGAAGCCCACCCGTCCCGAGGCTGTGGGGTCCTGGGCCAGTTCGGCCTCCAGTTCGGCGCGGGTGGCGTTGCCCGTGGCGGCCAGCGCCTGCCAGAGCGACCAGCGCAGGTCGGAGTCCACGGTGAGGCCCGGAATAGTGGCGGTTCCCTGCAGGAGACCGCGCAGCAGCTCGGTATGGGAGGTGCTGCGCCGTCCCAGGGCGGCGGCGTTCCGTGCCCAGATCAGCTGGCGGTCGCTGCCGGGTTCGGCCTGCTGAAGCTGGTCAATCACCAGTGAGTACAGGACTTCGCGCAGGTCGGCACGGTCCTCCGCGGGGGTGTACCGCTCCACGGCAAACCGGGAGTTGTCCAGCAGGACCTGCAGTACGCCGGCACCCGTCTCGGCCGGAGCGGCGTGCACAATGAGCCGGATGTAGTCGCGGGCGCTGATCATGCCGTCCCGGACACCGTTCCACAGCGCGGAGAAGCACACCGCCCGGGCCAGCGGATCGGGGATCCGGCCCAGGTTCTGCATCAGGGCCTGCAGCGAATCAGAGTCGAAACGGATTTTGGCGTAGGTCAGGTCCTCGTCGTTGAGCAGCAGCACGGCAGGGCGCTTCATGCCCGTGAGCTCAGGGACCGTGGTGCGGGGACCGACGACGTCGATTTCCACGCTGCCGGTACGGACCAGCGCACCCGCGGCGTCCGGGTTGTACAGTCCGATCCGCAGCCGGTGCGGGCGGGGAACCTGTTCCCCGCTGACGGGATCGGGGGCGTTCTGGACGATCGTGACCGAGGTGATGACGCCGTCGTCGTCCGTTTCCACCTCGGTGGTCAGCGTCGGAACGCCCGCTGTCTGCAGCCACAGCCGCGACCAGGCGCCCATGTCCCGGCCCGAGGCCTCGCTGAGGGCGCTGAGCAGGTCCGCGAGGGTGGTGTTGCCGTAGGCATGGTCGCGGAAGTAGCCCCGCGCCGCATCAATAAAGGCATCAAAGCCCACGTAGGCCACCAGCTGCTTGAGCACGGAGGCGCCCTTGGCGTAGGTGATGCCGTCGAAATTCTGCTTGGCCGCTTCCAAATCGGTAATGTCCGCCACGATTGGATGCGTGGTGGGCAGCTGGTCCTGGGTGTAGGCCCAGGCCTTGCGGCGGTTGGCAAAGCTGACCCAGGAATTCGTGAAAGCGGTGGCCTGATCCACGGCCAGGGCGCCCATATAATCCGCGAAGGACTCCTTCAGCCACAGGTCATCCCACCACTTCATGGTCACCAGGTCGCCGAACCACATGTGCGCCATCTCGTGCAGGATGGTGTTGGCCCGCGCCTCGTACTGCGCCTCGGTGGCCTTGGAGCGGAACACGTAAGCCTCGGTGAAGGTCACCAGGCCGGGGTTCTCCATGGCGCCGAGGTTGTATTCGGGCACAAAGGCCTGATCGTACTTGCCGAACGGGTAGGGGTAGGCAAACAGCTCGTGGAAGTAGTCCAGTCCCTGTTTGGTGATCTCGAAGATGTTCTGCGGATCAAAATGCTCGGCGAGCGAGGAGCGGCAGTAGGCGCCCAGGGGAATGTCCAGGACGGTGCCGTCCGGCAGAGCGGCGGACCAGGCGTCCTCGGCCTTGAAGTACGGTCCGGCCAGCACAGAGGTGATGTAGGTGGAGATGCGCTGTGTGGGGGCAAAGTCCCAGCGGCTGACGCCGCCGTCGAGCACTGTGCGGTTGGTTTCCGCGCCGTTGGAGGCAACTTCCCAGTCCGAGGGTGCGGTCACGTGGAATGTGAAGGCGGCCTTGAGGTCCGGCTGCTCAAAGTTGGCGAACACCCGCCGGGCGTCGGCCGGTTCGTACTGGGTGTAGAGGTAGGTGCGGGAATCCGCCGGATCAGTGAACCGGTGCATGCCCTCGCCGCTGCGGCTGTACAGGGCGGTACCGTCCACCGTGACCACATTGACGTAGTCCAGGCCCGTCAGGTGGATGCGGGCGCCGTCGACGGCGGTTTCCAGGGGGAGGGTGCGCCCGTTCAGGACCACCTTGGCCACGCCACCGTGGATGAAGTCCAGGAACGTCTCCGCTCCGGCCTCGGTGCAGGTGAAGGCAATGGTGCTGCGGGAACGGAAACCGGTGGCCGAGGGATCCTCGGCGCTGCTTAGGTCAAGATCAACATCATAGGCATCAACGGATATGAGGGCGGAGCGGGCGGCGGCTTCATCACGGCGCAGATTCTGGTTCGACACATGTTCATTGAATCACTTTCGCCGGGGACACGGGCTACGGGGCGAGCAGCAGGGCCAGACCGAGGCCCAGGGCTCCGATCAGGAACCAGGACACCAGCGCCGCTGAAAGCGCCCGGACCCCCGAGGCAAAAAGGGCGCGGAAGCGCACCGCGGTACCCAGTGCAAACAGGGCCGCGGCAAAGAGGATTTCCTGCGCCAGTGCTGCCGTCTCCAGCACCCCGGCCGGCAGAACCCCGGTGGTGCGCACCAGGATCAGGGCCAGGAAGCCGGCCACAAACAGGGGAACCAGGGGTGGACGCTTCCCCGGTGTCCCGTCCCCGCTGACGGCCGCGTTCGCGCCGGCTGCGGCCTGGCGGCGTCCCATTATTCCCGCTGCCGCAGTCATGGGGGCCAGCAGGACCACGCGCGCCAGCTTGACGACGACGGCGGCCGCGAGCGCTGCCGTACCGGCGGTCTGGGCGGTAGCCACCACCTGTCCAACGTCATGCACCGAGGCTCCTGCCCATATCCCGAAGGTCTCCCCGGGAAGGCGCAGCAGGGAGTCCAGCAGCGGGAGCACGCCTATGGCCAGCGTGCCGCACAGCGTGACCAGTGCTATGGGCACCACGGTGTCTTCCTGCCGCACCCGGCGGGCAGCGGCCATCGCTCCGATGGCCGACACCCCGCAGATGGAAAACCCCGAGGCAATAAGCAGCGGTTCCTCACCGGGCAGGCGAAAGGCCCGGCAGATCGCATAGGTGCCCGCGAAGGCTGTTCCCACCAGCGCCACGATCAAAAGCAGGGCTCCCCACCCCAGCCCGGCAATATCCACCAGTGAGACCTTCAATCCCAGCAGGACAATCCCCAGACGCATCAGTTTCCGGGCGGTGAGGGACAGTCCCGGCTTCAGCGGCCCGGATACCGCTGTGGAGATCCCCGGCAGGTTGGCCGCCAGGAGCCCCAGGATGACCGCCGCGGTCAGGACCGGCAGCCCGGGAAGGACGAGATGCAGCAGATAGGCAGGGATGACCGCCGCAGCGGCAATCAACAGCCCGGGAAGCGTTGACGCGCTGCGTGCGGGAGAAGAAGTGGTGTTCACGGTTCCACCCTGCCGCAGAAGAGGATGCCGGCCAAACAGCGCCGCTGGAGCCGTGTACCGCAGCGGAGGGATTTGCGCGCGTGTGGCCTTTGTTACAGTGAGGAACACCCCCTAGTTTTTAGAGGCACCACATGGCTGACCAGCTGCAGATCCCGGAGTACCCCTGGACCCGTTCCCCCGTACAGGCCGCAGCACAAATGGATGTCTCGCCGGCAGAGGGCCTCAGTGCGGATCAGGCCCGGCAGCGTCTGGCGCGGTACGGACCGAATGAGCTGGATGCCGGCCGGAAGATTCCCGGCTGGCAGAAAATTCTCCGGCTCCTGTCGGACCGGCTGATCCTGGTACTGATTGCGGCAGCCGTGATCAGCGCCGTCGTCTCCCGCGAGTGGGAAACCCCGCTGGTTATCCTGGTGGTGATCGCGCTGAACACCACCCTGAACTACGTCCAGGAACAGCGGGCGGAGAACAGCCTGGAGGCCCTGCGCAGCAGCGCGGTGTCCGTAGCGACTGTCCGGCGCAACGGCGCCTCCGTGGATGTTCCGCGCACCGAGGTGGTGCCGGGGGACGTGGTCCTCCTGGAGGCCGGGGATACCGTCCCCGCTGACGGCCGGCTCCTGGAAGCAGTCCGGCTGCAGGTGGCCGAAGCCGCCCTGACCGGGGAATCACAGCCGGTCAACAAGACAACGGGCGCACTAACCGACCCGGAACTGCCGGTGGCGGACCGCACGAACATGCTGTACATGGACACCGACGTCAGCCGGGGGAGGGCCGTCCTGCTGGTCACCGGTACCGGCATGGATACCCAGATCGGCCGGATCGCCCATCTGCTCGGCTCCACTGCGGAGGAAAAGACCACGCTGCAGCGCAGCATCGACCAGCTGGCTCGGCTGCTCACCTATGTGGCGCTGATTGTCGTGGCCGTGGTGTTTATCCTGGGCCTGCTGCGCGGTGACAGCTGGGAGGACCTGTTCCTCACTGCCGTCTCCCTGGCGGTGGCCACCATCCCGGAGGGGCTGACCGCCGTCGTCGCGTTCACCCTGGCGATGGGAGCCTCCCGGCTGGCCGCACGCGGTGCCATCATCAAACAGCTGTCCGCCGTGGAAACGCTGGGCAGCACCTCCCAGATCTGCACCGACAAAACCGGCACGCTGACCCTTAACGAAATGACCGTGCGGCGCCTCTACACCGCCTCCGGCCGGGTTTTTCGGGTCTCGGGCTCCGGCTACTCCACGGAGGGTGCGGTACTCAGCGCCGACGGGCGGCCGGCGCCGGCACTGTCGGTGGCCTTCCTGGGCTTCGCGCTGTGCAACGATGCCTCGGTGCGCGACGGCGTACTCACCGGCGATCCCACCGAGGGGGCGCTGGTGGTCCTCGCGGAGAAGGGCGGCATCGACGCCGAGGGTGCCCGCGCGTCGCATCCGCGCATCGCCGAGGTGCCCTTTGATTCGGACTACAAGTTCATGGCCACGTTCAACCGGCGTCCTGACGACGAGGAATCTCGGCAGGGCCCGGGACCCGGACACGAAGTGTTCTGCTATGCCAAGGGGGCGCCCGGAGTGCTCCTGGAGCGGTCGCAGTTCATCGCCACCGCCGAGGGCCGCCGGCCGCTGACTTCCCAGGACCGCCAGCGCATCAGCGGCGAAGTCACCGCGTTCGCCGAGCGCGGGCTGCGCACCATGGCCGTGGCGGGCCGCCCGGTGGAGGAACCGCTGCCGGCAGACCCGGACGAGCTGCCGGACAGCGTGTCGGGCCTGACCATCTACGCCGTGGTGGGCATCATGGATCCTCCCCGAAGCGAGGCGGCAGAGGCCATTGCCCGCGCCCGCGAAGCGGGGATCAGCGTGCACATGATCACCGGGGACCATCTCATCACCGCCTCGGCCATCGCGCGGGATCTGGGAATCGGCGGGGAAGCTGTCTCCGGCACGGCTCTGGAGAACCTGAATGACGAAGAGCTGCAGCGGCGCGCCCCCGGCTACGGGGTGCTGGCCCGGGTCTCGCCCGAACATAAGATCCGGATGGTGCGTGCGCTGCAGGCCGACGGCGCGGTGGTTGCCATGACCGGTGACGGCGTCAATGACGCCCCGGCGCTGAAACGCGCGGATATCGGCATTGCCATGGGGATCACCGGCACCGACGTCTCCAAGGGCGCGGCGAAGATGATCCTGACGGACGACAACTTCGCCACCATCGTCGACGCGGTCCAGGAAGGCCGGGGGATCTACGCCAACATCATCAAGTTTGTCCGGTTCCAGCTCACCACGGCGTGGGGTTTCGTCCTGATTTTCCTGGCGGCCGCGGCCTTTTCGCTGGCCGGGGGAGCGCCCTTCACAGCCCTGCAGATCCTCTGGGTCAATATCATCATGGACGGGCCGCCCGCCCTGGCCCTGGGCGTGGACCCGGCCGATCCGGACCTGATGAAACAGCGTCCGCGGCCGGCCCGGGAACCGCTGCTGACCGGCCGGCGGATTATGCAGATCCTGACCATGGGAGTGGTGATGGCCGCAGGAACGTGCACCGTCCTGTACCTGGCACCGCAGATGTATCCCGAAAGCGCCGGGGATCCGCTGTTCGCCACCACGCTGGCCTTCACCACGTTCGTGTTCTACCAGGCGTTCAACCTGCTCAACGTGCGCTCGGCGAACGGCAGTGTCTTCGCCTGGCAGACGTTCACCAACCGGGCCATCTGGGTGTCGCTGGCCGCCGTCGTCATCCTGCAGGTCCTGGTGGTGCAGCTGGGGGCGCTGCAGGGGCTCTTTGACACCACGGACCTCACCTCGGGGCAGTGGTTCCTGGCCCTGGGCGTGGGTTCAACCGTGCTGTGGGTGTCGGAGATCCGCAAGGCGGTCTCCCGCTTCCGCGATCGGGAGACCCTTCCGGCTTAGTGCCGGCTTACCAGGGCGAGGGCTTGTAGTCCTTCAGGAAGACCCCGTACTGGTCCTCTCCGGCTTCGCCCATGACAATCGGGTCATACACGCGGGCAGCACCGTCCACCAGGTCCAGGGGAGCATGGAAGCCCTCCTCGGCCAGGCGCACCTTGGTGGGGTGCGGACGCTCGTCGGTGATCCAGCCGGTGTCCACGGCAGTCATCAGGATCCCGTCCGTTTCCAGCATTTCCCCGGCGCTGGTGCGGGTGAGCATGTTCAGCGAAGCCTTGGCCATGTTGGTGTGCGGATGGCCCGGGCCCTTGTAACGGCGGCTGAACTGCCCTTCCATGGCGGAGACGTTCACGATGTACTTCCGGCGGGCCGAAGAGGCCGCCATGGCCGGACGCAGCCGGTTGACCAGCAGGAACGGCGCGGTGACGTTGCACAGCTGCACTTCGAGCATTTCCAGGGGCTCCACCTGGTCCACCACCTGGGTCCAGCTGTTGATCGGAGCGGTGTCCGGCACCAGCCCGCCGGCATCGATGGCGGTGCCCGCGTTCAGCTTCTCCAGCGAGGAGGAACCGGCGGTCAGGGCCAGGGAGGTGACCGCGTCGCCGGCCAGCACCGGATGCTCGGCGATCGAGCTGGCCAGCGCCGTCGGGTGGGCGTTGTAGGTGTGGCCGAAGGTCACCAGCTCCGGCATGGCGGCGGACGCCGGCAGTGCCTCGAGTTCGGCGTCCACCAGCGGCTGGTAGGCGTTGGAGGTCCGGCGCACGGTCTGGGCGGCGTTGTTGATCAGGATGTCCAGGGGCCCGGCGGCGGCCACTGATTCAGTGAGGGAAATGACCTGGGCCGGGTCACGCAGGTCGATGCCCACAATCTTCAGCCGGTGCAGCCAGTCCGCGGAGTCCTCCATGGCGGCAAAGCGCCGGGCCGCGTCCTTGGGGAAACGGGTGGTGATGGTGGTGTGCGCGCCGTCGCGCAACAGCCGCAGGGCAATGTACATGCCGATCTTGGCGCGGCCGCCGGTCAGCAGCGCGCGTTTGCCGGTGAGGTCCGTCCGGGCATCGCGCTTGGCGTGGCTGAAGGCCGCGCACTCCGGGCACAGCTGGTGATAGAAGGCGTCCACCACGGTGTACGGCTGCTTGCAGATGTAGCAGTTGCGCGGCTTGAGCAGCGTGCCGGCCGAGGGGCCGTGGGCCGAGGTCCGCAGCTGCGCACCGCGGGTTTCGTCGTCGATGCGGTCGGAGGCGCCGGTGGCCGTCAGAGCCACGACGGCGCGGTCCGCCTCGGCGACGGCGCTGCGCTTCTCATTCTTCTTGTGCTTCTTCACGGACTTGAACATCTTGGCGGTGGCCCGCCGGACGGCAACGTAGTCCGGATCTTCCTCGTCCAGGACATGGATGGAGGACAGGACCCGCAGGCAGGCGGCAAGGTCTTCGGGGCTCAGGTCGGGGGTGCTCATGAAAATCGTTTCTGCTGTGAATCGGCGCCGGCGGTGGACACGGCGAAGGCAATTTTGGTGCCATCCGACCTTACAACGAAACACCGCGGCGCCCCGTATTGCGGGCGCCGCGGCGGTCGAAGATCACAGGCCGCTGCGAACGGCGGCCTGCGCAGGAGCTTGCGCCTGCCTAGGCGGGCGTGCCTTCGGGTTCCGGAAGGGTGACCTTCTGGCCCTTGCTCAGTACGGTCAGGCCCGAGGGCGTCACGGTAAAGCCCCGTGCCAGGTCGAGGTCACGGTCCACACCGATGGTGGCTCCCGGCGGAATCTGTACGTTCTTGTCGATGATCGCCCGGCGGACCACAGCGCCGGCACCCACATGGATGCCGTCCATCAGCACGGAATCGGTGACCTCTGCGCCGGCGTCCACATACACATCCGGCGCCACTACCGACCGGGTCACGGTGCCGCCGGAAATCACGACGCCGTTGGAGACGATCGAGTCAAACGCCGTACCGGCCTGATCCGCAGCACTGCGGACAAACTTTGCCGGCGGGGAAATGCTCTGGCGCGTGTAGATGGGCCACTGGAGGTTGTACAGGTTGAACGCCGGCAGCGGGGAAATCAGGTCCATCGTGGCGTCATAGTACGAGTCGAGGGTACCGACGTCGCGCCAGTACTGGTGGTCGCTGCCGGTGGCCCCGGGAATGACGTTGTGGGAAAAGTCATAGACCGCGGCATCGTTGCGCTCCACAAAGTACGGAATGATGTCTCCGCCCATGTCGTGCTTGGTAATAAGCCGTTCCGCATCCACATTCAATGCTTCCACCAGTGCGTCGGTGTTGAAAACGTAATTACCCATGGAGGCCAGGAACATGTTCGGATCATCCGGGAGCCCTGGCGTGGTGGCGGGTTTTTCGATGAATGCACCAATACGTCCGGGGTTTTCCGGATCCGTTTCGATGACACCGAATTGATCGGCCAGGTGCAGCGGCTGACGGACCGCGGCAACGCTGACCGATGCTCCGGACGCGATGTGCGCCTCCACCATCTGGGAGAAGTCCATCCGGTAGACGTGGTCTGCTCCGATCACCACCACAATGTCCGGCCGGGCATCGTCAATGAGGTTCATGGACTGGTAGATCGCGTTTGCGCTGCCCAGGAACCAGCTCTTGCCCATGCGCTGCTGGGCCGGCACTGATGCCACGTAATTCTGCAGCTGGGTGGACATCCGCCACGTTTCGGAGATGTGGCGGTCCAGGCTGTGGGATTTGTACTGAGTCAAAACCACAATCTGCAGGTATCCCGAGTTCACCAGGTTGGATAAGGCGAAGTCGATGAGACGGTACCGTCCCGCGAACGGAACGGCGGGTTTTGCACGGTCCGCTGTCAGGGGCATCAGGCGTTTGCCTTCCCCGCCTGCCAGGACAACGGCCAGGACCTTCTTTGGCGCCATTTTGTACTTCCCATGCTTGTAGCTTCATGTCTAACTGGTGTTCTTTCGACATATTCGACGACGCTGTCAAGCACGTTAAATAAGTCTGCTGTTCTTCAGACTAGATCACTGCGGCGCCGGTGCACTACGTTGGTTTAGTGCGAGTAGATATTGTGTCCAAGGAATTCCCGCCCGAAATCTATGGCGGAGCAGGTGTCCATGTTGCCGAGCTGAGCCGTGTGCTGGCCGAGTACGTGGACCTTCAGGTCCACTGTTTTGGTGCTCCCCGGGAGGCTGATTACCACGGTGCCTCGGTGAAGGCATACAGCGTCCCGGCGGAGCTTGATGCTGCCAACCCGGCCGTGCAGACGCTGGGAACCGATCTGGAAATACTGCAGGGCCTGGAGGGGGCGGACCTGGTCCACTCCCACACCTGGTACGCCAATATGGCCGGCCACCTTGGCTCGCTGCTGTACGGGATTCCCCATGTCCTCAGCGCCCACAGCCTGGAGCCCCTGCGGCCCTGGAAAGCGGAACAGCTGGGCGGCGGCTATGCGCTGTCCTCCTGGGTGGAGAAAACTGCCTAC
The DNA here is from genome assembly GCF_058269275.1 of Arthrobacter sp. TJ-178. Taxonomy (NCBI): domain Bacteria; kingdom Bacillati; phylum Actinomycetota; class Actinomycetes; order Micrococcales; family Micrococcaceae; genus Arthrobacter; species Arthrobacter sp. TJ-178. The sequence continues at coordinate 300,707 of NZ_JBZCNK010000003.1, read as the reverse complement.
GATGCCGCTGCCGCCATCATTGCGGTCTCCGAGGGCATGCGCCAGGACATCCTGCGCAGCTATCCGGAGGTGGACCCCGCCAAGGTGCGGGTGGTCCACAACGGCATCGACGTTGACCTGTGGCAGCCGGACACGGACCCGGAGGGAATCGAGGCACTGGGAATCGATCCCGCCCGCCCCAGCGTGGTGTTTGTGGGACGCAACACGCGCCAGAAGGGCCTGCCGTACCTGCTGCGCGCAGCGGCGCTGCTGCCCCCTGAAGTGCAGCTCGTGCTGTGCCTGGGTGCTGCTGACACTCCCGAGCTGGCAGCGGAAACAGCTGTTTTGATCGAGGATCTCCGGGAAAAGCGAAGCGGCATCGTCGTCATCGAGCGGATGCTCCCGCGTGCCGAGCTCATCAAGGTGCTCAGCTCCGCCACCGTGTTTGCCTGCCCGTCCATTTACGAACCGCTCGGCATCGTTAACCTGGAGGCCATGGCCTGCGGAACCGCCGTCGTGGCCTCCGCAACGGGCGGCATTCCGGAGGTGGTGGATCCCGGAGTCACCGGACTGCTGGTGCCGATCGACCAGGTCACTGACGGAACCGGCACCCCGCTTGACCCTGAAACCTTTGTCCGTGATTTCGCCGCTGCCCTGACTGAAGTGGTTGCGGATCCGGAACGCGCCCGCCGGATGGGCGAGGAAGGCCGGCGCCGCGCCACCGAGCACTTCTCGTGGGCATCCATCGCCCAGACCACCCTTGAGGTCTACCGTTCGGTGCTGCCGGCCGCCAACTAGCGGCCTCCAGGCACCGGAGCGTCACCAACGCAAAAAGGTCCGGACTGCACATTGCAGTCCGGACCTTTTTGCATACGCAGGGCAGGTCAGCTCAGCTGCCCGCTGTTGCTCACCGCTTGGACTTGGCGGCCTGCTTCTTCCGCTGGATCAGGATCTTCTCGTCCACGGGAGCGGCCCCGCTGGCGCGCAGCATGCGCTGGTAGTCCATGGCTTCGTCCTGGCGCTTCTTCTCTGCTCCGGACGCAACGGCGGCGCGCAGATGCTCGGGGCCGTAGCCAAAAGCATCCACCAGATCCAGCGCGTGCGGGCGGATCTTGGCGAGCAGCCGGTTGATGTACGGGCCGAGGGTGCGTGCGCGCTGGGTGGAGAGGCGTCCGTGCATCAGGTACCAGGACAGGTTCTTTTCGATCAGGCACAGCCCGAACAGATCGCGCATCCAGGTCATCACCTGGCGGGTGCCTTCATCCTCGATGGTGTCCAGGGCCCTCGTGAACGCCTCCCACTGCAGCAGCTCGGCGTGGGCACGTGCAGCCTCGATCAGGGCATGCTGGTTGTCATTGAAGACGGCCGCTCCCTTTTCCTTGGGCAGCTTGCGGGCCCCGCGCAGGGCGCCGGCAACTTCGGCCACCATGGTGCCCACCCGGTCCGTCAGCAGATCGTGCTGCGTCTTGGGGTCGCGCAGGGCAATAGCGGACTTCTTTTCCGAGCCCGTGTCAGCGAACGCCTGGACAATCTGCCGCAGTCCGGTGCGGTGCACCGTCCGGCCGGTGGCCTGGCCCACGGCGTACCGGGCCAGGACGCCGAAGTCGGCTCCCACGAATTCCTTGGCGTAGTCAGCGAGCAGCCGCTTGGCGACCAGCTGGAGCAGGACGGTGTTGTCGCCCTCGAACGTAGCGTAGACGTCCAGGTCCGCGCGCAGGGATGTCAGCCGGTTTTCGGCCAGGAAGCCGGCGCCGCCGGTGGCCTCGCGCGCTTCCTGCAGCGTGTCCAGGGCATGCCAGGTGGACAGCGACTTCAAACCGGCGGCCAGGGTTTCCAGGTCTTGGCGGTCTTCGTCAGTGTCATGCGCGCCGGAGAAGACGTCGTCGAACTTATGCAGCAGTTCCTCGTGCGCAAAGGCGGCCGCGTACGTGGTGGCCAGGCGCGGCAGGAGCCGGCGCTGGTGCTGCTGGTAGTCCATCAGGACTTCTTCGACAATGTCCGAGGCACCGTTGAACTGGCGGCGTTCGGTGGCGTACTGGACGGCCGTCTTCAGGGCCAGCTTGCTGGCGGCCACTGCCGCGCCGTCCAGGGACACGCGGCCCTGAACCAGGGTGCCGATCATGGTGAAGAAACGGCGGCCCGGGCTTTCAATCGGCGAGGTGTACGTGCCGTCGGCCTCCACATTGCCGTAGCGGTTGAGCAGGTTGGTGCGGGGAACACGGACGTTGGAGAAATGCAGCCGGCCGTTGTCGATTCCGTTCAGTCCGCCCTTGACGCCGTCGTCCTCGCCGCCGATGCCGGGCAGGAAGCCGTTGTCGTCCCGCAGTTCAACGTAGAACGCGTGCACTCCGTGGTCCACGCCCTTGGTGATCAGATGGGCGAAGACCACTGCAGCCTTGCCGTGGACTGCGGCGTTGCCGATGTAATCCTTCCAAGCGGCGCGGAAGGGGGTGTTGATAATGAATTCTTCGGTGCCGGCGTCGTATTCGGCGGTGGTGGCAATGCTGGCCACATCGGAACCGTGTCCGGTTTCGGTCATGGCGAAGCAGCCGGGGATTTCCAGGCTCATGATGCCGGGCAGCCACTTTTCATGGTGTTCCTTGGTGCCCAGGTGCATGACGGCGCCGCCGAACAGGCCCCACTGCACGCCGGCCTTGATCTGCAGCGACGGGTCTGCCACCACCAGTTCGCCGAAGCCGGCAACGTTGCCGCCGTGGTTGTCCTCGCCGCCGACGGATACGGGGAAAGCGCGGTGCACTGCCCCGGAGTCCGCGAGCACCTTCAGCTGGGTCATGACCCGTTCGCGGTGCTCGGTGTGGGAGAGGCCCGCGGGCGTGTGCAGCTCCTCGCGTCCTGCGAGCGCGCGCGCCTGGACGCGGATGTCCGCCCATTTGCCCAGCAGAACCCGGCTCAGGGCGTCCACGTCGACGACGGCGTTGTCATCGTCGCGCACGGCAGCGGCGGGGATCTGGCGTTCCGGCTTGGAGACTGTTTGCGTCATTGCGTGTCCTTCTTGTTGTTGTTGTGCCTGTGAATGCTAAGGGCGATGGCGCCCGGTGCCCCTGCAGGGCGGAAGGAAAGCTGTGGTGGGAGCAGCAAACGGTTCATGCAGGCTCCTGCTCGTAGCCGATGCCGTCAAAGAGCCAGGCGGTGAGCTGCCTGGTCATCTCCTCCTCAGTGGGTTTGTCCGGTCCCGGTTCTGTGGCCAGCCAGCGCTCTCCGGCGGCGCGGACCATGCCCAGTGCCGCCGTCGGCCAGAATCCTGCTGCGACGCCGAACTTGGGTGCGGCTGAACCGCTGTCCAGATAGGCGCGCAGGGCGCGCTCCATCATGGCCGCGATGGATTCGAAGAACGAGGAGAGGCTCTTGGCGAACCCCGGTTCCGTGGTCCCCGGTGCCTGACCGGCGGGCAGGCCGGTGACAAAGCCGTACACGTTGGGGGAGGTCTGGGCCATCTGGAGATATGCGGACACCATGGCCTGCAGGCCCGCCCGGGGTGATTCCGCAGTGCGGCCGGCGGCCAGGATCTTGTCCTGCATCTGGGACAGGACCACTTCGCCCATTGCCTGCTGCAGGCCGGCCTTGTCGCCGAAGTAACGGTAGTAGACGGACTTCGACGTCCCCGATGCTGCCGCAATTTCCTCCATGGAGGCTCCGGCGCCCAGGGAATGGACCGCCCGCCGTGCGGCTTTGATCAAGGCGCGACGGCGCTCGGCCCGGTGCGTTTCCCATCTCAGGGAACGCCCGTCGGACGGCGCGGGGGCGGAAGGATCTTCTACGGCAGTGTTCACGATACTCAGCGTATCAGGTACGCTGGGTTGCAGTAACTCCCCTCACACTTGCAGCATCTTCCTAGGAGACAACACCATGGCTGTCCAGCCCAAGGCCGAGCCCGCCGCCACCGGCGGCAACACCGCAACACCCGCAGTCCGCAAAGCAGTCGTCATTGGCGGCAACCGCATTCCCTTTGCCCGTTCCGGCGGCAAGTACACCTACAGTTCCAACCAGGACATGCTCACCGCAGCCCTTGACGGCCTTGTGGCCCGGTTCGGCCTGCAGGGAGAACGCATCGGCGAAGTGGCCGGCGGCGCTGTCCTGAAGCACTCCCGTGACTTCAATCTGACCCGCGAAGCGGTACTGGGTTCGGCGCTGTCGCCGGAAACCCCCGCCTACGACGTTCAGCAGGCCTGCGCCACCGGCCTGGAAACGGTCATCAGCCTGGCCAACAAGATCAAGCTGGGCCAGCTGGACTCCGCGATTGCCGGGGGAGTGGACTCCGCCTCCGATGCGCCCATCGCCGTTAGCGAGGGCCTGCGCCGTGCCCTGCTGGATCTTTCCCGTGCCAAGACCGCCAAGCAGAAGCTGACCGCTGTGGCGAAGATCCGCCCCAAGGACCTGTCCCCGGATGCGCCGTCCACCGGCGAGCCGCGCACCGGATTGTCCATGGGCGAGCACCAGGCCCTGACCACCGCTCAGTGGAAGATCACCCGCGAGGCCCAGGATGAGCTGGCTTTCAACAGCCACCGCAACATGGCCGCCGCCTATGACCGGGGATTCTTCGATGACCTCGTGACGCCGTACCGCGGCCTGGCCAAGGACGCCAACCTGCGTCCGGACACCTCCATGGAGAAGCTCGCCAAGCTGAAGCCCGCCTTCGGACGCAGCCTGGGTGATGAAGCCACCATGACCGCCGGAAACTCCACCCCGCTGACCGACGGGGCGTCCGTGGTCCTGTTGGGTTCCGAGGACTTCGCCCGGGAACACGACCTGCCCATGCTGGCCAACATTGTTGACGCCGAGGCCGGTGCCGTGGACTTTGTGCACGGTAAGGACGGCCTGCTGATGGCTCCGGCCTTCGCGGTACCCCGCCTGCTGGCCCGCAACGGCCTCACCCTTGACGACTTTGACTTCTTTGAGATCCACGAAGCCTTCGCCGGCACCGTGCTCTCCACCCTGGCTGCCTGGGAGGACGACGAGTTCTGCCGCACCCGGCTGGGCCTGGAAGGACCGCTGGGAACGGTGGACCGCAGCAAGCTCAACGTCAACGGTTCTTCGCTGGCGGCCGGCCACCCGTTCGCAGCCACCGGCGGACGCATTGTCGCCTCGCTGGCAAAAATGCTGCATGAAAAGGGCTCCGGACGCGGCCTGATTTCCATCTGTGCCGCCGGCGGCCAGGGCCTCGTAGCGATCCTCGAGGCACGCTGATCATGACTGATACCTATTTGAACCTCGTTAACAACGGCATCACCAAGGAACTGGCCAAAAAGCTGGGGCTTCCCCGCCCGAGCGTCCTGCGCCGCTTCGATCCCAGCAAGCCGCTGGTCCCCGGACCGGTTCTGGTCCTGGGCAAGGGCGAGGCAGCCGATGAGCTCGCGCAGCTGCTGCTGGGCTGGAACCTGGATGTGCGCCGCCATGCCACGCCCAAGGAAAAGCTGGGAGCAATCCTGCTGGTGCTGGACACCGCAGCCGCCCCCGAAGACCTGGGCGACGCAACCCTGGCTGCCGGTGCGGCACTGCGCGACCTGGCTGCCGGCGGACGCGTGGTCACCGTGTCCCGTCCCGCCTCCGAGGCGCAGGAACCCGAGGCGGCCGCCGCCCGCCAGGGCGTTGACGGACTGCTGCGCTCCATTGCCCATGAGCTGCGCGGCGGTGCCACCGCCAACGGCATCGTCCTGGCCAACGGGGTGCCCGCCTCGGCCCCCGGCACCGCAGCAGCCCTGCGGTTCCTGCTGTCCGGCCGCAGCGCCTACGTCAGCGGCCAGTTCATCACCGTCGGTTCCGACGCGGGCACGCTGCCCGCGGATTGGAACGCCCCGCTGGCCGGCAAGGTCGCCGTCGTAACCGGCGCAGCGCGCGGCATCGGTGCGGCAATTGCCCGCACCCTGCACCGCGACGGCGCCACGGTCATTGTGGTGGACGTCCCGGCCGCCGGGGAGCAGCTGGCCAAGGTTGCCAACGACATCTCCGGCACCGCACTGCAGGTGGACATCACCCGCGACGACGCCGGCGAGCGCATTCTGGCCCACGCCGCCGAGCGCTACGGACGCCTGGACATTGTCATCCACAACGCCGGCATCACGCGCGACAAGCTGCTGGCCAACATGGATGAATCCCGCTGGCAGTCGGTCATTGCCGTCAACATTGCCTCACAGCTGAAGATGAACCGCACCCTGCTGGCTTCGGACACCTTCAGCCATGCCGGCCGCATTGTGTCGCTGGCGTCCACCAGCGGCATTGCCGGCAACCGCGGCCAGACCAATTACGCCGCCTCCAAGGGCGGCGTGATCGGCATGGTGCGGGCTACGGCGCCGCTGCTGGCCCCCCGCGGAGGATCCATTAACGCCGTCGCGCCCGGTTTCATCGAGACGGACATGACCGCGGCCATCCCGGCCCTTACCCGGCAGGTGGCCCGCCGCCTCAGCAGCCTGCAGCAGGGCGGCCTGCCGATCGACGTGGCGGAAACCATTGCCTTCCTGGCATCGGATGCCGCTGCCGGAGTCAACGGCCAGGTTGTCCGGGTCTGCGGCCAGAACATGGTGGGCGCATGACCGACACCGAGCTCAGCGAGATCCCGGCCCTGGGAAAGCTCTACGTCGGCGCGGTGGGCTCCGCTGCCAGGGCGCGGCTGTCCTCGTCTGCCGCTCCGCAGACGCTTCCCGACGACCGGCACACCGTCCGGAGCGCACGCGTGGAGCTGGAGCGGCTGGCGGACTTCCAGCGTCTGGTACTGCACAGCGCCTCCGACTACCTGCCGTCAGGCTATGTGCACACCTTCGCGTTCCCGGTCGCCATGAGCCTGATGGCCCGGGAGGACTTCCCGCTGCCGCTGCTGGGCATGGTCCATCTCAGCAACAGCGTCCGGCACCTGCGGCCGATCCATTACACCGAGCCGCTCACGGTCACCGCCTGGGCCGAAAACCTGAGGGGACACCGTACCGGGACACAGGTGGACCTGATCGCCGAGGTCCAGTCCGCGACCTCCGGGGAAGTCGTGTGGCACGGACGATCCACCTACCTGGCCAAGGGTGTGTTCCTGCCCCGGTTCGACCGTCCGAATCCGAATGGGGCCCGGCCGGACTTTGTTCCGCCCCAGCCCACGGCCCAATGGCGGCTCGGTGCGGACGCCGGACGCAGCTATGCGGCTGTCTCCGGTGATTTCAACCCGATCCACCTCAGCCGCCTTTCGGCAAAGGCGTTGGGCATGAAGAAGTCGCTGGCCCACGGCATGTATCTGGCCTCGCGGGTGGTGGGGGACATCGTGGCAAGCCGCCCGGAGCCGTACGAATGGAGCATCGACTTTGACTCCCCGGTGTTCCTCCCGGCAACGGTCTCCCTGTCGATCTCGGATACGGAGACGCCGGACGGGTATGCCGGCTCCACCTTTGTGGGTTGGAACGGCCGCTCCCGCCGCCGGCACTTTGCCGGTACGGTGCAGCCCCTGGCCTGCTAGTGTGCCCTCATGACTGAACCGGAGCTGCTCGTTGCCGCCAAGGACCTGGATGCGGCGGATCCGCTGGCGGACTTCCAGGACCTTTTTCTGGAAGCCGACGGCGTGTTGTCCTACCTGGACGGCAACTCGCTGGGGCGGCCGCTGCGGGCCACTGCGGAACATCTTCAGGAATTTGTCCGGGAGCAGTGGGGCAGCCGCCTCATCCGCGGCTGGGACGAATCCTGGCTGGACCTGCCCCAGCGCATCGGCGATGCGCTGGGCGCCGCAGCACTGGGCGCCGCGGCGGGCCAGTGCACCGTGGCCGACTCCACCACCGTCCTGCTCTACAAGCTCGCCCGCGCCGCCGTTGCCGCACGGCCGGGGCGGACGGAGATCGTCCTGGACGCGGACAACTTCCCCACGGACCGGTATGTCATGGAAGGCATCGCGCAGGAGTGCGGGCTCACCCTGCGCTGGGTTCCCACGGAGTACGACGGCGGTGTCACGGCTGAGGTGGTAGCCGACGCCGTGGGGCCCCAGACAGCCCTGGCGGTCTTCAGCCACGTCGCTTACCGTTCCGGGTATCTTGCGGACGCGGAAGCCGTGACAAGGGTGGTCCACGCCGCCGGCGGGCTGGTCCTGTGGGACCTGTGCCATTCGGCGGGGGCGGTCCCCGCGCAGCTGGATGCCTGGAACGTGGACTACGCCGTGGGCTGCAGCTACAAATACCTCAACGGCGGTCCGGGCGCTCCGGCGTGGGCCTATGTGGCATCCCGGCACCAACATGAGTTCGCCCAGCCCATTCAGGGCTGGCTCGGCAGTGCGGACCCGTTTGGCATGGCACAGGGCTACACCCCGGCCGCCGGCATCCGCCGGGTGGTCTCCGGCACCCCTCCGGTGCTGGGCATGCTGCCCATGCAGGACATGATCACCCTGATCGCCGAGGCGGGAATCGATGCCGTGCGGGCAAAATCGGTGGCTCTGACGGAGTACGCGCTTACCGCCGTGGACGCCCTGCTGGCGCCGTACGGCGTCGTCGTTGCCTCTCCGAGGGACCCGGCCCGGCGCGGCAGCCACATCACCATTGACCACCCGTCCTTCAGGGCGGTCACGGCGGCCCTGTGGGAGCAGGGCATCATTCCCGATTACCGCAATCCCTCGGGAATCCGGCTGGGCCTTTCTCCTCTGTCCACGTCGTTTGAAGAAACGTTCAAGGGAATCGACGCCATACTGGTGCAGCTCCGGAGCTAGGTTTTCCGCCCCCCGGGGACCCAAATTGACAATGGTGCCCCGCCGGGAGCCATAATGTTAGCGCTCACACACATTTGTGATCCACTTCTCATTCGGCCAGATGGGTCCGCAGAGAGAAGCTATTGCCGCTTCGAAGATCCGGCAACTCCCCGTTAGACAGAGACGTCCATCGAAAGGGCTCCCTCGTGAAAATCCGTAAACTCCTCCTCAGCCTGACGGCAGGAATCCTCGCCGTCTCAGTAGCAGGCTGCGGCGGTTCCGGCCGTGGCGGCGCTGATGCCGGCTCCGACGAATCCGGCGACAACGCCGGATCCCTCGTGGGCATCGCCATGCCCACCAAGACTTCCGAACGCTGGATCAAGGACGGCGACGCCATCAAGGCTTCGCTCGAAGACCTCGGCTATGAAACGACGCTGGAATACGCCGACGACGACATCCCCACCCAGGTGCAGCAGGTTTCCAACATGATCACCAAGGGCGCCAAGGTCCTGGTGGTTGCTGCCATCGACGGCACCGCACTCAGCGACCAGCTCGACAACGCAGCTGCCGCAGGCATCAAGGTCATCGCCTACGACCGCCTGATCACGGGCAACGAAAACGTGGACTACTACACCACGTTCGACAACTACACCGTGGGCGTCCAGCAGGCCACCTCGCTGCTGACCGGCCTGGGAATCCTCGACGCCGAGGGCAAGGACACCGGCGCAGCGGAGCCGAAGAACATTGAACTGTTCGCCGGCAGCCCCGATGACAACAACGCCAACTTCTTCTACGACGGCGCCATGGACACCCTGAAGCCCTACATCGACAAGGGCACCCTGGTGGTCAAGAGCGGCCAGACCGAATTCACCCAGATTGCGACCCTGCGCTGGGATCCTGCCACCGCCCAGAAGCGCATGCAGAACCTCATTGCCAGCACCTACTCCGGCGGCGAAAAAGTTGACGGCGTGCTGTCCCCGTACGACGGCATCTCGCTGGGCATCATTTCGGCCCTGACCGGATCCGGCTACGCGGCGGATGCCCTGCCCGTCATCACCGGCCAGGATGCCGAAGCAGCCTCGGTGAAGTCGATCATGGGCAGCCAGCAGTACTCCACCATCTTCAAGGACACCCGCAAGCTCGGCGAGCAGGCCGTTGCCATGGTCGATGACATCCTCAATGACAAAGATCCCGAGGTCAACGACACGGAAACCTATGACAACAAGGTCAAGATTGTTCCGACCTACCTGCTGGATCCGGTAGTCGTCACCAAGGACAACTACGAGGACGTCCTCGTCGAAAGCGGCTACTACGAAGCCTCAGACCTGAAGTAATTCCGACCACCGCGGTGTTCCGGGGCGGCAGCCAGTGCTGCCGCCCCGGAACCCCGCCGGCAAGGACACGAACGTGAACGAAAATATTCTTTCCATGCGGGGAATCACCAAGACATTCCCCGGGGTCAAGGCGCTTCAGGATGTCTCGCTGGACGTGCGGCAGGGGCATGTGCATGCCATCTGCGGTGAAAACGGGGCCGGCAAATCAACGCTCATGAAGGTCCTCTCCGGGGTCTACCCCGCAGGGACCTACGAGGGCGAAATCCTGCTGGAGGGTGAGCTGCAGGAATACCGGGACATCAAGGACTCCGAAGCGGCCGGCGTGGTGATCATTCACCAGGAACTGGCGCTGAGCCCTTTCCTGTCCATCGCGGAGAACATCTACCTGGGCAACGAACAGTCCAGGGGCGGTTTCATCGACTGGCACCGCACCAACCTGGAAGCCGCCAAGCTCCTGGAACGGGTGGGTCTTTCCGAGAACCCCGCCACCCGGATCCAGGACATCGGAGTGGGCAAGCAGCAGCTGGTGGAGATCGCCAAGGCCCTCTCCAAGCGGGTTAAGCTCCTGATTCTGGATGAGCCCACCGCCGCGCTGAATGACGAGGATTCCGAGCACCTGCTGGGCCTGATCAAGGACCTGCGCCGGGACGGCATCACCTGCATCATCATCAGCCACAAGCTCAACGAGATCAAAGCCATCGCCGACGCCGTCACCATCATCCGGGACGGCCGCACGATTGAAACGCTCGACATGCACGCGGACGACGTGTCCGAAGAGCGCATCATCCGCGGCATGGTGGGCCGGGATCTGGACAGCAGGTACCCCGAGCACACGTCCGTTATCGGCGAGGAAGTCCTTCGCATTGAGGACTGGACCGTGCACCACCCGCTGGACCGTTCCCGCCGGGTCGTCTCAGAGGCCAATCTCTATGTCCGGGCCGGGGAGATTGTTGGCATCGCCGGGCTGATGGGCGCCGGCCGCACCGAGCTGGCCATGAGCGTCTTTGGCCACAGCTACGGCCACAACATCAGCGGACGGGTGTACAAGAACGGCCGCGAAGTCACCATGAACAACGTGGGCCAGGCCATCCAGCACGGATTGGCCTATGCCACGGAGGACCGCAAGCGGTACGGGCTGAACCTCATTGAGGACATCAAGCGCAACATTTCAATGTCCGGACTCGGCAAGCTGTCCGTGCGCGGCTGGGTGGACCCCTACCGGGAGCATCTGACAGCGGAGAAGTACCGCAGCAGCATGAACATCAAGGCACCTTCGGTGGCCGCGCTGACCGGGAAGCTCTCCGGCGGAAACCAGCAAAAGGTGGTGCTGTCCAAATGGATCCACACCAATCCGGATGTCCTGATCCTCGATGAACCCACGCGCGGCATTGACGTAGGCGCCAAGTACGAGATTTACACCATCATCAACGAGCTGGCAGACCAGGGTAAGGCCGTCATCGTCATTTCCTCGGAACTGCCGGAACTGCTGGGAATCTGCGACCGCATCTACACCCTCGCCGAGGGACGCATCACTGCCGATGTCCCGCGCGAAAAGGCGAGCGCCGAATACCTCATGCAGTACATGACCCGCGACGCCAGGACTCCTGCCTCCGCGACAGACAAGGAAAGCCAATGAGCACTCTCACTGATCAGGGATCGTCCACGGGCGCGCCCCCCTCGAACCGCCCGCAAGGGATGCTGGGCTCGGCCCTGAACTACCTGACCGGGCAGCTTCGCCAGGTGGGGCTGTTCATCGCGCTCATCGCGATCATCATCTTCTTCCAGATCACCACCAACGGGATCACGCTGGCCCCGATCAACGTATCCAACCTGATCATCCAGAACAGCTACATCCTGATCCTCGCGGTGGGCATGGTGCTCGTCATTATTGCCGGGCACATTGATCTCTCCGTCGGCTCGGTGGTCGCTTTCACCGGTGCCGCCGCCGGCGTCATGATTACCCAGTGGGGCCTGCCCTGGTGGCTGGCAGCGATCCTGTGCCTGGTTCTCGGAGCCGTCGTGGGTGCCTGGCAGGGCTTCTGGGTCGCGTATTTCGGCATTCCGGCGTTTATCGTGACGCTGGCCGGCATGCTGACCTTCCGCGGACTGACGCAGATAGTCCTGCAGAACAAGCAGATCTCGCCCTTCCCCGACCAGTTCCGTGACCTCGGCAGCGGATTCCTGCCCGACCTGGGCGGCGGAACAAGTTTCCTGGAACCACTGACCGTCATCATCGGTGTCCTCTCGGCCGCCGCACTGGTGGGCTCGGGCATCCGCCAGCGGATGATCCGCCGGCGCCACCAGCTGGTCGATGAGCCGATGCCCTGGTTCGCGGCCAAGCTGGTCCTCACCGCCGCACTGGTCCTGTACATCACGTACCTGCTGGCCAGCTACCGCGGAATGCCCATTGTGCTTGTCATCCTGGGCCTGCTGACGGTCGGCTACTCTGCGGTCATGAACCGCAGCGTATGGGGCCGGCACATCTACGCCATGGGCGGTAACCTTCACGCCGCTGAGCTCTCCGGCATCAACACCAAGCGGACCACGTTCACCGTGTTCATCAACATGGGTGTGCTCGCCGCACTGGCCGGCCTGGTCTTCACCGCCCAGCTGAACCTTGCCAGCCCCAAGGCCGGCGACGGGTTCGAACTGGATGCCATCGCCGCCGTCTTCATCGGCGGTGCGGCTGTCACCGGCGGTATCGGCCGAGTCACCGGCGCCATTATCGGCGGTCTGATCATCGGCATCCTGAACAACGGCATGTCGATCATGGGTGTTGGTACCGAGTACCAGCAGCTCATCAAGGGCCTGGTGCTTTTGGCGGCCGTCGCCTTTGACGTCTTCAACAAGCGCCGCGGATCCACTTCCATTACGTAAGCGCGGCTCGCTCCTGACATGCCTGTGGCCGGCACCCGAAGCATCGGGTGCCGGCCACAGGCATTTAATGTGCCGGCGGGATTAAAGTCCGCGCGGGGTGGCGAAAGCTAGGAGTTGGCCTTCACTGCCAGGACCGGGCAGTCTGCCTGCAGCAGCACCCGCTGAGCGGTGCTGCCCAGGAGCATTTTGCCCACGGGGGTGCGGCGGCGCAGTCCAAGGACAATCAGCTGGACCTGCGGGTCCTGCGAGGCGGTGAGAATCTCCTCGGCGGGATCGTAATCACCCTCGGGGTGGACCAGCCGGTAATCCGTTCCGGATGCCTGCAGCTCCAGTTCAAGGGCCTGCAGGGCGGCGTTGTTTGCCTCCTCCTGCTCCTGGTGGTGCAGCCCGTGGTGCGTGGCGGCCACATTGACGATTACCAGTGAAGTGGACAGTACTGCTGCCTCCCGGCGTGCGGCCGACAGAGCGGCGCTGCCCTCCGGGGTGGGCAGAAAACCGACGACGATGCTCATGATGCTCCTGACATGGGAAAGGGAAACGGGAGGAAGGGACTAGCCCCGGAGCTCTTCAGCATCCGAGAACCGGGTCCGCTTGGCGCGGACGGCACGGTTCCAGAACCAGGTCAGGGCCCACAGCAGCAGGCCGAGGACCAGGAGCAGGCCGGCAATCTGGTATTCGATCGGGTCCTGCGCCCAGGGTCCCAGAAGGAAAGCACAGCTGAACACGCCAACGTAGGGAAGGAATCCGGGCGACCGGAAGTACTTGCCCTCGTGCGGAGTGCGGCGGAGGACCAGGCAGGCAATGTTCACCACGGTAAACACGGCCAGCAGCAGCAGGGCAGTGGTGCCGCCAAGCGCCGTGACGGTTTCCTTGCCCATGAAGTTGGTGACGAGGGTAATCAGTCCCAGTGCAATCACGGTGGTGAACAGAATGGAGGCCCACGGCGTGCGGCGGCCGGGAAGCACCTTGGACAGGGAGCGGGGGAGGACATCCTGCTTTGCCATGCCATAGAGAAGGCGGCTGGCCATCAGCATGTTGATGAGCGCCGTGTTGGCCACGGCAAAGATCGAGAGGAACGGATAGATGACATCCACCGGGAGGTTGGGCGCGCCGGCGCGGACAACCTCCAGCAGCGGTGTGGCACTTTCGGACAGCTGGCCCACCGGGACAATGGCCACGGCGGCGATTGAGACCAGCAGGTACACGACCAGTGTGATGCTCAGCCCCGTCAGCATGACCTTGGGGAAAATCTTTGCCGGATCCCGTGTCTCCTCCGCCATATTGACGGAATCTTCGAATCCGACCATGGAAAAGAATGCCAGGGACGTGGTTGCGGTCAGCGCCAGGAAGATACTCTTGTTGCCCTCGGTCTCAAAGACCATCACGCGGGAGAAATCAACGTTCCCCTGGCCCATGGCCCAGAAACCGATCAGGATAACGATCAAAAGACCGGTGAGCTCGATAATCGTCAGCACCACGTTGAACTTGATGCTTTCCCCCACGCCGCGAAGATTGATCAGGGCGAGGATGAGCATGAAGATCACAGCCACCCAGGTAACCCCGGTCTGGCCCCACTCCAGGTCGAACCCGACAATGAAGTTCTCGGCGAGGAACTTGGCAGCCGTTGACGCGGACGTAATGCCCGAACACAGCACGGCAAAGGTCACAAGGAAGGTGACGAAGTGGATTCCAAACGCCTTATGGGCATAAAGGGCGGCGCCGGCCGCCTGCGGAAACTTCGTGACCAGTTCCAAGTAGGACAGCGCAGTGATGGTGGCGACGACGAACGCCAGGAGGATGGGCGCCCAGGCGGCGCCGCCTATCTCGCCGGCCACCTGACCGGTCAGGGCATAGACGCCGGTTCCCAGAATGTCGCCGACAATGAAAAGCAACAGGAGCTTGGTCCCCATCACCCGCTTGAGTTCTGGCTCTTCCGAGCTGGTCTTCGTCTCGCTCATGGCGGCTTTCCTGCTTTCTGGTATCCACAAAGGCGGCATGGTCCGGGTTCCCTGAACAATGGTTCCGCTCCGTGCCCGGTATTGTCTTCTCTGCCCAACGGCAAATCAATGTTACGGGATCTGCGGGTTTGACGGTCCTGCGGTCGCCGCCAACGTCTTCGGCCGGCTCAGTATTGTTCCTCGGTTCCATGCTGTTCCTCGGTTCCGCGTATTACCCGTACCGAAACAATGCGGCGGCGCTGAAGGGTGAGTACCTCCAGCCGGCATCCCGGAGCCTGGACAATATCCCCGGGCCGGGCAATCCGGCCCAGCCTTTCCATAATGTAGCCGCCCACGGTTTCGTATTGTCCTTCCGGCAGGACAATGCCGGTCAACCGCGCAAACTCCTGCAGGATCAGTGCCCCGTCAACCACCAGATCTCCGCTCACCCGGCGGTGCCGGTCTTCGGGGTCCCTGGAGATGTCGTACTCGTCGTAAATCTCTCCGACCAGTTCCTCCACCAGGTCCTCCAAAGTGACTATGCCGTCCGTTCCGCCGTATTCATCGGCAACCACCGCAATGTGGCTGCCGTCCCGGCGCATGCGGGACAGCGAGGGAACCACCGCAGCCGTGCCCGGAAGAAAGAGGATGGGGCGGGCAATGTCGCCGAGCGTTCGCGACCGGCCGCCGCGGCCGCCGTCGTCATCCCGCTCCCGCAGCAGGTCCCGGACATGGACGAAGCCGACGACGTCGTCGGGGGAGTCTCCGATCACCGGATACCGGGAGTACGGCAGCAGGTGCACGGCTGCCCGGGCCTGTTCCACGGTCAGGTCCGCAGCGAGGAACTGCACCTCCGGACGCGGGCGCATCACCTCCTGCAGCAGGCGGCTGCCCGCACCGAAGACATCGGAAAGGATCCGGCGGCTGTCTTCGGCCAGGACCGGACTTGCCGCCACCATGTCCCAGAGCTCCTGTGAAGTCACCGGCGGCGTTTTGACGGACGGGTCTCCGCCCAGCAGCCGCACCACCGCATCCGTGGAGACGGACAGCAGCTTGATCACCGGTCGCATGACGACGGCGAAGGCGTTCAGGGGCGGCGCGAGGAGGCGGGTAAAGCGTTCGGCATTCTGCATGGCCAGCCGCTTGGGCACCAGCTCGCCCAAAACAAGGGAAAGGTAGGCCACGGCAAGGGTCAGGAGGATAAACGCCGTCGCATCAGCGGCGGCTGCGGACAGGCCAAGGCCGCGCAGCAGGGGAGCCGCTGCGGGCGCCAGTGCGGAGGCGCCGTACGCGGCGGAGAAAAACCCCGAAAGCGTCACCCCTATTTGAATGGATGAAAGGAAAAGGTTGGGGTTTCGGGCCAGGGCCGCAATCTTCGCTCCGCCGGTGCCGGACGCCTCAATGGAACTGATCTGACTCTCCCGCAGTGAAACCAGGGCCATTTCCGTTCCGGCGAACACTCCGCCCAGCAAAACAAAGAACACTACGAGCAACACATTGAAGAGCGTTCCGCCGTCCATAGGCCGAGGGTACCGGCGCAGCGTCTGCTCTGACAGAGACGGGGAGGCAGGGAGAAGGAGGCGGCAGGATTTGCTGTAATGAAAGTCACATATTGCGATTGCCTTCCGCGCCGGCGGCCGGGACAACAAAAAACCCCGGAATCCAATGGATTCCGGGGTTTCATTGTGCGCGGAGGGGGACTTGAACCCCCACCCTCGTTAGAGGACTAGCACCTCAAGCTAGCGCGTCTGCCATTCCGCCACCCGCGCTTGGGTGTTTGCCGCAAGCTCTTCAGTCGTTCAAAAGCTGCGGAAGCAACGGGAAAAACTCTAACACGGTTTTGGCCACAACCGTAAATCGGCGCTGGTCAGGCCTCCGGTGGCTAGGCTGTCAGCAATAACTTCGAAGGAGAAACATGTCGGATTCCACTGCCCGCGCGGTAACTGCCGAAGATGAAGTCACCCGGATCTGCCAGGAGCTCATCCGCTTTGACACCTCCAACTTCGGGGACGGCTCCGGCCCGGGGGAGCGGGCGGCTGCGGAGTACACGGCAGGACTGATCGAGGAAGCCGGCCTGCAAGCGGACCTCTTCGAGTCCGCCCCGGGCCGTGCGTCGGTTGTGACCCGGATGGAAGGCAGCGATTCCTCCCTGCCCGCCCTCGTGGTCCACGGCCATCTGGACGTGGTCCCTGCCCAGAAGCAGGACTGGTCTGTTGATCCGTTCAGCGGCGAAGAACGCGACGGCCTGATTTGGGGGCGCGGTGCCGTGGACATGAAGGACATGGATGCCATGATCCTGTCGGTCATGCGGGACATGGCCCGCTCGGGCACCAAACCCCGCCGGGACCTCATCTTTGCTTTCTTTGCCGATGAGGAGGCCGGCGGCGATTATGGTGCAAGCTGGGCGGTGGAGAACCGCCGTGACCTGTTCGACGGCGCCGCGGAGGCCATCTCGGAGGTGGGTGGATTCTCCGCCACCATCGGCGGAAAACGCACATACCTGCTGCAGACCGCTGAAAAGGGCATCTCCTGGCTGCGCCTCGCGGCCCACGGCCGCGCCGGCCACGGCTCACAGATCAACACCGACAACGCCGTCACCCGGCTGGCCCGCGCCGTCGCCACCATCGGCGAATACCCGTGGCCCATTGAACTCACCGACACCACCCGCGCGTTCCTGGACGGCGTCACGGAGCTTACCGGCGTGGAGTTTGATCCGCAGAACCCCGAGCGGCTGCTGGCGGAACTGGGCACGGTGGCCCGTTTTGTGGGCGCCACCCTGCAGAACACCTCCAATCCTTCGGTGCTCAAGGCCGGCTACAAGCACAACGTCATCCCCGGCACCGCCGAGGCGCTGATTGACGTCCGGACTCTTCCGGGGCAGGAAGAGCAGGTCCTGGCCATCATCAAGAACCTGGCCGGGCCGGGCATCGACGTCAGCTACGAGCACAAGGACGTGTCCCTGGAGGTTCCCTTCAAGGGCAACCTCGTGGATTCCATGATCGGTGCACTGCAGGCCGAGGACCCCGGTGCCCCGGTCCTGCCGTACACGCTCTCCGGCGGCACCGACAACAAGTCCCTGAGCCGCCTGGGCATCACCGGATACGGCTTTGCACCGCTGCGGCTTCCCGAGGACCTGGACTTCACCGGCATGTTCCACGGCGTGGATGAGCGGGTGCCGGTGGATTCCCTGAAGTTCGGAACCCGGGTCCTCTCCCGGCTGCTGACCGATTACTGAGCCACCAACATCCCCAGTCCGGAAAGGCACTGCGCATGAATGTTTCCGATGTCCTCACCCCCGACCTGCTGGAGCGCCTGCGCAGCCGGGCGGCCGGCTACGACCGGGACAACAGGTTCTTTGCCGAAGATCTTGAGGACCTGCGCAGCGCCGGCTACCTGGCGCTGTTCACTCCGGCGGACGCCGGCGGTGCCGGCTTCACCATCCCGCAGGTGGTCCAAAGCCAGCGCCTGCTGGCAACGGCCGCCCCCGCCACCGCTCTGGCCATCAACATGCACCAGGTGTGGTGCGGGGTGGCCCACCTGCTGGCACTGCGCGGGGATCACAGCCTGGACTTCATCCTCGACGATGCAGCCGGCGGCGAGCTGTATGCCTTCGGAATTTCAGAGCCGGGCAATCCCGCCGTCCTCTTTGATTCCCACACCACGGCGCAGCCGCAGGGGAACGGCTCCTACGCCTTCACGGGAACCAAGATCTTCACCAGCCTCTCGCCGGCGTGGACCCGGCTGGGGATCTTCGGCCGCGACGACTCCGTGCCGGACGAGCCGCGCCTGGTCTTCGGCTTCGCCCCGCGCGGAACCGCAGGCATCACCGTCAGGGATGACTGGAACACCATGGGCATGCGGGCCAGCCAGTCCTGCACCACTGTCCTGGACCATGCGGTCCTTGAGGCCGGCCAGCTGGTCCGCAACACGCCGGTGGGGCCGCACAGCGACGCCTTTGTCTTCGGCATCTACGCACTCTTCGAAACCCTGCTCTCGGCCGTGTACACCGGAATAGGGGACCGCGCCGTCGAACTCGCGGTGGAGGCGGCGCAGCAGCGCACGACGGCGGCCGGCAGCGGCGGTGCCCAGGATCCCAACATCCGGTGGAAGGTGGCGGACGCGGCTATCCGGATGGACGGGATCCATCCCCAGCTCGAAGCGATGGCCCGTGATCTGGAAGAGGGCGCTGACCACGGAAACCTGTGGTTCCCCCGGCTGTCCTCGCTGAAGTACCGGGCTACCGAAACCGCGCGTTCAGTGGTGGAAACCGCGGTCCGCGTGGCAGGGGGCAGAAGCTACTCAAAGGGAGCGGAGCTGGAGCGCCTGTACCGCGATGTCCTCGCCGGAATGTTCCATCCGTCCAGCGAAGACTCGGTGCACGCTTCGGTGGCCAATTCGTGGCTGGGGCCGCTGACAGGGCAGGACGGCTGACAGAGCAGGACGGCTAGGCCAGCCGGCCCGGGCCGGCCGGGTCCGCCCGGCTGGCTAGACGGTGCGGTGAACCCGCATGATCCGCCTGCGCAGCCAGAAGCGTCGGGCGCCGCCGCGGTAGAGACGGCTGCGGTGCAGCTCCCATTTTCCGTATTCAGCATGTTCCCTGATGATCCTGCGGGCCTCGGAGACCGGATCTCCGGGGTTCACGGACACCACCAGGTACTCGTAGTCCCGGGTGTTTTCGTCTGGCCGGCGTATCCCCGGCCGAAGAATTTGTTCGCGCATGTCCCTCCAATTTTGCTCACTTTACCGCTAACGTCTAGGGCATGAGCATAGATCCGCACGTGGCGCTCCAATCCCTGATGGCCGCACTCGAAGAGCACCTGACGGCGGCGGCGCAACGCCGCGGGGACAATGATCCGGTGGTGGAAGCGGCCTATCTGGCCGTCGCGGATGCCTTTGAGGTCTATGAAGAGGTCCTGTACGACGCCTACGGCGAGGTCACGCCGCTGGAGATCTACGAAGACGACGACGACGAGTTCGGCGACGGGTTCGAGGAACCGGCACAGGGCGCAGGGGAGCGCTCCTCCGAAGTGCAGCCCGGGCAGTAGCTGCAGACGCTGATTCCCTGCCTCCGCCCCTGCGGCGGTGCACGGTGAGTCCGGGCCCGTGGCCTAGAGTATTTCCTTGTGAATTGGTTTGAAGCACTTTTCCTCGGCCTTATTCAGGGCCTGACCGAATTTCTCCCTATCTCCTCCAGCGCCCATCTGCGTATTGTCGGTGAGCTGCTGCCCGGTGCCCAGGACCCGGGAGCGGCCTTTACCGCCATAACGCAGCTCGGCACCGAAACGGCCGTGGCCGTCTATTTCTGGAAGGACATAGTCCGAATCGTCAAGGCGTGGTTTGCGTCCCTGGCCGGACGGATTCCGCGCAATGACCCGGATGCCCGCATGGGCTGGCTGATCATTATCGGCACTCTGCCGATCGTCATTCTCGGCCTGCTCTTCCAGGACCAGATTGAAAGCACGCTGCGCAGCCTCTGGATCGTGGCGACCATGCTGATCGTCTTCGGCATCATCCTCGCTGTCGCGGACAGGGTCGGCAAGCAGCAGCGCAGCCTGGGCCAGCTCACCTACAAGCACGGCATCCTGTACGGCTTCGCCCAGGCCCTGGCGCTGATCCCCGGTGTCAGCCGCTCCGGCGGAACGATCACCGCCGGCCTGTTCATGGGGTACACCCGTGAGGCCGCGGCCCGCTACGCCTTCCTGCTGGCCATCCCCGCCGTCTTCGGCAGCGGCTTGTTCCAGCTGGTGAAGTCGCTGGATGAGCCGATGGTTTACGGCGGCCTGGAAACTGCCGGTGCCACCCTGGTTGCCTTCATTGTGGGATTCATCATCATCGGATGGTTCCTGCGGTACGTCTCCAGCCGCAGCTACAGCCTGTTTGTCTGGTACCGCATTCTTCTCGGCGTCGTGATTTACGTGCTGCTTGGCATGGGCGTGCTGGAAGCCTAGGAACGGAAAGTAGAGTTGAACCTGTGATTGCGTGGAAAAACTCCCCCCTGCCCGTCCTGCCCGGAGAATCTCCGGAATTGGTCCTCTTCGACACGGCGCTGCAGAGCACCGTTCCGGTTCGTCCCGGCGGTGAGGCGAGCCTCTATGTCTGCGGCATCACCCCGTACGACGCCACCCACATGGGCCATGCGTCCACCTACGTGGCCTTTGACCTGCTGAACCGTCAGTGGCGGGATTCCGGCAACACCGTCCGCTACGTACAGAACGTGACGGACATCGATGATCCGCTGCTCGAACGCGCCAATGCCCGGGGACTGGACTGGCGGGAACTGGCTCTGGAGCAGACCCAGCTTTTCCGCGATGACATGGAAGCCCTTAACGTTCTCGCTCCGGACAACTACATTGGCGCCGTGGAAGCCATCGAGTGGATCGTCCCCGTGGTGGAGGATCTGCTGCGCCGCGGGCTCGCGTACCGCGTCCCCGGCCAGGGCACAGAACCCGACGGCGACGTCTACTTCTCGGTGGATGCCGCCTCCCGGCTGGACCCGGAGGACCCCCACGCATGGCGGCTGGGCAGCGTCTCCGGCCTGACCGCCGACCAGATGCTTCCCGTCTTCGCCGAACGCGGCGGCGACCCCCGGCGCCCGGGCAAGCGCAACGCCCTGGACCCGCTGCTGTGGCGCGTGCAGCGCACCGGCGAGCCTTTCTGGGACGGCGCTTCCCTGGGGGCAGGCCGGCCGGGATGGCATATCGAATGTTCGGTGATTGCCCAGCGCTTCCTGCCCGCACCCTTCACCGTGCAGGCCGGTGGTTCCGACCTCGTCTTCCCGCACCACGAAATGAGCGCCGGGCACGCCTACGCCTGCTCCGGAAGCCCGCTGGCCCGGCACTATGCCCACGCCGGCATGGTGGGCCTGGACGGGGAGAAGATGAGCAAGTCCCTGGGCAACCTTGTCCTTGTGTCGGAACTGCGCAGCCGCGGCACCGATCCCGCAGCAATCCGAGCCGTCCTGCTCAGCCACCACTACCGCACCGACTGGTTCTGGACCGCCGAGCAGCTCACCGCCGCCGAGGAACGCCTCGCGCGCTGGCGCCGGGCACTTCCCCTGACGAGCCGGGCACAGGCCGAGCAGCTGCTCGCTGCCATTCGGACCGCGCTGGCCGATGACCTCGACGCACCGGCTGCCCTGGCCGCCGCTGATGCCTGGGCACTCTCGGCGACCGAACAGCCGGGCAAGGATGCCGACGGCGGCGACCTGGCTTCGGCTGCAGTGGACGCCCTGCTGGGCATCAGGCTTTAGTCGCGCCGGCGGCGTTTCAAATAACGCTCAAACTCACGGGCAATTGATTCGCCGCTGGCCTCGGGCAGTTCCGCTGTGTCCTTGGCCTCTTCAAGCTGGCGCACATAAGCGGCGATCTCCGGATCTTCGGTGGCCAGCTCATCCACGCCGCGCTCCCATGCATCGGCTTCATCGGTGAGCAGCGCGGTGTCCAGCGGAGCCTGCAGCAGCTCCTCAATCCGGTGGAGCAGGGAAAGCTGTGCCTTGGGTGAAGGGGAGTGCCCCACATAGTGCGGCACGGCTGCCCACAGGGAGACCGAAGGAATATCGGCCAGGCTGGCCATTTCGGCGAGCACACCCACAATCCCGATCGGCCCCTCATAGGTTGAGGACTCCACCCTGAGTTCCTCGCGCAGGTCACTGTCCTCGCAGGTAACCGTCACGGGAATGGGACGGGTGTGCGGAACATCCGCCAGCAGGGCGCCGGCCAGGACTATGCAATCCACGTCCAGCTCCTTGGCCAGCGCAATTAGCTCCGCGGTGTAGGCACGCCATTTATAGGACGGTTCCACTCCGGACACGAAGATCACGTCCAGGTTGCTGTTGGGGACCTCCGCCCGGGAGATCCGGGTGGTGGGCCACTTGATCCTTTTTTCACCGGTGGCCAGCCGCTCAATGACGGGTCGGGTGAACTGGAAATCGTAATACTCGTCGGCGTTGAGGCTGGCGATTTTTTCGCTTTCCCAAAACAGATCCAGGAATTTAACGGCATCGCTGGCAGCCTCACCGGCGTCGTTCCAGCCTTCAAAGGCCGCCAGCATGACAGTTGTGCGCTCTGTTGAGCCGCCAAAATAATCCTGGAGGCCCACGGGCGGGGTTTCGTCGGTATTGCTCACATCCTCACCCTATGTCCAGCACGCGGCGTTGTCAGGACTGCGCCGAGACCTACGCCAAGAGCAAAACAAACCCGGCCGCCGCCGCCCAGTAGACTGAGAGGCATGTCTTCTTCTGTCCCCAATGCCCTGCAGCTCCCTTCCGCATCCGGCCCGCTCCAAGCCGTCCTGTGGGATATGGACGGAACCATCGTTGACACCGAACCCTATTGGATCCAGGCGGAGAAGGACCTGGTCCACAGCTACGGGGGTTCCTGGACCGATTCGGATGCAGAGGCCATGGTGGGCCAGGCGCTGACCTTTGGCGCCGGCCTGCTGCAGAATGCAGGCGTACCCCTGACTGTCCGGGAAATTATTGACCGCCTCATCGGGGAAGTAACAGTGAAGGTCAGGAAACAGGTTCCCTGGCGCCCCGGTGCCCGCGAACTGCTGTCCGAACTCAAGGCACAGGGCATTCCCTGCGTCATGGTCACCATGTCCGAACCGATCCTCGCCAACGAAGTCTGCAGCCAGCTTCCCGCCGGAACGTTCTCCTTTGTTGTGACCGGGGACATGGTCAGCCGGGGCAAGCCCCACCCCGAACCCTACGAGTTGGCCTTCGACCGGCTCTCCGGGCTGGTTCCGGATCTGTCGAAGGACCGTGTGGTTGCCATTGAGGACTCCCTGCCCGGAGTCACGTCGGCCCGGGCCGCCGGGCTGGTTACCCTCGGCGTTCCGCACTTCCTCCCGCTGCCTCCGGATGACGGCCGGCATGAGTGGGACACTCTGGGCGGACGGACGGCGGCAGATCTGGCGTCCCTGGTTTCCGGCGCGACGGCCGGAGCCTCCCGTTGAGCGGTGGCCCGGGCGCCGGGGCACCGGCACCGGCCCGCGACGGGATTCCCCTGGGACGGATCGCCGGAGTACCCATCTACCTGGCGTACTCATGGTTCATCATTGCGGCCTTCATTATTGTGGTTTTCGGGCCGCTGGTACGCCGCAGCTTTCCATACCTCGGTGCAGGTGCCTATGGCGTCGCCCTGGGCTACGCTCTCCTGCTCCTGGTCTCCGTTCTGGTCCACGAACTGGCCCACGCCCTGCTGGCCAGGGCATACCGCTGGCCCACGGCAAAAATCGTGCTGACGCTCTGGGGCGGCCACACGCAATTCGGCAACGTCCAATCCACTCCGGGCCGTTCCCTGCTGGTGGCCCTGGCCGGACCGGCGGCAAACTTCGTGCTCGCCGGAGCGGGCTGGCTTTTCCTGACCGCGCTGCCGCTGAGCCCGGTGGCAACGCTGCTGGCGGAAATTTTCGTCTGGGCCAACCTGCTGGTGGCCATCTTCAACATCCTGCCCGGGCTGCCGCTTGACGGCGGCAGGATCGTGGAATCCGCCGTCTGGAAAGCCACCGGCTCCCAGGACCGGGGCACCGTAGCCGCCGGATACGCCGGACGCATCATCGCCGTCGGCCTCGCAGCGGCCGTCCTGGTGCCCCCGTACCTCAGGGGAGGTTCCCCTGAGGTGCAGACGGTGCTGCTCACCGCTGTGATCTCCGGATTCCTGTGGATGGGGGCCGGTGCGAGCATCCAAAACGCCCGCGTCCGCCTCCGGCTCCCGGAGGTCAAGGCCGGTACGCTCATGCGGCCGGCAGTCTCCGTCCCCTCCGGCTCACCGGTGTCCCGTGCCCGGGAGCAGGTGGGGACGCACGCGGACGCAGCCCTCGTCATCACCGCACCCACGGGCCAGCCGTGGGCAATAGCGGACTCGGGCGCCCTGGCTCTGGTTCCGGACCACCTTGCGGATACCACCGCAGTGGACGCCGCCGCCCGTGCGCTGGCGCCCGGAGCCTACGTCCCGGCCGAAGCTGCGGGTTCAGAATTGGTGGAGTATCTCGCTAAACTTCAGGGCAGTGAGTACGCCGTGATTGACCGCAACGGCGCCGTGGTGGGGATCCTGACCCGGGATGCTGTCCTGAACGCCATCTCTGCCAAGCCGGCCCGGCGCCGGCCGGCCGCTCCCTGACCCGCCCCTGACCCTTCCCTGACTTTCCCCACGCGCCGCGGACACCGCAGTCCGGGCGCAGGCTTCATCCACTCAGACCAGCACCACACGATCCAAAGGAATACCCATGAACTCGGAGACTCCGGGCCAGACTGCAGCTCCCACCCCCCACGGAGCCGAACACCGCCGCGGGCCGCTGCGTCCGGGAGAGCGCGTTCAGCTCACCGACGAAAAGGGCCGGCACAGCACCATCACCCTGACCGAGGGGGGCGCCTTCCACACCCACCGCGGATTCCTGCCCCATGACACGATTATCGGCATGCCCGAGGGCACGATCGTCACCAACACCACGGGCCAGCAGTATCAGGTGCTCCGTCCGCTGCTGTCCGATTTTGTGCTGTCCATGCCCCGCGGTGCGGCCGTCGTCTACCCGAAGGACGCCGGCCAGATTGTCACTATGGCGGACATCTACCCCGGCGCCCGCGTGGTCGAAGCCGGCGTCGGCTCGGGTGCGCTGAGCATCTCACTGCTGCGTGCCGTCGGAGATCAGGGCTCCCTGCATTCCTTTGAGCGCCGCGAAGAATTCGCTGACATTGCCCGCGGCAACGTAGAGACTTTCTTTGGCGGTCCGCACCCCGCTTGGAACATCAGCATCGGAGACTTCCAGGAAGAAGTGGTCCGCACCGAAGAGCCCGGCAGCGTGGACCGGGTGGTCCTGGACATGCTCGCCCCCTGGGAGTGCACCGACGCCGTCGCCACCGTCCTGGCACCGGGGGGCGTGTGGATTTCCTACGTAGCCACCGTCACCCAGCTCTCCCGCACTGCTGAAGCCATCCGTGCCGACGGCCGCTTTACGGAGCCGGACGGCTGGGAATCCATGGTCCGCGGCTGGCACCTCGAGGGCCTGGCCGTGCGCCCGGACCACCGCATGGTGGCGCACACCGGATTCCTGCTGACCGCTCGGCGTCTGGCCGAAGGCGCCACCGGACTGGTTCCCAAGCGCCGTGCATCCAAGACAAACTTCAGCGAAGAGGACCTCAACGCCTGGACGCCGGCAGCTGTGGGGGAGCGCGAAGTGTCCGCCCACAAGCTCCGCCGGGCCGCCCGCGACGCCAGTTCCAAGGTTCAGCGCGGGGCATTGGAAAACGCTGAAAAGTACAACGCGGACCGGGACGGTACGCTGGAAAACCCCTAGCCGCAATCGGGTTGGTGAATCTTTGCCGGCCCGGTAAAGACAAGAGGTTGCAACCGGTGTGTTGCCTGCGTCACTGGGTTATCGTCAAACCTAGAGACCCTGCGCAACGTGAAGGTGGCCGCAACCATGTCTGAAGCAGAGAACACCTCCAATTCCGGGGCCGAGGAGACGCGCGGATACTTCCGTGACTCCACTGCCCCGGGGGCGGATTCCCCCCAGGTAAGCGTGCTGCGTGACAAGCTGCGGAACGTGGACCGGCAGCTGGCGGCACTGACCCACAACAACGCCCGGCTGGTGGCGATGCTGGAGACGGCGAAGGCGGAGATCATCCGCCTGAAAGACGCCCTAGACAAAGAGGGCGCCACGCCTTTCAGCTTCGCCACCGTGATCTCCGTGAACCACCGGGTTCCGGCCAGCCGGGGCAGGACAACAACGGCAGCGGTCCAGGACAGCCTGGACATTATCCAGTCCGGCCGGAAGCTGCGGGTTTCCGTCAGCCCGCTGCTGGACATGCATGAGATTGTCGCGGGCCAGGAAGTGCTCCTGAACGAGTCGCTGGTGGCCGTTGCCTCACTCGGTTTCGAGCGCAGCGGCGAACTGTTCACTGTCAAGGAGCTCCTGGGCAGCGACCGCTGCCTGGTCGTCGGACGGGCCGACGACGAGCGCGTGGTCCGGCTCAACGGTCCGCTGGAATCGGAGAAGGTCCGGGTGGGCGACGCGCTCACCGTGGACACGCGCATTGGCTACGCGCTGGAAAAGATTCCGCGCAGCGAAGTGGAAAACCTCGTCCTCGAGGAAGTCCCGGACATTGCATACTCGGACATCGGCGGCCTCGGCCCCCAGATCGAGCAGATCCGGGACGCTGTGGAACTGCCCTTCCTGCACCCGGACCTGTACCGGGAACACGGGCTCAAGGCGCCCAAGGGAATCCTGTTGTACGGCCCTCCCGGCTGCGGCAAGACGCTCATCGCCAAGGCGGTGGCTCACTCGCTGGCGGCCCGCGTCATGGAGCAGACCGGTTCCCTCGGCACGCGCAGCTACTTCCTGAACATTAAGGGCCCCGAGCTGCTGGACAAGTATGTGGGGGAGACGGAGCGGCATATCCGGCTGATCTTCGCCCGCGCCCGGGAGAAGGCATCGGGCGGCAGCCCCGTGGTGGTGTTCTTCGACGAGATGGATTCCCTCTTCCGCACCCGCGGCACGGGCATCTCCTCCGACGTGGAAACCACGATTGTTCCGCAGCTGCTTTCCGAGATCGACGGCGTCGAAAAGCTGGAAAACGTCATTGTCATCGGTGCTTCCAACCGTGAGGACATGATTGACCCGGCAATCCTGCGCCCGGGCCGGCTGGACGTGAAAATCAAGATCCTGCGCCCGGATGCCGAGGGCGCGGCGGAGATCTTCGCCAAGTACCTCACCCCCGACCTGCCCCTGCACCGGGACGACCTCGCCGAAAACGGCTACGACCCGCACACGACGGTGCGGGAAATGATCCGCCGGACGGTCGAGAAGATGTACGCCGAGGACAAGTCCAACGAGTATCTGGAGGTCACCTACGCCAACGGTGACACGGAGATGCTCTATTTCAAGGATTTCAACTCCGGCGCCGTCATCCAGAACGTGGTGGACCGGGCCAAAAAGTACGCCATCAAGGATTTGCTCACCCTGCAGCAGCGGGGCCTGCGCATTGACCACCTGATGCGTGCGGTGGTGGATGAATTCCGCGAGCATGAGGACATGCCCAACACCACCAACCCGGATGATTGGGCACGCATCTCCGGCAAGAAAGGCGAGCGCATCACCTACATCCGCACCATCGTCCAGGGTAAAGCCGGACAGGAACCCGGACGCACCATCGAAACAGCCGCCAACCCCGGGCAGTATCTGTGAGCGTGCGCCGTGTCATGGGCACGGAGACCGAATACGGAGTCCTCGCGCCCGGCCTGCCCGCAGCCAACGCAACCGTCCTGTCCAGCCAAATCGTCAATGCCTATGCCGCCTCGAGGAGAAGCGGCCTGGGCAACTTCGGCGGCACCCGGTGGGATTACACGGACGAAGCCCCGCTGAATGACGCCCGGGGCTTCGCCGTGCCGCGCACGGCAGCCGATCCGACCCAGCTGACGGACGCGCCGCCGGTGCTGGATGCGGAACAGATCGCCATGGAGGGGGGAGGACCTGCCGCCCTCTACGGCGAAGAGACCACGGACAATCCGGTGCTGATGAACATGGTGCTTGCCAACGGCGCCCGGCTCTACGTGGACCACGCCCATCCCGAGTACTCCTCACCGGAAGTCACTACGCCGCGCGATGCCGTGCTGTGGGACAAAGCCGGGGACGCCGTCGTACTGGCAGCCATCCGGCACATTGCTGCGGCACCGGGCTTTTCCCCGGTAAACCTCTACAAGAACAACACCGACAGCAAGGGCTCCTCCTACGGATCCCACGAGAATTACCTGGTGCCCCGCAGCGTCCCGTTCACTGACCTGGTCCGGGGCCTCGTTCCGTTTTTCGTCAGCCGGCAGGTCATTGTGGGCTCCGGGCGGGTGGGGATCGGAACCAACAATCAGCGCCAGGGCTACCAGCTGAGCCAGCGTGCCGACTTCTTTGAAGCTGAGGTGGGGCTGGAGACAACCATCCGCCGTCCCATCATCAACACGCGCGACGAGCCCCACGCAGTGGCCGAAAAATACCGCAGGCTGCACGTCATCATCGGGGACGCGAACCTCAGCGAGGTGTCGGCCCTGCTGAAGATGGGCACCACCTCCATTGTGCTGTCCATGATCGAGGAGGGGACGGCCCCCGAGGTGGAACTGCGGGATCCCGTGGGTTCGCTGCAGGCCATCAGCCACGACCCGAGCCTGCAGCAGCTGGTGGAACTGAAGGACGGCCGCAGGGTCTCCGGGCTGGACCTGCAGGAAATCTATCTGGAAGCCGCCGCGAAACACTGCCGGAGCCGGGGATCGGATGCGGAAACGGAGGACATCCTCACCCGCTGGACCTCCCTGGTGGGGACACTCAAGCGCGACCCGCTGGAAGCAGCCGCCTCCGTGGACTGGGTTGCCAAGCTGAAGCTGATGCAGGCGTACCGGGAGCGCGATTCCCTGTCCTGGTCCGACGCCCGGCTTCACCTGGTGGACCTGCAGTATTCGGATATGCGCCCCGAGAAGGGGCTTTATTACCGGCTGGCGGCGCGGGGCCAAATGGAACGGATTTTGACTGACGCCCAGATAGCACGGGCTGTCACCGAACCTCCGGACGACACCCGCGCCTACTTCCGCGGCAAGTGCGTCAGCCGCTTCCCCCACCAGGTGGTGGGGGCGAGCTGGGATTCGATCATCTTCGAACTGCCCTCACGCCGCCGCCTGCAGCGGATTCCCACCCGTGAGCCGCTGAAGGGAACCCGGGCACTGACCGAAGAGTTATTCGCTGTATCCGAAGATGCAGAAGACTTTGTCACTCGACTCCTGTCCGGTCCCGAACATAGCGTGGCACCATAGGCACTACCAGTTCGGATCACAACCTGTCAGGACCCGTCACAGGGCCGAACGCCGGCCAAGGAAGGCAGACATCATGGCAACCCAGGACCGCAGCAATACCGGAGCCCGCAAGGAAGAAGAGGAGCCGGAGCAGACGCCTCCGCCCGAAACCGATGCCGGTGCCGGCGCCTCTGCCCAGACGGAGGGCGTGGACGACCTCCTGGATGAAATTGACGGCGTCCTGGAAAACAACGCCGAAGAATTCGTCCGGGGCTTCATCCAAAAGGGCGGACAGTAACGGATGGCCCATTCGGACCCCGCAGCAGCGGTTAACGGGGCGGCTCCGCCGTCCTTCAGCGATCATCTTGCCCGTTACCACCCCGGCCTTCTCCCTTCAGCCCGGCACCTGGGGACCGCTCCGGCGGGATCCGCCTCCGCCGCGGCCCCGCAGGCCACCACCATTGTTGCCCTCACCTACGCCGGCGGCGTCCTCATGGCCGGAGACAGGCGGGCAACCATGGGCAACATGATTGCCAGCCGCCATATCAAGAAGGTGTTCCCGGCGGACAGGTATTCCGTGGTGGGCATCGCCGGCACCGCCGGTCTGGCCCTGGACATGATCCGGCTGTTCCAGGTGGAGCTGGAGCATTACGACAAGATCGAGGGAACGCCCATGAGCTTGGACGGCAAGTCCAACCGGCTTGCCGCAATGGTGCGTTCCAACCTGCCGCTCGCCCTGCAGGGACTGGCCGTGGTGCCGCTCTTTGCCGGGTATGACACCGAACGCCACATCGGCCGTCTTTTCTCCTATGACGTGACCGGAGGCCGCTACGAGGAATACGAACACCACAGCGTCGGGTCCGGATCCGTATTTGCCCGCGGAGCGCTCAAGAAGCTCTGGACGCCGGGCCTGGACGAGGAACAGGCAGTGGCCGTTGCCGTGGAGGCGCTCTATGACGCAGCCGACGACGACTCCGCCACCGGGGGACCGGACATGGTGCGGCAGCTGTGGCCGGTGGTCTACGTGGTCAACAGTGCCGGCAACCGCGAAATCCCGGAACGAGAACTGCAGACCTTCGCCCAGGAACTGGTTAGCCGCCGTTCCGCTGCCGGACTGGAGGGCTGATTATGACGCAGCAGTTCTACGTATCTCCCGAACAGCTCATGAAGGACCGGGCGGACTTCGCCCGGAAAGGCATAGCGCGCGGACGTTCCGTGGTGGTGCTCACCTGCCGGGAGGGAATCGCGCTGGTAGCGGAAAACCCCTCGCCGTCGCTGCACAAGCTCGGCGAGATCTATGACCGGATTGGCTTCGCGGCGGTGGGGAAGTACAACGAATTCGAGAGCCTGCGCCAGGCCGGAGTCCGGTACGCCGATGTCCGCGGATATTCATACTCGCGCGAAGACGTCTCGGCCCGGGGACTGGCCAGCGTCTATGCGCAGAGCCTCGGTTCGGTATTTACCACTGAAGGAAAACCCTTTGAGGTGGAACTGGCAGTAGCCGAAGTGGGTGCAGAACCCTACGGCGACCACCTGTACCGGCTCACTTTTGACGGTTCAATCGCCGATGAAAGCAACTACGTTGTGATGGGCGGCCAGGCCGACGTGGTCAACGAAGCCCTGGCCCGGACCTGGAACCAGGACACCGGATTCCCCGACGCCATCCGCACGGCGGTTGCCGCACTCTCCGCCACCCGCACCGCGCCTGCAGGTGCCAACGGCTCCAACGGTTACGGCAATGCCGGCGATACCGTCCGGGAGGAACCGGAGCGGCTGGGAGCCGGACTGCTTGAAGTGGCAGTCCTGGACCGCAGTCCGCTGTCTTCCCGGGGCACGGTGCGCGCGTTCCGACGAATCAACACGGTGGAGCTGGACCGCTTGCTGTCCAGCCCGGAGGGAGACTGATGGACCGCAGGATCTTCGGTATCGAGACAGAATTTGGAATTGCCTACTCCGGCCCCGATTCACGGCCGCTTTCGCCCGAGGAAGTGGCCCGCTACCTGTTCCGCAAGGTTGTCAGCTGGGGGCGCTCTTCCAACGTCTTCCTGACCAACGGTTCACGTCTCTACCTCGACGTCGGTTCCCATCCGGAGTACGCCACGGCGGAATGCGACGACCTGGCCCAGCTGGTGGCCCATGACCGGGCCGGCGAACTGATCCTGGACGACCTCATCGACGAGGCCGAGGACCGGCTGCGGGCAGAGGGCTTCAACGGCAGCGTCTACCTGTTCAAGAACAACACCGACTCGGCGGGCAACTCCTACGGGAGCCATGAAAACTATCTCATTCCGCGTCGACTGGAATTCTCCCGCCTGGCGGACATCCTCATTCCGTTCCTCGTGACCCGGCAACTGCTGGTTGGTGCGGGCAAGGTGCTGAAGACCCAGTCCGGATCCCTGTACGCCTTCTCCCAGCGCGCGGACCACATCTGGGAAGGCGTCTCCTCCGCCACCACGCGTTCGCGTCCCATCATCAACACCCGCGACGAGCCGCATGCCGACGCCGAACACTACCGCCGGCTGCACGTCATCGCCGGTGACTCCAACATGTCCGAGACCACCACCATGCTCAAGGTCGGCTCCGTGGACCTGATGCTCCGCGTCATTGAAGCGGGAGTCATCCTCAGGGATCTGCGGCTGGAGAATCCCATCCGGAGCATCCGTGAGATCTCCCACGACCTCACCGGATCCATGCCGCTGAAGCTGGCCAACGGCTCCACCATGACCGCACTTGAGCTGCAGGGCGTGTACCTGGACCGGGTCAAGGCCTTTGTGTCCGCGAACGGGGCCCACAACCGCCACGTTCCGCGGGTGCTGGACCTTTGGGAACGCACACTCACCGCGATTGAGTCCCAAGACACCTCGGGCATCGACACTGAAATTGACTGGGCCATCAAGAAGAAACTGGTGGACCGCTACGCGGAGAGGAACTCACTGGACATGGCGTCTCCGCGCCTGGCGCAGCTGGATTTGACCTACCACGACATTTCCCGCCGCCGGGGACTGTTCTATCTGCTCCAGTCCCGCGGGGAAACGGCCCGGCTGGTGGAGGACAGTGATATCAAAGAGGCCGTGGATGTTCCGCCGCAGAGCACACGGGCCAAGCTCAGGGGAGACTTTGTCCGCCGGGCCAAGGCCGCCAACCGCGACTTCACTGTGGACTGGGTGCACCTGAAACTCAATGACCGTGCGCAGCAGACGGTCCTGTGCAAGGATCCCTTTGCTGCAGTGGACGAGCGGGTCGAAGCCCTTCTGGCCACCCTTTAGCGGCAGGGCCGGCGGTCCGCCGGTTCCCGGACTTTCTGCGCCCTGAACTGCGCTAAGGCGGCACACAGGCAGAAACGCTACGCTGGTATGGAACGTCCGCGCCCTAGACGGCTCCGCCGGTGGATAGCGCGGACCCGACTGTCCACCACTGAAAGAAGTAGTGTGCGAAAAGTACTAGCCATAAGTTTGTCCGCCCTGGTCTTCCTGTCGGCCTGCTCCAGCGACGCCGACAACGACAATAACGGACCTTTGTCCTCGGTCAAGATCGAACGCGGTGAGGAAGGAACTGCCCCCACCATTGAGTTCGACAAGCCGCTGACAGCGGATGAGCCCACCTTGGAGCGAATCAACGACGGCGACGGCGAAGAAGTGGCCGAGGGCCAGACCGCCTCGATCCGCCTCGCTGCAGTGGACCCGGAAAAGGGCGACACCGTCCAGGAGACGTACACCGCCGAGCAGGGCGAAGACCTCGTTGTTGATGACACCCTCAAGCAGAGCAACGAACAGATGTACAGCGCCCTGCTGGGTGCACCCGTAGGATCCGACTTCGCCTTCTACGTTCCCGCCAATGAAGAAGCCGGCACCGCCGGACAGTTCATTGTCTTCACCGTCACGGATGTGCGGGACGTTCCCACCCGCGCCTGGGGCTCCGACGTTGCCCCCGTTGAAGGTTCCCCCTCGGTGACGCTGGATGACGACGGCAAGCCGACCATCACCGTTCCGAAGACGGAGGCCCCCACTGAACTGGTGGTTCAGGACCTCAAGAAGGGTGACGGAAAGGTCGTCGAGGCCGATGACACCGTCACCGTGCAGTATGAGGGCGTCAAGTGGTCTGACGGAACCACCTTCGACTCCAGCTGGAGCCGCGGCACCGCCGCTTCCTTCGGACTGGACCAGGTCATCCCCGCGTGGACTGACGGACTGGCGGGCAAGACCGTCGGTTCCCAGGTGCTGATTGTTGCCCCGCCGGCAACCGCTTACGGCACCACTGAAGGACATGAGCTGCAGAACGAGACACTCGTATTTGTCGTCGACATTCTTGACGCAAAGTAAGATTGCACAAAGTCCACTGATTTAGGAGAACCATGTCATTTGGTAAGCGCGAATATGACCGCCAGAAGCCGGAGATCGACTTTCCGGACCACGAGGCCCCCACTGATCTCCTGATTGAAGACATCGTGGTGGGTGACGGACGCGAGGCCAAGGCCGGGGACACCGTTTCCACGCATTACGTCGGAGTTGCTTTCTCCACGGGTGAAGAGTTTGACGCATCCTGGAACCGCGGCACCCCGCTGGACTTCAAAGTCGGAGTGGGCCAGGTCATCCAGGGCTGGGACCAGGGCCTGCTGGGCATGAAGGTCGGCGGCCGCCGCCGGCTGGAGATCCCCGCTCACATGGCATACGGCGACCGCGGTGCAGGTTCCGCTGTTGCCCCCGGAGAGTCCCTCATCTTCGTGGTTGATCTGCTGGGCGTCCGCTAACCCGGATCCGCGGCAAAAGGCGGGCCGTTCAGCTGCACAGCAGCTGAACGGCCCGCCTTTTTATGCTTCTTCCGGTGCCCCGTTTTAGTGTTCCGGGAAAGAAAGAGCTTCCGCCCCGGCCGTTTTGCACCGCCGAGGCGCGGTAGATTGGCTTCCGTGCCCGCCAACAGAACCGAACGCCTCCTGAATCTCGTGATCGCGCTGCTGTCCACCCGCAGGGGTTTCACGAAGCACGAACTCTTTGAAGAAATTGAGCTCTACGGCGAGGCACCGTCAACCGCTGCCCGGGAAAAGCTCTTTGACCGGGACAAGGCCTTCCTGCGGGAACAGGGCATTCCCGTGGAGTCCTACAGCGAGGAAACCCTCTACGACCAGGACAATACGGTCCGCCGTTACCGGATCCGGGCGGATCAGTACCGGCTGCCGGGTGTCCGGTTTACGCCGGAGGAGTCCGCCGTCCTGGCGCTGGCCGCCAGCATGTGGGAGCAGGCCTCCCTCGGATCCGCAGCTGCGCGGGCTCTGCGCAAACTGCAGGCACGCGGCGTGGCAGCCGAAGACGCCGCCTCCAGTGTGCTGCAGCCGCGGATCCGGACCAATGACCCCAACTTTGAGACGGTCTGGAAAGCCACCACCACCCGCACGCCCATCTCTTTTGGCTACCGTCCGGCAGGCCGTTCAACGGGCAAAGAAACAGGCCCGGGAAAAGCGGCCCGACGGCGGCGCAGTACGGTGCGCCATCTGCAGCCGTGGGGGATGGGCAGCAGGTTTGGCCACTGGTATGTCGTCGGATGGGATGCGGACCGCGGCGCGGAGAGGTTCTTCCGGCTCTCCCGCATGACCACACCCGTCAGCCTGGACGAGGGCAGCTACGAGGTGCCCGCCGGCTTCACCATTGATGCCTCCCTCGCCTCCCTGGACCGGGTCTTCGCCCCGGTGACGGCCGTGGTCCGCGTGCGGGAAGGCGCAGCAGCGGAACTGCGGCTGCGGGCCGACGCAGCGCCGGTACCGTCCGGACAGCCTGGCTGGGAGGAATTAACGCTCACGGTTCCGGATCTGGACGCACTTGCTGCGGACACAGCCGCAATGGGCTCCCGTGCCGAGGCCGTTCACCCGCCCGAATTCCGCGCCGCCGTCGCCGACCTGCTCCGGCTGGCCCTTGCGGCACAGGACAAACCGGTGCCCGCATTCACCCTCGTTCCGCGCGGCCCCGCCCCTGCCGCCAGCTCCACCGCAGCCCAGAGCCACCTGACCCGCCTGCTGGACCTGGTGCCGTACGTGCTGGGGAACCAGGGAGCAGATCTTGAACAAACGGCCCGGCGCTTCGGGGTGACTCCCGCCCAGCTGGCCGACGACCTGAACCTGCTCTTCGTGAGCGGCCCGCGGCACTACCCCAACGGCCTGATGGACGTGAATTTTGAAAACGGCCAAATCTTCATCGACAACGCCGAGGACCTCTCCGAACCGGTGCGGCTGGGCATGGATGAGGCAGCGGCCCTAATTGTGGGGCTGGAAACCCTGTCATCCCTCCCCGGTGTGGGCACTGCACCGGGACTGGCCAGCGCCCTGGAGAAGCTCAGCGAAGCGGCAGGGGAAGCCGGACGGGTGGGCACCGCCGTCGCCGCCAGACTGGCGGAACCCACGGCCGCCGCCGGCGTCCTGGACACGCTGCAGCGTGCCATCGCCGGCCGCCGCCAGCTGAGCCTTCGGTACCTCGTGCCGAGCCGCGACGAAATAACGGACCGCACGGTGGATCCGCGCCGGATCTTTTCAGTGAACGACCTCTGGTACCTGGAAGCCTGGTGCCATCGTTCCGAGGGGGTGCGCAACTTCCGGGTGGACCGGATCCACGGCGTCGCAGATTCCGGACCCGCTTCGTGGCAGGGCCCCGATCCCGATGCCGCCTTCCCTTCCGGCCTGTTCCGCCCCGGTGATGAGGATCTTCTGGTCACGCTCATCCTTGAGCCCTCCGCCAGCTGGGTGGAAGGAGCATACGACGCCGTCCGCCGCGCTGATCTGCCGCGCGGACGCAGCGCCGTGGAACTGCGCGTGGGAAATACGCGCTGGATTCCCGGCTTCATTGCGCGGCAGGGCGGCGGCGCGGCCGTCGCCGAGCCGCAGGAGCTGCGGCGCGAAACGCAGACGTGGCTGCGGGAGGCACTGGCAAACTATCCGGCCGGGCAGACCAACCGCTGATTTCCGGCGAGGGGGTGCCTGCTCCGCGCGCGGGCGGTGCGATGCCGGTCCAAGGCGTCCCCGGCACTATGCTTGAACTATGCCTTGGTGGTCCTGGATTTTGATATGGGCGGCGCTTGTTGTCGCCGCCGCGGCGTTCTACGCCCTGATTGGCTGGCGGATTTTCCGCAAGTTCATGAGTACACTGCGTGAAGCTGAGAGCGCTGTGTCGGCGCTGGCTGTTTCCGTGCCGGCCGCGGCGGCACCCCCCGCGGCCACGCCGGACCGGGAGCTGGGGATTTTCGAGGACCCCATCCTCGTGAGGGCCCGCTACGAAGAAGGCAAAGAAGCCCGAAAGCTCCGGCGCAGAGAGCGCCGGGTGAACCGGCGCATGTCGAATAACCAGCCCCGCGCCCTGCGGGACTTCCCAGATCTCTGACATACAATGTCTGCAAACGAAAGGACACCGGCATGAATATTCAAGGCTGGCAAATCGCAATTCTGGTCATTCTGGCCCTCCTGCTCTTCGGCGCACCCAAGCTTCCCGGGCTGGCCCGCAGCGTGGGACAGTCGCTGCGCATCTTCAAGTCCGAGGTCCGCCAGATGCAGGACGAGAACAAGCCGGCAGCTTCTGCCGAAGAGCCGGTGGAAGGACGAATCGTCAACACTCCGCCCGCAGCCGGTACTCCGTCCGCCCCGGTTCCCCCCACCGCCTCCGTTCCGCCCACCGTTCCGGTTCCGCCGGCAGCACCCGGCCATGCAGCCGCTCCCGGCACGGATCAGCGCCCCGCGGGTAACCCGCCCACCAGCCTGTAACGGCCGTGGCGCTGACCCAAGGGCGCAAATCCAACCCTGAAGGGCGGATGGCCCTTAAGGAACACCTGAAAGAAGCGCGCAACCGCCTGTTCAAGGCCGGCATCGCCATGCTGCTGGGCACTGTGGCGGGCTTCTTTCTGTACACGCCTGTTTTTGCCGCGCTGACCCGCCCGGTTACCGATGTCGGCAACGAGGACGGCCGGCTGGCCACCATCAACTTCGAAGGTGTGGCAACACCCTTCGACCAAATGATCCAAGTCTCCATCTTCATTGGGCTCCTGGTGTCCTGCCCGGTATGGCTCTACCAGCTGTGGGCCTTCATTACCCCCGGATTGAAGACGAAGGAACGCCGCATCGCCCTGGGTTTCCTGGCGGCCTCCGTACCGCTGTTCCTGGGCGGCGTCGCGCTGGCCTGGATCCTGCTGCCCAGTGCCATTAAGGTCCTCACGGGCTTCACGCCCGAGGGCAGCGCCAACGTCATCACCGCCAGCGTTTACCTGGCCTTTGTGCTTCGTCTCATGCTCGCCTTTGGCATTGCCTTCCTGATCCCGGTGGTTCTGGTGGGCCTGAACATGACAGGGATCCTTCCGGGCAAGCTCATCGTCAAGTACTGGCGGATCACGCTCTTCCTGATCTGCGTTTTCGCTGCCATGGCCGCCCCCGGCGGTGACGCCCTGAGCATGTTCTACATGGCCGCCCCGCTGCTGCTGCTGTTCGGCGTAGCCGTGGGGATCTGCCTCCTCAATGACAAGCGCCGCGCACGCCGGCGGGCTGAGCGCGAAGCCGAAATCGACGAGAGCGCCAATACGGCCACACCGCTGGAAAACCTGTAAGACTTCCGGGGCCCCGGTTCAGCCCAAGGCGGAGCAGCACCTTCAAAGGCGCGTCCGGGGCCCCGCAGAGTCTAGGCTGGGAATATGACTTCCCCGTCGGAGCGGTACCTGGCCGCGAAAGAACGTGCCGAGCACTCCAAGACCCATCTGGCCGTCTTTGAGCAGCAACTGGGCTTTGACCTTGATCCCTTCCAATCCGAGGCCTGCCGTTCGGTTGAGGCCGGCAGAGGCGTCCTCGTGGCTGCCCCCACCGGTGCCGGCAAGACGGTGGTGGGGGAGTTCGCCGTCTACATGGCCCTGGAACGCGGTCTCAAGGCGTTCTACACCACCCCCATCAAAGCGCTGAGCAACCAGAAGTATCTTGAGCTTTCGGCCTCCTACGGCTCGGACCGGGTGGGGTTGCTCACCGGTGACACGAGCATCAACCCGGACGCGGACGTCGTCGTCATGACCACCGAAGTCCTGCGCAACATGCTGTACTCCAATTCCTCCACCCTGGATGACCTGGGGTACGTGGTGATGGACGAGGTGCACTATCTGGCCGACCGGTTCCGCGGAGCCGTCTGGGAAGAAGTCATCATCCACCTGCGCTCCGACGTGCAGCTGGTCTCCCTCAGCGCCACCGTTTCCAACGCGGAGGAGTTCGGCGCCTGGCTGGATACGGTGCGCGGCGACACCGACGTCGTAGTGTCCGAACACCGGCCCGTGCCGCTCTGGCAGCACGTCATGGTGGGCCGCGACATCATGGACCTTTTCGAGTCCGACGTGTCCTTCGACGAAGCGGCGGAACCTGCGCAGCCGGCCGGTGTCCAGGAACGCTACCGGGTGAACCCCGAACTGCTCGAGCTCGCCCGGGCCGAGTCCCGGATCAACCAGCGCGGCCACGGCGGTCATTGGGGCGGCTCCCGCGGATCCTCGCACAGCAGCCGGCGCGACACCTCCCGCCGCGGGCCCTCGGGACCGCCCATCAGCCGGATCCCCAAGGCATCGCGTCCGGCCGTCATTGCCCAGCTGGACAAGCGCGGCCTGCTGCCGGCCATCACCTTCATCTTCTCCCGCAACGGCTGTGAGGGGGCCGTGCGCCAATGCGTGGACTCGGGACTGTGGCTCACCAGCGAGTCCGAACGCACGGCCATTGCCCGCATTGTCGACGAAGCCAGCCAGGACATTCCCGAAGATGACCTGGAAGTGCTTGGTTTCTGGACCTGGCGCGAGGGGCTGATCCGCGGGTTTGCCGCCCACCATGCCGGCATGCTGCCCACCTTCAAGGAAGTGGTGGAACGGCTGTTCACCGCCGGCCTGGTCCGGGCCGTCTTCGCCACCGAAACCCTGGCCCTTGGCATCAACATGCCGGCCCGCACCGTGGTGCTGGAAAAGCTGGACAAGTTCAACGGAGAAGCCCACGTGGACATCACCGCGGGGGAGTACACCCAGCTCACCGGCCGTGCCGGGCGCCGCGGCATCGACGTCGAAGGCCATGCCGTGGTCCTCTGGCAGCCCGGCACGGACCCCGCCGCCGTTGCCGGCCTGGCCTCCCGCCGGACCTATCCGCTGAACTCCAGCTTCCGTCCCACGTACAACATGAGCATCAACCTGATGGCCCAGTTTGGCCGTGAGCGGTCGCGCGAAATCCTGGAGTCATCCTTTGCCCAGTTCCAGGCGGACCGCTCGGTGGTGGGACTGGCCAAGCAGGTCCGGTCCAGGGAGGAGTCCCTGGCCGGGTATGAAAAGGCCATGACCTGCCATCTGGGCGACTTCACCGAGTATGCCGCGCTGCGGCGCCAGCTGTCTGACTTGGAAGCACAGGCCTCCAAGACCCACGCACGGGACCGCCGCTCCGCCGTCGCCTCCTCTCTGGACGGACTGGTGCAGGGAGACGTGATCCTTATCCCCGGGGGCCGGAATTCCGGCTACGCCGTGGTGCTGCCGCAGGAAGCCCCGCCGGGCCGGGAGGCCCGCACCACGGTGCTGACCGAAGACAAGCAGATTCGCCGCATCACCGCCGCTGAACTGGACGGCCCGGTGGAGATGGTCTCGCATATCCGCGTTCCCAAGTCCTTCAACTCCCGGGCGGCGAAGGACCGGCGTGATCTGGCCTCCTCCGTCCGGAACGCACTGCATGACCACCGGCCTCCGCGTAAGTCCGCGGCCCGCGGCGGGGACCTGCACGTGGGCGGCAGCAACCGCCAGGAACAGGCAATCGCGGAGCTGCGCCGGAAGATGCGGGCCCATCCCTGCCACGGCTGCAGCGACCGCGAAAACCATGCACGCTGGGCAGAGCGCTGGTGGAAACTGCGCCGGGAGACGGATAATCTGGCCGCGCAGATCCGCGGCCGCACCAACACCATTGCCAAGACCTTCGACCGGGTGTGCGACGTTCTGGGCCGCTACGGTTATGTGGCGCCGGACGAAGACGGCCGGGTGGTGGTAACCCCAGCGGGTCAGAAGCTGCGCCGCATTTACGGTGAAAAGGACCTCCTGACCGCCCTGTCGCTGCAAAAGGGAGCCTTCAACGACGTCGACGCCGCCGAACTGGCAGCGCTGGCCACCGCCCTGGTGTACCAGGCCAAACGTGAAGAGCGCGGGGTGCGGCCAAAGCTGCCCAGCGTGTCCCTTGAAGTGGCCATGGACATCATCATCCGGCAGTGGTCCGAGCTCACCGACCTTGAAGAGTCCGAACGGCTTCCGCAGACCGGCGAGCCCGAGCTGGGCCTGGTCTGGCCCATGTACAAGTGGGCGAAGGGCAAGCACCTTCAACTGGCGCTGAACGGCACCGAATTGGCGGCCGGGGACTTTGTCCGCTGGACCAAGCAGGTCATCGACCTCCTGGACCAGTTGGCCAAGGTTCCCGACCTGCCCGGGGGACTGCGCCGGCGGTGCATCGAGGCCATCGGCCTGATCCGCCGCGGCGTCGTTGCCTATTCCGCCGTCGGCTAGTAACCGCGGCACCCCGAAACACCTTTGACCCGCCGGCCTGCGCGGCCGGCAAACCCCGCATGCCCGCGCTTCCCGCCGGCCTGCACCATTGAACAGCACGACCCAACAGCACTACAGAAAACAGGTGAGTCCTTGAACGCCAACCCCGCCCCGAGCAGCTCCAAGCTGACGCTTTACCGCAACGGATCCGTGTACAGCGCGGCTGATCCGTTTGCCACGGCAATGCTGGTGGACGGGGACACCATCGCGTGGGTTGGCTCCGAACATGCAGCCACGTCGCTGCAGGATAACCGGATGACTGTCGTTGACCTGCAGGGCGCGCTCATCACGCCCGGGTTTGTGGACTCGCATGCCCACATTACGGAAACCGGCGCTGCACTGTCCTCCCTGGATCTGACCGGTGCATCCTCCCTCACCGAACTTCTGGACCTGGTGGCCAAGGCCGCAGCGGGCACAGAAGGCCTGATTGCCGGTTACGGATGGGACGAGTCCTCCTGGCCGGAGCGCAGGGTGCCGACGGCTGCTGAGCTGGATGCGGCGTCGGGATCCCGTCCGGTCTACCTGGCACGGACCGACGTGCACTGCGCCGTCGTCTCCGGAACCCTCGCCGCCGGGCTGAAGCTGGCAGAATACGACGGCTGGGACAACGGCTTTGTGGTCCGGGCCGCGCACACCGTTGCGCGGACGGCATCCCGGTCCCTGGACCTGGCCCAGCGCTCCCGCTACCAGCAGGCCGCCCTGAAGCACGCAGCCGGACAGGGCATCATCGCGGTAACCGAAATGGCCGCGCCGCACATCTCCCCGGTCGAGGATCTTCGCCAGCTGATGGGCCTGGAAGGCTCCCTGGGCTCGGACCCGCTGCCGGAGGTGCTTCCCTACTGGGGGCAGCTCGCCCAGACGGAGGCCGAACTGGAAGAAATCACGGCGCCGTTTGAGGGCCGCCTGCGCGGGCTGGCCGGAGACCTGAACATGGACGGGTCCATCGGTGCCCGGACGGCCGCCCTCAGGGCACCCTACGCGGATGCCCCGGAAACGTCCGGAACCCTGTACCTGACCGCCGAGCAGGCCGGACGGCATCTGGAGCTGGCCACCCGTGCCGGACTCCAGGGCGGTTTCCACGTGATCGGCGACGCCGGCCTGGATACCGTCCTGGCGGGCCTCCGGCTCGCCGCCGAAGCCGTGGGCGAGGACCGAATCCGTGCCTCCCACCACCGGCTGGAACATGTCGAGATGGCCGACGACGCCGCCATCGCCGAGCTGGTGCGTTACGGCGCGATCGCCAGCATGCAGCCGGGATTTGACGCCGCCTGGGGCGGAACCGGTGAACTCTACGAGCAGCGACTGGGTGAACGCAGCCGCTCGATGAACCGTCTGGCATCCTTGCTTTCCGCCGGAGTCATGGTGGCCATGGGGTCCGATTCTCCCGTTCTGCCGCTGGATCCCTGGTCCGCCGTGCGGGCCGCGGTCTCGCTCTCCAACCCCGAGGAGCGCATTTCCGCCCGTGCGGCCTTCATTGGCCACACCCGGGCGGGATGGCGGGCCGCCGGCTCGGGGAACTTCATGCTGGGCCAGCTGGCACCCGGGGCGCCGGCGTCGTATGCGGTGTGGGAAGTCGAGGAACTCATGGTGCAGACGCCGGATGCCAAGGGTGCGGCCTGGAGCACCGATCCGCGAGCCGGTACTCCGCTGCTCCCCGCGCTGGACACCGCCCATCAGCCGCGCTGTCTGCTGACGGTCCA
Source organism: Arthrobacter sp. TJ-178 (assembly GCF_058269275.1). NCBI lineage: Bacteria > Bacillati > Actinomycetota > Actinomycetes > Micrococcales > Micrococcaceae > Arthrobacter > Arthrobacter sp. TJ-178. The sequence goes on along the minus strand of NZ_JBZCNK010000003.1, from coordinate 257,906 downwards.
CAACGGAACCGAACTCTACCGATCAGTAGGTATTTAATGGCGCTATGCCGGTCTTCAGCCCCGCCTGACCTGCACTGACGTGCAAACGTCCTAGTCAGACGCTTGTTGACACAGCAGAGACAGCACGTAGGCTAGGGGAATCGCGGAGCAGCCCGTCAAAATCCGGGCTTTCCGCGGCCGGATAAATCCCGCACTGCTTGACATGTGCACACTAGGGGCGGGTCCCATCGTCAGTAGAAAACAGTTCCGGCGGAAGCCGGTTCTGGCCCGAAGGCGAAGGGACCCGCCCCGATGTGTGCCCGGAGGCGCCCGGGGTGTGACCGGCATGGCACCTGGCGCTGCACGGGGCGGCAGCCGGCTCCCATATACTGGGAAGTCGTGTTGGGGTAACACCCCCACTGGCTGCGTTCCACGCAGCCTGTCCCCAATGAAAGGCAACCTGCGTGCGCGTCCTGACCATCATCCCGACTTACAACGAAATCGAATCCCTCCCCAAAACGCTCCAGCGGCTGCGGCTGGCGGTACCGGATTCGGACGTGCTGATCGCGGACGATAACAGCCCGGACGGCACCGGCGCCTATGCAGACGAGATCGCCGCCAAGGACCCCCAGGTCCATGTGCTGCACCGCAAGGGAAAAGAAGGACTCGGAGCGGCCTACATTGCCGGTTTCCGCTGGGGCCTGGAACGCGGCTACGACATCCTCGTGGAAATGGACGCAGACGGATCCCACAAGCCCGAGCAGCTGCCGCTGCTGCTGGAAGCTGCGGAGAACGGTGCCGATCTGGTCATCGGCTCCCGCTGGGTCCCGGGCGGCTCCGTGGTCAACTGGCCCCTGCACCGCAAGATCCTCTCCCGCGGAGGAAGCACCTACTCGCGCCTCATGCTGGGCATCGGAGTCCGTGACATCACCGCAGGGTTCCGGGCTTTCCGGCGCAGCACCCTGGAAGCGCTGGACCTCAGCGCCGTTGAATCGGTGGGCTACGGATTCCAGGTGGACATGACGTTCCGCGTTGCCCGTATGGGCCTGCGCATCCAGGAGGTGCCGATCACTTTTGTTGAGCGGGAATTTGGTGCTTCCAAGATGAGCGGGAACATTGTCTTCGAAGCCATCGCCAACGTGACGAAGTGGGGCCTGGGCGCCCGCTGGAACAAGCTGACCCACCGGAGCTAAAGACCCGGCCCGGACACCTTGGGCCCGGATACACCAAAGGGAGGGCGGCTGCCGTACGGCAGCCGCCCTCCCTTTAATGTGCTGTTCGGGCGCGAAGGCCCGGACTGCTGTTTTCCGATACTGCTACTTCGAGGCTGAAGTGCGCTCTCCGCGGCGCTCACGCAGGATGGTCAGGCGATCCTGGAGGATCGTCTCCAGTTCCTCGATGCTGCGTCGCTCCAGCAGCATGTCCCAGTGGGTACGGACCGGCTTGTCGTTGCTGGTGTCCGGCTTCTCGCCGTCGACCAGGAGCGCTTCCTTGCCGGTCTTGGATACCCATACCGGAGGAACATCGGCCTCGGCAGCGAACGTCACGAATACCCGTTCGCCGTCCTCGCAGCGGTATTCCACCCGCTGGCGGGGAGCCGGCTCAACGCCGGACTCAGTCTCCATGCTCTGCGCGCCAAGGCGCATACCCCGCAGGCTGCGATCGCTCATCTTTTCTCCCTCTTCAGTCCGAAGGATCCCGGAGGACCCGTCTGTAGTGCTGGTTGGTACCGTTCGGCCCCGGTACCCTAAAGTTTGTGCCACCCGACCGGACACGCAGTCCGCATCCGATTAACGGTTCCGTCCGGCAAGCGCCCCACAGTCTTCAACGCGGCGTCGGCGCCGAATGTTCCGGCACGGAGCTGCGTTCAGCAGGCGGGCGCCTGGGGACAGACCCCGGCAAACAACCAATTATACCGGGCGGCAGCCGGTCATGGTAACCGCGGCCCGGAGCCGCGGTTACCATGACCCGAAGCGGGCCCCTAGAGGGCTGCGTCGGGGGAGTCTGCGAGGGTCGGGGCGGCAGGTACCGAAGCCGCTGCCGCAGCACCGTCCGCAGCGGGCACCGATGCCTTGCCCGACGGGGCAGGGGAGGTACCGTTGGCAGTGCCGTTGGGGGAGAGGGCATCGGGAACAAAGTTCCCCAGTGCACTGCCCACACCCTTGAGCGCTTCGCCAAGCTCGCTCGGAATGATCCAGAGCTTGTTCGAGGTGCCCTCAGCCAGCTTGGGCAGGGTCTGCAGGTACTGGTAGGCCAGCAGTTTCTGGTCGGGGTTGCCCTTGTGGATGGCCTCGAACACCTTGGCAATGGCCTGGGATTCGCCGTCGGCCCGGAGGATGTCAGCTTTGGCATCACCCTCGGCTGCCAGGATGGCTGCCTGCCGGCGGCCTTCGGCGTTCAGGATCTGCGCCTGCTTGGTACCTTCAGCCGTCAGGATGGTGGCGCGGCGCTCACGCTCAGCACGCATCTGCTTTTCCATGGAATCCTGGATGGACAGGGGCGGCTCGATGGCCTTGAGCTCAACGCGGGAAACACGGATGCCCCAGCGGCCGGTCGCATCATCGAGCACACCGCGCAGCTGGCCGTTAATACGGTCACGCGAGGTGAGTGCTTCTTCGAGGTTCAGTCCGCCGACGACGTTGCGCAGCGTTGTGGTGGTCAACTGCTCCACCGCGTGGATGTAGTTGGCAATTTCATAGGTGGCGGCGCGCGGATCGGTGACCTGGAAGTACACGACCGTATCGATCGAGACCACCAGGCTGTCCTCGGTAATAACCTGCTGCGGCGGGAAGGAAACTACCTGCTCGCGGAGATCCAGCAGCGGCAGCAGCCGGTCCACAAACGGAATCAGGATGGTCAGGCCCGGGTTCAGGGTCCGCTGGTACTTGCCCAGGCGTTCGACGACGCCCGCTCGTGCCTGCGGAATGATCTTGACCGATTTCACCAGGATGACCAGGACAAAAATTATCAGGACAGCCAGAATGATGACGAGGCCCGTTGTTCCGGAACTCATATTCCCCCTTCAAGGTTTGGCCGGCCCGTTCCGGGCCCGCCTTTCTGTGTCCGGCGGCATCTGCCGCCGGACGGCGCTGCGGGAATCCGCGGCGCCGGTAAAGTTCAGTGCCCGCCGCACCTTACCGCTGGGAGCCCGGCTCTTCGGAAGATTCCCCTTCTGCGCCGGCCTCCGCGGAGTGGGCGCCGGCGGGAGCGGGCAGGACGACGGCGGTGGCCCCGTCAATCCGCGTCACCAGCGCGGGTGCGCCGGCCGTAAGGCTGGAGCCGTCCGCTGTCCGCGCTGTCCAAATGTCGCCGCCGATCTTGACGGTTCCGGCGGAACCGGAAACGGCTTCCATGGCCACGGCGGATGCGCCGATCAGCCGGTCAATGTTGGAGCGCTGGTCCCGCGGTCCGCGTTCCAGGTGCTTCATGGCAACCGGACGGACCAGGAAGATCATCAGCAGCGAAACGATGCAGAAAACCACCACCTGGAGGAATACCGGTGCCCCCAGGATTGCCGCCAGCATGGCGCCCAGGGCACCGACGGACAGCATGGCAAAGAAAAGGTCCAGCGTGAGTGTTTCGATGGCGGCCAGCGCCAGGAAAAGCACCAGCCAAACGGCCCAGCCGTAGTCAAGCAGCCATTGGTTTACTTCCTGCATGTCGCTCCCTTCAGCTCCGCCGCGGCTGGTCCGCGGCGGTTGGTGTACGGGCGGTGCTGCCCATTCTGCCTCAAACGGGTCCGGTTTAGTCCGGTGACACCGGTGATAGCTATAACGTTTGGGTGCCGCTTTCCGTGTCCGGTGTCATAGTGTCCGCGCCTGCGGCGCTCAGGCGGCGCGAAAAAGCTGAAGAGTGAAGGACGCGGTCACCGGGATGGTATCCGGCAGCCCGGCCAGGTTCTCCTGAAGCAAGTTGCGGTCCAGGTGCCGCGCGGACGGACCCATCAGCGCCACGTTGCGGATGTCGGCGGAGCGCAGATCCATGACGTATTCGCAGTGCCGGGTTTCTGCCGGCCGGAAATGCGCCTGGACCGCGGCGGCTACGCGGTTTTCCTTTTCAGCGCCGATGTCCAGCATGCCGGCCAGCCCCCGGATTTCCTGCAGGTGTCCGGGCTGGGGCGTTACTACGGCCAGGACTCCGCCGGGGCGCAGTACGCGGCGGAATTCCGGGACGTTGCGCGGGGCGAAGACGTTGAGCACCGCGTCGACGGCGCCGTCGGCCACCGGGAGCGGACGCCAAACGTCCCACACCAGGCAGTGTGCTGCAGGCAGCGCCCGGGCGGCACGCCGCAGGGCAAACTTGGAGATATCCAGGGCCACCGCATCCGCGGCGGGCAGCGCGTTGCTGACCACGCCAAGGTAGTAGCCGGTCCCGGCTCCGGCGTCGAGCACCATCCGCGCGTGGGGAACCGCTGACGCCACCAGGCCGGCCAGGTCATCGGCGATGCGGCGGTAATGTCCGGCGGCGAGGAAGTCCACGCGGGCCTGCACCATTTCAGCGGTGTCGGCAGCAAATTTGGTTCCGCTGCCCGTGAGCAGGTTGAAGTAGCCCTGGCGCGCGGCGTCGAACCGGTGCCCCCGCGGGCAAACGAGGCTGGCCGTCGGGGCAGCTTCGCCGGTGGGGGTTCCCGGCGGGATTCCGGGAGCCGAGAAGGGCTCGCGGCAGACAGGGCACAGCAGCAGGGACAGGGGAACGGAGGGCATCATTCCATCTTAGGCGCGCCGCTGAGGCGGGCGGGAACCACAGCAGTAGTAGGCTCGGGCGGGTGAAACCATGTGACTTGGATCTCCTGAATTCCGTTTCTGAACCTACTATCCATCCGGACGGCACCCGTGCGGTGGTGTCCGTGACGCGGCCCGATTTCGCGGCCGATGCCTACGTTGGCCAGCTCTGGTCCGTCCCGCTGTCCGGAAGCAGCGACTCCTCCGGCGACGGTTCCGTTGGCAACGCAGGCCCGCGGCGCATCACGCGGGGATTCTCCGACACCCGGCCGCGATTCTCGCCCGACGGCGAAGTCCTCGCCTTTGTGCGGTCCCTGCCCGGCGAAAAACCGCAGCTCTTCGCGGTTCCCGCCGCGGGCGGTGAACCGGTCCAGCTCACCGACTCCGCAATGGGGGTTGGCTGGTTCCGTTTCTCCCCGAACTCCGCCCAGATAGTGTTCACTTCCCGCGTTCCCGCGCCGGGACGGTACGGAATCATCGACGGCGTTGGTGCCGGCGCCGAGGACCCCCGCCTGATCAGCAGCTACAAATACCGCGCCAACGGTGCCGGCTACACCGCGGACAAGCGGGTGCAGGCCTTCCTGCTGGATCTGCCGGCCCTTGATGCTGAACCGTGGATTGAGCCGGTGGGCCGGGCCAAGGAAGCCCTGAGCAGTGCCGCGGATCAGGATGCCGGCGAAACCGCAGGCAGCGGAGCCGAAACAGGGGCCGGCGCCTTTCCCCCGGTCCGGCAGCTCACTTCCGCCGACGCCGATGCCTCCGCCCCCGTGTTTTCAGCCGACGGCAAGCGCATCCTGTTCACCGCTTCCCTTCATGAGCGGGCCGATGAGGACCTCGTCTCCGATCTCTACTCCCTGGACCTTTCCGGAGGAGAACCCGAGCGCCTGACGAACACGGAACCCGCGACCGGCTCGCTGCTGGGCGCCGATCTGCCGACTCCCAGTGACGACGGCGAATGGCTGTTTTTCCTGGCATCTGAACTTTCCGGGTCAGGTACCGATTTCGTGGCCCGCAGCACCTCGCTGTACGTTCTGCCCTCGGATGCTTCGGCGCCGCCCCGGCGACTGACCGATCCGGACACCATTGATTTGGCGGAGGGCGGCATTGTTCCGGCCGGGAACTCCACGGTTCTGGTGTTCAACCGTACCCGCGGCACAGTCGAACTGCTGAAGATCGATGCGGCGGGCGACAGTGAGGTCCTGGTCTCCGGGCCGCGCGTGGTGCAGGCTGCAGCGGCGGCCGCGGGCGCCGTCGTCGTCAGCTATGCGGACGCCGGAACCATGGGTGACGCGGCCCTGGTAGAGGCCGGCGGAATGCGTGTGCTGACGGACTTTTCAGCGGCACTTCGGCGTCAGGCGACGCCGACACCGGGCACCGAGCAGATCCATCCGTCGCGTGACGGCTACCCCGTGCACGGATGGGTGTTCCTGCCTGAGGGGCCCGGTCCGCATCCGGTGCTGCTCAATATCCACGGCGGACCTTTTGCGCAGTTCGACTGTGCCTACTTCGATGAGGCGCAGGCCTACGCCGCAGCCGGCTATGCCGTGGTGCAGTGCAATCCCCGGGGTTCGGCGGGATACGGCCAGGAGCACGGCCGCGCCATCAAGGAGGCCATGGGAACCAAGGACCTTGACGACGTCCTGTCCTTCCTCGAAGGCGTGCTGAGCACTCATCCGGAACTCGACGGCGAACGCCTGGGCGTGATGGGCGGTTCCTACGGCGGCTACCTGAGCGCGTGGACCATCGCCAACGATCACAGGTTTACAGCCGCCATCGTGGAGCGCGGCTTCCTTGATCCCCTGTCCTTCATTGGATCAGCGGACATCGGCTGGTTCTTCAGCGCCGCGTACACCGGTCAGGACCCGGACAAGGTGCTGGCCCAGAGCCCCATGGCACGGGTGGGCGACGTGCGAACCCCCACCCTGGTGGTGCATTCCGAAGAGGACCTGCGCTGCCCGGTGGAACAGGCGCAGCGCTACTACACGGCGTTGAAGCAGCGCGGGGTTTCCACTGAAATGCTGCTGTTCCCGGGCGAAAACCACGAGCTGTCCCGGGCCGGAACGCCCTGGCACCGGCGCCAGCGCTTCGAGCACATCCTGCAGTGGTGGGCCACATGGCTGCCCACGCCGGCCAACCCGGGAAAGGGTACGACCGCGGCAGGTGCCTAGAAGCCCAGGCCCCGCCGGGCCTCGTCGATGGACGGCGAGGCCCAGCGGCGCAGGTATTCGCTGTTGCTGCACAGGGACCGGGTGAGGACCTTATCCACATAGACGGTGCCGTTGAGGTGGTCCGTTTCGTGCTGCACAATCCTCGCCTGCCAGCCTTCGAAGTCGCGCTGCTGTGAGGCTCCATCGGCGTCGGTGAACTGCAGCGTCACGGAACGGAACCGCGGGACCACGCCCTGATATCCGTTGAAGGAAAGGCAGCCCTCGAAGAACTCCACCATCTCGGGGCCGGCGGGCCGGTACTCGGGGTTGATGGCGGCGAAGAACTGCAGTGGATAGCGTTCCCGAATGTCCGTCAGGTCGGGATCTTCGAAATGGTCCTCCAGTACGGCGAGCCGCAGCGGAACGCCCAGCTGCGGAGCTGCCAGGCCAACACCCGGGGCAGCATGCATGACCCGGCGCATCAGTGCAATGAAGGCAGCCAGTTCGCCGTCGTCCAGCTGCCCGTTGTAGGGGAGCGCGGGCTGTCGAAGGGCGGGGTGGCCCAATTGAACGATCGGCGGCATGTCCGCTTCCAGCAGTGGAAGGACCAGATCACGGATGTAAGCAGTTTCTGAAGGCACGGCCCCATCATAGTTGCCACTGCTTCTCCTGCCCGCGTCGGGGCGTTAGGCTCTGCCGTCATGACAGAGCAACAGCCGTACGAGGTGCTGGCAGTTCTTCCCGGATTTGAGCTGCGGAACTATCCTGCCCACGTGGTGGCCCAGGTGACTGTCCATTCGGATTTCGAGTCGGCGGGAAATACTGCCTTCCGCTACCTGTTCGGCTACATCAGCGGCAACAACAGGCGTGGCGGGCCGGCTCTCCAGGACGTGTCAGCCGATCAGGCGGAGGTCCGGTTTTCACAGCAGATTCCCATGACGGCGCCGGTGCTGCTGCAGCCTGAGGGTTCCGCAGACGTCTTCACCGTGGCCTTTGTGCTCCCCGAAGCCTTTTCCGCCGAGACGGCACCGGATCCTCAGGATCCCGCCGTCTCCATCGTGGCGGTGCCGGAAAGCAGGGCGGCTGCGGCTTCTTTTTCGGGGCGCTGGACGGCGAAGAATTATCTGGATCACGCCGGGGCGCTGGGAGAGGCGGCGAAGGCCGCCGGTTTCACGGTACTGGGCCTGCCCCGGTTTGCCCGGTTCGATCCGCCCTACACGCCGTGGTTCCTGCGCCGCAATGAGGTCATCCAGACGGTGGAATAGCTGAAAAGGGCAAAAAAATAACCGGTTTGGGTGCCACGGACATGCCGTGGACACCCAAAACCGGGGGAGAGCGGGGGAACTAGCCCTCGCAGTCCATGCAGTACTTGTCGCCGTTCTTTTCCTTGGCGATCTGCGAACGGTGGCGCACCAGGAAGCAGGACATGCAGGTGAACTCGTCAGCCTGAGCCGGCACAACCTTGATGAGCAGCTCTTCGCCGGACAGATCGGCACCGGGAAGTTCGAAACCGTCAATGGCGTCCGTTTCGTCAGCGACGTCCCGAACAGCCGTCATTGCGCCGCCGCGCTGCTGGGCCTTCAGGCCCTCGAGGGAGTCGCTGGGGCGGTCTTCTTCCTTGACGCGGGGAGCATCATAATCAGTAGCCATGTGAAGTGCTTATCTCCTGAAATTTTGGGGGGTTGAGCGTAGATCATATAGCCGGAGACCCCTTTTTTCCCAACTGGAGGCACAAGTGCAAATCTTAGACCCTGATCAGCTCTGGGGGAAGTGATCGACGTCCTATTTTTTTAGTCGTTTTCCGCTTCTTGGCCAGGGGACCAGGGCGAGGAACGGCAGGGGACCGGTACGCGCCAGTTATGTCAGGCGGCTGCGGCTGCGGTTCACTGCCGGTGAGCGTTATGACAAGCTGGCCGAGCCCGGCCGGCGGTGCCCGGGTGTTATGACAAGCTGGCCGAGCCCGGCCGGCGGTGCCCGGGTGTTATGACAAGCTGCCGTGGTCGAGTTCTTCGGGGCCGGGCGTTATGACAAGCTGGCTGGATTCGTCGGGGGCCTGGAATACGGGGCAGCACGTTATGTCAACACAGGGCGGTTGTCGAGATACGCCCGCGCACGCGCTGGGGGACGTTATGTCAACTCATCTTGACACGGGACAGAGAAGGGGGCCTTCCCGGAATTCGGTGACCTAGGTGAGCATTTCGAGCGGGGCATCAGCTGCCGGGCCCGGGTTGCCCGAAGATCACCGGACGGGACTTTGCCGGAAGCTTGGGTGCAGGAGCTTGGTGACGGCTGAAAAACAGGGGATTGACGCACATCGGCACCTGGTGGGATTTAGCCTGTGAACCCCTCTCGGGCGCCTCTATGTAAACGCCGATAATCTACATTATGTCAACTAGGCTTGAGGAGGGGGTCCCCCGTCCTGGTTTCGCCCGCCCTGCATCACCGCGCCGGGTGGTGCAGGGAGCGGTGAATCGGGATGCATGTTCCAGCTGCGGCCGAGTCCCAATCTCGTCATCGACCAGAGCGACCCGACAGTTCAGCTTGCCGGCGTTCTCGGCAGGAACCGTATTTGACGGCTGCCGAACCGTACCGTACCAGCAACGGGCGTCAAGGCCGGGGTTATTGTCCGAGGTTCATGCGAATATGGACCTGCGGCCGCTGCCCCAATCCTGAGGTGCAATTGGCTCCCCGTCCGCTGCGTGGCGAAAGTCTTCATGTGCTGCAGACAGGTTCCGCGCCGATAGGCCGGATGACCCTGCTCCCCCATCCGCCCTGATCCTTGCGCCGCCTGTACATCCCGGCCAATATTCCAGTACGCCCATGTACTTTGTGTCGACGGTGAGACGGCGAACGAGGAAGGTGGTTTGACGCCAAGTGGGTGTCTCCTCTTCAAAGGAGATGATCATGGTCTTGTGGTCCTGATGCACCGCCTTCGCATGATCTGTGGTGACGATCAGGGCGTCGCTGGAGTGGCCGCTGCCGACGAGTTCGAGCGCCTCAGCAACCTGACGCACGTGCTGGTCAGCCCTTGACGGCACCCTCCATGACACCGGCGACGAGTTGTTTGCCTGCGAGGACCAGGACCAGAAGCAGGGGTACGGCAACGAGGAACACGCCCGCCATTACCAGACCGGTGTCGGAAGTAAAGGCACCACGGAGCTGAGGCACCACGAGTGGCATCGTCAACTGTGATCGCATGACCACCGACGGCCAAAAGAAGCTGTTCCACGAACCAATGAAGGTAAACAGGGCCAGCGTTGCCGCGCCGGGGCGCGCCGCGGGCAACGCGATCGACCAAAAGATCCGGAACATGGATGCCCCATCGACACGCGCTGCTTCGATCAGCTCAAACGGCAGAGCTTCCTGAAGATACTGCGTCATCCAGAACACGCCGAAGGCACCGATGAGCCCGGGAACGGTCAACGCCAGGAGCGAGTCGATCCAACCGAACTCGTTCATCATGACGAACATGGGGATGGTCCCGATTTGAGCTGGAATCACCATGGTGCCGATGACCGCAAGATAGAGCGCCCGCCGACCGCGAAACCTGAGTTTGGAAAAGGTGAAGCCGGCCAGCGTCGCGAAGAACACCGTGGAGGCGCTCACTGAGACAGAGACGAGCAGTGAGTTTACGAAGGCTATCCAGATGTTGAATTGTTCGGTCGAGAAAACCTGCCCGAAGTTTTCGAAGAGGGTCAATGTCGGCAGCCATGTCGGCAGGGAACCGATCGACCTGGCAATCTCGGTAGTCGTAGATGAGCCATACATCGCGGCGGCATAGAGCGGGAAGGCCGAAAGGACGAACGCGACGACCAGGAAGGAGTATGTCATCCAGCCCGGCCGGCGGGCGGAGGGCTGGGTCGCGACTGACCTGGCCCTGGCCTTGCGCTTCTTTGCGTAGTTGGCGGCCCCTCGACCAGCCGTATTCTCGATGTATGCCGTATTCATCGTTGATCTCCTTCGACTGACTGATCGACATCCGCCGGCTGTGCTGCACGCGCCTTGAACGCCGCGCCAATGGGTTTTGGCATCCGCTTGACCCTGGCATTCGACGATGCGACCCTGCCTGTCAAGGCGATGTTTAGCAGCGAAAGCGTCAGGATGATGAGGGCGAAGATCCAGCCGACCGCTGCGGCTTGACCGAGCCGGTCCTGCCATTCGCCGAATCCGAGGTTGTAGAGGTACAGCACCACGGTGGTCCACTGGCTGTCGGCACCGCCGACGCCGCCGCCGGTTCCGCCGCCGTCGAACATCCGGGCCTCGTCGAAGATTTCCAGGCCTCCGATGGTCATGGTCAGGACAACAAAGACCAGTGTTGGACGGATGCTTGGAATAGTTACCGAGAAGAACTGCCGCATACGCCCCGCCCCGTCCACTGTGGCCGCCTCATAGAGGTCGCGTGGCACCGCCTGCATCGCAGCAAGGAAAATCAGCGCGTTGTATCCCGTCCAGCGGAAGACAACCATTGAGCCGATGGCCATGTGGGACAGCGTGCGGTCCTGGAAGAACGGCGAGCTGTACTCGGTCCAAAGGCCGAGCTCCTGAAGATTGGGCACGAGAAGACCGAATTGACCGAAGACCTGACCGAAGATCATCGAGGTGGCAACCGGCATCACCACGAAGGGGATGAGCACGCTCATTCGCCAGAACGTGCGGGCGCGCAGGTTCTGGTCGAGGATCGACGCAATCAACAGCGCCAGGATGAGCTGTGGAATGCCGCCCCACAGGAAGATAGAGAACGTGTTCTCGAGCGACCGCCAGAACAGCGGTTGCTGCAGCACCCACGTGAAGTTGTCAAAACCCACGAAGTCGCCCATGCCTGTGCGGCGGTGCCAGTCATGGAGCGCTACGACGACGTTAAAAACGAGCGGGAATGCACCGAAGATCGCAAAGATGATGAAGAATGGCGAGATGTAGAGATAGGGCGACACCTTGATGTCCCAGCGGGACAACCGCTGCCCCCAGCCGACACGGCGCGCAGGGTGCGGTGGTGCAGATCTAGCCAATGTATCTGTAGCCATGACTCGAGCCTTTCCTTGCTTCGAAGAGGTGGCGCTCCGCGCCGCGGTCCGGTCCCCGGAAGTCGGGGACCAGACCGCGGGAGGGACGGATTAGTCTGCAGTGTCGAAGCCGAGTGCCTCGAACTCTCCGACGACCGATTCCCAGGCCTCCTCCGGCGTAGCGCTGCCGGACTCCACCCGGGATATGCCGTTCGTGACCAGTGTCTGAATGCCGGCGAAGTTCTCGCCGCGGAAGCCGCCTGCTGCCGTGCTGCCCGCCGATGCGGCAAGGTCGCCGTAGATCTGCCCCAGCTGCTGGTTGCCGTAGAACTCGTTTTTGGTCTCTGCGATGTCGGGATTTGCAATGGCGCCGAGCTGCGAGGGGAACTGCCCGGTGGTGTGGAACCACTGCACGGCCGCCTCGGGTGACGTGAGGTAGTCGGCAAGCTTGACAGCCCACCCGGTGTTCTCGCCCGTCGCGGGGACGGAGAAGAACGAGCCACCCCAGTTGCCACCGCCGTCGGGGAAGGTGTTGGAAACACGCCATCCCTCGATGCCGTCGGCGTTTTCGGCAATGATGCCGGTCATCCAGGCGGGGGTGACCACGGTGGCCCATTCACGGTTCTGGAAGCCTGCGCCCCAGTCCGCGTGGCCGATCGGGATTCCGGCTGACACGCCATCGGCGGCCGCGTCAGCGAACGTCATGAACAGTTCCTTCACCTCGGCGTTGTCTGCGAGGTTGTACGGGTCGCCTGACTCCGGGTCCTCGAAGGCGCTGGGAAGCAGGTTGATGGCAGCTTGAAAGGCGCTGGACAGTGAATCAATGAAGTAGTCGTCGGACGTTGCGACGTACTCGCGGCCGGCGTCAAGGAAGGACTCCCAGGTGGCGGCTTCGGCACCGATGTATTTCCCGAACGCTTCAGGATCCTGAGCGACACCCGCTGCCGAGGTCATGTCCTGGTTGAAAGCGATTGCCAGCGGGCCGATATCAGTCCCGTAGCCGGTCATGACGCCATCGACGGACCCCTGCTCAACCTTCCAGTCCACCCACCGGTCGGGGACCTCGGGAAGCTCGACCCAGTCCTCCGGAGCCGCCATCATCTCGGTCCACCAGTCGAGTTCGATCAGATGGACGTCCGATAACCCGGCACCCCCGGAGGAAAGGCCATTGCGAAGTACCGTCTGGGCCGAGGCGCCGTCGGGAAATGACTCGACGGCTACCTTGATTCCGTATTCCTCTTCGAACGACGCAAGCAGCTCGGGCGGGAAGTCCATCCAAGCGGCGACTGTTAGCTGCTCCGGCTTGTTTTCCTCGGTCGCCTGCTCACCTCCTCCCCTTCCTGCATCTCCTCCGCCAGCACAGGCCGTCAGAGCAAGGGCCGTCAGCGCCGCAACTGCCGCGGCTCGTACGGATCTCTTCATTGATCTCATGATGCGGGTCCTTTCGATACTTCGTCATATGTGGATCCATCGGGGTCAAAGTGTGGCGGAGAAGATCGACATCACGGCCCAGGGTGGGAGCAGCACATCAATCGTGAGCACGCCGTGGGCGTCGACAGTGAGAGTTCTTCGGTCCAGATCGTCGGCGATCGTCATTAAGCCGGCTACGTCCCGGCGGGACAGGTTGAGCGGCTCCCCCATCCCGTGCCATGCGGATGCAACATCCCCGTGATCCTGATCAAGGATCTCGACCTGGTAGTCATTACCAGGGGGAAGTCCAGCGACGGTGTGAACAATGCGCCGGGCGGGACCTTCCCCGGCGAGGCGACGTGTCTGTACGTAGGAGTTCGCAGTGCCCACGGACCTCGCGGCCATGGAATCCGGATAGTTGAAGAACACCGCAGCGACGGCATCATCTGCCGTACGGGTGATGATGCCGTGTTCGGTTTGCAGCGCTATCCGGCCGCCGAGGCGGTTGAGCATCGCCATTGCGTGGAATGTAGGTTTATGGATGCCCTGTTCGTTGATGAAACCGAAACCGCCGTGGAAGGGCCCTATGCCGCCGCCGCCTTCCTCGAACACATCGGTGAACGTCCAGTAGGAAATCGAGTCGGCGAGGTCGTGACACTGGAGGAAAGCCCGCGCGATGTAGGTCGCGGCGAACACCGTGTCGTGCATTCGATCCCGGCTCGACGGCGACGTGGACCACTCGGTGATGTGAAGCTCGGCGTCCGGATACGGTGACTCGGCAATGATCTGCCGCATGACCGCCAGGTCATTACGTGTGGCGTCGCGCTGTCTGCTGATGGCGCGGCCTACACCCTGGGTGTCGAAGGCGAAATCCGTGGGATACAGGTGGGCGGAGAGGAAATCGACGGCAACGCTGCGTTCGGCGCAGTAAGCGATGAATTCGTTGATCCACACCGGTTTCCATGGAAGGAGTTCGGGATCGGGAGCTTCTGCCGTGGCTGCCTCAACCGACCTGTCGTGGTATTCGCCGTCGTAGCGGGCGTCCGGTACGAAGACCGACGAAGAGGGGCCACCGACTCGGAGACCGGAATCGATCGCTTTGATGGCCTTCGCGGTCTCCTCGTAAAGCTGGAAGTACTCCGTCCTGGTTCCTGTCCAGAAGTGGGGCACGAGATTTGGTTCGTTCCATACCTCGAACGGCCAGGTGCGCACTTCGTCGATTCCATAACGCTCGATCCAGTGCACGACCGTCGCGGTGACGAGGGCAACCCAGGCATCCATGTGCTTGGGAGGGCTGCAGTGTGCCTTCCACCAAAACAGCGTCTCGGTCTCCGTCGCGAGCTCACGCGGCATGAAGCCAAGTTCGACGAAGGGGCGAGCACCCGTGTCAAGGATCGCGTCGAACACCTTGTCCACGTAGGCGAAGGTGTAGACAGGTTCGGCGAGTGGTGTCGGCGGACCGAAACCACCACCGTTAGATGCGCGGTACACGAACATGTCGTCGTGGAAGAGGCCATGGAACCGCACGTAGCGCGCACCAAGCACGTCGACTGCTTCGCTGAAGTGCCGCTGCCAATCAGCACGCAGTGCCTCATTGGCCCGGCCCGCTCCGATGCATTCGCTCCAGACGTGCCGGAGCACGGCATCACTGGGAGGGTGTCCGTCGACCGATACGCTTGCCGATGGCTCGACGGACATAAAGACCTCCTTTGGTCACGAAACGGCATGAGCCGATTCATTCTGCGAAACAGTTTCGAAACGTGTATCGTTGGTTGATAGTAGATTTTGCTATTACGTCTGTCAATAGGCGCCTTGGTCGCTTTCTGGATGAGACATGACGCAGTGGCTTACCGAAATTTTTTCGAAGAGAAGGATCTATGACTCCTGATGCCCCCGGGCGACGAGCAACCCTGACGGATGTCGCCACGGCCGTGGGCGTCTCCAAGGCGACAGTCTCCAAGGCCCTCAACGGACGTAATGACATCTCGCCCAACACCCGTGAACGAGTCCTGGCCGCAGCCGCCGCGTTGGACTATCGGCCAACGACGCTTCCGGCGACCTTGGCAGCGCGTCGCGTGGTTGCCGTCGTCTTCGACCTTCCCGCCTCGCCCTATATCCTGGGCGTCCTGCAGGGTGCATTGGCGGAGGCCACCAATGCCCAGGTTGATCTTCTGACCCGCCTCGCCCCTGAGCGCACCTCGCGCACGCATCGGGCGGTGGCGCGAGATTGGATCGCCGATCAACGGAGGTCCGGGGTTGTCGGCATCATCGGCCTCACGCTTTCCGAACCCGACGGACTCATCGACGCGGCGAGGGACACAAGCCTGCCCTTCCTCATTGTCGACCCGGTCGACACACGGCACGGCCGGATGGTGAGCGTCGGATCGAGCAACTGGGCCGGCGCGCGTACCGCAGCCGAGCACCTCATCCGCCTGGGTCACCGACGCATTGCTTGGATCGGCGGCCCCGAGGCATCGGACGCGGCCCGCGACCGACGGCTCGGATATCAGGCCGCGCTCGACTCCGTCGACCAGATGATTGACCCTGCCCTCATTAAATCCGGCCCCTTCGCGGTCGCCACCGGAATCGAGCGCGCGCGCGAGCTGCTCACGTCTACACACCCGCCGACGGCGATCATGGCGGCCAACGACGAGATTGCAGTGGGGGTGCTCACCGCGGCGCACGAGCTGGGCATCTCGGTACCTGAAGGGCTCAGCGTCACGGGTTTCGACGATACCCCTCAGGCCGCATGGACGACGCCGCCGCTCACGACTGTCCACCAAAACCTCGAGGGCATGGGCGCAATGGCGGTCCAGACAATCCTCGTCATGGATGAGGGCCGGCGGCCCTCATCGCCGCATGTAGAGCTGGCGACTTCACTGACGCTGCGTTCAAGCACGGCTCCTACCCGCGCCGGCCGCTGACCACCGCAGACTCCCGGCTCACTGCTCGAAGAGGAAAATTGCTCATGCTTAACCCGTGAGAGGGGTGTCTCCCGCTGCCCCTTCTCCTTGAGGCAAATGCGGTTTGTTTTGCTGTGCGTGCATGGGCACCGGAATCCTTTAGACGCTGCCCGCCGAACTCACCTAACTCATGTAAACTCACAAGGAATCTGAAACTCACAAGACTCACAAGCACTCACAGGAGCCCTTGATGGAGAACCCCTTCCGCCCGTCAGCCGGTGCAACTCCCCCGCAAATCCTGGGCCGGGCAGGCGTGCTCGATGAGTTCGAGTACGGGCTTCGCCTCGGATCCGGAGCTCCCGGATTGCTGACCATCTTCACCGGGGCACGCGGAATCGGCAAAACGGTCATGCTCGGCGCCGCCCACGACATAGCCCGGGAAAAGGGCTGGGCGGTCATTTCCGAGACCGCCACGGCCGGCTTCATGGGCCGTATCGGAGAATCCATGCGAGGCATCGCCGAGGAGCTGGGATCAGGTCCGGTCAACCGCCGCATCACGGCCATCGCTGCCGCCGGCTTCAGCATCACCACGCAGCTGCCGCCGGAACGCCAAGTGGCATGGCGGACACTGGGCGAGGAACTTCTCAGGCTCCTGGATGAACGAGGCAACGGACTCATCATTACAGTGGATGAGATCCATGCCGCGGACCGCAGTGAACTCGCCCAGCTGGCCGCCAGTGTTCAACACTTCATCCAGGACCGCCTTCCCATCGGGTTGGTCTTCGCTGGATTGCCCGCGGCGGTTTCCGACCTGCTGAACGAGGGAGTAGCCACCTTCCTCCGACGGGCGGACAAAATTGATCTCCACGCGGCCGCCATCCGGGAAGTGGATGAGTCCTTTGCGGCCACCTTTTCCGCTGCAGGCTTCCGGGTCTCCCCCGGCCTCGTGCACCGGGCAGCCGAAGCCACCGGCGGATATCCCTTCCTCATTCAGCTGGTGGGCTACTTCCTCTGGCGTGAGGCCGAAAACAGCCAGGGCGAACTCGGCCCGGAATCCGTTGACCGCGCCATCGAGGCGGCACACCGCCGCAATGCGCGTACGGTCATCGAAGCGGCGCTTGCCGCCGCCTCCCCCAAAGATCTGGATTTCCTTTCTGCCATGGCCGAAGACGACGGCCCCTCCGTGGCCGGCGAAATAGGCCGGCGCATCGGGGCCCGGACAAATCTCGTAGCAAATTACCGTTCCAGGCTCCTGGCGGCTGGGCTCATACAGTCCGCCGGCCACGGCAGAGTCGACTTCGCGATCCCGGGCCTGCGGCAATACCTTCGCACCCGCCCCGGACGCTGAACCCGGTAAGGCTGCAAAAGATCGGTGGTTCCACCCGGTAAACGTGCCGGGTGGAATTGGCTCGACGGGACGTGCTGTCATGATGGGTCGCGTGAACATCACTGCTCAGCAGGCGCGGAGGTGGCGGCTGGGCCGGCACTGGCTTGATGCACGTGTGACTGCCCCGATTGAGGATGTGGTTGGCCGGGCAGGTGCCGTATCGGCGTGGCCGGTGGCCACACCGGAGCTGGCAGTCGCGGCGCGACGTGGTCCGGTCGATAAGGGGGCGCTGGAAGGCGCAGTCAAAGACGGCCGGTTGATAAAGGCCTATGCGTTTCGCGGAGCCGTGCACCTCATGACACCGGACAGTGCATCCCTGTACCTGACGCTGCGCGCGTCGGGCAGGCAATGGGAGCGGCGAAGCTGGCAGGCGGCATATGGGCTCGCTCCAGGGGATTGGCCCGCGTTCCGGCAGCTCATGCGCGACGCCGTGGCTGACCAGCCTCTGACCAGGCATGAGCTTAGCGAGGTGGCCGGCCGTGAACCTCGATACCGTCAGGCCGCAGCAGCTCTGGTGGACAAGACGGACACGCTGCTGAAACCGCTGATGTGGCAAGGTGACATGTGCTTCGGGGCGGCGAAGGACGGACACCCGACCCTGCAGTCCTTCGACCGGGTGCCTGGCTGGAACGGACTCACCGACGTCGATACGGCCGGCCGCCGGGGGGTGGAGATGTTCATTGGCAGCTACGGACCAACCACGGCGGACCGCGTTCACTACCACGTGGCGGCCGGACTGAGCGCCGGCCGGCGTGCCGTCGATCGCTGGCTTGAGGATCTCGGAGGCAAGATGCGCGCTGTCTCGGTCGACGGCCGGGACATGTGGATGCTTGCCGGTGACCTCGACGGTCTTCATGCACTCACAAAAGTTGAAACGACGCCGGGCATCCGGCTCATCTCGGCGGCCGACCCGTGGATCCTCGGTTCCGGAACAGCCGATCCGCTGATTGTTCCGCCGGGCCGGCGGGCGCTGCTGTCTCGAGGCGTGAATCCGGTCCTGGCCCGCGGTGAGGTAGCCGGCACCTGGGCCGTGAAGAGCAGGAAGCTTACGGTGACCTTGTTCCCGGACAGACCCGTCATGGACGACGCCGAATTGTTCGAGGAGTGCGCCCGTGCCGCGGCAGTTACGGGGGCGGCGGACTACTCTTGCTCCTTGCTGGAATTATGAAAATCTCGCCCACATGAATTCTTCTCTTTCCGCAGGGGACAAAAACGCCCTGCCCGGATTCATCCGCCTATTCCGATGGGCAGCGGTACTCGCCTTGTCCTGCCTGATGACGGTGGCCGGCAGGTGCTTTTAACGCACGCTGCTTTGGGGCTTCGGCGGTGCTGCTGCGCACCACCAGCCGTGTGGGCACCAGGTCGCAGCCGGGCTGCGTAGAGTTTTCCCTCATCTGCTTCAGCACCTTGTCGACGCACCGCCGCCCCAGTTCCGCAAAGTCCTGATGCACGGTGGTGAGGGGCGGGCTGAAGGAACTGCTGTCCGGAATATCGTCGAACCCCACAATGCTCACGTCCTGCGGCACCCGGATTCCCTTTTCGTGAAATGCCCGCAGCACACCCAGCGCCATCTGGTCGTTGGCGACAAACACCGCGGTGCAGCCGGACGAAGCAAGGGACAGCCCGGCCTCATAGCCTGAGTCCGCGGACCAATCCCCCCGCAGCAGCGGAGGTTCCTCGCAGCCCCGCGCGGCCAATGTTGTGCGCCAGGCGCTCACGCGCCGCTCGGAAGCGAAGGCAACAGAGGGTCCGGCGACGTGCCACACCGTGGAGTGCCCCAGATCCAGCAGATGCTCCACGGCCTTCCGGGTGCCGTCGGCCTGATCCGTGTCGATCACGCTGTAACCCTCGCTGGCCTCGGAATCGACCACGACGGCGTGTGTTCCCGTCGGCAGGGCAACGGTTGAGTAATCGAGCAGATGGACTTCCATGATGACGATGACCGCATCCACCGCCAGC
Organism: Arthrobacter sp. TJ-178; assembly: GCF_058269275.1. Classification (NCBI taxonomy): domain Bacteria; kingdom Bacillati; phylum Actinomycetota; class Actinomycetes; order Micrococcales; family Micrococcaceae; genus Arthrobacter; species Arthrobacter sp. TJ-178. The sequence continues at coordinate 238,400 of NZ_JBZCNK010000003.1, read as the reverse complement.
TCATTCAACCGTGAAAAAGCACCCTGCACTCCGGCCTGGGTTGGTGCAGCTACGGGGATCAGCGTAATGGCATAGTCCTCTTCCGCAGCCCGGGCCGCGATGGCTTCGAGGGTGCGGACGTTGCCGGTGGTGGCCAGCGTAAAAAGGATGACTCCGATGGTCCGGAAACTCCCCCGCTTCAGCGCGCGCGCGGCGCTGTTGGGCCGGTAACCCAGCTCGCGCATGGCGGCGATCACCTGCTCCCGGGTAGCTTCCACCACTCCGGGACTGCCGTTCGACACGCGGGACACCGTCTGAGCCGATACCCCAGCCAGTCGGGCGACGTCCCGCATGGATACGGGTCGACGGTCCCGGGCGGAGTGTTGACGAGACGGAGGAGGCATGTGATTATCCTAACAATAAAAATGTTTACGTAAACATTTGCGTGCGTACTTACCCGTGCGGCTTAGGCCGGTATCAGTTCACAGAGGAACCACCATGACGACGGCGTCACCTCCACCCGCCCTGCTCGGCACGCAGCCGATGCCCGCCAGACGCACCCGGAAACGGTCCTGGTCCGGCTGGCTTTTCATCGGGCCCTTCATGGCTGTCTTCGCGATTGTCTTCATGGCGCCGATCGCCTACTCGATCTGGCTCAGTTTCTTCCGCAACCAGCTCGTGGGCGGCAACAGGTTTGTCGGCCTGGCCAACTACAGCCAGGCACTGCAGGATTCACAGTTCTGGTCCGCGCTGCTGCGGGTGACGCTGTTCCTGGCCGTGCAGGTGCCGGTCATGCTGCTCATCGCACTCCTGGTGGCTTTGGCGCTGGACAGCGGCAGGCTCTACGGCAAGTCCTTCTTCCGAATCTCCATTTTCCTGCCGTACGCAGTTCCCGCCGTGGTCGCCAGCCTGATGTGGGGCTTCATATACGGCACCCGGTTCGGGCTGGTCGGCAATATTAACAGTGCCCTGGGCATCAACCTGCCGAACCCGCTCTCCCCCGACCTCATCCTTGCCTCCATCGGGAACATCGTCACGTGGGAATTCATCGGTTACAACATGCTGATCTTTTACTCCGCTCTCAGCGTGATTCCGAAATCGATCTACGAGGCCGCGGAAATCGACGGCGCCAGCCAGTTCCGGCTCATCACCGCCATCAAAGTTCCCGCCATCCGCGGAGCGCTGGTGGTGGCCACCATCTTCTCGGTGATCGGAAGCTTCCAGCTTTTCAACGAGCCAAGCATCCTGCAGAGCCTGGCACCCAACTCAATCTCCACCTATTTCACTCCGAACCTCTACGCCTACTCGCTGAGCTTCTCCGGCCAGCAGTACAACTACTCCGCCACCGTGGCCATCATCATGGGCGTCATCACCATGGTCATCGCCTACGCAGTACAGCTGCGCGGAATGCGGAAGGAAAGCTGACCATGAGCGTCGCCGTCGACCCCGCCCGAGCCCGGAACCAGAAATCCCGGAGCGCCAATATCCGCATGAAGAGCAAGCGCCGCGGCGTGGACAATCCCAAGCGGAATGTGCTGCTGACCGTCCTCACCGGCATTGTCCTTATTTACAGCCTTGTCCCGCTGCTCTGGCTGGTCATCAACTCCTCCAAGACCCAGGCCGATCTCTTCAGTTCATTCGGCCTGTGGTTCAGCGGTGATTTTGCCCTGTTCAGCAACGTTGCCGACACCCTCACCTACGACGACGGCATCTTCGTCCGCTGGCTGCTCAACACCGTGCTTTACGTGGTGCTGGGCGCGGGCGGGGCCACCTTCCTCGCCGTCCTTGGCGGATATGCCCTCGCGAAGTTCAACTTCCCCGGAAAGAAGGCCGTCTTCGCCGTCATTATCGGCGCCGTCGCCGTACCCGGCACCGCCCTGGCCGTCCCGACCTTCCTGATGTTCAGCGAGATCGGCCTCACCAACACCCCGTGGGCAGTCATCATCCCGTCGCTCATCTCGCCCTTCGGCCTGTACCTGATGTGGACATTCGCCACCGAGGCCATCCCCACCGAACTGCTGGAATCGGCGCGCATGGACGGGGCGGGAGAGTTCCGCACCTTCTTCCAGATCTGCCTGCCGCTGCTGGGGCCGGGCATCGTCACGGTGCTGCTGTTCACCATGGTGGCCACCTGGAACAACTACTTCCTGCCGCTGATCATGCTCAAGAACCCCGACTGGTATCCGCTGACCCTGGGCTTGAACGCCTGGAACGGCCAGGCCTCCACAGCCGGCGGCGAGGCAATCTTCAACCTCGTCATCACCGGTTCGCTCCTCACCATCCTTCCGCTGATAGCAGCGTTCCTGCTGCTGCAGCGCTACTGGCAGTCCGGCCTCAGCGCCGGCGCCGTCAAAGAATGAAACCCTTCCGGAAACAATGACGTGAAAAGGAAAACCATGAAGAGCAAAATCTCCCTGGCAGTGCTGCGCGGCTCCGCAGTTGCCCTTACCGCTGCCCTCGCCCTCACAGCCTGCGGCGGCGGAGACAGCGGCAACACCGGCACTGCAGCTGAAGAGGTCAGCGCCGACGACGTCCAGGCTGCCCTCGAGGAGGGCGGAGACATCACCATTTGGTCCTGGGAACCCACCCTCGACGAGGTTGTCGAAGGCTTCGAAGCGGAACACCCGAACGTCAACGTGAATCTCGTGAACGCCGGCACCGGCAATGACCATTATGTGGCACTGCAGAACGCCATCGCGGCCGGTTCGGGAGTTCCTGACATCGCGCAGCTGGAGTACTTCTCCCTCCCCCAGTTTGCACTGGCAGATTCCGTCAAGGACCTCAGCGGCTACGGTGCCGCAGACCTGCAGGACACCTACAACCCGGGCCCCTGGAACTCGGTCCAGGCCAACGGAGGCATCTACGGCCTTCCCATGGACTCCGGGCCCATGGCCCTGTACTACAACAAGGAAATCTTCGACAAGTACGGTGTGGAGGTTCCCACCACCTGGGATGAGTACGTCGACGCCGCCCGAGCCCTGCACAAGGCAGATCCCAGCGTCTACATCGCCAATGACACCGGAGATGCGGGTCTTGCCACCAGCCTCATCTGGCAGGCGGGCGGCCAGCCCTACAAGGTCGACGGGACAGACGTCACCGTCAATTTCTCCGACGAGGGCTCCACCAAGTTCACCGAAACCTGGCAGCAGCTCCTGGACGAAGATCTCCTGGCACCCATCACCTCCTGGGGCGACGAGTGGTACCAGGGACTCGGAAACGGCACCATCGCCACCCTTGCGACCGGCGCCTGGATGCCGGCCACCTTCTCCTCCGGCGTTGCGGCCACGGCCGGCAAATGGCGGGTTGCTCCCCTGCCCCAGTGGGAAGAGGGAGAAACAGCAAGCGCCGAAAACGGCGGCAGCGCCCTGAGCATCACTTCAGCCAGTGAGAAGGGCGCCCTGGCGTACGCCTTCCTCGAGTACGCCAACGTAGGCGACGGCGTCCAGACCCGCGTGGACAACGGTGCGTTCCCGGCCACTGCAGCCACCCTGGAATCAGAGGAGTTCCTGTCCGACGAGTTCGAGTACTTCGGCGGCCAGAAGGCCAATGAAGTCTTTGCGGAATCTGCCAAGAACGTCCCGGAAGGCTGGTCCTACCTGCCCTTCCAGGCCTACGCCAACGGCATTTACAACGACACCGCCGGACAGGCCTACGTCTCCGACACCACGCTCAAGGACGGACTGAAGGACTGGCAGGACGCCAGCATCAAGTACGGCAACGAGCAGGGCTTCACCGTCTCGGAGTAAGCCACGAACCAACGCATCACCGGATCCGGGCCGGCCGGGGCTTCGTGTCCCCGGCCGGCCCGGACCTGCATCCCGGCGTCTGCCATTGGACGCAGGCACACCCCCACACCCGCATCCCCAACATTCCAAGGAGCTCTACCGTGCCAACACCCACCACCCACCGCTGGCTGCGCTGGCCCACCGATCCCAACCGCCGGCGCATGGCGTACGGCGCCGACTACAACCCGGAACAGTGGCCGCGGGAGACCTGGGACGAGGACGTGCGGCTCATGCGCGAGGCCGGCGTCAACGTGGTGTCACTGGCGATCTTCTCCTGGGCCCGGCTGCAGCCCGCCAGAGATACCTGGGACTTTGCCTGGCTGGACGAAGTCATCAACCTCCTTCACGAAAACGGCATTGCCGTGGACCTGGCCACCGCCACCGCCTCCCCGCCGCCGTGGCTGGCCACCGAGCACCCGGAAATCCTGCCCGTCACCGCCGACGGCGGGATCCTGTCACCCGGCGCCCGGCAGCACTGGCGTCCCACCAGCCCGGTCTTCCGGGAGCACGCGCTGAAACTCGTGACCGCCATGGCCGAGCGCTACAAGGACCACCCGGCAGTCTGTGCCTGGCACATATCCAATGAGCTTGGCTGCCACAACATTTACGACTATTCCGACGACGCCGCCCGCGCGTTCCGCGTCTGGCTCACGGACCGCTACGGCAGCATCGATGTCCTCAACGACGCCTGGGGCACGGACTTCTGGTCCCAGCGGTACACGGACTTTGAACAGATCCTGCCTCCCCGCCGGGCCGCTTCACATCCGAACCCCACCCAGCAGCTGGATTTCAAGCGGTTCTCCTCGGATGCGCTCAAGCAGTACCTGCGGGAAGAGCGCGACATCCTCAACGCCATCACTCCCGACATTCCCGTCACCACGAACTTCATGGTGATGGGTGAAACCAAGGGAATGGACTACGCGGACTGGGCTCCGGAAGTGGACTTCATCGCCAATGACCACTACTTCGTTCCCGGTCCGCAGGCGGTGGACGAGCTGTCCTTCTCGGCGAATCTCACCGGCAACATCGCCGGCGGAAAACCCTGGTTCCTGATGGAGCACTCCACCAGCGCCGTGAACTGGCAGCCGATCAACACCCCCAAAAAGCCCGGAGCGCTGCGCCGCGACTCACTCACCCATGTTGCCCACGGGGCGGACGCCGTCTGCTTCTTCCAGTGGCGGCAGTCCAAGGCCGGCGCCGAGAAATTCCATTCGGCCATGGTTCCGCACGCCGGCGAGGACAGCCCGATCTTCCGCAGCGTGGTCAGCCTGGGCCGGGAGCTGGAGTCCCTGTCCGGTGTTGTGGGTTCGCGCCGCGGCCAGGCACCGGCAGCCATCCTCTTCGACTGGAACTCGTGGTGGGCTTCGGAGCAGGACTCCCATCCCTCGGACCGCCTGCGCTACAAGCAGGAGGCCCTTGACTGGTACTCGGCGTTCCTGGCCCTGGGCCTCCGGGTTGACGTGGTTCCCTCCGCCGCTGAACTGGACGGGTACGGGCTCGTGGTTGCACCCGTCCTGCATGCTGTTCCGGCGGGCCTGAAAGCCCGCCTCGAGGAATACGTCCACGGCGGGGGGCACCTCGTCACCGGGTACTTCAGCGGCATCACGGACGAGAATGACCACATCTGGCTCGGCGGCTATCCCGGAGCCCTTGCAGATCTGCTGGGCGTGCGGATCGATGAGTTTGGCCCGCTGCTGGACGGCGAGACGGTTCAGCTGGACAACGGGACCACAGCCGCGCTCTGGGCCGACCGCGTGCATCCGTCCGCCGGCGACGTCGAAATCCTCGCCCGATACACCAGCGGGGAGCACTCCGGCGATGCCGCAGTCACGCGCCGCACCGTCGGCACCGGAAGCGCAGCCTATGTGGGCGCACGCCTCGGTGCGGCCGGGCTCGAACCGATCCTCGCTGTTCTCGCGGCGAGCGCCGGGGTGGTCAGTGAGCTGCCTGCGGAGCTGCGCGGCGCCGTCGAACTGGTTGTGCGAACCAACGGGGACGCCGACTACGTTTTCCTCATCAACCGCACCGACGCGGCGGTGGACATTACCGGCGTCGACGGCGATCCCCTCCCGGGCTGGGAATCCAAGCTGGCTCCGCGGTCGGTATCAGTGCTCACGAGAAAGGCACGCAGCGCCGCCTAGGAACTCCCTCCCATCCGCGAGCGCCGTGCCGGTGCCGGGGAGTAAGCCTCCCCGGCATCGGCACGGAGTAAGTAGGGTGTGCGCTATGGATGACAGCGCTCCCCTGTGGGCTCAGGCGGTCGACTACGTCAGCACCGGGACAACGGGTCCGCCCCTGGATCCGTCCCTTGACGTCACGGTGCACTTCCATCCCGACTCCCCCGTCTCCGGCACAACACTGCTGGCACATCTGGTCACGGATTCCGTCTACCGCTCGCAGTTTGAAACCGGAACCGGCAACGGGGGCCTCACGGCCTGGCCGGGCGGCGAGCGCTGGCGCTGGGAACAGCGGATGTTCGGCGGGGTGTACGACGGCGCCCCGGCAGCTGAGCGCCCCAAGTACGGTTCGCTGAACTACCGCCGTCTCCCCGTCGGCGGTTCCGTGCGGTTTGGCTCCTCCCACTTCCGGCTTCGCCGCGAGGAGCTTCCCCGCGTGACGTTCTGCTATCCGGACAGCAGCACGGAGCCGGAGCACTTCGGCACGGCCGAGCACATGCCCCTGGTAGACCTGGCGCTGAAACACGCACCCGCGGCCGGTCTGGACATACTGGATGACCATGTGGAAGCCCACATTCACGGCCCCTTGAGGGTCGAAAGCGACATTGCCGCGCTGGTCCTTGACCCTTCCTACCGCGGCACCGACGTTGAAGCGGCTGCCCGTGCCCTCCCGTGCCCCCTGGAATGGCACCCCGGGTTCCGCCTCACTGCGGCGGACCTGGCCCGGTACCCCGACTATCGGAGCCCCCGCGTTGTGGCGGCCGGGCAGGATATCGCCGAAGATGGGTGGCTGGACCCCCGGGTTATCGGCATCGCCGTGCGGGAACAGCGGTATGACCGGCAAACGCTCAAGCAGCTCTGGCACGGTTTGGCACGGTTTGGCTACGACTGGAGCGGCACAGGAGTCTGACGCTGACCCCTGCGGTTCGGGCTCCTGTGAACAGGCGCTCCCCAACATGAAGATCCCCTGACATAAAGATCCCCCGGGTAGCAGCACCCGGGGGATCTTCAAGGGAAATATCTGTTCGAACATACGTTCGATTTAGACCTCGATCTAGGTCAGGCTGCCTGCCTCTGCGCCCTGAGTCCGGGACAAGGCAACCGCGGCCGGACGTTCACACATACTGCGAATCGGCACTGCGGCACCGGACTCTGCAGAGGCCAGCACCGCCTGCATGACTTCCAGCACGTGGAACCCCAGTTCGCCGCTGGCCCGCGGCAGTTCCCCTGCCGGAGTGAGGGCCAAATCCTGCAGGCCTATCCCGCGTGAGGCGCCCTGGTACCCCGCGGATACCGGCAGAAGCTCCCAGTCATCGGCGTCGAGGCGCCGCACATGGACCTCCCCGTCAAAGCGGTTGGGGTCGGGAACTGCCAGCGAACCCGTTTCCCCGTGGATTTCAATGTTGGAAGACCGTGTGGCCACGGCGTCAAAGCTCATCACCAGGGTGGAGAGGGCACCGGAAGCGTGGACCAGGACCCCGGTGACGTGAGTGGGAGTGCTGACCGGAATCTCTTCCCCCGCGCGCAGGCCCGACCCGATGATCCGGGTATCCCGGGTGCTGCTGGCCGCACCGATAACACAGGCAACGGGCCCCAGCAGCGTTACCAGGGCGGAAACATAGTAGGGGCCCATATCCAGCAGGGGGCCGCCTCCCGGGACGTAGTAGAAATCGGGGTTCGGATGCCACCGTTCATGGCCCGGCGTGACCATGGTGGCCGTGGCGGAGATGGGCTTTCCGATCAGCCCGTCATCAATTGCCTTTCGTGCCGTCTGCGTGCCGGTGCCGAGCACGGTATCCGGCGCCGAGCCCAGGATGACGCCGGCAGCCGCGGCGGCTTCCAGCATCGACTGTCCTTCAGCAGTGCTGGCGGCCAGCGGCTTCTCGCCGTACACGTGCTTGCCGGCAGCAATCGCCTTCAGGGCAACCTCTGCATGGGCAGCGGGGATGGTGAGGTTCAGGACCAGGTCCACGGCGTCGTCGGACAGCAGTTCATCCACGGTCAGGGCACGGACCCCGGGGTACTCGGCAGCAACGGCACGGGCCCGGTCCATATCCAAGTCCGACACCGCGGTGAGGGTCACGGCGTCGAGCCGCGGAAATGTTTCGAGATAGGCCGCGCTAATGTTGCCGCAGCCCACCATGCCGATCCGCAGGGGGGCAGCACCGCCCGATTCGGAATTCAGCGGCTCGCCCACAGCATGCCCCTTTCAATGAGAGTCTTTACGTTCTGGTCCTGCAGGATCTGAACCGAGTGGCCGGGCGTGGCCACGAAGATCTTGCCCGCACCCCACTGCCGCGTCCAGACAGCCGGGCAGGTGACGGGGCGGTGCCAGGAATCCCATTCCCGCGCCGGAAGCGTGGTGGTGGCCAGTACGTCAATGTAGTCGTCGGTAAGGACCCAGTACTGTTCGGTGCGCAAATCAAAGTCCGCCAGCCCGGCAGTAATGGGATGGTCTGCCGCTGCCGGCAGCATCTGAACCGTGTAGTCGATGAAGTTGTCGGAGGCGTCCCCCACCCTCTCATCCGGGTGCTTGCCCGGATGACAGGCGAACTGGCCGCCGATCAGGTGCAGGTAGTCGGAGCTGTTCCGGTAGGAGTCGGCGATTCCACCGTGCCAGCCGGCCATTCCGGTACCGGCGTCAATGGCCGCCCGCAGCCCCTCGAACTCCTCTTTTTCAATGGTGTTCATGGTGTTGCACTGGACGATCAGGTCAACGGTGGCCATGTACTCGGCGTCGGCATAGATCTTCGGCGATTCCTCCACCCGGATCTCGAACCCGTTGTCCCTCAGGTGGGGCAGGAAGAGGTCTGTGGCTTCGACCGGCTGATGCCCGTCCCAGCCGCCCCGGACAACAAGGGCCTGGCGTGTGGTGCTCATAGGGTAGTTCCTTTACTTGGTAGCAAAAGCTGAGTCGAAGGCGGCTGCGGGCGGGGTGATCTGGGCCAGGGATTTCACCAGGGCCAGGGCGCCCGGCCCGCCGACCATGCGGTCCATCCCGGCGTCTTCCCATTCCACGCTGGTGGGTCCGTCATAGCCGATGGCGTTCAGCATCCGGAAGATGCGCTCCCACGGCACATCTCCGTGGCCGGCGGTGACAAAGTCCCAGCCGCGGCGCGGATCGCCCCACTGCAGGTGTGAACCGAGCCGGCCATTGCGGCCGTCCAGCTGCTTGACCGATTCCTTGACGTGCACGTGGTAGATGCGCTCGCGGAAATCGTAGAGGAAGGCCGCGGGATCAAGGTCCTGCCAGATGAAGTGGGAAGGGTCGAAATTCAGGCCGAAGCCCTCGCGGTGGCCGATCGCTTCCAGAGTCCGGTGTGCGGTCCAGTAGTCGTAGGCAATTTCGGACGGATGGACCTCCAGCGCGAACCGGACGCCCACTTCATCGAAGACGTCGATGATGGGATTCCACCGGTCGGCGAAGTCCTGGTAGCCCCGCTCAATCATGGAATCGGGAACGGGCGGAAACATGGCCACGGTCTTCCAAATGGAAGAGCCGGTGAACCCGGTCACCGTCTTCACCCCCAGCCGGGCAGCAGCCCGGGCGGTCATCTTCAGTTCTTCGGCCGCACGGGTGCGGACGCCCTCCGGATCGCCGTCGCCCCAGACGCGCGCGGAAACAATGCCCTGGTGGCGCTCGTCGATGGGGTCGTCACAGACAGCCTGTCCGTTGAGGTGGTTGGAAATGGCATAAACCGACAGATTGTTCCGCTTGAGGATGTCCAGCCGGTCCTGGAGGTACTCGTCATCCTCCACAGCCCGCCAAACGTCCAGGTGATCGCCCCAGCAGGCGATTTCAAGGCCGTCAAAGCCCCACTCTCCTGCGAGCCGGGCCACCTCCTCGAACGGAAGATCGGCCCACTGGCCGGTGAACAGTGTGATGGGGCGGGTCATCGGATTTCCTCTGCTGTAGTTTTCGGGGCGGCAGCGGCGGGCTGCGGCTGGGCATCCACCGCCGTCCAGCGGCTTTCGTCAGCCGCGCTGTCCTCGACGGCCGCGAGCACGCGCTGTACCTGCAGGGCGTCGGCGAACGACGGCGTGGGCTGGGTTCCGGCGGCGAGGGACGTCACCAGGTCCACCACCTGATGCGTGAAACCGTGCTCGTAGCCCAATCCGTGGCCGGTGGGCCACCAGTTCCCCACGTAGGGGTGCTCCGGTTCGGTGACCATGATGCGGTGGAAGCCCTGCTCACCGCTGCGGTCGGTGGAGTCGTAGAACTGCAGGAAATTCATGTCCTCAAAGTCGAAGGACAGCGAGCCCAGGGACCCGTTCACTTCGAGGCGCATGGCATTCTTGCGGCCGAGGGCGGCCCGGGTGGCTTCAAAGACGCCGATCGGTCCGCCGTCGAACCGCGCGGTAAAGATTGCGGCATCATCCACCGTGACGTCACCCATGGGCTGGTCTTCCCCGGCGGCGCCGTGGCCGCCGAGTCCCACGAAATCCCCGCCCACAGGGCGTCGGCTGGTAAAGGTCTCCAGCAGCGCCGAAACACCGGTGATCTGCTGGCCGGTGACAAACTGGGCGGCATCAATAATGTGGGCGCCGATGTCGCCCAGGGCGCCGGAGCCTGACAGTGTCCGGTCCAGCCGCCAGGTCAGGGGTGCATTTTCGTCCGACAGCCAGTCCTGCAGGTACTGGGCCCGGACCTGACGGATCTTCCCCAGCCTGCCGTCGTCGACCATTCGCTTGGCCAGCGCTAAAGCGGGCGTGCGGCGGTACGAATAACCGCACATGGCAAAGACTCCGCGGCGTGCGGCTTCGGAGGCCGCGGCCGCCATTTCCTCTGCTTCCTCCACCGAGTTGGCAAGGGGCTTTTCACACAGGACATGTTTGCCGGCGCGCAGTGCTGCAATGGCAATCTCGGCGTGGGTATTTCCGGGTGAGCAAATGTCGATCAGATCGATGTCTTCCCGTTCCACCAGCGCTTTCCAGTCCGTTTCCGTCGAGGACCAGCCCATTTGCCCGGCTGCCGCCTCAACGGCCGAAGCATTCCGGCCGGCAACGGCGGTGAGCTCGGGCCTGAGGGGAAGGTCAAAAAAACGGGGGGCGCTGCGCCACGCATGCGAATGCGCAGCGCCCATAAAGGCGTACCCGACCATTCCGATTCGAAGCGGAGCAATTTCTGCCTGCGGCATGTAGTTCCCTTTCATTTCAAGTGCAAACGCTATTTGCTGAAGCCCGCGGTCAAGCCGCTCAGCAGCTGGCGACGGCCCACGATGTACAGCACCAGGATTGGCAGCGTGGTCAGCACCACGGAGGCCAGGACCGCCGGAATATTCACGCTGTATTCCCCCTGGAAGCTCCAGAGGGCCAGCGGAAGGACACGCAGGTCAGGACTCTGCGTCAGGATGAGCGGCAGCAGGAATCCGTTCCAGACTCCCAGTGCGTTGTAGATACCCACCGTCACAATGGCCGGTTTGGTCAGCGGCAGGGCCAGCCGCCACATGGTCTGCCACTCACTGCAGCCGTCAAGGCGCATTGACTCAAACAGTTCATTTGGCACGTCCCGAATGAAGTTCGAAAGGATCAGCACCGTCAACGGAATGGAAAAAGCGATGGAGGGCAGAATCAGGGCCAAAAGGGTGTCATACAGCTGGAGCCGGATAATCATCAGATAGACCGGAATGATGGTTGCCTGCAGTGGAATGGCCAGGCCCAGCAGGAACAACCCGTTCGAGAATCTGAGGAACCTGCTGTTGCCGCGCACAATGGCGAAGGACGCCATGAAGGAGATGGCCACTGCCGGAATAACGGTGCCCAGCGTGATAATTGTGCTGTTCAGGAAGTACTTGGCGAAGTCCGCCTCCAGCACCATCCGGTAGTTCTCCAGGGTTGGAGAGGAGGGTACGGCAAGCGGGTTCTGCGAATAGTAGCCGGCTGATGTCTTCAGGCTGGTAATCACCACGTAGTACACGGGAATGATGATGATCGCCAGCCAAATCCAGCCGGAGAGACCGCCGGCGTAGTTCAGCTTGCTCCAGCGCAGCCCGCGGCGTGCAGACGAGGACGCAGCCGGAGGCGCGGAGGGTTTCGGTCGTTTGGTGGCTGTTGCCGTCATGTCAGAGACCTTCCAGTTGGCTGCCGCTGGAACCCTTGCCGCCCAGCCGCTGCAGGGCAAGCGCCAGACCCAGCCCGATCACCACCAGGATCACGGCAAGCACGCTGGCCGGTCCCATGAGGTTGGCACGGAAACCGGTGAGATACATATCCAGTGCCAGGATTCGGGTTGAATTGCCGGGACCGCCTGCCGTCAGCACGAAAATGAGGTCAAAGTAGGTCAGGGATCCCACCACCATGAGCGTGGAGGACGTGATGATGGTGTATTTCAGCTGCGGCAGGGTGATGTGGAAGAACTGCTTCACTTTGCCCGCACCGTCAATCTCCGCGGCCTCGTAGAGCGACTTGGGGATCTGGCGCACGCCGCCTTGGTAGATCAGGGTGTGGAACGGAACAAACTGCCACGCAATCACGAAGATGACCACCAGGAGGACCAGCTGCGGATGGCCGAGCCAGTCCTGCGCGAGGGCCGGCAGGTTCAGGCCTACGGCCAGGCCAAAGTTCGGATCCAGCAGCGCCTTGAAGGCAATGGCTATGGCAGCTGAGGAGAGCAGCAGCGGCAGGAAGTACAGGACTGCGAGAACTGCCCGGTACCGCTGGCTTCCGGCGGTGAAAACTCCCAGCAGGAGGCTGATCGGTGTCTGCACCAGCCAGGAGACGATCATGATGAGGAAGGTCAGCCGGAGGGCATTGTGCATCACGGGATCCCCCAGGACGGACAGCCAGTTCCCGACCCCGGCCAGGGTGATGCCGCCAATCCCGTCCCAGTTTGCAAAGCTGAGCACAAAAACACCGATCAGCGGAATGACGGCGAAGACCAGAAAGAATAACAATGCCGGAAGGACCAGCCACCACAGGCTGCCGGTCTTTCCGCGGCTGGGCCCTTCCCCCCGTCCCTTTTCCGTGCGGCCCGCGGCGGGCAGCGCCGCGGGCGGTACAGCGGCGATCATTTGCCCAGCGTCGCATTCATGTTGTTGGCGAACTCCTCGGGAGTGATGGACAGCAGGAACAGCTGGTCAATATTGCTCAGGAGCGCTTCGGCGGCGGTGGGGCTCAGGGCCTGGTCCCAGGACTGCTGGAAGTTCGGGGCATTCTTCGTCAGCTCGTAGACGAAGCTTAGGAATTCCCTGTCCTCGGACTCCTGCAGCTTGTCTTCGATGCCCTTGACGACCGGCACCGATCCGGACTTGATGTAGGCATCGACCTCTTCGTCGGTCAGCAGTCCATCCTTGAAGTACTTCTTGGCCGTTTCCTTTTCGGCGTCGCTGGCCTTGGAGGAGATGTACTCGTAGCCGCCGGGGTTACCCACGGTATTGGCCGGATCACCGGCACCTCCCGCGACAGAGGGGAAGTTGACCCAGCCGAGCTTGCCGCCCTCAACGAAGCCCGCGCCGTCGTTCTTCATGCCTCCGTAGGTCCAGCCGCCGTGCAGCATCATGGCAGCCTTGTTGGTGTACAGCAGTGCCTGGTCTGCGTTGCTGTCAGCGGTGATGGAGGTGAAGCCCTTGATGAATCCGTTGGCCTTGACCAGGTCCTGGATCATGGTGTTGGCCTTGATAGCTGCGGGGGCCGACCAAGCGTCCTCCTCACCGTTGTAGATAGCGGTGAAGACTTCCGGACCTCCCACGCGGTCGTAGAGGTACTCGAGCCACATCATGGAGGTCCAGCGCGACTGTCCGCCCAGGGACAGCGGAGCAACGCCCATGTCGTTGAACGTTTTGGTCAGGGCCATGAGATCGTCCCAGGTCTGGGGCGGTTCTGCTCCGGCCTGCTCGAACAGTTCCTTGTTGTAGTAGAAGATAATCGGCGTAACGGTCTGGGTGGGAAGGGCATAGATCTTGCCGTCAACCGTGGCCGCGCCGAACGTGGAGTCCAGCAGGCGGTCCTTGACGTCCGGATTCTCCTCGAACCAGGGGGTGAGGTCCTCGATCTGCCCGGCGTCGGCGTACGCGCGCATCGTTCCACCGCCCCAGCCCGCGATGATGGTGGGGGCCTGGCCGGCGCCGATGGCTGTCTTGATCTTGGTCTTGTAGGCGTCGTTCTGGAAGAACGTGACGTTGATTTTCTCGTCCGGATTGGCGCTGTTGAACACGTCAATTGTCTTTTGCCGGATGCCCTCATTGGGCTGCCCGCTGAGGGCCCAGATGCTGGCTCCCCCGGCGGAGGTGCCGCCGGGCCCCGAAGAGCCGCAGGCCGTCAGGCCGTAGGCGGCGATGGGTACCAGGGCGGCCAGCGACAGGAAAGACCTGCGTGACGTGAGCTTCTGTTCCATTCTTATCTCCATTGAAAAGAGCCGCGTCGCTGCGGCGGCGGATTGTTGTCCCAGCCCGGGGCCGGGAAGTATCGAAACTTTTCGCAACACCTGCTGTACTGCCATGAAAGCTACTGTGATATGCATCACTCGTCAAGGACATTTTTCGCCGCCCTTGTGGCGCGTGTTGACGCAGATGCGGGAATCCGCCAGACTTCAACGACCGAAAACTTTCGCAAAGGAGCGTTGCCTTGAACCGGGCTCACACTGCTAAGACGACGCTTGCCAGCGTCGCAGAGCTGGCCGGGGTGTCCGTTCCTACTGTTTCCAAGGTCATCAACGGGCGCGACGACGTTGCTGAGCCGACCCGGAAACGCGTACGGGCGGCATTGACCCGGCTGGACTACGAATCACCCGTCCAGCGGCGGATCCGCAGCAGCGCCCCGGCCATGGTGGACCTGGTCTTCGACGGGCTCAATACGTCCTATTCCCTTGCCATCCTGATGGGGATCACCACCCTTGCGGCCGCCGAAAATGTTGAAGTGGTACTCAGTACGGTCACTCCGGGAAAGCTCAAGAGCACCAACCATCTGGAATGGTCTTCCCGGCTGGCCGATTCGGGGCGCACGGGACTCATACTGGTAACCTCCGAGATCACGAGCGAGCAGCTGGAGGCCTTTGCCCGGCGTCATATTCCGGTGGTGGTGATCGATCCGCTGAATCCCCCGCCGTCCGGTTTCATCAGTATCGGGGCCACCAATTGGGCCGGGGGCAAGGCCGCCGTCGAGCACCTGGTTGAACTGGGACACCGGCGGATCGCCTTTGTGGGCGGGCCCGACGCCGCAGAGTGCAGCATGGCTCGGCTTCACGGGTATCTCGCAGCGCTGCGGGCGCATGGGATTGATGTCCCGGACGGCTACATTGTCAGCGGCAATTTCAACCGCGAATCCGGAGTACGCGGTGCGGCCGCGCTGCTGTCGCTCGACAACCCGCCCACCGCCATCTTTGCCGCGAGTGACCTCACCGCGCTGGGAGTTCTGGATGAAGCCCGCCGCCGCGGCATACGTGTTCCGGAAGACCTGAGCGTCGTGGGCTTTGACGGAACTGAACTTACGGAGCAATCCGTGCCGCGGTTGACCTCGGTCAGCCAGCCGCTGCAGGAAATGGGCCGTACGGCCCTGCGCAGTGTCCTCCGCCTGGCCAACGGAGAGGAACTGGAGTCTCTGCACGTGGAGCTTGCCACCACGCTGGTGGTCCGGAAATCGACCGCTCCCCCGCTGCCTGATACCGATTCGGCGCCGACGTCAACAGAGAAGGCTGGAAAGAAATAAACGTTAGCGCTAACAGTTTTCCTTGCCCTGAGGCCGTCCGGGTTCTAGGCTCGGGGCAGATCGCGCCGGCTGCGTCTGCAGCGGGCCCGATGATTGCAGCAGCAACCACCGTTCACAAGGGAGTGGCGAGTGAAAACAACACAGCAATCGGGCGGTCCGGTTTTTGACCGGCGCCAGGTCCTTCTGGGTGCCGGGGCAGTAATGGGAGGCCTGCTGACCGCCGGCTCCCTGGCCGGCTGTGAAGGACCGGCCGCCTCGGCGGCGCAAAGTCTGCGCTTCTGGCACCTGCTGTCCGGCGGCGACGGCATCAAGATGCAGGGCATGATCGACGCCGCAAATGCCAAGAACACGAATTTCCATGCCACCCCCACCGTGCTGGCATGGGGAGCGCCCTACTACACCAAGCTCGCCATGGCCTCGGCCGGCGGCAGGCCGCCGGAACTGGCCATCATGCACGCCAGCCGGGTTGTGGGCTACGCTCCCGGCGGTCTTCTGGATGAATGGGATCTGGACCTGCTGGCAGAAAACGGCGTCACCGAAGCCGACTTCGCCCCCCGCATCTGGGAGAACAGCCGGATAGACGGGAAGCTCTACAGCATCGCCCTCGATTCACACCCCTTCATCATGATGTACAACACCGACGTCGCCTCCAAAGCGGGGGTTCTGGGGGCGGATGAGCTCCTGATCCCGATTAACTCGCCGGACCAGTTCCGCGACGTTGCCCTGGAAATGCAGAAGGTTACGGGCAAGCACGGCTTGTCCTACGGCTTCCTTGGCGACGGGGCCCAGATGTGGCGCCTGTTTTACACCTTCTACCGCCAGCACGGGGCGGAGATGATCCTAAACCAGGGCGAGACCGCCGTGGTGGACCGGGATGTGGCCATCTCCAGCCTCGAGTTCATCCGGTCCCTGCTGGATGACACCATCACCACCAGCAGCGGGGATATTGGAACGGCCATTGCCGAATTTGCCAGCGGCGAATCCGGCATGCTCTTCAGCGGAGTCTGGGAGCTGCCCACCATGAAGACGGCGAAAGTACCGCTGGGGGCGGCACCCATTCCCACTCTGTTCGGCACTCCGGCGGCATATGCGGACTCGCACGCCTTCGTCCTGCCGCACCAGGCGAACCTTGACGACGCACTCCGCCGGGACTCCTACAAATTTGTGGCCGACATCCTCAAGGGGTCCCTGGCCTGGGCGGAGGCGGGGCACATTCCGTCCTACCAGCCCGTGGTCGCCTCCCCGGAATACGGCGCCCTGGCTCCCCAGGCCAACTACGCTGCTGCAGCCGACATCATCAACTACGACCCCCGGGCCTATTTCTCCGGTTCGGGGTCGGACTTCCAGACGTTCTTCGCGAACAGCGTCCAGAACGTTTTCCTTGGCCGTGACCAGCCGGCAGCGGGCTGGGACTCCTTTGTGGAACGGCTGAACATCCTCCTGGCCAAGCCCAACCCCGTCTGAGCCTGACCGGCAATCCGCACTGCAGTGAAAGCGACAAAGGAGTCCTTCATGAGTATCGCAACCGCTCCCGAGGGTGCCGACAGACGCGCGCCGGCACCCTCGCCCCCACCTGCCAATCCGCTGCGCCGGACACGGGGCAACAACCTTGCCGGCTGGGCATTCAGCGCACCCTTCCTGGTGTTCTTCCTGGCATTCCTGATCGGACCCCTCGTTTACGGGTTCTATATGAGCTTCACCGGAAAATCCCTGACCGGCGCGAATGACGAACTGCTGGGCCTGGCCAACTACACTGAAGCATTTGCTGATCCCGACATGTGGCATTCGCTCGGAAACACCCTGTACTTCACCGTCATCAGCACCGTGCCGCTGGTGATTATCGCCCTGGCACTGGCAGCACTGGTCAACATGGGCCTGCCTGCACAGTGGCTGTGGCGGCTTTCCTTCTTCTCCCCCTATCTGCTGGCCTCCACCGTTGTTTCCCTCTTCTTCTCGTGGATGTACAACCCGCAGCTGGGCCTGATCAATGACATTCTTTCCAAGGTGGGAATTCCGCCGGTTGCCTGGCTGAATGACCCCAACATCGCCATGTGGGCAATCGTTATTGCCACCGTGTGGTGGACAGTTGGATTCAACTTCCTGCTCTATCTGGCCGCCATGCAGAATATTCCGCAGCAGCACTATGAGGCGGCAGCCTTGGACGGCGCCGGCGGATGGCGTCAGTTCTTTTCCATTACCCTGCCCCAGCTTGGTCCCACCACGGTGCTCATTGTCATCCTGCAGATACTGGCCTCACTGAAGATTTTCGACCAGGTTTACCAGATGACCGCCGGCGGCCCGGCCGGTACCACCAGGACGATCGTGCAGTACATTTTCGAATCCGGATTCACGGGTTACCGGCTCGGCTACTCCGCAGCAATCTCCTACGTGTTCTTTGCCCTCATTGTCCTGGTGTCATTTGGACAGTTCTTCATCACCCGCCGAAGGAGCGTCTGACATGGCAGCACCGGCACTCACCCGAGCTCCGTCCGCACCAAAAAAGCCCGCTCCCCTGCAAAACCGCAAGCGGACTACGCCGGCACGGATTATCGCCACCGTCATCGTTTCGGTCCTGGCAGTCATCTGGCTGATCCCCTACGCGTGGGCTGCGGTCACCGCATTCAAGTCCGAGACGGAGGCCGCCGCCACACCGCTGACCTGGTTTCCCCACACGGGTTTTACCCTCGATGCATTCTCCAAAGTGCTCAGCGCCGGCAATATTCCGCTCTGGACGTGGAATTCGCTCTTCACCTCCACCGTCATCACCGTCATTACCCTGGTGATCTCCGCACTGTGCGCCTACGCCCTCTCCCGGATTGATTTCAAGGGCAAGCAAATTCTCATGGCGGTCATCATCGCCTCCATTGTGGTTCCACCGCCGGTGCTGATCATTCCGCTGTTTTACCAGATGCTCTCCATGCATTTGATTGACACCTACTGGGCCGTCATTCTTCCCCAGGTCATAGCTCCGGCCATGGTTTTTGTCCTCAAGAAGTTCTTTGACCAGATTCCGCGGGAGCTGGAGGAAGCAGCCATCATGGACGGCGCCGGACGCATGCGGGTGTTCCTGCAGATAGTGCTTCCCCTGTCGCGGCCTATTCTGGCCGCCGTCGCCATTTTCGTGTTCATCGGAGCCTGGAACAACTTCCTGTGGCCTTTCATCGCCACGAACGAATCCTCGCTGCTGACCCTTCCCGTGGGGCTGCAGACCATCAAGAGTGCCTACGGCATCCAATATGCGCAAAACATGGCCTCGGCCCTGCTCGCTGCCCTGCCGCTGATCATCGTGTTCCTCTTCTTCCAGCGGCAGATCATCAAAGGCATTTCCACCACCGGCCTTGCCGGCACCTGACCGTTCCACCCCGATTTACCCAGCACCCGGATCTCCACAGCACCAACAATCAAGGAGCAGAAAACATATGTCCCGCGCCAGGATCAGCATTGACCGCAACTTCACCATAGGCGAGGTACCCCGCCGCCTGTTCGGCTCCTTCGTGGAGCACATGGGCCGATGCGTCTACACCGGCATTTACGAACCGGGCCATCCGGAAGCCGACGAGCAGGGATACCGCCGTGATGTCCTGAAACTGGTCCAGGAACTCGGTGCCACCGTGGTCCGCTACCCCGGGGGCAACTTTGTTTCCGGCTACAACTGGGAAGACGGCGTGGGTCCGGTGGACCAGCGCCCTGTCCGCCTGGACGGAGCCTGGCACACGGTGGAGACCAACGCCTTTGGCCTGCATGAATTTGTTGACTGGTCCCGTAAGGCCGGCGTCGAAATCATGGAAGCCATCAACCTGGGCACCCGCGGAGTCGACGCCGCCCGTGAACTGGTGGAGTACGCCAACCACCCCGGCGGCACCTACCTTTCCGACCTGCGGGCCAAAAACGGACACAAGGATCCGTTCAACATCAAACTCTGGTGCCTGGGCAACGAGCTGGACGGGCCGTGGCAAACCGGCCACAAGACGGCGGATGAATACGGCAGGCTGGCCCAGGAAGCCGGCCGGGCCATGCGCTACGTGGATCCGGACCTGGAACTGGTGGCCTGCGGCAGCTCCGGTTCCGGCATGCCCACCTTCGGAGCCTGGGAGCAGACCGTTCTGGGCCACGCCTATGACGAGGTGGACTATGTCTCCCTGCACGCCTACTACCAGGAAGAAGAAGGCGACGCCGAGAGTTTCCTCGCCAGCGCCGTGGACATGGACTACTTCATTGAGTCAGTGGTTGCCACGGCCGACGCCGTGCGGGCGCGGGGCAAGCACAAGAAGTTCATCAACCTTTCCTTCGACGAATGGAACGTCTGGTACCAGCGGGGCCTGGCCACCGAGGACCAGCCCGAAGCTGTGGCCCGGGCGGGCTGGCGCGAGCACCCCCGCGTCATCGAGGACAAGTACAACGTGACGGACGCCGTCGTCGTCGGTACGCTGCTGAACTCGCTGCTGCGGCACGGTGACCGCGTCACCATCGCCAACCAGGCGCAGCTTGTGAACGTGATTGCGCCGATCATGGCCGAAGAAAACGGTCCGGCCTGGCGGCAGACCATTTTCCACCCGTTTGCACGCATGGCCGCCCTGGCCCGGGGCCAGATCCTGCGCACGGCGGTGGATTCGGACAAGTATGAAACCACCCGCTTCGGCGGCGCCGACCTAGTGGACGTCAGCGCCACCTGGGATGAGGAGAACGGCAAAGTGGCGCTCTTCCTCGCCAACCGCGGCCTGGAAGAGTCCGCGGATGTGGAGGTCGGGCTGGGAGGCTTCGAGGCCGGACGCATCCTCCGCGCCGAGGTCCTGCAGGTTCCTGCCGGCAAGGACCGGTTTGCCATCAATTCCCAGGCCGACGGCGAGCAGGTGGGCCTGACCCCGCTCCAGGACGTTAAGGCAGCCGGCAGCGAGCTCCGCCTGTCACTGCCTGCGCTGTCCTGGGCCGTGATTGAGGTGGAGGTCAGCAAGGGCTAAGAGCCTTCGCTGCGGTTGGGGGCCCGTTCCGGGATACGGGCCCTCAACCCACGGGACGGCGAGCGCCGGCGCTCCGGAACAGCGGCAGGACCGCCAGGAGGCAGATAGCTCCCATTGCGGCTATCAGCAGCCGGTAATCCACGACGCCGATCAGGGCCGCAGCGGCCATGGACGCCGCCACTTGGGGAACGTTGGTCAGGACGTGCGTTGCTGCTGCGGCCCTGCCTTGCATTCTTCCCGGCGTCTCCCGCTGCCGCAGGGTCACAAAGTCGATCACCAGCCAGGACGCACTGACTCCCAGGAGCACTGCGGCGGTAAACACCAGCGCCGGGACCGTGAGCGCTGTGAGCAGGACGGCGACCGACAGCACCACCACCGAGATGATCATCGTGGCACGGAAGCCGAACCTGCGGATAACTGCTGAGGCGCTGAGGCCCCCGAGCACTGCTGCAACCCCCTGCGTGCTGAGCAGCACGCTGAGGAACTCCGGCGGCATGCCCAGGCCCTGTTCATTGGTGGCAAAGATGGTGACGTTCAGGACGCCTGTGGCTCCCACCGCAGCGCAGAGGGTGGCCACAGCGGGTCGAAGCAGGGCGTGCCGGGCCAGGAACCGGAAGCCCGCCGTTGTGCTTTGCCAGAATGTTTCGGTGCTGTCCACGGCAAACACGGACTCCGTCAGCTTCAGTGTTCCGAGCACCCCTGCGGCAGCCACAAAGCAGCCGCACGTCAGCAGCACCACCGAGTCCATCCCCCACAGGGCCAGCATGCCCGCACCCAGCAGCGGGGAGACAATCCGCAGTCCCTGGTCAATGCTGCTCAGGATTCCGTTGGCCGGCGCCAGCAGGCGATCGGCAAGCAGGTCCCGCAGCAGACCGGACTGTGCAGCAGCCGTGACATAGGACGACGTAGCGTATCCAAACATCACTGTGTAGATCAGCCACAGCTGGTCTGCGTCCCGCACGCCAAGCAGAACGAGGACAACGACGGCGGCACACGCGTTGTTGATGATGACGACCGGCTTGCGCCGGTAGCGGTCCGCGAGCTTGCCCATGAGGGGAGACAGCAGCGCAGGCAGCCCCAGTGCGGCGAACACCATGCCCGCCGCGGCGTCGCTGCCGGTGAGTTGCTTGACCCAGATCGCCGCCGTCAGGAACAGCACGGAGTCACCGAAGTTGGAGAACACCCAGGCCAGGGCAAGCCTGCGGAAAGCGGGGATACGGAACGCCTCCCGGTTGGTGCCGACGCTGCCCGCCGGATGTTCTGTGTCAGCGGAAGCGGAGGCAATCGGATTCCCGGTGCTCACTGCCGGCCCTCTCCGGTGCCATGCTCCGGCGCCGCCGGCGTTCCGAAATCCGGATCGATGTTCAGCACAGTAAAGAGCTGGACCGGAACCGACCCATCGGGGCGCTGCTCCGGATGCTGCCAGCGGCCGTCAAAGCGGGCGGCGATATCCCAGAGGTCCGCCCGCAGCTGCCGGAGCTCCTCGTGGGTGGCGTAGAAGCTGGAGTTGGAAATGGTGGCAACATCCATATCTTCAAACGGCAGTTGCGGAGCACGGCGGAGCCAGGACTGGATACGGTCCAGTTGCCGGTTTACGTGGATGGCAGCCATGGAAGACAAGGCGTGGAGGGATCCTGGAGCATCGCGGTCGGGGATGTGCGACCTTCCCCGGGACAGCACCCGCCAGGGTTTCTCCCGTCCGGCCCGCTCCCCCTGCACGATGTAACCGTGCTTGGCCAGCATGCGCAGGTGATAGGAACAGCTGGCCACCGATTCTCCGATGCCGGCAGCACACTCGGTGGCTGTCGCTTGGTCCACGTCGTCGAGGAAATCAAGCAGCTCAAGCCGGACCGGATGTGCCAGGGCCCTGATGCGGACCGGGTCGGATATGACCTCCTCCCCGCTGCGCGGACGGTAGGCACCCGGTCGTGCGTCGGAGAGCGGGTCGCGGCTGTCTTTACCGTTGTCGGTCGAGGAATCCATGACCAGAGTCTGCATGCTAAAGATTTCTTTAGCAAGGCTTCTTTAGAATAATTCCGGGGGATGGCGCATGGGCGGATGAGGCAGGACCGGAGATACCCAGGCTTCCAGCGGTGAAAGCCCTAAACGGAGAAATCAACCGCCGACGTTTCCACGACGCTTGCCGTGCGCCCGGGTGCCGACTGGAACTGCCAGTACAGGTTTGTGTGGGCAATAACCGCCTCCGGAGCAGGTGCACCCCACTGGGCCATGTCATCCGTCGTGTGGGCGTCCCCCACCAGCGTGACGTCATATCCGCGGGCAAAAGCCCCGTGGATGGTCGAGCGGATGCATGCATCTGTTTGCGCCCCGGCAACAACAAGCCGCCCGATTCCCGCACCGGCCAGGACGCTTTCCAGGTCGGTCCCCTCAAAGGAATCACCGTAAGCCTTGTGCACCAGTGGCTCCGAGTCCAGACGCGCGAGCTCGGGGATGTACTCCCACTCTTCGCTGCCCTCCGGGAGGTCGTCGTCGTGATGCTGGATCCACACCACGGGGACCGCCGCGGACCTCGCGCTGTCCAGCAGGGCGCTGATGTTGGCTATCACCGCATCCCGTTCGTGTGCCTCCGCCACCACCCCCTTTTGCATGTCGATAATCATCAAGGCAGTGCGGGGCCGATCAGGCAGTGTGCTCATGGTTGCTCTCCAGAGGTTTGGATGGCCGTGCCCACAGCGTACTGCCCGCCGGTGCCGGATCCGATAGGGGAACGTCCGTTCGAACCGTGTCCAGACGGTTCCCCTGCCCGCACTTTCACTCTTGACGGCGCCAAAGGCAGGCGGCAGGGTAAGTAATTCATCAGCATGCTTGCTAAAAGGAGTGACGGATGCGGTCCATGACATACCGCGGGCCGTACAAGGTCCGTGTTGAGGAAAAAGACATTCCGGTCATTGAACACCCCAACGACGCAATCGTTCGGGTGACCGCCGCAGCTATTTGCGGATCTGACCTGCACCTTTACCACGGAATGATGCCCGACACCCGGGTGGGCACCACCTTCGGCCACGAGTTTGTGGGCGTGGTCCACGAGGTGGGGCCTTCGGTACAGAACCTCAAGGTGGGAGACCGGGTCATGGTCCCCTTCAACATCTACTGCGGTTCCTGCTACTTCTGCGCTCGCGGACTCTACTCCAACTGTCACAACGTCAATCCCAATGCGACGGCGGTGGGCGGCATCTACGGCTACTCCCACACCTGCGGCGGGTACGACGGCGGGCAGGCGGAGTTTGTCCGCGTCCCGTTCGCCGACGTCGGCCCCAGCATCATTCCCGACTGGCTGGACGAGGAGGACGCCGTGCTGCTCACCGATGCCCTCGCCACGGGGTACTTCGGCGCACAGCTGGGAGACATCACGGAAGGGGACACCGTCATCGTGTTCGGCGCCGGACCGGTGGGACTCTTCGCGGCCGCTTCCTCCTGGCTGATGGGCGCCGGCAGGGTCATCGTCATCGACCATCTGGATTACCGGCTCGAAAAGGCCCGCACCTTTGCCCACGCTGAGACCTTCAACTTCTCCGAGTACGGGGACATTGTGGTGGAGATGAAAAAAACCACCGATTACCTCGGCGCGGATGTAGTGATTGACGCTGCGGGAGCGGAGGCGGACGGCAGCTTCCTCCAGAACGTCAGTGCCTCCCAGCTGAAGCTGCAGGGCGGATCTCCGGTGGCCCTGAACTGGGCTATTGATTCGGTCCGGAAGGCCGGCACCGTGTCCGTGGTTGGAGCCTACGGTCCCATCTTCAGCGCCGTGAAATTTGGCGATGCCCTCAACAAGGGTCTGACACTGCGCATGAACCAGTGCCCGGCCAAGCGGCAGTGGCCGCGGTTGTTCGAACACATCGCCAACGGTTACCTCAAACCCAGCGACATCATCACCCACCGCATCCCGCTGGAACACATTGCGGAGGGCTACCACATGTTCTCGGCGAAGCTTGATGACTGCATCAAGCCGCTCATCATTCCCAGCGCGTCCTGAAGGCGAGGAAACCATGACGGAAACACCAAGCACGCCCTACGTTGCCGGCGCATCCAAACGCAAATTCTCCAATGAGGAGCTGCGGGCGCGGATTCCGGGCTGGGGCGCGGATGCGGATCCCCGGAACCGCCCCTCGGTGCCCAAGGAACGCACGGACCTGGAGACCGGCGCCCGCTGGAGCTTTCCGGAACGCCAGCCCGAGAAGCAGCCGAGGGAACGCTCGATTGAGCACGAGTTCCTCACTCCCGTTTTCGGAACCTCCGCTCCGCTGAAGGGCGTCTCCGGAGCTATCCGCCGGTATGCCTACCGGTACGGCGAAGCCCGCGCGGCGCACTGGCTCATCCTGATTGCCGCTGACCGGGTGGATGCAGGCGGGAGCCATCTGCGCTCTTTCCTGACTCTTCGCCCGGACAATCCGGTGACCGAGTCAGGCGTGCTCAGTGAGTTCACCCGGCACGGAATGTCCTCCCGGTTCGGCAGGAACAGGGCCGACCTCAAGGAGCAGGCGGTGGCCCCGCTTACCGCGGCCGGCCCGTGGATCCTGGGCGGTGCGGCCGCCGTCGTCGGTGTGCGGGCGCTGGTCCGGGCGGCCAAACACTGATCCTGCACCTCGGCACGCCGGGCAGGGAGCAGGGCGGCCCGGGTGGTACGCCCTGCCACAATGGAGAGCATGCATGAAACGCGCGGGCTCAACGATTCCCGGCTGGTCCGGGAAATCCGGGCGAAAGAGGGCGTGGACATTCCGGCCGACCGCTGGCCGGCCACCATCCCCGCCGTCGCCGCCGTCCTGTCCCGGGGACTGGACCTTCCTCCGGGCGTGACCTTCCTGGTCGGCGAGAACGGCAGCGGAAAATCCACCCTGGTGGAGGCGGTCGCGGCAGCCTACGGACTGGGTCCGGAGGGCGGGAGTGTCCATTCGGCGCACTCCACGCAGAAAACCGAATCTCCGCTGAACAACTGGCTTACGCTGGTGCGCCAGCCCGGAGCTCCCAGATGGGGGTTCTTCCTGCGGGCGGAAACCATGCACGGTTTCTACACCTTTCAGGACCAGCTTGCCGGCGGCCACGACTTCCACACCATGAGCCACGGGGAGTCCTTTCTGGCTGTTGCGGAAACCTACCTGCAGCGTCCGGGCTTTTACTGCCTGGACGAACCCGAGGCGGCACTGTCTTTCAGTTCGACTCTGGCGATGATGGGAGTGCTCAACGATCTGGTGGCCAACGGCTCCCAGATCCTGTGCGCCACGCACTCCCCCGTGCTGGCCTCCCTGCCCGGTGCCGCCATTTATGAAACCGGCGAGCACGGAATTTCGCGGCGGGAATGGGACGAGCTGGATCTGGTCACTAACTGGAAGTCCTACCTGAACGAGCCCCGCCGCTACCTTCGGCACCTTCTGGACTAGCAGCGAGGGCCCCGAGCAGGGCCAGGGCATCTGCGCTGCTCGAACCGGTTTCCGCACGGTAGACGATGAGCTCCTGGCCGGGTGCCGCCTTCACCTCGAAAGCATGCATGTGGAGGGTGAGCTCCCCAACCTCGGGGTGCCGGAACCGTTTGCTTTCCAGTCGCTTTTCCCGGGCATCATGGCGTTCCCAGAGGGCGGTGAACTCATCGCTGCCGTTCAGGAGCGTCTCCAGCACCTCGGTGACGCGCGGATCTTCCGGTGCCGTGCCGTGGAGGATGCGGAAACCGGCCACGGTGTTGGCGGCTACCTGCTGCCAGGCCGGATAGAACGTGCGTGAACCGGGATCGAGGAAGAGTTTCAGTATCAGGTTGGGGCCGTGCTGAAAGCCGTCGAAGAGGGCGTAGGCAAGCCGGTTGCCGGCAAGCACGTCGTAGGCCTTGCCCAGGACGACCGCAGGGTTGTTGGGCCACATGTCCATCAGGCTCAGCAGTTCCGGGTTCACCCTTTCCGTGGCGCCGTACGCAGGTCCGGGGATCAAGCCGGCAAGCCGGTAGAGGTGCCGGCGTGCGTCGTCGTCCAGCCGGAGGGCGGTGCCGAGCGTCTCAAGGACCTGGACGGACGGGTGACGTTCGCGTCCCTGTTCCAGCCGGGTGTAGTAGTCAATGCTCAGGGCCGCCATTGTGGCAACCTCTTCGCGCCGCAGCCCGGGCACCCGGCGCCGGCCGGAGGAAGCAAAGCCAAGCGCCTCCGGGCGCAGCAGGGCACGGCGGGCCCTGAGAAACTCACCGAGCGGATAGTTTGACACGCGTTCACTATAGGTGCCTCCGGTCCGGCCAGGCAGGGTGCGCTGCTCCTAGGGTCAGTGCGTCCTTCACGTGTCCCGGCGGAACCGGGGAGAGTGGCGGTCATGACTGCTAATTACGAGAACAGCACAAACCGTCAGAAGACCAACGCCGCAGCGGGCTCCGACGATCGGGGGACGCGGAAAATAACCCTCGTCACCGGGGCGAGCAGTGGGATCGGCGAGGCAATTGCACGGCGCCTCGCCGCCGAAGGGCACACCGTCATCCTTACCGGACGTCGCAAGGACCGTTTGGAGGCCATCGCCGCCGAACTCACCGAAGATGGCCTCTCCGCCGAGGCCCTGCCGCTGGATGTTACGGACAGGCAGGCGTTCGCGGCGCTGGCCGCCGACATCACCGCCCGGCACGGGCGTCTGGACATCCTCGTTGGAAACGCCGGCGTCATGCTGCTCTCGCGTCTGGACTCGCTGCTGGTCGATGAATGGGACCGGATGTTCGATGTCAACGTGCGCGGGCTCTACAACGGGATCGCCGCTGTGCTGCCGCACTTCCGCGAACAGGGATCGGGCCACGTCGTCACGATTGCGTCAGTCGGAGCACACGAAGTTTCTCCCACCTCCGCTGTCTATTCAGCGACCAAGTACGCCGCCCGGGCACTTACCGAGGGCCTCCGGCTGGAGTCGGACCCCTCGATCAGGGTGACCACCGTTTCCCCCGGCGTCGTGGAATCCGAGCTCGCGGAGCACATCACCGATCCGTACGCAGCGGATCTGATGATCGGTTACCGGGCGGCGCAGATCTCTCCGGACGCTGTTGCCAGCGCGGTTTTCTTTGCCGTCACCCAGCCGCCAAACGTAGACGTCAACGAAATCATCATCCGCCCCGCTGCCCAGCGCTGACACCGCACCGGGAACGCGCCGCCGTCGTCCGACCACGTACGACAACAGCGGCCACTTTTGACAACACAGGCGCGTTCCCGATGTGATGGGGCCCATGACTGACCGCTACCGCATAGCCCTCATCCCCGGCGACGGCATTGGCCACGAGGTGCTGCCGCCCGCCCGTGCCGTGCTCGACGCCGTCGCGCCCCGGCACGGCATTGAACTGACCTATGACGAATTCGACTGGTCCTGCCAGCGCTATCTGGACAAGGGCGCCATGATGCCCGAGGACGGGCTGGACCAGATCCGCGGACACGATTCCATCCTGCTCGGCGCGGTCGGCTGGCCCGGAGTGCCGGACCATGTGAGTCTGTGGGGGCTGCTGATTCCCATCCGCAGGGAGTTCCGGCAGTACGTGAATCTGCGCCCCATCCGGGTCTTGGATGGTGTTCCCAGTCCCCTGCGCGCTGAGCTGACCGAACCGGGCGTGGACTTTGTGGTGGTGCGCGAAAACAGTGAGGGTGAGTATTCGGAGATCGGCGGGCGCATGAACCGCGGACTGCCCTCTGAAATGGCCATTCAGGAATCAATCTTCACCCGCAGCGGCGTCACCCGGATTTTGGACTATGCCTTTGACCTGGCCGGACAGCGCAGGGGCATCCTGACCTCAGCCACCAAATCCAACGGCATCATCCACACCATGCCCTTCTGGGACGAGCTGCTGCAGGAACGGGCGGCGGAGTATCCCGGGGTGCAGTGGAACCAGGAACACATCGACGCCCTGGCCGCAAAGGTGGTGCTGAACCCCTCCCGCTTCGATGTCATCGTGGGATCGAACCTCTTCGGGGACATCCTCAGCGACCTGGCCGCAGCCATTGCCGGCAGCATCGGCATTGCTCCCTCGGCCAACCTCAACCCGGAGCGGGAGTACCCCTCCATGTTTGAGCCTGTCCACGGCTCCGCCCCGGACATCTACGGCCAGGGGGTCGCCAATCCCCTGGGCGCCATCTGGTCCGCGTCCATGATGCTGGATCACCTGGGCCACGCGGAGGCCGGAGCTGAGGTGCTCGAAGCAGTCTTTGGTGTGCTTGCTGAATCCCCGGTACGGACCCGGGACCTGGGCGGCACTGCCGGAACCGAGGAATTCACCCGGGAAATCCTCAACCGGATCGGCTAGTCCCGCAGGCTTATTGGGTCTGCAAGCCTCACTGTCCGGGAAAGAACTTCAGTGCCTCAACGACGGCGGCAGTGACCTCTTCCGTATCTGCGGTTCCGCCCACGTCCGCCGTGGTGCAGCCGGCCGCAGTGACGGCTTCCACCGCGCTCTCCAGCCGGCGGGCGGCAGCGGGCAGGCCCAGATGTTCCAGCATCAGCGCTCCGCTCAGAACGGCGCCAACCGGGTTGCAGATGCCGCGGCCGGCGATGTCCGGGGCGGAGCCGTGGACCGGTTCGAACATGGAGGGAAAGCGCCGCTCCGGATTGAGGTTCGCGCTCGCCGCCAGACCCAAGCTGCCGGCGAGCGCCGAGCCCAGGTCGGAGAGGATGTCCGCAAACAGGTTCGATGCCACCACCACGGACAAGTCCTCCGGATGCAGGACAAACTTGGCGCTCATGGCATCCACCAGGACGCTCTCCGACTGAACGTCCGGATATTCCGCGGCCACCCGGTGAAACACGTCGTCCCAGAGCACTGAGCCGTACTGCTGGGCATTGGACTTGGTCACACTGGAGACCCTGCGCACCCTACGGGTACGGGCCAGGTCAAAGGCGAAGCGGATGATGCGCTCGCAGCCCTTCTCCGTAAACAGTGCCGTCTGCACCGCCACTTCATTGCCCGGGCCCCGACCGGAGAGATTGCGTCCCCCCAGCCCGGCGTACTCGCCTTCGCTGTTCTCCCGGACCACCACCCAGTTCAGCGGCATCCGGTCCGCCTTGCGCAGCGGCGACTCGATGCCGGGCAGGAACGTCACCGGGCGCACGTTGGCCCATTGGTCGAAGTTCTGCGTGATGTTCAGCCGGAGCCCCCACAGGCTCACATGGTCCGGAACGTTCTCCCAGCCCACGGCACCGAAGTAGATCGCGTCGAAGTTCCGCAGCCGCTGGAGCCCGTCCGGGTCCATCATGATTCCGTGCTGCGCATAGTATTCGGATCCCCAGGGGAAGTCCGTCCACTCAAACCCGAAGTGCGGTTCGTCCCTTCCTGCTGCGGACTGCTCGGCGAGAGCGTCCAGCACGCGCCTGCCGGCGGCAATCACTTCCTTCCCCACGCCGTCGGCCGGAATAGCCGCAATCCGGTAGATCCTTTGCCCGGCCATCTCCTGCTCCCGCCTTCAGGGTCGATTGTCCCCTCCACTAGAGCGGCACGGGGCAGCGGAGTCAAAGACCGAATCCGTATCCGATCAATAGGTGTTCTCTATCCGGGGACGGCAGCGGCCTTGGGTCCCGCGGCGACCGCGAGGAAGGCCCGAGCGGCCGGGGTCAGGTCGGATGCGCGGCTGAGGGCGGAGACGTACAGGTACACGGCCGGTTCAAGGGCGGCTGTCCGCAGTCCCGCCTGCCGGGCCAGCGGAGCCCACGACGACGGCAGGACGGCGTGCCCCAGACCGGCCAGGACCAGCGGGAGGACCGAGGTCCGGTGCGCCACTTCAACGGCGATTTCCAGGTCAACGCCGTTCACCACCGCCTCATCCACCGCGCACCGCATCAGGGATCCGCGTTGTGAGACCACCATCCGCTGACCGGAGAGGTCCTCCCACGCCAGCACCGGTCTGCCGTTGCAGTCGTCGCCGTCGTCGTCGTCGTCGTCGTTGTCCTTGTTCTTGTCCAGCGCTGCGCTTTTGCCTTCGGGGAGGACGGCATGCGGATTGAGCACCAGAATCAGCGGCTGCCGGTCCAGCGGCAGCACATCGATGTCCGCCGCCCGGAAGGGCCGGTCCGAACCGAGCAGCCCAATCTCGGAACTTCCGTCGCGGACCGCCGCTACTACGTCATCGCGGGTGAAGGCCGCCTCAACGTTGACGGTGACCGTGGGATGGGTGCGTGCATAAGCCGCAATGATCGAGGTCAGCGGCTCAATCCCGGGCGAGGGCATGGCGATGACGTCCAGTCGTCCCCGGCGCATGCCCTTAAGCTCGTCGATTGCCGAGCGGGCGGCGTCGAGGTCGCGGACGACGACGCGCGCCGGGCCCACCAGTTCGCGTCCTGCCTCGCTGAGGACGACGTTGCGGCCCACCCGGTGAAAGAGCGGAACCCCCAAATCCCGTTCCAGGCTTTTGATGGTCTGCGACAGGGAGGGCTGGGCGATGAGCAGCCGCTCTGCTGCCCGTGTGAACCCCTGGTGGTCCACTACGGCCAGGAAGTACTTCAGGTGCCTGACGTCCACGAAAGCTCCCTTGCATTCGGGTGAACGGATCCCGGGCGCGGATGCCGCCGCAGAGCATTGGCTCCGTGCATTGGCCCCGACCCATTGGTTTCGCCTATGGGGAAGTAGACAACAGGTTTTGGACGCGGCACAAGGGACTGGGCCATAGTGAACGCAATTCAACGAGGAAGGACTCCGACGTGTACACACAGCAGCCGGCTCCAACCGAAGATTCGGGGGCTCCGCAGCGCACGGATGTGCGTGCGGCGCTCCTGGGCGGGACCACCTTCCGCAGCCTGAGCGAACAAACACTCTCTCCGCGGGAGGAGAAGTTTGAACGCACCAGGCAAACCATCGGACTGTTCCTGGCCCCCGTCGTCGCCGTTGTTTTTGCCCTGCTGCCGCTGAATTTGGAATCGCAGCAGCATTTGCTGGCCGCGGTTCTGCTGGGCGTCATTGTCCTGTGGATCTGCGAACCGGTGCCCATCCCCATTGGCGGGCTGATTGGAGTCGCGGCGGTTGTGGTGCTGGGAGTGGCTCCGGCCAGTGCGGTCCTGGCACCCTTTGGATCCACCACCATCTTCACGTTTATTGGCGCTTTCATCCTGGCTCAGGCCATGCTCAAACACGGGATCGCCCAGCGCCTGGCCTTTGCCGTGCTGTCCGCTCCCGGCGTCGGCAAGTCCACGTACCGGGTGGTGATTGCCTTCGGCGTGATCACCTGCCTGCTCTCCGCCTTTGTCTCCAACACCGCCACGGTGGCCATGCTGATGCCCACCGCCCTGGGCGTACTGGTGGTGATTGCCCAGTTGATGCAGGACCGCGGCACGGTGAAAGCGGACTTCGATCCGCTGCGGCTGCGCGTCGGTGCAGCCCTGCTGCTGATGCTCGCCTACGGAGCCAGCGTGGGCGGGCTGCTCACTCCGGTTGGCTCGCCGCCGAATCTGATCGGGCGGGGGCTCATTGAAGAGGCCACCGGGGTGCGGATTTCCTTTGCCCAGTGGATGGCCATCGCTGCGCCCGTCTGCCTGGCCATGTTCGTGGTGCTGGCGCTGGTTATGCTGCTGCTGAACCGGCCCGAGATCCGCCGGCTGGAGGGCGTGGAGGAGTATGTGCGCGAACAGCGCGCGGCGCAGGGAAAGATGTCCCGGGCGGAGGTCAACACGCTGATCGCCTTCGGCGTGACGGTGACCCTGTGGCTGGCCCCCGCCGTCGCAAGCCTGATCGGAGGCACCGAGTCAGAAGCGTACATTTTTCTGGACGACCGTCTGGATGAGGGAATCGTTGCCGTGATCGGCGCGTCGCTGCTGTTCATCCTGCCGGTGAACTGGAAGCAGCGGCAGGCCACGCTGACCTGGGCAGATGCAGCGAAGATCGACTGGGGAACCATTCTGCTCTTTGGCACCGGAATCATCTTCGGTGCACTGCTTGCCGAAACCGGCCTGGCCGAAACCATCGGCCAGGGCGCCTCGGAGAACCTGAACATCACCAACATTCTGGCCATTACGGCCTTCTCCGCGATCCTGGCCATCCTGATCTCCGAAACCACGTCCAACACCGCCTCCGCCGCGGTGATCGTGCCCATTGTCATCCCCCTGTGCCAGGCCATCGGCGTCGATCCCTTTGTCCCGGCGCTGGCCGCCACCTTTGCCGCGTCCTTCGGGTTCATGCTGCCGGTCTCCACACCGCAGAACGCCATCGTTTACGGAACGGGAGCCGTGCCCATCACCCGGATGATCCGGACCGGGCTGTTCTTCGACATTCTGGGAGCCATCCTGATCGTCACGATCGTGCCGGTGATGATCGCCGTCGTCGGGATCGGCGGTTAGCTTCCCTGGCCGGCCCAGCCGGTGAGGTCCAGCAGGCGGGCGGCGACGGCGGCGGCACTTGAGTTGTCGGTGTCGATCCGGTGCACCCAGCCGGGTGTGTCCCGGTCCAGGGCCGCAGCAGCGGCCCTGCTTCTCGACACGTGTTCCTGCAGCGTGCTGCCGGATTCGCGGGAGCCCAGCCGTTCGTCTGTGCACCCGTCGGAGGCGCGCAGGAGTACCGCGTGAACACGGGGGCTGTCCCCCATGGCCGCTGAGAGTTCAGCCGTTTCGCGCACAGCCACGGTGTTGGTGTAAATCAGGCGCCGGTAGCCGAGGGCCCGGTAGTTGCGCCACATGGCGGCCAGGTTCACGGCGGCCAGTCCCTGCGGCCACGGGGAGGGCTCTTTCCAGGGCGCCGGATACGCCAGGTCGAGGTTGTCCCCTTCAATGACGGCGTGCCGGATCTCATGGCGGGTGAGCAGCGCATGCAGTTCCAGGGCGGCGGCGCTCTTGCCCACGCCCGACCGTCCGCCGATGAAAAGAACCTCGGATTCCGTCTGCAGGGACATGGGGTCCAAGCTATCAGCAGCAGCGGCAAACCGTTTGCCGGGCAGCTGCACAGCAGAGGAACTCACTTTGGCCGCAGGCATCCCGGTACTCCTGTTCTGCGTTTCCAAGCGCCGGTGCCCGACATTTCTCTTGCGGAGGAGCGGTTCAGCGAGAAAGACTTTTTTCACACGTCAGCCTTGAAAGGAACCGTCATGCCCCATGTCACTGTAGGGACCGAAAACACCGGCGACATCAACCTGTACTACCAGGACCAGGGGTCCGGCCAGCCCGTGCTGCTGATCCACGGATACCCGCTGGACGGCGACTCGTGGGAACGGCAGACCCGTGCCCTGCTGGGCGGCGGCTACCGGGTGATCACTTACGACCGCCGCGGCTTCGGGCGGTCAAGCCAGCCGAACACCGGCTACGACTATGACACTTTTGCCGACGATCTTGCCGCCATCATCAACGAACTGGACCTGCAGGACGTGGTGCTCGTGGGCTTCTCCATGGGAACGGGTGAGCTCGCCCGCTATGTTGGCCGGCACGGAACCGACCGGATCAGCGGCCTGGCCTTTCTGTCCTCGCTGGAACCGTTCCTGCTGCAGACCGATGACAATCCGACCGGGGTGCCGGCGGAAGTCTTCGAAGGCATCGCCACGGCTGCACAGGACGACCGCTTTGCCTGGTTCGACAATTTCTTCTCGGACTTCTACAACCTTTCGGAGAACCTGGGTACCCGCATCAGCGAGGAGGCTGTCCGGGGCAGCTGGAACGTGGCCGCGGGAAGTGCTCCGCGGGCCGCCTACGCCGTCGTGCCGTCCTGGCTCACCGATTTCCGCGAAGACGTCGCCAAGGTCCGGGAATCAGGGCTTCCGGTGCTGATCCTGCACGGTACGGAGGACAATATCCTGCCCATCGATGCGACCGGCCGGCCGTTCTCCGCGGCGTTGCCGGACGCCCGCTACCTTGAGGTGGAGGGCGCCCCGCACGGTTTGCTGTGGACGCACGCCGATGACGTCAACGCCGCACTGCTGGACTTCCTGAACAGCTGAGCCCTGTTATCCGGTGATCTTGTACTTTTCGCGGTCCTGTTCGTCCAGGATGACCTGCTCTTCGATCGTCATGGCGCTCCCGCCGCGGCTGACGGGCATCCACCAGGCCCCGGGTTCGGGCTTCACCGGATAAGTGTCGATGCAGTGGTCCATGCCGGCCTGCAGGGTTTTCTGCAGCATCTCGGTTTCCTCGGTCACCGAGGCGTCCGGGGCAACGCGCATCATGGGGCTGACATGGATACGGACCGGGTTCTTCCACACGGACTTCAGGCTCAGGCCGTGGCCCCCGCGGGTGAGCATGCGATGGCTGCCCCACACGGAGACCGGAATGATCGGCACTCCCGCTTCGGCTGCCATGCGCACGGCACCGGTCTTGAGTTTGCGGACGCTGAAGCTGCGGCTGACACCGGCTTCGGGCAGCACCGCCAGGTATTCGCCGCGGCGCAGGGCTTCCACAGACTCGGCGTACGCGGCGGCGCCGTCGGACCGGTCAACGACGATGTGCTCGCACATCTCGCAGACAGCCTTGACGAACGGTTTGCGGGCTGCCTTCTTGGTGACCAGAAAGCGCATGTGTGCCCTGAGCTTCCTCCACACCAGGTACTCGGCGAAAGCAAAGTCCAGATAGCCGAAGTGGGTGATGGCCACGACCGCTCCCTTGCCGGGCACGGCGGTGCGCGTCAGGCCGCGGATTTCTTCATCGGTGGGAAGATTCTCCAGACCAGAGGGAATAACGGGAATCCGCAGGGCTTTGAAGGACAGGACTCCGGTCAGGACAATGCTGCGGTAGACGTACTTGTTGGGGGGAAACTTCAACGTCATCTCCTCGTCGGTAATCCGGACAGGACAATGATTCTATCCGGTCAGTGTCCGCTCCGTTGAACCGGCGGATAGCAGGTGACGGCTGCCTTTCGGCGGCCCGTGTCTGCCATCCGGGCGGCACGCACGGTTATCGTGGCGTATGGCCTGGCGAAACCTGACACGCGTGCGCGGAGGACGGAACCCTCTGCGCGCGTACCCGGTTTTCCTCGACGAAGCCCAGCGCCTCGATGCCCGGCTGGGAGAGGTCGATTGGGCTACTCCTCCGGCTGGCTCGGTTTCCCGCTCGTTCCAGGCGCCCAGCGGCTCACTGGCCATGCGGACCATGGGGGCTGAGACCGATCCGCCGGTTCTCCTGGTCCCCGGGGCGATGGGGTCCAAGGAGGACTTTGCGCTGATGATGCCGTTGCTG
The DNA here is from genome assembly GCF_058269275.1 of Arthrobacter sp. TJ-178. Classification (NCBI taxonomy): domain Bacteria; kingdom Bacillati; phylum Actinomycetota; class Actinomycetes; order Micrococcales; family Micrococcaceae; genus Arthrobacter; species Arthrobacter sp. TJ-178. The sequence goes on along the minus strand of NZ_JBZCNK010000003.1, from coordinate 202,775 downwards.
GCGGCCGCGGGGTACTACGTCCTCAGCTATGACCTGGCCGGGCAGTATGAGTCTTCCTCCGCCGGACCGGAGCATCTGAACCCGCCACAGAGTCATTACAGCTATGACCTCTTCGTGAACGACCTCCTGGCTGTCCTCGAGTCCCTTTCCGGTGCAGTGCATGTCCTGGGCTACTCCTTTGCCGGGATTGTGGCGCAGATTGCCCTGCAGCGCCGCCCCGACCTCTTCCGTTCACTGTGCCTGCTCAGCTGTCCCCCGGTTCCCGGCCAGAGTTTCCGCACCGTCAGCCGGGTGGGCAGGTTCAGTCCGCTGGTCAATGACAAGATGCATGCCGGGCTCATTGTCTGGGGCATTCGGCGGAACTTTGTGGGGGTGCCGGCCGCACGCATGGAGTTCATCCGCCACCGCTTCGACTACACCCGCAAGGATTCGCTTCAGGACATCGTGTCGCTGATGAAGCGGTCACCGGATCTGCGGCAAACCCTGGCTGCCGCTCCGCAGCCCAAGCTGGTGGCCGTGGGCCGGGCGGATGTGTGGCCGCTGTATCAGCACTATGCCTTTGCCCAGGCCATCGGTGCCGGTTTTGCCGTCTACGGAACCGGACACGGGCCGTGCGAGGACGCGCCGCACCAGCTCAGCCGTGATCTCCTGGCGCTCTACGAGTCGGCCCGCTAGAGGCGCGGGCACGACGGCGGGCCAGCGGCGGCTCCGCCCGAAAATCCAGGTCGAAGGTCTGCCAGGCCATGACCAGCCGGCGGCGCAGCCCGCTCCAGTCATCAAACGGCCGGGCGGAGACCCCAACGCGCAGGGTCGGGTCATACAGTACGGACATCCAGGGGCGAATCTGGTAACTCAAATCCAGATCATCGTGGACCTGGGGCAGGTCGCGGTGGACGCGCTCGCGCAGCTGCTTCCACATGGGCGCGGACAGGGCAAAGTTGGATCCGAACAGGGGCGGGTGGCCCAGGAGGAGGCCGACGACGCGGATGTAGCCGCCAATGTAAATGGTTCGCCCAATCCACCTCGTGAGGCGGTTGCCGCCGTAAAAATCCCCGGGGCCGGTAACCGCAGTCATGGGCCCCTGCGCTGCGAGGATCTTTTCCACCCCTTCCAGCCAGTCCGGCGGCGGAACCGAGTCTGCATCCAGTCTGGCCAGGATGTCCCCGGCGGCGGCGTCGAACCCGGCCGCCGTCGCCCCGGCGATTCCCGGGACGTCCAGGGGCACCCGCCGCACCCCCGCCGCGGCGCAGACGGCGTCCGTCCCGTCCGTGCTGCCGTTGTCCACCACCACAATCTCCTCCGGCTGCCGGGTCTGCCGCTGAACGGCAGCCAAACAGGCGGACAGCATCGGTGCATCGTTCCGGGACGGGATAACCACCGAGATTGTAGGCATGGTGTCAGACTGTAGCGGCCTGCGGTCCCGGCGGAAATGCTCCGTGCCGCCGCGGGTGCGGACCCGCCCTATTTAGTCCCGTGGCCCTGCTGATAGACATCGGGGATGCCGTCGCCGTCGTCGTCGGTGCTTTCTTCAGCTTCGACGGCGCGGTAATGGCGGTTGCGCGGCGTCAGGACCAGGGAGGCCAGTATCGCGGCCAAAACGGAGGCGGTGAGGATCCCGACCTTGGCGTGGTCATTGGGAATGGTGCCGGAGCCGAAGCTGAGGTCCGCCACCAGCAGGGACACGGTGAAGCCGATGCCGGCGAGCACTGCCACGCCGAACAAATCAATCCAGCTGAAGGACGAATCCAGCCGGGCCTTGGTCAGTTTTGTCAGCAGCCAGGTGGTGCCCAGGATGCCGATGGGCTTGCCCAGCACCAGGCCGGCAATGATGCCCAGGGAGATGGGGTCCGTCAGCGAGGACATAAAGCCGTCCCAACCGCCCACGGCCACTCCGGCGGAGAAGAACGCAAAGACCGGTACCGCGAATCCGGCCGAGATGGGGCGGAACCGGTGCTCGAAGATTTCAGAAAGGCCGGGACCGGCTTCGGGTCCGCCGCTGGCCTGGCTGCGGATGACGGGAACGGCGAAGCCCAGCAGAACGCCGGCAACGGTCGCGTGGATGCCGGAGGAATGCACCAGGGCCCAGACGACGACGCCGATGGGCAGCAGGATGAACCAGGCGGCGGTTGCTTTCAGCCCGAAGAAGCGGCGGTACTTCTGTGCCAGGAAGGTGTACAGGGCAAGGCCGGCAACTGCCAGGAGCAGCGGGGTGATCTTGAGTTCATCGGTGTAGAAGACAGCGATGATGGTGATGGCCAGCAGGTCATCCACCACAGCCAGGGTCAGCAGGAATATCCGCAGGGCGGAAGGCAGGTGAGAGCCGATAATGGCCAGGACGGCTACGGCGAAGGCGATGTCCGTGGCTGTGGGGACCGCCCAGCCGGTGAGGCTTTCGGGACTGCCGAGGTTGATGACGGCGTAGATGGCGGCCGGAACGGCCACGCCGCCGACGGCGGCAGCCACCGGCACGATCGCCTTGCTGATGTTGCGCAGGTCCCCTGCGACGAATTCGCGTTTAAGCTCCAGTCCCACCAGGAAGAAGAACACGGCGAGGAGCCCGTCCGCAGCCCACGCCCCCAGGCTCAGCTGCAGGTGCCACGGTTCGTAGCCGATTTCGAAGTCCCGCAGCGCGAAGTAGCTGTCCGACAGCGGTGAGTTGGCCCAGATGATGGCGATGAGCGCTGCCGCCACCAGCAGCATGCCGCCAACGGTTTCCTTGCGCAGGATTTCGCTGATGCGAAGTTTCTCGCTGTAGCTGCCGCGGCTGAACAGGCGTCCGCCTTCAGCTGCCGGCTTCGGGGAATTATTGGGCTGCACGGAAATCTCCTAAAAATGCGGTCGACAATGTTATTGCCGACCAGACTTCCCGGCGCACCTTCGGTCTACCTTACGGGAAACCGGGAGTGTGCTCCAATCCGCTGCGGCTGCCGGGAACTGCAATATCAGCCGTTTCGACGGCGGCCCTCCCGCCGGCCAGACGGATGCAGCAGTCGGCGGTGGAAGCCCGGGCGACGTCGTGAGTGGACTGCAGGACCGTGACTCCCCTGCGCACTTCAGCCCGCAGCGCCTCGTCGATCAGCCGCAGCGCCGACTGGTCCAGACCGGCATCAGGTTCGTCGAGCAGCAGCACCCCGGAGTCCTGCGCCAGCCCCTGTGCCACCAGTGCACGCTGACGCTGGCCGCCGGAGAGTTCCCCGAGCGGACTGTCCGCCAACTCCCGGATTCCCATTCGTTCCATGGCCTCCTCCACTGCCCGCCGATCCTTCGCCGTCGTTCTGCCGATCAGTCCGGAGTGTGCCCACCGCCCCATGCCCACGGCGCCCTGCACGGTGATGGGAAAGGCATCGGGCACCGCCGAGCGCTGCACCACGAGCGCAGCCCGGCCGGGAATATGTGCCTGCACCCGGCCGGCATGGGGCTTGTGTACGCCCGCCAGCAGGGACAGCAAAGTCGATTTGCCGGCCCCATTGCCCCCGACCAGGGCGGTCAGCGCGCCTCGGGGAACGGCTAGGGACAGGTCCGTGAACACTGCCCGCCCCCGGTATCCGAAGGCCACTGATTGAACGGTGAAGGCCGGCATGAATCTCCTCAGGTTTGCATGGAAATGTCTTATTGCGATTGATTCTCATTATCTATTGTAGGGTTTCTCTCGTGATGACTTGGTTGCTTGAACCGTTCGCGGTTGTTTTTGTCCAGCGGGCACTGCTGGCCGGTGTGCTGGCGGCTGTGCTTTGTGCCGTGGCAGGCACCTGGATTGTGCTGCGGGGGATGGCATTCCTGGGGGATGCCATGTCCCACGGAATGCTTCCGGGTGTTGCTGCGGCAACGCTCCTCGGGGTCAATCCGCTGCTCGGAGCGGCAGCCAGCGCCGCGCTGATGGCCGCCGGCATGAGTGCGGCTGCCCGCAGCGGACGCATGTCCCAGGACACGGCCATCGGGATGCTCTTTGCCGGCATGCTCGCCCTGGGGGTCATCATCATTTCCCGCTCGGGATCCTTTGCAGTGGATCTGACCGGCATCCTCTTTGGCGACATCCTCGCCGTCCGGCCACGGGACCTGGCCGTCCTCGCCGCCGGCCTGCTGGTCACCTGCGTGCTGGCGCTGGCTTTCCATCGTGCCTTTGCCGCGGCTGCCTTCGACCTGCGCAAGGCACAGACTCTTGGCCTCCGCCCCGGCCTGGCGCAAGGCGCCCTGATGGCTCTGATGATCATCGCGGTCTCTGTCTCGTTCCAGGTGGTCGGAACACTGCTGGTATTCGGCCTGCTCATCGCCCCGCCCGCAGCTGCGCGGCTGTGGACCACAACGATTCCGGCGATGATGCTTCTCGCCGCAGCCATCGGAGCGGCGGCCGTTGCCGCCGGGCTCCTGATCTCCTGGCACGCCTCCACTGCCGCAGGGGCAAGCATCACGGCCGTGGCAGTCCTCGCTTTTTTCCTGTCCGCGGCCCTCCGGCCGCTGCTGGCCCGCGCGTCCCGCATCTGCGGAAGGAGCGGCGCCGGCGCCGGCATCCGCGCAGATCCAGCACCAGTTCCCACTCCAGTTTCCACATCAGAAGTACTGCCCGTCCCCCGTCCAGGCACAAGGAGCCACCCATGATGCATCATTCCGCCGTCCCTTCCCCGGCCCTTTTGCCGCCGCCTGGACCTCCCCCTGGTTCCATCCGCCGCATCGCACCGGCGAGGATCAGCGGCTCAGTGTTTGCCCTAACCGCCGCGGCCCTGCTGCTGACGGGGTGCATGGCGACTGCAGGCAGCCCCGCGGAGCCCGCTTCTTCCGGTCCGCCTGCAACAGGAACACCGCACGGCTATGTTGCCGGTGCCGCGGAGGCTGCCGAACCCCAGGCGCGGCTGACCACGGTCAGCGCAGACGGGCATGTCAGCGTGACCGATCCGGCCGATGAATCGGTGACCGACCTGGGCAGGTTCCCGGGCGTGAAAGCGGCAGCCGGCACCGGCCGCTTCGTCTTCCTGTCGAACCCGGAAGACGGAACTGTCCACGTTGTGGATGCAGGGGGCTGGACCGTCAACCACGGAGACCACCGGCATTATTACTCCGCGGAGCCCCGCATCGTGGGGAGCATCACCGGCCCGGAGCCGGGGAGCATAGCGAGCAACAACGGCCGTTCCGCCGTGTTCTTCGGCGACGGCACCGTGGCCGTGCTGGACCATGAAGACCTGGGCGCCGGAACCGTTGCCGAAACCCGTTTCACCGTAGCGGCGCACCGCGGTGTGGCCGTCCCCTTTGGCGACTCCTACCTTGTCTCGGTTGCCGAGCCGGGAGCGGAACGTGCCTCCGCCGTCGGGCTCTATTCCGCCGACGGACGGCAGACCGGCATTACCGGCGCACAGTGTCCGGAACTGGAGGGACACGCAGTGACCCGCACGGGTGCTGTCTTCGGCTGTGCGGACGGAGCCCTGGTCATCACCGCCGGAAACTCTGGTGTTCCTGTGGCCCGGCACATCCCGTACCCGGCAACCGGCGACGGTCCTGCCTTGGGTGTCGAGAGGGCCCGCGCGTTTGACCACCGCCCGGGTTCCAACGAATTGGCTGCGGTGGCCGGAACCGCAGGGGCCTGGCATTTTGATGCGGCCGCTGAAACCTGGCAGCTGCTTGCCACACCCGAGCCGCTGGTGACAGCAGCGGCTGCAGGCGACGGCACCCGCGTCCTGGCGCTGGGGGCCAGCGGCACGCTCTTTGCCCTGACCACGGCCTCCGCCCCGGAGGGAAGCGCAGCGGACACCAGCCGGCACCTCCTGGCCGGCCCGATCACACCGGGCACCGTGCCTGATCTGGAGATTGACCCGGAACGCGCCTACATCAATGACGAACAGTCCGGATCCATCGTCGAGATCGACTATGCCGACGGCCTTCGGACCGCCCGCGAACTGGATCCCGGCCAGCCTGCCCGCCTGATCGTGGAGACGGGACGATGAGGGCCGGGCGACTCCTGGCCGGCGTCCTCGCCGCATGCACGGCGCTTACGGGCTGTACGGCGCTCACCGGAACAGAGGAAAAACGGGGAACGATTGTCGTCACCACGAACATCCTGGGGGATCTGGTCTCCAACATCGTCGGCACGGAGGCCGATGTCGTGGTGCTCATGCAGCCGGGGGCAGATCCGCATTCCTTCGGCATCTCCGCACAGCAGGCGGCCCAGCTGGAGTCAGCTGATCTGCTGATCTCCAACGGACTCGGGCTGGAAGAGGGGGTGCTGCGCCACGTCGGCGCCGCGGCGGACCAGGGTGTGCCCGTCCTTGCGGTCGCTGACGCCCTGGACCCGTTGCCGTTCGCGGCCGAAACCGGTGCCGGGGACGGAACTGCCGACGTGCCGGACCCGCACTTCTGGACCGATCCGCATCGCGTATCAGACGCGGTTGACCTGATTGCCGACGCCGTCACCGCCAACGTTCCGTCCGCTGATCCGGACACGGTCCGGGAAAACGCAGCGGTGTACGGCGACCGGATCGATGAACTCGATGCCCGGATGGAATCCTCCTTCTCCCGCATCCCCGCCCAGCGGCGACAGCTCGTCACCAACCACCACGTCTTTGGCTACCTCGCATCCCGGTTTGGCTTCACCGTCACCGGTGCCGTCATTCCCGGCGGCACCACCTTGGCCTCCCCCAGCTCTTCCGACCTGGATGAGCTCGCGGGGAAGATCCGGGCGGCCGCCGTGCCGGCCATCTTCATTGACTCGTCGCAGCCGGACCGCCTGGCGCAGGTGCTGGCCCAGGAGGCGGGGCTGGACATCGCCGTCGTCGGCCTCTTTACCGAATCCCTCGGCGCCCCCGGCTCCGGCGCCGAGACCTACCTGGACATGATGCGCACCAACACCGAGCGCATCACCGCCGCGCTCACCCGCTGACCCGCATATGCACCGTTCACTGTTTTGACCCAACCGAAAGAAGGAACCATGAATACCCGCACCCTTCCCCGCCTGTCAGGGCTCTGCGTTGCTGCGCTCCTGCTTGGCGGCTGCGCCGCGCAGCCGCCGCATGAAACCACAGCCGCGGACCCTTCGGAAACGCATCAGGCGGCCCCGGCCGCCGATGCATCACCGCGGCTGGTAACCACTTACGACGGCGGTATCTCCGTCCTCGACGCCGGGACGCTGGAGGTACTGGCAGAGTTCGAGATGGAAGGTTTCAACCGCGTCAATCCCGCCGGTGACGGCCGCCATGTCATTATCTCGACCGCCGATGCCTTCAAGGTTCTGGACACCGGGGCCTGGACTGAAGACGACGGCGCCCGCCATGTTGCCGAACCGGTGCTGACCGGCATTGAATTCGCTGCCAGTAAACCGGGGCACGTAGTTCACCATGCCGGCCGGACCGTTCTTTTCAGCGACGGCACGGGTGTAGTGGAATCCTTCGCAACCGCCGATCTGGCCGGAGGCAGGCCGGAAACCGAAATCCACACTGCAGCGCAGGCCCATCACGGAGTTGCTGTGGAGCTGGCAAACGGGGAGCTGGTCCTCACCCTCGGAAGCGATGAGCAGCGCCCGGGAATCGCGGTCCTCGATGCGGACCGCGGCGAAATTCTCCGCAACGAGGACTGTCCCGGAGTGCACGGGGAAGCCACTGCAGCGAATGAAGCCGTGGTGATTGGCTGCGAGACCGGCGTCCTGGTCTACGCCGACGGGGCCATCACCAAGATCTCCAGCCCGGATGCCTACGGCAGGATCGGCAACCAGGCCGGGTCGGAGGAATCACCGGTGACCCTGGGAGACTACAAATCCGATCCCGATGCCGAATTGGAACGGCCGCAGCGGATCTCACTGATCAACACCGCCACCAAGCAGCTGCAGCTCGTGGATTTGGGCACCAGTTACAGCTTCAGGTCGCTGGCGCGCGGTCCGCACGGCGAAGCCTTGGTGCTGGGCACCGACGGCGCGCTGCACAGCATCGATCCTGACAGCGGTGAGATCACGGCGAGCACCCCGGTCATTGCTGCGTGGGAAGAGCCGCTGGAATGGCAGCAGCCGCGGCCCACGCTGACCGTGGTGGACCACACAGCGTACGTCACGGATCCCGCCGGCAACACCATCTCAGCCGTGGACATTGAGTCCGGAGCTGTCACCGGAAGCGGGGTGCTGGAGCACACCCCCAATGAGCTGACCGGAGTTACCGGCTAACCGGCAACAGGTGCAGGTCCGGCCCGGCCCGGCTGTCAGGCCCGAATGGCAGGCCCGGCCGGATCCGCCTGCGTGCACGGCTACTCTGTTTTGCGTGCCCGGCTGGGCTGGACCCGCATCGGTTCGCCGGGCATTTTGGGGTAATCCGGCGGAAACGGCATCTCGCCCAGCCCGTTGTCCAGGTCCCGCTGCCACCACTGCAGCAGTACGTCGATGCTGCCGGGGTTCGCGCCCATGTCCGCCCACGGATCCCCCACGGTGCGCAGCCGTTCCGGAACAGTGAGGACGGTGAACTCGTGCGGGTCGGCGCCCTCGAGTTCCTCCCAGCGCAGCGGGGTGGACACCGGCGCGTGCGGCAGCGCCCGGGGGCTGTAGGCACCGGCAATGGTGCGGTCCCGGTTGGCCTGGTTGAAATCGACAAAGATCTTCTGTCCGCGTTCCTCTTTCCACCAGGCTGTGGTGACGTGCTCCGGCATGCGGCGCTCAAGCTCCCGTGCCGCGGCGATCACGGCGTGCCGGACGTCGAGGAACTCGTGATCCGGGGTGATGGGCGCGTACACATGCAGGCCGCGGTTTCCGGACGTCTTGATGAAGGCGTCCAGGCCGGCTTCATCAAGGACGCTGCGCAGCTCAAAGGCGGCGGGAACGGCGTCGTCGAACCCGGTGCCGGGCTGGGGGTCCAGATCGATGCGCAGCTGGTCCGGGTTGTCGGTGTTTTCGGTCCGCGAGGGCCAGGGGTGGAACACCACGGTGTTCATCTGCACCGCCCAGACGGCGGCCGCCGGCTCATCCAGGACCAGCTGCGGATGGGCCCGGGCACTCGGGTAGGTCACCGTGACGGCCCGGATAAAGTCCGGCGCCCCCTTGGGCGGATTTTTCGAGAAGAACTGTTCGCCGTCGATCCCGTCCGGAAACCGCTGCAGCGACACCGGGCGGTCGCCGTTGGCGGCGATGAATGCCTCACCGACCTCCGTCGTGTACTTGGCCAGGTCGAGCTTGGTCAGTCCCAGTTCGGGCCACAGGACACGGTCCGGACTGGAGATGCGCATTTCGCGTTCGCCGTTCGGACCAGGGACAGTCAGGGTGGTTGCTTTGCCGGCCATGGCCATAACCTACAGCACCGGACGGTCCCGGGGACCTGCGCCGCTTTTAGGCCGGGGCGTCCCCCGGAGTTTCGACGCTGCGGCGGTAGTTCTTGTGGCCGTGGACAAAGTGATAGAGGACTGTGGTGGCCAGAATACAGCCGGCCAGCAGCCAGTACATCCCGTGGAAACCGGTCACGGAGACAAGGGCGCCCAGAGCCAGCGGGCCCAGGCCCACCCCCGCGTCCATCATGATGAAGTACGTGGAGGTGGCCAGGCCAATGCGGTGCGGCGGCGCCATGGTGACGGCGATGGCCTGGGCGGTGGGAACCAGGGTGCCGAAGCCGATGCCCACAAACACTCCCGCAGCGGCGAGCACCAGGCCGTTGGGTGCCCATGCCAGCATGGCCAGGCCGACGGCGAAGGAGACCAGGGTGGGATAGATGACGGCATTGTCACCGTAGACGTCATGCAGGCGGCCCATGAACAGGCGGGAAATCAGCACCACTGCGGCATACACCAGGAAGAACGAACTGGCCGCAGTCACCAGGTTCTCCTCCTGGGCATAGGAGTTCATAAAGGTCAGGATTCCGGCATACGAAGCGCCGGCAACAAACATGATGGAGGCAATGGCCAGCGCTGCCGGGTCCAGGATGTCCGTAAAGCGAAGGTGCCACTTACGGGCCTGCTCCGCCGGCGTCGGTGTGCGCTCGGGCAGGCGAAGCATCAGGGCAACAACCAGGGACATGGCGGCGCAGGCGGCGCCGACCAGGAAGAGGAGATCGTAGGTCATGGTGTCCACGATCAGTACTGCCAGGAAAGGGCCGACGGCGGTGGCCAGTGTCGTGGAAATGCCGAAGTACCCGGTGCCTTCCCCTCGGCGGCGAACCGGAATCAGCCCCATGACGGACGCGGAAATGGACGTGCTGGCCGCGCCGAAGGCGGCTCCGTGAAGCAGCCGGACGGCCAGCAGCGCGGCAAGGCTGTCCGCCAGCGGATACAGCAGCGCCGCAGCGGTGAAGACCACGAGCCCGCCCAGCAGCAGCCGGCGGCGGCCCACGAAGTCCAGGAACTTGCCGCTGAAGACCCGGGCCACGAGCGCTCCTACGACGAAGGATCCCGAGGCAAAACCGGATGCGCTGTTTGAGGCGGAGAATTGCTCAACGGCGTACAGCGCCATGGTGGTCATCAAAAGGTAGAAGACCAGGAAGAGGAAAAAGTTGGTGATGATGGCAAGGACGAACCCCTTGGTCCATAGCTTCTGGTCGGGTGTTTCCGCGCCGTGCGTCACCGGCATTCTCCTGTTGAGTTGTTTTGCTGTCGATGGAACTGGTGCCGGTTCAGGCTGAACCAGCCAACCAACGCTACGCCTTCTGAAAATGTGATCGAAATCCGGGACGCCGGATGTGCTGCTTCTCTCACTGGCTGTCTACCCGGCCGAGCCTGTCCGTTTCCGCCGTGCGGGCCGCTGCTTGCCGCCGGTCCCTGTTGGACCGTCCACGCGCGGCCCTACACTTTTGGGGCAGGCGGCAGCACGCCGTGCGGCGGGCCCCACTGCCGCTGGGAGGGCCTGCGAAAGGATCTTCGCCCCATGAGGAACCCGTACCTGCCGGCATGGTGGACCAACGCCGTCGTCTACCAGATCTATACGCGCAGCTTCGCGGACAGCACGGGGGACGGCATCGGCGATATCACGGGTGTCATTGAGCGACTGGACTACCTCAGCGAGCTGGGGGTGGACGTCATCTGGCTCTCCCCCATCCACGAGTCTCCTCAGCATGACAACGGCTATGACATCTCCAACTACCGGCGCATCGACCACCTGTACGGCACCGAAGAGGAGTTCGACCAGCTGCTGGCCGAAGTGCACCGGCGCGGCATGAAACTGATTATGGACCTGGTGGTGAACCACACCTCCGATGAGCACTCGGCCTTTGTGGTCTCATCGTCATCACGCAGCAACGTGTCGCGGGACTCCTACTATTGGCGGGATCCGCGGCGGGGATTTTCTCCCGACGACCCGGGCGCCGAACCGAACAACTGGGGATCCATCTTTGGCGGCAGCGCGTGGGAATATGACCCCCGAACGGAGCAGTACTACCTGCACCTGTTCAGTCCCCACCAGCCGGACCTGAACTGGGAAAGCACTCGCGTCCGAGCCCGGGTCTACGAAATGATGAACTGGTGGCTGGACCGGGGCATTGACGGGTTCCGCATGGACGCCATCAACTTCATTTCCAAACGGCCCGCCCTGCCGGACAGCCCGGTGGGAAGCGGCGGGATGTACGCGAACGGGGCTCCTTTCTACGTCTCCGGTCCGAGGGTGCACGAGTTCATCCAGGAGATGATGCGGGCGGTCTTCGATTACCGGACCAGTGAGTATCTGGTGGTGGGCGAGACCGACGGCGTGACGGTGGACGAGGCGGTGCTGTTCACCGACTCCCTGCGCGGGGAGCTGGACATGGTCTTCCAGTTCGAGCACATGCGCCTGGATCACGGGCCGGGCGGCAAGTGGGACCACCTGCCCGTGAAGCTGCGCGACTTCAAGACGATCGCGAACCGGTGGCAGCGCTCGCTGGCAGACCGCGGCTGGAACAGCCTTTACCTGGGAAACCACGACCAGCCCCGGTCGGTGTCGCGTTTCGGCGATGACGCGCAGTACCGGTATGAATCAGCCACCCTGTGGGCAACGGTGATCCATCTGCAGCGCGGCACGCCGTTCATTTACCAGGGCGACGAAATCGGAATGACCAATGCCGGCTTCACGTCCCTGGACCAGTACCGGGATGTGGAATCGCTCGCCTACTATGACTACGCGGTCGCCAGGGGCATAGACGAGAAACATGTGCTGGACACTCTGGGAAGGGTCAGCCGTGACAACGCCCGAACTCCCATGCAGTGGGATGACTCCCCCAATGCGGGTTTCAGCGCAAGCAAACCCTGGATAGACGTCAACCCCAATTACCGGTCCGTTAATGCCGCGGCGGACAGGACCGCCGAAAAATCGATTTTTCGTTACTATCAGCGGCTGATCCAGCTGCGTCACGAATCCATGCTGGTATCCCTCGGGGACTTTGAAATGCTGGAACCCAACGACCCGCAGCTTTTTGCCTTCCGGCGCCGCTTGGGCACCGAGGAGCTGACCATCATATGCAACGTCTCCGCCGGTTTGCTTCCCGTGCCCGCCTATCTGCGCGGTCCGGAACTGGTGCTGGGCAACTACACCGATCCCGGCGACCCGGGCCTGCTGCGGCCGTGGGAAGCCAGAGTCCACCGCCTGACCGAAGTTCCCAGCTCCTGGGCTTAACGGCAGCTGCCCTAGCGCCGGATGATCCGCCGCTTCCGGGCTTCGTTCACGGCCGCCGTACGGTTGTCGACACCGAGTTTCTCGTAGATGTGCACCAGGTGGGTTTTGACGGTGGCTTCGGAGATAAAGAGCTTCCGGGCCATGGCACGGTTGGCCATTCCGTCAGCCAGCAGTTCCAGCAGTTCCAGTTCCCGCGGGCTCAGCGTGGATTCAGGGCTGCGCAGCTGTCCGAGCAGGCGTCCGGCAACCTGGGGGGCCAGCGCGGTCCGCCCCTGCGCAGCTGCTGCGACGGCAGCGCGGATGTCTTCCGGCGCCGCGTCCTTCAACATGTAACCGGCAGCGCCGGCATCCACGGCGGCAAGGATATCCGCGTCGCTGTCGTACGTGGTGAGTATCAGAACCGGCGGACCGCCGGCAGCACGGATCCTCCGTGTCGCCTCCGCGCCGTCCAGACCGGGTCCCATTTGAAGATCCATCAGCACCACATCGAACGGCGTACCCAAGGTTTCCTGCCGGGCCACCTCGGCGATGGCCGCAGCCCCGTCAGCTGCTTCCGCGGCCACTTCCAGTCCGTCGAAGTCACCCAGCAGCGCCCGCAGCCCGGCACGGACCACGGGATGGTCATCCACCAGCAGGACACGAATGCCGTTCATGCGCCACCTCCGGGAACCCCGGCGGCCGCGGTGGAGTCTGCGGCGGAATCCAGCGGCAGCCTCAACGCCACCACGGTTCCTTCCCCCGGCGCCGACTCCACGCTCAGGGAACCCTGCAGATCGGAAATCCGCTCGCGCAAAGAGAGCAGGCCAAACCCTGTTCCATCGGCCCGGGGGCCGGCGGGGAGCACCCCCGGATCAAAGCCGACGCCGTCGTCGAACACATCAAGTGCCACGGAATCCGGGGAGTATTCCAGCGTGAGGACCGCGCTGGACGCCCCGGCATGTGCCTCAATGTTGGCCAACAGAGACTGGGCTGCCCGCAGCAGAGTTGTCTCATAGGCAGGGTGCAGGGGAACCGGGGCACCGTCCACCCGGAACAGGCACTTCAGGTATCCGCCGGCAGCAGCGACCCGCCGCTCAGCATCCGAACACAGTGCGGCGAGGCGGGCATCGAGGGACCCCTGCTCCAGGGGTGCCGCAGCGAGGCCGCGGACAAACTGCCGGGCCTCCGCGAGGTTGTCGGCGGCGGTGCTCTGCACCAGCGCGAGGCGTTCCCTGGCGAGCACCGGGTCACCCGCATCGAGGGCGCTTCCGGCCGCTCGGGACAGCAGGACGATGCTGGAAAGGCCCTGGGCCAGGGTGTCGTGGATTTCGCGTGCCAGCCGTTCGCGCTCGGTCAGCACTCCGGCGTAGTGCTGGGATGCGGCCAGCTCGCCGCGCGTGCGGTGAAGCTCTGCGAGGGCCAGCCGCTGGTTGACGCTTTCGCGGTGGAGGGCTGAGTACGCACTGCCCATGACCACAGCGAACAGGGCGCCGATGACGGGTCCCAGGAGGGCGGCCGCACTGGGGTGTCCGGTGCGGGCCCACTGCGCCAGGACGACGGCGGCGGTGGTGATCAGGACGGCGACGAGCGCCGGCAGGGTCCGCAGCAGCTGAAGGTCCAGGAAGAACAGCGGGAAGGCCAGCCAGGAGAACTCCGGGCTGATCATCAGCAGGCACAGCCACAGCACCGTCACTGCACCGAGCCACGCGGCACCGTAGCGGCGGGGATCGGGCCCTCTTCCGGTGGAGGCGTGGCGGCTTTCAGCCACGGTGCCCGTCACGTACACCGCGGCCAGCAGTGCACTTCCGGCATAGGCGCTCACACGCACCGGCCAGGTCTGCGGCGTGATGCTCATCTGAACCACCGCCAGCACCAGCAGTCCGGCAAAAGCGGTGTGCAGGGCGATGCGCAGTGCCTGCAGCACCGCGTCCCCGGAGGAAGCGCCGTCGGCGGGGGTGTAGGGCGCACTCATATGTCCCAGCCTAGGCCGCGCCGATGCCCGGCACATCAACCGTTTGGTGGAGCGTCGGCTCAGCCCAACAGTTTGCGGGGATCGACCGCCCGTCGGATGGAATGGTGCGGGTTCCGCGGGACGGTGGAAGACAAGGACAACAGGCCGGACATTCCGGCCGGCGATCTGGAAGGAACCATCGTGTATCTCGCACTTCGTGACATTCGCTTTGCCAAGGGCCGCTTTGCCCTGATGGGCGCCGTGGTGGCACTGATCTCCCTGCTGCTGGTGCTGCTCTCCGGCCTCACTGCTGGCCTGGGCAACCAAAACACTGCCGCTGTGGCCGGGCTTGCGGACCACGGGATCAATTCCGTGGCATTCGGCGCTCCAGGGAACACCGGGGCGAAGGCCTCCTACACCGAGTCAGTGGTCACCGCCGGGCAACTGCAGGAATGGCGGAACACTGAAGGTGTGGGCCACGCTGAACCGCTTGGCATTACCCAGACCCGAGCCGTGGCAGGCTCCACCGCCAATGTTGCCGTCTTCGGCGTCGAGCCCGGATCCGCGCTGGCGCCCCAAAAGGTGACCGACGGCGGTGTCATCCTCGGTGCCTCCACCGCGGAGGACCTTGGCGTTGACGTCGGCGGCAGGGTGGACCTGGGCGGACGCAGCCTGACGGTGAGCGCCGTCTCCGAAGATTCCTGGTACAGCCACACCCCGGTGGCCTGGGCGTCGCTGAACACCTGGCAGCAGGTGGCCCACACCGATGACGCGTCCCTGTCCGAGCCGCCGGTCGCCACGGTCATCGTTGCGGACGCGGACGACGGCGCAGCGGAAACCGCTGATACCGCCGCCGGGACGGTCTCCACTGACGTCCGCGGTTCTTTCAATGCCCTGGGCTCCTACAAATCCGAAAACGGCTCGCTGCTCCTGATGCAGGCCTTCCTCTATGGAATTTCCGCACTGGTGATCGTGGCGTTCCTGACCGTTTGGACCGTACAGCGCACCCGGGACATCGCGGTGCTCAAGGCGCTGGGCGGTTCCTCGTCCTACCTGCTCCGGGATGCGCTCGCGCAAGCAGCGATTGTCCTGGTCAGCGGCGCCCTCCTGGGCGGCCTTCTGGGCGTGGGAATCGGCGCCGTTGCAGCACAGGTTGCCCCGTTCCTCACCAGCACAGCCACCACGGTGCTGCCCATCCTGGGAATCATAGTGCTCGGCCTGGCCGGGGCGGCGCTCGCGGTCCGCAATGTCACCAAAGTTGACCCGCTGACCGCCCTGGGCGGGAACTGACGATGCCCGCCTCCGCAACCCCCTCTCGAAAGGATCACCCCATGTCTGCATCTGCAGCTCTGTCCCTGACCGGCGTCACTCTGGAATACCCCGACGGCGAGGGAACGCTCAAGGCGCTGGACAATGTCAGCCTGCACGTTCCGGCCGGCCGGATTCTCTCCCTGGTGGGCCCCTCAGGCTCCGGCAAATCTTCGCTGCTGGCCGTCGCAGCCACACTGATTCGCCCTACCTCCGGGTCCGTGGTTGTCTCCGGAACGGACACCGCTTTGCTGGACGACGCCGGCCGCACCACCCTGCGGCGCGGCAAAGTCGGCTTGATCTTCCAGCAGCCCAACTTGCTGCCCTCCCTCACAGCGGCGGAGCAGCTGATCATCACCGACCGGCTGCGCGGTGTGCACGCTTCGGCGTCCGCTGCGCGGGCACTGGAATTGCTGGACCTCGTGGGCCTGGCTTCGGCGGCGAACAAGCGCCCGCACCAGCTTTCCGGCGGCCAGCGGCAGCGGGTCAACATTGCCCGCGCACTGATGGGAAGTCCGGCGCTGATGCTGGTGGATGAACCCACGGCAGCACTGGACCATGAACGCTCCGAGAGCATCGTGAAGCTGCTCGTGGAACTGACCCGGGAGTTTGGCTTCGGCACGGTCATGGTCACGCATGACACGGACTTTGTCCCGCTGACCGACGCCGTGGCGGTCATGCGCGACGGCCGCCTGAAGGCCGACGTGCTGACGAACTTCGGGCGGGTTGGTGCTGCGTAGCGGGTGCTTTTGTTAGCGCTCACAGCTAAGCTCGAACAGAGTCCGGCAGCCTGAGGGGTGCCGGCGAACCTCAACCCATACGCGATCACCCGCCCTGACAGGAGCTCCCTATGACCCGCCCAGCAGCCAGCCCGAATGGACAGATCATTACGTTGACGGCAGGCGGCTACCGGGCGGGCATCGCTGCGGTCGGGGCGGGAATCCAGAGCCTGAGCCATGACGGCGTGGATCTGGTCCTGCCCTTTGACCCGGACCGCGTACCGCATGCCTACGCCGGCAAGACGCTGGTCCCCTGGCCCAACCGGATCGACGGCGGCAGGTATGTCTTTGACGGGCAGACGTACGAGGTGCCGGTGAACGAGGCCTCCACCGGCACGGCCCTGCACGGCTTGGTGGTGTGGTCCGAGTGGGAGGTTACCGACCGATCTGCCAACGCGGTGGTCCTGGAACACGTGCTGCACGGACAGCCCGGATATCCGCACCAGCTGCTGCTGCGCGCCGAGTTCACCCTGGACGTCGAGAGCGGACTCACCGTGAAGGTCCGGGCCGCAAATGCGGGCCGGACGGCCGCACCCTACGGCGTCTCCTCGCATCCGTACCTCACCGTGGGCGGGAATTCGGTGGATAATTGCGAGGTGGCCTTCTCCGCAGCACAGGTGTTGATGACTGATGACCGGCTGCTGCCGCTGGAGCTGAAGGAAACAACCGGCACCGACTTCGACTTTTCACATCCCCGCATCCTCGGTTCGATGAGCCTGGACCATGCCTTTACCGGGTTGCCCGACGGCGGCTGGCAGGTCAGCCTGCGGGACCCCGCAACGGGCAAAGCGGCCGTCCTGTCCTCCCCCGCCGGCGCGGGGGCAACGGGGTGGCTGCAGATCTATTCCGGCGAAGAGCTCGGACGGCGCGGCATGGCAGTGGAGCCGATGACCTGCCCGCCCAACGCTTTCAACACGGGCACCGATTTAATTGTGCTGGAGCCGGGCGAGGACCACGTTTTTTCCTATTCCATCAGCGCCGGATAGCCCCGCGCCTCCTTCCCACTGCCCGCCTGCGCCGCCGCGCCGGTCCCTACCGAAAGAAGTTCATGCCCCCGTCACGCCGCAGGCCGACCGGATCCGCTCCGACCATGGAGGACGTTGCCCGCGTTGCCGGGGTCTCCCACCAAACGGTGTCACGTGTGCTGAACGGCCACCCCAACGTCAGTCCGGACACGAAGGAACGGGTTTCGGCTGCCATCTCCGAGCTCGGATACCGGCGCAACGCGGCGGCTCGGTCGCTCGTCACCCGGTCTTCCAAGGTGATTGGCGTGATCATCACCGAACTGGAGCAGTATGGGCCGGCGAGCACCCTGCTGGGCCTGCAGGAGGCGGCGTTTCGTAACGGATATTTTGTCAGCGTTGCCGGCCTGCGGGAGAAGACCCGGACGGCCATGCTGGAGTCCGTCAACCATCTGCTGAATCAGGCCCCGGACGGCATTGTGGTGGTGGCCCCCGTGCAGGCCGGCGTTGACCTCTTCCGCACCTTGGAATTGAAGATTCCGCTGGAAATTGTTGCCAGCGGCCTGGCTCCCGAGGGCAGTCAGGAACAGGCTGCCCGAACCGCAGTGGCGCACCTCGCGGACCTGGGGCACCGCTCCATTGCCCATCTGGCCGGGCCGGAGCCGTGGATGGACGCCCAGCGCCGGGCCGCCGGATGGCGGGAGGAACTGGACGCGCGCGGTCTCCCCGCGGCTGCACCCATGGTGGGCGACTGGGGTGCCGAGTCGGGGTACCGCATGGGCCTGGAATTTGATGCGGCCGCGGCCACGGCAGTCTTTGTGGCCAATGACCAGATGGCGCTGGGGTTCATGCGGGCCCTGCACGAGCGCGGGATCAGCGTCCCGGATGACGTCAGTGTGGTGGGGTTCGATGACCAGCCCGAAGCAGCCTATTTCCTGCCTCCGCTGACGACCATCCGGCAGGATTTCCGCAGCATGGGCAGTTACTGCATCGACATGCTGCTGGGTCAGGTCGCCGGTTCCGACACCGCCGGGGCGGCTCATGATGGCTACGCAGCCGGCGCTGAACCAGCGGCGTCGGCTCCCGCCTCACAGGGCAAGCCGCAGGGCATTCCCGTTCCGGAGCTTGTAGTCCGCGGCAGCACCGCTCCCCCGGCCACCTGACCAATTTCCCCGCGAGATCCCAGAAGGTGTCCTTCTGAGAGCTGAGACGGGCACTTTCTGCTATCTCGCGGTTGATGGATCGAAACCGCCTCTCTTGACAATGAGACTCAACACACATCTAATTGTTAGCGCTAACACCATCAAAGACGATTTCCGCGGTCAGCCGCGGCAGGAGGCACCATGACCAGCATCCAGCCACAGGAGCAGTACGTGATTGGGGTGGACTACGGCACTCTTTCCGGACGCGCCGTGGTGGTACGGGTTTCCGACGGCGCGGAGCTTGGCTCCGCAGTCCATGAGTACCCGCACGCCGTCGTTACCGAGACCCTGCCCGGTTCCGACACCCTGCTGCCGCCGGACTGGGCGCTGCAGGTTCCGCAGGACTACGTTGAGGTGCTGCAGAAGGCCGTCCCGGAAGCCCTGCGCACCGCGGGCATCAATCCGGCCGACGTCATCGGCCTCGCCACCGACTTCACCGCCTGCACCATGGTTCCGGTGAAGGCAGACGGAACCCCGCTCAATGAGCTCCCCGAATTCGCCTCACGGCCCCACGCCTTCGTGAAGCTCTGGCGCCACCACGCCGCCCAGGGGCAGGCCGTGCGCATCAACGCCCTCGCTGAAGAGCGGGGTGAAACCTGGCTGGGCCGCTACGGCGGACTCATTTCCTCGGAATGGGAATTTGCCAAGGGCCTGCAGATCCTCGAGGAGGACCCCGAGGTTTACGCCGCCATGGACCACTGGGTGGAAGCAGCCGACTGGATCGTCTGGCAGCTGACCGACACTTACGTGCGCAATGCCTGCACCGCCGGTTACAAGGGCATCTACCAGGACGGGGCCTACCCGTCCGAGGAATACCTCGCCGCCCTCAATCCGGACTTCGCAGGATTCGTGAGCGAGAAGCTGGACCACACCATCGGCCAGCTCGGCTCTGCTGCCGGCACGCTGTCCGCCCGTGCCGCGGACTGGACGGGCCTGCCCGCGGGGATCGCCGTTGCCGTCGGCAACGTGGACGCACACGTTACCGCCCCTGCCGCCAACGCCGTCCAGCCCGGTCAGATGGTTGCCATCATGGGCACCTCAACGTGCCACGTCATGAATGCAGAGGAACTCTCCGAGGTTCCCGGCATGTGCGGCGCGGTGCAGGGCGGCATTGTGGAGGGACTGTGGGGCTACGAAGCCGGACAGAGCGGAGTGGGAGACATCTTCGGCTGGTTCGTCAACAACTGCGTTCCGCCGCGGTACGTGGAAGCCGCAGCCGAAGCCGGCCTCGGTGTCCATGAATACCTGACCGAACTGGCTTCCGCCCAGGCCATCGGCCAGCACGGCCTGGTGGCGTTGGACTGGCACAGCGGCAACCGTTCCGTGCTCGTGGACCATGAGCTGTCCGGGGTTTTCGTGGGCCAGACTCTGGCCACCCGGCCCCAGGACATGTACCGCGCCCTGCTCGAAGCCACTGCCTTCGGCACCCGCACCATCATTGAAGCCTTCAACGCCAGCGGTGTTCCGGTTACGGAGTTCGTGGTGGCCGGCGGCCTGCTGAAGAATCCCCTGCTGATGCAGATCTATTCCGATGTCATCAACCTGCCGTTGTCCGTCATCGACTCGCAGCAGGGACCCGCCCTCGGCTCTGCCATCCATGCCGCCGTTGCCGCCGGTGCTTACCCGGACGTCCGGACCGCCGCTGCCGCCATGGGCCGGGTTCGCCGCGGGGTCTACCAGCCCATCCCCGAAAACGTTCAGGCCTATGATGCCCTCTTCACGGAGTACAAGACGCTGCATGACTACTTTGGCCGCGGCGCCAATGATGTGATGCACCGGCTCAAGGCCATCCAGCGTGCCTCATCCGCCGGGCGTTCCGCAGCGGCCGTTGAAGACACTGAAGAAATGGAACCGGCACTGTGACTCTCACTTCCGACGTCCTCGGCGCTGTCGACCAGCTCCGCCGCCAGGTCAGCGACCTGCACGCCGAACTGACCCGCAATGAACTGGTGGTGTGGACCGCCGGCAACATTTCCGCCCGCGTCCCGGGCCGGGACCTGATGGTCATCAAGCCCTCCGGCGTCTCCTATGACGACCTCACCCCCGAGAACATGGTGCTCACCGACCTGTTCGGCACCGCGGTCGACGGCGGCGGCTCGCCGTCGTCGGACACCGACGCCCACGCCTACGTCTACCGGCACATGCCCGCCGTCAACGGGGTGGTCCACACCCACTCCACCTACGCCACTGCCTGGGCAGCCCGCGGCGAAGCCATTCCCTGCGTGTTGACCATGATGGCCGACGAGTTTGGCGGAGAGATCCCCGTGGGCCCGTTCGCCCTGATCGGTGACGATTCCATTGGCCGCGGCATTGTTGAAGTCCTGGACGGGCACCGCTCCACCGCCATCCTGATGCAGAACCACGGCGTGTTCACGATCGGCAAGGACGCCCGTTCCGCCGTGAAGTCGGCCGTCCTGTGCGAAGAGGTGGCACGGACCGTGCACATCAGCCGCCAGCTCGGTGAACTGCTGCCGATCCCGCAGGCGGACATTGACCGCCTGTTCCAGCGCTACCAGAACGTCTACGGCCAGAAATAACTGCTTAGCTTCCCCGCTTTAGTTCCGCACGATCAGCCTGAAAAGGATGTACCCATGACCCTCAGCACTGCCCCCGCCCGGGAAATCTGGTTCCTCACCGGAAGCCAGGGACTCTACGGAGAAGACACCCTGGCCCAGGTCCGCGAACAGGCCGGCGACATTGCGCGGCAGCTGGACGACGCCGACGCCGTCCCGTACCGCATTGTCTTCAAGCCCGTCCTCAAGGACTCCGACGCCATCCTGGAGACCATCCTGGAGGCGAACTCCTCGGAGGCCTGCATTGGCCTCATCGCCTGGATGCACACCTTCTCCCCCGCCAAAATGTGGATCCGCGGCCTCACCAAGCTGCAGCGTCCGCTGCTGCACCTGCACACCCAGCACAACGTTGAGCTGCCGTGGGCGGACATCGACATGGACTTCATGAACCTGAACCAGGCCGCCCACGGCGACCGCGAGTTCGCGTACATGGCCTCCCGCCTGGGCATCAGCCGCAAGACCGTGGTGGGACACGTCTCCAGCCCCCGCGTTCAGGCCAAGATCGATTCCTGGGCACGCGCCGCCGCCGGCTGGCATGAAATCCGCAACCTCAAACTGGCCCGCTTCGGCGACAACATGCGCAACGTCGCCGTCACCGAGGGTGACAAGACCGAGGCTGAGGTGAAGTTCGGGGTCTCCGTCAACACCTGGTCCGTGAACGAGCTCGCCGAGGCCATGGACGCAGTGACCGAAGAGGCCATCGACGCCCTGGTTGCCGAATATGAAGAGCAGTACGACGTCGTTCCCGAACTGCGGCGCGACGGCGGACGCCACAAGTCCCTGCGCTACGGCGCCCGGCAGGAGCTGGGGCTGCGCTCCTTCCTGGAGAGCGGCAACTTCGGTGCCTTCACCACCAACTTCGAGGACCTGGGCGCCCTGCAGCAGCTCCCCGGCCTGGCCGTCCAGCGCCTGATGGCCGACGGTTACGGATTCGGCGCCGAGGGCGACTGGAAGACCGCCGTCCTGGTCCGCATTGCCAAGGTGATGGGTGAGGGCCTGCCCGGCGGAGCGTCCCTGATGGAGGACTACACCTACAACCTGGTTCCCGGGAGCGAAGTCATCCTCGGCGCCCACATGCTGGAAATCTGCCCGTCCCTGACCACCTCCAAGCCCGCGCTGGAAATCCACCCGCTGGGCATCGGCGGCAAGGATGACCCCGTTCGCCTGGTGTTCACCGCCGACCCGGGCCCCGCCGTCGTCATGTCCCTGGCGGATATGCGCGAGCGGTTCCGCCTCACCGCCAACCTGGTGGAGAACGTGGTTCCCGAGCAGGACCTGCCCAACCTGCCCGTGGCCCGCGCAGTCTGGAAGCCGGCTCCCGATTTGGAGACCTCCGCCGAGTGCTGGCTCTCCGCCGGCGGCGCGCACCACACCGTCATGTCCACGGCTCTGGGACGGGAAGTGTGGGAGGATTTCGCACAGATCGCCGATGTGGAACTGGCCATGATCGATGAGTCCACCACCACGAACGCATTCGTCAACGAATTGAAGCTGAACCAGGCGTACTATCGCCTGGCACAGGGGTTCTAGGCCTGCGGCACCATAGATAGCGGCTACATCAGCCGGGTTGCCGGCCTACACATATGAAGGGCATCAAAATGCTTGAGGAATACAACTGGGCCGGCAACCTGCGCTACTCCGCGGCGGAAATCGCGCAGCCCACCACCGTGGAGGAACTGCAGGCACTGGTGGCCGCAGCTCCTTCCGTGCGGGCCGTCGGCACCCGGCACTCGTTCAATGACATAGCGGACTCCGCCGGCCTGATGGTCAACCTGGAGAAGCTGAACGGCGCTCCGGTGCTGGATGAGGCTGCCATGACTGTGACGGTGCCCGCGGGCATCCGTTACGGAGATCTGGCCGGTTTCCTCGTCGAACGCGGCTATGCCCTGCACAACCTGGCGTCGCTGCCGCACATTTCCGTAGCAGGGGCCGTCGCGACGGCGACCCATGGATCCGGCAACCGGAACGGCAACCTTGCCACCGCGGTGGCCGCTCTGGAACTGGTGACCGCCGACGGCGAACTTCTGCGGGTGGACCGGTCAAGCCCCGATTTCAACGGCATGGTGGTCTCCCTCGGCGCACTGGGCATCGTTACCCGGATCACGCTCGATATTGAACCGGCCTACGAGGTGCGCCAGGACGTCTTCACCGACGTGCCGTGGAGCGCTGTGGAGGAGAACTTCAGCGAGATAACGTCCGCTGCCTACAGCGTGAGCATCTTCAGCTCGCTGGCCGGTCCGAACGCTTCACAGGTGTGGCTCAAGAGCCGTACGGATGCCGAGCTGCCGTACGCCGGGAAACCGGAGTTCTTCGGCGGGACTGCCGCGACGGAACCCATGCACCCGCTGCCCGGCATCAGCGCGGTGAACTGCTCCCAGCAGATGGGCGTGCCCGGTCCGTGGTCGGACCGCCTGTCACACTTCCGGCTCGCCTTCACTCCGAGCAACGGAGATGAGCTCCAGAGTGAATACCTCATGGACCGGCGCTTGGCCGTGGAGGGGATCGAAATTCTGCGGGGGATGTCTGCGGAAATCGCTCCCCTGCTGCAGGTCTGTGAAATCCGGACCATGGCCGGCGACGACCTGTGGCTGAGCACCAACTACGGACCGGACTCGGTGGGGTTCCACTTTACGTGGAAGCCGATGCAGGCGGACGTCGAAGCCCTGCTGGCCCGCATGGAGGCTGCTCTTGCTCCGCTGCGGCCGCGGCCGCACTGGGGGAAAGTGTTCACCCTTCAGCGGCCGCAGCTGCAGGAGCTCTATCCGCGCTTCGAAGATTTTTCCGACCTTGCCCGGCGGATGGATCCGCAGGGCAAGTTCGTCAATTCATTCCTGGCACGGAAGGTTCTCGGCTGAGCGGAGCCGGGTACTAGCGGCGGACCTGGCCCTTGCCGCGGCCGGACACGGATTCAGCAATGCCGATCAGCAGGACTGCCGCAACAACGGCAACAATGAATCCGAGGATGTTGAGCTCGAAGATGTCTCCGGTACCCAGGAGATTGGCAATGACGCCGCCGATGACGGAGCCAACCAGGCCGAGCAGCAGAGTGGCGATGAGGCTCAGATTCTGTTTGCCGGGCTTGATGAGGCGCGCCAACGCGCCGATGACGAGTCCTGCAACGATGAAACCGATCATGGTGAACTCCCTTGGATGGTCCGGTCCCCAGCGGGAACCGGCGTGGTGCTAAGTGTCCTTACCATCGTAGGCGTACCGCGGGTGTGGTTCGAATTCGAGGCAATGGTCAGGGGCTGGAACAAGGGAATTGGGCCCCGGGCTCCGCGCTGCGCCCGGACATGTCCAGGCAGCGCCTAATGACAAAAATGCTCCGCAGCCAGTGGCGCGGAGCATTTTTGTCGTTGGTGCGAGGTCCCCGTGGGGTCCCGGTGGATTATCCCGCTGCGCCCGGAGTGCCTGCGGCAGGAGCAGCAGGAGTCGCTGCAGGAGAAGGCGTAGGCACGGGAACCGGCGCAGGTACAGGTGCCGGTTCCGGGTTTGCTGTCGGCTGTGCAGGCGCAGGGGCCTGGGTCGGGGCCGGCTCAGCGGGCTCCGGTTCGGGCTCCGGGGCAGCCGACGACGGGGCAGGATCACTGGTGGGAACCTGGCTGGGCTCAACAGTCGGCTGGGCTTCCGGCACGGGCGCCGGATTTACCTGCTGCTGCTGTGCCTCAGGCTGCGGCACATATTGCCGCAGAGGCGCCCGCCCCGGCTTCGACACCCGGTTGGGATCCGTCAGCTCGCCTGTTGCATACAGGGGTGCAACCTTGCGCATGTAGTCGGTCCACTGCGCACCGGCAATGGTGGAGCCGTCCACATAGCTGCGGGTGACGCCGTTGATCGGCACGTCGTTCAGGGACGAGTAGGACTTCCAGTTGCCCACCCATGAAGCGGTGGAGATGCCCTTGGTGTAACCCACGGTCCAGGTCTGCTCAGACACGTCGGTGGTGCCGGTCTTTGCTGCTGCAGGCACCCCGAGCGGCCCCATGGCTCCGGGACCGCTGTTCACCAGGTTTTCAAGCGGTTCGGATACCTCTTTGGCAGTCTCCTCGGAGATCGCCCGCTCGCACTTCTGTTCCGGAACGGCGTACGCGTTGCCGCGCGAATCGGAGACCTGGGTGAGCGCTATCGGTTCGCAGTACTGGCCGCCGCTGGCAAACGTTGCGTAGGCCGCGGCCATCGTCAGCGGAGAGACCTCCTGCCCGCCCAGGACAAAGGAGGGATTATTGACTTCCAGGGGTTCGCCGTCGACGGCGCGGTGGACACCCATGCGGGTGGCGGCGTCGCGGATGTCGCAGAGGTCCATCTGGGACGCCTCGGCAACAGTGGCCGTGTTGACGGACCAGGTAAGGCCGTCGCTGACGGTCATGTCGCGCTCGTAGCCCTCCTGGGCATTCTTGAATTTCCATTCATCGAAGTATGCGTCTTCGGGCAGGCAGCTTGCCGTCCAGTCGTAACCTGCCGGGTACTCAGTGCGGGAGGCATCAATCATGTCGTCAATGCTTCCGCCGTTCTCAATCCACGCAACGGTGGTGAACGGCTTCATGGTGGAACCCGGCTGGAAGCCGTAGGACGTGCCGCCCATGTCCGAGTCGACGTTGAAATTCAGCTGGGTGTTTGCGGCGCCCTCTTCGGGCGAGTAGTCCGTGTTTTGGGCCATGGCCAGGATTTTTCCGGTGCCCGGTTCAACCGACACCATTGCTGAACCGGCTCCGGACGCGTCACCGGTGGGGACCTGTGCCTCGATCTGTTCCTGTGCCTGTTTCTGGAGCCTGGAATCCAGGGTGGTGGTGATGGTCAGTCCGCCGCGTGCCAGCAGCTTGTTGCGGGCAGTCTCATCGGCGCCGAACTCATCCGAAGCCAGAACCACCTGCTCCACATAGCTGCAGAAGTAGTCGGCCATTTCGGCACCCACGCAGCCCGAGTGTGCTGCAGGCTGCGGGTTCAGCTGCAGATCGGAGGCGACGGCGTCGTCGTGCTCCTGCTGCGTAATTTTTCCGTAGTTGAGCATGGCGTCCAGGACAACGTCACGCCGGTCGCGGGTGCCCTCGGGGTTGGTCACCGGGTTGAAGTTGTTCGGGGACTGCACCATGCCGGCCAGCATCGCCGACTGGGCAATGTTCAGGTTGGCGGCGGGGATGCCGAAGAAGTTCTGCGCTGCCGCTTCGATGCCGTAGGTGCGGCCGCTGAAGAGCACGATGTTCAGGTAGCGCTCCAGGATTTCGTCTTTGGTGAATTCCTTTTCCACGGCGAAGGACAATTTGGCCTCGCGGATCTTGTCCGTGATGTTCTTGGTTCCGCTGATCGTCAGATCATCGCCGGACTTGCCTTCGGAGACACCCTGGTCAATCAGCACGTTGTTCACGTACTGCATGGTCAGCGTGGAGGCACCCTGGGTGCTGTCCTTGGTCAAGTTGGAGGCAACGGCGCGGGCAACGCCCTTGACGTCCACTCCCCCGTGCTCGTAAAAACGGTTGTCTTCAATCGCAACGATGGCGTCCTGCATGGACGGAGAAATTTTGTCCAGCGTCACCGGGATCCGGTCTTCCGCATAGAACGTGGCGATCAGCTGACCGTCCGCCGAAAAGATCTTGGACCCTTCATCCAGCGGGCCGGTTTGGAGCTCGTCCGGCAGATCCTCAAAGGAATCCATGACGAGGTTTGCGCCGTTGGCACCGACGGCGGCTGTGGGGATGAAGATGCCGGCCACCAGTGCTCCGCAGAAGGCACTGACCACCAGGAACAACACCAGCCGGCCGGAGGTGCCGAGTCTGCCCAGCATGGAGGAGTTGTTTTTTCGCATTCGACCAAGATACAACGGGTTTCTGTGGAAGCGTGTTGACGACTGCCGAGCGGCACGGTAGAACCTTGCCGACATTTCGCTAACCTCCGGGCGTGTCCCTTGGTTCCGGGCGAACCTGCAGCTCCGAGCGAGTGAGAAGAAGATCACACTCCTGCCGCTCCCCGGAGCCTCATGACGCACCGGGACTGGCATCTGCATCACGCCGAAGATGTGTGTACAACGTAAACACACGGGTATACGCTGTATACATGATGCCGTCCCCGCCAGAACGCAGCCGTGAACCGCTTACCGCCGCAGCCATCGCCGCCTGCGGTGTGGCCCTGGCTGACCGGGATGGACTGGAAGCAGTCTCCATGCGGCACGTGGCCGACTCGCTGGGTGTCTCCGCCATGGCCTTGTACCGCCATGTGGAAAACCGGGAAACACTGCTTCTTGCCATGGCCTCCAAGGCCGGCCGGGACTTTGTTCTGCTTCCTCCGGCGCCTGCCTCCTGGCAGGAGATGCTGAGGCATCTGGCTGACGCCTTATGGGAAGCGTTTGTTGAGCACCCCTGGCTTCTGCAGATTGTTCTGGGGCCCAGCAGACTCCTGGACATGGCTGCCACCGCCGACCTTGAGTTTTTGCTCCAGACGCTGAGCGCTGCCGGACTCTCGGACGAAGAATCCTTCGACTGCGTCCTGAGCGTTCCCGCCATCGTGATCGGAACCTCCAGCCTTGCCTTCGCTGCGAATCCCGGCCCCGGACGCCACCACCCCACCCGGCCCAACGCCGTCGTACCCCTGAACGCCGACGACGCCGCTGTGCCGGGCACGCTTGCCGCCCGCCTCCGCGGCCGCGGCATCACCTACCCTGCCTCCCGCAAGTCGCTGGACTTTGCCGTGGACGGCTTCCTGCGCGGCATCGAGGACCGCATTTTGAAAAACGCCCGGATGCAGCAAGCAAAGCAGTCCGGCTTAGAGAAGGAACAACAGTGAAACTCAGCAACAAGACTGCCATTGTCACCGGCGGTGCCGGCGGAATCGGCCAGGGCATCGTTCGCCACTTCCTTTCGGAAGGCGCCAATGTTGCCGTTGTGGACATTGACCAGGAGCAGGGTGACAAGCTCGTCGCAGACCTGGGGCACCTCGGCGAACTCATCTTCATCCGCAAGGACATCTCGCTGCCCGAGAGCGCTGCTGAGATCGTGGCGGAAACCGTGGCACGTTTTGGCGGCCTGAACATCCTTGTGAACAACGCTCACGCCTCCAAGCAGGCTCCGATCCTGGAGACCACTCCGGAGATCTGGAACCTGTCCTTCGGCACCGGGACCATGGCCACCCTGTACCTGATGCAGGCGGCACACCCCGAACTGAAGAAGACCCGCGGCAGCATCATTAACTTCGGCTCCGGCGCCGGAATCAAGGGCCTTCCCAACCAGGTTGCCTATGCTGCCGCCAAGGAAGCCATCCGTGCCATCACCCGTACGGCTGCCAACGAGTGGGCCGCTGACGGCATCCGTGCCAACGTTGTCAGCCCGGTGGCGCTGACTCCGGGCATTGTCCAGTGGAGCAAGGCCTACCCCGAGGCGTACCAGGAAGTTGTTGACGGTGTTCCCCTGGGACGCTTGGGCGACCCGGAGACGGACATCGCGCCGATCGTGGCCTTCCTGGCCAGCGACGAATCCCGTTACCTGACCGGCCAGACGCTGATGGCCGACGGCGGAACCATCAAGCTCTACTAAGAGGGCTGCCCGGACACTCCGGGCGTTTTGTCGAAAACAGAGCTGCCGGCGTCGTGTGGCCTAGCTGAGATGCATTCTGCACCCGGTACGGGCCGACGACGCCGGCAGTTGCCTTTTCTGCGAATGTTCCGCGGGACTGCGCTCTGGATGGCCGGTGGTCTGTCTGGCAGGTGGTCTGTCTGGCAGGCGGTCTGTCTGGTGGTGCTGCCGTAAGGAGTGCCGAAAAAGACGGGTATTCGGCCCGTACTGACAGGGCAGGTTTTGGGTCTTTCGGAGCTGTTTTCGGGTCAGGAATGTCAGTGGTGGGTGAAATCCTGAGGACATGGATCAGCACGGATCTTCTTCAGGGAACGCACCGGCCGGCGCCCAGCAGACCGCCGGTGATATCACTGCAGGTGAGCGTCTATCAACGGCGCGGAATTTGTCCGTGTACTCCGCCGAGCCCGGCACCGTCGAGGGGATGGTTCCTTCCGGCTTGTCCTGCCGGGACGGGTTCACCGGAAGCCTGGCCTTGAAGGGTGTTGAAGTCTTCGACCAGGATGAAGCCGGTGCCGTCCTGGCCCGTTTGGACCACCTTGTCCGGTGGGCGCAGGCGCAACAGGCCAGGGTCCTGAACAGGTTGGAGGGGATCTTCCGGAACGGACCGGAAGCGGGGATGCAGAACTTCGGCCAGTTGGATCCGGGTTTGGCTTTCAGTCTCGCCGCGGAGGAAGCAGCAGCGATCCTGCACCTGCCCACCGGGACCGCGAAGATGCTCATGATGGACGCTGGAACCCTCTGTAACACCCACACGGCAACATTGCAGAGTCTTGAAGAGGGAACCCTCGGATACGGCCAGGTGCAGACCGTGCTGGAGCAGTCCCAGAACATTCCTGCCACCGACCTGCCCGGATTCGAGAAGGATCTGCTGACGGCGGCCGGACAGCATGACGGGGGTCTGACCCTGGCACAGTTCCGGGTCAAAGCCCGCCGGCTGCGCGAAACCCGCTATCCGGAGACCATTCCGGTCCGGCACAAAAACGCATTCGAAACCCGCCGGGTGTGTTTGCAGCCCGATACGGACGGAATGTCCTGGTTGTCGGCATTTCTTCCGGCTCAGAAAGCGCAGGCGATCTACACGCAGCTCAGTGTTGCGGCCCGGGGTGAGCAGGCTGCCGGGGATCCCCGTCCGGTGGATCAGTTGCGTGCCGACATCCTTGCGGACCTGCTGACCAGCGGCGGCAGAACCGGACACCCGGGCAGTAACGCTGAGGGTGACGGCGCGTGGGTCCGGGGAGGGAACGAGAACCCGGATTCTGACCCAGATTCTGGCACGGGCGAGAACTCGGATTCTGGCTCAGGCGAGAACTCGGGTACCGGTGCAGGGAAGAACACTAGTGACCAGGACCGTTCCATCAAGCACGGTTCCGGTGCCCGCACCGAGATTCTTGTCCTGATCACCGCCGAAACCCTCCTCGGAGCCGATGAGGATCCTGCGGAACTGCACGGTTACGGGCCGATCAGTGCCGAGACAGCCCGCAGGATCGCCCGGCAGGCGGCCCGATGGACTCCGGTGGAACGCGACCCGCACACCGAAGAGATCCTTCGGGTCGGCCGCCGACGTAAAGTACCGGCCGGGCTCCAGCGCTGGCTGCGGGCACGGGACGGTACCTGCCGGTTCCCGGGGTGCCGCACCAATGCCCTGATCTCCGAGATCGACCACACCAGACCCTGGTCCCATGGCGGGACAACGGATCATGACAACCTGGAACATTTGTGCCGGCGCCACCACATGTTTAAAACCCAAGGTTTTTGGAAAGCCCGTCAGCGTTCACCCGGGATTATCGAATGGGTTTCACCGGGTGGCCGGACTTACCGCACCGAACCGCATCTTCACCTTGCCTCCGGTTCGGGCACAAGTTCCGGTTCTCTCTCCACGGGGACGCCGGGTGCTGTCACGGGCGTGTCAGACGCTGCCTCAGGTACTGCTTCAGGTCCGCCGTCGTCGTCGTCGCTTTGGGGATCACCCGACGACCCCAGTCCTTACGATTACGGCGACCCTCCCCCGCCCTTCTGACATGATGTATCGCCCTGGCCTTTGAGGACCACCAAAGTCAGGACCCGCCGCAACAAGGTCACCACTGATCTGACCTGCCGTGTCACGGGCACCTTTCCCATCCAATCCGGGACGCCTCGGCTCGCCTCCCCTGAGGTTGTTTACCCTGCCGGCGGTAAGCTCGTGGCATGGCACGATACTTCGACATTCACCCTGAAAATCCGCAGCAACGCACCATCGGGCAGGTGGCTGCGATTCTCCGCTCCGGTGGTTTGATCGCTTACCCCACAGACTCCTGCTATGCCCTCGGCGCCCAGTTGAGCAATAAAGACGCCCTGGACCGGATCCGCTCCATCCGCCAGCTGAGCGACAAACACCACTTCACACTCATGTGCCGGGACTTCGCGCAGCTCGGACAGTTCGTGAAGATGGACAACGATGTTTTCCG
Organism: Arthrobacter sp. TJ-178; assembly: GCF_058269275.1. Taxonomy (NCBI): domain Bacteria; kingdom Bacillati; phylum Actinomycetota; class Actinomycetes; order Micrococcales; family Micrococcaceae; genus Arthrobacter; species Arthrobacter sp. TJ-178. Next base: position 171,498 of record NZ_JBZCNK010000003.1, on the reverse strand, counting down.
CAGCATCAAGGCGGTAACCCCGGGCAGCTACACCTTCATTCTTCCGGCTGTCAAAGAAGTGCCGCGCTGGCTTTCCCAGCCTAAAAAGAAGACGGTCGGAGTTCGCATCCCAGACAACAAGGTGGTGCAGGCGCTGCTTGATGAACTGGGCGAGCCGCTGATCTCCAGTACCCTTCTGCTGCCCGGAGAGGAAGATCCGCTGACAGAGGGGTGGGAAATCAAGGAACGGTTGGATCACCAGGTGGAAGCCGTCCTCGACGCCGGTTTCTGTCCTCCGGATCTGACCACCGTCGTCGACTTTTCCAGCGGACAACCTGAAGTCGTTCGCCGCGGCACCGGAGATCCAACCCGCTTCGAGTAAGAACGCGCGTGAGCAAAAAGTTGAGTAAGAGCACGCAGCAGCGCATCCTCGCGAAGCCTGAACTGATCACCGTGGCAGGCTAGGCCCATGGCATTGCACATCGGAACCTCCGGCTGGAGTTACAACCACTGGAGGAATGTTCTCTACCCGCCGGGGCTGCCGAGCCGCCGCTGGCTGGAGACATACACAGCGGAATTCGACACGGTGGAGTACAACGGAAGCTTTTATCGGTGGCCGCGTGAGCCGGCATTCGCTGCGTACCGTGACCGTCTTCCCGAAAGCTACCAATTTTCCGTCAAGGCTCCGCGGGGTCTGACGCATGCACGGAAGCTTCGCGAACCGGAAGAATGGATTGGCAGGATCAGCCGGTGCTGGAAGGAACTGGGAGACAAAGCCGGAGTACTGATCGTGCAGCTGCCTCCGGATATGGAACGCGACGACGCCCGCCTGGACTATTTCCTGGCCTCGCTTCCGGACGGAATCAAAACTGCAGTGGAATTCCGGCACGCCAGCTGGGAAACCGAAGAGGTCTACCAACTGCTCGAACGGCACGGAGTAGCCTACACGGTGATGAGCGGTGCCCATTTGCCGTGCAACCTGAAAGCCACGGCACCGTTCGTCTACCTCCGGATGCACGGGCCTGACCATGAACACCTTTATGCCGGCTCCTACAGCGATGCGGACCTGGAATGGTGGGCGCAGCGGATCCGCGAATGGCAGTCCTCGGGCAGGGATGTGTACGTGTATTTCAACAACGACGGCGAAGGCCACGCCGTCCGCAATGCCCTGACGCTGCGGGCCCTTCTGGACCCGGCCAACTGATCCCAACCCTTGGCCCGACTCTGGCCCGGCCTCTGATCCCGCGATCTGCCTGGATCCGCTCCTGATCAGAGCGCGAGGGCCCGGAGGCAGAGGTTGCAACCCGGAATCCGAGACCCAAATGAATCTTTCGGAAGCCTTAGGCAACGGTGCTAACTGCGGGTAGTGTCAATGACGAAGAGTAACCGTTGAGAACACGGCGGACCGCAACTCTCCCTGTCGAGGCATTAACGCCTGCCGCTGCACAGCAGCTCCGGAAGCAAATTCCGTGCCCCTCTTCTCTGACGCCTTCCCTCAAACAGCGCGTCCAACTTTTTGATTGGTGCCATGAACTTCTCCAGCAGAATCTCGCCCCAAGATCCGTTTCCCGAACATCTTGGGGACCTCACCACAGAGGCCCTAGAAATACTGAACAGCAAAATCCACCGGCAAGCGGAGCTCGAATATCAGCGGGACGGAGAATCCGAACTGGAAACCCGGTTCCGTCTTGAATTCCTGACGGAGGAACTCGACCGCCGGGAGAACCTTCCGCTTCCAGCTTCCGCGTCGGATGCGGCGCACGACGACTCCGTGGTCGCCGGGCAGGACACCGTGCCGCTCCCGGCGACGGCTGCCCAGACGCGGACGGCTGCGCCGGTTCCGGTGCCCGCCGGTGTTCAGGCCTAGGAACTCGTACGGGCGCAGCTCTCCCCCACGCCAACGCCGGGAAGAGTGGCTAACGCCGGGGAGAGTAATGGTGCCGCCGCCGATCCACACATTGTTCCTGATGCTGATGGGGTTGGCGGCTTCCAGGTTGTCCTTCCGCGGCCCGGCTCCACCGAATGAGCGGGCGTGAGCAGCTGGACGTGGGGTCCAATCTGCACGTCATCTCCGATCGTCATGAAGCTGCATCGAGTGCAGAAATGTAATTGATGAAGGTGCGCTCCCCTGCGGTCAGGTATGTGCCGTCGTGCACGTAGAGGGACGGACGAATCTGGCTGCTCTCGCCGAGCTCACCAGCCGCCGTTCCCGCACCGAACGGTTGTCTGCGGCAACTCCTAACGCGCCCTCACTTCGGCGCTTCCGCCGATGATCACCGCCATTGTGGGCCCTTTCCCTTGACACGAACTCTGTGCGTGGCACTGTTGACGCCACGGGCACCGGGGGGTGCTTCCAACGGCCGGGACACTGCCGGCCGTCATCGCATCTGGGAGGACAAAGCTGTGAGGTACACAAGTGCGGGAAATATCGCAATGAGGGCAGTGACGACGGCGGCGGTAGCCGCCGTCGTCGTGTCCGGAACGGTTTCGGGCGCAGGACCGCAACCGTCAAACCGGATACCGGCTACCAGCACCGTAGAGGGCGGAGACCACGGCGGCGGGAATGGAAACGGAAACGGCGGCGGAGAGGATTCTCCGTCCGCCCAAAACGTCATCCTGATGGTCGGCGACGGAATGGGCCCGGGGCAGCGGGAAGCCATCCGGTTGGGGCTGGTGGGTTTGACCGGAGAGCTGGAGATGGATTCCATGCCGTCCGTCGGCAGGGTGCACACCAACTCGGCGGACCCGGAAACCTTTGTGACAGATTCCGCCGCGGCCGCCACAGCCATGGCCACGGGAGTGAAAACCTACAACGGCGCCATCGGCGTCGACCTCAATGAGCAGCCCGTCACCACCGTCCTTGAGGTCGCAGAAGGGCTGGGCAAGGCCACCGGCTTGGTCACCACCAGCACCGTCACGGATGCCACACCGGCCGCAATGGGCTCCCACGTCCTGGACCGTGACGAACAAAGCGCCATTGCCCGGCAGTTCCTGGAGAGCAGCCGGCCGGAAGTGATCCTGGGCGGCGGTGAGGACTACTGGTATCCCGCCGGAAACGCAGGCCGGCACCCGGACAACCCCGCAGAAGATCCCGCAGAGGAAAGCGCCGGCACTGAAGGAAACCTGGTGGAGCGGGCCCAGTCCCTTGGCTATGAATACGTGTCAGATTTGCAGGGGCTGCAGGACGCCGGTTCCGGAAAACTGCTGGGCCTGTTCGCCAATGAGGAAATGTTCCAGTACGGCGACGACGTCGAGGAACGGTACCAGCCCACAGTCCCGCTGACGGCAATGACCGCCAAAGCCCTGGACACCCTCGAACCCTCGGAGAACGGCTTCTTCCTGCTGGTTGAGGAAGAAGGAATCGACTCGTTCAGCCACGTCAACGACGCCGAGCTGACTATCACGTCCGGAATCGAGTTCGACCGTTCAGTGGGACTGGCCAAAGACTTTGCGGAGGAGAACGGCGACACCCTGCTGATCGTCGTCGGAGACCATCAGACCGGCGGAATGACCATCGAATCCGTAGATGTTCCGGAACCGGGTGAAGAGCCTGATGAGTCAGGCGACGGCCAGTCGGCCGAAGACGGTCCGCTGCCGGTTGCCAATTCGGACCAGAAATTCATGGTGGATTGGAGCACCGGAGGACACACCGCCCTGGACGTTCCGCTCACGGCCATGGGACCGGGCTCCGAACTGCTGACGGGAGTCTATGAGAACACGCACATCTTTGACACCATGGTTCAACTCATGCGGGCAGGAGACAACTCCGGAGACGGCACTCCCCCTAAGGGACATCCCCGCAAACACGGCTTTGACCTGCAGGCTCACCGCGGAGGCCGGGGCGAGTACACGGAAGAGTCCCTGGCCGGTTTTGCCCATGCACTGGAGCTGGGCGTCACCACGCTGGAACTGGACCTGCACCTGAGTAAAGACGGCAAAGTGGTGGTCTGGCACGATGACACCATCGTTCCCGAGAAGTGCCGGGACACTGTACCGGTCCGGAAGGGCGATCGCAGGTTCCCGTACGTCGGTGACCGCGTAGCGGACCTGACCCTGGCCCAGTTGAAAACCCTCGACTGCGGGTTCCAGCAGCTGCCCGGCTTCCCGGAGCAGGAAGTGGTTGAGGGCAACCGCATTGCCGAACTCCGTGATGTCTACAAGCTGGCCGACTCCTATGACGCCCGGAAAATCCGGTTCAACGCGGAAACCAAGGTTGAGGACGGCCAGCCCGGCGGCCCGGGAATGGAAGCCCTGACGCGTGCCGTGGTCAGCGAGGTCCAGCGCTCTGGCCGGGCACGGTACACCACCATCCAGTCCTTCGACTGGTCCTCCCTGAACCTGGTGAAGAAGATCGCACCGAATCTGACGCTGGTGGCCCTGACCTCAGATGCTGCAGATCTCGGTGTGGGCCAGCCGGGAGCTGCACCCCAGCTGGGCGGGATCGACATCGACGACTACAACGGTTCCGTTGCCCGGGCCGCCGCTGCCGCCGGATATGACGTCCTGTCCCCCATTGCCACCACGGTCACCCCTGAAATGGTCCGGGACGCCCATAAGGCCCGCCTGTTGGTTATTCCGTGGACGGTGAACACCGCCGCAGATATGAATGCCCTGATGGATATGGGCGTTGACGGCATCATCACGGACTATCCGACGGTCCTGCGGTCAGTGATGGAGGAACGCGGACTGAAACTTCCGCGCGCATACAGCCGCACCTAGCCGGAGGAGGACGACGACGGCGGGCGCCTCCCGCCGTCGTCGTCCGGCCGACTGTCACTGACAGCTTTCCCCTGACATCTTGCCACTGAGAGCCAGGCGGGACAGCCGCCCCGCAGCAGCGATGCACAGCAGCGATTCACCAGCACCGAGGAGCCGCATGGAGAAGAGCCCCGACAACCAGGATCCGGCAGCACTGGCCGCGTTGAGCCCTTTCGAGCTGAAGGACCGGCTGATAGCTCTCGCGTCCTCGGACACGGAACGGCTGATGCTGAACGCGGGCCGGGGGAACCCGAACTTCCTGGCAACTCTTCCGCGCCGGGCGTTCCTCGCGCTGGGAGACTTTGCCGTCTCCGAATCCGAGCGTTCGTACTCCTATCTGGACAGCGGGTTTGGCGGGCTGCCGGAGCAGGACGGCATGCTGGGGCGGTTCAACGCGTTCGTGGTGAATGATCCGCAGCGCGTGGGGCTGCAGTTCCTCCGCTCTGCGGTGAGCTACGTCCACGATCAGCTGGGCCTGGACCGGGAAGAGTTCCTTGCCGAAATGGTCTCCGCGTATCTCGGATGCTTCTACCCCACCCCGCCGCGGGTGCTGCCCAAGACCCAGGAGGTGCTGCGGGCTTACCTGGGCGAGGAACTCTTTGGCGGCGAGGTCCCGGCGGGAACGTTCGATGTCTTCCCCACCGAAGGCGGCACGGCCGCCATGACCTACCTTTTCTCCAGCCTTGCCGTGAACGGACTGGTGGTTCCCGGCGACAAAGTCGCACTGGCCACGCCCATCTTCTCGCCGTACCTGGAGATTCCGCTCCTGCCGGATTACGGGCTGGAAGTGGTCTCCATCGTGATGGACGAATCACAGGACTGGCAGCTTCCCGAGTCGGAACTGGAGAAGCTTCTGGATCCGGACGTCAAAGTGTTCTGCCTGGTCAATCCCAGCAACCCTCCCTCGGCCAAACAGCCGCACGCGGTCCTGGACCGGCTGTCACGCCTGGTGGCGCAGCAGCGTCCGGACCTGATCATCATCACCGACGACGTCTACGCCACCTTTGCCGATGACTTCGTCTCGGTCTTTGCCGTCTGCCCGCGAAACACGATCTGCGTGTACTCATTCTCGAAGTACTTCGGTGCCACCGGCTGGCGGCTCGGAACCATCGCCCTGCACCGGGAGAACGTCATCGATGAACTGCTGGCAACCCTGCCGGAGGCTGAAAAGCAGCGGCTGGACACCCGCTACTCGTCCCTGACCACAGACGTCCCCGGACTCAAATTCATCGACCGCATCGTCGCGGACAGCAGATCGGTGGCACTGAACCACACCGCAGGACTGTCCGGTCCGCAACAGCTGCAGATGGTGCTCTTTGCACTGCACGGCCTCATGGACCGGCTGGACCGGTACCAGGATGCCGCCAAGGCACTGATCCGCGGCCGGTACGCCACCCTGTACCGGAGCATGGGGATTCCTCCCACTCCGCAGCCCGACGACGTGGGGTACTACAGCCTGATCGACCTGCAGAAACTCGGGGCACGCCTGTACGGATCCGAATTCGCCTCCTGGCTGGGGACGCAGGAGGATCTCGGGCTGCGGTTCCTGCAGCGGCTGGCCTCGGAAACCTCAGTAGTGCTGCTTCCGGGGAAGGGGTTCGACGTCGTCGGCCCCTCGGCCCGCGTGTCCCTGGCCAATCTCACGGACTTTGAGTACCGGGCCATCGGTGCCGCAACCCGGCGCATCGTGGAGGATTACCACAACATGTTTTCAGCGCAGGGTTCGGAGACGTCAGACGGTCCCTGAAGCAGGGATAAACCGGTAGCCCATGCCGTGTTCGGTCAGCAGGTGCACGGGAGCCGCCGGATCTGCTTCCAGCTTGCGCCGCAGCTGGGCCATGTACAGGCGCAGGTAGCCGGTGTCCGTGGTTCCGGGTCCCCACACATCCGTGAGCAGGGCAGGCTGGGTGATGAGGCGGCCCGGATGCTGCAGCAGGGCTTCGAGCAGCCGCCACTCGGTGGGAGTCAGCCGGATGGCCGAGCCGTCCGAGACGCGGGCCACGGCCTTGGCGGCCAAATCCACCCGGACGTCGCCGAAGACTACCTCGGACTGCTCGGGGGCGGCTTGGGCACGGCGGGTCAGGGCGCGGATCCGGGCCATCAGTTCTTCAGTGGAGAAGGGCTTGGTGACATAGTCATCGGCCCCCAGGTCCAGGGCGCGGACCTTGTCGGAGGAATCGGTCCGGCCCGAGATCACCAGGATGGGTGCGTGGCTCCAACCCCGCACCGCTTCAATGACTTCCATGCCGCTGAGCCGGGGCATGCCCAAATCCAGGACAATGAGGTCCGGATGGGTCTCCACCGCCTTGCGCACGGCCGCTGCGCCGTCGGCCGCCGTCACCACCTCATATCCGTATGCGGAAAGGGTGATGCGCAGGGCACGGAGGATCTGGACATCGTCGTCGGCCACGAGGATTTTCATGCTGCACCGGATCCATGGGCGGCGGCTGCAGGCGCTGTGGATTCGGGCCCGGCAGACGCCGGGGCAGCTGCTCCGGATTCTCCGCCGGCGGGAGCCTCCGGCAGGGAAAGCACCATGGTCAGCCCGCCTCCGGGTGTGTCCTCGGTTTCCAACGTCCCCATCATTCCTTCCATGAAGCCTTTGGCCAGTGCCAGGCCCAAGCCCAGGCCGGTGAGATTGTCGGTGTCACCCAGCCGCTGAAACGGCATAAAGACTTCGTCGAGGCGCTCGGGGGGAATCCCCGGTCCACAGTCTATGACGCGCAGTTCCACCCGCCCGGCAAATGCGCTTGCCGCCAGCACCACCTTGGTGCCGGCCGGCGAGAAACGTACGGCGTTCGCCAGCAGGTTGACCAGCACCCGCTGCAGCAGCACCGGATCGGCCATGACGGGAGGCAGGTCCGGCGGAATCTCCAGTTCCACTTCTGCCGGACCCAGGTTGAGTTCCTCGAGCGCCGGAAGCACAGCATCGGCGGTGTCCAGCGGCAAGAGGCTGACGCCGAGCACCCCGGCCTGCAGCCGGCTGACATCCAGCAGGGATGTCACCAGCTCCGACAGGGTGGCCAGTGATTCCTCGGCGGTGGCCAGCAGCTCGGCACGGTCCTGCTCGCTCCACTGCACGTCCGGTGCCCGCAGCCCGGTTACTGCAGCGGTGGCTGCCGTGAGCGGCCGGCGCAGATCGTGGCCGACGGCGGCCAGCAGTGCGGTGCGCACCTTGTCCGCGGCCGCGAGCGAGCCCAGCCCCTCGGCCGTCTGCGTGAGGTCGCCGAAGTCCAGTGCCGCTTCCAGCTGGGCCGTAATCACGGCCAGCAGCCTGCGGTCAGTGGCTTCAAGGTCCCGGCCGCGCAGCTCCAGGGCTGCCCGCTGGCCCACCGGCAAAACCAAAGCGGCGTCGCTTTGTGAGGTGACCGTACCGGCAGCGGCGAGTTCCGCGCCGTCGGCCACCAGCCGCACCGACTCCAGGCTGAAAGCTTCCCTGGTCCGCCCCACCAGGGCGGCCAGGGCATCTTCGCCGCGCAGCACGTTTCCGGCTACGGAAGCCAGCAGCTCGGACTCTGCGGCGGAACGGCGTGCAGCCCGGGAACGCCGGGCCGCACGGTCCACCACAAAGCTCACCAACATCGCATTGACCAGATACAGCCCCAGTGCCAGCATGTGTGCCGGCGTCGCGATGGTCACCGTGTACAGCGGCTGGATGAAGAAAAAGTCCAGGGTGATGCCGGAGAGCAGCGCGGCGAACAGCGCCGGCCACAGTCCCCCCACCAGGGCCACGAGGATCACCAGCAGCTGATAGCTGAGCACATCGCCGGTGATGGTCTGCGGCGTGCTCACAGAAACCAGTGACCAGGTCAGGAGCGGCCCGCCGGCCAGCGCCAGCGCCAACCCCCACAGCCGGCGGCGAATCGTCAGTGCACCGCCGAGCCGCGGCAGGACAGACCGTCCTCCGGCCGCGGCGTGGTTGACGATATGCACGTCGATGTCCCCGGATTCGCGCACCACGGTGGCGCCGATGCCCGGGCCGGTGAGCAGGGCCTGGATCCGCGGCCGGCGGCTGACACCGATCACGAGTTGGGTGGCATTGACGCCGCGGGCAAAGTCCACCAGTGCGTGGGGAATGTCCGAGCCGACCACCTGGTGGAAGGTGCCGCCGAGTTTCTCGGCCAGCGCCCGCTGGGAGGCGAGCTCGCCCGGATTTACGTCCCGCAGTCCGTCCGGGCTGTTGACGTGCACGGCCAGCAGCTGTCCGCCTGCGGACCGGGCAGCGATCCGGGCTCCCCGGCGCAGCAGGGTCTGTCCCTCCGGTCCTCCGGTCAGGGCCACTACAACCCGTTCCCGTGCCTCCCATTTGTTGCGGATTCCGTTTTCGGCACGGTACTTGTTCAGCGCACTGTCCACCTCATCCGCCAGCCACAGCAGCGCCAGCTCGCGCAGCGCCGTGAGGTTGCCCAGCCGGAAATAGTTGGACAGCGCGGCATCCACCCGTCCCGCGGGATAGATGATGCCCTGTGAAAGCCGGCCGCGCAGCAGCTGCGGCGCGATGTCCACCAACTCCACCTGGTCCGCCGACCGGAGCACCGAATCCGGCACCGTCTCGCGCTGGACGGTGCCGGTGATCTGTTCGATGACGTCGTTCAGGGACTCGATGTGCTGGATGTTGACGGTGGACAGGACGTTGATGCCGGCGTCGAGCAGCGCACGGACATCCTGCCAGCGCTTGGCATGGGCCAGCCCGGGGGCGTTGGTGTGGGCGAGTTCGTCCACCAGCGCGTAGTCCGGCCGCCGGGCGAGGACGGCATTCAGGTCCAGTTCCGACAGGGCCAGTCCGCGGTGGTTAACCCGAACCGGCGGAACTGTTTCCAGGCCTTCAGCCATGGCCGCCGTGGCGGCGCGGCCGTGGGTTTCCACGACCGCCACCGCCACGTCCCTGCCCTCATCCCGCAGGCGCCGCCCTTCTTCGAGCATGGTGTAGGTCTTGCCGACTCCGGGCGCAGCGCCAAGGAATACCCGAAGTTGTCCTCGTGTCATTCCCTAATTGTCCGACTCCGAGAGGGCAATGTTCAGCTTCAACACGTTGACGGTCGGTTCTCCCAGCACTCCCCCGTCCCGGCCCTCCACCGCGGCGTCCACCAGCGCCCGCACATCGGCGGGTTCCAGGCCGCGTTCCGCCGCCACCCGGTTCACCTGGAGCCGGGCGTACTCAGGGCTGATGTCGGGATCCAGGCCCGACGACGACGCCGTCAGGGCGTCCGCAGGCACGTCCTCGGGATCCACGCCCTCCAGCTCGCTGACCGCGGCGCGCCGCTCATCGATTGCCGCAGCCAGATCCGGGTTTGTGGGGCCCAGGTTGGAACCGCTGGAGGCACCGCCGTCGTACCCGTCGCCGGCGGCGGAGGGCCGGGACTGGAACCACTCAGGCAGGGCGGCGCCGTCCGCATCGGTGAAGGACTGGCCGATGAGGGCGGACCCCGCGTCCTCCCCGTTCACGGAGACCACCGAGCCGTTGGCCTGGTGATTGGCCACCACTTGCCCCACACCCGTCACCGCCAGCGGATAAACGATTCCCAGTGCCGCTGTCAGGACCAGGACGCTGCGGACCGCCACTCCCACCTGGCGCGCCGACGTTCGTGCAGTACTCATGATGCTTCCTGTTCGTTGTGTTTGGAGGTGTTGGGGCCGGTCATCAGAACCCCGGAATCAGGGCCACGGCGAGGTCGATGAGCTTGATGCCGATGAACGGCGCCACCACCCCGCCCACACCGAAGACCAGCAGGTTCCGGGTCAGCACTCCGGAGGCACCGGCTGCCCGGTACTTCACGCCGCGCAGCGCCAGCGGAATCAGGGCAATGATCACCAGGGCGTTGAAGATGACCGCGGAGAGGATTGCCGACGCCGGAGAATGCAGGCCCATGACGTTCAGGACGGCCAGTCCCGGGAAAACGCCCATGAACATGGCGGGAATGATCGCGAAGTACTTGGCCACGTCATTGGCGATCGAGAACGTGGTCAGTGCCCCGCGGGTGATCAGCAGCTGCTTGCCGATCCGGACAATATCGATCAGCTTGGTGGGGTCCGAGTCCAGGTCCACCATGTTGCCGGCTTCCTTCGCTGCCGACGTTCCGGTGTTCATGGCCACGCCCACATCGGCCTGGGCCAGGGCGGGGGCATCGTTGGTGCCGTCCCCGGTCATTGCCACCAGCTGGCCGCTGGCCTGTTCCCTGCGGATCAGAGCCATCTTGTCCTCCGGAGTGGCTTCGGCCAGGAAGTCATCCACCCCGGCTTCCGCGGCAATCGCCTTGGCGGTGCGCGGATTGTCTCCCGTGATCATGACGGTGCGGATACCCATCCGCCGCAGCTCGGCGAAGCGGTCCTTCAGCCCGTCCTTGACCACGTCCTTCAGGTGCACGACGCCGAGAATCCGGGCGCTGCTGCCGGACTGCCCGCCGTCGGGCTCCCGAATGGCCACCACCAGCGGCGTACCGCCGCCGGCAGAGATCTTGTCCACCTGGTAGGTCAGGTCGGACAGTACATCGACGTCAATTCCGCCGGACTCGGCCACCCAGTCCATGATGGCCGAGCCTGCGCCCTTCCGGACCTGCGTTCCGTCGGGATAGTCCAGCCCGCTCATGCGCGTCTGGGCGGTAAACGGAACGCTGACGGCGTCGACGTCCTTGACCGGAGTGACGCCCATGCCGGCGGCAAGGTCCACAATCGATTTGCCCTCGGGAGTGGGGTCCTCCGCCGAGGACAGTACTGCGGCGAGGATCAGCTTGTTGCGGTCCGCTCCTGCCACCGGGATGAATGCGGCAGCCTGCCGGTTGCCGTAGGTGATGGTGCCGGTCTTATCCAGCAGCAGGGTGGTGACGTCACCGGCGGCTTCAACGGCGCGGCCCGACATGGCCAGCACGTTGTGCTGGACCAGCCGGTCCATGCCGGCAATGCCGATGGCCGAGAGCAGTGCACCGATCGTTGTCGGGATGAGGCAGACCAGCAGTGCCACCAGCACCGGAATGCTGACCGCTGCGCCGGCGTATCCGGCCAGCGGATTCAGCGTCACCACCACCACCAGGAAGATCAGGGACAGGGTGGCCAGCAGGATGTCCAGGGCGATCTCGTTCGGCGTTTTCTGCCGGGCTGCCCCTTCCACCAAGCGGATCATCCGGTCCACGAACGTCTCACCGGGCTTGCTGGTTATCCGCACCACAATGCGGTCCGAGAGCACCCGGGTTCCGCCGGTGACCGCAGACCTGTCGCCGCCGGATTCGCGGACCACCGGAGCGGATTCGCCGGTAATCGCGGATTCGTCCACGGAGGCAATGCCGTCGATGATGTCACCGTCGCCGGGGATGATCCCGCCGGCGGTGACCACCACGACGTCGTCGAGCACCAAATCAGCGGACGCAACTTCTTCCACTGCGGCGCGGGACGCGGAGGGGTCGCCGGCTGCGTCGTAGCCGGTCACCCTCTGGGCCGGAGTGGTGGTCCGGGTGGCCCGCAGTGAAGCCGCCTGGGCTTTGCCGCGGCCTTCGGCAACGGATTCCGCCAGGTTGGCGAAGATGACGGTCAGCCAGAGCCACGCCGCAATCAGCCAGGTGAAAGCGCCGGGCACGGTGCTGCCGCCCGAGGTTCCTGCGTCGCCGGTGATGGACTCCGCCACTGCAATGACGGTAATCAGCGCGGCGCCCACCTCCACAATGAACATGACGGGGGTGTGCCACATGATGCGCGGATCGAGCTTGCGCAGGGCGCCGGGAAAAGCCTTCCCCAGCTGTGCGGCGGAGAAACCGCCGCGGGCAGGTGCCCTGTCCTCCGGGGAGGCTGACGGGTTTCCGGCCGGGTCCTCGGACTGCGGGCGGTCCGGCGAGTGCCGGCCGGTTTTGTCGGTTTTGCTTGTCACTGTGGACATGGTCAGAGCAACCCTTCCGCCAGGGGACCCAGCGCGAGTACGGGAAAGAAGGTCAGGGCAGTCACGATGACAGTGACGCCGCACAGCATGAGCACGGCCTGGGGCCGGTGGGTGGGAAGTGTTCCCGCAGTGACCGGGACGCGGTCCTGTGCAGCCAGCGAACCGGCCAGGGCCAGCACAAAGATCATCGGCAGGAACCGGCCCAGCAGCATGGCCAGACCCAGCGCGGTGTTCAGCCACGGTGTGTTCGCCGTCAAGCCCGCAAACGCCGATCCGTTGTTGTTGGCCGCCGAGGTGAAGGCGTACAGCACTTCGCTGAAGCCGTGCAGTCCGGGATTGTAGATGGAGGTCCCGGTGATGTCCTCGCGGATGCCGGGGACGGCGAAGCTCAGTGCCGTGCCGGCCAGGACGAGGGTGGGCATGGTCAGCAGGTAAAGGCTGGCGAGCTTGATCTCGCGGGGGCCGATCTTCTTGCCCAGGTATTCGGGCGTGCGCCCCACCAGGAGCCCGGCGATAAAGGAGGCCACCAGAGCGAGGATCAGCATGCCGTACAGGCCTGATCCCACCCCGCCCGGAGCCACTTCGCCGAGCATCATGTTCAGCATGGCCATCATGCCGCCCAACGGACTGAAGCTGTCATGCATCGAGTTCACGGCACCTGTGGAGGTGGCCGTGCTGGTGGTGCCGAACAGGGTGGATCCGGCTATGCCGAACCGCTGCTCCTTGCCTTCCATGGAACCGGCCAGAGCCGATGAAGCAGAGTATTCGAGGGCTGTCATGGCCGTGAGGGAAGCGGTGAAGATGGTGGCCATGGCCGCCAGGATCGCGTAGCCCTGCTTCCGGTCTCCGATCATGGTTCCGAAGGCGCGCGGCAGGCTGAACGGAATGACCAGCATCAGCACCACCTGCAGCAGGTTGGTCCAGGCGGACGGGTTCTCGAACGGGTGCGAGGAGTTTGCGTTGAAGAATCCGCCGCCGTTGGTGCCCAGGAGCTTGATGGCTTCCTGGGAGGCCACCGGACCGCCCGGAATCGTCGAGGTGCCGCCGGCGAGGCCGGTTACGGAGGTGAAGCCGTTGAAGTTCTGGATGACGCCGCCCAGAAGCAGCAGCAGCGCACTGACAAAAGCGATGGGCAGCAGCAGCCGCACCACAGACCGAGTCATGTCCGTCCAGAAGTTGCCGATCGTCGCTTCCTTCCGGGACGCGAAGGCCCGGACGAGGGCCACGGCTACGGCCAGGCCCACAGCTGCCGAAAGGAAGTTCTGTACAGCCAGTCCTGCCATCTGGACCGTGTAACCCACCGTCACTTCCGGTGAATAGGACTGCCAGTTGGTGTTCGCCACGAAGGATGCTGCCGTGTTGAACGCGAGGCCTTCGGGTACGGAGGGCAGGCCCAGTGATCCCGGCAGCAGATGCTGCAGGCGCTGGAGCATGTAGACCGCCAGCATGCCGACGGCGGAGAAGGCCAGCACGCTGCGCGTGTACGACTGCCAGGACTGGCGGGAATCCGGATCAACGCCAATGACCCGGTAAAAACCGCGTTCCACTGCCAGATTTTTGGTGGAGGTGTAGAACCGGGCCATGTAGTCGCCCAGCGGCCGGTAAAGCGCTGCCAACAGCAGTGCCACCAACAGGAAAGAGGCCACTGCCGGCCAAACGCCCATCAGAACCGCTCCGGACGAATCAGCGCGGCCACCAGATAGACGGCTGCGGCAACTGCCAGGGCAAGGGCCAGGAAGTCGAAGAACATCACAGCTTTTCCACCGCCCGGATGCCCAGGGCAAGGGCGGCGAAGAAAACCGCCGTACCGAGCACAATAACTACGTCAAGCAAGGGAGACTCCCGGGGTTCGTTCGCATGGTGCCGGACAGGCAGCATGGGCGCATCAGCGCCTTTTCGATTAGAACCCTAGTCAGAGGCGCTTTTTGGAGTCCTTACGGATTCCTCACGCCCCGGGGGTGAACCATAACGAAATACTCTTCCGGGAGTTGGAAGACCTTTGCGGGTACTCCGGTTCCGGGCCCCGGATGACCGTGCAGACGATTGTTAGGATCAGGCATGGAAAAGTTGCCCGAGGGTATTCAGGAATCATCGAACTACCGCCCCTGCGAGCCCCTGCGTCCCTGGGAGGACACCCGCATTGCCGGTGCTGACCTCGCTCTGGCCATCAAAGGTGCCCGAGCCGAAGGCGCCGTTGTTCGCCTCATCAATGGAGAAAATCTTTCCAAGGATGAAATCATCGCCTTCGGCCGCCTGAACGCGCTGTGCGTTCTGAGATGGTACGAGCCGCTGGTGAACCTGCTCGGTCCGCGCAGCCCGGAGTTGCTCCCGCAGCATGCCGATCTGGTCCGCAAGCACACCAAGCTTTTCCGGAGCCGGCCGGGTTCAGGCGGAAGCACGTCATCAAGCGATGAGGCCGCGGCTTTCGCCGCACCGCTGGCAGCGCAGCTGCATCTGTTTATTGATCATCACCGCGGGGACCTTGGCCTCTGTTTGGAGGGCATGAGCGAGGAGGAAGCGCGCACTCCCCTGGTCCCCTCCAAGACGACGCTGCTGGGACTGGTCAAACACGCGACCTTCGTGGAGCAGATCTGGTTTGATGAGGCCATTACCGGCCACTCCAGAGCTGATATCGGCTGTCCTGCCGGCCCGGACGAATCCTTCGACCTGCTTCCGGAAGACACCATCGGCTCAGTGCTGTCCGAATACCTCCGGGTCTGTGCGCAGTCGCGCAAAGCAGCAGCGGGCCGGGACCTTGACGACATTGTGTACGGGAACCGCCGCGGACCGCTGCCGATGCGGTGGATTTATCTTCATGTTCTCCGCGAACTGGCGCAGCACTGCGGCCACGCGGACATTCTGCGCGAACAGATTATTGCTCGCCGCAGCCGCGTGACCGCCTAACCGCCTAACCGCCTAACCAGACTAAGCGCCTGACCGGACTGACCGGCTAAGCGCCTGACCGGACTGACCGGCCTGACCGGACTACGAACCGACCCCGGCATTCGCCCCGGCCAGTACAACCCAGCCGCCGGCCGGAAGCGACAGCTGCCCGGACTGAGGGTTCAGGCCGCCCTCGCCGGCCAGCACCGCGCCGGCTGTGTTCGGTACCTGAAGAACAGTCTCCGCGTCCGCAAGGTTCAATGCGGCGAACAGGGAATTGCCGCCGTCGTACACCTCGTAGACGAGCTGCTCGTTGCTGAGCGAATGCACCCGGGTCCGGGCCGCCTGCACCCAGGAATGGCGGCGGCGCAGCCCGATGAGTTCCTGGTGCAGCCGGTACAGCGGCTGGCCCACCGCGGAAAGCTCGTCCGGCGAGGCGGGGAAGGAAGGGCGGACGTCGTCGTCTCCCCCGGCCCGGTCCTCCTTGACGCCGCGGTAGCCCTGCTCGTCGCCGTAGTAGACGGAAGGGGTGCCCGGAAGGGTGAAGAGCAGCACCAGGGCCTGGGCCAGCCGGAAGGCGCTTTGCCCCGGGGCCGGTTCCAACCGGCTGGCAATGCGGGTGACATCGTGGTTGCCCACGAAGGTGAGCGGCACAAAGGTGTCCAGAAACGTGTTGTGCCGCTCCAGGGCGGCAGCCAGTTCATAGAAGTTGGCGTCCGCGAGAGAACTCCAGATCGCTTTCCAGAGTTCGTACTGGGTCACCGAGTCCAGCGTTCCGTTCGTTACGTCAGCCGGATAATCGCCGTGAATGTACTCACCCACAAAATAGGCGTCCGGGAATTCGGCACGGACATTGCGCAGCACCCGCGCCCAGAACGACGACGGCACCGCGTACGCCGCGTCCAGCCGCCATCCGTCGGCTCCGCGGCGCAGCCAGTGCTTCATCACATCGGCAACAAAGTCCGCCACTGCCGGTTCGTCATGATTCAGGGCCACCAGCTGGTGGTGGCCTTCAAAGTCCGCATAACCGGGCTCAGTTCCGGGTGTCCACCCGTTGGGCCAGGTGAAGGAGAACCAGTTTGCCGTCGCTGCGCCGGGTCCCTGCTCCAGAGCCTCGGTGAAGGGCCCGAAGGAGCGGCCGACATGGTTGAAGACGCCGTCCAGCAGCACCCGGATGCCGCGGGAGCGGGCTTCGCGGATGAGTTCGTCAAAGTCGCTGTCATCGCCGAGCCGCGGATCAATCCGGTAGTAGTCGGCGGTGTCATAGCCGTGGGTCTCCGAGGCGAACACCGGCCCCAGAGCCAGGCCGGAGGCACCCATTTCCACGATGTAGTCCAGCCAGGGGATGAGGCGGGCCAGCCGGTGGCGGGGCTCCGCATCCGCAGGCAGCGCCGTCTGCTCCGCGCCGGTGAAGCCCAGCGGGTAGACCTGCCACCAGATGGCGTGCTGCACCCAGTCCGGTGTTGTCCTCATTAAAATTTCCCTTCAGCCGCCAATGTTCCTGGAGTCAATGTCCCTGTACCAGTGTGTCATCAGCGAACTGGCCCGGACACCAAAAGGAGGGGACGGCGTCGTCCGACACCGTCCCCTCCTTCGTTTCCCTTCAGCTACAGCCCCGGGAAAGCAGCTGCCTTAGGCATCCACAACAATGGCCGTGATGGCCGGCGTGCGGTTGTAGAAGCGGCGCATCCAATTGGCGGTGGAGCGCTCGATGATGGCTTCGGGCTCCTCGCTGCGCCCGCCGCGGCCGCGGCCGGCGGCGTCGTTGATGGCCTTCTCGATGGCGGCTTCAGCCTTCTTGATGTCGCCCGGGCTGCAGGCGAAGCCCTTGATGAAGAGCTCCGGCGGCTCGGCAACCGTATTGGTGTCCGGATCGATGAGGGCCAGGACGGTGACGGAACCCTGCTCGGAGAGCTGCATGCGCTCCTTGAGGTCATCCTCGGTGGTGTGGCCGACGCTGTCGCCGTCCACGAAGACCAGGCCCACGGGGATCTTGCCCGAGACCGAGGCACGGCCGCGGCGCAGGTCAACGGTCACGCCGTCTTCGGCAATAACGACGTCGCGCGGGTCCATGCCGGTGGCGACGGCGATGGCTGCGTTGGCCTTCAGGTGGCGCCATTCGCCGTGGACCGGCATGACGTTGCGCGGCTTGACGATGTTGTAGCAGTACGCCAGTTCACCGGCGCTGGCGTGGCCCGAAACGTGGACCTTCGCGTTGCCCTTGTGCACCACGTTGGCGCCAAGCTTGGTGAGGGAGTTGATGACACCGTAAATGGCGTTCTCGTTGCCCGGAATCAGCGAGCTGGCCAGCAGGACGGTGTCGCCCTCGTGGATGCGGATCGCGTGGTCCTTGTTGGCCATGCGGGACAGTGCGGCCAGCGGCTCGCCCTGCGAACCGGTGCAGATCAGCACCACCTTGTGGTCATCCGAGCGCTGCAGCTGCTTGAAGTCCACCAGGAGGCCCTTGGGGATGTTCAGGTAGCCCAGTTCCTCGGCGATGGTCATGTTGCGGACCATGGACCGGCCCACAAACGCAACCTTGCGCTTGTAGCGGTCGGCAGCGTCAATGACCTGCTGGATGCGGTGGATGTGGCTGGCGAAGCTGGAGACGATGATCCGGCGCGGTGCGGTGCGGAACACTTGGTCGATAGCGGGAGCAAGTTCCTTCTCCGAGGCCATGAAGCCGGGAACATCGGCGTTCGTGGAGTCGGTGAGGAACAGGTCCACGCCTTCGGCGCCGAGCCGGGCGAAGCCGGCCAGGTCGGTGATGCGGCGGTCCAGCGGGAACTGGTCCATCTTGAAGTCACCGGTGTGCAGGACCATGCCGGCCGGCGTGCGGATGGCAACGGCCAGGCTGTCCGGAATGGAGTGGTTGACGGCCACGAATTCGAGGTCGAATCCGCCCATGGTGCGGCGGTCGCCTTCCTTGACCTGGATCAGCTTCGGGGTGATGCGGTGTTCCTTGAGCTTGGCTTCAACAAACGCCAGGGTCAGCTTGGAGCCGATCAGGGGGATGTCCGCACGTTCGCGCAGCAGGTAGGGAACCCCGCCAATGTGGTCTTCGTGGCCGTGGGTCAGGACAACACCCACAACGTCATCCAGGCGGTCCCGGATGTAGGAGAAGTCCGGCAGGATCAGGTTGACGCCGGGGTGGATTTCTTCGGGGAAAAGCACGCCGCAGTCAACGATCAGCAGTTTGCCGTCGTATTCAAATACGGTCATGTTTCTGCCGATTTCACCGATGCCACCAAGCGCAACAATGCGCATGGTTCCATTGGCGAGTTCCCGGGGGGCTTTCAAGGCGGCAGGTGTTCTATTCACGGATGGTGTTTCTTTCGTCGGGTACGGGTTGTACTGGGGTGCTGCGGCACAGCGCTGCGGCACCAAAAGGTCAAAGGGTCCGTTCTGTGGCCAACTCCGCCGGGCCCGCGCAACCGTGCGCATCCCGGGCCGCAGACCGCCGTCGTTTTTGCTGCTCAACGAACGGGGATCCGCACGGGCGGAGTGGTCCAAAACCTATGGACATCTCTTATCATCTCATTTTCCTGCCCCATTACCGCATCGGCCTGATCACACGCCGGGAACGGGCCGTCCAGAGTGCCCCGGCGCGGTCACATCTCCTGGTCCCGCGGCGGTTCTGCTGCGGAGCAGCGCTGGACTGCGCGCAGCCCCTGCTCCAGTGCCCGCAGGTCCTCCAGCGGCAGGCGGGCAAGGATGTCCGGGTTCAGTTCGGGCCGGGCGGCCATGAGGCGGCGAACGAGCACCAGCCCCAGCGGCGTTGCCCGGATCCGGCGTATCCGCCGGTCCATTTCATCCGGTGTGCGGGTGGCCGCTCCCTGCGCAACGAGGCGGTCAACCAGTCCGGACATGGAGGCCAGGGACACTCCGAAGGTGTCGGCCAGTCCCCTGCCCGTGGCGCCTTTTTCCGTGGTGGCCAGCACCGCCAGCACCTTCAGCTGCGCGATGGTCAGCTCCGTGGAGAGAAGCGAATCAAGCAGGACAGGAAGCGTGGTCGCCTGGAAAGCGGCTCCCAGGCCCTCAAGGCTTTGCACCAGCCGCAGCCGTTCCTGTTGGGCATCGCTTCCGTCACTCATGTCCTCACCGTAGTTGGCAGCGGCGGTTCGGGAAACATTGAGGAAAATGGTTAGGCTAGTCCTAACCATTTTCTCAATGGTTGAGTACACGGCTTCCCGGATGGGCGGGGGCCCGCCGGGAATGCTCTCATGCAACGTTAGGACTACACATGAGTACGCATCACCCTGTTCCGGCTGTCTCCGCTAAAGCGCCGCAGGAAGGCCCGGATGTCGAGAAGCTGCGGGCCCGGTACAAAGCCGAACGTGACCGGAGGATCAAGCCCGACGGCGCCGCCCAGTACCAGCCCGCCACCGGCACGTTCGGGTACTACGCCACCGATCCCTACACCGAGCGCAGTGAGCGGATCCCGTTGAACGACGCGGTGGAGGTGCTGGTCATCGGCGGCGGCTTCGGCGGACTGGTCACCGGCGCGCGCCTGCGGCAGGCCGGGATTGACAGCCTTCGCATGATGGACGAAGCCGGCGACTTTGGCGGGACCTGGTACTGGAACCGTTACCCGGGCATCCGGTGCGACATTGAGTCGTATGTTTACCTGCCGCTGTTGGAGGAAGTTGGCGGCATGCCCAGCGAGCGGTACGCGCCAGGCGAAGAAATCCGCAGGCACGCCGTCGCGATCGCAGAAAAGTTTGACCTGTACCGCGATGCCCTCTTTCACACCCGCGTCACCTCTCTGGTGTGGGACCAGGAGACCCTGGAATGGATTGTTGAAACAGACCGCGGCGACCGGATGCGGGCACGGCATGTGATCACTTCCTCCGGAACCCTCACCCAGCCCAAGCTTCCGGGCATTCCGGGGATTGACTCCTTTAAGGGCCACACGTTCCACACCAGCAGGTGGGACTACGGCTACACCGGCGGGGATCAGTTCGGCAACATGCACAAGCTTGCGGACAAGAAAGTTGCCGTGGTCGGCACCGGGGCAACCGGCGTCCAGGTAGTGCCCATGGTGGCGCGCGACGCCGAGCAGCTCCTTGTCTTCCAGCGCACCCCGTCCTCCGTGGACGTCCGCGACAACCGCCCCACTGATCCGGACTGGGCTGCGTCGCTGAAGCCGGGCTGGCAGCACGAACGCATGGAGAACTTCCTTGCCGTGGTCTCCGGGGAACCGGTGGAACATGATTTGACTCAGGACGGCTGGACTTCGGTTCCGCAGCTGCACCGCAAAGTGGTCAGCGGCGCCGTCGATACGAGCGTGTCGGCAGAAGAGCGGGAGCGCATCGACGAACTGGTGGACTTCGCCAAGATGGACGAAATCCGCTTCCGCGTGGATCAGGTCGTCACCGATCCTGCCACAGCCGAAGCGCTGAAGCCGTGGTACCGCTACATGTGCAAGCGGCCCACCTTCAGCGACTACTACCTGCAGTCCTTCAACCGTCCGAATGTCACGCTGGTGGACACTGCTGACACCGGCGGGATCACCCGCATGACCGAGACTTCCATTGTGGTGGGCGACGACGAATATGAGGTGGACTGCGTCATTTTTGCCACCGGGTTCGACGTCGGCGTCTCCGGCGTCACTTCCGGCGCACTGCCGGTGACGGGCCGGGACGGACGCACGCTGCTGGAGGCGTGGAGCCGGGGTCCGCGGACGCTGCATGGTTTCTACACCCACGGCTTCCCCAACCTGTTCCACCTCGGGTCACTGCAGAATGCCAACGCGGTTAACTTTGTGCACATCCTGGTGGAACAGGCCAATCACATCGCGGCCGTCATATCCGCGGCCCGTGAGGCGGGTGCCGACGTCGTTGAACCGACGGCCGACGCCGAGGAGCAGTGGTGCCGGACCATCCGGGAAACCGCGCTGAACAACCAGCAGTTCCAGGCAGAATGCACTCCGGGGTACTACAACCGCGAGGGTAATCCCCCGCCCGTCAGCTTCTCCTACGGGCCGGGCCCGGTGGCGTTCCACCGTCTGCTGCGGCAGTGGCGCAGCGAGGAAATCTCGACCGTGTTTGGTATTCGGCAACACCAGCAGGCTTAGCAGGCGATCCGCCCGTACAGGGCACACAAAAAGGCCCCCGGTCAGCAGCACAACGCTGCCGGCCGGGGGCCTTTGGTCACCGGGCTAGCGCCCCACCTTGCCGAACAGCGAGGCAATGGGTGCCAGAACCAGGGGGCGGGCAGCGAACCAGCCTCCTGCGATGACCAGCAGCGAGGCGAAGAACATCCAGAAGCCAAACCAGTTCACCGCATCCTGGCCGCCGTACATGTGGTTCAGGTTGCGCAGTGCGCCCGTTGAGAGCACCAGCGCCACGTGCACGATGATGAACGCGACAAAGTAGAGCATCACGGGGAAGTGCAGAGCCCGTGCCGCCTCGATGGGGAACGCGGTGCTGAGCCGCTTCGCCTTTGCAGGCCACATGGCGGACATGCGGTACCCCGTCACAGCAGCCAGTGGAGCAGCAATGAAGATCGTGACGAAGTAGGCAAGCACCTGCAGGCTGTTGTAGTTGACCCAGCCGTTCTCGGTGGGCCAGTCCAGGGATACATACTGCAGGGCAGCCGAAAGGGCATTCGGGAAGACGCCCCAGCTGGTGGGGATGACCCGCATCCATTGGCCGGTCACCGCGAGGAGAACGGCAAACACAACACCGTTGACCAGCCACAGGATATCCAGCGACTGGTGCAGCCACAGCGTGATGCTGATCTTCTTCGGGTTCTTGCCCCGGTTGGGGGTCCACGAGGCCGGCGGGCGGCGCTGCGTGCGGACCTGCCATCCCGACCGGATGATCAGGACCATCAGGAACACGTTGAAGAAGTGCTGCCAGCCCAGCCACGCCGGAAGTCCCACGGGAGCGCCGTGCGGAAGTTCAGTTTCACCGGGATACCGGGTGAGGAAACCCTGTACCGACTCCAGTGTCACGAGCCATCGGGCCAGCAGCACGACGACGGTCAGCAGCACCAGCAGGCCTGCCGCTGCCAATCCGGCCCGCCCCAGGCGGCTGCGCCCTGCCGGTGAACCTCCGGACTGGGCGGCAGGTTTTGCAGGTGCGGCGTTTTGAGCCGAAGGATTCAGCGGCGCTCGCGTGCGGGAGGCCGGGGCGGCTGGAGCTTTCGCAGCGGATGAAGTCTCCGCAGCGGGTGAAGTCTCCGGCGCAGCAGCTGCAGCAGCAGCAGTTCCGGATCCCGAGGACGCAGCAACAGGAGTCGACGCCGGACGCGGCATTCCCTGACGCCTCCCCGCCGCCGGTGCCGCGGCGGTGGGTGCTGCAGACTCCGTGACCACTGCAGAATCCCCGGGAGCTGCAGAATCCGTGGGAACTGCAGCAGCCGGGCTTGCCTGAGCAGATCCCGGACGAGGCAAGCCCTGACGCCTGCCCGCCGCCGGTGCCGCAGTCACCGGCGTTGCAACGTCCGGCGTTGCTGCGGTGGGAGCCTGGGCCGACAGCGGAGCCTCAGTGGACGGCGCAGCCTCAGAAGAAGCGGCCGGCACTGTGGGAGCGCCTCCCGTTGTTGAACCTCCGGGACGGGGCAGGCCCTGCCGGCGCGATGGTGTCCGCGGCGGTGTCGGGGTTCCCTGTTGTTCCGGTTTCACGGATCCGTTCACTGAACCGTTGGCAGAACCATTCACTGCTGCAGGCGTTGTTCCAGGCGTTGCTGCCGGCGTTTCAGCGGAGGCAGCAGGGGGCGCAGCGGGGTTCTTCTTAGCGGGGGCGCCGGCCCCGGGTCCGCCGCCGGGAACCCGGGGAAGCCCCTGCCGGGTCAACTGGCTGCCCGTTTCGCCTCGATCGCCTTGACCAGCTGCGGCACAACAGTGAATACGTCACCCACCACGCCAAAGTCGGCGATCTCAAAAATGGGGGCGTCCGCATCCTTATTAATGGCGATGATGGTCTTAGCGGTCTGCATTCCTGCCCGGTGCTGGATGGCGCCGGAGATGCCCAGTGCAATGTACAGCTGCGGCGCAACGGTGACACCGGTCTGGCCAACCTGGAAGGTCTGCGGGACATACCCGGCATCGACTGCCGCACGGGAGGCTCCAACGGCGCCGCCCAGCGCGTCCGCCAGTTCCTCGACGAGGACAAAGTTCTCCATGGAGCCCAGTCCGCGGCCGCCGGAAACAACCACCTCGGCGCCACGCAATTCAGGACGGGCGGAGACGACGGAGGTTTCCTCGTAGCTGGAGACAGTCGCGTCCGGCACGCCGGAGGGCTGCACAGCGAGCAGTTCAATATTGGCTTCCCGGGCCTCGGCACGGACGCTGGAGGAACCCTGGCGCAGCGTGATCACCAGGGAGCCGGTGGTTGCTGCCGAATCCACGGAGTAGGCGCCGCCGTAGACCGAGTGGTGGGCAACGATGCCTTCCTCGTCCCGGGAGATGCCGACGGCGTCGGCCGCCATGGCGGAGCCTGAGCGGGCCGCGAAGCGCGCCGCTGCGTCACGGGCCTGGATGGAGTTCGAGACCAGGACTGCCTCAGGAGTAACGGCAGCAGCTGCTGCACTGAGGGCGTCGACCACCGGAGAGACCATGGCGGTGTCCAGCTCGGCCGATTCGGAGATCAGGACGCGGGCCGCACCGAGCGCGGCCAGCTCTGCTCCAAGGATGTCCGCGGTGCCCGGGGCAGCAACGGCGAGGACAACTGGTGTGCCCACCGCTGAGGCGGCACCGATTACTTCTGCAGCACTGGAGCGCAGCTTGCCCGACGGCGCGACGTCAACGAGTACGAGAACGGAGTCTGTGGGGTAGCCGGTCATTCTGAGCGTCCTTTGATGAGTCGGTTCTGGGAGAGGAATTCGGCAATCTGCTGGCCGGCGTCGCCGTCGTCGTCAATCTTGACTCCGGCGGTGCGTGCCGGACGCTCTGCCACAGCGAGGACGATGGACCGGCTGGCGGACTCATCGAGGGCTAGGCCGAGGTCAGTCAGGGCGAGGGTGTCGAATGGCTTCTTCTTTGCAGCCATGATGCCCTTGAAGTTTGAGAAGCGTGCGTCCGGAAGTGCCTCGGTAATCGAGATGACGGCCGGAAGGGCAGCGCTCACGTCGTAGGTGCCCGACTCGAGGGTCCTGCGTCCGGCAACGCCCGTCTTCGTGATGTCCACTGAACTCAGTGAGGTCACTCCGGCTACTCCGAGCAGCTCGGCAAGCATGGATGGAAGGACTCCGCCGCCGCCGTCGGTGGAAATGTTGCCCGCGATGACCAGGTCAAAACCGATCTGGCGGACGGCTGCGGCGAGCACCTCGGCGGTGAGGGTCATGTCCGCGCCGAGCAGGGCGTCGTCCTGAACGTGCACGGCGCGGTCGGCTCCCATGGCCAGTCCCTTGCGCAGGCTGGCCGGCACCGTTGCCGGGCCCACGGCGAGCAGGACCACTTCGGCGTCCTTTTGGGTGTCGCGGTACGTCAGCGCCACTTCGAGTGCGCGCTCGGTAATCTCGTCCAGCACCAGTTCACTTCCGGCCCGGTCCAGCAGACCGGTCTCCAGGTTCAGGGTGCGGTCCCCCCAGGTGTCCGGAACTTCCTTCATTAGAACAACAATTCTCATCATTTTCCCTCTCGCATCGTCGTCAACGATTCCTTGTTGATGGTCTCCAGGACCTCAGTCACCGCTCGGCGGACGTCGCCGCGATCGTATCCCAAAAGTGTCATTTGTTTGTGATCGGGGTCATACATCAGGATAATTCCGCCAGGCTGCGCCATTACCCGAACACCGCCAGTCCGTCGCTGATGACGGTGCGCTCCCCCGCCAGTGCCTCGAACCGGCCTCCGTCCCACGTCCGGACCGTCAGATCGTCTCCGGGGAAGACGACACCGGCAAACCGGCCCGCCAGCTGGACCAGGTCCGCCGGATGGGCTCCGGCGAGGCGGGCCAGCGGGAGTGTGGCCCCTGCCAGTGAGGCCAGTCCGTGCAGGATGGGGCGGTCCTGGCCGATGCCCCGAGCTGCCTGCGGATCAATATGGATGGGGTGCCGGTCGCCAAGGAGCCGGTAGAGTGCCGCCTGATTGGGACTTGAGGAGAAGCCTGTGCTGGCGCTGGGAACACCTGCCGGTGCGGCAGTCCGTCCCGGGCCGCGGTCTCCGCCGAAACCACCGAAGCCGGGGGCAAAGATGGTCCAGGTTGCCGCGAAGTATTCGCACTCCACCAGCACGTTGAACACGGCGGCCGAGCCCTTGTCCCACACCTCTCCCACTCGCGCGCTGAGGGTAAATTCTCCCGAACGCGGCAGCGGTTTGAAGACCGCCAGCTCCTGGGAGCCGTGGACCGCCCGGGTGTCGAAGGCGCCCTGCTCAGCAAGAACATCGGGGGCCCACTGTGCCAGCGTCAGCCCGAAGGGGGGCAGGACACGCAGGCGGTCTTCGAAAACCAGGTCCAGATCGCTGGCCGAAGCCCCGACGGCCAGGGCGTACAGGATGGCGTCGGTCTCGGTGTAACCAACGGTGCGCTCCCCCAGCGGTTTGCCGGCCCAGGCTGCCGCCGTCGCACTGCGATCAGTCTTCGTGCGGTCAGTCGTACTGCCCCCAGTCTTGGTGCCGGCACTCATGAGCCGTAGACCGCCTCGGGTGCGGCGGCGTCGGCGAGCAGCTTCTCGATTGCCTCACCGGCTGCCGCTGCTTCCCACCGTTCCCCGGCGTCAACGGCGGGGCCGTGGTTCCAGCCCTCCTCGATGCAGATTCTGCCGCCCTCAATTTCGATCACGCGGCCGGTGACTGCTGCGGAGGAAGCAGCGCCAAGCCAGGCCACAACCGGTGAAACATTCGCGGGATTCATGGCGTCAAAGCCGGATTCCGGGGCGGCCATGGTTTCGGCAAAGGCCCCTTCGGTCATGCGGGTGCGGGCCGAGGGGGCAATGGCGTTCACGGTTACGCCGTACCGGGCCAGCTCGTGGGCAGCGACCAGGGTCAGTCCGGCAATGCCTGCCTTGGCTGCCGAATAGCTCGCCTGGCCGACACTGCCCTGCAGTCCGGCGCCCGAGGAGGTGTTGATGACGCGGGCGTCCGGCATCCGGCCGGCTTTGGCTTCGCCGCGCCAGTATTCGGCGGCGTGGCGCAGCGGTGCAAAGTGGCCCTTGAGGTGCACGCGGATCACGGCGTCCCATTCCTCTTCCGAGGTGTTCACCAGCATGCGGTCCCGGACAAAACCGGCGTTGTTGACGAGGATGTCCAGGCGGCCGAAGGTTTCAATGGCCTGCCGGACGAGTCCGGCGGCCTGCTCAAAGTCGGCGACGTCGGCGCCGTTGGCCACCGCCTCTCCGCCCTCCGCACGGATCAGCGCCACGACGTCGTGGGCGGGGCCCGAGGCCTCCGGAACGCCGTTGAGGGTGGTGCCGAGATCGTTGACAACAACCTTTGCGCCCTGGCGGGCGAGCTCGAGGGCATGCTCACGTCCCAGCCCGCGGCCCGCCCCGGTCACGATGGCGACTCGTCCTTCACAGATGCCGGTCATGTCTTGCTCTCCTTTGAGATTGTTGCGGTGCTTGGAGTGTACCGTGTACCAAGCAAATGCTAGGGTATCAAGCAAACGTTAGGTAGGTACCAGATGTCAATCACATCGAAGATGCACCACGACGGAGTGCGTGCCGTAACAATGGACTATCCCCCGGTGAACGCACTGCCCGTGGCGGGCTGGTTCGCCGTCGCCGAAGCGCTGCAGGCCGCCGGCGAAGATCCCGACACCCGAGTGGTGGTCCTGCGGGCCGAAGGACGCGGCTTCAATGCCGGCGTCGACATCAAGGAGATGCAGGCCACCGAGGGTTTCAATGCCATCCTCGCGGCCAACCGGGGCTGCTACCTCGCCTTCAAAGCCATCTACGAATGCCCCGTGCCCGTCATTGCAGCGGTCAACGGCTTCTGCCTCGGCGGCGGCGTGGGCCTGGCCGGAAGCGCCGACGTCATCGTTGCCGGCGACGATGCCTACTTCGGTGTTCCGGAAGTGGACCGCGGCGCACTGGGGGCAGCGACACACCTCTCCCGCCTCGTGCCGGCACACCTGCTCCGCACGCTCTACTTCACCAGCCGCACCATTACGGCGCAGCGGCTGGCCGAATTCGGCAGCGTTGCCGAAGTGGTTCCCGCCGACCGGCTTGATGCAGCAGCATTCGCGATTGCCGATGAAATCGCCTCCAAGGACACCCGGGTGATCCGGGCAGCGAAGGAAGCCCTGAACGGCATCGACCCCGTGGACGTAGTGAAGAGCTACCGCTGGGAACAGGGTTTCACCTTTGAGCTCAACCTCCGGGGCGTTGCCGATGAACTGCGCGACGACTTCGTCGCCGCCGCCCCCTCGGCCGAGTGAGCAGCAAGGTCCTCGCTGCGGAGGACATTTCCGGGCTGTTCAGCGACGGCATGACCATCGGCATCGGCGGCTGGGGCTCACGGCGCAAACCCATGGCCCTGGTACGGGCCCTGGTTCGTTCCGGCGTTCGGGGCCTCACCGTCGTCAGCTTCGGCGGACCGGATGTGGGGGTGCTGTGTGCCACCGGACAGGCCAAGCGCGTGGTGTTCGGCTTCGCCACCCTCGACTCGATTGCCGTTGAGCCGCACTTTGCCGCCGCCCGGCAGGCAGGTGCTGTCGACGTCGTCGAACTGGACGAATCCCTGCTGGTCTCCGGGCTCCGCGCCGCCGGGCGCCGGCTTCCCTTTGTGGTGACGCGCTCCGGACTCGGATCCGATGCCCTCGCGGGCAATCCGCAGATCCGCACCGTCACTTCCCCCTACGACGACGGCGAGGAGCTGGTCGCCATGCCCGCAATCCCACTGGACCTGGCGCTGGTGCACCTGAACCGCGCCGATGAACTCGGCAACGCTGCATGCCTGGGGCCGGATCCGTACTTTGACGATCTGTTCGCCCGTGCCGCGGACCGCACCGTGGTGAGCGCGGAGGCGGTCGTTTCCACGGCGGAACTGACCCGGGATGCGCATCCTTCCACGCTGCTGCTGAACCGCACCATGGTGGACCACGTCGTCGAGGCTCCGCACGGCGCGCACTTCACCTCCTGCCTGCCGGACTATCCGCGGGACGAGGAGTTCCAGCGGACGTATGCGCAAGCAGCAGCATCGGCGCCGGCATGGCAGCAATTCCGTGCCCGTTACCTCGATGTGGACGACGGCGCCTACCGGGCGAACGCGGGCATCGCGGGTCTTTCGGGAGTCGGCAATGAATGACATCACCAGGGCCGAAGTGGCCGTTGCCGCCTGCAGCGATCTGTTCCGCGGGCAGGCGGAGATCCTGGCCAGTCCTGCCGGCATTGTGCCGACCATCGGCGTCCGTCTGGCACTGCTGACCCATGCTCCCGACCTGATGATCAGCGACGGCGAGTCGACCATCCTGGGCGACGTTCCCGCCGTCGACCGGCCGAGCACCGTTTCCGCCGGCTACCTGCCGTACCGGGAACTGTTCGAACTGATCGCTGCAGGCCGCCGCCATGTAGTGATGGGCGGCGCGCAGCTTGACCGCATGGGCAACCAGAACCTGTCGGCAATTGGGGACCATGCCAAACCCGCCAAGCAACTGCTCGGAACCCGGGCGGCCGCCACGAACACCGTCAACCATATGACCAGCTATTGGATGCCCCGCCACAGCCGCCGGACGTTCGTGGAGAGCGTGGACTTTGTAACCGGCGTCGGCAATGACAGGGCACGTGCGGCGGGTCCGTCAGCTTCCCGCTTTCACCGGCTGCACCGGGTGGTGTCGAATCTTGGCGTCTTCGATTTCAGTGCTCCGGACGGCGGCATGGCCCTGGTTTCCGCACACCCCGGCGTGGGCCTTGATGAGATCCGGGCCGCCACCGGGTTCCCGCTGCACACCGCGGGAACCGTTTCAACCACCCGCCTTCCGGATGAGCGGGAACTGCAGCTCATCCGCGAGGTTCTCGACCCCCGCAAGCGCAGAGAAGACGAGGTCCCAGCATGAGTACCGAGAACCGCATCAAGACTCCCCTGACCGAGCTCACCGGCGTCGAGCATCCGATTGTGCAGACCGGCATGGGCTGGGTGGCCGGACCGCGGCTGGTCACGGCCACGGCGGAGGCGGGCGCCCTGGGCATCCTGGCCTCGGCCACCATGACGCTGGACCAGCTGGAGCACGCGATTGTGGAAGTGAAGAGCCACACCGACAAGCCGTTCGGCGTCAATCTGCGTGCCGACGGCGCCGATGCCCCGGAGCGCGTGGATCTGATGATCAAGTACGGGGTGAAGGTGGCCTCCTTTGCCCTGGCTCCGAAACGGGAACTGATCGAGAAGCTGAAGGAAAACGGGTCCGTGGTGATCCCTTCCGTGGGAGCGGCGCGGCATGCCGAGAAGGTGGCCGCCTGGGGTGCGGACGCCGTGATGGTGCAGGGCGGGGAGGGCGGCGGCCACACCGGAGCCATTCCCACCACGCTGCTGCTGCCCTCGGTGGTGGATGCCGTGGATATTCCGGTTATCGCCGCCGGCGGCTTTTTCGACGGGCGCGGGCTGGCCGCGGCTCTGGCTTACGGTGCCGTGGGCATCGGCATGGGCACCCGGTTCCTGCTCACCAGTGACAGTTCGGTGCCCGAAGACATCAAGCAGCGCTACCTCAGCTTCGGGCTGGACGGCACGGTGGTCACCACCAAGGCGGACGGCATGCCGCACCGGCTGCTGCGCACCGAATTCGTCAAGGGACTCGAAGACGGCGGCCCGCTGCGCCAGCTGCTGCCGGCACTGCGCCGGTCGGTGCAGTTCAAGGAAATGTCCGGACAGTCCTGGCTGGGTCTGGCGAAGGACGGCATCTCGATGAAACGCGGCACCGGCAGAAGCTGGAACCAGATGATGCTCGCAGCCAACACGCCGATGCTCCTGAAGGCCGGACTCGTGGACGGTGACACGACCGCCGGAATGCTGGCGGCCGGGCAGGTTGTCGGGGTCATCAACGAGCTGCCTTCCTGCCGGGAACTCGTGGACCGCATCATCGACGAGGCCGTGGAGCGTCTGCGGGCGAACAGTGCAGCGGTGGTTGCCTAAGCCGGGTGGTCCAGGCACAAAAGGGAGGGGCGTAGCAGCCGATCCGGCTGCTGCGCCCCTCCCCTGTCTGTTTTGCTGCTCTGTCTGTTTTGCTGCTCAGTTCACAGCCGCTCGATGATGGTGACGTTGGCCTGGCCGCCGCCCTCGCACATCACCTGTAGCCCGAACCGTCCGCCGGTGCGCTCCAGTTCGTTGAGCAGCGTGGCCATGATGCGCGTCCCGGTGGCTCCGATGGGATGCCCGAGGGCGATGCCGCCGCCGTTGACGTTGATCTTTTCCTGGTCGATGCCCAGTTCCTGCGACCAGGCCAGCACCACGGAGGCAAAGGCTTCATTGCACTCGAAGAGGTCAATGTCCGAGACCTTCATGCCGGCCCGCTCCAATGCGTAATCGGTGGCGCGGATCGGGCCGGTGAGCATCCAGACCGGGTCGTCGGCCCGGACTGAAATGTGATGGATGCGTGCCCGCGGCGTCAGCGAATGCGTCGCCAGCGCAGCTTCCGAGGCAATCAGCAGGGCGCTGGCCGCATCAGTGATCTGTGACGCCACCGCGGCGGTGATCCGGCCGCCTTCGGTCAGGACCGGAAGGGTGGCCATCTTTTCCAGCGAGGTGCCCCGGCGCGGTCCCTCATCCCGGGACAGTCCGGCAATCGGAATAATTTCACGGGCAAAGCGCCCCTCATCGGTGGCCGCGATCGCCCGCAGGTGGCTTTGGAGTGCGAACTCTTCCATCGCCTCACGCGAGATGTTCCACTTTTCCGCGATCATCTCGGCCGAACGGAACTGCGAGACCTCCTGCGTTCCGTAGCGTGCCACCCATCCGGGGGACTGCGCGAAGGGCGTGGTAAATCCGTACTGTTCGCCAAGTGTCATGGCTGCCGAGATGGGGATGGCGGACATGTTCTGCACTCCCCCGGCAACAATCAGGTCCGCGGTTCCGGACATGACTCCCTGGGCGGCGAAATGCACGGCCTGCTGGCTTGATCCGCACTGCCGGTCAATGGTGACGCCGGGGACATGGTCCGGCATTCCGGCCACCAGCCAGGCGGTCCGGGCGATGTCACCGGCCTGCGATCCCAAGGTATCGGTACAGCCGAAGATGACGTCGTCAACGGCTCCCGGGTCGATTCCGGTGCGTTCCACCAGCGAGGAAATAACGGAGGCGCCGAGGTCTGCCGAGTGGATGCCGGCCAGGGATCCGCCCCTGCGCCCGCCGGGCGTACGGACTGCGTCAACAATATATGCGGTACTCATGCGGTTATTCCCCTTAGGCCTGTTGGCTGCTGACGGACACAACTTCGCCCGTCATGTATGACGAGTAACCGCTGGCGAGGAACACCATGACGTTGGCGATCTCCCACGGCTCCGCCGCACGGCCAAAGGCCTCGCGGGACGTGAGCTGCTCCAGCAGTTCCTCGGAGGTGACCTTCGCCAGGAACGGATGCATGGCCAGGCTCGGAGAGACCGCGTTGACCCGGATTCCATGCGGTGCCAGGTCGAGGGCGGCGGAACGGGTGAGCGCCATGACCCCGGCCTTGGCAGCGGCGTAGTGGGCCTGCCCTTCCTGGGCGCGCCAGCCGATCACCGAGGCGTTGTTGATAATCACGCCCCTGACGTCATTGCGCACCATGCGCCGCGCCGCTGCACGCACACTGCGGAAGGTGCCGTTCAGGGTGACATCCAGGACCTTGGACCACTGTTCGTCAGCCATCTCCAGGATGGAAACGGTGCCGCCCAGCCCGGCGTTGTTGATCATCACGTCCACGCCGCCGGCATCTTCGGCAACGTCCAGCAGGGCTTCAATCTGTTCTTCCACAGTGACATCGCAGACCGCCCAGCGGACGCGTTCGGCTCCGAACTCGGCACCGAGCTCGGCTGCGGATGATTCCAGCCGGCCGGCGTGCGTGTCGCCCAGCACCACCAGGGCTGCGCCTTCTTCCAGGCAGCGGCGGGCCGCCGCTGCGCCGATTCCGGCACCGGCGGCCGCGGTGACGACGACGCGGCGTCCGGTCAGCAGCCCGTGGCCGGCAACGTAGGCGGGAACGGGCTGTGCAACGCGTGCTTCAATCATGCGCGTGCCTCCTTAGGCAGGCCGAGCACACGCTCAGCAATAACGTTTCGTTGGATTTCGTCCGAGCCGCCGTACAGGGTGTCCGCCCGGCTGAACAGGAAAAGGGTCTGGAGCGCGTCCAGTTCATAGGGCTCGCAGGCAACGGTGAGGCCTGCGGGTCCGGCGACGGCCATGGCCAGTTCGCCGAGCGATCTGTGCCACGGCGCCCAGAGCAGCTTGGTGATCGAGGCTTCGATGCCCTGCTCCCCGCTGAGTGTGCGCAGCCCGTGCAGGCGCAGCATCTCCAGCCCCATCCGGGCCGAAACAATCCGGTCCTGAATGATCGGATCATCAATGGCACCATTGCTGCGGGCCAGTTCGACGACGGAATCCAGTTCCTGCTGGAACGCAATCTGCTGTGCCAGGGTGGATACGCCGCGTTCAAGACCCAGGGTTCCCATCGCCACGGACCAGCCGGCACCGGGTTCTCCGACCACGAGATCCCCGTCGGTGACGGCGCCGTCGAAGAACACTTCATTGAATTCCGAGGTGCCGGTCAGCTGCAGGATCGGACGGATCTCCACGCCGGGCTGGTTCATCGGCACCAGCAGGTAGGAGAGCCCGTTGTGCTTGCGCGGCCCTGACCCCGTGCGGGCAATAACAAAGCACCAGTTCGCGTTGTGCGCGAGTGAGGTCCAGACCTTCTGTCCGTCAATGACCCACCGGCCGTCCTCAAGCCGGGCCTTGGTGGAGACGTTGGCCAGGTCCGACCCGGCGCCGGGCTCGGAATAGCCCTGGCACCAGAGATCCTCCACGGCCACAATGCGCGGCAGGAAACGCTCCTGCTGCTCCTTGGTGCCGAAGGCAATCAGGGTTGGCCCGAGCAGTTCCTCCCCGAGATGGTTAACGCGTGCCGGTGCATCCGCCCTGGCGTACTCCTCGTGGAAGATCACCTGCTGCAGCAGGCTCAGGCCGCGTCCGCCGTATTCCCGGGGCCAGCCCACGCAGCTCCAGCCGTGCGCCGCCAGATGCCGGTTCCACTCGAGGCGCTCCTCGAAAGCTTCGTGCTCCCGGCCGGATCCGCCGAGCCCGCGCAGCTGCGCAAATTTCCCGACGAGATTGGCTTCCAGCCACCCTCGGATCTCCCGACGAAACTCGTCGTCCTCCGCTGAAAAGATCAGATCCACGAAACACCTTTCATCGGCCACCGTCATTGGTCATAAAGTCGAGCTTCGCCTATGCTAGCAAAACAAGCACTTGTTTGGTGAAGTGTGTCACAGGTAGAAGTGTCTCAGGGAGGAGCCACGATGAAGAAGGACGATTCCGACGAAGTTGTAACCTACGAGGTGCGCGGATCCGTCGCCGTCGTGCGGCTGAACCGGCCCGAATACCGCAACGCACAGAACTCGAAGGTCACTTACGCACTGGACGCAGCGTTCACCGCAGCGGTGGAGGACGATGCCGTAAAGGTGATCGTGCTCGCCGGCAACGGAAAGCACTTCTCGGCCGGACATGACATCGGCTCCCCTGAACGGGACATCGACCAAAGCTTCGAGCGCAAGGCAGTGATGTGGTGGGACCACGTGGGCGCGTCCGGCGTCGACTCCCGTCTTGCCCGAGAATCCGAGGTGTATCTGGGCATGTGCCGCCGCTGGCGGGAGATTCCCAAACCCATGATTGCCATGGTCCAGGGTGCCTGCATTGCCGGCGGGCTGATGCTGGCCTGGTCCTGTGATTTCATCGTGGCCAGCGAGGATGCCTTCTTCTCCGACCCGGTGGTCCGCATGGGCATTCCGGGGGTGGAGTACTTCGCCCACCCCTGGGTGATGAACCCCCGCGCAGCCAAGGAGTTCCTCTTCACCGGAGACCGCTTCACCGCGCAGCGCGCCCATGACCTGGGCATGGTCAACCATGTGGTGCCGCGCGGGGAACTCGAGGACACGGTGATGGCCATGGCCGAACGCATCAGTGCCATGCCCCGGCTGGGACTGGCGCTGGCTAAGAAGGCCGTCAACCAGTCGGAGGACCTGCAGGGCATGCGCGCCGGAATGGACTCCGTCTTCGGACTGCACCACGCGGCCCACGCCCACAACGCGGAGGTCGGCGCGGACTCGCTGGCCGGGATGAACATTCAGGGCATGCGAAGCGCGGCGGTGGCCAAGTGAACCTCGACCTGACCGAAGAGCAGCAGGCCTTCGCGGCCGAAGCGCGGGCCTGGCTTGCCGAAAACGTCCCGTCCGC
The DNA here is from genome assembly GCF_058269275.1 of Arthrobacter sp. TJ-178. Taxonomy (NCBI): domain Bacteria; kingdom Bacillati; phylum Actinomycetota; class Actinomycetes; order Micrococcales; family Micrococcaceae; genus Arthrobacter; species Arthrobacter sp. TJ-178. The sequence continues at coordinate 136,714 of NZ_JBZCNK010000003.1, read as the reverse complement.
GCCGCTGCCGTCCATGGATACCGAAGCGGGTTTCGCCGCCCACCGCGAGTGGGAAGCCCGTTTGGCGGAAGGCCGCTGGTCGGCCGTTGCCTGGCCGGAGGAATTCGGCGGCCGCAGCGCCGGCCTCGTGGAATGGGTGCTCTTTGAGGAGGAGTACTACCGTTCCGGTGCACCCACGCGCGTGGCCCAGAACGGCATCTCGCTGCTGGCCCCCATCCTTTTTGAACACGGTACTGATGACCAGCGCAGCCGGTATCTGCGGGCGATGACAGACGGTTCCCTGATCTGGGCGCAGGCCTGGTCCGAACCCGGCGCCGGCAGCGACCTTGCCTCCATCCGCAGTACCGCCCGCCGGGACGACGAGCGCGGAGGCTGGCTGCTCAGCGGCCAGAAGACCTGGAGCTCGCGCGCCGTGTGGGCCGACCGCGGCTTCGGCCTGTTCCGCAGCGACCCCGCCGCCCAGCGACACCGCGGCCTCACCTACTTCCTGTTTCCGATGGATGCCCCGGGCCTGACGGTGCGTCCCATCGCCCAGCTGGATGGTTCCACCGGTTTCGCCGAACTGTTCTTCGAGGATGTCTTTGTTCCCGATGCGGACGTCCTCGGAGCACCGGGCGACGGGTGGCGCGTCGCCATGAGCACCGCCGGCAATGAACGCGGCCTCTCACTGCGCGCACCGGGCCGGTTCTGCGCCGCCGCGGACCGGCTGATCGATCTTTGGGCCACGCAGTCGCACGAGGATCCGTTTGCCCAGGACGCCGTCGTCGACGCCTGGATCAAGTCCGAGGCCTACCGCCTGTACACCTGGGGCACCGTGAGCACGCTGCAGGACGGCGGGGACCTCGGCGCCGAAGGCAGCGTCAACAAGGTGTTCTGGTCGGAACTGGACATTGCGCTGCACGAAACCGCACTGACCCTGCTCGGTCCCGCAGCCGAACTGCGCGGGGCGCCCGGCGCAGCCGGCGGCCGGTGGATGGATGACTACCTGTTCTCCATTGCCGGGCCCATCTATGCCGGCACCAACGAAATCCAGCGCAACATCATCGCAGAACGTCTACTCGGCCTCCCCCGCGGCGGCGACGGCAGGAGAGTGTCTTGAAATTCGTACTGAGTGAAGAACAGCAGTCGCTGGCCGGTGCCCTCGACGAAATCATCGAAAGCGCCGGCGGAACCAAGGTGGCACGGACTTGGGCGGAGGGGAACACCGAACCCGGCCTTGCACTGTGGAACCAGCTCGCCGAGCTGGGCCTGTTCGGCCTGTGCGTGGCGGAGGACGACGGCGGCATGGGCGGCACCGCCGTGGACCTCGCCGTTGCCTTTGAACGGCTGGGCTATCACGCAGTCCCCGGACCCTACATTGAAAGCGCGGCGCTGCTGCCTGACCTGGTGGACTCCAGCGTGCTCGGCGGCATCCTGGATGGAACGCTGATTGCCACGGCTGCCGTACAGGACCTCGTTCCGTACGCTCTCGACGCCGCGGCCAGCAGCCGCTGCTTCGTCGTCGGCCCCGATTCCCTGTCCGGGGCATCCGCCGGGCCCGGCACCGCCTCCGTGGACCGGACCCGGACACTGAGCGAACTCACCGCCGTCGGCGACCCCGAACCGCTGGAACCGGAGCAAAGCGCGCTGGCCGTGGACCGGGCAACGCTGGCCTGCTCGGCAATGCTGCTCGGGGCCGGAGAGCGGCTCCTGGAAGAAGCGGTCAGCTACGCCAAGATGCGCGAGCAGTTTGGCCGCGCCATCGGCGAATATCAGGCCCTCAAGCACCAGCTCGCCGATGTTCGGATTGCCCTCACATTCACACGCCCGCTGATGTACGGCGCAGCCCTGGATCTCGGCGGGCCCGACGGCGCCCGCAGCGTATCTGCAGCCAAGGTGGCCGCCGGCGATGCCGCGGCCCTCGCGGCACGGGTGGCGCTGCAGGTCCACGGCGCCATCGGTTACACCGAGGAACACGATCTGGGACTGTGGATCACCCGGGTCCGCGCACTGCTCGGTGTCTGGGGAACTCCCCGCCACCACCGGTCCCGCATCGCCTCCCTTCTGCTCTCCCCCGCCGCACCCCCGTCCGCTGAACTCTCCCACCACTGAGGACACCATGGATTTCTCACTGACCGATGAGCAGAATGAGCTCGTCAAAACCGTCCGCGCCGTGCTGAGCCGTCACGCCTCCTCCGCTGCGGTGCGCAGCGCCGCCGGGTCGGAGGCCGGTTACGACGCCGGCCTCTGGCGCACCCTGGCCGAAGAGGTGGGCGTGGCCTCGCTCGCCATTCCGGAGGAATACGGCGGAGCCGGATTCACATGGTTCGAAACCGGCCTGGTCCTGGAAGCCCTCGGATACAACCTTGCACCCAGCCCCCTGCTGGCCTCCGGGGTGCTGGCCGCAGCTGCCATCCTGGAGGCAGATGATGAAGCGGCCCGGGAGCGGCTGCTTCCGGGCCTCGCGGAAGGCAGCAGCATCGCCACCCTGGCCTGGGCGGATGAGCGCGGCGCCTGGAGCACCACGCGCTCCGGCATCGTTGCCACCGCTGAAGCCGCCGACGCCGGTGGGCAGTGGACGCTGAACGGAACGGCAACCCTGGTGCTCGACGGCGTCAGCGCCGATACGCTGATTGCCGTTGCGGCTACCGCCGAGGGGGTGGGCCTGTTCGAAGTACTGGATCCTGCGGCGGTCCAGCGGGTGAACACTCCCGCCGTCGACACGACCATCCGGTTCGCAACACTGACCTTCAATCAGGTTCCGGCCCGGGCCCTCCGGCTCGATGCCGAAAACTCGCTGGAGAAGATTCGCGACATCGCCATCGTGGCAGTGAGCTGCCTGCAGGTGGGGACGGCGCAGCGCGGACTGGACATGAGCGTTGAATACTCCAAGCAGCGCGTGCAGTTCGGCCGGGCCATCGGCTCCTTCCAGGCGCTGAAACACCGGATGGCGGACATGCTCGTGCAGGTGGAGACAGCCCGCACCACTTCGTGGGCCGCAGCATGGTCTGCCGGAACGGATGCCGCCGATCTGCCGGAGCGGGCGGCATCGGCAGCCGCCTGGTGCGCGGATGCCCTGGAAGCCGTCGCCGCCGAAACGGTGCAGATCCACGGCGGCATCGCGATCACCTGGGAGCACGACGCACAGCTCATCTTCAAGCGGGCCCATTCCACCGGCCAGCTGTTCGGGTCGGCCCGGGACCACCGCCGCCGCCTGGGCATGATGCTGGGGATCATCCCCAGCAGGCAGGCCGTGCTAGTCTGACAGCCAAACAAGCGCTAGGTTTCGCAATGATGCGGGAAAAGAGGAGCGGATGCCCAACAAGAGAATCGGACTTACTGAGGCGGTTTCGTCCATCGAGTCGGGAATGACCATCGGCATCGGCGGATGGGGGTCACGCCGCAAGCCCATGGCCGCGGTCCGGGAGCTGCTGCGCAGCGACGTCACCGACCTCACCGTCGTCGCCTTCGGCGGTCCGGATGTTGGCCTTCTCGTGGCCGCCGGCAAGGTGCGCAAGCTGATCTACGGCTTCGTCTCGCTGGACAGCATTCCCCTGGACCCGCTCTTCACCGCAGCGCGCGAACGCGGCGATCTGGAAATCAACGAATACGACGAGGGTATGTTCGTGACCGGCCTGCGGGCCGGGGCGCAGCGCCTCTCCTTCCTGCCCACCGTGGCCGGAATCGGCTCCGACGTCCTGGCCGCCAATCCGCACCTGAAAACCGTGGCCTCCCCGTACTCGGACGACGAGTACATCGCGGTCCCCGCCATTGAACTGGACGTTGCCCTGATCCACGTCAACCGGGCGGACAGCGGCGGCAACGCCCAGTTCCTCGGTCCGGACCCCTACTTTGACGATCTGTTCGCAATGGCAGCCAAGCGCACCTTTGTGACCACCGAACGGATTGTCGAAACGGACGCCCTGCTGGATGAGGGCTCGTTCCACACCCTGATGCTCAGCCGCATGTACGTCACCGGCGTCATCGAGACCCCGCACGGCGCGCACTTCACCACCTGCGAGCCGGACTACGGCCGGGACGAGGCGTTCCAGCGGCACTACGCCAGCTCGGCAAAGGACCCCGAGACCTGGCGGAAGTTCGTTGCCGAGTTCCTCAGCGGTGACGAGGCAGGCTACCAGGACGCCGTTGCCCGATTCCATGCCGTACAGGAGAAATAGAAATGACCGCAGAAGCCACCATCGCAGAAATCTGCATTGCGGCATGCTCCGACACCTACCGGGAGTCCGGAGAGCTGCTCGCCCACGCCGTCGGGACCATTCCCACCATCGGAGCCCGGCTGGCCAAACTCACCCATTCACCGGACCTCGTGCTGAGCGACGGCGAGGCTTTCATGATGAGCGAGCCGCCGCCCCTGGGAAAGGCCGCAGCCGCCGGCGGAGTGATCGAGGGCTGGGCACCGTTCAGCCGCATCTTTGACATAGTGGCCACCGGCCGGCGCCAGAGCATGATGGGTGCCAGCCAGATTGACCGCTACGGCAACCAGAACATTTCACTGATCGGCGACTGGAACAAGCCCAAGCGCCAGCTCATCGGGGTGCGCGGCGCTCCCGGCAACACCGCCAATCACCGGGTGGACTACTGGGTCTCCCGGCACAGCACGCGCCTGTTTGTGGAGACGGTGGACATGGTCTCCGGCGTCGGCAATGACCGTGCGCGGGCTGCAGGACAGGTGCTGCGGTTCCATCACCTTGGGGTCATCGTCACCAACCTGGCGGTGCTGGGCTACGACGACGGCGGCCGGGTGACCGTCCTGTCCATCCATCCGGGCGTGGATCCGCAGGCCGTGGCGGACAACACGGGCTTCCACCTGGACGTCGGGGGTGCTCCGCTGACGCGGGTCCCCACGGACGAGGAGCTGCGCCTGATCCGCGAGGTCCTGGATCCCCGCGGAGCCAGGACCCGCGAAGTCGCGAACTAGCTCTTCCCTCCGGTCAGTCCTGCAGGAGCCCGGAATGGATCAGTTTCAGGAAGTTGCGGCCGGCACTTTCAGCAGAGTGCCGGCCGCCGGGGCGGAACCAGCGCACCGTGGACCAGACGCCGTCGCGGATGAAGCGGTACGTCATGGCGGAGTCAAGGTCGGCGCGGAAGACACCCTCGCGCTGGCCTTCCTGGATCACGTCCTGCCAGATCGTTTCAATCCGGGCGCCTTCCTCGGCGACAAACTCGAAGCCGGGAAGGTTGGCCAGAAACGCCGCCTCATTCTGGTAAATGCCAACGGCATCCGGTTCTTTCTCGATGGTGAGAAAGGCAGTCCGGACGAGTTCGTCAAAGACGTGCCGCGGCCCGCCGCCGGCGGCGGCAATCTCCTCCGACCGCTGCCGCAGTCCACCCTGGAAGGACCGCAGGATTTCCTCCAGGATCGCTTCCTTGGAGGAGAAGTGATGGTAGAGGCTGCCCGAGAGAATGCCCGCTTCATCGGCAATGTCACGCACCGTCGTCGCGGAGTATCCGCGGGTGGCTATCAGGCGGGCGGCAATGGCCAGCAGTTGTTCCCGCCGGTCGGGAGCCTGCTCGCCGGCACCGGATTCCGGTTTTTTGCGCGTTGCCATCATTTCTCCTCATGTACGAATTCACCCAAGCATTTGCTCAATTCTCCCGTATTTTAGGCACGTTAATGTATTAGCCGCGCCATTGCGTTTTTTGTCACATGGAATGAAAGGATTCCTCGATGCATCTTTCTGACGCTCGGACCATTCCCCAGCTGCTTGCCGACATGGCGAGGCTCGGCGACCACCCCGCCGTGGTCTCCGGTGACACCGCCGTTTCCTATGGTGAACTCAGCGGACGGATCGGCGAGGCCGGGCGCGCCTACCTGGCACACGGTGTAGGCCCCGGCGACAGGGTGGGGCTCTGGGCCCCCAACCGCCTGGAATTCATTCTCGCCATGCTGGGTGCGCAGTCGATCGGAGCGGCGGTGGTGCCCCTGAATACCCGCTACACGGGCCATGAGGCGGCCATGATCCTGCGGCGCTCCGGCGCTTCGGTGCTCGTGGTTGCCGACGAATTCCTGGGCCGGCAGCCGCTGGACGCACTGCGCGCCGCGGCCGGGGACCGCGACGGCGACGGCGACCACGACGGCGCTGGGCATGAGGCGCCTGCTGTTCCGGTGCCCGGCCTGCCTGCGGTGCGGCTTGTCGTACGGCTGGACGGCACAGCGGACGAGCCCGGCGAAAGCACCTGGAAGTCCTTCCTCGCCGCCGGTGCCGGCGAGGAGGAACGCTTCACGGCCGCTTCCTCCGCCGTGCATCCCGACGACGTCGTCGACATCCTGTACACCTCCGGAACCACCGGCCTGCCCAAGGGGGTCATGAGTGCGCATCGGCAGACACTGGGCGTTGCCCGGGCCTGGGCAGCGGGTGCAGAGCTGTCCGCCGAGGACCGGTACGCCGTCGTCAACCCGTTCTTCCACGGCTTCGGTTACAAAGCGGGCGTGATCGCTGCGTTCCTGGCCGGGGCAACAATCTATCCGGTGGAGACCTTCGATGCTTCGGCGCTGCTGGACCTGGTCCAGAAAGAGCGCATCAGCGTCCTGCCCGGCGTGCCCACCATCTTCACCTCGCTGCTGAACCACCCGGACCTGAAGACCTACGACACCTCATCCCTGCGTTTCGCCATTGCGGGCGCGGCAACGGCCCCGGAGTCACTGTTCCGGGACATGTCGGAAGTGCTCGGTTTTCGAACCGTGGCACAGGCGTACGGCATGACCGAATGCGTGGTGGCAACACTGTCCCGGCCCGGTGAGTCCCTGGAGCATGCAAAGCAGACCACGGGACCGGCAGTCGACGGCGTCGAAATCCGCGTAGCCGATGCAGCCGGGAACGACCTGCCTGTTGGTGAAGACGGCGAAATCCTGCTCCGCGGCGACAACGTCATGCTGGGGTATTTCGATGACCCCGAGGCCACGGCCAACGCCGTGGATGACCAGGGCTGGTTCCACACCGGTGACATTGGCCGGCTGGACGAGCACGGATGCCTGAAGATCACCGACCGTTTGAAGGACATGTTCATCGTGGGCGGGTTTAACGTCTACCCGGCGGAAATCGAAAACGTGCTCCGCCAGCATCCGGCCGTGAACGAATCCGCGGTGGTGGGCATTGACGACCTGCGCATGGGATCGGTGGGCCGTGCCTACGTTGCCCTGCTGCAGGATGCAGATCCGAGGCCCACGGCGGATGATCTCCTGGCCTTCTGCAAAACCCGCCTGGCCAACTACAAGCTGCCGCGCGAATACGTGATCGTCAACGAATTTCCCCGCAACGGCACGGGCAAAATCATGAAGTCGGAACTGCGGGGCCTGGAACCGGGCGCCGGCTGAGCGCCGGCGGGGATCGCAGCAGAGAAAGTGGGCGGCTCACTGGAACCCCGGCTACCGGCAACGGGTTTGTTCGGCCGCAGATGAGGTACACAATGGACTCCGGATCCCTCGGGTCCCCTACCTACTTCTCTCGGAAACGGCAGTTACACATTTTGAGCAACCTCAAACCCGGCGCTTTCCAGCCGGACACCATCAAGCCCTGGCCCGCCCTCTGGTCCCTGGTCATCGGTTTCTTCATGATCCTGGTGGACTCCACCATCGTTAATATCGCCACCCCGGCCATCATGGAGGACCTGGGCGCCGGCCTGGACCAGGTCATCTGGGTGATCAGCGCTTACCTGCTGGCCTACGCGGTGCCGCTGCTGATCACGGGACGGCTGGGCGACCGTTTTGGCCCGCGCCGGGTCTACCTGATCGGCCTGGTGGTCTTCACCCTGTCCAGCCTCTGGTGCGGCTTCGCGCACAGTGTGGACGCCCTTATCGTGGCGCGTGTCTTCCAGGGGTTCGGTGCCGCGCTGATGACCCCGCAGACCATGTCCGTGATCACCCGCATCTTCCCGCCGGAAAAGCGCGGGACCGCACTGGGGCTGTGGGGCGCCACAGCCGGCGTCGCCACCCTTGTTGGCCCCATCCTGGGCGGCGTCCTGGTGGACGCGCTCGGCTGGGAATGGATCTTCTTCATCAACGTCCCCGTCGGCGTCGTCGGCTTCATCCTGGCCTACCGCCTGGTTCCGAAGCTCTCCACCGCCGTACACCGCTTCGACTACCTCGGCGTGCTGCTCAGCGCGGCGGGCATGTTCGCGCTGGTCTTCGGCATCCAGGAAGGCGAGAGCTACAACTGGGGCACCATCGCCGGACCCGTCTCCGTCTGGTCGCTGATCATCGCCGGCGTCGTCCTGCTGGCCCTGTTTGTCCTCTGGCAGCGCCTGAACCGCGCCGAACCGCTGCTTCCGCTGAAGCTCTTTCGGGACCGCAACTTCTCCCTGGCCAACATCTCCATCACCGGCATGGGCTTCGCTGTGACCGCCTTCTCCCTGCCCCTGATCCTCTTCGCCCAGAACGTGCGCGGTCTGAGCCCCACCCAGGCCGCCCTGCTGCTGGCCCCGATGGCGATTCTGTCCGGCGTCCTGGCGCCGATAGCCGGCAAAACCGTGCAGCGCGGCAACCCCAAGTTCATTGCCGTGTTCGGTTTCGCCGCCATGGCGGCGTCGCTGATCTGGCTCGGCGCCCTGCTCAGCCCGGATGTGCCGTACTGGCAGCTGGTGCTGCCGATGCTGCTGATGGGCCTGGCGAACGCCTGCATCTGGCCCTCCGTGTCACTGACCGCCACCCGCAACCTGGCGCCCGACGTCGCCGGCGCCGGGTCCGGCGTCTACAACACCACCCGCCAGTTCGGCGCAGTGATCGGCAGCAGCGCCATTGCCGCAGTCATGACGTCACGGCTGACCGCCCACCTGGGCGGCGCCGCGGCCGACGGCGGGACGGCGCCGGCCGCGGGTGCCTTCCCGGAGGCGCTGAAGGCCGGGTACTCCGAGGCCATGGGCCAGTCGCTGTACCTGCCTGCAGCGGTGATTATCGTGGCACTGCTGGCCTCACTGTTCTACGCCAAGCCGGCGCCGGAACTGACGTCCCGCGGCGCCGGCCGGGAACGCGCCAAGAACACCGGTGCCGCGGCGGCCGCAGCCAAAAGCACGGCGGAGTAGGGTCGGGGCCGCAGCAGCGTTCGCGGCCCTGATTCCCTTTTCGTTAACTCAGCCGCTCCAGGACCATCGCCATGCCCTGCCCGCCGGCCACGCACATGGTTTCCACCGCAAACTGCTCGTCGCGCTCCTGCAGGGCATGGATGGCCGTGGTGGTCATGCGTGCACCGGTCATGCCGAACGGATGGCCCAGGGCAATGGCCCCGCCGTTGACGTTGACCTTGTCCGGGTCGATGCCGATGTCATCAATGGACGGCAGGACCTGGGCGGCAAAGGCTTCGTTGAGTTCCATGATGTCCATGTCGGAAATGGACATCTTCGCGTTGGCCAGGGCCCGGCGCACGGCTTCGACCGGGCCCAGTCCCATCAGTTCCGGCGTCAGGGCCGCAACCCCGGTGGATACAATCCGCGCCAGCGGGGTCAGGCCCAGCTCAGCGGCGCGCCGGTCGCTCATAATCACCAGAGCAGCGGCGCCGTCGTTCAGGGGGCAGCAGTTGGCGGCCGTGACGGTGCCGTGCTCGCGGAACACCGGCTGCAAAGCGGAGAGCTTCTCGAGCGTGACGCCGGCACGCGGGCCGTCATCCTCGGAGACCACAGTTCCGTCAGCCAGGGTGACCGGCGTGATGTCTGTCTTCCAGAAACCGCGGGCCGCGGCCGCCTCGGCGCGGTTCTGGCTGCGCACCGCCCACTCGTCCTGTGCGGCACGGGAGACGCCGCGCAGCTGGGCAACGTTTTCCGCGGTGTCACCCATGGCAATGTAGATGTCCGGCAGCTCGCCGCGTTCGCGGGGATCGCTCCAGCGTGCCTCCGGGTCCTTGGCCTGGGCGGCGGTGCGGTTCATTGCATCGAAGTACGCCGGGTTCTTGGTGTCCGGCATGCCGTCGGATTTGCCGAGGCCAAAGCGGGACACGGTCTCCACGCCGGCGGAGATGAACACGTCGCCCTCCCCTGCCTTGATGGCGTGCAGCGCCATTCTCGTGGTCTGCAGCGAGGAGGAGCAGTACCGGTGCACGGTGGTTCCGGGAACGCTGTCCAGGCCAAGCTGCATGGCAACCATGCGGGCAATGTTGTAGCCCTGCTCCCCCGCCGGCTGCGCGCATCCCATCATCAGGTCCTCGATGCCGGCCGGATCCAGTCCGGGAACGGCGTCGAGTGCCGCACGGACCATCTGGGCCGCGAGGTCATCGCCGCGCATTGCCCGCAGCGAGCCCTTGTGGGCGCGGCCAATCGGCGAACGGACTGCAGAAACAATAACCGCTTCGGTCATCAGTGTGCTCCTTCTGGTTCGGTGAGGTTCAGTACATCTGCGTTGGGAGTGTGCGCCAGGAAGGCCGGCCACTCGCCGCCGCCGTCGACGTCCAGGACGGCACCGGTGATGTGGCTGGAGAGCGGCGACGCCAGCATGACGACGGCGTCTCCGATCTCCCGGGGATCGGCCAGCTTTCCGCGGGGAATCGTTGCCGCCACCCGGGCATAGCTTTCAGCGTCGCCGTAATGGTCCGCGGCGCCTTCAGTGGCCACGAGCCCGCAGCTGACGGCGTTGACCCGGATGTGCGGCGCCCACTCCACCGCGAGGCTGCCGGTCAGGTTCTCCAGTGCTGCCTTTGCGGCACCGTAGACGGCTGTGCCCGGGCTGGGCCGGCGGGCACTGATGGAGGTGATGTTGACAATCGATCCGCCCTGCTCCTGGCCCATCATCACCGGGTGCACGGCGCTGACCACATGTGCGGCGGAGAGGAAGTTCAGTTCAGTGATGGCCCGCTGGTACCGTGCGGAACCGCTTTCGAAACGGCCGAAGGGCGAGCCGCCTGCGTTGTTGACCGCCACGTCAATGCGCCCACGGCGCTCGACGACGTCGGCCACCCAGGCACGCACCTGCTCGTCGTCGCGCACGTCCAGGCGGCTGAAGTGAACCGAGGGCGATGCAAGCCCGGGAAACTTCGGATCCGGCTCTGACCTGCCGCAGGTTTCCACCACGGCGCCGGCCGCGACGAAGGCGTCCACAATGCCGGCCCCCACGCCGCGGGCGCCTCCTGTGACAAGTACGACCCATCCTGAGAGATCGATTGTGATCGACATCGGTTTCCTGCCCTCTTCTCGCAACGGTGCGGATGGTTTACCGTACCAAACAAGTGCTTGTTTGTCGCGTGGTGATACGGTCTGACCCCACAAGGTCAGGGAGGACGGGAAAATGGCAGGTATTTCGGAAACAACGACGGGTGAACGCCCGCCACTGCTGCATGAGCACACCCGGCGGCTGAGCTACGCGGACACCGATCCGGCCGGGATTCTCTACTACGCGGCCTGGTTCCCCCGCATGGAAGCGCTGCTAACGGAATGGCTGTTCCTGCAGGACCTGCGTCAGGACACCCTCCTGGAGAGATTTGGCTGGTGGACCGTCTCACGGGCAACGCACTGCGACTACCTCGCCGCCGCCCGCCTCTTCGATGAGATCACCATCGAACTAAGGCTGGGCGAGATCGGCACATCCTCGGTGCGCTTCGACTTCGACATGCGGCGCCGTGCCGATGAGACCCTGGTGGCCACAGCCTCCACTTGGCTGGTTACGGTGTCAGCGGACCAGCGTCCCGTCCGCATCCCCGAGATCCTGCGCCAGTGCCTTGCCGGCTGACCCCTGATGATCCGCCAGCAGCTGCTCCAGCCGGCCGCTGCGCGCCAACTCCAGGTGCATCTCGGTCTGGCGGAGGGCCGAGTACAGGAAGAAGCCCTCAAGCCGGTCCCGGCCCGGAGTCCAGTGAAGGCGCTGCGCGTACTCCCACACCGGGGCGTTCCCCAGCTCCGGCAGCAGGTCCGCCACGGAACGGGTGCGGCGCAGGTGGTGGGCGGCAATATCTTCGGCGCGCGCGGACAAACCGCGGAAACGGTACTCGTGGCCGGGCAAGACCTCGTAGTCGTTCCACCGCCGCATCCTCTGCAGCGATGCCAGGAAATCAGGAAGCGGGTGGGCATCGGGAAGGGCACCCAGACCCACGCCGGAGTAGATCTGCGGCAGGACGTGGTCACCGCCGTACACGACCTGCCGGTCATTGTCGGCGAAACACAGATGCCCTCCGGTGTGGCCGGGCGTCGCCAACGGCAGCAGACGGTGGCCGCCCAGGTCCAGCGTTTGAGCATCCTCGAGCAAAATGTCCGGTTCAACATCAGCGAACATTGGTGCCCGCCTGAAGGAGGCCTCCAGCTCTTCCCGGCGCTCCGCCGGAACACCCCATTCCTTCAGGACCCGCGCATAAGCCTCCCTGTCGCGCCGCCACGGACCCAGCTGATGAGCCAGCACCTCACGTTCGGCCCGGGAGAAGGCAATTTGCGCACCGGTCATGTTCCGGAGCCGGTCAGCGATGCCGAGGTGGTCCGGATGATGATGCGTGGCGATGATCGTGGAGAGCTGCTCGAGCGGCAGGCCGATTGACTGCAGGGATGCGCGGAGGGCGGCCAGGTTTTCCGCCGAGTCCCAGCCCGGATCTAAAAGGTGGAACGCCCTGCCGGAGATCAAAACGTAGGTGAGCGTGTAACTGACGCCAACTCCGGGGATGGGCGCGGCGATGGCCCAGACATCCCGTGCCACCGGCTCCGGCTCCGGCAGCCGCCCGGCCCGCAGGGCAGCATGCTGGGCCGCGCTGGTGGGCCGGACACCTTCAATGCTGATTCTGCCCGCGGTCATGACTGCTCCCAAGGATTGATGCTGCACAGCGAAGCGGAAAACAGCACCTCTCCGACACTCTCCGGTGCCGCGGGGTCGGCGTTGATACTGTGTTCGGCAGTCCGGATGGCTTCTCCGGTGGATACCGGTTCACCGTCCAAATACAGCAGGCGGATGCGCAGTCCGCCCGGAGGTTCCTCCAGCACCCCGCTGAACGGCAGCGTGCCGTGCTGCTGGGGGTGGCTGAAGGAAAAAGTCCAGGCTCCGGCCACTCCGCCGACGTCGAGCAGCTCCGGAATCAGCCGGGTATCCTCCCACGCAAAGCAGTCGTGGGTCCGGCGCCCGTGCGGGTCCGCATAGCGCGTCAGGGTGAGGTGCAGGCCGCGGTTGGGGCGGTAGGGCAGCACATCCGGTCCCACCAGGACCCGAGACGCCGCATAGCCCTTCACTGGACGGAAGAATGCCAGCAGCGGGCGCCGAACGCCCGGAATGATGGGGCCGCGGCCCCACTGGAAAGAGGCTTCACCGAGGCGGTCCCACGCCGCGACGCTCTCCCGGACAGGATCTCGAAACCAGTACATCGCGACGTAGTCCGCGGCGCTGACCGGTGATTTCCCCGCCGGCTCCTGCGGGAAGTCCGGCGCAGGCCCGGAGTCCCCCTCCCGGACCCGGGCCCATCTGTCGCCCCAGGCCACGCCGGGCAGGGCGAGGTTCTCCGGCAGATGGTCCAGCTGGTGCCAGCGGTTGTAGGCCTCGTGCGAGGAGGGAACGGTGAGTTCAACGAACGAAAAAAATGCCAGGTCGGCGAGCATCGGCTTCCCTCTGTAGCGAGCACATGTTTGGTCAGGCTAGCAGGGCGCCCGCCGCCGTGAAGCGGCTGGCCGCCGGTCGCCGTCGTCCGAATTCCACCCAGTGGGACCAACCTCAAGCGCCGTGAAACTTCGCCTAGCGTAAACCGGAACGAGCAGTGACAAATTGAGAGGATGCCGTGCGAACGTACGCAGAAGTGGTTCGAAGCCGCGCACAGGACGAGCATGTCGGCCTTCGTTTTGAGGGGCGGAGCTGGACCTGGGCCGAGGTTGTCGCGGAGGCTTCGGCAAGGGCAGACATTCTGGACGGGATGGAGCCCGGTGCCGGCCGCAGCCAGATCCACGTGGGTATCCTGCTGCAGAACACGCCGGACTTTGTCTTCTGGCTCCTGGCGGCAGCGCTGAGCGGCGACGTAGCCGTGGGCATCAATCCCACCCGGCGCGGCAGCGAACTCACCCACGACATGGCGCACGCCGACTGCGACCTTCTCATCAGCGAACCTCTGTATCTGGAGGCGGAAGACCGCCCGGAGCTGCCGCTGCCGGCCGGCCGTATCTTCGACGTCGAGTCCAAAGATTACGCTCGGCTGGTTGCCGCCCATGCCGGCGCTCCCCTGCCGGCCGAACTTCCCGATCCCGCCTCGCTTTATCTGCTCCTGTTCAGCTCCGGTTCCACCGGAGCCCCCAAGGCAGTGATTTGCACGCAGGGCCGCCTTGGCGCCCTCACCCTGACCATGAAGGACCGCATTTCACTGCACCGCGGGTCGGTCAGTTACCTGCACCTGCCCCTGTTTCACGGACACTCCATCATGATGAACCTTGCCACCGCCGCCGAAGTCGGTGCCACGGTGGTCATGGTCCGGAAGTTCTCCGCCAGCCGTTTTTCCCGAGACATCCGCGAACACGGCGTCACTTTCCTCAACTATGTGGGACGTGTGCTCAGCTATGTGCTCGCCCAGCCCGAGGACCCGGCCGACGGCAAGAACTCCCTGGAGGTCGCCTTCGGTTCGGAGGCATCCCCGGCCGAAGCCGAGGCCTTCCGCAAACGGTTCAACTGCGAACTGCGGGAAGGATTTGGTTCCAGCGAGGGTATTGTCCGCATTGTCCCGGTGCCGGGGGCGCCGTCGGACTCTCTGGGGCTTCCCGCTTCCGGGATGACGGTGGAGATCCGCTCGGACGACGGCGCCGAGTGCCCGCGGGCCCGGTTCGACTCCGGCCGCCGGCTGCTCAACGCGGAGGAAGCTATCGGAGAGATCGTGGTGGTGGGAGCCGGCCCGCGCTTTGAGGGTTACTACAACAATCCCGGGGCGATGGCGGACCGCCTGCGTTTTGGCGGGGAGGACTTCTGGACCGGCGACCTCGCGTACCGGGACGAGGACGGGTACTTCTACTTCGCCGGACGCACCTCCGATTGGCTCCGTGTCGACGGTGAGAATTTCTCCACCGCTCCCGTCGAACGGATCATTTCGGCGTATCCGCCGGTATCCGGTGTCCATGCCTTCGCCGTTCCCGATCCGCAGACCGGCGACCGGCTGATGTGCGCCCTGGTCCTCCGCCCGGGTTGCAGCTTCGATCCGGAAGAATTTGCTGCCTTCCTCGACGCCCAGCCGGCCCTCGGCACCAAGTGGCGCCCCACCTTCGTCCGCATCATCGACAAGGCTCCGGTCACCGCAAACGAAAAGATCGACAAGGCTCCGCTGCGCCGGACGGCGTGGGAGGCCGACGGCGTGTGGTGGGCGCAGGACCGCACCAGCCCGTTCCGGCCGCTCAGCGAAGAGCAGCGCGAGGACATCCGGGCGGAGTTTGTTGCCGCCGGACGTATCAACTCCCTCCCGGCCGCGTCGCAGGACCTCGTCGGGGCAGGTGTCTGATGACAACCATTGACAACTCGGATCGCACCCTCAGCACCCTCAGCGCCGAGGAGCTCCAGCGCTTTGCCGGCACCGTTGCCGAACCTCCCCGCGTTGCCCGTTACGGGGTCTCGGAGGCGATGATCCGCAACTGGGCCGAAGCCCTCGATGACCGGAACCCTGTCTACGTTGACGGCGCCGCGGCACGGGAAACGGGCCGCGGCGGCATCATTGCTCCCCCGGCCATGGTTTCCACGTGGGTCATGTCCGGGTACCGCCGCTGGCGCGACGTCCAGCGCGCCCGGGCTGAGGGCGTGGTGGAAGCCACCCCCTATGCAGAGCTGCTGTTCCTGCTGGACCAGGCCGGATACACCTCCGTGGTTGCCACGCAGATGGAGCAGAACTATGAGCTGGAGCTGACCGTGGGCATGGACATTACCTGCCACATCACGATCGATTCCGTCGTCGGGCCCAAGAAGACCGGACTCGGCGAGGGCTTTTTCATCACGCTCGGAAAACGCTATGAAGACGCCGAACAGCACACCGTTGCCACCGAGAAGTTCACGCTGCTGCGGTTCCGGCCCAAGGAGAACTCATGACAGCCCCAGATACTCAGACAACGCCGGGCACGGCAGTTCCGCCGATCGTCCATACGCAGGACAACGTGTTCTGGTTTGACGCCGCCGCCGAGGGCCGCCTGGTTGTCCAGCGCTGCACCGGCTGCGAAACGCTCCGCCATCCGCCGGCCCCCGCGTGCCCCCGGTGCCGCTCCTTCGAATGGGACTCGGTTGAATCTTCACGGCAGGGCACCCTCCACAGCTGGACCGTGGTGCATCACCCCAAGGACCCTGCCTTCACGTATCCGCTGCTGGTGGGCCTTGTCGACCTGGATACCGGAACCCGTCTGGTGGCCGATTTCGAACCCACTGACCTGGCGGACCTTTCGACTGACTGCGCCGTGGAGGTGTATTTCGCCGAGCACGCCCACGGTGAGATGCTGCCCCGGCTGCGGCTCGCGCGGAACAGCCGGCAGGAAAACGCACAACCGCAGCAAGGAGTGTCAGAAGCATGAACGGATTCGCCCCCGGAGATCAGCTGCCCGAGCTCGACATTCCGGTTGACCGCACCCTGATTGTCGCCGGAGCCATCGCCTCGCAGGACTTCGAAGACGTGCACCACGACCCGGGTGCGGCAGTTCGCCGCGGATCTCCGGACACCTTCATCAGCATCAATACGTCCAACGGCCTGGTGGGACGGTACATCACCGACTGGGCCGGGCCCGGCGCGCGGCTGCTGTCGGTTGCCCTCCGCCTCGGAATGCCCCTGTACCCCGGCGATGTCCTGCACCTCACCGGTGAGGTGCTGCACCCCGCCCGCGAAGCGCAGGACCAGGAACCGGTCACCGTCAAGGTCACCGGTTCGCACACCCGCGGCACCCACGTCACGGCAACCGTCAAGCTGGCCCTGCAGCAGGAGGCCGCAGCATGAGCGGCTTCTCCGGCAAAGCTGCCATCGCCGGCATCGGCGCCACCGAATTCTCCAAGGACTCCGGGCGCAGCGAGTGGCGGCTGGCCTGCGAAGCCGTGCTCGCGGCACTGGCCGATGCCCGGATCGGCGTGGAGGAAGTAGACGGTTTTTCCCTGTTTTCCATGGAAAACAATCCGGAAATTGCCGTGGCCCGGGCCCTTGGCATCCCGGAGCTGAAATTCTTCAGCCGCATTCCGCACGGCGGCGGCGGGGCCTGCGCTCCGGTGCAGCAGGCGGCCATGGCCGTAGCCAGCGGAGTTGCCGACGTCGTCGTCGTTTACCGTGCCTTCAACGAACGCTCCGGCCACCGCTTTGGCTCCGGGCCCCCGCAGTTCGCCTACGCCAACACCACCGACCAGGAGTACCGCAACTGGATCAATCCGTACGGACTGCTGACGCCCGCGGCGCAGGAAGCGTTTCTGGCCCGGCGCTACATGCAGGAGTTCGGCGTGACCAGCGCCGACTTCGGCCAAATATCAGTGCTGTCCCGCAAACACGCGGCCAACAATCCGCGGGCATGGTTCCATAACCGTCCCATCACCATCGAAGACCATCAGGCGTCGCGGATGATTGCTGATCCGCTGCGCCTGCTGGACTGCTGCCAGGAAACCGACGGCGGGCAGGCGCTGGTGATCGTCAGCGCCGAACGCGCCCGGGACCTGCCGCATCCGCCGGCCATCATCACCGCTGCGGCGCAGGGCGTGGGGCCGCAGCAGATCTCGATGAGCAGCTACTACCGCGAGAACATCGACGAGATGCCCGAGGTTGAGCTGGTGGCCCGGCAGCTGTGGCAGCAGGCCGGGCACGGACCCGAGGGCATTGACGCCGCCATCCTGTATGACGCCTTTACGCCCATGGTCCTGCTCCAGCTCGAAGAGTACGGCTTCTGCAAGCGCGGAGAAGCCAAGAACATGATTGCCGACGGCGCATTGGAACTTACCGGCACCCTGCCCATCAACACGCACGGCGGGCAGCTCGGCGAAGGCTACCTGCACGGCGTGAACGGCATCGCGGAGGGCGTACGGCTCATCCGCGGCACGTCGGTCAACCAGCCGCCCAAAGACCTTGCCAACGTGCTGGTCACCGGCGGTTCACCCGTGCCGCACAGTGCACTCATCCTTGCCACCGACCACTGAAGCCCAGGAGCGACAATGAACCCCGATCTTTCACCCGCATCGAAGCAGCTGCGCGCTGACCTGCGTGCCTACTTCGCCCGGACCATCAGCGCGGAGGATGCCCGCGACCTCGTGGAACAGACTGAAGGCGGCCCGACCTTCAGCCGGATCCTGAAGCAGATGGGCGCCGACGGCTGGCTGGGACTTGGCTGGCCCGTGGAATACGGCGGCCGCGGCGAGGATCCCGAGGCCCAGTTTGTGTTTTACGACGAAGTCATCCGGGCCAACGCTCCCCTGTCCCTGGTCAGCCTCAACACGGTGGCCCCCGCGCTGATGAAGTACGGCACGGCGGAGCAGAAGGCGTTCTTCCTGCCGCCGATCCTGGCCGGCGAGCTGATGTTTGCCATCGGTTACTCCGAACCCGGTGCGGGCACCGACCTCGCCTCGCTGCGCACCACGGCGCGGATTGAAGGGGACGAGCTGGTCATCAACGGCAACAAGCTTTACACCAGCGCCGCCATTTTCGCGGACTGGATCTGGCTTGCCGTCCGCACGGATCCGGACGCACCGCGCCATAAGGGTATTTCCGTGGTCATGGTACCCACCACGGCCCCGGGATTCTCCGCCACCGAGATCCACACCGTGGGCGGCATCAGCACCGCCGCCACCTACTACGAGGACGTCCGGGTGCCGCTGAGCAACGTTGTCGGCGAACTCAACGAGGGCTGGCGGATGATCACCAACCAGCTCAACCACGAGCGGGTCGCACTGGCGGCCCGCGGCGGGATCGCCAATGAACTGTTCAGCCAGGTCCTGGAATGGGCGCGCACCGAACCCTACGGTTCCGGCCATGTCCTGGACCTTCCGTGGGTGCGTTCCACCCTCGCTGAGGTGTACGCCCTGCTCTCGGCAACCGAGCTCATGAACCTCCGGCTGGTGGCCGACGTCGCTGCCGGCACCCTGGGCGGCGGCGACGCAGCCGCAGCAAAGGTGATCGGGACGGAAAGCGTGGTGGAGGTGTACGGCAAGCTGCAGGAAGTGCTGGGGGTGGCCGGTCTCCTGCGGACCGGTTCCACTGGCGCCGCCATCAACGGCCGGGTGGAAACACTTGCCCGCCGCGCCCAGAACAATACGTTCGGCGGGGGCAGCAACGAGGTCCTCCGCGATCTGGTTGCCGGGAAGGCGCTGGGAATGACAGTTGCGGCACGCCGCCAGGAGAAGAAGGAAGAGACCAATGCAGTTCGAACTCGATGAGGACCTGCGCGAGGCAGCGCAGCTTGCAGGGGAAGTCTTTGCACAACTGGCCAGCACCGTGCGGGTCCGGGACGTGGAATCGCGGCAGGGCGGCCACGACGAGGAGCTGTGGGGCATCCTCGCTGAAACCGGAATCCTGGGGTTGGCACTGCCGGAGGAACACGGCGGTTCCGGCCTGGGCATGCTGGGCCTCGCAGCGGTACTGGAGCAGCAGGGACGGCGGGTTGCCCCTGTTCCGTTTGCGGCCGCCGTCGCCATGGCCGCCTTGCCCCTGGTGCGCTGGGGAACGCCCGCACAGCGGGACCGCTGGCTTCCCGGGTTCCTGGAGGGAAAGCTCCTGGTGGTGGGAGCCATTGATGCCGGCGTGGACGGTGACAACGCAGTCCGCGGCGAACGCGACGGCGAGGGCTGGCGGATCAGCGGCACGTTGACGGCAGTGCCGGGTGCGCTGCAGGCCGCTGCTCTGCTGGTTCCGGTGATGACGGACGGCGGCGTGATCGCCGTGCTCCTGCCGACGGACCGGGATGGCGTTCAGCGCGAGAGCGTTTCCATGACGAACCATGCAGCTGCCGCGGCGGTCACGCTCACTTCGGTGCAGGTCAGCGCGGACGAGGTTCTTCCGGGCGGCGGGGCGGCCATTGCGCAGGCCCGCACGCTGGGGCGGATTGCCCTGGCCGCCGTGCAGTCGGGGGTCTGCGAGGAAGCAATCGCCATCACCGCGGCGTACACCTCTGAGCGGATCCAGTTCAACCGCCCGCTCTCCGCCAATCAGGCGGTGTCTGCACGCGCAGCGGACGCGCATCTGGACGCCGAGCGCATCAAGCTCACCACCCGGCGGGCTGCCTGGCTCGTTGACCAGAACGACGACGGCGCGGAAGCGGCATCGCTTGTTGCCTCCTGGTGGGCGGCACACGGCGGGCTGCGCGTAGTACACGCCACCCAGCACCTGCACGGCGGCATGGGCGCGGACATTGACTACCCGATCCACCGGTACTTCCTGTGGGGCCGCCAGAACGCATATTCGCTCGGCAGTGCGCCGGTGCTGATGGCCGAACTCGGATCAATGCTCGAGACGGTGCCCATGATCGGAACCCCGGCCTAACCTGGCTTAACGTGCCGAGCGGCCCCGGAAAATTTCTTCCGGGGCCGCTCGGTTTACAGCTGACTTGATGGCAGCCGCCTCGGTCAGCCTTCCGCAGCCGGAGCCGCATCCGCAGTGAAGAACTTCGAGATGTTTGCTGCTTCTTCCCGGACCGTTTCGGCGGGCACCAGGTCCGTTGCCTGTTCGGTGAGCAAATTGGTCCACTTATCGAGGATCTCCTGCGCCTCCCCGGAATCGTAGAGCTCGGTCCGCAGGCTTGCCAGCTTGGACTCGTAGAGAGCCTTGAATTCGGTATCGGCCAGGAAGCGGCTGGCCAGGGCATTATCCATGCTCATCCCGGCACCGCCAGGGATGCCCATGCCCTCCGGCGGCTGCATCCCCTCGGGCGGTGCTGCTCCGTCCGGCAGCTGCATTCCCTCCGGCGGTTGCATTCCCTCCGGCCGCTGCCCGCCGTCGGGCATCTCTGCTCCACCAGGCATGCCGCCGCCGCCCATGGACCCGAAGGTCATGTTCAGGTCCCAGGTGACAACCGTCATCAGACCCGTGCCGGAGTCATAACGCAGATAGGAATTATTGCCGGGCCCGTCGATATCATCCATGTTGCCCATGAGGTCCTGGGCAGCCAGATAAGCGGCGAAAGCGTCAGTGTCGAGATACTCGCCGAGCCGGCTGTTGAAGTCCTCATCGGAAGAGTTGTTGATGAAGTCGAGGAACTTCATGACGGGCTGCAGGTCCTCCTCGCCCGTCTTCTGCTCAAAGACATCCTTGTAGTCCTCGGCATTGTCGCCGCGGTAGCTGTAGTCGCCTCCGCTTTCAGCCTTGTAGATGCTGCCGTCCCCGCCGAAGGTCTCCTCGTTCCATTCCTCATCGTCCGGGCTCTCGATGATCAGACGCAGCTCCTGCTTGCTGTCGTTGACGCTGAACCGTGCGGCGGAGGCCTCGAGTGTTGCAAGATCAGCGGCGCCCGTCAGCTCCAGGGCCAGTGCTTCGTTCAGGGAAGACTCGCTGTTGTTGCCGCGGACCACCAAGTCAGTCCGCCCCTGGTACTGCTGCCCGTCCACGAATTTGTCGGTGCGGATAAGCCAGGGAAGCGTTTCGGGTGAGTCAGACGTGCCGTCCCCGTCGCCGCTGTCCGGCGCCGGTGCCTCGGTCTGTGTTTCGGTTTCGGTCCCAGTTTGGGCTTCAGCCGGTGAATCGGCCCCAGCGGCACCGGGTGGGCCGCCCTGCCCGCCGGACAGGCCCATCAGGCTGGAGTTGCCCTTGAGCCGAAGCCCCACGTTTTCCAGCGTGGTTCCGTCGATCGTCACCGTCGCGGAAATCCAGTCCTTGTCCTGTGACTCGGAGTAGGCAGCGAGCATTGCCTGATAGTCCTCGTCGTTGAAGTGCACACTCACGTCATGCACCTGGCTGTCGTCAAAAAAAGCCACTGCTGCCGATGAGGCTGCACCGGTGGATGTTCCGTTGGAGGATGCGCCGGTGGAATTGCCGGCTCCGGAGGTCGAGCAGGCGGCCAGACCCAGGGCAGCGGCCAGGGCAGTGGCAGTCAGGACGGTGCGCGGCCAGGGGGTACGGACTGCTCTGCTGAGTGCGGATCCGGGGGAAGCCGAAAGGGATGAAAACACGGTGTTGCTCCTTGCAGGGGGAAAGAGAGTTAAACGGCAGTTGCCGGACGCAGCGGAAAATCACGCATGAGAGTGCGGTGCCACCTGTTGGCGGGCAGTCGTGGAGTGAGGGCGGCCAGGCCGGTGGCGAATTTGGAAATGCGGGAGGGACGGACACCGTGTTCCCACAGATGGCGGTCCAGCGCACCGGCGGTGGAGCCCGATTTCGTTTCGACAACCACCTTCCGGTCCAGCGTCCAGCCGGGGCGTCCCGGCAGGGACCAGGTGACATCGGAATCGATGGTGGCCCGGCTTCCTGACCCGGGAAGATACAGAGTGGTCCGCGCGTAACCGGTTTCCAGCACCGGGTGCAAAGCACCAAGATCCGGCAGGGGACCGGCAGCGGCGAGGGTTTCCGCTATGTACTCCAGCCCTTCGGCGGTGATTCGGCTGCGGTCTTCTCCGGCGTAGGGAATCCGCTCCTTGACGGTGGCCGCACGGGCTCCTTCGGTCTTGACCTCAAGGAAACTGGTTGCGCTGTCCACATAGGTTCGGGTGCGGATCTTGTAGCGGCGCCGCCGGCCGTATGCTGCCAGCAGATAGCTGTCCAGTCCGGGAGTATCGAAATACACGGAGTCGTAGGTGAAGGAGCGCCGCCCGTCCATTTCCAGGACCAGTGCACGGTCCGGCAGGGTCCCCAGAATGCGGTCTGCCAGAGCGGCATCCACCAGATATTTGCGGTCCACCCGGGTTTGGAGCGCTGCGGCCCCGTTGAGTTCCTCCAGCCCGACGGCGGGGAGGGTATCGGCGAAGGTCAGCCGCAGGTTCGGACCGGACGCAGGAGCCGTGTTCATGAGATGCGGGCGGGGAAGGCTGGATCCGCCTGCTCGCCGGCGGCGTCGTCGTCGTCGGCCAGAGGCACTGCGCCGGGGACCCGGGAGGACGCGGGATCCGTGGCGGAGCTGAAAGAACCGGACGGAACGGCGGGGATGGAGAACTTGACGTTGACGAACGTCTTGTCATTGACCAGGTCCAGTTCGGTCACGGTGGCAGCATGGATCTTTCCGCCCAGCACCTCGGCCAGGCGGGCATGCAGCTCGTCTTCCCTTGCAATGGCACGGTCCAGGACAACGGTTTGATGCCGGTAGGCCGGGAGGACCCGGGGATGGTCGCCCACAAACATGACGGCCAGGATCAGTGCCATCAGCGCCGGAGCCAGCCACAGCGGGCTGCTGCCGATACCGGAGATCAGGCCCAGGGCCAGTGCGGAGAAGTAATACGCCACCTCATGCTGCTCCAGCTCGGTGGAACGCAGCCGGATGATGGAAAGCACACCGAACAGTCCCAGCCCGAGACCGGCGCTCGCCGCTGACCCGCTCAGCGATGCCGCCACGGCAAACACTCCGATGTTGATGCCCAGATAGGAGACAGCCAAGTCCCGGCGGCGGTGACGGCGGAGGTACAGGCCGAAGGTCAGCAAAAAAATTGCGGCGATATCCGCCGCAACCATGATCAGGATATTCATTAACGGCTCTTTCAAAAGGTCAGATGGGGTGCGGAACCATCCTGTCGCAGGGACCTATGACAGAGCTGTGGATAAGCCCAGACGCAAATTTGCGCCGAAATTGCAGGTTGCCGTTATGGCACGGCGGCTTGCAGAAAGCCTCGTGGATTCGGGACGATCAAAGCTGATGAGTCGACCGGCGCTCCCCCCTCCCCCCCGCGCCGTGTGGACCGGAAGGAGCTGCATCTGCCATGGGGCACGATTTCGACAAAGACTATTGGGAACATCACTGGGAACAGGGCGCCGAAGCCCAGCCCGGCATTGAGCCCGGAACACCGGAAGCGGACCAACCGAATCCGTACCTGGATCACGAGACAGCCGACCTGACGCCGGGCACGGCGCTGGATGCCGGCTGCGGAACCGGCACTGAAGCCATCTGGCTGGCCAAACACGGCTGGAAGGTGACCGGCGCCGACATTTCCCGGACGGCACTGGATCAGGCTGCCGCCCGGGCGGCAGCACAGGGTTTGGGCGGTGAAGTCACCTGGATTGCGGCGGACCTCGTGTCCTGGGAACCCGAGCACCCCTTCGACCTGGTCACCACCCACTATGCGCACCCGGTGATGGAGCAGCTGGCCTTCTACCGGCGCGTGGCCGGCTGGGTTGCTCCCGGGGGCACGGTGCTCATTGTCGGGCACCGGCACGACGGCGGCGCAGGACACGGAGAACAGCCACCGCCGGAAGCAACCGTCACGGTCTCCGACGTGGCCGCCGCCCTGGACCCTGCCATTTGGCTTCTCGATACCGCGGAAGAGCACGAGCGCACCGTGGTGGGACCGGACGGAACAGGCCATGTTCTTCACGACGTCGTCGTGCGGGCAACCCGGATCGCTGAGTAGGCCGCCTCACCGGAACACGATTCCTCCGCCAACGGATCGAAGCGGATTTTGCTATGTGACGCGATCCGTGAGGCGTGTGTCGAGCCCGTACTGGGCTGGTGCACCGAGGTGGTCGCGGAGGGTGCTGCCTTCGTAGTCCCGGTGGTAGATTCCGCGGTCCTGCAGAAGGGGGACAACCTCGTCAACGAAGGTGTCGATGCCATCTTCGTTGACGTCGATAGACACCCAGAAACCGTCGCAGGCGCCCGCGTCAAACCATTCCTGCATGTGATCCGCGGTGGCCGACGCGTCACCGACAGGGGTGGGGTGGTAATCGATGACCCCGTGGGCCAGAATGTCGCGGATGGTCCACCCTTCCCGTGCTACCTGCAGTGCTCGAGCGGAGCGGGGATCGAAAGGACTCGGTGAGGCGGTCTGCAGCTGGGCGGGTGTCAGGGGTTCATCGAGTTGACCGGCGTCGAGCTGCAGGTTCAGCATCGAGCCGAGGTAGGGCACGCGTGATGCTGCTGTGAGCACACCCAATTGGACACGTCGGTCGAGTGCGGCTCGTTTGTTCTTGCCGATGGCAGGCATCACTCCTGCGAAGAACTTGATCTCGTCCGGGCTCCGGCCTGCCCTTTGGGCGGCATCACGGTAGGCCTGGCGCTGGTTGCGGGCTTCCTCGATGGTGAACACTGCTGCAATGACGCCGTTGGCGTAGCGGCCGGCCAGTTCGAGCCCGTTCTCGCCTCCACCGGCGGAAAAGATGACGGGTTGGCCCTGCTCAGAGGGCGGGATGGGGAGCGGCCCGCGTGAGGCGACATACTCACCTTGCAGGTTAATGGGCTGGATCTTATCGGGGTCGGCGAAGCGACCGGTATCCCGGTCCTTGATCCACGCATCCTGCTGCCAACTTCCCCAGAGAGCCTGAGCGATCTGGATGGTTTCGTGGGCGCGCTGGTATCGCTGCGGCCGGGGCGCGATGGCCTGTCCGAAGTTCGCTGCAGCGTTAGGGTCGCTGGTCGTCACGGCGTTCCACCCGGCACGGCCGTGGCTCATCACGTCAAGGGCCTTGAACTGGCGGGCGAGATTGAAGGGTTCGTTGAACGTTGTAGAGCCGGTGGCGACAAGACCGATGCGCTCCGTGGCGCGGGCGATCGCTGCAAGGGTCATCATGGGTTCGAGGGTGATCTGGGGGGCTTCGAGATCCAGACCGGACTGCAGACCGGGGAAATCCGGAAGGAACAGGAAAGCGAACTTCCCGCGTTCGGCGGCCTGGGCGTAGCGGACCTGAGCGTCGAAGCTGGTGTAGTTTGCCGGGTCCACACCTGGTGCACGCCAGGCGGAGCCCTGCGATCCGTATCCGTTACCCAGATGCATACCCAGAATCATGTGTGACTTGGTCATTGGCTCTCCTCGTACAGCTGTTCTCATGTGCTGCTTGTGATGGTGTTCGACGTCGTGCTTGGTGTGGCGTCCAGGATGTGGCGGGAATGAGCCCCCCTGGTTCGCCTTAGGGATGTCCAGCTTGTCCAGTGTCAACGTTGCCATTAGTGTTAAGGTCAAATTGTGCTGGGTGCGGAGATTCGGGGAGGGTTTTGTGCGTATCGGTGAGCTCGCGAAGAAAACCGGCATTCCTGCCCGGATGCTGCGGTACTACGAAGAACAGGGCCTCATTTCACCGCGTCGCTTGGCTAATGGCTACCGGGCGTATGACGAATATCTGGTTGATCGAGTGATGAAAATCCGGGGCCTGGTGGATACCGGAATTCCGACGCGCATCATTGCTGACATCCTGCCGTGCCTCGATAAGCCACAAACGATCGTTGTGAGGAATGCCGAACCCGGGCTGCGGGAGCTCCTGTCCACGGAGCGGGACCGCATGACGGAGAAGATCGACTTCCTCATTCACAACCGCGACTCGATTACCCGATACATCGAAGCGATCGACCGTGCTGCCGTCTCTCCGCACCAATCAGCACATGCGGGATAGAGCACTGATATCCCGAGGCAAGTGAGCCGGAAGCGTCTCGCTGACGCTTCCGGCTTTGTCGTCACAGCTCTGCTCAGGATTCGTCTGTCGCGGGGCGGGCCTTACTGACGAACAGTGTGCCGATGACGGCACCGAGTGCGAGAACCGCGGCGACGGTGAATGCGCCTCGTCCGGCGGCGGTGCTCTGGGCGAGGTCGAGCGCTCCGGCGTGGGCTGCGTTCGCTCCAATAGTGAAGGCGGAGATGAGGATCGCGCCGCCGGCGGCGCCGGCCAGTTGCTGGACAGTAGAGAAGGCCGCGGTGCCGTGGGAGTACAGCTCGGCTGGTAATGAGCCCAGGGCTGATGTGGTCATCGGAGCCCACATCAAGGCCTGAGTTCCGGTGATCACCAGATACGTACCCAGGGCCACCCATACGCTGGTGTTTTCGTTGATGGTGGTCAGGAACCAGATGGAGGCCGCCCAGATGATCGAGCCGGGAATCGCCAGCGGCTTCGGCCCCACCTTGTCATAGATTCGCCCGCCCAGTGCAGAGACAATCGCGATCATGGCTCCCCCGGGGAAGAGGAACAGGCCCATCTGCAGGGTGTTCAGTCCGAGGACGGCGGTCAGGATCAGAGGTAGAACGAGGACAACTCCGAAGCCGTTCATTGCGACGAAGGTCATCACAATCGTCGGCAGAACGTAGCCGCGTGTCTTGAAGATTCGCATGTCCAGGAATGCTTCCCTGTGCCTCTGCAGCCTGATCTGACGATAGACGAACGCGCCGACGCCGATCACTCCGATGAGGATCGGAATGTACGGCGCGACAGGTGCATGGCCGGAGACTGACTCGCCGATGGATGCCAGCCCGAAGACCAAGCCGCCGAAACCGATGATGGACAGCAGCAGAGAGACCACGTCCAGAGTTACGCGCTCAGGTACGGTGACGTTCCGCAGCTTCACGGCAGCGAGGATCAATGTCGCGACGATGATCGGCAGCATGAGGATGAACAGCCACCGCCAGCTCAGCTGGGACAGGATCAGCCCGGAGACCGCGGGGCCGACCGCCGGGGCGATGGCGGGAACCGCCGTGACCAGGGCCATCATCCTGCCCCGGCGCGAGACGGGCACCAGGCGCATGGTGGTAGTGATGAGCAGAGGCACGAACACCGCGGTGCCTACCGCCTGGATGATACGTCCGGCCAAGAGGACACTGAATCCCGGAGCGATAACGGCGATGACCGTACCGATCAGGAACAGCGTCATGGAACCAAGGAAGATCGCACGGGTAGTGAACCTTCGCATCACGAACCCGGTAGCAGGAATAAGCACGGCCAATGTCAGCAAGTAACCCGTCGTCAGCCACTGACCGGTCGTGGGAGTGATGTCCAGGTCGGCAATCAGCGTCGGCAGGGCTACGCCGAGCATCATTTCGTTCAGCAGGACAACGAAGGTTGAGACCATCAGCAGCCCGATGATCATCGCGCTGCCTGGCGCCATCCGATCATCGGACCCGACGGGGCGGGTGCCGTCAGCAGTCCCTGGAGGAGTGGCTTCTACAGTGGACTCGTTTGGGCTTGGTGCCGGCATGGGGCTCTCCTGATTGTGGAAGGGTCTCGGAAACGGAGTCGGCCGTAGGATCGTGTATCCGCACTCGACGGCGAGTTTCCGGCGTGCATGGGGGGCGATTCGGGAACGAGTAGTCGAGCTGCGTTCCACCAGATCGTCGAAAAGACTTCTGCGAGTTGTGGATGCGCTGTGTGCGGGCCGAAATCCGCTCGTGCGCGACAGCAGGCTCGGGCAGAGCGGACAGATCTCGGGAACTCACGAAACAATCGTGCAACCTTCCCATAAGTGAGAAGGTCAAATCCGTCCGGAAGAATGTGGCGAAGAGCACTCATTGATGCCACCTACCGTGGCGGCATGGAACTACGGTGCGGTTTCGATATGCCCATCTGGACCAGTACTTGGTTGGCCAGGCAGGGTCTTATTGAGCACCTGTAGATACAGCCGGCCTCGGATTTCGGCGGCGATGATTGAACGAGCTGTCTACGGCGCCGCTGCTCCGGCCAGGATAAGTCTGGCGTTCATGGACCAGAGGAGCGGCAGCCTCAGCTCCCTGCGCAGATCGGCAGGCAAACGGCCGGATCCGCGGCGTACCCGGCCAAGCTGTTCAGAAAACAGGGCGAATCCGGCGTTGTTTGGAGGCCGAGACTACGTGGAACAGCCACAGGGCCTCCGCCGGCGGCTGGCTGTAACCGAGCCAGAAGCGGGCGGTCAGCAGCACGGCCGCCGACACTTCCACCAGCAGGGAACTTTTTCACCACACCCAGAACCATCGATGAGATGTGGCCGCCGCCGAGGCAAAGGATATGGGCCCGGCCCCCCGGTCCGGTGACGCACAGCGATGACGAGGCGGTAAAGAAGTTTCGCCGGCTCTCCATGAGAGACGGCCTCCCGCCGAAGGACCGCCTACGCGACGCGCAGGTCAATCTCTCCGGGCGCGGCGCCGTCGGCACCGAACACCAGGTGCCGGTTGGCGATTTTGTCCGTGAAGAACCGGTCGTGGCTGACCACCACCACGGCTCCCGGGAAATGCAGCAGTGCCCGTTCCATGACCTGCGTGCTGGAGAGGTCCAGGTGGTTGGTGGGCTCATCGAGCAGCAGCACGGAGGCGCCGGAGAGCAGGCACTGGGCCATGGCAACCCGCGCCTTCTGCCCGCCGGAGAGGTTGCCGATCTTTTGCTTCAGGTCCGCCTCGGAGAACTGGAACATGGTCAGGAACCGGTTGACGGATTTCTTGGTGGCGGTCAGCGCCAGGCTGTCGGGCATGGCGTTGACCGAGTGGGTGACGGTGTCGTCGTCGTCGAGCTCCGCCAGCACCTGGTTGTAGGAGACCATCTTCGCCCCGTTTGCCCACGCCACCTTGCCGGCGTCGGCCTTTTCCTCGCCCGTCAGGACCCGCAGCAGCGTGGTTTTGCCGCTGCCGTTGGAGCCCAGGACCACCAGCCGGTCACCGCGGCGGATCTCGAAACTCAGGTCCTGGAAAAGCGTCCTGTCCCCGTAGGACTTGGCCACGGACTCCACCCGGCACAGGTTGTCCTTGACGTGCAGCCCGCCGTAAATTTCCGTGATGATCTGGTCCACCGGCCGCGGCGCGCGGGCCTTCTTGATCTTCGCGAGCTTGCTGTCCAGGGCGCCGCTGCCGGATTTAGCTGCCTCGCGCCGGTCCGAAATCCCTTCGGCCTCAAAAGCCAAAAGCTCGGATTCGTGCACGAACTGGGATGCAAGCGCCTTGAGCCGGAACTGTTTCTGGATCACATATTCGCCGAAGTTTCCGGGGTATTCGTGCAGATGGTAGTTCTCCACCTCGATGATGCGGGTCACCACGGCGTCCAGGAACTTCCGGTCGTGGGAGACGACGACGGCGGCGCCGCGGAAGTCGCGGAACCAGCCTTCCAGCCATTCGACGCCGGCCACGTCCAGGTAGTTGGTGGGCTCATCCAGCAGCAGCACGTCCGGGGCTTCCAGCAGGATCTTGGCCAGGGCAGCGCGGTTGCGCCAGCCGCCGGAGAGGGCGTCGATGGGGCAGGTACGGTGCGCTTCGCTGAAACCCAGAGTGGTCAGCGCGGCGTCAATCCGCCGGGGATAGTCCCAGCCGTCCAGCCGGTCCATGGTTTCGAACAGTTCCGACTGGCGGCGGATCAGCTTGTCCAGCGCCTTGGGCTCAGGATCTGCGGCGATGGCCTCGTCGATGGAGGCAAGCTCGGCTTCGGTGGCCTTAATCTCCACGAACAGGGCGTCCAGGACCTCGGTAATGGTGGATTCACCGTTGAGCTCGGAGAACTGGGAGAAGTAGCCGATCTTCAGGCCCTGTTCCAGCGTGACCGTGCCGGAGTCGGGAACCACCTGTTCCAGGATCAGCTTGAGCAGCGTGGACTTGCCGGAACCGTTCTTGCCGATCAGCCCCACCCGGTCCTTCGGTTCCAGGCGGAAGAAGGCCTCACGCAGGATCTGCGTCTTGTCGAAGCCAACGTTGACGTCCTGCAGCCGGATCAGGCTCATTCGGGGGTGTCCTCTCGGGGATGGAAGCTGGTGAACGGTGCCGGCGGGCGAAAGACCGCGCGGTCGGGTTGCTCCCGTTGACCAGCCACTCATCATATCGGGTGCGGGGACAGAGCCGGTTTCTCGAAAATGCAGGTTCCTGCGCTGCCCTGTTCGCGGGCACGCTCCCGCGCCATACTGGAAATTCCACGGCGGGTTCACCGTGATGGACGGAAAGAGGCGCGGAAATGGCCGAAGCGAAAACCCTCGTATCAGGACTCGGAATGGGAGAATCTGCACGCTGGCACCTCGGCGAGTTGTGGTTCGCGGACTGGACGGCCGGAACCATTTCAGCGCTGGACGCTGAAGGGACTGTTCGCCGGGTTGCGGGCGTGCCGTCCTCCCCCATCAGCTTTGACTGGCTGCCGGACGGACGCATGGCCGTGGTGTCCGGCAGCGATGCAACGGTTCTCCTGGAGATTCCCCATGCCGGCTTGGTTCCGCTGGCGGATCTGCAGGGAATCTCCGAGTATCCGTGGAACGAG
This sequence comes from Arthrobacter sp. TJ-178, assembly GCF_058269275.1. NCBI lineage: Bacteria > Bacillati > Actinomycetota > Actinomycetes > Micrococcales > Micrococcaceae > Arthrobacter > Arthrobacter sp. TJ-178. Next base: position 105,839 of record NZ_JBZCNK010000003.1, on the reverse strand, counting down.
ATCGCGGCACATCCCTCGGGGAACCTCTACGTCAACGGGATCGGCTACGACTATTCCGGCGATGCGCAGGACAGCGGGGTTATTGCCGTGCTCCGGCCGGACGGTTCACTGGACCAGGTGGCCGAAGGACTGGCTTTCCCCAACGGCATGCTGGTTTCCGCGGACGGCAGGATGCTGGTGGTGGCGGAATCCAACGCCGGACGCCTCACGTCATTCACCATTCGGGAGGACGGGAGCCTCAGTGAGGGTTCCGTGTGGGCGGATCTGGCAGGAGGCGCTCCGGACGGCATCAGCTGGGACGGCAGCGGCGGCATCTGGGTTGCCGAAGTGCCCGGTGAGCGCTGCGTCCGGGTTGACCGGGGAGGGACAGTTCGGGACACGGTCCAGCTGGAGCAGGGCTGCTTCTCCTGTGCCGCCGGGGGCGACGACGGCGGTCTCCTGTTCATCATGACGGCCCAGTGGCCCCAGGTCATGGACCCCGCCGCCGGGAACACCGGCCGCATCCTGGGACTGCGGGTCAAATAGCCGCCGCCTACTTGATGGCTCCCGCCGTCAGGCCGGCAACGAAGCTGCGCTGCAGCAGGAGGAATCCCACCACCACGGGAATGCTGACCACCAGGGACGCAGCCATGATCTGGTTCCAATAGACGTTGGTCTGCGTTGAATACAGCTGTAGCCCCACCGCTAGCGTCCTATTCGCGTCAGTGGTCATCACGGAGGCAAACAGGACCTCTCCCCAGGCCGTCATGAAGGCATAGATGGCCACCGCAATCAGGCCCGGACGGGCGGCGGGAAGAACAACGCGCAGCAGTGCGCCCATCGGCCCGCAACCGTCCACTTTCGCTGCCTCATCCAGCTCCTGGGGAATGCCGTCAAAGTATCCGGACAGCATCCAGATGGCGAACGGCAGGGAGAACGTCAGGTAGGTGATGACCAGTCCCAGCCGGGTGCCGACCAGTTGGACGCCCAGTGTGGAGTTGATGTTCACGAAGATCAGGAACAGGGGAAGCAGGAACAGCACGCCTGGAAACATCTGTGTGGACAGGACTGTGGTGGAGAAGATGGTCCGGCCGCGGAAGCGGTACCGGGAGATGGCGTAGGCGGCGAAGATCGCTATCACCAGGCTCAGGATGGTGGCAGCGCCGGAGACGATGAGGCTGTTCACGAAATAGTCGGCCAGCCGCACGGTCTTCCACATGTCGATGAACGGGGCAAAGGTAAGGCTGGACGGCCACCAGCTGAAGGGTCCCTGGACATCGGAGAGCGGCTTCAGCGCCGAGGTGATCATCACGTACACGGGAACCGCCGTGAAGATGGTCAGGACAGTGATGACCACAATGCGGAAGTACTTTGCCCCGGTTGTTTCACGCACGGCGTGACCTCCTGTTGATGGTGAGCAGGTAGATGCCGGTAACTATGAGCAGGAAGATCAGCAGCAGCACCGACATCGCGGCGCCGGAGCCAAAGTTCCAGGTCAGGAAGGACGCGTTGTAGATGTGGAAGGAGATCAGGTCACCGGCGGGCGGCTGGGCCGTGCCGAAGAGGACAAACGGTGTGTTGAAGTCGTTGAACGTCCACAGGAACATGACCAGGATCAGTACCAGGTTCACCGGCCGGAGCATGGGCAGCGTGATGGAGGCCCACTGGCGCAGCGGCTTGGCGCCGTCAACGGCTGAAGCCTCGTAGACGTCGTCGGGAATGGACTGCAGGCCGGCCATGAGCATCAGGAAGGCGAAGGGCCACAGCCGCCACAGGGCCACCACCACAATGGAGACGAAAGCGTTGTCACCGATCAGCCAGAAGGGCTTGTCCCCGCCCAACCCCAGGTTGTCGTAGAGGAAGTGGTTCACGGCGCCGGTGTCTTTTTGCAGCATGAACTTCCAGGCGATGATGCCGGCGTACATGGGCAGGGCGTAGGGAACCAGGAACAGCGTGCGGAACAGGCCGCGTCCCCGGAACTTCCTCTGCAGGGCAACCGCCGCCGCCATACCCATGCCCCAGGCCAGTCCCACCACCAGGACGGTGAAGCCGCACGTGATCAGGAAAGAACGCAGCAGAGCTTCACCCACGGCCGCATTGAAGTCCAGTGCCACCTGGTAATTGGCGAGGCCCACAAAGGGAGCCTCTCCCCAGTTGGCAATGAAAGCCCTGGTGAGTTTGAGGAAGCTCATCCAAATACCGGTGAACATGGGAATCACATGGATCAGCAGTTCAAAAACGACGGCGGGGGCCAGCAGCGCGTAGGGCAGCCACCATCCGGCCGGCCGGGGCCTGCGGGGCTTTCGGACCGGGCCGTCCGGAGCCTTGGTTTCTTCAGCGGATATCGCAGTGGCCATGACAGCCCACTCCCCTTTCCTTGCCTGCACCGGAAAAGCCATCCCGGGTCCGCGCTCGCGGACCCGGGACACTGGATCAGCCCGCCGCTGCTACCTGCTCCTGCGCGGTCTGCATGGCGTTGCGGATGTCGTCAGTGCTCACCGTTCCGCCCGAGGCGATGGTGGCGAACATCTGGTTCATCGCATTGCCGACGGTGCTTTCAAACTGGTCTTCCGCCGGCACCAGAGGCAGCGGCTTGGACTTGGTGGCGTAGATATCCGCGAAGGTTGCGGCCTCTTCGGCATTGTCCGTGAAATTGGGCTGTGCACCGGTGAGGACCGGCAGTGATGCAAACGGACGTCCCAGTGCGGTCTGCGTGTCCTCACTGGTCATGAACTCCACGAACTTCATGGCCCCGTCTTCGTTGTCCGTATTGGCAAAGACGGAGAGGTTAATGCCCGCGACATGGCTGGCAACATCCGTGTCGGAATCAGCCGGCGCCGGGAACGCCACCACACCGTACTGATCGGCGGTCATTCCGTTGGCCGCAATGCTGTTGTTCGCGTTGTTCTGGTTGAGGATCATGGCCACCTTGCCGGTGGCGAAGTCATTGACGGCCCGGATGGCATTTTCATACTGGACGTTGGAGGTGTTGACCACCTTGTCCGTCTGCATGAGATCCAGGTAGCGCTTGATGCCGTCCACCACACCGTCGGACGTAAACGTTGCCTGGCCATCAGAATCGAAGAGGTCAGCACCGTTTTGGGCCGCATTGATGAAGGCAAAGTGTGCGTTCTCGGTGTAGCTGCCTCCGGCCAGTGCCAGTCCGTACTGGTCGCCGGTGGTGAGGGCCTTCGCGGAGGTGACGAGTTCCTCCCATGTGGTGGGCGGAGTCAGCCCCGCCTCCTCAAACATGGCTTTGTTGTAGTACAGCCCGTAGGCCAGACCGTAGAGCGGAACCGAGGTGGGGTCCTCCCCCGGTGCTCCGCCGGTATCCAGGGCTGCCTGGACAAACTTGTCCTTGCCGCCAATGGCTTCAAAGGCCTCGTCGTCAAAGGGCATGAAGGCGCCGGTGGACTGCAGGGACGCGGCCCACGTATTGCCGATGTTGACGACGTCGGGCGCCTGGCCCGAGGTGACGGCGGTTTGGATGCGGGTCTGGAGGTCATTCCAGCCAATCACCTCAAGTTCCACCGGTATGCCGGTTTCTTCGGTGAACTTTTCCAGCTGGGGAGTCAGTACTTCTCTGTCATTGTCCAGGCTTGTGCCCTGGTTGCTGGCCCAGTAAGTCAGGGTTTCCCCGCCGCTGCCAGCGGCGTCGGAGGAACCTCCATCGCCGCTGTCTCCGCCGCTGCAGGCGGTGGTCAGGACAAGCGTGCTGATGGCCGCGGCCGCGGCAAGCGAACGAATTTTCATGGATGACTTCCTTGTCTGGATCCGTTGGTGCCGTTAGCGGGGATGCGGCCTGCACCTCGAAGACGAGGGCCGGTGGAGGACTTTCCCGGCGGCTGCCGTTCGTGGCGGCGCCCTCCGGGCTCGGTGCATCCTTGATGCGTAATATCGGAGAAGTTTAGTCCTCCGGGTCGGAACCACAAGGTGTTCCGGCTAGGGAAAGCGCCGAAGCGGTGAGGATGCGACGGCGGTGCCAGGAGCAGGTGCCACTGCTAGGGTGGTTGCTGATCGCTTAGTTAGTGCGCCTGGTGTGCCGCAGGGATGAAATGCCGCCAAGCGGGACCGGGAAGACTGGAACTTGTAAGACTGGAACAACGGGAGGGCATCGGCCATGACTGATACGGCACAGCGGCTGCTCTCATCGGCCACGGCCGCCTTTGCTTCCAAGGGTTTCCACGGCACTACAACCCGGGATATCGCCAACGGCGCCGGAGTAACTCCGGGTGCCGTGTATGTGCACCACAATTCCAAGGAAGATCTCCTCTACAGCATTTCAAAACTGGGCCACGAGAAAACTCTTTCCCTGGTTCGGGAAAGCGCTTCCGTAACCGGTGACCCGGCCCTGCGAATGGCCGTTCTGGTGCGAAACCTGGTGCAGTGGCAGGCGGCCAACCACACCAGTTCCCGCGTGGTGAATTTTGAGCTTCCTGCTCTGAGCGCCGAGCATCTGGCCGAAGTACTCCGAATGCGCCATGAGGTGGAAGAAGAATTCCGCGCGCTTGTGGAGGCAGGCCTGGAGCAGGGTGTATTCACTGTTCCGGATGCGGGAATGGCGGTGGTCACCCTGCTGTCCCTGTGCATCGATGTGTCCCGGTGGTACCGGGAGGACGGGCGGCTCAGTGCCGCCGAACTCGGTGAGCACCACAGCCGCATGGCCCTGCGCCTGCTCGGGGTTGCTGAAGCCGACACCGCAGTGGAGCCCGGTCAGGGAAAGGGCACCCAGGAGCGCATCCACCCTTGACGTAACCGCCGGACAAGGGTGGGATCATGCTGTGGAACATCGGCTCATGCCGCTGCGTCCGCAGTGACACGGACACTCCACAGCCACAGGTGAGGGACGCGATGACCACGGATTACGACGTTTACGATCTCGGTGACGTACTGCTGCAGTCCGGCATGTCGCTGCGGAAAGCGCAACTGGCCTATAAAACGTACGGCGTTCTGAATTCCGACCGCAGCAATGCCATCCTTTACCCCACCTGGTTCTCCGGTCGCCACTGGGACAATGAATGGCTTATCGGGGAAGGAATGGGACTGGACCCGACGAAGTATTTCATCGTGGTGCCCAACATGCTCGGCAACGGCCTGTCCTCCTCCCCCAGCAATTTCCCCGAGCCCTTTAACGGTCCTCGTTTTCCCGACATCACCTTCTTTGACAACGTCGCCTGCCAGCACCGCCTGGTGACGGAGCACTTCGGAATTGACCATCTGCGCTTGGTGCTGGGATGGTCCATGGGCGCTGGCCAAACCTACCAATGGGGCGTCAGCTATCCGGACATGATGGACGCACTGCTTCCCTTCTGCGGCTCGCCCCGAACAGCACCGCACAACATCGTTTTCCTCGAAGCGGTCCGGGCGGCCATCACCGCTGATTCAGCCTGGCAGCAGGGGTGGTACCAGGCCGAGCCGAAGATCGGCCTGCGGGCGGCTGCGCGCGTTTATGCCGGCTGGGGCTTTTCCCAGGCCTTCTACTGGCACCAGGAATGGCGGAAGCTGGGGTTCACCTCGCTTGAGGACTTCCTGGTGGGCTTCTGGGAAGACTTTTTCCTGGACAACCGGGACGCCAACAACCTGCTCACCATGCTCTGGACCTGGCAGCACGGAGATGTGGGAAAGACACCCGGCTTCGACGGGGACACGATTGCCGCGCTTAAGTCCATCCGAGCCCGGACCCTCCAGATGCCGGCGGAAAAGGACCTCTACTTTCCGCCGGAGGATGAGGTGTGGGCGTCGGATTACATCCCCAACAGTGAGGTGCGGGTGATTCCCGGCATCTGGGGACACTTTGCCGGCGGCGGGAAAAACCCCGCCGATACGGCCTTCATAGATCAGGCGGTCAAGGAACTGCTCGGCTGACACCACCGGGTGTTTCTCGATCCCGGGCACCGGAAATGCGCTTCCCCAGATTGTCCAGGCCATTCCGGATCATAGCGCCGTAACCGTCCTCCGGCAGGTCCGGGCAATGCGATGTGCCGGCCTCCCAGTGTTCGCCCGCCAGTTCAACCTGCCCACGGCGGAGGTATCCGTCCCCGGTGTGGTTCCAGCTTGCCGTGAGCACCCGTTTGCCTTCCACGGTGTCCCCGCCAAGCGCTGTACCCACCGCTGCGAGCACTTCATTCCAATCAGCCATGTCTCCCCTGCGTTCCCTGAAGGCGATCTGCAGCTCCCTGTTCTGCGCTCAGCCTACCCAGAAGACCCCGCCGTCAGAGAAATGTTTTTGCCGGTGTGGAAGGTGTCGTGCGCGTTGTCGCGTTCGGCAGGGTTTGGAAGATGAGGCTATATCCGGATAATTTGATATGAGTGGATGGAAATGGATACAAAATGAATAAAAGGGAGGCGCGGCCCTCGGATGACTCCGCGGACCGCGCCTGCTCTCCCAATCTGCTCGGCGGCTCAACAACCGCCGAGCCCCTCACTCAGGCAAAGCCTCACTCAGGCAAAGGCCGAGAACCCCGTGATGTGCCGCCCCAGGATCAACGACTGCATGCTGTCCGTGCCCTCATAGGTGAAGACCACTTCCATGTCCGTCAGATGCCGGGCGACATGGTTCTCCAGGAGCAGTCCGTTGCCGCCCATAATGTCGCGCGCTTCCGAGCAGATCCAGCGGCCCTGGCGCGCGGCGAACATCTTGGCCATTGAAGCCATCGGTCCGGTCATATTGCCCTCGTCGCCAAGCTCATTCAGTCGAAAACAGGTCAGCTTGATGGCGGTCAACTGGGCCAGCATGTTGGCCAGCTTGTTCTGCACGAGCTGGAAGCGCCCGATTTCCTTGCCGAACTGCACGCGCGTCTTAGCGTAGGACACGGCGATCTCATAGGCGGCAACGGCATGCCCCAGCGCTTCCCAAGCCACTCCCCCGCGCGTGGCTGCCAGCACCTTATTGACGTCTTTGAAGGAATGACAGTTTTCCAGCCGGTTTTCCGCCGGTATCCGCAGTCCCTCAATAACAATGTCGGGCTGGAGCACCGCACGCTTGCCCATCTTTCCGGTAATAACCGTGGCGTTGTAGCCGGCGGGATGGTTGCCGTCGGCGTCCTTTTCCATCACAAAAGCTTTCACCGCGCCGTCGGCTTCATCGCGGGCATAGATGACGACGACGTCGGCAAAGCTTGCGTTGCCGATCCACCGTTTGCTGCCGTTGAGAATGTAGACGTCCCCCTCGCGGCGGGCGGACGTTTCCAGTGAAACGGAGTCGGATCCGTGCCCCGGCTCGGTCAGTGCGAACGCTCCGATCTTCTCAAACCGGGCCATGGACGGCAGCCAGCGCTGCTTCTGCTCGTCGCTGCCGAGCATGTCGATGCTGCCCATGGCCAGGCCGGAGTGGACACCGAAGAACGTGTTGATTGAACCGTCTCCCCGGGCCAGTTCGGCAGCAGCAGTGGAGGCTGCCAGCCGGGTCAGTCCGGGGCAGCCGTAACCCTTGATGGTTCCGCCGGCGATGTTCAGGGCGGCGAGCTTGGGAATCAGTTCATAGGGAACCTCTGCACGCTCCCAATACTCATTGATGACAGGCAACAGATCATTGTCCACGAAGGCGCGAACCCGGCGCTGGACGTCCTTGGCCTGGTCGTCCAGGAGATTGTCCAGCAGGTACAGGTCACTGTCGACGTCCTGCACGTTCGTTGGGTCAAAGGTGAAACCGGTGTTTTCCGGCTGCTCGAAGGTCTCAAACTGCTCAGTTGTTTCGGCGGTCGTCATGTCGGCTCCAGCGCATCGTTGAGTGGTAACTGATCGTTTAGTAACCGAGTATGGGGGTGATGCAGGGAGCCGTCAAGGGTCGAAGTGCAGCGCGGGAGCGGGCAGCTGCCCTTCCGCCGCCGCAGAGTGCGGGAGACAGCCGCAAGGCCGGCTCCCGCACTCTGGCGATTCAGCTACCGGATGGAGGATGCACCGGCGAAAAGCCGATCCGTTGCGATTTGTGCGCCGCGGCCCAAGGACTCCAGCTTGGCTACGGCAATATCGGGATGAATGCGTCCACCCAGGCCGCAGTCCGTCCCCGCAATAACGTTTTCACGGCCAACAAGACCGGCAAACCGCTCTATTCTCTGCGCCACCAGCTCCGGATGCTCCACCACGTTGGTTGCATGCGACACCACACCGGGAACCAGGACCTTCCCGTCCGGCAGTGCAGTCTCGCGCCAAATGGCCCATTCGTGTTCGTGGCGGGCATTGGCTGCCTCAAAGGAATAGGAACCCGCGTTGATTCCCAGCACCACATCCACGATGTGCCTGAACTCAATGTCCGTGGTGTGCGGCCCGTGCCAGGATCCCCAGCACACATGGAAGCGGATTTGCTCCTCCGGCAGCCCGCGCAGCGCGTAATTGAGGGCTTCGACGCGGATCTGCGTGAAGCTCCGGTAATCCTCGACACTGGGCTCGGGGTTGATCTGGTCCCAGTTCTCCGCAATGGAGGGGTCATCAATCTGAACGGTCAATCCGGCATCAACAATGGCTTTGTATTCCTCGCGCAGGACATCAGCCCACGCGTAGATAAACTCTTCCTCGCTCTTGTAGTGCTGATTGCCGATCCGGCTGGCCGAGCCCGGTGACAGGGCGGTGATAAAACCGGTGGAAAGTTCTGCAGCTTCCAGGCCGGCCTTGAGGTTGGAAATATCAGCGGCCAGCGCGTCATGTCCGCTGTAGCTGATGGGTCCGGTTGCTGTGGGAAATGCCGTGGCGTTCCGGCCGAGCTGAATTCCGCTTTCCGGATCGGAGTAGGCACTGGAGAATCGGGTCCAGTCCCGCCGGTCGGCAAACGACGTGAGCCGAATGTTTCCGGGTTCGCTGCGGAGGGGGCCGGCCGTGATGGGATTGAATTCGGTAAGTTCCAACCCGGACGTGCGTTGGAAGCTGTATGTCCACCAGGCGCCGTAGTCCACGGCATTGGACATCGCCTTGCCGTATTCCCCGTCTCCGGGGATCGTAATCCCCAGGCTCTTCTGGCGCTGGACGAGGTCAACAACGGCATCGGTCAACAATGATTCAAACTCCGGTGTACGCGCCAGGGTGAAACCGTCGTCGGCATAGGTCCGCGCAGCATTGGCTGCAATAAGCTCCGGTGTCCGGGGCAGGGAACCGGCATGGCTCGTGGGAATGTGGTCGTGCGTCATGGCATATTCCTTCCATCGTTCCTGCCATTAGCACCTTTCCAGGAGGAATATCCCGGCGGAAGCTGCAGCGTCGCGGAGGCAGGTCTCTCAGCTGCTCTGGATGGTGTGGGACTAAATTTGCCCACCGGCAACGCGGGTGCGTCCCCTCCCCGGGTTTCCCCGGGTGCCGAGCGGAAGGGCTTAGCAGCCAGCATGGCGGAACGGGACCAAAAATCCCAATGGCGCGTTATATGACCGGCACCCCAAGAAATATGGCGGAGTATTGCGCAGCTCGGTAAAGCGGCCCAACTCCGTAAAAATGCCCTGCTGGGTAACACGGCCAGCTCGGTAAAGCGGCACAGCGCGGCAGTCCACGGCCTCACGAACGAACGCGTGACGGGGCTGCCGCGCTGACTGCCGCGGAAAAAGATACGGAGCTGATCAGTGCTGCGCTGCGCTGTACGCTTCGCGGATTTCCTGGCTGATTCGTCCGCGGGCACTCGGCTTGTAGCCGTTGGCAGTAGCCCACTCACGAATCTTTCGGCTGTCATCGCTGCGGGGCGCGGCGTCCCGCCGCGCACTGCGTCCGGTTGAACCGCCGCGCAGGCGGCGCCCGGCGGAAATATAGGGACTCAGTTTCTCCCGAAGTTCAGCTGCATGCTCCGACGTCAGGTCAACTTCGTATTGTGCACCGTCCAGGGCCACCCGCACAGTTTCCTGTGCATCTTCCCCGGTAAGGTCATCAATCAATAGGATTTGTCGTTTCTGGGCCACGTGATCTTGTCCCTCTTCTGATAATCCTGAACCACCCCTGTCATTCAGCTTAGTCGTCGGGCTCACTCAGAATAGGCTGCAGGGCTAATTCAGCTTTAACAGTGGATAACTAATCCCCAAAGGGCCCCAGGCCGCCGGCCGCGGGAAGAACCGGGCCGGCGGCGCAAAGGAAAATGCTCAAGTATTTCCCGGAAGTGGAACCCGTCTAAAGCACGTGTCCACTAACCGGGAAGGCCGCTCCGGACAGTTATGTTCCGGGCCTAGTGGACCGCCACGCCGTCGGGCAGTTCATTGACGGGCCGGCGCACAAAGAACGACGCCGCCAGGGCCACCAGCGAGATGACCGCACCCCAGAAGAATGCCGTATGCACACCGGCAGCAGCGGCCTCAATAGCGGCTGCGCCGTCGTTGATTGCTGCGGTGGTGCCGGCCGTCATCAGGGTGATGAATACCGCGGTGCCTGCCGCCCCGGCCAGCTGCTGAAGCGTATTGATAATGGCGCTGCCGTGCGAGTAAAGCGACTTGTGCAATGAGCCCAAAGCCGAGGTGAAGAGCGGCGTGAAAATGAATCCCAGGCCCGCATTCAGGAGGCAGTGCAGCAGGATCACCACGGGGACGGGGCTGGTCTCGTCCAGCGTCGTCATGCCCCACAGCGCGGCACTGAGCATCAGTGCACCGGGAATGACCAGCGGCCGGGGGCCGAACTTATCGAAGAGCCGGCCCACCACCGGCGACAGGATCGCCATGACGGCGCCGCCGGGCAGGAGCAGCAGACCGGTATCCAGCGTGCTGAGTTCCAGAACATTCTGCAGGTAGAGCGGCAGGACAATCAGGCAGCCGAACAATGCCATCATGGACACCAGGACCATGACGATGGCAACCACAAAGGGCTTGCTGGCAAAAGTCCGCAGGTCCATGAGGGCCTGGTCCTTCCGCTGGAGCACCAGCTGGCGCAGGATGAACCCGGCCATGGCCAGCACTCCGGCGGTCAGAGGAATCCACAGCGGCATCAGTGCTTTGCCCTGGGCGGCTTCGCCGATGCTGCTGAGGCCAAAGATCAGCCCGCCGAAGGCGAAGGTGGAGAGCACGATCGAGGGCACGTCAAAAGGAACCTTGCGGGGCTCGGTCAGGTTCTGGACCTTCCAGGCGCCCACGGCCAGGGAGAGCAGGGCGATCGGCAGGACGAGCCAGAACATCCAGCGCCAGTCCAGCGCGTTGAGGATGATGCCCGAGACGGTGGGACCGATGGCAGGAGCCACGGCAATAACAATGGAAATGGTCCCCATCATTTGCCCGCGCCGGTGGGCGGGGACAGCGTTCAGGACGGTGGTCATCAGCAGGGGCAGCATAATGGCAGTTCCGCCTGCCTGAATGATGCGGCCGCCGAGCAGCGTGCCGAACCCCGGTGCCAGGGCGGCCAGCAGCGTGCCCGCACTGAACAGCGACATGGCGGTCATAAACAGGCCGCGCATGGAGAAGCGCTGGAGCAGGAAGCCAGTGGAGGGAATCACCACGGCCATGGTGAGCATGAAGCCGGTGGTGAGCCACTGGGCGGTGCCGGCGGTGATGTCCAGGTCCGCCATGAGGCGCGGCAGTGCCACGCTCATGATGGTTTCGTTCAGGATGACCACGAAGGATGAGACGAGCAGGAGCCCGATCACGGTCTTGGTGCGCGGGTCCAAGGCGTCAGGTGCGGCGGGGGCGGTGCGGCGCTTGGAGGTGCCGGACGACGGCGGCGCGGAGGTGGCGACGGAAGACGGGTCAATACTCAAAAGGGTGGAATCCTGTTCACAGTGGTGTGCGGTCAAATCGGGGCGTGCCCGGGATGCAATCCCAGGCGGCTCCCGTAAGGGCGCCGCCTAGGGCGGCAACCTGCTCTTTGACCGGTTTATTCCCGCGCCCCGCGCAGCGCTGCATGGGTGGCTGCGGCGACGGACCCCAGGCCCAGCGCCGCCGTCGTTCCGGCCAGCAGAAGGTAAACGGACGGCACAATGGTGGGCAGCGGCAAACCGGACACGTTGAGGGCAATACCCATCAGCGGCGGCAGGGCCATGGCGGTTCCCAGCACGACGGCGGCGAGCACCAGCAGCAGCGATTCCATTCCCGTCATTCGCCGCAGCTGGCTGTTGGACGCACCCAGTGCTCGCAGCAGCATCAGCTCCGGACGCCGCCGCGCCGTGGCCATGACCAGGCTGTTGACCACGGACAGTCCCACGTATCCCAGCAGGACCAGCAGTCCCACTACGGATATCCAGGATTCGGCTTTGCGTTCCGCGGCTCCGGCGGCACCCAGCTGGCCGCTGTCTGCTGTTGTCAGGCCCAGCGCGGCAATGTCCGCCGTCAGCTGTGCGGCGTCCGTATTGTCCTCCGCGGTCACCAGCACGTAATCGCTCAGCCCCGTCGTGGTGTGTTCGCGCAGCGTGCCGTTGGCCACGGCCAGATCCCCGAAGCCCAGCCCCCGTGAATAGGTCGCGACGACGACGGCGGTTGCTTCGGTTCCGTCGCCGTAGGAGAAGGTGAAGTTTCCGCCCACGTCAGTGCCGGTGGATCTGGCGAGGTCTTCGCTGATGGCCACCGTTCCCGGCTCGGCCAGCCGGTTCAGCGATCCGTCATGTACGCCAAGGTCCAGCGCGGACTCCGGATCCTGCGTTCCCAGTCCGGAGATCATGTAGCTCTCAACGGTTTCCTCCACTCCCATGAATGTGGTCGGGACAAGGGCTGCCGACCGGGCAACGGGTGTTGCCGCCCGCACTCCCGGCACTGCAGCAACCTCCCCGGCAAGATCCGCGGAGATCCCCGAGCCCGGAGTGGACACCAGGTACTGGGCCACCATGCCGTCGCGGGACTGCCGTACGGCCTCGCTTTCCACGGTGGCGGGCATGAACAGCTGCACTGATCCCAGGGCCACTGCCAGCGCCAGCGGAACAATGCCCGCCGCCAGCCGGCGCGGAAACGCCGACGCATTCGCTTCGGCCAGAACCATCGACGCGGACGGGCTGCGGCGCAGCAGCGGATGCACTGCTTTGAGGATCCCGGTAACAATCCACGGGCCGAGCACGCCGGCAGCGATGATCAGCAGCAGAACGCTTCCCGCTGCTGCGGCCAGCCCGCCCAATCCGGGAACAGCCAGCGGCGTGAGCGCCGCCAGCAGTCCGGCACCCAGCAGGACCAGTCCCGTGATCGTCCGTTTCCTTCCAAGCGCAGGGGTTTCAGTGGCAGCTTCCCGAAGCGCCGTCGTTGGAGTGGCCCGAACCACTCCGCGCGCTGCCACCAAAGCGGCACCAGCCGCGGCAGCGCAGGCGAGCACCACGGCCGCAAGGGCCGGAAGCGGGCTGTAGGCAAGGGTGAAATCTTCCGGGATGACTCCGCCGGCTGCGAACTGCCGTGCCAGCAGGTGGGCCAGCCAGAATCCGGGCAGCGTCCCCAAGACTGCGGCAACCCCTGACACCAGCAGCACCTCGCGCAGGACCATGCCCAGGGTCTGGCCCGCCCCGGCGCCCACGGCACGCAGGAGGGCGAATTCCCGGCGCCGGCCCAGGATGGACAGTGACAGGGTTCCGGCGGTCACAAAGAGCGCCGTCATCACGGCGGTTCCCGCCAGTGAGGTGCTGAGCAGCAGCAGTGTTGAACGGCCGGCTCCGCCCAGGGTTTCCACGTCTCCGCGGCGGTCTCCGGTGTAGCCGACGACGCCGCCCACTTCCGTTTCGATGGCCGCCGCAAGTTTTTCGGGTGTTGTTCCTTCCCGGGCGATCACACCCACCGTGGCAACGCTGTCGCCGTGCGGCCACAAGGCAGCCGCGCCTGCGGAGCTGAGGAAGACGGCGGGTGCGGCAGCGCCGGCGGCATCCTGTTCGGCTGCATCCTCGGCGGCTGCGGCTACTCCCGACACCAGGTATTCCGCGGGCTCTCCCCCGTGGGACAGCACGATGCGGGCGCCCGGTTCAACTCCAAAGGACCCGTCCAGCACAACCTCGCGGGCTCCCTGCGGGGCACGGCCGAAAACCAGCGCATACGGGGCCAGCTCCGCCGATTCCCAGGCCGCGGCCTCCACGCTCCGGCCTTCGGAGCTGACCAGCGGGATACTAACGGTGCCGACCGCCCGCTCCACCCCCGGTACGGCGGCAACGGCGGAAACCGTGTCGGCCGGAAGCAGGACGCGTTCGGCGAAAGGTACCGCAACGTCCTCCGGAACGGGCATCGACTGCGGAGCACCGATCACGACGTCGGCACCGGCAAGGCGCTGCGGCGCGGTTCCTCCGCGCAGCCCGGATTCAATCAGGACTCCCATGGCGGTGATCAGCGCCGCGCACAGGAACACGGCCACAAAGACACCGGCGAACCCGCCGCGGTTGTGCCGGATGGATGACTTGGCAAGTGCCAGCATGTCTACCGCTCCCCCAGGTAAGCCACGCGTTCGGTGACATCCCGGACGCTGGCATTGGCCAGGCTGCCGTCCAGGCGCCCGTCGGCGAGGAAAATGACGGTATCGGCGGAGCAGGCGGCCACCGGGTCATGGGTCACCATCACCACCGTCTGGCCCAGATCCGCTACGGTGTGCCGCAGCAGGTCAAGCACCTGCCGGGCGGTTCCCGAGTCGAGCGCTCCGGTCGGCTCATCGGCAAAAACGGCATCCGGCCGGGTAATCAGCGCCCGGGCAATCGCGGCCCGCTGCTGCTGCCCGCCGGAGAGTTCCTGCGGCATCCGGTCATTCAGCCCGCTCAGCCCCACAGCTTCCAGCACATAACCAAGCCACTCCCGGTCCACGCTGCGCCCACCCAGCAACAGCGGCAGCGTGACATTGCGGGACACGGACAGCTGAGGCAGCAGGTTGTAGGACTGGAACACGAATCCCACGTGGTCCCGCCGGAACGCCGTCAGCGCCTTCCGGCGCAGCTTCGAAATGTCGGTGGACCCCAGCAGCACCCGCCCGCTGTCCGGAGTGTCCAGTCCCGCGGCCATCTGCAGCAGGGTGCTCTTGCCGGACCCGGACGGGCCCATGACGGCAGTGAAGGTTCCGGCCGGAACGGCAAGGGACACCTCATGCAGGGCGGTCACGCGTGCGGTTCCCGTGCGGTAGCTCTTGGCCACCGCCTCCAGCTGCAGGGCAGCCGGTCCGGAAAACTCAGTGGTATCGGTGTACATGGGCTTCATCCTCTTCTCTGGCGGGCGGTCTGCTGCCGCCGCTTTTCTCCTGCCATTGACGCTACGGAGAAGGACCGCGCCGGCCGATACAGCCAACACCCCAATCCGGGGTATAGCTGGCTATACCCACGGTGGAACGTGGGCAGGGCATAATCGGGCAGGTGAGCTTTCCTTCCCGCGCCGGCCTGCAGTCCCGTCTTCGGGATATTGGCTTCCTCCTGCGCGAGGCCATGAACTGGCCGGCGTCGCTGGGAATTCTCGTAGCCGGCGTCGTGCTGCTTCCGTTCCTGCCGCTGGGCGTTGGCCTGTACGCGGTTCCCCGTCTGCTGGGAACCCTCAATCTGCTCGCTGCCCGGGCCCAGGGCCGCGCTGCAGGCTATGCCGGCGCCGTCGTGCCCTTTGACCGCCGTTATCTGGAGGGCAGGAAGAATTTCGGCGAGCTGGCGGCGCTGGTCAGTGCACCGGAAACCAAGCGGGATGTTTCCTGGCTGCTGTTCCACTGTGCTTTTGCGCTGCTGGCCGGCTGTCTTGCGGTGGCCCTGCCGCTGGCCGCCGTGCTGTATATAGGGACGGCACCGTGGTGGCCGCTGTTTCCGCAGTCCGCGCCGCTCGATTTTGTAGTTCCCGTGACCAGCTGGCCCGCCGCAGGATTCACCGTCCTGCTGGGCCTCGTCTACGGCGTTGCCGCCTGGCTGCTGCCGCCGTGGATGGCCCGCCGGCTCAGCGGCGGCACGCTGGCGATCCTCTCGCCCCGCCGGTATGACGAGCTCGCCCGCCGGATCCAGGATCTCTCCGCTGCCCGCGCCAGCGCACTGACGGCCCACGCAGCAGAGCTGCGCCGCATCGAACGTGAGCTGCATGACGGAGCGCAGAACCGGCTGGTGGGAGTGGTGATGATGCTCGGGCTGGCGCAGCGGGCGGCGGAGAGTGATCCCGCTGCCGCAATGCCCTTTATCGGGCGTGCCCAGGACGCCGCCACCGAAGCCCTGGCCGGTCTGCGGGAAGCGGTACACGACATTTATCCGCCGGTCCTGGATGAGCTGGGCCTGGACGGAGCGGCATCGGCACTGACCAGCAGGTCCCCCATCAGCTGTTCGCTGGACGTGCAGGGACTGCAGCGTGCTCCCGCAGCGGTGGAATCCGCCGCCTACTTTGTCCTGGCCGAAGCCCTGACCAACGCAGCGAAACATTCCGACGCCTCGCACATCGAAGTGCTCCTGCGCACAGAAACCGCACCGCGCGAGGATGTGCTGGTGGTCCGGGTGAACGACGACGGGCGCGGCGGCGCTGCCGTTGCGGGGGCCGGCGACCCCGCGGCCGGGTCCGGCACCGGCCTGGCCGGAATTGCCCGCCGGGCTGCTGCCTTCGGCGGCACGTTGTATCTGACCAGTCCGCCCGGCGGGCCAACCGAACTAAGGGTGGAGCTTCCATGCGCCTTCTGATCGCCGAAGATGATGCTCTGCTGCGCGCGGGGCTTGAGCTGCTGCTGCAGGGCGAGGGATTTGAGGTGGTTGGCTCCGCGGACAATGCCGAGGACCTGCTGGCAGGCTTTGAACCCGGCAGTGCCGACGGCGCCGTCCTTGATGTGCGGATGCCGCCGACCTTCACCAACGAGGGGCTGCGCGCTGCCCTGGAACTTCGCTCTCGGGTGCCGGACTTTCCGGTCCTTGTCCTGTCCGCTTATGTTGAGGACCGGTACGCAAGCCGGCTGCTGGCCTCCGGTGCCCAGGGTGTGGGCTACCTCTTAAAGGAACGCGTGGGCAAAGTGGGCGATTTTGTCGAGGGCCTGCGCCGGGTCCTGGCCGGCGGAACCGTCATGGATCCGGAGGTCATCGCCCAGCTGTTCAGCCGGCGCAGCACCCTGGACCCCATCCGGTCCCTGACTCCCCGCGAGTTTGAAGTGCTGGGGCTGGTGGCCGAGGGCCTGGGCAACACCGCCATTGCCCGGACCATCTCCGTATCCGAGACAGCTGTCAGCAAGCACATCGGCAACATCTTCGCGAAACTGGGCCTCTCGCCGTCGGACAGCGGCCACCGCCGCGTACTGGCCACGTTGGCGTATTTGCGGACCTAGGCGTATCTGCGGGCTTAGCCGTACCTGCGGACCCAGGCGTATCCGGGGACCTAAACGGCACTAAATCCCCGTGCTGACGCGGGTTTGGGAACCTCCTGTGCCGGCACCCACAGGCCACTCCAGAGGTGCCACTCACGCCTCCGTGCGAGCTTCGTTACTAAATAGTTACCATCCCGTAACCGTCTTGTACGGTAGTACTCATGCCGTTATCTGAAGCGGCTCCCTTGACTTGTTACCTAGCTCTGCCGCTGGTCAAGGTCCACAGATTTCACACTTCGGCAGAGGCGGGGGAACCACTTACGGGTTCCTTATGAATCCTTGGGGTTAAGTCAGCCGAGGTTTCTTCGGCGGACCGGATGACTCCCATCCGCATCCGACAGCTCACCTCGCAGGTATCGGGAGAGGTAACTTATTTTGTTGAACAATACTCGTGGAACCCACAGCGCCGACAACACCGGACTGTGGACTGCACTTGCAAACGCCACCACCGGCAAGGCCCGCACCATCGGCACCGCAGCAGCTGTCCTGGCAGCAGGCTCCGGCCTGGTGCTCAGCATGGCCGGCCCCGCTTCGGCAGGCGTCATCGCCAACGACTCGACCGAGTCCTACACCGCCCCTGCTGCTGTAGCCGTTCCGGCTGCTCCGGTAGCTCCCGCAGCTGCTCCGGTTGAGGCTCCTGCCCCCGCCGCAGCATCCACCCACGTGGTCCAGTCCGGCGACACCCTGAGCGCCATCGCCAGCACCTACGCCGTCACCCTTGACGACATCCTGGCGCTGAACGGCCTTTCGCTGGATTCCATCATCTACCCCGGCGATGTCATCACGTACGCCGGCGGCGCTGCTGTTGAAGCTGCTTACGCCGCACCGGCTGCAGTGTCCTACGATGCTCCTGCAGCAGTGTCCTATGACGCTCCCGCTGCAGTCTCCTACGCCGCTCCGGTGGAAGAGACCGCCGCCGTGGCCGACTTCAGCACCTTCAGCACGCAGGCTTCCTCCGTGACGCCGGCTGCCGCTCCCGCTGCTAGCGGCACCAACGCCATCATGCTCAGCTCCGCATACGCCCAGATGGGTGCCGCCCAGGACTGCACCGTTCTGGTTGAGGTTGCCCTCCGGGCAGCCGGCCACTCGGTTGGCGACCTGGCTCCCGCGCAGCTTGCTGCTTACGGAACCCCGGTTTCCGACCCCCAGCCGGGCGACATCGCCTACTACGCCGACGGCGGCATGGGCGTTGCCCACATCGCCATCTACGCAGGCAACGGCCAGGCCATCCACAGCGGATGGGGCGGCAACCAGACTGTACTGGAGAGCGCCAACGTTGGTTCCGGCGCCGTGTACTACCGCGTAGCGTAATCACGCACTAGCTCCCATCAGAGCGCGGGAAGCGAACGGACCTGCAATCTGATGGATCCATAAAAAGGAACGCCCGGCCAGCTGGCCGGGCGTTCCTTTTTGCCGTTGAGCGTTTAGTTCGACGTGCGTGGATGTGCGCGGATTTGCGCGCAGTGTCAGGTCCGCCAGGAGTCAGGCTTCCGGACCGTCCTGGCCGTCCTGGGAGTCCTGCTGTTCCGGGCCGTCCTGCTGTTCCTGGGAGTCCGGAGCGTCCGGAGCGTCAGAGTGATGCCGGCCGCCGTGGCCGTGCCCGGGGCCGTCCTCGGTCATGCCGTCGCGGGCAGGCCCGTCGCCGTCGCCGCGGACATCTCCCTCATCGTCGCGCACCTTGCGGTCGCCGTCGTTCCTGCCCTGATCCGGCGCGGATTCCCCGTCTGAGTTCTCCTCCTGGGTGTCCGGGTCTGTCTCAGTTCCCTGATCCGTCTTGTCCTTATCCGCCTTGTCTGGCTTGTCTGCCTTGTCCTTCTCTGCCTTGTCGCCATCGCCGTCGCGCTCGTGCCGCGTCTCGGCGCCAGACTCAGACTCGGATTCGGACTCCTGGCCCTGCTGCTCCTGTTGCTGTTCAGTCACAGAGGCCTGTTCCGAATCCGCAGTTGTGTCGGCCGTGGCCATACCGGCAAAAAAGGAGCCGACCAACAGGATCAGACCGCCAACTACGCCCAGGATCCATCCCAGCGGGCCCCTGGCCTTGTCCCGAAATGCCATCGTTTCATGCACCTTTCGAAGAGTGGATGTGCTGACACTCTTATTTTCGGAGCCGATTCTTCGAAGATTCTTAGACCCCGCGCCGTCCCCCGGCCAGGGGAAGGCGAACTTCCACCACGCCGCCGGAGCGGCCGGCGGCTGCGGGTCCTCCTCCGGCCGGGAGGGCGCGGACACTGCCGCCATAGCGGGCAGCGATTTCCGCTACGAGGGCGAGCCCCAGCCCGTAGTGTCTCGGCGCCACGTTCTCTTCTCCTGCGCCGGCGCCGTCCCCTTCGGTTCCGTCCCCTTCAGCGCCGTTGCCTTCAGTGCCGGTGCCGTCTCCGTCTGCGCTGTCGCCCTCTGCGCCGCCCGTTTCCCGGTTTCGTACGGAGGCAAACCGTTCAAACGCCTGCCGGGTAAAGCCTGGCGGAAATCCGGCTCCGTCATCGGCGACGCGAATCACAGCAACGCGTCCGCTGCTCCCCACGGAGAACCGCACGAGCGACCGGGCATAGTCCAGGGCGTTGGCCCCGAGCGCCGTGAAGATCCGCTGCAGCGCAAACTGTCCGCCCAGCACGGTTATTTCGGGAGCCGGGGCGTCCAGCTCGAGCGTCAACCCGCGCCGGAGGGCTTCGGGCTCCAGCGAGCTCACGGCGGACCGCGCCAGGGGCACCAGGTTAACCGGCTCCGGAGGTCCGGAGTGCCGGGGATCCGCGGACATCAGCAGGTCCTCGAGGATGCCTGTGAGTACTTTGGTGTCCTCCACGATGTCATCGGCGGCCTCGAGTGCTCCCTCGTTCACAGTGGCATCATGCAAGTCATCAGCCTCCCCGCCGGCGGGGGCCGCTGAGGACGAAGAGGAATTCGACAACCGGCGCCGGAGTAACTGGGCACGGGTGCTGAGAAGGGTCAGCGGTGTCCGCAGTTCATGGCTGGCGTCGGCCACGAACCGTCGCTGCAAAGCCAGCGCTTCAGCCATGGGCCGCATGGCAGCCCGTGCCGCTGCGGCGGAAAGAGCGCCCGCCACCAACCCGGCAGCCAGCACCGACACCACCAACGCCAGGGCCAGGCGGCGGAGCTGTTCCGTGGCCTCATGCGTATCGACTGCGGCCTGCACCACATCACCGCCGCGCCGCACAGTGAGGACTTCATACGTCCGGTCTCCGGCGGACACGGTGTCCCGCCGGGATCTGTCCGTACCGGCAACCTCGGCCAGCGCTTCCTGGTCCGGCAGGCCCGACGGCATGTTGCGGGAAACCGCCAGCCTGCCGTCGTCGTACACAGCCAGGAAGACGTCCAGCGGCGCCTCCCGCGGAGAATCGAACTGCACCGCTGACATCAAAGTCTGCTCGGCGGCCTCACGGGTTTGAGTGGAAACCAACCCGTAAACCAAGACGGCGGCCAGACCCAGCAGCACGACGGTCAGCGCCGTGAACTGGGCTGCCAAGCGCCCGGTGGCTTGCCTCAGCTCGGCTTCCTCCGGGCTGCGCTGTTTCCGGGCCACGGCGGCACGCTTCGCCGCCGGCCGCCCGAACCTCATGTGCGGGCGCCGAGCCGGTAGCCGATGCCGCGCACCGTCAGCACTGCGTCCTTACCCAATTTCCGCCGCAGGTAATGCACATAGGTGTCCACCACGCCGTCGTCGTCGGCTTCCGGAAAGACCGCTTCCAGCAGGTCGGCCCGCGGAAACACCTGACCTGGCCGGCGGGCCAAATGCTCCAGCAGTGCGCCTTCCCGGTCAGAGAGCAGCACCACGTCCCCGGAGTCCGTGGTGACCGTGCGGCCGGTGGTGTCCAGGGTGCCGCCGGGCACAGGCAGCACCGGAACCCGGGCAATATTCCGTCGCCGCAGCGCCCGCAGCCGTGCCAGGAGTTCGTCGATGTCGAACGGTTTGGCCATATAGTCTTCGGCCCCGCGGTCCAGGCCTTCCACCCGGTCCGCGGCATTGCCCAGGGCAGAGAGGATGAGCGCCGGTGTCAGCACGCCGCGGCTGCGCAGCCGCGTGAGAACGTCCAGTC
Organism: Arthrobacter sp. TJ-178; assembly: GCF_058269275.1. Lineage (NCBI taxonomy): Bacteria > Bacillati > Actinomycetota > Actinomycetes > Micrococcales > Micrococcaceae > Arthrobacter > Arthrobacter sp. TJ-178. The sequence continues at coordinate 84,681 of NZ_JBZCNK010000003.1, read as the reverse complement.
CCTCGATAGCGGGCAGGCCGCGGTCCAGCAGCAGGACGTCGAAGGGTTGGGTCAGGCCCTCGTGCAGTGCGCGCTGACCGTCAAAGGCCAGCGTCACCAGATAACCCTCCGATTTCAGGAGGTCCGCCAGCATCCTGGCCAGCCGGCGGTCATCTTCCACGACGAGGATCCGGGGTCGGTCCGTCATGCCGAAAGTCTATTGGCCGGACACGCGGCGGGTCCGGTGTCAGTGCCGGTTTGGGGGTTGGCCGGGGCCAATTGCCGGTTGCCCGACGGCTGTGGAGGGCAATGCCTTCGCCTTGCGGGAGGTGGTGAGCAGGACAACGACGACGGCGACCGCCGCGCCGATGGTGGTTTCCACCGCCCGGTCCACAGTGAGGTCCCAGACCGGCTGGCTGGACACGAAACCGGTCATCAGCAGCGCTACAGGAGTCAGGAAGATCATGGCCAGCCCGTAATGCCGGATGACGTAGACCTCCCCGGCGAACTGGAGCAGTGTCAGCAGGACGGCCAGCTGCACCGGGGTCCAGTCCGGCTGCAGGAGCAGGGCGGAGAGCAGCACACCGGCGTAGGTTCCCACAATGAAATGTACGGCGCGCAGTGGAGCCCGCGCCGCATCAGCGGCGGCGATCGGGGCGCACGCTGCCAGCATGGCCCAATAGCTGTGTCCCGGTCCCACCAGCGCGGCGAGGGAACCGGCGGCGGCGACGGCCGCAATGTACCGGCCTGAGTGCTTGAAGATTGCTTTCCAGTCCGGTGCCGGCCGCGGTGACAGGGGCAGCACGGGGGTATGCCTGCGGGCATGTGCCCGGCCGGCGATTCCGAGCAATATGGCCGTCAGCGCGCTCCCGCCTGCCGCCAGTGCGGCTTCGCCGGATGAACCGGAAAAGGGTGCGGCGGCGGTCGCAGTGAAAGCGAAGATGTAGGTGAACGGTCCGGCCGGGCGGACACGCAGATAATCGGCGGCAACGGAAATGATTCCGGCGATAAGGGTGGCGGCCGCCACGACTTCCCATCCGCTCTTCCCGGCCAGGGACATGGTCACTCCGGCAACCACGGTCAGGGTCATGAGGGCACCGGACTGGGTTTGATGCCGAAGCCGGCGCCAATGCGGTTCACTGCGGCCGAAGACTCCCGTCAGGGACCCGAAGATGGCACACATGGTCAGGTCGGTGCGGTCGAGCAGGATCAGCGCCAGGAGCGGAATCAGCAGCCCCGCAGCAACGCGGACTGCCGGAATCCGGTGGCCCCGGCCAGCCGGAACCGACAGGAAATCTTGAAGGGAGTGGATCACGGAAAAACGGGCCTTTCACTGCGGCTGAAGAGACAGGTCGCCGCTCTTCCAGCCTACGAGTGCACTTCGCCCCGGCAGCGGAACACCCCACGTGATGCCTGTCGCAGCGGGCCAGCGCCGCCGCACCGGCGCCCCGCAGCCCCGCTACCCCGCCGCTCCGCCGCCCCGCAGCCCCGCTACATCCGGGCCTTGGTTTTGGCAGTCGCCTTGGCCGACCAGGGGTCCTCGGGCCAGGGGTGTTTGGGATACCTGCCGCGCATCTGGGCCCGCACCTGCAAATACGGTCCGGCCCAGAAGGACGCCAGATCATCGGTCACAGCCAGCGGCTGGCGTGCCGGGGACAGCAGATGGAACAGCACGGGCACCCTGCCCTGGACCACGCGCGGGGTTTCCGCCCAGCCGAAGCACTCCTGCAGCTTGACCGCTACAACCGGTCGGCCGCCGTCGTCGTCGGGTTCCGGATAGCTGATCCGGACATGGGAGCCGCTGGGAACGGCGAGGCGTTCCGGGGCGAGCTCGGCCAGCCGGGAAGCCTCGGGCCACGGCAGCAGGCGGCGCAGCGGTTCTGTGAGGTCTATGCCGTTCACCGAGGCGCCTGCGGCGAGGGCCGACAGTTCGGGAGCCAGCCAGTCATCCAGACGGGCCAGCAGCGCCGGCTCGGAGACATCCGGCCACGGCTCCCCGAGCTCGCGGCGGATCAATGCCATACGGCGCCGCAGCGCATCCGCAGCGGGAGAGAAACCAATGATGCCCAACCCTTCCTGCTTCAGAGCCCGCGCCACTGCCGCCCTGCCTTCGGCCGCCGTCGGCCGCACCGGTGTGGAGGACAGCACGATCGCCCCGAGGCGGCGCTCACGCCTGGCGGTGACCCGGCCGGACACGAACCGAGCTTCAACCGTGTCGGTGAGCAGGTGCTGCGCCGCGGCAGCGGCAGTTTCTCCGCTCAGCGGTGCAGCCGAGCGAATCACCGCTCCGGTGCCGGCGGCGTCACGGCCCTGGGCGCGGGTGACTTCAGCAACTGCGAGCCATTCGTGGCCGGTGAGCGGGCTGCCGGCCGGCAGTCCGGCGCGGGTTCCGGACGAGAGCAGGTAGCGCTCCGGTCCTTCCCCGGGCACCCGGCGGGCAAGGCGGTCCGGGAACGCCAGTCCGACGACGAATCCCATGGCCTCCGAACCCGGAACATCAGCTGGATCCGAAGGACGGATTGGATTCCCGGCAGACGCTTCTTCGCCCCTTGACCCTTCACGGCGGACAATTCCCTGCATGCGCCGCACGTCCTCGGACCAGCGCCGCTCCCCCGGGTCCCGTCCGGACCGCAGGGCAGCCAGGAGCCGGGTAAGGTCAGCGCCGGGTGCACGGTGATCCCCTGCGACCAGTGCTACGGCCTCCGCCGCAGTGCGGGCTCCGACCACCTTGGAGCCGTCCAGCAGAGCCCTTGCCAGGCGCGGATCGGCGGGGATCCGGGCCAGGGTCTTGCCCACACGGGTGACGGCTCCGGAAACATCCACGGCGCCGAGGGTCTTCAGTACCGTTTGGGCCTCCTCCATGGCTGCGCGCGGCGGAGCATCCGGCAGTGCCAGGCCTTCGCCTCCCGGCGAGCCCCAGCAGGCCAGGACGAGAGCTGCGGAGGTCAGATCCGCCACGGAAATCTCGGGCGTTTGATGTGCCGGAGCTGCGCCGAAGGTTCGCTCGTCATAGCAGCGAACCACACGGCCCGGTCCCTGCCTGGCAGCACGTCCGGCCCGCTGCTCCGCTGAGGCCCGGGAACAGGAAACGGTCACCAGGCCGGACATTCCGCGCGCTGCATCCCGGCGCGGTTCGCGGGCCAGCCCGGAATCGATGACCAGGCGAACTCCCGGTACGGTCAGGGAGGACTCGGCCAGGCTGGTGGAGACGATGATCCGGGGCCGGTCTCCTGCTGCTCGGCCGGAGACCGCGCGGTCCTGGTCCCGCGGATCGATCTGTCCGTGCAGTTCCAGGACTTCGGTTCCGGCGCCGGCGCGGCTGCGGATACGGGAGGCGACGGACGAGACCTCCCAGGCTCCGGGAACGAAAACAAGGGCATCGGCCTGCGGGTTCCCGGTCAGAAGTTCGGCGTGGGCGGCAACCGCTGTGTCGGCAACGTGGTCCAGGAAGGTCCGCGTCACCCCGCGCTCGTCCAGACGCAGGGAAGTAGCCGGCTGCCAGCGGATGTCCAGCGGATAGAGGGCAGACGGACAGCCGACAACGGGGACCGGGCCGCCGCCGTCCCCGATCAGCGAGGCAAAACGCGCCGCGTCCAGTGTGGCGGACATGGCCACCAGGGTCAGATCCTCGCGCAGCTGCCGGACCTCGGTGAGCATGCCCAGCAGCAAGTCCGTCTCCAATCCGCGCTCATGCACTTCATCGAGGACGACGGCGGTGGTGCCTTCCAACCCCGGATCGGCCAGGAGCCGGCGCAGCAGGATGCCGGGGGTTACGAACTCAACGATGGTTTTCGGGCCGGTGTGGCTCTCGCCGCGCACCGTGTAGCCGATGCGGGCACCCACCGGGCTGCTGTCCAGCGCGGCGAGCCGGCGGGCTGCCGATCGTGCCGCCACCCGGCGCGGCTGCGTCACGACAATGCGCGGCGGCCGTCCGGCTGACCTTTCCTGCAGAGCCAGAAGATTGGCAAGCAGCGGCGGAACCAGCGTCGTCTTTCCGGTTCCCGGCGGAGCTTGGACCACCGCGGCGCTCTTCCCGGTTTGGGGATCAAGGGCGGAGAACAGATCGGCGAGCGCCTCCGCGAAAACCAATCCCGTCCCAATGTGCTGAAGGTCGAACGGCACCTGCGGGAGGAAACTGGGGATGCCGGATATCTGCGGTGTGCTCACATCCCCTATTCTCTCGTGTATTGCCTCATGCCCAACCTCATACCCCACCTCGTGCTTGGCCAAGGTGTTCACTCCAAGCCCGGCGGCCGCGGCGCAGTGGAACTATAGGCATGGCCCGTGGGCGTGGTGATGACCACCGTATGCCGGCCCTCGGCGCCGGTCCGTGCACTCCAGTCCGGTGCTTCCTTGGCCTGGTTGCATGCCTCGCACAACCCCTGGATATTCTCCGCCGAGGTCGCCCCGCCCTTCCGGAACGGAACAATATGGTCGTAATGCCGGATGGGAGCCCCGCACCACGGCATACGGCAAACGTGGTCGCGGGCTGCGATGAAGCGCGCCAAGCCCCGCGGTACCAGCCGTGCCCGGGAATCCATTGCCGTCAGCTGGCCCGTCTCCGGCACCGCGTACAACCGGCGTAACCACACCTCGGTCCGCGGATCCGGCCGTACCGGATGCTCTGGCGCCCTTCCCCATTCGGATGCCGGTCGGGCATCTTGTGAAGTGCCCGAAAGTGCTGTTGCCCTCCGGCTGGAGACAGCTGCGGTGGTCCGCGCACTGGTCTCTGCAGCGTCCTTGCCGGGTTCTGTTCCGGCCTGGCCCGGCTTTGTTTCGGCCTGGTTCCCGCGGATCAGGTCCCTCGCCCACTGCGCCGGCACCATTCCGTACCCCGCCAATACGGCAGGCTCCGAACCGTCCGGAACCACAATGCCTCCGCGGCCGGCCTCTTTCCCATCTGCACCCTCCGGATTCGGCAGGACGCCGGCGAGCAGGGACCGGTCGGTCATGATCAGCTGCACCTCCACCCGCACATCTTCAGCGCGTGCCTGTCCGGTGACCCGCTCCACCAACGTGTCGGCCATGATCTGGCCCCGGCTCCGCGGATCCCCCGCCGCCCTCAACCGATCAGCCTCCCGAGACAGAGACGCGAATACCCCCACCCCTTGGGACACCGGCAGCAACCCGGTCAGATACGTCATGGTGTCCGGCGCCGGCCGGCATGACACATACCGCTCCGAAACCGCCTTCGCAGCACGCTTGACCACTGCCTGCGGATCCAGGCCGTACGACAGTGACTTGATCCGGGCAATCAGCTGCCGGTCTCCCAATGTCTCCAGCTCATTGAGGTTCCCTGCCACCGTCTCATCCACATGCTGCCGGTCCTCCAGCGACAGGCACGCGGTCTCCCGCACCAGAAGCGTTGCCCGCCACTCGCTGATGACACCGGCGCTCAGGGCCCGGAGTGTGTACGGCATCTCTTCCGTGAGGATCCGGGCCAGCCCCAGCAGGCACACGCCTCGGTGTGGAGACTCGCGGCGAGCCAACCCGATCTGCGCTCCCACCCCGCGGCCCAGATACTCTGCCGCTACCCCTGCCCGGGCCTGAGCCCGGCGCGTTGAAGCATCAAAGGCTGCAGCTGCACGGGCCTGAGCTGCCGCAGCCGCTGCCTTCAATTCCTCCAACGCGCGGATCTCATCGATCAACCGCGCCCGCTCTCCCGCTTCCAATGCTGCCAATCTCCCGTCAGCCGTCGACGTCCGCTCAGCCCCCGCCACCTTCTCGGGGTTCGACGTCCGCCCGGCCGTCGATGTCCCCTGAACCTTCGAGGGCCGCTCAGCCGCATCGAGGCCACCACCGCCGCAGCCGCGCTGCGGGATCAGCCCGGAAAGCTTCCCCGCTCCGGGCTGTGATCTCACCTGCCGCAAAGATTCGTACATGTGTTCTATTTTATTTTGCGATGGCCTATCCGGCGGGCTTTTCCATTACTGGTTCTTTACCCGTGCTTACTGGCAGAGCACGTCCCCGCAGGGACAATAAAGAACCATAAGGGCCGACGGACGACAGATCTGAGGACCAAGGAATGGAACACGAGGATCACCATCCCGACACCCGGCTGAGCGAACTCAGGTCCGGCACCACCGCGGAACAAGCCCTGGACTTCTTCGATTCGCTCCCACCGGTGGGCATCGAAGAGCTCGAAGGCTTTTGGCAGGGTGCAGATCTGCCCTCCGGCCACCCGTTCGACGGACTCCTGGGACCCCTGCGATGGCAGGGAAAGCAGTTTGACGGGCCCGACGGCGCACACCCGCTGGTCTTTGCCGACAGACGCGGAAGGCGCTTTGACGTGAATCCCCGAGTTGTTCCGCTGGCCGCCGCCCTCCGGCTGGCGCCGTTGGTCCGCAAATCTACCGTCCGCAGACCAACCGTCCTCAGACCGCTCGCCGCCCGCATGATTCGGCCGCTGCTGCCGCTGGCCCGGACCTCCCAACCGAAGGCGCGCCTGCGCATGACGCAGTACCGCGGAGTTCTGAGCGCAACCATGATCTACGACGCACTGCCCGTCAACGACATATTCCGCCGGGTGAACAGCAGCACACTGCTCGGCGCCATGGATCTGCGCGGCCCCAACCCGCCGTTTCTGTTCACCCTCCGGCAAGACTGATGCGGCCCTCCGAGGAATCACTGGCAGCACGGCTCCGCACGGCAGGCTGTGTGTTTGCCGAAGAGGAGGCCCGCCTCCTGCTCGCTGAAGCCACTGGCTCCGCAACTCTGGATCAGATGGTTCAGCAGCGCTGCGACGGTTTCCCGCTTGAGCAGGTCCTTGGCTGGGCAGAGTTTTACGGGCTGCGGATACCGGTTGCCCCTCATGTCTTTATTCCCCGGCGGCGGACGGAGCTGCTCGCCGCCCGAGCCATTGCGCTGCTCGAAAGCCTCAGCCGTCCGGTGTTCGTGGAGCTTTGCTGCGGCTCCGGGGCGGTCAGCATGGCCGTTGCCGCGCACACGACCCACGCGCCGGAGGCTTACGCCGTTGATCTTCAAACCGCTGCCGTCACCTGCGCCGGCATCAATCTGGCGGGGCAGGCGTCGGTTTTGCAGGGCGACCTGTTCGAGGCGCTGCCGTGCGGGCTCCGCGGCCGGATCGACGTCGTCGTCGCCAACGCCCCCTATGTTCCCACCGCCAAGCTCGGCACCATGCCCCCGGAGGCGCGGGATTATGAACCCCCGCTGACTCTCGACGGCGGTGCTGACGGACTGGAGGTGCTGCGGCGCATCATCGAGTCAGCACCTGCGTGGCTGGGACCGGAAGGCTGGGTGCTGGTGGAGTGCAGCCGGAGTCAGGCCGGGGCTGTGGCTCATCTCATGGCGGTGCGGGGACTGCGCCCGGGAATCGTGTGCGGGGAGGAACCGGAGGCAACAATCGCCGTCGGCCGCCGGTCATCTGGTAAAGCGGCACCGCAAAGATAGGGAAGACTGGAACCTCATCATCTCTAAAGGCGGAAACACTTGATCTCTCTTCAGCAGGACACCGACGGCTTCGTTCGCATGGACCGCCATTTTCCCCAGTCGGCGTCCGTCAGCATCAGCTTTACCGACGGAACCACCGAAGTCATCACCGGCGAGCAGATGAACAAGGCATACGACGCCGCCCTGGCGGATTTCCGTGCCAAGAACCATTTGGACGCCAAGGGATTCACCCGCATTGCAAAGAAGCGGGTCCTGGACAACAACAAGATCAACTTTGTTCCGGTTTCCCCCGGAATGGCTCAGTAGGCGGACCGTTCCGCGGTGCCGGCTGAATCTGTTGCCCTGCCCGAGGCCAGGTGACCGGTAACGAGCCGCAGCAGTTCGGGCACCACGGCGGAATGGAAGTAATGGCCCATGCCGGGAACCGTGGCCTGGCGTGCTCCGGGGATGGCGGCCGCGGTGGCGGCGCCCCCGCTGGGATGCACCACCGGGTCCCGGTCTCCGTGGATGATCAGCGCGGGAGCCTTGATGGCGGCCAGGTCGCGGGTGCGGTCTGAAGAAGCGTTGATGGCACCCAGCTGGCGGGATCGGGCAGTTCCCCGGTCCGGGTAGTCACCGCGGTCCCAGGCCAGCCCGGCCTGTTCGGTCTCGAAGCCTGCATCAGCAGGGTAAGTCCGGCCGGAAAGATGGCCCATCAGGGCAACCCGCGCACGGATGAACTGCTCCCGGGTGCGCGGAGGCCGTGCCGCAAACCTCAGCTTGGTGGACAGGGATGCCCCGCCGATTCCCCGGGCACCGGTGGTTGAAATCATCGAAGTCAGGGTGAGAACCCGGTCCGGGTGATGGGCGGCCACGGACTGGGCAATCATGCCGCCCAGGGACATTCCCGCCACGTGGGCGCGTGAAATCTCCAAGTAATCCAAAAGCCCGACGACGTCCTCCGCCATGTCCTCGACCCGGTAGGCGCCGGGCACCGGACGTCCCAGCGCCTGGTGCAGCAGGGACGGCGTGGGTGTTGCCATGCGGCTGGACCGGCCGGCGTCGCGGTTGTCGAACCGGATGACGCGGTAACCGGCTGCGGCCAAGCCGTCCACGAAACCGTCCGGCCAACAGGTCAGGTCCAGCCCGAGCCCGGCGACCAGGACCACCGGCTCGCCGTCGTCCGGCCCGTTCACCCGGTAACAGAGCCGCACCCCGGATCCGAGGGAAGCAAAGCGGTCCCCTTCCGGCTTGTTTGCGTCCTCGGCGGGCGTGAACCGCAAATACTCATCCACCAGGTTTCCCTTCTGCAAATCCCTGCGGTCAGCCAGGAAGTTCATGGTCATCAGCCACGGCTCCTGCGTGCCCTGCCGCGGCAGGTCGGCCAGGCTGCGCTGGACGTATCCGGCGCCGAAATCCAGCAGCGGCCGCGTTTGTAGGCCCTCCGGCGCAACGGGGACAGCTGCGCTCAGCCCGTGCCGGTCCATGTGGGTCAGGAGGCGGGAGAACCACCGGGTCAGCAGCCCGACCTTCAGCGTCCAGGAGGCGTTGGTATAGCCGATGGCAAAGGCCATGTTCGGAATGCCGCTGAGCATCACGCCGCGGTACGCCACATGTTCGGGCAACCGTACCGGAACGCCGTCGAGCCGCATCTGGATGCCGCCCAGCACCTGGACGGTGAACCCGGTGGCGGTCACGACGACGTCGGTCTCCACCTCCTCGCCCGAGGCAAGCCGGATGCCGTGCGCACTGAAGCCGGCTGTCTGCCCGGTGACGATGGTTGCCCGGCCGCTGCGCAGGGCAGTGAAAAAGTCGCCGTCCGGCACGGCGCACAGCCGCTGGTCCCAGGGCTGGTACGGCGGGTTGAGGTGGGTGTCCATATCGAAATCCGGGGGAACCACGCCGGACTGGATGCGCCGGATGGCCTTGCGCGCGGTCCGCGGCCAGCGCTGGCAGAAGACCCAGATGGCGCGTTGCCGGCGGGCGCTGATTTCGGCCATGATGCGTCCGGTGCGTTCGGGTCCGACGACGCCGCGCAGCCGCCGCGCGATCGGATCCTCCGCGGGGATGGGCAGGATGTAAGTGGGGGTGCGCTGGATCATGGTCACCTCCGCGCCGAGGTCTGCGAGCGCGGGGACCAGGGTTACTGCGGTGGCACCGCTGCCGATCACCGCTATCCGTTTGCCCGCCACGTCCAGGTCCTGCGGCCAGTGCTGGGGATGCACGACCGGACCCGTAAAGAGTTCCCGCCCCGGGATCTCCGGCGCATACCCCTGGCCGTAGTGGTAATACCCCGCGGCGTTAAAGATCCAGCCGGCCGAAAGATCCAGGATTTCCCCGGATCCGGCGGGTTCCCCGGCACCGCTTGCGCCCTCCTGCGGAGTCACGGTGCGTTCCACCGTGACGTTCCAGCGCGAGTCCCGGCTGGACCAGTCCGCGGCGAGGACCCGGTGGTGGTAGCGGATGAGGGCATCAACGCCGTACTCCGCAGCGGTGTCTTTCAGGTACTGCAGGATGCTTGGGCCGTCGGCGATTGCTTTCTCTTCACGCCAGGGCCGGAAGTCATAGCCGAAGGTGTAAAGGTCCGAATCTGAGCGGACTCCGGGATAACGGAAGAGGTCCCAGGTTCCTCCCGGACGGCTGCGGGATTCCAGCAGCGCGATTGTCCGGCCGGGATGCTCCTGCCGCAGCCGGCACGCCGCGCCGATGCCGCTGAGTCCGGCGCCAATGATCAATACATCCAGGTGTTCCACGGTCTCTTCCGTTTTCATCACGACCCGTTCCTTCCCCTGCCGCCCGCCCCGGTGCCACGTCCATGTGCCCGGTTACCGCCGACCCTAGCTGACCCCTCAGACGTTAGCGGGTTCAGTGAATGATTGACCCGGTTCCTACACCGGAGGCTGCGGATCGTATTGGATACCCCGCCGCACCTGGCGGGCACGCTCTTCCCCCGCCAGCCGGCGGACCAGGTGCAGGGCCATGTCGATGCCGGCGCTCACGCCCGCACTGGTGACCACATCGCCGTCGTCCACCCAGCGCTCTTCGGAGCGGACCTCAATGGTGGGGTCCAGCTCGGCCAGCAGGGCAAGGGAATCCCAGTAGCTGGTGGCCGGGCGGCCCGCCAGCAGTCCGGCGGCCGCGTAAACCAGGCTTCCCGTGCACACGCTGGTCATCAGCGGAACCTGTGCCCGGAGGGCCCGCATCCACTCCAGGTGCTGCTCATCCACCATCAGTTTCCGCGCACCCCGTCCGCCGGGGTGAAGGAAGACGTCAAAGTCCGGCGCTTCCGACCGGGAGGTGTGCGGCGTCAGGAGCATTCCCTTGGCCGCCGTGACGGGTTTCCCGTCTGCGGACAGGAGGCGCACGTCGTAGTTGTCCTCCGGATATGTCTGCGTCCAGTAGGCCAGGACCTCCCACGGCCCTACGGCGTCCAGTTCTTCAACCCCGTCAAAAAGCAGAATCCCCATATGTCGCATGTGCCCGATCCTGCCAGTGGCTGCGGCGTCAGCGGGGACCGACATGCCGTCTTTACACGCCAGTATCAGCCGGCGGCGCGCCTGCGCCGCGTGCGGACGGAGATCCCCGCACAGGCGATCACGGCGGCCCCGCCCAGGAGCGTTGCCCAGCCCAGCTGTTCCCCCAGAAGCAGCGCCGCCCAGCAGATGGAGAGCACGGGCTGGACCAGCTGCACCTGGCTCACCTGCGCCATGGGGCCGATGGCCAGCCCCCGGTACCAGGCGAAGAACCCCAGGAACATGCTCACGGCACCCAGGTAGCCAAGCGCTGCCCATTCGCCGGACGTGCCCGACGGCGGCTGCCGGATCGCCGCGGCGGCCGTCAGCCCGATCATCAGCGGCGAAACAAGTACCAGTGCCCAGGACACCGTCTGCCAGGCCCCCAGCTCGCGGGCGAGCAGCCCGCCCTCGGCATAACCGGCCGCACCGGCCAGTACGGCGCCGAAGAGCAGCAAATCAGCAAGGTGCAGGCCGCCGAGTCCGCCGCCGCTCACGGCCGCAAACGTGACGACGGCGCCGGCCCCGGCAGCTGCCGCCAGCCAAAAGGCCACCGGCGGCCGATCGCGTCCGCGCACCGCTGCCGCCACCGCCGTGGCAGCCGGCAGCAGACCGACGACGACGGCCCCGTGGCTGGCCGGAGAGGAAGTGAGGGCAAAGGACGTCAGGAGGGGAAAGCCAAGCACCACTCCCCCGGCCACAACACCGAGCCGCAGCCACTGCCGGCCGTGCGGCAGCTTCTGCCGGGTAAGGGTCAGGGCGAGCGCCGCGAGAACCGCCGCGATGACTGCCCGCGCGGCACCGATGAACAGCGGAGACATTCCGCCGTCCCCGCCGTCCCCCACGGCGATGCGGGTCAGCGGCAGTGTGAAAGAGAAGGCGAGCACACCGAGCAGGCCCCAGCCGAGGCCGGCTTTTGCGGATAGCAGTGGTGGTTTCAAGACAGTAGCGCTACTATGCTGTGACATGTCTCACGATAGCAGCAGCGATCGGATTGTCACAGGCCTGCGCACCTGGATCACCACGGCCGCGCCCGGAGCCATGCTCCCCTCCACCCGGTCGCTGGTGGCTCAGTACGGTGCCAGTCCGGTTACGGTGCAGCAGGCACTGCGGACCCTGGCTGCCCAGGGTGCAGTGGAAACCCGCCCCGGAGTGGGAACGTTTGTCCGTGCGGTCCGCTTCGCCCGCCCCAACGACTACGGCTGGCAGACCGCCGCCCTGGGCACGCCCCATGCCCGCGCACCGCAGCTCTCCGCAGCCCTGCGCACTGCCTCCAATGACGTCATTTCCCTGCACTCCGGCTATCCGGACCGCGAGCTGCTGCCCGAACGCCTGGTCCGCACCGCGTTCACGCGCGCGGCCCGCAGCGGTGCCGCGGTCAGCCGTTCTCCGGCAGCCGGCCTGCCGGAACTGCAGGCCTGGTTCGCCGGCGAACTGGAAGCGGGCACCCCGGCCGGCGTCGCACCCCCGGCGCCCAGCGACGTCATCGTTCTCCCCGGCAGCCAGAGCGGGCTCAGTTCCATCTTCCGGGCGCTGGTGGGTGCCGGCCGTCCGCTGCTGATGGAATCGCCCACCTATTGGGGTGCCATCCTAGCTGCGGCGCAGGCCGGCGTGGAGGTTGTGCCCATTCCCAGCGGTATCAACGGGCCCGATCCCGAAGATTTGGTCCGCGCTTTTGAGCAGACCGGGGCGCGCGCCTTTTATGCCCAGCCCACATTCGCCAATCCGACGGGGATCCAGTGGTCCGCGTCCGCCGCAGGGGACGTGCTCGACGTCGTCCGGAGGTACGGAGCGTTCCTGATCGAAGATGACTGGGCGCATGATTTTGGCATCACGGCTGAAGCTCATCCGCTGGCGGCCCGCGATGACAGCGGCCACGTGGTGTACCTGCGCTCACTCACCAAAAGCGTCTCGCCCGCTGTCCGGGTGGCCGGCATCGTGGCCCGCGGCCCGGCCCGCGAACGTATCCTGGCGGACACGCAGGCGCAGTCGATGTACGTCAGCGGCATGCTGCAGGCGGTGGCGCTCGACGTCGTTACGCAGCCGGCGTGGGCAGCTCACCTGCGCGGGCTGAGCCGGCAGCTGGCCGTGCGCCGCGATCTGCTGCACACAGCCCTGCGGGACCATGTGCCCGGTGCCCACGTGGCGGTGCTGCCCCGCGGAGGACTGAACCTGTGGGTACGGTTGCCGGACGCCACTGATCTGCCCCGCCTGGTGCTGGACTGCGAGCGCGACGGCGTTGTGGTGGCGGCGGGAGATGAATGGTTCCCGGCCGAACCGACGGGCCCACACCTGCGCCTGAACTACTCCGGACCGAACCCCGGGGCGTTTCCGGAAGCGGCGCGCATTATCGGTGCGGCCCTCGCTCGACAGCTCGAGCTGCCGCCCTCCCCCTAACCCGGTCTCTGCCTAGCCCTCGCCGCGGGCGGCGTTGGGATTGGCCGGAGCTTCCGCCCGGCGCTGCTTGAGCAGTTCCTTGGTCCGCACCAGACGCAGGGCCGTCACCAGCACCAGACCACCCACCATGTTGAAGAGCAGCGTGTAGCCGAACCAGGCGAGCCAGTCGAGGTAGGTGATGCCGGCACCGGACTGGATGGCTCCGAAGATGAGCAGCGAGTCCAGGATGGAGTGGAACATCTGGAGCCCGGCCAGAAGGAACCCGCCAATCACGGTGGCGACGATCTTTGCCGGGTCCGAGGACGTGCCCTGCTGCATGCGGCTCATCAGGGTGATGGTGCTGCCGCCCAGAACGGCGAGTGCAACGGTCTGCAGGGAGAACGGTGCGTCCGTGAAATGCCGGGCCGATTCGGCAATTGTGGGTTCCCACTGCGGAAAGGCCTGCATGACAATCCACATGATGATCCAGCCGCCGGCCAGGTTGGCCAGCAGGGTTCCACCCCAGAGCTTGAGCAGCTGACCCACGCTGGCTTCCTTGGCCACCACGGCGGCCACCGGCATCAGGAAGTTCTCGGTGAAGAGCTCGCTGTGCGCCAGGAACAGCGCAATGAGGCCGACACTGAAGGCGATTCCGGCCAACAGATGATCTCCCGTCTGGTGCATCACCGCCAGATAGGCCATGACTCCCAGCCCCACCTCAAGTCCTCCGAAGAATCCGGTGACGAGAACGGTGCGGAAGGTGCGGTGCAGCCGCTCCGCTCCTTCGGTGATCGTGTTTTCAAAGGACTCCTGCAGCTCGTCCTCGACGGGAGCTTCTGATTCCCCAATTTCCCTGCGGCGTTCCTCGCTCATGCCGTTCCCTTCCCCGCGTCCGCGGAGCTCTTCCCCGCCTGCAACGTCGGATACAACACTAAGCCTGCTGACGAATTTTAGGGGTGACATCCGCGGTTCAGCGGCCTACTCTGATGGATCACCCAGTGATCCGGAAATACAGATCAGTCAGGAGCCCCCTTGCCCGGACCCGATTCCATCCATCCCGGTGCCGAGGCAGAGCGCTTGCCGGCGTCCTACTCCTGGTGGCTTTTCGGCACGGTCTGGACCCTGCTGGGAACCCAGATCCTCTCCTTCGGACTGAGCTGGACGGCATCGGACCTCGGCGGATCCGCCGCCGGGCTGGTCCTGACGGCCACGGCCCTGCCGCGGGTCCTGCTGGCACTGCACGGCGGGGTGGCCGCAGACCGGGCAGGCCCGTGGAAGCTCATGGTTGTTACGGACGGCATCATGTTCCTGGTGTCAGTCCTGGCAGCAGTGCTTGCCTTCACCCTGGGAACGCCGCTGTGGCTTTTGCTGTCCGCCGCGGCCATCCTCGGCACGGCGGATGCTTTCTACCGGCCGGCCTCCGGAACCTTTCCCCGGCTGCTGACACCCGGGCCCGCTTTGCTGCGGGCGACGGCGGCACGCCAGGCGCTGATCCAGCTGACCGCGGCTGCGGGGCCGGCAGCCGGGGGTGTCGTCGTCGTGTGGCTGACGCTGGGCGGAAGCGCTGCCGCGGCCGCCGTCGGCTACCTGCTGATGTTCATAGTCCTTCTGTGCCTGCGGCGCACTGTTGCCGCTGCCCGGACGCCGGCACCTGGTCCGGACGGGGGCTCATCCGGAGTGCACCGCTCCATGCTGCGCGAAGCTGCGGACGGGCTCAGAGTGGCCTGGAAACTGGTGCAGATCCGGGCGGTTCTGGGTTTGCTGGCCGCTGTGTCCGGCTTGGTGCTGCCGCTGACCACGCTGCTTGTGCCGCTTCTGGGACGAAGCAGAGGCTGGGACGCTGCTGCAACAGGAACAGTCGCAGGATGTTACGCAGCGGGCATGGCGGCGGTGGTGCTGCTCATCGTCGCCAGGGGCCGCCGGGCGCTCGTCCGGGTGACGCCGGTGGCGGGGCTGGCACTCTGCGGTGCGGCGACGACGGGCCTCGCATGGGTGCCGAACCCGTGGCTGTGCGGTGCGCTGGCCGCCGTCGCCGGTTTGGGAACCGGAGTGTTCAGCGGCAAGGTTGCTCCGCTGATGCTCACCCTCGTTCCGCAGACCCATGTGGGACGGGTCCAGTCGGCAGCCGTGCTGGCCCAGATGATCCCTCTGCTCCTGGCCAACAACCTGCTCGGCTGGATCAGTGATGCCGCGGGGCCGGTTCCCACGATTGCCTGCTGCGGCGCGGCGACGGCAGGAATCGCTGCATTCTGCCTCAGCCGCTCCGCGCTGCGCGCCTTGGGACAGCAGCAGGACGACGCCCCAGCGGACGGCACTGCCGCCCGGGCCCAGTCGGTTCCCGTCCGGAAGCCCAACTAGACTGGCAGGCATGGCATTATCGACGTCGGCTGACGGCACGCGGACCCGCAGCACGCTTCTCTGGCTCATCCTTGGCATACCCGCAGCCCTGGTGCTGGTGGTATTCGGAGCCCAGATCCACGGGCTGGATTTCACCGTGTACCGCGAGGGTGCGCTGGCGTTTCTGGGGAAGAGCGAACACCAGCTGTATGACCCGGCCCTGGTCGAGACCGACACCCGCGGCCTGCCGTTCACCTATCCGCCGTTCGCGGCGCTCCTGCTGGCCCCGTTTGCCTTCCTCCCCGAGGCCACCGGACTGGTACTGCTGACTGCCACTTCCTGCGCCTGCCTGGTGGCAACAGCGTTTCTGGTGTCCCGCTACCTCCGGCACGAGGACGCCGTTCCCGCGCGCCTGCAGAGCGCGCTCGGCGGTCCCGCCGGAGTGGTGGTCCTGGCCACCCTGTTCATCGGCCTGCTGGGGCCGTGGCGTGAAGGACTGGGTTTCGGTCAGATCAATCCGATGCTCATGCTGCTAATCGTGGCGGATCTGGTCCGTCCCGCCGGACGGGTGCCCCGCGGCATGCTGATCGGACTGGCTGCCGGCATCAAGCTCACTCCGCTGGCGTTCGGCCTGATTTTCCTGGTGCGCCGCGACTGGCGCGCCATCCTCACCCTGGGGGCAACCTTCGCTGCCACTGTGGCCGTGGGCTGGCTTGCCTCCCCCGCCCAGTCCCGCACGTTCTGGTTCGATGCGCTGTCCGATTCCAGCCGGGTGGGCGATACCACCGACATGTACAACGTGTCGCTCAACTCGCTGATCGCGCATCTGGGCACCCCCGAGTCCCTGCAGCGCCCGCTGTGGCTCCTGGCCTCCGCCGCCGTCGTCGTCCTGGGCTACCTGGCCATCCGCCGTGCTGACGGCCGCGGAGACATCATCGCCGCGATCAGCGCCAACGCGGTGGTCATGCTGGCCATCTCGCCGATCTCCTGGTTCCATCACTGGGTGTGGATTGCGCTGATTCTGCCGGCCCTGTGGGTCTCGGTACGACGACGGCGGGCCGGCCTGCGGGCAGCGGGCACCGCTCTGGCGGCAGTGCTGGTGCTGGTGTTCATGCTCTCCTCCATCACCATCACCATGACGCTCACCGGCGAGGTCAGCGGCCATGGTCCGGCCGCCCTGGAGCTGTTCACCAGTCTCGGTGTCATCCTTCCCGTGGTCGCCCTGGGCTACTGGGCAACGGATCCGGAGCCGGCACGCTGAACGCGTGCCCGCAGGGTTGGGGCACCGGGCCCGCCGAGGTCATCCAGATATGCGGCACGGCCGGCAATGCTCATGACCAGGGCAAGCAGCGGCCCGGTGACCAGCAGCCCGTAGCCCGCGGTGAAGGAACCGTCAGTGGCCCTCAGCTGGAGCCCCGTGGAGTAGGTCCGGCTGGGAACCGTGAAGTCCCGGGTCACGAAGAACGCCGCCACGGCCGCGAGTGCTTCAAGGCCCGGCGGCCGGAGCAGGCCCAGGGGCTGGCGGATGTCCTGGGCATGGACCACTACTTCTCCCAGATACGCGGCCGTGTGGGCGGACGGTGCGGTGGTGCTGCTGATGATTGCCCGGAAGCGCTGGAGGGTTTCCTGGGGGTCGGCTCCCAGATGCTGCGCGAGCCTGCGCTGGTTGTGGACCTCCGGACGGAACCGTGACGCCGCCATGCTCCGCAGCCACTGCCGCTGATTGAGGCTGGCTGCCGCCGTCAGGTGGGCCAGGACCTGCTCAACCGACCAGTCTCCGCACAAACTGCGGTGCTGCCATTGGTCCTCCGTGAGACCGGCGAGATCCTCCGCAAGTGCTGCCCGCTCGCTGTGGGCCAACGCCCATAAGGCTTCCCCATCAAGGTTTTTTACAGTGACCATGGCTCTGCCTTCATCTCTGTTCCGCCGCACGCGGTGCCGAATCCCTGCGGCAAGACGCTAGCAAATCGCCGGGACCGGCAACAGGTTCAACGCCTCAGGCGCCGGTGCCGCCACCGGATGGGATACCGGTCCGGGCGGCGCCGGACTTCACGGCCGGGCGCTGTCCCGGAGCGCGCCGAAGGGTTCCCAGAAGAAATCGAAGTTGTCCCGCGGTCCGTTCAGGAAGCGCTGGGTGAAGACCACACCCATGTCACCGTTCGGATACACCGCTGCGCAGACCCCGGAGCCCCCGGACCAGCCCCACATGCCGGGTTCGGACCACGGCTCGCCGACGCCGACCTGCACCGCCGTCATGAAGCCCCAGGATTCGTCGGGGCCGGCCATCTCCATCATCCCGGCACGCTGCGGTCCGGTGAGCTGGTCGCTGGTCATCATCTCGCGGAGCGCGCCCGGAAGCAGTTCGTCGTCGGCCAGCGCGGACAGGAAGGTGAGGTAATCCGGGACGGTGGACACCAGTCCGCCGGCCAGGGACTCGAACACCGGAGGCGCGGACAGGGCGTCCCGGTAGGACACGGCTTCGCGCAGTCCGCTGTCGGCCGCTTCATACTGGACCGGAAACTCCTCGCGGCCGGTGGGGAAACCGGTACCGGTTAGCCCCAGCGGCCCGCTGATCCGCTCCTCGAACAGCTGGCCGAGCGGAGCAAGCCCGACGGCCGGGAGCAGGACCGAGAGGACGTCGGCGCTGGCGTGGTACATCCACCGCTCCCCGGGCTGATGCGCCAGGGGCAGCTCCCCGAGCCGCGAGAGATACTCCTCCGGCGGCAGGTCCGGCGGATTCGGACCCCATAAAAGCTCCCGCGTCGCCGCCGCATATGGGGTTGGCCCGAAGTCGATGCCAAGTCCCGCGGTAAAGGTGAGCAGGTGCCGGACGGTGATCGGACCGCGTGCCGGAACGGTCACTGACAGCGGTGCATCCGGGGTGGCCAGCACGCGCGGTGCCGCCAGCGCCGGAAGCCAGCGGTCGACGTCGTCGTCCAGTCCCAGCTTCCCGTCCGCCACCAGGCTCAGGGCCAGCGCTCCGCCCATCGGCTTGCTCAGCGACGCGATGCGGAACGGAGTGTCCTCAGCCATGGGCGCCGTGGACCCGATGCCCAGGAAACCGGTGGCGAAGACTTCGGTCTCGCCGTTGATCCGCACCCCCGCGACCAGGCCCGGATATTTGCCCGAGCTGACGGTTCCGGCCAGCGCGTCCCACAGCGGTGCGGCGTTGAAAGGCATGGCTCAACTGTCCGGCAGCACATCAGCCCCGGTCAACGGTTTGGGGCTGCTCCGGGGCTCTTCTACCGTGCCGGGGCCGGCCAGCCGAGGGTGAAGTAGATATCCGCCGTCCGTCCGATCTGCCGGTCCAGCGCGGGGTTCCGCTGCAGGCCTGCCGCCAGCGCGGTCCGCTGTGACGGAAGGTTCCGGTCGGAAACGCTGGCCAGCACCGGAAGCTCCGGCATCAGCGCCCGGCCCCGGCGCACCGCTTCCACCGCCCCCTCGGTGGCGTAACCGCGGCGCCAGACGACGGGATCATAGCGGTAGTACAGGTTCAGCACCGTCCGGCCGGCGACCACGGCACGGTGCAGTCCGGTGAAGCCGATGACCGTGTCCGGCTGCTCCCGCTCCGCCACTGCCCAGTAGCCGAATCCTTCCCGGTGCCAGTGCGCGTGGAAAAACTCCAGAAGCTTCTCGGCTTTCTCCACGCTGGGAGCGGCGGCGTTATACCGGGTGGTCCGGGGATCGGTATGGATCCGAATCGCGGATTCGTGGTCCGCCTGTTCTAGCCGGCGGAGCAGCAGCCGGCCGGTAAGCACGGGAGTCCATGAAGCCGGGTCTTGGCGCATGCGCCCATCCTAGGCCCGGCGCAACGCGAAAGGCCCGGCAGGACGAGGATATGGAACCCCCGCCTGCCGGGCCTTTACAGCCTGACGAACCTAACGGCGCGTGCCGGCGCCGGCCTTCGCATCAGCGCTGCCGGGTCCTGCGTCATTCCCGGCCACGTCATCCGTGGATACACCGCGGCGCTTGTCGAAGATGGTGGCCCCGACTTCCTGCTCCGCCTGGTTCCGAATGGACAGGTCGATGCCGGGCCGGTCGCGCAGCATCATGGTGGCTGCCGCCGCCAGCACAATCATGACCAGCAGATAGGCGGAGACCGCCGTCGTCGAGCCCGTGGCCTTGACCAGCGCCTGCGCGATGGTGGGGGCGAAAGCCCCGCCGATGATCGCACCCAGCGCGTAGGAGACCGAGACGCCGGAGAAGCGGATGGAGGCCGGGAAAATCTCGCTGTACCAGGCGGCCTGCGGGCCGTAGGTCAGGCCCAGGCCCACCGTGAACAGGGCCATGCCCAGGAACAGAATCCAGATATCACCGGTGTTGATCAGCCAGAACAGCGGGAAGACGGTCAGGGCCAGGCACGCGAAGCCGATCAGGTAGGTCTTCTTCCGGCCGATCCGGTCCGCCATGAAACCGCTGATCAGGGTGAACGCGAACCAGAGGGCGGCGGAGCCGGAAACGGCCAGCAGCACGTCCGTGCGGTCCAGGGCCACCGGTCCGTCCGGATTGGTGGAGTAGTTCAGGATGAACCCGCCGGTGGTCATGTACCCCGCGGCGCTGTTGCCCGCAAAGACCAGCGCGGCCAGGATCACCAGCTTCCAGTGGTTCTTCATCAGTTCCACAATCGGCATCTGGGTCTGCTTTTTCTTTTCAGCAATTTCCTCGAAGACCGGGCTTTCGCTCACCGACCTGCGCACCAGGAAGCCGACCACAATCAGCACGATGCTCAGCAGGAACGGCAGACGCCAACCCCATTCGACAAACTCGTCGCCCGGGGAGATCACGCCGGTCATCAGCGCCGTGACGCCGGAGGCCAGCAGCATGCCCAGCGGCACTCCCAGCTGCGGGAAGGAACCAAACACTCCGCGGCGGTTGCGCGGGGCGTGTTCCACGGACATGAGCACCGCGCCGCCCCATTCACCGCCGGCGGAGATGCCCTGAATGATGCGCAGCAGCACCAGCAGGATCGGTGCCCAGATGCCGGCGGTGGCGTGGGTGGGCAGCACGCCGATCAGCGTGGTGGCCCCGCCCATCAGCAGCAGGGTCAGCACCAGCAGGGCCTTACGGCCGATCTTGTCACCGTAGTGCCCGGCCAGGAACGCACCGAGCGGGCGGAACAGGAAGCTCAGGCCAACCGAGGCGAACGTGACCAGGGTGGCGAATTCGCTGCCCGCGGGCTTGAAGAACAGTTCGGAGAACACCAGGCCGGCGGCGGTGGCGTAGATGAAGAAGTCGTACCACTCAACGGTGGTGCCGATCAGGGTGGCCACGGCCACCTTGCGGGTGTCCTTGGCCGTGGAGCGAGGGGTGGAACGGGGACCGGCGGCGGTGCCGGAAAGTGCAGCCATGGAAATCCTTGTCAGTAACTCGCGCGGGCGTCGTCGTCCGCGGCGGAAATATAGGTGGCGGCCAGGGTCTCGCTCCCCCGGGCCAGGAGTGCGACGTCGGCGCCCACCAGGAGAAAGTCGACGCCGGCGGCGATGTACCGCCGGGCGGTGGCCTCGGCGAACGCGTTCACGCCCACCGGTTTGCCGGCGGCCTTGATCTCGCGGATGCAGTGCTCGACGGCGGCCACCACGTCCGGGTGGTCCTGCTGGCCCAGCAGTCCCATGGATGCGGCGAGGTCGGACGGGCCGATGAACAGCCCGTCCACGCCGTCGACGGCGGCAATGGCCGCCACGTTGTCCACGGCCGTAACGGTTTCGATCTGCACCAGCAGCGTGAGTGTGTCCGCGGCATTCTGCAGGTAGCCGTCAATCCGGTTCCAGCGCGACGCGCGGGCCAGGGCACTGCCCACCCCGCGGATGCCCTGCGGCGGATACCGGACGGCGCGGACCAGGTCCGCGGCCTGTTCCGGGGTGTCCACCATGGGAATCAGCAGGTTCTGCGCGCCCAGGTCCAGGTACTGCTTGAGCAGCACCGGATCGCCCGACGGCGGACGCACCACCGGGGCCACCGGGTAACCGTGCACGGCCTGCAGCTGGGCGAGCAGGGATTCCAGCCCGTTGGGGCTGTGCTCGGCGTCAAACAGCAGCCAGTCCAGTCCGGAGCCGGCACAGATCTCGGCGACCAGCGGGCTGCCGGAACAGACCCACATGCCGGTCTGCCGGCCGCGGACGGCGATCCGGGCGGCGAAGGTTTCCTCTGGGGTTACTCGAAGCGGCATGTGATGGTTCCCAACGGTCCGTAGTCGGCGTACACGGTGTCGCCCTTGTAGACCCACATGGGCCGGGTGAACGATCCGGCGAGGATGATTTCCCCGGCCTGCAGCGACGTGTTGTGCGCGGCCAGCTTGTTGGCCAGCCAGTACACGCCGGCGGCGGGGTGGTTCAGCACCCCGGCGGCAACGCCGGTTTCCTCGATCCCCTGGTTGCGGTAGAGCAGGGCCGAGACCCAGCGGAGGTCGACGTCGGCGGCCTTCACCGGATTGCCGCCCACCACCATGGCGCCCATCGCGGCGTTGTCCGCGATGGTGTCCACGATGCTCCGGCCCTCCATCTCGATCCGGGAGTCCAGGATCTCCAGCGCCGGCACCACGTAGTCCGTGGCGTCCAGGACGTCGAAGATTGTGCAGTGCGGGCCGGCCAGCGGCTTGCCCAGCACAAAGGCCAGCTCCACCTCGATCCGGGGATGCGTGTAGGAATCCCAGTCAAGGGTGACGCCGTTTTCCAGCACCATGTCATCGAGGATGATGCCGTAGTCCGGTTCCGTAATCCCGGTGGCGGCCTGCATGGCCTTGGAGGTCAGGCCGATCTTGTGCCCGGCCAGCCGGCGGCCGGAGGCCAGCAGCCGGTCCGCCCAGAGGTTCTGCACCGCGTAGGAATCCTCGATGGTCATATCGGGATAGCGGGCGGTCAGCAGCGGCACCGGGGTTCGGGTCCGCTTGGCCTCGAGCAGCTCGTCGGCCACCGCCTGGAGAGTTGATTTATCTAGCACCGCACTGCTTTCTGTTCGGATCGAACCTGCTTAGAGCTGGGAGCCGACCTTGTAATCGGTCTCGTCGCCGCGGGTGTAGGAGAAGCCGTCCGCACCGACGGTCACCTCCATTTCGGAGGAATCCGTGCGGGCCACCAGCGGCTGCGGATTGCCGTCCAGGTCCAGGACCAGGGAGGCCTCGGTGTACCAGGACGGGACCACGGGGTTGCCCCACCAATCGCGGCGCTGGTTGTCGTGGACGTCCCAGGTGATGGTGGGGTTGTCCGGGTCGCCGGTGTAGTAGTCCTGCGTGTAGATCTCGATGCGGTGGTCGTCCGGATCCAGGATGTAGAGGTAGAAGGCGTTGGAGACGCCGTGCCGGCCGGGGCCGCGCTCAATCCGGTCGGAGATGCGCAGGGCGCCCATCTTGTCGCAGATCTGGATGATGTTGTGCTTCTCGTGGGTGGCGAAGGCAACGTGGTGCATGCGCGGGCCGTCACCGCCGGTCAGGGCGGTGTCATGGACGGTGTCCTTGCGGTGCATCCAGGCGGCGTAGGTGACGCCGTCGGAATCCTTGATGTCCTCGGAGACGCGGAAGCCCAGGTCCTCCAGGTAGGCGCGGCCGCGGGGAACGTCGGGGGTGACCTGGTTGAAGTGGTCCAGGCGCACCAGCTCGCCGGCGGAGTAGAGGTCGTAGCGCTGCGTGAGGCGCTCCACATGGTCCACGGTGTAGAAGAACTCGTACGGGAAACCCAGCGGATCCTCCACGCGGACCGAGTCGCCCACACCCTTGGTGAAGCCCTCCGCCCGGCGTTCGGTGCGGCAGCCCATTTCCTTGTAGTAGGCCTCGGCCACGTCCACGTCTTCGGGAGTGCGCACGCGGTAGGCGAAGGACGCGACGGCGGCAACGGGTCCCTTGCGCAGCACCAGATTGTGGTGGATGAACTCCTCCAGGGAGCGCAGGTAGATGGCCTCGTCATCTTCTTCGGTGACGTGCAGGCCGAGGACGTCCACGTAGAACTGGCGGGACTTCGCCAGGTCGGTGACGATGAGCTCCATGTAGGCGCAGCGGATGATGTCCGGCGGCTGGATGCTCGGCGTCGGAATCGGATTCGGGTTGTGGATTGAAATGCTCATGGTGTTGCTCCTTTGCAAACGAAGTGGAAGTGTCCGGGGCGCTTAGCCGGCAACCGCGGCGGCGTCGTCGGTCCCGAACTTGGGGGTGTGGACCTTGCCCAGGGTGATGTGCACGGCCTGCTGGTCGGTGTAGAAGTCGATGGAGCGGTAGCCGCCCTCGTGGCCCAGGCCGGAGGACTTCACGCCGCCGAACGGGGTGCGCAGGTCGCGGACGTTGTGGCTGTTCAGCCACACCATGCCGGCTTCGGTGTTCTGCGCGAAGTTGTGCGCGCGGGTGAGGTCTGACGTCCAGATGTAGGCGGCCAGGCCGTACTTGGTGTTGTTGGCCAGTTCCAGGGCTTCGGCTTCAGTGTCGAAGGGGGTGATGGCGACGACGGGGCCGAAGATTTCCTCTTGGAAGATCCGCGCGTCAGGGGCGACGTCGGCGAAGACCGTGGGGGCAATGTAGTTGCCCTCTTCCAGGCCTTCGGGGCGTCCGCCGCCGGCGAGCAGGCGGCCTTCGGTCTTGCCGATCTCCACGTAGGAGGCAACCTTCTTGAAGTGCTCCGGGTGCACCAGAGCGCCCACCTGGGTCTTGGGGTCGTGCGGGTCGCCGACGACGATGGTCTTGGCGCGGGCGGCGAACCGCTCGCAAAACTCGTCGTAGACCGGGCGTTCCACCAGGATGCGGGAGCCGGCGGTGCAGCGTTCGCCGTTGAGGGAGAAGACGCCGAACAGTGCGGAATCGAGGGCGGCATCCAGGTCAGCATCGGCGAAGATGACGCAGGGGCTCTTGCCGCCGAGCTCCATGGACATGCCCTTGAGGTTCTCCGCGGCGTTGCGGAAGATCGTCTTGCCGGTGGTGGTCTCGCCGGTGAAGGAGATCAGCGGCACGTCCGGGTGCTTCACCAGTGCGTCGCCGGCCTCCTCGCCCAGACCGTTGACCAGGTTGAACACGCCTGCCGGAACGCCGGCTTCGGTGAAAATATCCGCCCAGAGGGAGGCGGAGAGCGGGGTGAACTCGGCCGGCTTGAGCACCACGGTGTTGCCGGTGGCCAGGGCCGGGGCGAGCTTCCAGGACTCGAGCATGAACGGGGTGTTCCACGGGGTGATGAGACCGGCCACGCCGATCGGCTTGCGGTTCACGTAGTTGATCTGGGCGCCGGGAACCTTCATGGCGTCGTCGAACTGGGCGACGATCAGGTCTGCGAAGAAGCGGAAGTTCTCCGCGGCGCGCAGGGCCTGGCCCTTGGCCTGGGTGATGGGCAGGCCGGTGTCGAAGGTTTCCATTTCGGCCAGGCGGCCTTCCTGGGCTTCCACGGCGTCGGCGATCTTGTTGAGGATGCGGGCGCGTTCGCGCGGCTTCATTTTCGGCCACGGGCCGTTGACGAAGGCGTCGCGGGCGGCAGCGACGGCGGCGTCGATGTCTTCCTTCTGGCCTGCGGCGGCGGTGGCGTACGTCTTGTTGGTGACCGGATCCAGCACGTCGAAGGTGGCGCCGTTGGCGGAGTCGACGAACTTGCCGTTGATGAAGTGCTGGATGTGGGTGGGAAGGTTCTCGGGAACAAAGTGTTCGGCCATGGGGTGGTCCTCTTTCTGCGTTCTGTGTTCTCAGTCGTTACAAGTCAGTTGGTTCTGTCGGACGGGCTGTCAGATGGGCGACGGCGGCTGGTGGGCCTGCGCCAGGAAGGCGTTGAGCGTGTTGGTGCGGTGCGCGCGGGCGGCGTGCTCGACGTCGGACGCCGGGGCGCCGGCCTCGATCAGGTCCAGGAGGTGATCGTGTTCCTCCACCGAGGCGTGCGACCGGTCCGGCACGTACCGGAAAGTGGAGGTGCGCATCCGGTTCAGCCGGTTCCAGCCGCGGTGGACCAGGTCCAGGATGTGCGGGTTGGGGCAGGGACCGTAGAGCAGGGCGTGGAACTCGGTGTTGAGCTGGGTGAAGCGGACCGGGTCGAAGGCGTCGAGGACGGCGCGCATCTGCCGGTTCAGGTCCCGGGCCTTTGCCAGGTCTTCGGTGCTGATGCTCGGGGCGGCCAGCGCGGTGGCGGCACCCTCAATGATGCTGAGGGTCTGCATGGTGTGCAGGTACAGGTCCGGATCGATGCCGGCCACGGTGGCGCCGACGTTGCGCTCAAAGTGGACGAGTCCTTCCGCTTCGAGGCGGCGGATGGCTTCCCGGACCGGGACCACGCTGAAGCCCATGTCATTGGCGATGCTGCTGAGGACCAGCCGGTAGCCCGGAGTCATTCCTCCGGACAGGATCCGGTCCTTCAGCTGGGCATACGCCTGCTCCGACTTGGAGCCGGTGGCGGTGCTGCTGTCGGCGGTGCTCACGCCTGTTCCGCCGCCCAGGCCTCGTACTTTTCCTTCCAGGCCGAGTTCATCGGGTAGAGCCCGTCGACGCTGTGGCCTGCCTTGACCATTTCGGCGATGAACTCTTCCTGGTGTTCCTGGACGATGCAGGCCTCCACCAGTTCCTCGGCGATGGCCGGCGGGATGACCAGGATGCCGTCGTCGTCGGCCACAATAATGTCCCCGGGCTGCACGGTGGCGCCGCCGCAGGCGATGGTGAGGTCGGTGTCCCAGGGGACGTGCTTGCGGCCGAGGACGGCGGGGTGCGGGTTGGCGCAGTAGACGGGCAGGTCGATGCCGGCCACGGTGGAGTAATCGCGGACGCCGCCGTCAGTGATGATGGCTGCGGCGCCGTTGTGCTTGGCGCGCAGGGCGAGGATGTCGCCCAGGGTGCCGGTGCCCTTTTCGCCGCGGGCTTCCATGACCAGGATTTCGCCCTCACCGACGGAGTCGATGGCGCGTTTCTGCGCGTTGTAGCCGCCGCCGTGGGTCTTGAAGAGGTCCTCGCGGTTGGGGACAAAGCGCAGGGTGCGGGCGGTGCCGACCACCTTGCGGCCGGTCTTGGTGCCGCTGAGTCCGTCGATGGAGACGTTGTTCAGGCCGCGGGCGCGCATCTGCGAGGAGAGGGTGGCGGTGGCGACGGATTCGAGTTTGGCCTTGAGCTCGGGGGTGAGGGTTTTCTTTTCTTCTTTGGGCTTGAGGCCTGCCTTTTCGGCGGAGCCCCAGGCTTCTTCGCGCTGCTTGTCGTCGATCTTGGGCTGCGCGCCGAAGGTGGCCAGCGCCGTCGTACCCTCGGTGACGGTGGTGGTGAGGCGGCCGGTGGTTGCTCCGGTGGCGGGGACGTCCACTTCAATTTCCAGGACATCGCCGGGGACAGCTACGGAGGCGCCGGCGGGGGTTCCGGTGAGGATCATGTCGCCCGGTTCCAGCGTGAGCAGCTGGGAGAGGTCGGCCACCAGCTGGGCGAAGGGGAAGAGCAGGTCTGCGGTGGTGTCGTCCTGGGCGAGGCTGCCGTTGACCCAGGTGCGGAGGCGCAGTGCGGCGGGGTCGACGTCTGCGGCGTCCATGATGGCGGGGCCGACGGGGGTGAAGCCGTCACCGCCCTTGGAGCGGAGGTTGGAGCCTTTGTCTGCCCAGCGCAGGTCGTACACGCCCAGGTCGTTGCTGGCGGTCACTCCCCCGACGTAGCTCCAGGCCTCGTCGATGCTCACGCGGCGTGCGGTCTTGCCGATGATGAGGGCGATTTCGCCTTCGAAGCCGAGCAGTTCGCAACCCGCCGGGCGCTCCACGGTGCCGCCGGTCAGTGCCAGCGAGGAGCCGGGCTTCAGGAAGTAGGAGGGCTGTTCCGGGGTGCGTCCGCGTTCTGCTGCCCGTGAGGGGTAGTTGATGTGGACGGCGATGACCTTGCCGGCCTGCTTCAGCGTGTCCGTGGTGGCGTCGTTGCCCATGTCTCTCCTGAATGAAGTACGAAATCGTATATCATCCAGAGTGCCATGTGGTCCCGGTCACGTCAAGGAGGGCTGCCAGGCTCGGTGGCGCTCTGTCGGCGCGGCGCACCGGAACACACCCACCGTTGCCGTACCACCGAACCAAAAGTATCTTGCATCCCACGATCGCGCCAGAAGCTGATTGCGAGGTTCCGATACACAGCTGCAGGACACTCAGCGCCTGAAAGGCTTCATCATTGCAGTTGTCTCGTTCGCTGCGTCTCGCAACCCATGGGTTCCAAGACAACATGGAGTTTGATCATTGACACGACTACGGTCATAGGTATGGCGGATATACCTCAAGTGACTCCTTACGGTTCAGCACGCGACCTTCCCTCCGTCAGGGAGATGGAACAGCAGATGGCAGCATTCAAGCTGCTCGGCTTCCTACTGCCCAAGCATCAAAAGGAGCTCCTGAAGGAGCTGAAAAAGGAACACCAGCGCATCACCGAAACCGTAGACCGGTTTTATGTCCTTCTTGGAGAGCGGAACTGGGTATTCACAGGCGACTTGAATCTAGCCGATATCACTGAGGTCATCGATACTCACGATGCTGGGACTGCCGAGAAGCGACTAATCGACTACTACAAGGTGGACGATCGAATCGCTTTCTCTCTTCGCCGCCTTTATCGCTTCGACGCAATGCGCCCTCGTATGGATTTACTCCAAAAGGCCCTCTCCGACTACGAAGCCGGCCGCTACTACAGCACCATCCTCGTGTTGCTGTCCGTCATGGACGGATTCGTGAACGATCTAGAGGCTAGCGCCCGTCAAGGGCTTCATGCCCGTTCATCCCAAGACATGGTTGCGTGGGACAGCGTTGCCGGGCACCACCTCGGACTAGGCCATGCCCACCAAACGTTCATCAAGGGTTTCTACCAAACCAGAACCACCGAGGTGACCGAGTTGTTCCGCAACGGCATCGTGCACGGCACATTGGTCAATTTCGACAACGCTATCGTCGCCACTAAGGCTTGGAATCGACTCTTTGCCGTTGCGGATTGGGCTGATGCTCGTAAGCTCCAGATGAAGCCCGTCGCTCCTAATCCCTCGCTGAAGGAATCTTTGGGTCAGTGGAATAGCGTCCAGGAACAGAAGGCCCGGCTCGAACAGTGGCAACCCTACGAATACTCTCCCGGCTCAGAGGATTCACAAGAGATCACACAAGTTTGTGTAGATTTTCTTGAGAGGTGGCAGAAGCGGCAATGGGGATTGCTCGGCAAACATTTCATGGAACTGGGCGGTACTCGGTCATCGATTGGGAAACGTGCTGTCCAAGCGAAAGACCTCTACAGCACTTTCCAACTGTCCACCTGGACGATTTTGCATGTGCGACACACTGCCGCGGCCGTTGTACTTACCGACGTCGAGTTGCGGGTCAACGGAATTACTTACCGGACCGATCTGCGCTGGGTCCGCATTGACGATGCAGGACAGACCATATCCGACTGGGAACCAGGACGCTGGGCCCTATCACTGTACGGACCATCGCACTTCGTGAAGGATGAGGCCATCGTTAAGGATGAAGGACTGTCAGATGAGTCCCCGTCCACCTGATGATTTCGATGATGTGGTTGAGGCACGACAGAAACCAACTAAGAATAACGGCCCTGATCCTATGGTTCCACGCCGATAACAGCGCCTATGTCAGCTTTCGTACCTCGGTTGCTCTTGATGTTGTGCTGCCGCAGGCTCTCGGGACCCGGACGCAGCGCCGCTGGCAGGACCCGGCCTCGGAGGACGACTTCGCGACCGCCGCAGTGGAGGTTGCTTTCGCGGAACGGATCGCACACTTCTCTGAGCTGGGTCTGCTGGAGGTCGACGATCCCCGGCTCGCAGCCGACCACCTCTTCGCCCTCACCATCCTGCTGGCTTCCAACGAGCAACCCAATCCGTTCACCGTTGATTCGGCCCGTGTGCGTCGGACCATAATAAACGGCGTGCACGCGTTCGTCCGCGCCTACGAACTGCGCTGAATCTCCCGGGACTCCGGGACGCTTCCACCGGCCCGCGCGGCGCGCCATTCGTCGGAGAGGAGCGCGTAGCGCAGGTCGTCGAGCCACCGGCCCGAGCGGTGCAGGGATGCCTGGCGGGACCGCCCTTCGCACCGCATGCCCGCTTTTTCCATGACCCGCCAGGATGCGGTGTTGTCCGCAAAACACTCCGCCACGACCCGGCGCAGGCCCAGTTCCTCGAAACAGATGCGCACCAGTTCAGCCACGGCTTCGCTCGCATACCCGCGGCCGGCGTACTCGGGTGCGATGACGTAGCCGATTTCGGCCTGTGTGCCCAACGCGAGTTCCTCTATCTCCTTCTGCGCCCATGCGTCCCGGAGGCCTAGGTAGAGGTCGCCGACCAGGGTTCCGTCCTGTTCCACGACAAAGATGGCGGCCAGCTGTTCCGGCTGCCGGAGCCGCTCTACGAAGGCATCCATGTCCGCGGGCTGGGCTGTCAGCCACTGCGCAACCTCGGGCTGCCGGCGGTATGCAAACACATCCGGCAGATCGTCGGCGACGGCGGGACGGATGCTAAGGCGCTCGGTGGTGACGGGCCAGTGCAGGTCACCGAGATTGGTAGTCATGGCTCCATAATGCCCTAGCCAGCTCTCCCGGCTTCGGAAGACTCCCTCAGACCAGCACCGGGCAGGCTGCGTATGACTTGGAAGCCGCGCGTGCAGATCGTGCCGGTCAAGGTCCATGATCGCGGGGCTAAGCAGGAGGAACAGGGCCCCGTGACATGCTCCGGCCCACCATTCCTGTGGAGAGCAGCATCTCCGGCCGCGTCTAGGAACCGCAACTACGCGTGTCGTGGTTCTGAGCCAGGAAGAGCCCTGCATGTGAAAAATTATCAAGAGGCATTCCTATATCCTGCCGCTCGAGCCGTCGTGATCCATCGTCATGGAGTCAGGCAATTAGGCTGGACACTCTAGGGGCGCATTGTGTCCCATAACGAGGAGTGCTGATGTCGATGGAAATCCTGCATGCCACCGGGCCAGTGGTGAAACCTTTGCCTACGCAGTGGATCCATGGTTCGGAGTCCTCCAAACAGAATGTTGACCCGAATGTGCAGGTCTACTGGTATGACGCTGACACTGTTGTTCTTCGGCAGAACAAGGCAATCAATTATGAGGCCCCCTTTTTGTTCCTCCTCTTCGGTAGCGAGCGTGTGATGCTGCTCGACACCGGCGCCACCGTGTCTCAACAGCACTTCCCGCTGCGTACAGTCGTCGACGGCCTCATCGATTCGTGGATGAGCCGCCATCCCGACGTCGATCGCCGCTACGAACTGTTGATCCTGCATACACACTCACACGGCGACCACACAGCCGGTGACGCCCAGTTCTTCGACCGCGCCCATACGACCCTCGTACCGGCGGACAAGCTATCAGCGTGGCATTTTCTCGGGTTATCCGACACCTCGGGCAAAACACAGCTGGACCTTGGCGGGCGGACCCTCGACATTCTTGCCACGCCTGGTCATGACGCTGCCGCTGTCACGTTCTACGATCCGTGGACCGGGATCCTTTTTACAGGTGACACGGTGTACCGGGGCCGGCTGTATATCAGTGACTGGTTGGCCTTTTCCCGGAGCATTGATCTCCTCATTGAATTCTGCCGCTCGCACCCGGTGACCTACGTCCTTGGGTGTCACATTGAGATGACCAGCACCCCCGGCGTGGATTACCCCATACGCACGACCTACCAACCCGATGAGCCTCCTCTCGAAATGACAGTCGAACACCTCCACATGGTGCGCTCTGCCCTGGACGCTGCAGGTCCGGAGCCAGTGCGGGCGGTCTGTGACGATTTCATTCTCTGGCCCACGAAGTAATGCGTGCGGGGCGGGGCGGTCATGGCTGGCGGCCAGGTTCCGGATCCGGGAGAGCTAGTCGGCGTCACGCCGCCAGCGAGAAGATTGCTGAGCGAGTCGGGATGCAACCTTTCCCGATGCCGCTTTGGCCTTGCCCATGGTCTCAGCCCGCAGACGTTTGGCGGCGTCAGCACCTTCCGCACTGAGCCGCTTGGCCGCGTCCACGCCGTAGGCCCCCGCCACCACAACTCGATCTTTGACGTCTACAGCGGCCTCAACCCAAAGCCTGGCCTCCAACGCCTCCCGTCCGGTGTCGATGCCAAGCAGTTCCTGAAAATCAGCAATGCCGGCGGCTGCTACGTTGCTGGATTTCACGACGGAACGAGACGCGGCGGGGTTCAACAGGACCTTCGAGTTGGCCGTACCGGCAGCGGCATCCAGGCGGACCATCAGCCGTCCCGTGGTCCGCGCTATATGTTCCGTCCGGTGCCTTCGAGCGGTCTTTAGACCGAGACGGTGCTGGTCAAGGTCCTCCGGCGCCGCCTCAAGAACACGGTCCAGTTCAAGAATGTTGAGGGCATCCTGGAGCTGGAAGCAGCGGGCCAGGACAGCGAGCCACTCGCGCACTTTCGCCTCGGCTTCCTTTGTTGCCTTGGCGAGGTCCCCGACCGCTGTTTTGCCCTCAAGCTTCTCCGCCAGAGCTTCAAGCTGGCGCAGTGCGTACGCCTGCGTCCGGCCAATCGTGCCTGATGTCGCCTGCACCTTGGACCATGTCACCTCGGATACCTTGCCCACTTCCCCACGGACGGTCAGCGCCTCCTCGATGACAAAGTCCACCCCCAGCATGTCCGCAAGCACTGCGTCTTTTTGGGCTCGGAGAATGTCGTCGACCTTCTCGTCGATCGCAGCGAGATAGTCGGTGATTTCATCCATGGTCTGCTGCATTGCTACCTGTGCCATGATTCCCGCTGCTCCGGCCAACAGTGCGGGGTTGGCCAGCTTGGATGCGTTCCCGCTGCTGAACTGGACGATTGCTTTGATGCCGCCGCCCTGGCCCTTTGCCTGGACGACCCCCATGCTGAGACCCGTTTTAGAGTTCTTCATCAGGCCATATTTCTTTATGGCCTGTGCAGATTCCTCCGTCAGCTGCACCCAGCGCCCGGAGTTGGCGGCTAGCTGGGAACTTGCCTCGACCGCGCCAGCGGCCTTATTGAGGGAGGAGCCGAGCCGGTGCAAGCCAAGGTCCTTCGATTTCAGCCTCTCAGACGACAGGAAACGCTCGACGGCGTTTGGGTCACCGATGACCGCAAGACCATCGCCGTCATTGATCAGCTGGATCTCGTCATCCATCGTTTTGCTCCTGTGTCGAAAAGAAAGTACTGAATCGCTAACCGCTGGATCATTCTCTCCTAAACAAGGATTAGGAATCACCCAAGTCGACTGGCGTGCCCCGATAGCGCTGCGGACCTTGCCGGGGTCCATACCGAATGTCTTAATCCCCTTCATTTTCTTGCTGACCGGCATGCTGAACCCAAAAGTGATGCCGAGTGCCGTGATAAGGGTCATCGCCAGTCCGCCGACCATCCCGAAGTCCCGGCAAACCTAAGCGCTGCGCCAGGAACCCCTCAGAGTCTCAACGCCGTCCAAGAGGACATCGAGCCCGACGGTGAATTCGGTGTCGAAGTCATAGCCATCCTTTGCCAGCTCGGCCACCACTTCGAGCAGGTACGGATAGCGGGCCGCTGTCTCCGCGGATTCGGCATCGTGTGTTGCTGCGGCTGCCTCGGCCGATTCCTCCGGACTCTCGAAGGAGAGCGTTTTCTGCTGCAGGGCGAAGCCGTACACATAGGCATCCAGCATGCTCATGACGTGGACGGTGGTGCGGAACGAAAACCCGCTCTGGCGCAGGCATCCCAGCAGCGCGTTGTGCTGCCGCAGGCTCTCCGGGCCCGGGCGGCCTGCTGCCTCCATGAGGCCCACTGCCCAGCGGTGCCGGACCAGTGCGGCCCGGAGAGAGGCGGCCCGATCACGCACTCCCTGCTTCCAGCCGCGCCCGGCGTCCGGCTCCGTGACCTCTCTCCAGACGAGATCCACCATTCCCTCGAGCAGTTCCTGCTTATTGGCCACGTGCTTGTACAGCGCCATGGGGACCACACCGAGCTCCTGGGAGAGGGTGCGCATGGTGAAACCCTCGATCCCCACCTGGTCGGCCAGTTCGACGCCGGCGCGGAGCACGGTTTCCCGGTTCAGGCGCGGTCGGGACACGGACGGCTCCTGCCGGTCCTTGGGTACCTGTACCAACGAGGCCCACCTTCCTGGGAATTGATGCTTGACAGAGTGTACGTCATACACCTAAGTTCATCCCATGCGGTGTACTTCGTACACCTTTGGCGATGGGAACACCGTGCAAGCCTCCACCCGAACCACCCGGACCGCCGGGGTTCTTTTCCTTCTGACCTTCGTCTCGGCCATCACCGGGGCCGCACTCTACGCACCGCTGCTCACCGACCCGGACTACATGACCGGTCCCGGCGCGGACACCCGCATCCTTCTCGGTGCGGTCTGCGAACTGGTACTGATCATCACGAACATCGGCACCGCCGTCGTACTCTTTCCCGTGCTGCGCAAGCACAGCGAGACGGCGGCGGTTGGCTACTTCGCAGCCCGGATTGTGGAGTGCACGTTCATTGCCGTCGGCATTCTGAGCATCCTCGCTGTGGTGACGCTGCGGCAGACCGCCGGCGACGACGCCGCAGAGTACCTGCCCGTTGCCCGGGCCCTGGTGGCGGTGCACGGCTGGACGTTCCTGCTGGGCCCGGGCTTTGTGGTCGGCATCGGCAACGGATTGCTGCTCGGATTCCTGATGTACCGCTCGCACCTGGTGCCGCGGCCGATGGCGCTGTTCGGCCTGATTGGCGGCCCCCTAATGTCACTGTCCGGCATTGCCGTGCTCTTCGGGGCCTATGGACAGAGCTCGGTTCCCTCGGCCCTGGCCACGCTGCCGGAGATCATCTGGGAGGCCTCGCTGGGGATCTACCTGACGGTCGTCGGCTTCCGCCGGCCGCGCGATGCCGAAACAAGCGAAGCCAGCCTCGAACAACCTCACGTCTTGGGGAAGCTTGCGAACGAGCACTCCTAAGGTGGTTGGACGGACGCCTTCGGTCACCCTGTTTGAACTGGCGGACGGCGACATCCACACCTGACGATCGGGCCCTAGCAACACCTATTCGGGCTCGACCTCGCTACACGGACTACCCGGAGCTGGCTCCCGTTTCCTAATCGAAACGAACGACGACGGCAGGCCTCCCGCATCATGCGGGAGGCCTGCCGAATATCCAGGCGGGAGCAGCCCCTACGCCTTGATCTTTACCGCCATCTCCCGCGCCGGAGCGGTCCGGGCGTGGGTGCCGTAGATCATCAAACCGACGAACGTCAGCCCGCCCACCAGGTTGCCCAGCACGGTGGGTATCTCGTTCCAGACCAGATAATCCACCAGCGTGAACTCCCCGCCCAGCATCAGGCCGATGGGAAACAGGAACATGTTGACCACCGAGTGCTCAAAGCCCATGTAGAAGAAGAGCATGATCGGCATCCACATGGCGATGACCTTGCCGGCCAGACCGTCTGACATCATTGCGCCGACAACACCGGTGGACACCATCCAGTTGCACAGCACGCCGCGGACAAAAAGCGTGAGCATGCCGGCGGCACCGTGCTCCGCGTAGCCCACGGTGCGTCCTTCACCGATCTGCCCGATCGCCTTCCCCACCTCACTCACCTCGGAAGAGAAGCCGTAGGTCCAGACGATCGCCATCAGCACGGCGGTGGTCAGGGCACCGGCGAAGTTGCCGAGGAACACCAGTCCCCAGTTCCGCAGCATCGACTTCACGGTGACGCCCGGGCGCTTGTCCAGCCAGGCGAGCGGGACCAGCGTGAAAACCCCGGTCAGCAGGTCGAAGCCGAGCAGGTACAGCATGCAGAAGCCGACGGGAAACAGGACCGCACCGAGCAGCGGCGAGCCGGTCTGGGTGCTGATCGTGACGGCAAACGCCGCTGCGAGCGCCAGAATGGCACCCGCCATGAAGCTGCGGATCAGGGTATCGCGCGTGGACAGCGCAACTTTCGCCTGGCCGGCGTCGATCATGCGGACCGCGAACTCTTTGGGAATCACATAACTCATCGCCGGCCCCTTACCACTGGTACTTCAGGAACTTGCCGTCGATAACCACGCGCACCCGGTCACCTTCGGGATCTTCGCGCCGGTCCAGCTCCACATTGCAGTTGATCGCGCTCATGATTCCATCTCCGAATTCCTCATGAATGGCCTCCTTCAACGCCGGCCCGTAGACACCCAGCAGCTCGTAGAACCGGTAAATTGTGGGATCGGACTTCAACTCCTCCCCCATGGTTCGGTACGGCTGTTCCTGCAGTGCAAGAACGGTTTCCTCATCCAGATCCAGGAGGCTTCCAGCCTTTTCAGCCAGTTCTGCAGGCATGGGATGGGAGCCAAGGAGGGCCGCGATGGTCCACAGCAACGGGCGGTCAAGCTGCGCGGCCACGCCCGCCCAGGAGGAATCCGAGCGGGCGACGGCGGTGCGCACCTTGAGCGTGGCCCGCTCGCGGTTGGTGTTCCAATTCGTCATTTGTGTCTCCTCGTAAGTGGTCTGCAGGCACTTGCCGTTTCCCCAAAGTAAGTGCGCCTGAAAGGCCGCCCACAGGCTTTAAGCGCAGGCCATCATGCGAAGTGCGCAACCACCTCACTCTTTTACCTCCGCAAAACAACAGGGAAATCAATTCCACGCCCGGGGTCCTTACGGTGGCGTTATCAGAGGTTCTGAGCGGCTGACGCAGGAGTGAACACGATATGGATCTGCTGGCGCAAGTTGTCCGGGAAGCACCCTTACCGCTCTGGGTCATCGATCAGCAGGGACTCGTAGCACTGGCCAACAAGGCGGCTATGGGTTTCCTGGGGTACCGGGGCGAGGACGAGGTGGTGGGCGGCCCAAGCCACGAACTGCTGCACCGCCTCCGCCCGGATGGCTCCCCCTACCCGGAGCATGAGTGCCCGATTGTCCGCTCCCCCGGAGCGGACACCGCCTCGGAATGGTTCGTTACCCGGGCGGGAGACACTCGTCCGGTGCGCTGGTCAACGCGCAGCATCGGCTCTGGCCACGGCATACTCCTCAGCTTCACTGCGCAGTCCCGGGAAGAAGCACAGATCGTGCGGGAGCTGCGCCGGCGCGGTTCCGGTCCCCGCTTACCGGCCGTCCAGGCACGCGCCGAACTGCGCGAGTCCATGTACCGCACCATCGGATCCCGGTTTCCGGATCCGGAACTCACGACGGCGGAGCTTGCGGCATCGGCGCATCTATCGGTCCGATCGGTGCAGGCAGTCTTTGCCGAGGCAGGGATGTCGCCGGCCGCCGAAATCCGCCGCGTCCGTCTGAATCATGCGAAGTCGCTGCTGGAACAGGGCCATGCGGTGCAGAGCGCCTGCTTTGCTTCGGGGTTTCTGGATCCCGGTACTTTCGCTCGTGCCTTCCGGCAGCGTTTCGGTCTGGCCCCCAGCCAGGTGCAGGTGCCATGCCGCGTATATCCAGAACCGGAAACCTCCGATAGCATCCGGACCCATGGAAATCCTTGAGTACCGCCCGCGCCCGGACCAGCTGGTGTACACCTTCGGCGGGGCCGAGCCTGTAATGACAGTTCGACCGGGAACCGCCTTGAAGCTCTGGTCGGAGGACGCGTTCAACAACGCGCTGACCACGGTCGAGGACCTGTCCAGCGAGAAGGTCGACCTCAACTTCGTAAACCCGCAGACCGGACCCTTCTACGTCGACGGCGCCGAACCCGGCGACACACTCGCCCTGCACATCGTGGAGCTGACCCCGGCGCGAAACTACGGCGCCTCCGCCACCATCCCCTTCTTTGGTGGGCTCACCAGCACAGACCGGACCGCCTTCCTGCAGGATCCGTTGCCCGACACCACCTGGATCTACCACGTGGACTCGCTCCGTCAGACTGTCGGGTTCCAGGCCCGGTTTGGGGACTTTGAGGTCGCCCTGCCGCTGGAACCCATGCTGGGAACGGTCGGGGTGGCCCCTCCCGGCGGGGAGGTCCGCTCCTCTCTGGTCCCCGAACGCTTCGGCGGAAACATGGACGCCCCGGAGGTGAAGGCCGGAACCACTGTGTACCTCGGCGTGAACCAGCCGGGTGCGTTGTTCTCCATCGGAGACGGGCACTACCGCCAGGGCGAAGGCGAAGCCTGCGGCACCGCCGTCGAAGGGGCCATGCATTCCACGATCCTGGTGGAGCTGATCAAAGGCGGCGCCCCCGCCTGGCCACGGCTTGAGACCGATGCCGAATGGATGGCCGTCGGCTCCTCCCGGCCTATGGAGGATTCCTGGCGCATCGGCCAGCTCGAGATGGTCCGCTGGTTCGGTGAGCTTTTCGGCCTGCACCAGATGGATGCCTACCAGCTGCTCACCCAGACAGCGCAGGCACCGATCGCCAATGCCGTGGACGCCAATTACTCCGTGGTGGTCAAAGCACGCAAAGCCCTGTTCCCGCAGGCCGCAGCCTACGGCGGGCTGCACGCCGACCTGCGCCGGCGCAGCGAAGAACTCCTCTAAACCCCGACAACCCGCCCCGGAGGAACCATGGATCTGCAGTTGAACGGCAAGACGGCACTGGTCACCGGTGGAACCCGCGGAATCGGGCGGGCCATCGTGGAAGGGTTCGCCGCGGAGGGGGCCAACGTTGCGTTCTGCGCCCGGGACGCGGCCGAAATCACCGCCACCGAAACGGCGCTGGCCGGCAGCGGGATCAAGGTGGAAGGCACCGTCCTGGATGTGGGCGACGGCGACGCCGTGGCTGCCTGGGTGGATGCCGTCGCCGGACGCTTCGGCGGGCTGGACGCGGTGGTCAGCAACGTCAGCGCCCTGGCCATAGACGACAGCGCCGAATCGTGGGAGGCCTGCCTGCGGGTGGACCTGATGGGCACCGTGCGCCTGATGCAGACGGCGATCCCGCATGTTGGGCGCAGCGAGTCGCCGTCGCTGGTGGCAATTTCCAGCGTCTCCGGCCGGGAGGTGGATTTCGCCTCCGGTCCATACGGCACGGTCAAGTCCGCGCTGATCGCGTATATGGCCGGGCTGGCCTTCCAGCTGGCCGGGACCGGCATCCGCGCGAACACGGTGTCGCCGGGCAATACCTATCACGACGGCGGCGTCTGGCAGAGCATGGAACAGAACAGCCCGGAAATGTTCGCCTCGTCCCTGGCGCTGAACCCCACCGGCCGGATGGGCAGCGCGCAGGAGGTGGCCGACGTCGTTCTGTTCGTCTCCAGTCCGCGCGCCTCCCGAATGACCGGAGCGAACGTCCTGGCGGACGGTGCCCTCTCCCGGGGAATCCAGTTCTAGGAGCGTTTGAATGCGCCGGGCTGCTGCAGAACGGCCTGCCATACTCTGACCATGACCGTTTACTTCGAGTGCACCACCCGGACGAGCCTGCCAATGCCGGAGCTGTTCGACCGGGCCCGGAGTATCGACGCGCACAAGGATTCGATGGCGCGGTCCCGGGAGGAGGCGGTCGGCGGCGTGACGTCGGGCCTCATCTCAAAAGGTGGGGAAGTCACCTGGCGGGCCTGGCATTTCGGGGTTCCGCTGCGGATGACGAGCCGGGTCACCGAGATGGAGCCGCCTGAGTATTTCATCGACGAGCAGGTCAAGGGCCCGTTCCGGTGCTTCCGGCACGTTCACGAGTTCAGTTCGGATGCCGCGGGCAGCACGATGGTTGACCGCATCGAGTTCGAGGCGCCGTTCGGCGTCGTCGGGCATCTGGTCGAGAAACTGGTGCTGGCCCGCTACCTAAAGAACCTTATTGAGGAGCGGAATCAGTATCTGGCTGGGGATTCCGCTCCGTTAGTTAGCACCCCAGCGGCTCCCGGCCGTAGTCACGTCATCGCCAGCACGAGGAGACGACCCTCGAGAGCGAATACGGAGACACCGTTCCGAAACATGGAATGATCCATCAAATGACATCTAGCTGGAATCCCGGACCTGAACCTCTCGCACAAAAGTTCGAGGCTGCATGGAGCGTATTCGCAGCATCCTGCGGCCACCTTTGGGCTAACGAAGCGAGCTATCAGGCGTGGTTTGCGCATTACTTGATCGGACAGTTCGGCATCGACCGAGTCGGCAGAGAAGTCATCATCAACGAAAAGTACTTTGTACACTCGCCGGGGACGGGCGAAGTACGGCCTGACGCGGTCGTGGCACGGGAGCCCGGAATCATGATCCCGCACTATGCCAATGGTGAGGCCCGTGCCTCGGATCAATCGGGCATCGGAATCCTCAAGCATCTCGCGGTGATCTCCGAACTCAAGGTGGGAGCCAGCACCGCAAGCGGCCTCCAGCGCCGGTCGATCCTTGCTGATGTGGTGAAGCTGGGCCGCCTTCTGGAAGAACACAGTCTCAGCTCACCGGATTCCCCTATGCCGCTGGCCTATGTCTGCGTGCTGGATAACCACCACCGGCAGTCGTTCGACCTTGAATCGTTGGCGGCAGAGGTACATGAAGGCGCCTACCACCCCGGCGTTCAGCTCATTACAGCCACCGCCGACCAAAAGCCGGTTGCGCCTGCTGGGCGCGCCCTGGTCTGGTAATAACATGACACCCATCTCTGCGGGAATCCTGTCCGAGAGCAGCGCTTCGACAACAGAATCCAAAGTCCTCTCGGTCAGCCGCAGCAGCAAGCACCACTTCAGCAAGGACCGGGTGGAATCGGTTCTGCTGGTGGAAGGACTCGGTGTCGACGGAGACGCGCATTCCGGCACCACCGTGCAGCATGTCTTCAGGAAGCGGGCCCACCCCACGGAGCCCAACCTGCGGCAGGTGCACCTGATCCATGTGGAACTGTTCGAGGAACTGGCTCAGGACGGCTTCGAACTGCACCCCGGCGACCTTGGGGAAAACATCACCACCCGCGGCATCGAT
Organism: Arthrobacter sp. TJ-178; assembly: GCF_058269275.1. Classification (NCBI taxonomy): domain Bacteria; kingdom Bacillati; phylum Actinomycetota; class Actinomycetes; order Micrococcales; family Micrococcaceae; genus Arthrobacter; species Arthrobacter sp. TJ-178. The sequence continues at coordinate 44,412 of NZ_JBZCNK010000003.1, read as the reverse complement.
CTCCTGAACCTGCCCGAGGGAACACTCCTGCGCATAGGTCCCGACGCCGTCGTTCAGGTAACCGGCCTGCGGAGTCCCTGTAGGCAGATCGACCGCTTCCAGACCGGGCTGCTCAAAACGGTGCTGCCCCACGACAGCAACGGAAAGGTCGTGCGCAAGACGGGAGTCATGGGCATCGTGCTGACCGGCGGGCTGGTGGGCATCGACGATGAGATCCGCGTTGAGGTTCCCTCCGGGCCGCACCGCCGGCTTAGGTGTGTCTGAACAGCTAGTCACCGTCACCGGGGGCTAACCTGACGGTCGCGGGCTTCCACCGGCCACGGAACACCGGAGCGGATTTGCAGGCCGACGCCGACGGCAGGCCGCGCAACTTCCGGTATAAGTGGAATTGCCGCAAGCAGGGGCCGACCCGAAACCGACCATTGAAGAGGAGACGCCATGCGCGGTTCAGCATTGATTGTCGGAGCGGGTATCGCAGGAACCGCGGTTGCGCGGGGGCTGCTCCGCGCGGGATGGTCGGTCCAGGTACTCGAACGCAGCACAAACCTCCCCGGAAGCGGAACGGCACTGGCCGTGTGGCCCGAGGCGATGCGAGCCCTCGACGCGTTGAGCGCCGGGGACGCAGTCCGCAGCGGTTCGGTGGAAGAGCACGGCGCACGGATACTGAAACCCGACGGCAGCCAGATCGCAGCCATGGGCGGCAGCCGAACCGCGCGCCTGGTTCCACGCACCGTCCTGCTCGAGGCGCTGGCCGGGGACTTTCCGGCCGGGATTATCCAATGGGGTTCGCCGGTCGCCGGGCTCGCAACCCTGCCCTCTGCCGATGTTGTCGTGGCCGCCGACGGAATCTTCAGCCGCCTGCGCACCGCCTGCAACGGAATATCGCCCCGGGCGCTTGGAACAGTGGCCTTTCGCGGCGTTGTCCCCGGCCCGGCCGGCGGAGTCAGCGAGACGTGGGGGCCCGGCCGCCTCTTCGGCATTACGCCCCTGGATGCCGGCAGCACTAACTGGTTTGCCTGCCTCCGCTCCACCGACCTTCCCGCGCTGGGCTCCCCGGAGGCTATCGGGGCCCAAGGTGCAGACCTGTTGCGCAGCCTCTACCGCGGGTGGCATCAGGACGTCTCCCGGGTCCTTGGAAAACTGGATGGAAGCCCGATCGATTACCGGGAACTGTTCGACGTCCCGCCGCTCCCGTCCTACACTTCCGGGAACTTGGCACTGCTGGGCGATGCCGCGCACGGCATGGCACCGAACCTTGGCCGCGGCGCCTGCGAGGCTCTACTGGACGCGGTTGCCCTGATAAATGCACTCAGTTCGGCTCCCGACGTGACCGCTGGCCTGCAGCGCTACGACGCCGGCCGGCGTCGGCGGGGAAACCTCATGGTCCGGGCGGCACGCTTGCTGAACCGCGTCGCCACGGCAGAACATTTCACCGGAGCCCGAAACCTCGTAATGTCCGCTGGGGCACGGTTCGCCTAGCCCCGCACGGACTGTCCGCAGACTCCCTGCATGAGCCGCAAACACCACGGGGTCCCGCCTGGGCCATGGCCACGATACTCTCGGCGAGGTCAACGGTCACCGTCGGCACCGACAGCGCCGCGGGGTACACGGACTACCCGCCACTAGCTCTGGTTCCCTAGCCGAGCCGAACGACGACAGCTCCCCCACAAACCGTGGAGGAGCCGTCGTCGTCATGCGGGCAATGATCCCTAAACGCCGCGCCCCTGCGCAGCGGAGGTGACGAGGTCGCTCTTGGCCAGCGGCTCCCCCGTCCGCAGCGCCGCGGTCCACGTCTCGGCGTCGGCGACCGCAGCCCAGTTGGAGTGCAGCAGTGCCATGAGCGTTTCATGGACCTGGCGTGCCGGTGCGGTGCCTGCCTCATTGGCCAGATCGATGGCACCGGTCGCGTCGGAGAGGACCTCGACGGCGAAGCCGAGGGGCTCGGCGGCCGCAGCGGAAGCGATCACACAGTTGTTGGTCATGTAGCCAGCCAGGGTAATGGTGTCGATCCCCTGATCCCGCAGCCAGGATTCGAGATCCGTCCCGGCAAAGATGCTGGAGAACTGCTTGCTGATGCGCTTTGCGGCGTCCCCTTCATGGATGGCCACACCTGGGTGGTTCTGCCAGGTCGGCGAGCCGGAAGCAAACACGGGGGCTTCCGCCGGCAGCTCGTGTTGCACGAGCACCACAGGCACCCCGGCCTCGCGTGCCTCCTTAATAGCGGACTGGATGACTGCGACTGAATCATCCCGGTTCGGATACTGGATCGAAAGCAGTCCGTCGTCGAAGTACTCCTGCTGGGCGTCAATGACAATCAGGGCGCGGCGTGGTGTGGTCATGGGGATCTCCTGTGCGGTTGGGCGGGAATGGCTGACATTTGAGCAGGTGTACTAACTGGCTGCCGGCAGCGTATCGGAGCGGGGCAGCGAATAGTGGTCGGCGAGGAGGTTGATGCCTTCTTCGTCGAGTTCTGTCGAGTGGCCGCCGACGACGAGCATCACTTCATCGACGCCGGTGCGCTTCCAAAGGGCTTCCAGGCGGTCGGCCACGGCAGCGGCATTCCCGTGGAAACTGCGGTTGGTGTAGGAGTCGAGGATCTGCCGCTCCTGCAGCGTGGCCTCATAGGCCTCAACCTCGTCCGGGGGCAGGAGCAGGTAGCCTTCCCGCTTGAACATCCGCAGCATCGCCATCGCCGACGTTGCCGCCTGCCGTTTTGCCTCCGCCGCATCGTCGCTGATCGCCACGGGCACGCTCACCAGGGTCTGCGGCTCAGCCAGTACGCCGGAGGGCCGGAAGCTGTCCCGGTACAGCTGCAGAGCGGTGTCGATGTCGGCGTCGCCGAACTGCAGGGCGAAGGCGTACGGCCGGCCGAGTTGCCCGGCCAGCCGGGCCGAATAGGGAGAGGAACCCAGGATCCACATTTCCGGAAGGGCCGGGGAGGGTGCCACCCGGTTTTCCCTGGCCTGCCAGGGCCCGGGTACCGCATGGACGTGCCGGTAGGGGTGGTCGGACGGGAATTCGTCGCGAAGGAATCCCTCCAGTTCCAGCACCTGCTGCGGAAAGCTGTCATTGGCATCTGCACCCCGCCGCAAGGCCGCGGCCGTGGCGCCGTCCGTTCCGGGCGCGCGCCCCACGCCCAGATCGATCCGGCCGGGGGCGAGGGCCTCCAGCATCCCGAACTGCTCGGCAATCAGCAGCGGGGAATGGTTGGGCAGCATGACTCCGCCGGCGCCGAGGCGGATCGCCGCAGTCTCGGCGATGAGCCGGGCAACCATCAGCTGCGGCGACGACACGGAGGTTGCTCCCATCGCGTGATGTTCGGACATCCAGAACCGGTGATAGCCCCGGCGGTCCGCGGTGCGGGCGAGCGAGATAACCGCTGCAAGGCCTTCCTCAGCGGTCATCCCCACTCCCGTGCCGCCTGCGGACAGGACAGACAACGTAAACGGCGCCGTGCCGGAAGATCGACCGTGGTGCATACCAACTCCTCATGGAAACGTGCAGTTTTAAGCGTGATAAGACCCTAACAGGCGTCTCACGGTTAAAGGAAACTGATACCATGATAAACATGTCTGAATCTATACCCGCAGCCGCACCGGGAGCCGAGGAGCATCCCAGTCTGGCGCTGATCAACAGCGCCGGCCTGCAGCCCGGAGGCAAGAGCTATGACGAGCTGGCTACCCCTGAAGCGGCGGTCGCCTGGCTGAAGGCTCACGGACTCATTGCGCCCGACGCCGTGCTGTACGAACACTGCCGGGGCCGGCTGGCAGCGCTGCGCGCAGACCTGCTGGATCTCTTTACTGCCTTCACTGCGGGTGAGGCTCCCCCGGCGGCGGCCGTGGACGCCGTGAACCGCGCGCTCACTTCCGCCCCGGGCACATTGCTGCTGCGGTTTGATCCCGCGGCAGGATTTCTCCGTTCCGCTGACCACCCCGTGACCCAAGTTGTTGAGCACGTCATGGCGGTCATCGCCGACGATGCCGCATCACTGCTCAGCGGCGAGCAGGCGGCCCAGCTCGCGCCCTGCGAAGCGGATTCGTGTGACAGGTTCTTCCTCCGCACGCACGCACGGCGGCAATGGTGCTCGACCCGCTGCGGCGACCGGGTCCGCGCTGCACGGGCCTATGCACGCAAACGCACCCTACAAGGCGCCTGACTCCGTTTCGCGGCCGTCAACCGGCTCCTCCTCAATCGCCCAGGTGCTCTTTGCCGGCTCACGCATGAACATGCCCGGGATTACCCGGCTGGTTGAGGAGTACCCGCCGGACGTGACAGCACGGGAGGCCGTCATGGGCGCCCTTGCTCAGGTGGGCGACTATCTTCTCGCCGACCCGGCCGCCCAAGCCCTTCGCCAGAATCTCATTGACGGCAGTCCCGAGCTCCAGGAACGCGAGCGGACAAAGCTGGCCGACGTGGCCGCCGCCCTGGCGGCAGGCCTCGTCCTGCGCGGCATCCCACCGGCAGATGCCCACAGCATCGGGGTCTTCTCCGCCGGAATCTTCCACTCCGCGTACGTGCGAACCCTCAGGAGCCACCCTGCAGGCCCATTCTCCGACCAGCTTCGCGTTTCGACAGCAGTCATTGCCCGCTTTCTGGCGGAATGAACCAGCTGCAGCAGCTTCAGTAAGAATCGGACGCTGAGGGCTGGTCGCCGCCGTCGCCCCTTCGCTGGGCCCCGCCGTCGCCCCTTCGTTGCTCCACGCCGGAGACGCCGGGAGCGGGCGGTCCACGGCGCCAGGGACGACGGTCGTAGATTGCCAGCAGCTGCGCACCAAGCCCAAGGAACACCATGGCCAGCCAGACGACGATGTTCAGCCACGGAATATGCAGGGCGACAATGAGGATCAGACCCCCGACGAGTGCCTTGATCACTGGATGCTGATTGCCGCGGAAAATGAGCCTGCCAATGAAATAGGCGCCGAAGACGAAGGTCGCGAGTGTCAGCGTTGTCCACACCAAAAGGACTGACAGCGCCAGGGGTGCCCCGATGACCGTGGCCAGAAGGAGCAGCACCACAAGCGGAACGGCGATTGACGCCACGAAACCGACCAGCAGCGCCTGCCATGGCCGAGGCAGAAGCCGGTCGGTCACCCGGTGCAGCAAACGGGGAAAGAGCCAGCCCGCGAGCACCGTGATAACACTCAGCGCAACCAGCGCGTACAGCAACCCGAGCAGCCATCCCACGAACTTCTCGCCCGCCGAGGGCTCTTGCTCGGGCTCAGGGGCGATTCTCTCCACGGTGCCGGCGACCGCATCCGCGGAGATGTTTGCCTCCTCGTCGGAGTTGTAGGTGAGGTTGCCTCCGACCGTCCCGCCGATGGTGAGGTTTCCAACGCCAACTTCGACGTCACGGCCGACCGCACCGTTGATTGCGATGTCACCCGCGGCCCCCACCAGGTCGTCCCCGAATGACCCGAGATCGGTGACGGTGAGGGTCGCCGCGAAGATCGTTCCACTGCGCGCAACGTCACCGCTTATGGTCACGTCCTGCCCGGCGAGCCGCACATTTCCGTCGACGTTGCCGGTGATGGTGATCGTCTGGCCTGCCGCGATCACGTCCCCCGTGACATTTCCGCTGATGGTGACACTCTGCCCGGAGGCGTACACGTCGCCGGAAACGTCATCCTGGACGTCGATGTTCAGTCCGCTGTAGAACTGCGGGCCAGAGCCGTCGTTCACCACGGCAAAGCGCGCGGAGTGCGGGCTTGATACCGGAGACGAGGCGAAGGCACCTGACCCCGTCGCCAGAACCAGAATGCAGGCGGCGAGAACTGCGGAGAATGCCCGCCGGGCAGGAGAAGGAAGTCTCATCGGAATGCCTTTCCGGGGTACGGTGTTCGCCTGTTCTTCCTCGTCAGAGGGCTGGTGCAGCGGCATCCTGCGGCTGGACTGCCATGCGTGTCCGGAGCCCCGGGTCCCAGGGGCCAATGTATTCAGGGCCACTGTTTTCAGTGTCCAGCAGGCGTCCGCCGCGCAATAGAGGCGACGGCCCCGGATGGGCGGCACTGAGGATGATTTATGGAGTCAGCAGTATTCGGTCGCCGTCGCGCACCCGTGCATCTGGTAAGGGGTGCAGCTGGGCCCGGTGCGGCTAGTCTCGACTGCATGGACACGGCCGAACCTCATACGAAAACGGGCATCAAACGTGTCGAGGTCGTGGGACTGGGCACGGCGGTGGTGTCCGCCCTGGCCATCTGGGGCGTCTCCACCGTTCTGGGGACACCCTCCGAAGATGCAGCCGGCCGACACGTGCTGCTTCACTTCTTCGGTTTGTCACGGGACAACATCTGCGGCTGGATTTTTCTGATCAGCCTGCTGGGCGGAAGCGTCGGCCTGCTGCTGCTGGCGTACGGCTTAATCGGGCGCATTCCAAAAACCTGGATCCGGATTACTGCAGGATGGACCACCTTTGCCGCAGCGATCGTGGCGTCTCCCTTTGTGGCCCTAACCGCATTCTTTGTCTTCCTGTTTGCTGCGGGAATCGGCGACCAGACAAGGTTCGAAGCCCCGAACGGGCAGTCGATCGTGGTGACGCAGGACGGTTTCGACGGGGACAGCGTGGACATCTACACCGAGCACGGAAGGTTCCACTACGTCTGGAACCGGCAGGCCACAGAGCTCAGCGGGTTCCCCCGCGTCAAAAACCGCAACTGCCACCTGACTGCAGCCGAAGGAAAACTGCTGCTGAACTGTGGAACAGAAACTGTCACCGTGACACCTTGACCATGTGACCCCTTGACCACCAGGGTCAGGGCTGACCGGCGTGGTGAAGCAGTCCCGGGAATGCCGGCGGCAGGCGCCGGGTTGCAGCAAGCATGACCACGCATTTGCCCAGCGCCCCGCCCGACTCCCCCGGCCAGGGAATTCCCTCCCCATCTGACCGCCTGCATGTCGCCGTGGTGGGCGCGGGACGGGTGGGCACCGCCGTCGCCCGCTCACTGCTCGACGCCGGCCACCGGGTTTCGCTTTCCGCCTCCGGGGACCCCGCGCAGCTGGCGCTGATGGCCGAAATCGTTACCCCCGGCGCCGAGCCGAAGTGGACCAGTGACGCCGTGGCAGATGCGGATCTGGTGATCCTCGCGGTGCCCCTGCACCGGCTGCGGAATGTGGATCCCGCCCTGTTGGAGGGCCGCGTCGTGGTGGACGCGATGAACTACTGGCCGCCCGTGGACGGCGAGATTCCGGCTTTCGCTGCGGGGACACGCGGTTCGTCCGTGGTGGTGCAGGAGATGTTCCCGGGCGCCACGGTGGTCAAGAGCTTCAACCACACCGGGTACTCCAGCCTGGAACCGGACCGCCGTCCCGCCGGTCATCCGGATCGTCTCGGCCTGGCAGTTGCCGGGGACCAACCGGAGGCCATCGCACTGGTCTCCGCCGTGGTGGATCAGATCGGCTATGACCCGGTTCCCGTCGCTTCCCTCAGCGAGACCTCGTTCCTGCAGCCCGGCGGACCTGCGTTCGGAGCCCGGCTTACCGCAGCGCAGCTGGCGGCACTGTCGGTCGCACCCGCACCCGCGCCCGTGGCCGCACCCGTGATTTAGGGGGTCAGCAGCACTTTGACGGCGCGGCGCTCATCCATGGCCTTGTAGCCCTCCGCGGCGTCGGCCAGCGGAAGCGTGAGGTCGAAAACCCGGCCCGGGTCGATCGTCCGGTCCCAGATCCGCTGAATGAGGTCGGGCAAAAAGCGACGCACGGGAGCGGGTCCGCCGAGCATATGGATCTCGGCGAAGAATAACTCCAGCCCGGGAAGAGCGACGTCATGGGAGACGCCCACAAAGCCCATGTGGCCGCCCGGCCGGGTGGAGTGCACAGCCTGCATCATGGACTCCTGCGTTCCCACAGCCTCCACTACCGAATGGGCGCCGAGCCCGTTGGTCAGGTCCTTGAGTGCGGCCACTCCCGCGTCACCGCGTTCGGCGATGATATCGGTGGCTCCGAATTCACGGGCCAGCTGCTGGCGTTCGGGGTGCCGGCTAAAGGCGATAATCCGCTCGGCACCGAGCTGCCTGGCGGCCAGGACGGCCAGCACGCCGACGGCGCCGTCCCCCACCACGGCCACGGTTTTGCCGGGGCCGGCCTCGGCAGCCACGGCACCGAACCAGCCGGTGCCCAGGACATCAGAGGCCGCCATCAGCGAGGGCAGCAGGTCCGCCGGCGGGGATTCCGGCGTGGCCACCAAGGTGCCGTCGGCCAGCGGAATCCGGGCGAACTGCGCCTGGGTTCCCATCATGCCCATCGGCACGGCATTGACGCATCGGCTCTGGTAGCCGGCGCGGCAGATTTCGCAGGTGTTGTCGGAGGCCCAGAAGGAGCCGACGACGAAGTCCCCGGCCTTGATAGTGTGCACCTCGGGGCCAATCTCCTCCACCCAGCCAATGTATTCGTGTCCCATGGGTGCGTTGTGGGCGTCCTCCACACCCCGGTACGGCCACAGGTCCGATCCGCAGATGCAGGTTGCTGCGAGCCGGATGACGGCGTCGGTCGGTTCTTCAATGACTGGATCGGCACGGTCCTCCACCCGCACATCCCCGGGGGCATGCAGTATTACGCCACGCATGGTGTCTCCTTCTGCGGTCGGGTTCTCTCCCTTCCAAGGACAGCACCCGCGCAGACGCATGGGTAGGTTCGGGACCCCTGGCTTCCCATTGCTCACGCGGAACAGGCATCGACGCGTTCAGCGGCGGTACCTGCGCATCAGCGGTTACGGCAGGTCCTACAGGTTCCCGGTGTTCGGCGGACGGAGATAGCGGCCGGTGATGCTGTCGGGGCTGCGTGCAATGTCGGCGGGGGTGCCGGTGGCGATTATCCGGCCGCCGTCAGTACCGCCCCCGGGGCCGAAGTCGATCAGGTAGTCCGCGTTCGTGATCAGGTCCAGGTCGTGGTCGACGGCGATCACGGTGCCGCCCCGGTCGATGAGTCCCTGGAGCACCTTCAGCAGGACCTGCACGTCCAGGGGATGCAGGCCGATGGAGGGCTCGTCGAGCACGAACACCGTTCCGCATTGGTCCCGGTCCAGGTCGGAAGCCAGCTTCAGCCGCTGGGCTTCACCGCCGGACAACGCCGTAGTGGCCTCGCCAAGCGTGAGGTAGCCCAGCCCCAGCTGGGCGAGCATCCGCAGGCGGGAGGAAACCTTCTTCAGGTCCGCGGTGGCCTCCGCGGCGCGCTCCACGGTGAGGGCAAGCAGTTCGGGCAGGGTCAGCCCCGCATCCTCCGCCCCGGCCCCGGCACCTGCCCCGCCCCCGGTTCGAGCACGACGGCGGATCGCATCCGCTGCGGGCGCGTACCTGCTGCCGCTGCAGCCGGGGCAGATGATGTCGACGTCCGGCAGGAACTGCACATCCAGCGAAATCTGCCCCGTTCCGTCACAGGTGGGGCAGCGCAGGGAGCCGGTGTTGTAGGAGAAATCCCCCGCCTTCAGCCCGCGTTTTTGTGCCTCGGGGGACGCGGCGTAAGCGCGGCGGAGATCGTCGAAGGCGCCGCTGTACGTGGCGACCGTGGAGCGCACATTCGCGCCCACCGGGGACGCATCCACCACGCTCACCCGGTCCACCCCGTCCGCGGACAGCGCCGCGACGTGGCCGGGCAGCGGGGAACCGGTGACCCCTGCCGCCAGCGCCGGGACCAGGCTCTCCAGGACCATCGTGGTTTTCCCCGATCCGGAGACACCGGTAACCACCGTCAGCCGGCCCCGCGGAAACTCCACTTCCAGGGCCTGAACGGTGTGCAGGGGCCGGGTGGCGAGCCGGATGCTGCCGTGGTCAAACTCGCTGCCGGGTTCGGGCGGAGTGCGGACCAGGATCTTCTGCGCACCGGTGATGAATCCGGCGATCCGCGAGCCGGGAACCCGCAGCGCGGCCTCCAGCGGCGCGGAGGCAACGATCTTCCCGCCCTGCGCCCCGGAGCCCGGACCGATTTCGATCAGCCAGTCCGCTGCCCGGAGCAGCTGGACGTCGTGATCCACCATGACCACGGAGTTGTTGTCCGCCAGCAGGGCGTGCACCACGGACAGCAGCCCGTCGATGTTTGCCGGATGCATTCCGATGGACGGTTCATCGAGCACATAAAGCACCCCGGTGGTGCGGCTGCGCACGGCCCGGGAGAGCTGCACCCGCTGGCGTTCGCCGGTGGAAAGGGTGGACGAGGCCCGGTCAAGGGTGAGGTAGCCCAGCCCGAGCCGGATCAGCTGCCGCGCGGCGTCGAGCATCTGGGACACGATGCTCTCGGCCATCGCCGTCAGCGACGGCGGCATCGTCGTCGGGACGCCCTGCGCCCAGGTGGTGACCTCGGCCAGGCTCTTCGCCGTTGCCTGCGCCAGATTAATGCCGCCCAGGAGGGAGGAGCGGGCACGTTCGCTCAGGCGCGTGCCGCGGCAGTCGGGGCAGACCTGCACGCTCAGGAACCGGTCGATGCGGCGCAGCCCCTTCTCGGTTCCGGCTTTGCGCAGCGCCTCCTCGACGGCGTCCCTGGCATTGCGGTACGTCATGTTCAATTCGAACAGCTTGCCGTTTTTCGCCGGATACAGGATCCGCCGCTTCTCCGGCGGGCCGTGAAAAACGATCTCCCGCTCCCGCCCGTCGAGATCACGGAACGGAACGTTGGTGCGCACACCCATTTCTCCGGCTGCCTGCGAATTTCCCGCCAGTCCGAACAGTGACCAGGGCACCACTGCGCCGTCGTCGATGCTCAGCGACTCGTCCGGGACGAGGGTGGACTCGTCAACCTCGCGGACGACGCCGGTGCCGCCGCATCGGGGACAGGCCCCTTCGCTGTTGAACGCGAAAGACTCCGCACTCGGCGGCGGGAACACCGCTCCGCAGACCGGACAGGTGAGATCCACATCAAGGGCGACGTCTATTGTCGGCTCCAGGTGGTGTCCGTTGGGACATTGATGGCTGCCCAGACGGGAGAACATCAGCCGCAGGCTGTTGAGCAGTTCCGTGGAAGTGCCGAAAGTGCTGCGTACGCCCGGTACCGGCGGCCGCTGCCGCAGGGCAAGCGCGGCGGGAACGTGCTCCACGCTGTCCACCAGGGGCCGTGCCGCCTGGGTCAGCCGGCGCCGGGTGTAGGCGGAGAGAGCCTCAAGGTACCGCCGTGACCCTTCCGCGTACAGCACTCCGAGGGCCAGGGACGATTTGCCGGACCCGGACACCCCCGCCACGGCCACCAGCTGCCCGAGCGGCACCGAAACATCCGCGTTCTTGAGGTTGTGCACTCTTGCCCCGCGCACTTGGATGGTTCCCGGCACACTCTGGCGTCCGGCGGCCGGTTTTCCTGCCGGCTTTCCCGCCGGCGTCGGGTCGTGTGGTCCTTTCAGGGCGCTCATCATGGGCCGCCTTCCGGGGTCGGTGGAGCTTCGGTCACATCACGACGACGCGCATGAGGTCTGCATCACGGGTCCCTTTCGGTTGCGGCTCCCCGGGACGGTGCCGGAGAGCGGCGCAGGAGTTCCGGGGGTCGTTCCATGGTTTCGCCCCGTGAGGCAGTCGTCCAGAGCCGGTGGAACATCCTGCAATACCCTGACGATCACGGAACCGATGTCCCGCGGGGGAATTCCCCGCCCGAAGGATGGCTTGAACTGAGGTAGGACACTGTGCAGGAACTCCCCTGCCAGGTCAGCTCAACTTTGTCGAAGGAATACGCAATGCCAACACTGGGAATTATCGGAAGCGGAAACATCGGATCAGCAGTCGCGCGGCTCGCGGTTGCCGCAGGCATGAACGTTGTCATCGCGAACTCGCGGGGACCTGAGACGCTCTCGGACCTGATCGACGAGCTCGGGCCGCTGGCCGCCGCCGGAACGGTGGATGACGCCGCGAAACTGGGCGACGCCGTCGTACTTTCCATTCCGCTGAACGCGGTCCGGAACCTTCCGGACGGATTGCTGGCCGGCAAGATCGTCCTGGACACCAGCAACTATTACCCGTCCCGGGACGGACGAATCGCCGAACTGGATGACAGCACCGTCACCACCAGCGAACTGGTGCAGAGCTGGCTTCCCGGAGCGCAGTACGTCAAGGCGTTCAATAACATCCTGGCCCATCACATTCCGCTTCTTGCCCGCCCGTCCGGGTCCGCGGACCGCTCGGCGCTGCCCGTCGCCTCCGACGACGACTCGGCCAAGGCAGAGGCTGCGGCGCTGATTGACGCATTGGGGTACGACGTCGTGGACGCCGGCACTGTCGCCGAAAGCTGGCGGTTTGAGCCGGATTCCGCGGGCTACACCCGCCTCTACCTCGCGGATGAGAGCACACCCGATGATCAGCTCATGAGCTCGGTTCCCGGCACAACCCCGAAGGAGAAGGTCCGGTCCGCGCTGGGGTCGGCCACCCGGGTGAACGTGGCCGAACGCATCTTCTAGGCGGGAACCGGGCAGCTGGAGGCGGACTTCCTGCCGCCCGGACGGCGGCCGGCAGCGTCCCTCCGCCGCAGCCAGGCGGCGGCGAGCATCGCCGCCGCCAGCTCCCAGGCAACGAGCGCGAGCATGGTGAAGGTCGCTTGGGCGCCGGCGCCGTCCGCAGCCACCGCGGCCGCAGGTACTCCGCCGTGCTGATGTCCGGCTCCTCCTCCGCCCGCAGCCAGCAGCAGCACCGCATGGACGGCGACCATGGCCAGCGCGCCGCCCATCATCATCCGTGCGGCGCCGACTGAGCCGGACCGCCACAACGGCAGCACGCAGGGCAGGCACATCAGCGCCATCAGCAGCATCCCGGCCGACAGCAGTCCGGCATGCTGTCCGGCCATTTGAAGATGCAGTGCGGCGGAGAGCAGGGCCGCCCCGGCGCAGGCCCGGGCATGCAAGCCGGGGCCTGCGGCCACGCCCGTCACCGCCGCCAAGCCGCTACCGGTGGCACTGCCCGCCGGATTCCGGCGCGGGCACGTCCAGCACGGGCGAGCGGTCAAAGAAACCCTCGGGCCGCAGCTTGAAGCCCGTGGTGTCCACCGGCATGATCGGCCAGTCCTCCACCCGCGGGAAATGCGTCAGGCCGAAGGTATGCCAGAGGACAATGTCCTGTCCGTCAATATCGCGGTCCGCCTGCACCCACTCCGGAAGGCCGCCGCCGCCGGAATGCTGGTTGACGAAGTCACCCGTCGGGTAGCGCTGGGACTCGTCCCGCCGAGTCACCCACAGCGCCTTGGAGGCGAACGTCGCCCGCCGGTAGATGGAGGAATCCTCGTCCGCGAGCAGAGTGGGCTGACCCTCCGGGTGCAGCTTGTAGGCCACCGGATCGCCCAGCCGGTTGGTCTTTTCGGGGTTGGAAACCACCCAGGTGCGCCCGACGGCGGACGCGGCGTCGCGGGCGGCCTCCGACTCGCGGGCCAGCACGGTCCGCTTGCGGGTGAAGGCGTTGCCGCGCGGGTTTTCCGCACTCACCGGGACGCGCACGGCGTCCTCCTCCTCAACCCGGCCGGGGCCGCCGTCGAGCGCGAAATCCAGCCGGGCACCGAACAGGTGCTGGTGGAACGGAGCGCCCAGGCCGGGCGCCAGTTCGGAGGCGTAGGGGTAGTCCTTGGCCGGGTAGGCGCTGGTGAAGACGACGCCGGTGGCCTTGGCCTCGAATTCGATGGTGCCGTCCAGGTACAAGTACCAGTAGAAGCCGTAGTCGTAGTTGCCCACGGTGGTGAAGAAGCTGATCACCAGGCGGCGGTTGCGGCGGGTGTAGTTGATGCCGGACCACAGGTCGGAGTGCTTCGAGAGGATGGAGGCGTCTTCTTCGTGCATGCAGATGCCGTTGCGGATGGTCCGCGGATTGCCGCGCGCATCGGACACCGTGGGCGAGATGTAGTGGATTTCCCCCAGGCAGTCGCAGCCCAGTTCCAGCGAGTTGGCGAACTGGCCCACCAGGTACTCGCCCGTGTCGAAGTAGTTCTGCCAGGAGCGGGTGGGTGCGGGGTCGCCGTACGGGACCACCATCTCGGCAATCGAGGCACGGTTCAGGATCCGGCGCAAGGTGCCGCCGTCCTCGAAGCCGATGTTGTGGAGCACCAGGCCCTCGCGGACGTCAAAGCCCACATCGAGGTGCCACTTTTCCCACTCGACATGGTTGGTGCCGGTGACGGTGAAGCTCGGCCCCTCCGGCTGCGTGATGCTGATGGGTTTCTGCGTGGTGCGCACCGGCCCGGTCAGGGACGGGTCGGTGTAGTTGCCGTGTTCCGCGGGAACCGGCACGGCCCCGAAGTCCAGCACCTGGTCCACGGTGCGGGCGGTGACATCCACGTATCCCACGAGCCCGTCAATGGGGTGTGCCCACGCGGAATCCTCGGCGGAGGTCTGCAGAAAGGCCAGGCCGCGCAGGATCCGCCGCCCCTTCTCCTCCGGGTATTCAAAGACGCCCGCCGAAAGCGGTGCCACGCGAACCTGCGCGACGTCGAGCCCGCGCTTCTCCAGCGCAGCCAGCCAGTCCGGGTCGGTGGAGAGGATCTGCTCCACCACCTCAAACTCCTCATCCAGCACGGGCAGTTCGCCGGTGGCCTCAGTGTCCAGCACGGCGTCGCTCACCACTGCGTTGGCGGTGGCGGAGACGACGACGTCGTGCGGCTTGCCGCCCGCGGTGTCCAGCAGGAAGACGCGGAAGCGGCGGTCCGCGGGGGCATCCGGATCCGTACCGTTGCTGTCCCGGGGCGGATCGACCAGGCCCAGGTAGGCGATCCGGGCGGTGTCCGGAAACAGGCCGGCCGCCTCGAGGGTTCCGCGGACGGCAGTGATTTCCTCCGGGGTAGCCAGTGCGTAGGCGCTCGCCGGCCCTGTGACAGGTTCGGGAACGGCGTCGGAGGGTGCGGGATTGGCGGCGGAATGGCACGAGCTCATGGAGTCTCCGGTTCTGCGAGGCGGTTTTTCTATGGTTGTAGACAATAACCGTGAGTGACGCAGGTTACAAGAGCTGACCGGACCCGATCATCAAAGGATTGCGCGCATCGGCAAGGGTCTGTCGCCTGCTGCCAAGACCCGCAGCCGTCCGCCATCGAAGCTGGGTGGAGCACCATATTTGCCGTCGACCGCCGTCCGCCCCGCCGCGTAAGGAAAACCCATGACCCCGGAGACACCTGTCGATTTCATCGTCACCAACGGCCCCGTCTACACAAGCGACCCCGCGAACGAGTGGGCTGAGGCCATTGCTGTCCGGGCCGGCGAGATTGTGGCTGTGGGCGACGAGGCGACCATCCGGGAGCTGGCCGGCGAGACAACCGCCGTCGTCGATCTGCAGGGCAGGCTGGCTATGCCCGGCCTGGTGGATGTGCACGCCCATCTTGGCCTGGGCGGCCGGCAGGCGGCGTTCGAATTGCCGCTGCTGCCCACCGATTCCCCCGCGGAGATCTTCGCCAAGGTGCGGGTCTGGGCCGGGCGGCTGACCCCGGACGAGTGGGTTATCGGCGGCATTGTCGGCTCCACCGTCATGGATGACCTCACGGTCCAGGACCTGCGCGCCCTGGACGAGGCTGCTGCGGGACGTCCGGTGCTGCTGCGGGATGATTCCATGCACAACCGCTGGGTGAATTCCCGGGCGTTGGAGCTCATGGGTGTGGACGCGGACACCCCGGATCCGGAGGGCGGCACTTACGTGCGCGACGACGCCGGGCAGCTCACCGGCGTGCTGCAGGAGTTGGCCAGCCCGGTGGCCGAAGCGGCTGCGGCGGCCTCCATCGAGGACACCCCCGAGCGGCACACCACCGCCTTCCGCACCGCAGTGCAGATCCTCAACGGCTACGGGGTAACCGCTGTGCAGGAGGCCGCAACGATGGACTACGCCCTGGAAACGCTCGCCGCCATGGACAGCCGCGGGGAGCTCACCGCGCACGTGGTGGCCTCCATGCCATCCCGGCCCTTCATTGAACCCGGCACCACAGGAGCGGCACTGTACGACGTCGGCGACCGCCACCGCACCGCGCACCTGCATCCCGACTTTTCCAAATACGTCCTGGACGGCGTGCCAATGACGCGCACCAGCGCCATGCTCAACCCGTATCTGTGCAGCCACTCCAGCCACGACCAGCAGCACACCGGGGAACCGCTGTGGCGGCTTGAGGATCTGGTGACATCGCTGGAGGAGCTGGTGGACCGCGGCCTGCATGCCAAGCTGCACGCCACCGGCGACGCCGCCGTGCGGCTGATCCTCGATGCCGTGGAACGGGTGCGGGCCTCCCGTGGCGACGGGCCGCTGTTCCAGATCGCACATGTCGAGTACATCAGCGACGCGGACCTGCGCCGATTCGCGGCACTGGGCGTGGTGCCCGACGCTTCGCCCTACATCTGGTTCCCCTCCGTGATCCAGGAGAGCATCGCCAAGCAGATTCCGGCCGAGACTTTCGACAAATCCTGGCCGCTGAAGGATCTGCTGCTGGACGGAGCGCTGGTCAGCGGCGGCTCGGACTGGCCCTGCTCGGCACCCACCCCGGATCCCTGGACCGGACTGGAAACCATGATCACGCGCCGCAACCCGGACCCCGCCGTCGTCGGCGAACTCAACGGAGGGCAGGCGCTGGACGTCCGGCAGGCGGTGGCGGCCTTCACCCGCAACCCGGCCGCAGCCATGGGACTGGCGGAGCGGGTCGGTATGCTTCGGCAGGGTTTGTCCGCCGATTTCATTGTGCTGGACCGGAACATCTTCAGCATCGACCCCGGGCAGATCCACGCGGTGCAGGTGCAGCAGACCTGGTTCGAAGGCAGGCTTGTGCACGAGGCGGCGGAGCAGGTGAGTTCGGCAGCCGTAGGATAAGCGGTGGCAAGGCGGCCGCGGGGGCTGGCGCCGGAAGGGAAGCATGCCAAAGATCGTGGACCATGAACGGCGGCGGGCGGAGATTGTGCAGACCACCTGGCGGATGATCGCCCGGCATGGCCTGGACAGAGCCACCCTGCGCGAGGTGGCAGCCGAGGCCGGATATGCCAACGGGGCAATCAAGCCGTACTTCCCCGCTAAATCGGACCTGCTGGAAGCCACCTTCCGGCACGTTTTCTCCCGCACCAACAGCCGCGGTGCAGCTGCCACGCAGGGGCTGGACGGTTTCGAAGCCCTGCGGGCTTTCTGCCTTGAAGTACTTCCCCTGGATGCGGACCGGCTTGATGAGGCGCGGGTGGTGATTGCCTTCTGGCAGCTGGCGCTGCACGATCCGGCGCAGGCCGAGGTCAATGATTCGGCGATGCTTCAGTGGCGCAGCAGCATCCGCGGATGGCTGGACACGGCGCGCGGTGCGGACGACGGCGACGGGCGGGCCCCGGTGCACACCCTCGCCGAAACCCTGCTCACCTTTCTGTTGGGCGCACAGGTGGCTGCGGTGTTTGATCCGGACTTCAACTCCCCCGACCAGCTTGTCGCCCAGCTGGACGGGCAGTTGGACCTAATGCGCCGGTAATTCGGCTCCTCTGGGACGAAGAAGCAAAAAATACGGACTCTGCATTATTCCGCGTCCGCCCTGATACTGGCAGGCTTGAGCGCCGGGCTACCTTTCGGCCCCTTCCAAGGAGATGTCTTTATGCACGTTTTTGTTACCGGCGCGTCCGGCTGGGTTGGTTCCGCGGTTGTCCCTGAGCTCCTGGCGGCAGGACACCGGGTAACCGGCCTTGCCCGTTCCGGAGCTTCCGCCGACGCCCTCCTCACGCTCGGCGCATCCGCGCACCGGGGATCCCTTGAAGACCTCGACGTACTCCGCGCCGGCAGTGAGAAGGCAGACGGCGTCATCCATCTGGCCTACCGGCACGATATTGCTTTCTCCACCAATCCGGCACTCGCCGCAGCAACGGATCTGCAGGCCATCGAGGCAATCGGGGCCAGTCTGGCGGGCTCGGACCGCCCGTTCGTCATCGCCACGGGACTTGGTGGACTTCCTGCCCGACGCACTGCCACCGAACAGGACCGGGCGGCGGAGGACCGCCCCGGGGGCCTGCGAGCGGAGGCAACGGCGAGGACCCTGGACTTCGCCGACCGGAGGGTCCGCGCTTCAGTGGTGCGGCTGCCCCCGAGTGTCCACGGTGCCGGCGACACCGGATTCATCTCGACACTCGTACATATTGCCCGGGACAAAGGCACGTCCGCCTACATCGGCAATGGCGAGAACCGGTGGCCCGCCGTGCACCGTCATGACGCGGCCCGCCTCTTCCGGCTGGCGTTGGAAGGCGCGCCGGCCGGTTCGGTGCTGCACGCGGTCGACGACGACGGTGTGGCACTGCGCTCCGTAGCGGAATCCATTGGCCACCAGCTTGGACTACCCGTCATCTCGGTCTCCCCTGCGGATGCCGGTGCCCACTTCGGCGGACTAGCGGGACTCCTCGGCAGCGATCTGCCTGCCTCAAGCTCGGTCACCAGGGACCTGCTGGACTGGCAGCCCGTCCATCGGAACCTGCTCGGGGACCTCAGCGGCGGACACTACTTCGCCTGACCGCGGCCACACCCCCGCTCCTCGAAAGGCCGCCCGGCAGCCCCCGGGAAGTTCGACACACGTAGAAAAACTTCGACAACGCAACGGAAAAAGCGTAAGTTTCCTCTAGTGTGATCTGTTTCACGGAAGAGCTGTGGGCAGCGAAAGGACGGCCATGACAACCCTGCTTCCTGCCGCGCCCGCCCGCAGGGCCACCGCACCGGTCCCTTCGGCCGAGACAGCACCGTCGAGCCCCGTGGTCCGCGCCCAGTCCTTCCCGGAGTGGAAGCGCCTGATCTCCCAGTCCTTCGTCCCGCTCGAAACCTCTCCGGCCGGAACCCGCCCGGCGGCGTCGTTCACCGGGCAGCTGACCAGCCACCAGCTGCGCGAACTGGCCATTGTGCAGGTGGACGCCATGGCCCACGCCGTCGAACGCACCCCCGCATTGATTGCCGCCGGAGGGTCCGGATTCTACAAGCTGAACCTGCAGCTCTCCGGCAGCGGGGTGCTGCGCCAGGGCGGCCGGGAAACGGTGCTGACCACGGGTGAGCTGGCCATTTATGACACCGGCCAGCCGTACACCCTGCGCTTTGACGAGAGCTTTTCCACATTGGTGCTGATGTTCCCCAAGCACCTGGTGGGACTGTCCGCGGAGCAGATGAGCGGGCTGACCGCCCTGCCGCTGGGCAGGGAGCACCGGCTGGGCCGCGCCGTCGTGCCGTTCCTGACCCAGACCGCACGAATGCTCCCCGAGCTCGACGGGCCGATTGCGCACCGGCTGGCCATGAACACGGTGGACCTGCTGGCCACCCTCCTCGCTGACGAGGCCTATTCCAGTCCCGCGGCGGAGGGCGGAAGCCAGGCGCGGATGCTGCGCCGGATCCAGCTGTTCATCGACGGGCAGCTCTCCAACCCTGACCTCTCCCCCGGCTACGTGGCCGCGGCGCACTACATTTCCACCCGCAGCCTGCACAAACTCTTCGAGGACAGCGGCACCACCGCGGCCGCCTGGATCCGCGAGCGCCGGCTGGCCGGTGCACGGCACGACCTGGCCGACCCCCTGCTGGCCGACGTGCCGATTTCCGCCATCGGCGCCCGCTGGGGCCTGCCGGACCCGGCGCACTTCAGCCGGATCTTCCGCGCCGCCCACGGCTGCTCCCCCTCCACCTACCGCCAGCGCACCTGAGGACTCCAGCACCTGAGGGCACCGCCGCCAGTGCACGGTTCGCCAACCAGTGCTCACTGAAAGCCAAGCCGCCAGACTATGACTTACACCACAGTGGAGTAAGGCCCGTCCCGGGTGCATCAGCTCCAATCCGTCCGCAGGAGATCACCGTGTCCACATCCCCCCAGCAGCCCGGCGCGGGCACCACCCTGGGGCGGCGGCGCCTCGGGGTGCCGGCGCTCGTCTTTATGATCATTGCCGCCTCAGCTCCCCTGACCGTGGTGGCCGGCGGCGTGACGAGCAACTATGCGGTCACCGGCCTGCCCGGCATTCCGCTCTCCTTCATCGTGCTGGGCGCAGTGCTGCTGCTGTTCTCCGTGGGCTACTCGGCCATGAGCCAGCACGTGCACAATGCCGGCGCGTTCTACGCCTACATAGCCCGCGGGTTGGGCAAGCCCGCCGGCGTGGGCGCCGCCTGGGTGGCACTGCTGGCGTACAACGCCATGCAGATCGGCATCTACGGGATGTTCGGCTTCGCTGCGTCGTCCTTGATCACCGGCCTGACCGGCGCCGAACCGGCGTGGTGGATCTGCGCCCTGGGCGGGTGGCTGGTGGTCGGCGTGCTGGGTGTGAACAAAGTGGACCTTTCCGCGAAGGTGCTGGGCGCCCTGGTGGCGCTGGAATTCCTGGTGGTCATTGTCTATGACCTGATCTCCGTCGCAGCGGCACCGGAAGGAGTCAGCGCCGCATCCCTGGCGCCGTCGGGCCTGTTCACCGCCGGTGTAGGTGCGGCCCTGGCATTCTCCATTGCCGCGTTCATGGGTTTTGAATCCGGTGCCATCTACAACGAGGAAGTGAAGGACCCCCGCACCACCGCGCGCCGGGCCACCTTCATTGCGATTGTCATCATCGGAGCGTTCTACGCGTTCTCCGCGTGGGCGATGTCCGTGGGCGAGGGCGGCAGCCGGGTCATTGCCCGCACCACCGAACTCGGCCCCGACCTGGTCTTCGCGTTCCTGGCCGAGCGCGTCCCGGCCTGGGCCGTGGACCTGTCCTCCCTGCTCTTCGTGACCAGCCTGCTGGCAGCCCTGGTGGCCTTCCACAACGTGGTGGCCCGTTACTTCTTCGCACTGGGCCGGGAGGGCGTACTGCCCGGCGCCCTGGCCCGCACCAGCCCCCGCACGCAGGCACCCGTGGCCGGGTCCCTGGCCCAGTCGGCAATCGCCGTCGTGGTCCTGGCCGTCTTCGCAGTAGCCGGAAACGGGCATGAATCCGGGCCGATGTTCCCCGTGCTCACACTGTTCACCTGGCTGACCAACATGGGCGCCTTCGGCCTGGTGCTGCTGATGGCCCTGACCTCCTTCGCGGTGGTGGGCTACCTGAACCGGCATGCAGCCTGGTACGGAGCCTGGACACGTCTGGTGGCGCCGACGACGGCGGGCATCGCCCTCGCTGCCGTGTTCGCAATGATTGTGGCCAACTTCGATGTGCTGATCGGACTGCAGGAGGCCAGCATCCTGGGCTGGCTGCTGCCGGTGATCGTCCTGGTCCCGGGGGTCCTCGGAATGCTGTGGGCAGTGGGGCTGCGGGGCCGCCGTCCGGAGATCTACGCCGGGATCGGCTACGGCGGGGATGCTCCGGCTCTCCCTGCACAGGGGCAACGTCTGCAGGGCGTGCACGTTTCGCCAAGCACTGCTCACGCAAAGCCAAACGGTGGCCCTATGTCGTAGGACACAGTTAACCAAGGACCCCGGCCGCCATCCAGCAAAGGAGCAGGACATGCCTCTCGCCGACTCGAAACTTTCCTCATACCAGGACCTCCTGGACACGATTGCCGCTCCCGGCGAGGGCCGGGACATCATGGACCCTGCCACCGGTGAACTGGTGGGTAAGGCACCCTTGCACACCGTCGATGACCTGGAACAGGCCGTCTCCGCCGCCCGTGCCGCACAACCGTCCTGGGCCGCCCTCGGCCATGCCGGGCGCCGCGAGGCACTGAACCACGCAGCTGACGCCATCGATGCCGCTGCCGAAGGGCTGGCTGAACTCCTCTCCCGTGAACAGGGCAAACCCCTCAACGGCCCCAACGCCCGCTTCGAGGTGGGCGGCGCCGCCGCCTGGCTGCGCGCCGCGGCGTCGTTCGACCTGGAACCCGAGGTACTGGTGGACGACGACGGCGGCCGCGCCGAGCTGCACTACCGTCCCCTCGGCGTCGTGGGGGCCATCGGCCCGTGGAACTGGCCGATGATGATCAGCGTCTGGCAGCTCGCCCCGGCCCTCCGGATGGGCAACACCGTGGTGATGAAGCCCTCCGAATACACCCCGCTGTCCGTGCTGGCCCTGGCCGCCGTGATCAACCAGGCCCTGCCGGCGGACGTGCTGCATGTGGTTTCCGGCGGCCGCGACGTCGGCGAGGCGCTGTCCGGCCACCCGGACGTGGACAAAATCATGTTCACCGGCTCCACCGCCACCGGCAAGGCAATCATCCGCTCCTCCGCGGACACCGTGAAGCGCCTGACCCTGGAACTGGGCGGCAACGACGCCGGCATTGTGCTGCCGGACGCGGATCCGCTGGCCATCGCCGAAGACCTGTTCTGGGGCGCATTCATCAACACCGGCCAGACCTGCGCGGCCATGAAGCGCCTCTATGTACACGAGGACATTTACGACGACGTCGTCACCGCCCTGACGGACGTCGCCAAGGCCATGCCCATGGGCGTGGGCCTGGACGAGAACAACGTGCTCGGGCCGCTGCAAAACCGGGCACAGTACGACATCGTCGCCGGACTGGTGGAGGCCGCCCGCAACTCCGGTGCCCGCATTGTGCTCGGCGGCAACCCGGAGACGGACCAGGCCGGATACTTCTACCCGACCACTCTGGTGGCGGACATCGACAATGACAACCCGCTGGTTGCCCAGGAACAGTTCGGTCCTGCCCTGCCGATCATCCGCTACTCCACCGTGGATGAAGCGGTGGACATGGCCAACGGCCTGGACGTGGGCCTGGGTGCCTCCGTGTGGTCCTCGGACAAGGACGCCGCCCGCGAGGTGGCTGCCCGGATTTCTGCCGGCACCGTGTGGATCAACAAGCACGGCACCGTGGATCCGCGGATCCCGTTCGGCGGAGCCAAGCAGTCCGGCTACGGCCTGGAATTCGGCGTCGAGGGCCTCAAGCACCTCGGCGCCCCGCAGGTCATCAGCTACTAACCCCCCATACTGCGGTGCCGGGCCGATTCCCCCCTCCGGTCCGGCACCGCGCCCTTTCCCCCGCAGCTTCGCCTGAAAGGCCCTTCCCCGTGGATTCCTCCAGCTATATCGTCATCGGCGCCGGTTCGGCCGGCTGTGTTCTGGCCCGCCGGCTGCTGGACGCCGGACACACCGTCACTGTCCTGGAGGCCGGGGGCGAGGACACCAACCCGATCATTGCCAACGTGCACGAGGCCGGCGGGCTCTGGCACGGTCCGGAAGACTGGGACTATTACACGGTGGAGCAGCCCGGCGCATCGAACCGGCGCATCCACCTGCCCCGCGGCAAGGTGCTCGGCGGGTCGCACGCACTGAACGCGACCATCTGGGTGCGCGGCGCCAAGGCCGACTATGACACCTGGAACTACCTTGGCTGCCCGGGCTGGGGGTGGGAGGACGTGCTGCCGGTGTTCCGGGCCATCGAAAATTACGACGGCGGCGCCTCCGATACCCGCGGCGGCGACGGTCCGCTGGACGTCGTGGGGGATTTCCCGATGAACCCCGTACAGGAGTCCATCCTGGCCGGAGCCGCCGAAATGGGTATCAAGATCAACGAGGACTACAACTCCGGGGACGTCGAGGGCGCCTCGAAGATGCAGCTGAACATCCGGGACGGCAAACGCTTCAACACCTGGCATGCCTACCTGCGTCCCGTGGCGGAGAACCCGCGCCTGACCCTGATCACCGGTGCCACGGTCCGGCGGCTGCTGATCGAGGACGGAGCCGTGACCGGCGTCGAGTTTGAGCAGGGCGGCGAGGTGAAGACCCTGCATGCGGATGAGACCCTGCTGGCCGGCGGTGCGATCGGCTCCCCCGAAATCCTGCTGCGGTCCGGCATCGGCCCGGCCGAGGAACTGCGCGCAGCGGGCGTCGAACCGGTGTTGGACCTGCCCGGTGTCGGCAAGAACCTGCACGATCACCTGCTCTCCCCCGTCATTTTCACCACCACCGTCAAGCCCGTGCCTGCTCCGGAAGTGGGAGCGGCGGAAACCCACCTGTTCTGGAAGTCCCGGCCCGATCTGGCCGTGCCGGACACCCAGCCGATCCATTTCTCCCTGCCGATGTACTTCCTGGACTCGATGAGTGGTCCGGAGAACGGGTTCTCCCTGGTGGCCGGCATTGTCCGTCCGCTCAGCCGCGGCGAAATCACCCTGTCCGGACCGGCGCCGGAAGATCCCATCCGCATCGACCTCGGTGCGCTCACCGAGCAGGCCGACGTCGATTCCCTGACCGCGTCCGTGCGGCAGTGCCGCGAGCTGGGCCGTACGTCGGCACTGGCCGGAGAATGGGGTGCCGAGGAGGTCTACCCCGGTCCGGAAGTCTCAGACAGCGCCGAAGATCTGGAACACTACGTACGGGACACCGCCGTCACCTACCACCACCAGGTCGGCACCTGCAAAATGGGTCTGGATGCCCTGTCCGTGGTGGATCCGCGGACCATGCAGGTGCATGGGATGCCGGGCCTGCGGATTGCGGATGCCTCGGTCATGCCGCTGGTGCCCACGGGCAACACCAACGCACCCACCATCATGATCGCCGAGCGCGCCGCCCAGATGATCCTCGCAGGCTGAGGCCCGGCGTCCGGGGCAGCCTCTGGAGCGAAAGGCCCGGCTGGTGAAGGCCACCCGGTTCACGCCGGACCGCCGCCTCGCGCCGGGCGGCCGTGATGTCCGCGGGTCACGTCACATCAGTACACCGCCGGATACCTCAATCCGCTCACCGGTTGCCCAGCGAAACTCCCGGGAGGTCCAACCCTGACTCGCGCGGCAGCCGGAAAAGACACCTCCGGCTTCCTGCACCGCAGGGATTAGGCACGGAGATTAACTGCCGGGTTCGTTGATCGGCTGGTCCAGGGACAGGCTGATGGTCTGGCCCGGCAGAAGCTCGCCGGACACCCCGTCCACATACTGGTACCAGACGGGAACGGTCTCGGTCGTGTCCCGGTTGGCGTCGTACAGAGCCGTGACACCGAACCTGGCGGAGATGCCGCGCTCGGTGTCGCCGGGGGCCGTGGTGTAGGTCAGCGGAACACCGTCGGGGTCCGCGGTGAACGTTCCCCGGGCACCGTCGAGGGCCAGTTCGCCTGGAATCAGCCGGAGTTTAGTGCCTGCAGGAATTGGTGCGTTCTCAACGAGCGAGGGGTTGTACTGCAGGAGTTCAGCCGTGCCGACGCGGAACTGATAGCCCACGCTGTCCAGGGAATCGCCGTCGACGGTGGTGTAGAAAACCCCCGTATCCCAGGAGTTCCGAACGGCTGCACCCGTGCCTGAGCGGCTGTCCACCGGGTTCTTCTGCAGTGCGATGGTGCGCCCGGGTTCCACGAAGTAGACATTGCCCACCTCATGCACGTACGGCACTTTGTTAGCCTCCGCGAGCTGATCATTGGTCAGGTTGAACCGGTAGGTGATCCCGGCCAGGGTGTCCCCGGGTACGACCGTGTAGCTCGTAGGGATTCCGTTTTCGTCCTCCACGGCGGTCCCCATGGCGCCGATGCCGGGGCCGGCCGGCAGCAGCCGGAGCCGAGTGCCCGCTTCCAGAGGCGTCCCTGGCTGGAGTTCGTTGAATTCTGCGACCTTCGTTTCGGAGAACCCGTACACCTCGGCGACTGTGGCCAGGGTGTCGCCGGCAACGGTGCTGTAGAAGTCCGGGTTGCCGAACGAATCCGTGGTGGTTTCCCCGCCCAGGGACGGCTTGGCGGCTGCGGCCGGCTGCGGGGTGGCGGAGGATTCCGGGGTCGCAGCTGCGGCGGGCTTGGGGGTTGCCGTGGCTGCTGCCGTCTCAACAGGAGCGGGTTCGGAGGCGGTACATCCGGCCAAACCCACAGACAGCAGAACTGCGCAGGCGGCCGCTGAGCGGACCGCCCAGTATCGGCCCGGCTTGGAAACACTGTTGATTATCGCCACGGTTATCCACCCCCAGAAGCCCGGCAGGAACCCGAGCGCAGTCATTAGGGCAGAGCCTAGCCCATGGTTTTGATCAGGCCCTGATTGACCGGATTACTTCGGATTCGAGTACATCACCACAAGCATGCACACCGCGGAAAACCCCGCCTGCGCCAGCAGCAGCACCTCCGGAACGTAGCCCAGGAACAGTCCCAGCAGCAGTGGAACCAGTGTCAGCAGCGTCGTGTCCAGGCCGCGGATCATTGCCCCGGTCTGCGCCGTCGGCACCGGACCGAAGACGGTGTCAGCGGGCGGCACGGTCCAGTCCGGCTGGACCCGGTAGGCTCCGCGCACAGCGGATGCGCCAAACCCCGCACCGGACAGTGCACCAAGAGCGATCAGTGCCGGGCTGCCAGCACCCAGCAACACCAGCACGGCGCAGAACACAGCAGACCACAGAGCCAGCGCCGCCGCGGGCAGAGCCATCCGGCTTAGCCGCACCATCGCCGGCGACAGCGGCAGCAGCATATCCAGGCCCGGAGTAATCGCCGTCCGCCGCGCCAGTGCTCCCAGCGCCGGAACTGCCGCACAAACCGTTGCCGCAATCAGGGCCAGCTGCACCAGCGGCGGTTGAGTCCCGCCCGCCAGCAGCAGGGCCACGCACAGCAGAAGCAATGCCACCGGACGGGTCCGCAGACCCCGGGTCCGCAAAAACGCGGCAGCATCTGCACGCAGCAACGCCCTCCACGGTGTCCGTGCGCCCCTCGCATACCAGCGACCTGCACGGGTGGAGACAACGGCACCGTAGTCGCGGGAAAGCGCACGCCCCACTTCGTTCGGATCCATCAGATACAGGGCAGCACCGGCATGCCCGGAGACTCCCCCGGCGCCGATGAGATCCCGGGCGGGAATCGATCCCAGGCGAGGAAAGGTAATGAGGCCGAGCCCGACGGCGGCCGCCAGAGCAGCAAGGGCCGGCCCCCACTGACCGGCCGCGGCCTGGCGCGGCACAAAGCTCAGCACGGCCAGCAGCAGCAGGCCAGGCAGCGGCCCGGACGCTATTCGCCCCAGCGGCCCCACACCGGCACCAGCGCCGCCGGATCCCGCAGATCCGGCGCCGATCTGCCGCAGGGCCGCGAGCAGCACTGCGATGACGGCAGCCGCTCCGAACACTGCTGCCGCCAGAAACTGTCCGGGCACACCGGCATCGAGGTCGGTGATGAAACCGACCGGCAGGTACAGCAGCAACGCACCCGCCCACACCAAGCCCAGCCTCCGGAGCAGCCGTCCGGTCACCAGCGGACCACGCCGCAGGGGCAGGTTCAGCCACCAGTACCCCTCGGCCGTCGTCACTGCCGCCGGGCCGAGCTTCCGGGCGAGGACCGTCACTGCTGTCAGGGCCGCGAACAGCAGTGCGGCCGCTGCTGCGCCGTCGGGCAGGGAGAACGACGGCGGCGCCACCAGGGTGCGTCCCGCCGGACCCGCGCTCCAGGCCTGGGCCACCTGCCCGCGCAGTGCCAGGACCAGACCCGTGGCAAGGGCACCGATGGTTCCCACGGCCAGCACTGCGGTGTAGACGTCAATGAAGACATCCCGGAAACGGGTCCGGCTCCGGACGAATGTCCGCGAGGCCTGCCGGGTGAACTGCACCGGGTTGAAGGCTGCGGGTGCCTCTCCCACAGCGGCGTCGGGCGCCACGTCTAGCGTCCGGCGATCTCGGCCGCGGCGCGGTCGGGCGCAATCTCCCGGACGTCGTCGTCGATCAGCAGGCACCGGTCTGCGGTGGCCAGCAGCAGCGCCGGGTCGTGGGTGACCAGCAGAACCGTGCCGCCGCCGTCGGCATAGGCGTTGATCCGCTCCCCCAGCCTTTCCCGCATCACCGGGTCCAGACGCTGCTCCGGTTCGTCCAGGATCAGCAGTGAGGAGGGCCGGATCAGGGCCGAAGCCAGCAGCAGCCGGCGCCGCTGCCCGGAGGAGACGGAGGCCGGAACGGCGTTGGCGCGTTCCTGCAGGGCAAAGAAGTCCAGTTCAGCGTCGACGGCGGCGTCGGGGTCCGGAACCGAGTGCCCGCGGGCGACCAGCTGGAGGTGCTCGCGCAGGGACAGGGAGGGGAAGAACGCGTCCTCGTCGAACAGTGCGGCGACCTGCCGCCGGAAGGGAATCGCGTCTTCGTTGACCGGCAACCCGAGGACCCGCACGTCGCCGCCGAGCATCGGCTGCTTTCCGGCGATTGTGCGGGCGGCAGTGGACTTGCCGGCACCGTTGAACCCGACCACCCCGAGGACTTCGCCGGGCTCCGCACCTGCCGTGATCCGCCCACACACCGGAGTGCCGCCGTAGCCCACGGACAAATCTGCAATCTCAAGCACAGCCCCCACTGACGTCATGGGTTCAATCTAGTTCAGACGTGCACATGTTCGGGCGAACCGGCCCGCGGTCGGGAATTTCCCCGCCCCGGCCGTTGCTTGCACACACCACAACCACCACCGAAGGGATGCAGACATGACAACACTGGGAATCATCGGAAGCGGAAACATTGGATCGGCCGTTGCCCGTCTCGCGGTTGCAGCGGGCATGAACGTGGTCATCGCCAACTCGCGGGGACCGGAAACACTCCAGGACCTGGTGGGCGAGCTGGGGCCGCTGGCGAAGGCCGGAACAGTGGACGAGGCAGCCGCCCTGGGCGACGCCGTCGTGCTTTCCATCCCGCTCAAGGCGGTGAAGGATCTCCCCGAAGGGTTGCTGGCCGACAAGCTGGTGCTGGATACGAGCAACTACTACCCGTCCCGCGACGGGCGCATCGAGGACCTTGATGCGAGCACCGTGACGAGCAGCGAAATGATCCGGGACCAGCTGGGCGCTGCGCAGTACGTGAAGGTTTTCAACAACATCACCGCCGCGCACATCCCCGCCCTCGCTCGGCCCGCCGGTGCTGCGGACCGCACCGCGCTGCCGATCGCAGGGGACGACGCCGCCGCCAAGACCGAGGCGTCAGTCATCATTGGGCGGCTCGGCTTCGACACCGTGGACGCCGGCCCGCTGGCCGAAAGCTGGCGGTTTGAGCCCGAGACCCCGGCCTACGGGCGGGTCTACTTTGCGGACCCGAACGTCTCCGATAAGCAGCTGATGGACACGCCTCCCGGGCCGACGCCAGCGGAGCAGGTTCGGTCCGCGCTCGACGCCGCGGCCCGGGTCAATGTGGCGGAGCGCCGGTTCTAGAGCGGCGAGCGCTGCGCCCCGGAACCTCGGTTGCCGGACACCAAGGGATTAGTCCTCGAGGGTGCGGATCACCCGGGCCGGCGATCCGGCCACCACGGAACGGGCCGGCACGTCCTTGGTGACGACGGCGCCGGCAGCCACCACGGCATCGTCACCGATGGTCACGCCCGGCAGCACGGTGACGTTGGAGCCGAGCCAGACATTCCGGCCCAGTGTGACGGGCGCCGGATGCAGGTCAGCCCGCCTGCTGGGTGACAGGTCATGGTTCAGCGTTGCCAGAACGGCGTTGTGGCCGATCAGGCAGTTGTCACCAATGCTGATGCCGCCCTGATCCTGGAACCGGCAGCCGGAGTTGATAAAAACCCGTTTGCCCAGAGTGATGTTCCTGCCGAAATCGGCGGAAAACGGTGGAAACAGGGCCACGGACTCATCCACCGGCTTACCGGTCAGCCGGGCCAGGAGTTCCCTCACCTCGGCCGGTTCGTGGTAACCGGTGTTGAGCTCGCCGGTGATCCGCAGGGCCGCCTGGCTGGCATGATGCATGACCTCATGCAGGGGTGAGCCTGCGGTAATCGTTTGGCCTGTATTCAACGCCGACAGCAGTTCATCAAGTTCCATGGGGTCATTATGCCCGGGGCCCGGCGCTGTTAATCCACGGTGCGCCGCAGAGCCTCCCTCAAATCCCCTAAAGGAAGTACTGTCCAAGAAACCGATAGGAGAAGCGCTTGAGGATTGAACCCAAACCGCCCACAGTCAAGAACCCGCCCGAGCAGTTCACCGGTGACGTATATCTGGACATGATCGCCGCACCGCAGGACTCCAGCCAGCGGATGATCGTCAGCAAGGTCCGCTTCCTGCCCGGAGCCCGAACGGCCTGGCATTCCCACGCCAGGGGGCAGACACTGCACGTCACTGAGGGCACCGCCCTCATGGGGACACGCGACGGGACCGTCATTGAAGTCCATGCAGGACAAACCGTTTACACCCCGCCGGGTGAGGAACACTGGCACGGCGCCACTGCCGAGGATTACATGGAGCACCTTGCCATGCTCGAAAACACCGACGACCCCTCAGCAACCACAACCTGGCTTGAACACGTCACCGACGCAGACTACCGCCGGCCCGCCTGGAAATGATGAGCCGGCCCCATGAGTGAAGCAGCCAAGGCCGATCTGCAGCGGTATTTGCAGGAGGGACGCGATGCCATTGTCTGGAAGCTGGAGGGCCTGTCCGAGTACGATCAGCGCCGGCCCCTGACACCCACCGGCACAAACCTCCTCGGGCTGGTCAAGCACCTGGCGGGAGTGGAAGCCGAGTACTTCGGCGTGGTCTTCGACCGGCCCTTCGCCGAGGACCTTCCATGGCTTTCGCCCGATGCCGGACTAAATGCGGACATGTGGGCAAAGCCTGAGGAATCCCGCGACGAGATCATCTCCCTTTATCGGCGCGTGTGGGCGCACGCCGACGCCACAATTGCCGAGCTGTCCCTGGATGCTCCCGGGTACGTGCCGTGGTGGCGCGAGGCGAGCAACCCGGTAAGCCTCGCCCGGATCTTGGTCCACGTCACTGCCGAAACATACCGGCATGCCGGACACGCCGACATTGTGCGCGAATTGATCGACGGCAGCGTGGGACACCGGGACGGGTTCGACAACATGGCGGCCGGGGACGAGGCCTGGTGGCAGGACTACAACCAGCGGCTGGAGTCGGCGGCACGCAGTCACGGGGCAGGGAAAGATCCCCGTCCCTTGGACGCCGGTATGCACATGGACGCCGGCAGACAGGGTTGCCCCTAGACGGAGATGGCCCGGTGCGGCAATCTGTGGTGGTAGGGGCCTCCGGAGAAGAAGCAGCGAAGCCCGGACTGTAGCGTCGTCGTTCCCTGACAACTGTGAGGCCGCATGAGTGATCGTGAGCTGCCCGGGGCATCCGGACTTGCCAGGCCAGCGCGGATTCTGCTGACCTTGGCGGCTGCCGGTGGTGCCTGCTGGACGGTATGGGCAGGCCGGTCGATCCTGGGACCGCTGGTGCTGGCCGCGGCGCTCGTCATTATCGCGCTGCCCGCACGAAAACCCTTGGACCGGCGCGGCACCCCAAGCTGGGTAGGCACGCTCGTCGTCGTGTCGATCGCGTGGGGAATCCTGGTGGTTCTGGCCGTGCTGGTCCTTCTGGCCCTGGGGCAATTCGCGCGCATTCTGGCCACCTACGCAGGCCAACTGCAAGAGAGCGCCGAGACGATTGAGTCGTTTTTCCATAGCCTCGGATTCAGCACCGTGTCGATGGACGAGGTCACCGGGGCAATCCAGCCATCTACACTGCTGACGACCGTTTTCAATGCCGGCACGCAGCTGCTGGGCCTGGGCACGGCCGTCTTTTTTGTCTTCGCCTACGCGATGTTCCTCGGGATGGATGCTGCACGGTGGCAGAATCCCCCGACCGAGCTAGCGGAGGCGAGCGGCCGGCGGCTGCAGGCCTTCAACCGGTTCACCACCGCAACCAACCGGTACTTCCTCGTCAACTCAATATTCGGGCTGATCGTCGCGGTGATTGACGGACTCGCCCTCTGGGTCCTCGGCGTACCCGGTCCATTCGTCTGGGCGGTGCTCGCGTTCGTCACCAACTACATCCCCAATATCGGTTTCGTCCTGGGCGTGGTGCCTCCCGTCGTGCTCGCTGTCGCCGTCGGCGGATGGGAGCTGGGACTGCTGGTGCTGGCCATTTACTGCATCGTCAACGTCACCCTCCAAGTGCTGATCCAGCCCCGGTTCGTGGGGGAATCAGTAAGGCTGAGCGTCACGCTGACCTTCGCCTCGGTGGTTCTTTGGACAACCCTGCTGGGAGCGGTCGGCTCACTGCTGGCTGTGCCGCTTACCCTCTTCGCCCGCTTCCTGATCATCGGAGGAGATCCCGGTGCGCGCTTCGCGCAGTGGATCAGCGGCGATGACGGCCCGGAGGACACCCCGGACGGAGCCGCTTCCGGATGATCATCTTCGATCCGCTCCCCCGGAGGGCCGCGGCGGTACGTCTCTTAGCGGTACATCGCTTCCTGATCCGAAGCCACCGACATGGGCCAGCCCGACGGCGTCCACCGTCAATTTCCGCCCGACAGCTGCACCTCCAGGTCCTTACTCCAGGCGCGCGCATACAGCCCAAGGGCGGCCTCCTCATGGAGGGGAATGCCCATTCGGTTAAGCAGGAGCTTGCTTGCTGCCTTGGCCAGCTGCTGGGCACCGCGGCTGGTGCGTTGTTTGTCCGCCCGGTAGAGATACACATCGATGGTCTCTGCCCAGCGGTTGCGCCAGACCTCCACTGACGGCTCGGACGCCAGGGCGGCCATCATCCGATGGGCGGGCATGATCCCTGAGGGCATTTGCGCCGTCATTGATCTGTGCACCTGCTCGGCCCGCGAAGAGAAAGAAGGTGTACGGAACCTAAAATGAGTGTCCCAGTAATAGTCCCAGCTAACGGTCCTGCGGTCGGGCCAGAGAGCGGACCGGGGTCCGTGCATCAGCGCATGGCCGGTGTCGAAGAGCAGCAGGGCTGCCAGCGTTGAGCGCATGCTGTGGCCGGGAAACCGGTTGACCGCCCACATCGCCACATCAGAGGAAACCTCCGAAACCTCACCCGCCAGCTTCAGGCCCTCATGCCCGCCGAACCGTGCAAGGGCCGCCTCCATGACCTCAGGCAGAGAGTCACCCGGACTTGGAGGATAAAGAATGTCCTCTGATTGAGACAGTGTCACGGCACCCACTTTCGCCCTGTTCGCATCCGCCAGGGCGTGCGCAAAGTTCCAAACCCGCTCGACTACGTTGTCAGGGGCAAGCAGGTGCAGCTGCACTTGCGGAGGGGAAGTTTCGAGGCTCCTCGAAAAGTTGAACCGGTGGCCGCCCCAGCTCCGTGCCAGGGAACGAAGCGGGGCGACAATATGGCGGACTATTTCATCGCCCACATCTTTGTGCTCCGAATTTTGTTTGCCATCAAAGCCTGCCTCCGGCGACGGCTCCAGTGTCAGCATCGACCACATAAGGACTTTGTCTGGTTGCCGCTGTCGTGCTCCGGTCAATGTTTTTCCGTCAACAGTTCGCGTGTGCTTCAAATGACTCATTCCGTTCCGTCCACATACCGGTTGTGTATTTACGACTAACCCCCAGAATGCCCCGCAATGATGACATTTTTTCAATTTACAAGAAATCGATATTGATTTGAGAGGAACACTCGTTCCCTCGATTCTTCTCGGGTAGAGATGGTGCAGCCGGTTAGGCTGGGCAGATGGCAACAGTAATCCTCGTGCGGCACGGCCGCACCACAGCGAATGCGTCCGGACTGCTGGCCGGCCGCACCCCCGGCGTCGAACTCGACGAAGTTGGCCGCGGACAGGCGACTGTCACCGGGAACCGGATCGCTGCGGTTCCCCTCGTGGGAGTGGTGTCCAGCCCGCTGGAGCGCTGCCTGCAGACTGCGCAATTTATCCTCGACCACCAGCAGGGCATCCCGCACACCCCGATTGAGCCGGACCTGACCGAATGCGATTACGGCCAGTGGCAGGGCCGCACCCTCAGTGATCTGGCCAAAGAAAACCTGTGGTCGGCAGTACAGACGCAACCGTCCGCCGTCACTTTTCCCGGCGGCGAATCCATGGCCGGCATGCAGGCCAGATCCGTGGCGGCAATCCGGCGCCACGACGCAGCCTTCGAAGCCGAGCACGGGCCGGGCGCAGTGTGGGCAGCGGTGAGCCACGGCGACATCATCAAGTCGGTCCTCGCCGATGCGCTCGGCATGCACCTTGACCTGTTCCAGCGGATCACCGTGGGCCCGGCCTCCGTATCGATCGTGCACTACGGCAAGGGACGCCCCACCGTGTTGGCGACCAACACCGACGCCGGGGATCTGTCCTGGCTGGCGGCCAGCCCAACGCCGGAGGAAGCCCCGGTGGGCGGTGGCGCAGGGCACACGGCGCCAGCGGCAGGATGAGCCTAAGATAGTCCCATGCCTACAACCGTTCACGAGTTCGTCTGGCCTGACCGCGTCGTCGTCGGCACTGTCGGCGTACCGGGCCAGCGCACCTTCTATCTTCAGGTGCAAGCAGGGAAGCAGATCGTCAGCATCGCCCTGGAGAAGCAGCAGTCAGCTCAGCTCGCCGAGAAAATCGACGAAATCCTTGACCAGCTGATGACCGTTGAGGGCAATCCCTTCCACGTTCCCGCGAGCACACCCATCGAGCTTGTCGACAACGATGATCTCGCGACAGTCTCGGAACAGTTCCGCGCAGGCGTGATGAGCCTGGGCTGGGATCCGACAACGGCACAGCTCGTTATTGAGGCTTATCCGCTCGAGGAGGTTGATCCGGACGATGACGGATTCCTCGAGGAGGACGACGACGCCGACCCCGCCGAAGTGCTGCGGGTCAGCATGCCGGTGGGCACCGCCCGTGCCTTCGCCAAGCGCACCCGGGAAGTCGTCGGCGCCGGACGTCCCATCTGCGTAATCTGCGGGCAGCCGATCGACGCCGACGGACATACCTGCACCTTCCCCGAGGCCTGATGCCCGCGCCCGACCTGGTGACCGCAGAGCTCACGCTCACCGGCCGCATTACGACGGCGTCCAACGCCACGTTCCTGGGGCACATCGGCGATGCCGCCGTCGTCTACAAACCCATTGCGGGCGAGAAGCCGCTCTGGGATTTTCCCGACGGTTTCCTGGCACACCGCGAGGTGGCCGCCTATCTGGTGTCCGAGTTTCTGGGCTGGAATATTGTGCCGCGCACCTGGCTGCGCGACGGTCCGCTCGGCGAGGGCATGGTCCAGCTCTGGCAGGACACCGACCCCGAGCAGAACGCTGTGGATCTGGTGGCAGAAGAGGACGTCCCCGCGACCGGGTGGAAGCAGGTCCTTGAGGGCCAGGACGACAGCGGCCGGATTGTTGCCCTCATCCACGAAGACACGCAGGCGCTGCGCCGGATGGCGGTGTTCGATGTGCTGGTCAACAACGCCGACCGCAAGGGCGACCACGTGCTTCCCATGGGCGACGGGCACCGGTACGGCGTGGACCATGGGCTCACTTTCCATCACGAGCACAAGCTGCGCACCGTGCTGTGGGGCTGGATGGGAGAGGAGTTGAACGCCGAGGAGCTCGACGGCGTTGGGCGGGTCCTCGAAGGACTGCAGGGCGAGCTCGGTGCGAAGTTGGCCGAGCTTCTCACTGCCGAGGAGATTGAGTCGTTCGCCGCGCGTTGCGTCCGGCTGCGGTCAAAGGGGCTCTTTCCTGCCCCGCGCGGGCAGATGCCGCCCGTGCCCTGGCCGCTTTTCTAGTCGGCTGCGGCACCGGACGAACCCTTAGCTGCGCTCCCATCCCGGATTTTTTTGATTACCCGGGTCAAAATCCTTTGTGCCGGAATACGCTGAATGGGCCGTATCCCAGCACAAGGAGCATGGCCATGAGCGAACATCCCAGTGGTGGAAGTGGGCAGCTGCAGGTCCAAGAAGTGGTTCGTGACATGGTGATTCCGGCCGGGGTCGCAGGTCCGGAACCGCTGATGATCGATGTGCGCTGTTACGCTGTGGCCCAGCCGGCGGGCATCGTCATCATTGACACCGGAATGCCCGACGCCGAGGCAGGCATTGCCGCAGCGGTCCAGGCACTCGGGGGAAGCTTCGATGACGTCCGGGACATCATCATCACGCATTCGCACCCGGACCATACTGGATCCCTTTTTGCCCTCACCGAGAAAGCTCCCCTGGCAGCCATCTATGCGGGCGGCCCGGACGAGCCGAATATCCGGGCACCCCACGGGATTACACCCGTCGGAGAAGGGACAGTGATTCAGGGCTTCGAGGTTCTTGCTACTCCCGGGCACACCGCCGGCCATGTGTGCATTTTCCACCAGCCAACCGGGACCCTGTTTATTGGCGACGCCGCCGCATCTGAACGCGGTGACGCAACCCGACCGCCCGAGTTGTTCACGGCGGACGCCTTCCGCGCCGAAGAATCCCTGGCACGAATCGCCGAGCTTGGCCCGGCACGCATACTCTTCTCGCACGGACAGGAGCTCGATGATCCGGCACAAGCACTTGCCCGCCTGCTCGGCGGTCCGAGGTCTATCAGGACAAGGCCGACACCCTCACCTCCAGGAGCGGAATAAATGATCCTAAACGAAACCTACACACTGGCCAACGGGCTGAGAATCCCGAAGCTGGGCCTGGGCACCTGGTTCATCGATGATGCCAGCGCTGCCCAAGCGGCCCGGGATGCGATCTCGCTCGGCTACCGCAACATCGATACCGCCCAGGCCTACGGCAATGAGCGCGGGGTTGGTGAGGGCGTGCGCACCGGCGGAGTTCCCCGCGGGGAGCTGTTCGTGTCCAGCAAACTCGCAGCCGAGATCAAGGACTATCCGCATGCGGTGGCCGCCATCGATAAGTCACTGGCCACGATGGGTCTGGATTACCTCGACCTCATGCTGATCCACAGTCCGCAGCCCTGGAACGATTGGCGCGGCGGTTCCTACGCGGAGGGAAACCGGGAAGCCTGGCATGCGCTCGAAGAAGCTCAGCAGGCGGGCAAGCTCCGCTCCATCGGTGTCTCCAACTTCGAGCAGCAGGACCTGGAGAATATCCTCTCTGTCTGCACAGTGGCGCCCCAGGTCAACCAGATTCTTGTCCACGTGGGCAATACGCCGTCGGAACTGCTTGCCTACTGCACCGCAAACAGCATCCTTGCGGAGGCTTACTCCCCGATCGCCCACGGGGAAATGCTGAAAAACGCCGATGTCACCGCCATGGCCGAGCGCTACGCGGTGACCGTTCCGCAGCTGTGCATCCGCTACACCCTGCAGTTGGGTACCGTTTCGCTGCCCAAGACGTCCAACCCGGATCATATGCGGTCCAATGCTGACGTCGACTTCGTCATCAGCGCCGAGGATATGAACACGCTGCAGCATCTGCAGATCAGCGATTACGGGAAGTACAGTTCCTTCCCTGTCTTTAGCGGGAAGTAAATCCGATCCACCATAACGGAGGAGGGTCGGACAGTTATTCTAAATACCGGTGAAGCGGCTCTGCGGATTCGGCTGGAATTCGGGCTAGTGTGAATTCATGGAAACGGACATCGACGTCAAAATGACCCGCGGACGGGCTCTACTCTGGCTGATTCATCCCGTAGGCGTGCTTATTTTGGCGGCCTTCTTCGCGTACGGCACCACCATCTATGACTCCCTCCCCGAGATGATTCCCACCCACTGGGGAGCAAGCAGTACACCCGATGAATGGGCCGACAAGTCCTTCGGTTCAGTTTTCGCCCCGCTGCTGGTCGGCGCTGGCGTGAGTGTCTTTCTGGCCCTGATTTCTGCCGCAGCTCCCCGTATGGTTCCTCGAAACCCAGATGCCACGCCGTGGGAACTCTGGCGCCGGGAAGGAATGATTCGGGGCATTGTGGCGGGGATGGGAGGCATGTCCGTTCTGATGGCGGCTCTTATGGCTGTGGTGTCGGTGTCAGCGTGGAAAAATCCGGACGGTTTTCCTGCCGGATCCGTGCTCCTCGTGATTGTCCTGATCCTGGTTGCTGTCCTTGCCGCCTCCGCTCTGTCCTCCCGCTGGGCACGCCGGACAGCACTGAGAAACGGGATCACGCCCACGGTCCGGGAGCAGGAAGAGGACAAGCTGTGGATAGCCGGCGGCATCTACAACAATCCGAAGGATCCGCGCATCATGGTTCCCAAGAGAGGAGGTTTCGGCACCGGTGTGACGGTGAACATCGGAACTTCCAAAGGGCGGGCCGCCGTCGTCGTTTTCCTGACGTTTTTTGTGGCGGTTCCGCTTGTACTCTTGGGCGTTTCAGCGCTCTGAACAGTGTGACTTGGGATGCTTTGCGGAATAACCGGCGTATTGCCCCCTGTTGTCGCTGGATATACGAACTACGGCCCAGGGCACTTTCAGTCCTGATGCCAGCGACAGAAGGAACCCTCCACCCGTGAAACTGTTTACCCCGCTCACCGTCGGCACCATGGAACTGCCCAACCGCCTCGTCATGGCCCCAATGTCCCGCGTGCGCGCGGACCGCAGCGGCGTGCCCACCGACATCATGGTCGAGCACTACCGCCAGCGCGCCTCCCTGGGCCTGATCGTCACCGACGGCATCTACCCCTCCTTCCCCGGCCAGGGCAACGCCCTGATGCCCGGCCTCGTCACCGAAGACCACGTCACAGGCTGGAAGCGCGTCACAGACGCCGTCCACGCCGCCGGCGGCCGGATCGTCGCCCAGCTCATGCACTCCGGACGCGTCGCCCACGAAAACATCAACGGCGGCCGCCAGCCGCAGGCCCCCAGCGCCATCGCGGTCGAGGGCATGGCCCACACCTACGACGGCAAGCAGCCCTTCCCGGTGCCGCACGCCCTCACCGAAGCCGAACTCCCCGGCGTCGTCTCCGACTTCGTTTCCGCCGCGCAGAACGCGATGAAGGCAGGGTTCGACGGCGTCGAGCTGCACGGTGCCAACGGCTACCTGCTGCAGGAATTCCTTTCCCCCGTCTCCAACACCCGCACGGATAACTACGGCGGCTCCCCGGAAAACCGTGCCCGGATGGTCATTGAGACCTACCGTGCCGTGGCCGAGGCCATCGGAGCCGAGCACACCGCCATCCGCATCTCCCCGGAACACAACATCCAGGGCGTGCTGGAAACCGACCGCGCCGACGTGACCGCCACCTACACCGCCCTGGTGGACGGCATCGCCGACCTCAAGCCGGCCTACCTGTCCATCCTGCACAAGGACCCGGCCGACGAGATGATCCAGGACCTGCGCCACCGCTTCAACGGCCCGGTGCTGATGAACACCGGGTTCGGTACGGTCACCAGCCGCGAAGACGCCATCATGGTCCTCGAAGAGGACCTGGCCGACGCCGTCGTCGTCGGCCGCCCCGTCATCGCCAACCCTGACCTGGCCCGCCGCTGGCAGGAAGACCTGCCGCTGAACGAGGTCGACCAGGCGACCGTCTACACCGACGGTGCCGCCGGCTACACGGATTACCCGGAGCTGGCTCCGGTTTCCTAACCGGATTCAAGACAAGCTCCCCGGCAGGTGCCCGGGGCACAGAAGAAGCGGGAACCGGATCACCCGGTTCCCGCTTCTTCTGTTTTGCCGTGTCGGGCATGTGAACTGTTTTCGGTGTACTCGTCCGGCCGGGGACAGGACGGCAGCACTTCTATGTAGCGTCGGCTCCGGGGGCAGCGGGTCCGGTGGGCCAGCGCAGCAGGGCGGCAGCTTGCACCCCTCCGGGCAGGACGCCGTCGGGCACCA
This sequence comes from Arthrobacter sp. TJ-178, assembly GCF_058269275.1. Lineage (NCBI taxonomy): Bacteria > Bacillati > Actinomycetota > Actinomycetes > Micrococcales > Micrococcaceae > Arthrobacter > Arthrobacter sp. TJ-178. Next base: position 5,262 of record NZ_JBZCNK010000003.1, on the reverse strand, counting down.
AAAGCAGGCTGGCGTCCGTCAGAGCCGCCGCTCGCAGCAGTGCTGTCGGGGCAGGAACCCGGCCCAGCGACTCCGCGCCGAGGGCTTGTTCCTCCGCAGTGGCAACCCACGGCTCGCTGGCCAGAACCAGCAGCTGACGGTCGCTGAGGGCTTTGTCGTTGAGGATCAGCACATCAACCTGGGCCTGCTGAAGCGCATGGACCACTGCACCCACGCCGACGGCGGATTCGGGGTTGGCCTGTCCCTCCTGCAAAGCAAGGCGGTCCATGATTTGTTCCTGCTCGGCCGCCCACTGCAGGGCGATACGTTCCTGGACCTTGTCCTGGAAAAGATGCTGGTGGGAGTCTTCCGGCCGGGTTTCGGAATCGATCATGGTGACCAGCGGCTTGTGGGCCTCAGCCAGCTGGTCCTGCACCAGCCCCCGGGCACGGATGTCTCCGGCAAGGACAATCAGCCGGGCACCGCTGCTGTCGGCAATTCGGTCGATCTGGCCAGCAACTTCCTCTGCGTTCCGGCGCCAGATTTCTTCGGTCCGGCGCTGTTGTTTGCTCTGTGCCCAGTCCACACCGGCGGACAGTTTGCTGATGTCCTCGGTGGACCCCCTCACACCCTCCACCGCCGCGGGTCCGGGACGGCCCACGTACTCCAGCCGGATCTCGGCGTCCTCCCGTGTTGCTTCCACAACGATGTACGGGAATTCTTCGGGACGGTGCTTAATGAGCGGCAGCAGGTCCGGAACAGGACCCACGGAAACGTGTTTTGGTGTTACCAGCGGTCCGGGCAGCAGTTCGTTCAGCTCCACCGTTCCCTGCCGAACGAGCACAAAGCGGGAGATCGGGGCGGGCAGTCCGCGCGCCGGATCCACCGCAGCTTCCATGGCTGCCAGGTCCTGCGCTGGAGCCCCTTGCTGCGCCAGGGCTGCGCGAACCTCACCGGGGCGGACTTCGGCAGCTTCCGCACCTTCCGCCCCTCCGGCACTGGCGTCCACATAAGCGAGGCACCATGGACCTTGCTTTCGATAGAGATCCGCAAATCTGCGGAGGTGCTCCGTCATGTCGATCTCCTTCCCGCGCAGGGGCGGCCGCATATCGGTTAGATCAGTGCCTTCCAGCTAACACCGGTTGCGCCGGTAGTTGAAGAGTCCTCCTTCCACACGGGCCGGCAAACCCAAGCTGGGGCAGTCACTCCCCCGCGGCATCAAGACGTGCCGCTCCGTTCTTGACACGGTGCTCGAACAGGAGGCGGAGGTTCAGGACCACTCCGTCCGGCAGCATCCGTTCCTCCGTATGGGAGAGCATCCTCTCCTCGGACGCGCCATCCAGGAAAACTCCCGATCCCCGAAACCACCCGTTCGGGCGTGCCCTGCACAAGGGCGGTGCATGGCATGGCTCGCTGGCACTGGGCCACCCCGGGGTCAGCTTCCGGATACGCCCGGGCCAGCAGCTCCAACGCGGGCAGGCCAGCGGCCGGTCACCTGATGATATTCAATGGCCCGCAGCAGAGGCCCCACATCGAAGGTGCCGATGTTGATGCTGAGCTTCGCACCGTGAATGGACTTGATCGTCAGGATTTGCTGTCCTCTGGATCTGAACAGGCTGTAACGCGCAATGTCGCTGTAGGGGACAACGTGCTCCATTCCGAACGCGGTGCGAAACGCCACTTCGTGTGCCCGCGGATCAACGTAGAAGTTCCGGTACATTGCCACGAACGCGAGCCCGCACGCAAAAATGGCCGCCGCAGCAATCTGGGCTCCGAGAGGCATGCCGGGTGAGGCAAAGACCAGCAGCCCCATCAGAAATCCCACGCATATGAACAGCCAGCCGACAATCGGCACTGCCTTCGGCAGCCGGACCTGCTCGGGGTTCTCCTTGGACCGGTTCGGATGCGTCCGCGCCCACCAGCCGATGCCCGTGACTCCCAGCATGATGCAAGTAATGAGGACGAGCTTCAGGAAGAGTTGTTCTGCCACGTCGATTTGCCTCTCATAACTGCCAAGCCGGTCCGGAAACCCGAGGCCCGGTACCGGGTCCCCAGAGAATCTACTGCAATTGGAGCCCGCTCCGGCTGACCTGCTGCGGCAGGTGCGGTGCGGCTCCTCCCGGTTCAGCTGGCGGGATCGTCCATGAAGGCGCGCACTTCCTGCGCACACCGGCAGGCTGCCGCCATCTTTGCAGCCCACTCCAGAGCTGCCTCACGCGATGGCAGTTCCAGCACGGTGTATCCGCCTTCAATCTGTTTCGTCTGCGGGTACGTGCCCTCGATAACCGTTCCGGCGCCGTCGACCATCACCGGCCGAATACTCTCATCAATGCCTCCGCCGAACACCCAGACACCCGCGTCCTTCGCCTCCTGCAGCACCGCATGCGCTGCCTCCGATACCGCCGGCAGATCCGCTGCCGGGAGAACCATGGCGCTGCTGGGGAATGAGATCAAGTACTTCGTCATTGCGTCGACTCCTTATGGTGGCTGACTGGTTTCGCTGGTTGATATGGCTTTTCACCGTGCTCTGGCGCCAAAGCGCGAGCTGATTCCCGGAGTCTCTCGTACGACTGCCCGTGCGGGCCCGCCAGACCACAGGCTTTGCCGTTGACTGCCACAATCGTGCGCCCGTTAATGGGCTTCCGCACCTGTTCGGTGACGGACGGCAGCACCCCTGCTCCCTCATTGCTGATCCAGACGACGTCCGGGTACGTCCCCATCAACTCAACAAAACGCCGTCGGTCCTCCGCCTGGAGATAGACCAGCACCGCACTGTGGAACACCACAACCGTGGATCCTTCGGGCGCCTGAGCGATGAGTGCCGGAATCGTTTCAAGAAGGTCGCCCCGGACGAGCTGCGCCGGTTCTGCGGCCGCGATGCGTCCGGCGCGGCGGAGGCGGCTGCGCCGTTCGTCATGCTCCGGCCACACGAGTGCTTCAAGCCAGTCCATCTGCTCCGGATCTCGGACATCCAGCGGATTCAGATCCACTCCGGCCCGCCAGACGACGTCGGGCAGCCGCGCGGGCAGCGCAGTCTGGTCAATCAGGCATGGGATCGCCACGTCACTCGGTCCTGGCTCGGGGTCCAGTGCGCCCACCCGGTCTCCGACGTCGTAGCGGTAACTGTACCGATCCGGATACAGGCACAGCCCTGCCGAAGCACCCGCCTCGATGAGGCTGATCGGGCCCTCCAACCGACTGAGCACCGGCAGCAGCACGGCGCATCTGGCCGCTTCATTAGTCTGGGTTGAACGAACCATCGCCACAGGAACCACCTCGCTCCAGTGCGTCATCAACCAGTTCCTGAACGGCGCGTACTTCTGTTCAGGCGCGCCAAGCAAACGCGCGACGGCGAACACCAGATTGGGTTGTCGCTTGCTCCGGGGAAGCGAGGCGATCAGGGTGCAGATCTCCGGGTCTGCGGAAACTCCTCTGGCCCACGCTTCAAAGATAGGCGATATCCCCGCAGCTTCGAGCGTCGCGAACCGTTGATAGACCTCAGCCACCCCATCCATGGGCACACCCTAGCAGGCTGGATTGCTCCATTTTCGAGTGTCGCCTGTGGCAGGATCAAACCCATGCTCCGCTCTCCAGCCCTCGTCCTGATCGGCCCCGCGGCTGCCGGTAAGACCACCGTTGGCGAACTGGTTGCTGCGCATCTCGGGATGCCGTTTGTGGACCTCGATGAGATCGGTGAGCGCTATTACGCCGAGGTTGGCTGGAGCATCCAGCGGCTTGTGGACTGCAGCGAGCAGATCGGCCGGGTTGCTGCGGAGAGAGCATGGGAGCCTGCCCGAGCGCACGCGGTCCGTCGTGCGGTGGAAGATCATCCGGAGAGCGTTATGGCGATGGGTGCCGGCCACACGTCTTACCATGATCCGGATTGCATCGCGTCCGTAACCAGCGCGCTCGCCACTGTGCCCCATGTGGTGCTGATCCTGCCCTCTCCTGACCGTTCGGCAGCTCTCGCCGAGTTGCGGCGCCGGTCGCTCAGATCGAAGGGAACCACGTGGATTTCTGCCGGACATGATTTTCTCGCTGAATGGCACGACGACGCCGGGACGCGTTCGCTGGCCACCGACGTAACCTTTACGGCCGGGAATTCGCCTCAAGCGACAGCCGAACAGATAGTAGCGAACGTCCTGCAGCGCAGCCGCCCGTCGGTTTAGATGTGCGGCGAATCAGATAGAGCGGATGCTTGGAAGCGCGGCGGCCCAGAAATGTAGTGGTCTAGAAGGGCGGCGGGTTGCCTCCGTAGTCGTAAGGATCAGGATCGTCAGGTGACCCCCAAAGCGACGACGACGGCGGGGGCGACTCGCTGCCAGCGCCCGGCGTCCCCGTGGAGGGAGAACCGGAACCCGTGCCCGAACCGGAACCGGAACCGGAACCGGAGGCAAGGTGAAGATGCGGTTCGGTGCGGTAAGTCCGGCCGCCCGGTGAAACCCATTCGATAATGCCGGGTGAGTGCTGACGGGCTTTCCAAAAACCTTGGGTTTTGAACATGTGGTGGCGCCGGCACAAATGTTCCAGGTTGTCATGATCCGTTGTCCCGCCATGGGACCAGGGTCTGGTGTGGTCGATCTCGGAGATCAGGGCATTGGTGCGGCAGCCCGGGAACCGGCAGGTACCGTCCCGTGCCCGCAGCCAGCGCTGGAGCCTGGCCGGGACTTTCCGCCGGCGGCCGACCCGAAGGATCTCTTCGGTGTGCGGGTCGCGTTCCACCGGAGTCCACCGGGCCGCCTGCCGGGCGAGCCTGCGGGCTGTTTCCGCGCTGATCGGCCCGTATCCGTGCAGTTCCGCAGGATCCTCATCGGCTCCGAGGAGGCTTTCGGCGGTGATCAGGACCAGGATCTCGGTCCGGGCACCGGAACCGTGCCTGATGGGACGGTCCTGTCCACGGCCGCCCGACCTCTCATCGTCACCATTCCCTCCGTCGCCGTCGCCGTTGCCGTTGCCGTTGTTGCCGGCGTTACCGGCACCAGCAGGGTTTGTGCCACCGGTGCGGTTGATGTCCCGGCCGAGCCGATCACCGAGGCCGCGACCAGTACTTTCAATACTGTCCGGACTGTCAGCACTGCCCGTGTTGTCCGGACTGTGAGCACTATCGGAACTGTCAGCAGTCTCGTTCTCGCCCCGGACCCACACACCATCACCCTCAGCGTTACCGCCCGGGTCTCCGGTTCTGCCGCCGCTGGTCAGCAGGTCCGCAAAGATGTCGGCACGCAACTGATCCACCGGACGGGGATCCCCGGCAGCCTGCTCACCCCGGGCCGCAACACTGAG
>NZ_JBZCNK010000002.1:0-712943 GCF_058269275.1 Arthrobacter sp. TJ-178 | reverse complement strand
GCGGGGACTAAAGACCCGTGAAGCTGACCGGTACTAATAGGCCGATAACTTACACCACACCACAGTCTGGGCAGGAAACGACTTCAAACGTTCCCGCCAAACAAGGATTGTGTAGATCATGCTGCTTGCGTCCACTATGTGGTTCCCGGACAACAAACCCGACGGGTTTGTTTTTCGTGGAACAGACCACCATTGTTGTCCCCCTTTGAACGGGGGATTGTGATGGGTGGTCGATAAAATGAGCAGGTGCGTGCCCTTGACGGGTGTCGTGTCTGCTTGGAACGATCATGTTCATGACGGGATGCCAGGGATGGTGTTCCGGTCGTGACCCACAGATTTCCCCTGGACCGGTTTAGCCGGTGTTGCGGGGTACAAGGGTTACGGCGGTCATAGCGTGGGGGAAACGCCCGGTCCCATTCCGAACCCGGAAGCTAAGACCCACAGCGCCGATGGTACTGCATCCGGGAGGGTGTGGGAGAGTAGGTCACCGCCGGACAATATTTGAGAGTAGGGCCCCGCATTGATGCGGGGCCCTACTTGTTTAACCGGTTACTGTCCCGGCACCAGCGCCCGACTCCTCGCCGTGGATGACCTGCGGAGCGGAAAGGCCAAGGGTCTTGAGCCAGTCCAGCTGCCGGCGGGTATTCACGGCGTCGCCGCCCTCATGATGGTTGAACGGATAGACCTCCATCCGGCGCTCGGCAGTTATATCCCTGGCGGGACCAATATCACTGGCAGAGCCGTACGCGTTATAGGCCGCAAACACGGTGGACGGGGGACATACGGTATCGCGGAGACCGGTGGCAAAGTGCACCGGAGCCAGCGCACGGCGTGAAAACGCCACACCGTCCACGTAGGAAAGGGTGCGCATCACCGCGGCTTCGGCCTCCCGATACACGGACAGATACTGCACAAGCTCGTCCCACGGCGCAGCCTCGGTGATGCGCAGGGCGCGTTCGGGGTGGCAGAGGAACGGAGCGCTCGTCAGGCAGGCTGCGACATCGGGTACAAGTCCGGCTGCGGCGAGCGAGAGCAGTCCGCCCTGGCTGTTGCCGGCCACAATGACAGCGCCGGCATGGGTTCCGGGCAGTGCGCGTGCCGCGTCCACCGCCCGTGCGGCATCTGTAATGAGGCGACGGTAGTAGTGCTGGTCGTGATCAAGGATGCCCCGGGTCACTACTCCGGGAGCCGACGGCGGCACCGGCCAGGGGTCAGGGGTGTCACCGCCGGATCCGTACTGGCCGCCCTGTCCTCGGCTGTCCACGAGGAGGTGCGCGTATCCGGCCGAAACCCACAGCAGCCGCTCGTGGGGAAGGCCTCTTCCGCGCCCGTAACCGAGGTACTCCACGACCACCGGCAGCCGGGTTTCTGCCGGCACGCCCGCCGGCCGCGAGAACCAGGCGGCCACCGGATCCCCGTGGAAACCGGCAAACCTCACATCCCGGCAGTCCACCCCGGCGAGCCCGTTGTCATAGTCCTGAACTGAGATGAGCACCGGGTGCCGGCGGGAGGCGGCCAGCGTTGCGTCCCACCGCTCGTCGAAATCCTCGGGTTCCTTCTCATCGGAGTGGTAGTGGCGGAGTTGCTCAAGGGGCAGATCAAAGTGCGCCATGTGGTTCTCCTGGATAGCTGTCCGGGACCTGACTTGTGCTCCCGCGGACAACGAGTTCGGTTGCGAGCTCAATGCTCCGGGGTTTCGGATCAGTGCCGCGGGCGATGCCCAGGACCATGCTGGCGGCGGCATCGGCCATGGCCAGCAGGGGCTGGTTCACTGTGGTGAGGGGCGGATCCACCCACGCGGCAAGCGGCAGATCGTCGTAACCCACCACGGACAGTTGCCCGGGCACATCGATGCCCTGTTCCCGGGCTGCCCGCAGCACACCCAGTGCCTGCATATCCGAGCCGGCGAAAATGGCGGTGGGGCGGTCCGGACGGGCGAGGAGCTCTCGCCCGTGTTCATAGCCTCCGACGACGGTGAAGTTTCCCCAGCGGACCGGGTCCTCCATGGGAACAACGCCTGCTTCGGAGTGGGCTGCGCGGTAGCCGTCCACTCGGGCGCGCGAGCAGAGGACGTCTTCGGGTCCGGATACCACGGCGATCCTGCGGTGGCCCAGAGAGAGAAGGTGCCTGGTGGCGGAGAGGCCGCCGTACCAGTTGTTCGAGCCGACGGCGGGTGCCCCAAGTTTGGTTTCGCCGTCGGTGTCCAGCACCACATACGGGATGGACCGGGTTTCCAGCTGCCGCTTTTGATCAGCCGTGAGAGTGGAAAGCACCAGGATGATGCCCTGCGGGCGGCGGGCAATAACCTCACGCACCCATCGCTGGTCCGGAGTATGCCGCCCGCCGAGGTCCGACAGGACCACCCCAAGCCCGTATCTCCGTGCTGCCTGCTCCACGCCGCGGATGATCTCAATTGACCAGGCGGAATCAAGCTCATGGAAGACCAGCTCGATGAGCCGGGCCGAACCGCTGCCCGCCTGCCGGGGGCTGCGTTGATAGTTGTGCTCCTGGAGAGCCTTTTCAATTCTGAGCCGGGTGGCCGGCGCCACGTCTGACCTGCCGTTGAGCACCTTTGAGACTGACGGAACGGAGACTCCGATTGAGGCAGCGATCGCTGAGATGGTCATGCGGCGGGATCCGGTGCTGCTCACGGCCGGGGGGTCGATGGACATGTAATTCCTTGTTGGTATTTCGAAACTCGTTGGATCACCGTAGCACCCGATTTAACGCGCGGAGCATCGTTCTTTGGCTGGAATTACCCGTCCCTTAGAGCCAATACAGGAATGTCTCAGAGAATCTCTTGACACCCGGTTGGAAACAGCTAGTGTTCAGGCAAGCTTTTCGTAAGAGTTTTCGAAACATTTGTAGGTTTTACCGTTCTTGAAAGTACTACGCCGATGTGGTGCACGAGCGATCTCCGTCGTCTTCGGGCCAGCAACTGGCAACCGATTGATCGACAAAGGAGTTCCATGCCGCGCACCGCCGATCCGGGGACAGCCGAGTTGTGGCGTGATGAATCCGCCTCGCCGGCAGACCGTGCCGCTGATCTTGTCTCCCGGATGACGCTTGAAGAAAAGGCAGCCCAGCTGGTGGGTGTGTGGGTGGGCGCCGATGCTTCCGGCGGCGGCGTTGCCCCGCTGCAGGAGGACATGGCCGCTAATCCCATCGACTGGGAAGCGGTCACCGCCAACGGGCTCGGCCAGCTCACCCGGCCTTTCGGCACGGCTCCGGTGGAGCCTGCCGCTGCTGCCCGGTCTCTCGCAGTCTCGCAGGAGCACATTGTGGCCCGGAGCCGGTTCGGCATCCCGGCCCTGGTCCATGAGGAGTGCCTCGCCGGCTTTGCCGCGTGGCGCGCCACCGCCTATCCGGTTCCCCTGGCGTGGGGCGCCACCTTCAACCCTGCACTCATCGAACGCATGGCCAACACCATCGGCCGGTCGATGCGGGCCGCCGGAATCCACCAGGGCCTGGCTCCGGTCCTTGATGTGGCGCGCGACTACCGCTGGGGCCGCACGGAAGAAACCATTTCCGAGGATCCCCACCTCGTCTCCGCCGTCGGCGCTGCCTACGTTCGGGGGCTGGAAGGTTCGGGCATCATCTCTACCCTGAAACACTTTGCCGGCTACTCGGCCAGCCGTGCCGGGCGCAACCTCGCGCCGGTTTCGATGGGCTCCAGGGAGCTTGCCGACGTTATCCTTCCTCCGTTCGAGGCCGCACTCCGGCTGGGCGGCGCCCGTTCGGTGATGCACTCTTACACAGAGATCGACGGCGTACCCTCCGCTGCTGACAGGCACCTTCTGACCGGGGTCCTCCGCGAGCGTCTTGGCTTCGAGGGCACCGTGGTGGCGGACTACTTTGGCATCCGATTCCTCGAGCGGCTGCACCGCGTGGCTGAGGACGGGACCGCTGCGGCCGGGCTCGCACTGAGCGCGGGAGTCGACGTCGAACTTCCCACCGTTGACACCTTCGGTGCCCCGCTGCTGGAGGGCGTAGCGGACGGCCGCATCGACGAGGCCCTGGTCGACCGGGCAGTCCTGCGGGTCCTCACGCAGAAAATCTCGATCGGCCTGCTCAACGAGGACTGGTCCGCGCTGCCGGCCGACGTCGATTCGCTGACACTGGACAGCGGGGATGGACAGGACCTGGCTGAGCAGATAGCGCGGGAATCGTTCGTCCTGCTCGCCAACCCCGACCGGACGCTGCCGCTCAGATCCGGAACGAAGGTTGCCCTGGTTGGCCCGCTGGCCCACGATCCGATGGCGGTGCTGGGCTGCTATTCCTTCCCCGTGCACGTGGGCGGCAAGCATCCGGAGGTTGCCCTCGGCATCGACCTTCCCACGGTGTTTGAAGAGATGAGCATCAGCTTCCCGGACATCACCCATGTGCAGGGCTGCACTGTTGACGGTCCCGACGGCGCCGGCATCCCCGGTGCGGTGGCAGCAGCACGGGACGCCGAGGTGTGCGTGGTGGTCCTCGGCGACCGGGCGGGTCTCTTTGGCCGCGGTACCTCCGGCGAAGGCTGCGACGCAAGTGACCTGAAACTGCCCGGGATGCAGGCGGAACTGCTCACGGCACTCCTGGATACGGGAACGCCCGTCGTCGTGGTGCTCCTGGCCGGACGCCCCTATGCGCTGGGCGACTCCGCTTCCCGGGCCGCCGCCGTCGTCCAGGGTTTCTTCCCCGGCCAGCGCGGCGCCCGCGCCGTCACCGACCTGCTGGCCGGTGCGTTCTCGCCGTCCGGACGCCTGCCGGTCAGCATTCCCCGGGAACCGGGTTCACAGCCGGGCACCTACCTGACAGCGCCTCTGGGGGCAAAGTCCGGAGTCTCCGACCTTGACCCCTCGCCGGCCTTCGCCTTTGGCCACGGAATCGGCTATTCCAGTTTCGAATGGACCGGTGCCCGCGAACTTTACGACCGCACCAGCTGGGAGACCGACGGCGACATCACCATTGAGCTGACCGTCACGAACACGGGGACCATGCGTGCGGCGGACGTAGTCCAGCTGTACCTGCATGATCCCGTCGCCCAGGTTACCCGCCCGGTCCAGCGGCTCCTCGGGTTCGCCCGCGTTGAGCTGGATCCGGGCGAATCGGCCCGCGTGGCGATTACAGCGTCCGCCGACCTCACCGCGTTTACGGGCATCGCGGGCTCCCTGATCGTCGAACCTGGGGCGGTTGAGCTGCGGGTGGCCCGCTCAAGCACTGACATCTCCGCTGTGATCGGGCTCCAGCTCGTGGGTGCTCTTCGCGAGGTAGGTGCAGACAGGGAGCTGACCAGCATCAGCACCGTCACTGCCGTATCCCGGCCGGAACTCGAAGGAGCGCTATGAGCCTAAACCAAACCGGGGTCTCGACCACGGGCGCCGGTGCAACGGGGCCGGAAGCCGCGGCCGCCGTCGGACTCGCAACGGAGATTTCGCCGCCGGGCAGGCGCAGGCTGTTCCAGCGCAAACCCGGCCAGATGTCCTGGCGCAAGACCCTGCGCCGTGACTGGCAGCTCTATGTGCTCGTGATCGTGCCGCTGCTGTTCTTCGCCGTCTTCCGGTACATCCCGATGCTCGGCAACGTCATTGCGTTCCGCCGGTTCCGGCCGGGCGGCAATATTTTCGGCGAAGACTGGGTCGGTCTGCGCTACGTCGAGATGTTCCTGAACGACCCGACGTTCTGGGCGGTGTTCGCCAACACCTTCGTCATCGGCGGGCTCACCCTGCTCTTCTGCTTTCCGCTGCCCATCATCCTCGCGCTGCTGCTCAATGAGGTCCGGTCACGGTATTTCAAGCGGTTCGTACAGACGATCTCCTACCTCCCGCACTTCCTGTCGATCGTCATCATCGCCGGAATGCTCATGCAGCTGCTCTCGCTGGAGGGAACGGTCAACCAGATTGTCCGTGCCGTCGGCGGGGACGCCGTTCCCTTCCTGCAGGCGCCCGAATGGTTCCGCACCATCTATGTCTCCTCGGAGGTGTGGCAGACGGTTGGCTGGGGCACCATCCTGTACCTCGCCGCCCTGACCGGCGTCGACACCGAGCTCTACGAAGCCGCACGCATCGACGGAGCCAACCGCTGGCAGCAGACCTGGCACGTGACCCTGCCGGGCATCCGGCCCACGATGGTCACCCTGCTGGTCCTGAACATCGGCACGTTCCTCTCGGTCGGGTTCGAGAAGATCCTGCTCCTGTACAACCCGCTTACTTATCCGACCGCAGACGTGATCTCCACCTACCTCTACCGGGTGGGGCTCGAGGCCAACAACTTCAGCTATGCCGCGGCCATTGGCATGTTTGAGGCGATCATCGGTCTCACCCTCATCCTTTCCGCCAACGCCATTTCCCGCCGCACAGTAGGGACGAGCCTGTGGTAACCACCGCCCAAGCACCCACCAGATTGAAAAAGCAGGAGCCGGCGCCCCGCCGGATCCGCACCAGCCGCGGCGAGAAGACCTTCCAGGTCATCAACACGATCGTGCTGCTCGGCGTTGTCGCCGTGACGCTGTACCCGTTCGTGAATATCCTGGCGCAGTCCTTCAGCGGTGAGTCTGAAATCCGGTCCGGCCAGGTGAACCTGTTGCCCAAGGGCTTCAACACCACGACCTACCACCTGGTGATGAATGACTCGATGTTTTGGACGAACTACAAGAACACCGTGGTCTATACCCTCGTTGCCACGGCCATCGCCATGGTGCTGACCACCTGCTACGCCTATGTGCTGTCCAAGAAACGGCTGCGCGGACGCAAGTTCTTCATTGGCATCGCCGTTTTCACCATGTTCTTCAACGGCGGACTCATTCCCAACTACGTGCTGATTTCCAGTCTGGGCATGACGAATTCCATCTGGGCCATTGTGCTGCCCAATGCCATCTCGGTTTTCAACCTGCTGGTGATGAAATCGTTCTTCGAGAACCTGCCGGAGGAACTCGAGGAAGCCGCCCAAATTGACGGCCTGTCCACCTTCGGCATTTTGTTCCGCATTGTCCTGCCGCTGTCCAAAGCGGTTATGGCCACCATGGTGCTGTTCTACGCCGTCGCTTTCTGGAACTCCTGGTTCCAGGCCTTCCTGTACATGGACCGTGCGGAACTGTTTCCCGTCACCGTCTACCTTCGAAACCTCATCGCCGGAGCGTCCACTGCGGCATCTTCGGCGGGAGGCGCGGACCTGGCCCAGGTCGCGTCCAACATCCAGTCGGTCACCATGGTGCTCACCGTGCTGCCCATCCTCTGCGTCTACCCCTTTGTCCAGCGCTATTTCGTCTCGGGAGTCATGCTCGGTTCCGTCAAAGGCTGACGGCCGGTCCGGGGTTCCTGTTCTCCATCACTCCACGCCGGATAGTCGGCACAGAAAGGAAAAGCATGTTGTCTCTACCCAAGAAGGTCCTGGCCGCCGGGGCGCTCGTCGCCCTCGTGGCCGGTCTGACGTCCTGTTCTTCGGACAGTGAGTCCGAAGCCGCTGAACTGTCCGGCAAAGATGTCGGAGCGATGGCGGATTTCAAGGCCGGCGACCAGTTCAAGGCCACTGAAGCACTCGACTTCTCCATCCTGTTCAGCGACCACCCCAACTATCCGCTCAAGGACGACTGGCTGTTCTGGTCGGAGCTGACCAACCGCACCAACGTCACCCTGGAGCCCACAGTGGTGCCGATGAGCGATTATGCCCAGAAACGCAGCCTGATCGTGGGCGCCGGTGACGCACCCCTGATCATTCCCAAGACGTATCCGGGCCAGGAGGAGGCTTTCGTCTCCTCCGGGGCGATCCTCCCCGTCTCCAAATACCTCGACCTGATGCCGAACCTCTCGGAAAAGATCGAAAAGTGGGAGCTCGAACCGGACTTCGAGGGCCTGCGCCAGGCTGACGGCGAGTTCTACGTGCTGCCCGGAGTCCATGAAGACGTCTGGCAGGACTACACCGTGGCGTTCCGCACCGACGTCCTGGAAGACCTCGGGCTTGAAGCCCCGAAGGACTGGGACGAATTCCGCGATGTCCTGGTTGCCATCAAAGCCGAATACCCGGACTCCTACCCGCTGTCAGACCGGTTCCAGGGCGACAACCTCCTTGGCCTCATCGCGATGACCTACGGTGTTTCGGCCGGCTGGGGCTGGGACGCAGCAACCTGGAACGAAGACGAGGAGAAATTCGAGTTCACCGGAGCCACCGACGAATACCGCGACTTTGTCGAGTTTGTCGCCGCCCTCGTCAAAGACGGGCTGCTCGACCCCGAAAGCTTCACCCAGGACGATGACTCCGCCATCCAGAAGTTTGTGAGCGGCAAGTCTTTTGCCATCAGCACCAACGCGCAAAGCGTCGTCAACGACTACCGCCAGCCGCTCGCCGACACCGTACCGGGCGCCACCGTTGCCAAGATCCCGCTGCCGGCCGGCCCTGAAGGCAACGTGATCTCGGGAGGCAGCCGCATCGAGAACGGCATCATGATCAACGCAGATGCGGCTGAAAGCGAGAACTTCACCGCCATGATGCAGTTCATCGACTGGCTCTGGTATTCGGACGAAGGGGCAGAGTTCGCCAAATGGGGTGTTGAAGGCACCACTTTCAACAAGGACGCGGACGGTAAGCGCACCCTTGCCGCCGACGTCGACTACGTCGCGCTGAACCCGGGTGCACCCAAGCACCTGCAAAAGGATTTCGGGTTCGGCGGCGGCGTCTTTGCCTACGGCGGCGCAACCGAACTGCTCGAGTCGACCTTCTCGGAGGAGGAACTCACTTTCCAGGACGCCATGAAGCAGAAGGACGTGCTGCCGCTGGCTCCGCCGTATCCGCTGGAAGAAGCTGAGCGCGAGCAGGCCACGCTGATGGTGACGCCGCTTTCCGATACGGCGAAGCAGTCGACACTCCAGTTCATCCTCGGCAACCGCGACCTTTCCGAATGGGACGCGTACGTCAAGGAACTCGAAGGCAAGGGCATGGGCACGTACATGGACCTGGTCAACGAGGCCTACCAGCGCTACGCCGACAGCAAGTAACAGCCAGTAACAGCCAGCGCCGGGGCCCGGATCGGGCCCCGGTGCTCCGGCATTTTCGTACGAGGAGCAGGAATGACCGCATCGACAGACACCATGACGTCCGGCACGCTCGGACGGATTACTGCCGCGGTCTATCGGGTCCTCGTCCTGGAAATCCTCTTTCTCGCGGCGTCCTCACCCGGGATTCTCCTCCTCCTGACGCTGTCCCCGGATCCCTCCAACGCACCCCTGATTGCGTTGAGCCTCCTGCCGGTTGGGCCCGCGTTCTCCGCCATGATCTTCGCGTGGCGGGTCAGCCCCGCCGAAGAACATCTTGCACCCGCGCAGTCCTTCCGGCGCGGCTACCGGCTCAACGCTCTGGGCACGCTCCGGTGGTGGTGGCTGCTGCTGGTCATCGTCGGCATCCTGGGTATCAATGTCGCGTTCCTCGACGCCGTGGTCCCGCCCGGGCTTCCGCTGATTCTTGCCGGCGCAGCCCAGGCAGCCGTCTTCCTGCTCACCGCCCTCACCGCGCTGCACGCACTGGTGATCGGCTCGCTGTACAACTTCCGGACCCGTGACATCCTTCGGCTGGCACTTCGGCTGATCCGTTCCTCGCCGCGGGCCACTGTTGGTGCCGCCGCCATCGTGATCACCGGTGCCGGCGTCGTCGCCGTCGGCTCCGAAATTGCCCTGTTTGCACTCGGCTCCATCATGGCCGCGCTGGTGCTGCAAAACGCCCACACCCTGACCATCGACATCGAGGAGAAGTACATCGCGTGACGGCATCCCGCCCCGCCCGGCCCCATCAGGACAAAGTGCTTTACGGCGGTGACTACAACCCGGAGCAGTGGCCGCGCGAGGTGTGGGAGCTGGACCATGCGGCCTTCGACCTGGCCGGGATCGACACGGTGACCCTTGGCGTCTTTGACTGGGCACTGATTTCGAAAAGCGAAGACGACTACGACTTCGAGCTGCTGGATGCCGTCGTCGGGCGGGTCGCCGAGTCGGGCCGCAAATTCGTCATGGCCACCGCAACGGGAGCACTCCCGCCCTGGCTGGCGCATGCGTATCCCGAGGTCAACCGCACGGACTTCGAGGGGCGCCGGCACACCTATGGGCAGCGGCACAACGCCTGCCCCAACTCCCCGGTATTCCGCAGGCTCTCTGCCCGTCTGGCCGGAAAGATCGCCGAACGCTACGCCGGGCATCCGGGTTTGGTGGCCTGGCACATCGGCAACGAATACGGCGGTGCCTGCTACTGCGAGAACTGCGCCGCGGCCTTCCGGGTGTGGCTCCGGGAACGGTACCGGACGCTGAAGCGGCTCAACCAGGCGTGGAACGCAGTCTTTTGGTCGCACACCTTCACGGACTGGGCCGAGATTGTGCCGCCCAACGCCCTCAGCGAGCACTGGCGCGGGCCCAACCACACGGCGTTTCAGGGGATCACCCTCGATTACCTGCGGTTCACCTCGGACGCCATGCTGCAGAACTTCGTGGATGAGAAGGCTGCGATCCGCGAGCACGACGCGTCCACCCCGGCAACCACCAATTTCATGGGCATGTACCGCCCCATCGATTACCACCGCTGGGCCCGGCACCTCGACTTCGCGTCGTGGGACAACTATCCGCCCACTGACCGGTCTGAAGCTCGAATGGCGCTGACCCACGACCTGATGCGCGGGCTCAAGGGCGGGGATCCGTTCTGGGTCATGGAGCAGACGCCCACCATCACGGCCAGCCGCGACATTAACCCGGTCAAACGCCCGGGCGTCCTGCGGCTGTGGTCCTGGCAGTCCGTGGCGCACGGCGCGGATGCCGTCCTGTACTTCCAGATGCGCCAGTCGCGCGGGGCCTGCGAAAAGTATCACGGAGCGGTCCTGGACCATTCCGGCCGCACGGATACCCGGGCCTTCCGGGAAGTTGCGGAGCTCGGCGCGGACTTCGCACGTGTAGGAAAAGCTGTCCTGGGGGCGCGCACCCCCGCCCGAGCGGCGCTGCTGTTTGATTGGGACAGCTGGTGGGCTGCGGAAATTACGGACGGGTTGAACCGGACGGTGACCTACCCCCAGGTTGTGCAGGGCTACCACCGCGCGCTCTGGGAAGCCGGCGTCCAGCTCGACGTCGTGCCCGTGGACGCAGCCCTGACCGATTACGACGTCGTTGTTGCGCCCCTCCTGCACCTGGTCAAGGGGAATCTGGCGGAGCGGCTGGATGCCGTGGTGCAAAGAGGCGGATCGATTGTCTCGACCTTCCTCTCCGGCAGGGTGGATGAAGACACCAACGCATTTCCCGGCGACGTGCCGGGGCCGTTCGCCTCCCTGTTCGGCATGCGGGTCGAGGAAACCGATTCACTGTCTGCCGACGCCGTGAACCGGATTGCGCTGACCGGTGCCGGTTTGAGCGGGTCGGCGGATTCCCGCAGCGTGTTCGAGATCCTTGTTTCGGAAGGTGCGGAAGTGATGGGCACCTACGGGGATGACTTCTACGCCGGCAGTCCGGCCGTGACACGGCGGTCCGCCACCTCCGGTGGTTCAGCCTGGTACGTGGGCACGCTGTTGGACCAGGACGGAATTTCCGCGATCCTCCGCGCCGTCATTGCCGAGCACGGTCTCCTGGGACCATACGCCGATGAACCGGAACTGGAATTCGCAGTGCGCACGGGGGAGGCAGGCCGCATCTCGTTCCTGCTGAATCATGCGGATACCCCGGTGACCGTTGCAGCGCACGCCGCGGGTACCGATCTGCTCACCGGCGCCGTGTTCATTGCCGGTGCCCCGCTGACTCTCGCGCCGAAGGACGTGGTGGTGCTTCGGGAGGACTAGGGGAGCTTTTACGCAGCCTTAATCCAGGCACCGCGGCGCAGGACACGGATCAGGTGCAGGTCCGAATCCAGCACCAGGACATCCGCCTGGGCTCCGGCGGACAGAGTTCCCACCTGTCCGGACATTCCCAGCACCCGGGCCGGAACTTCGGTGGCGGAATGCAGGGCATCCTCCACCGGAACGCCTGCTGCAACGGCATTGCGCACCAGGTCCAGCATGCTGGCCGTGCCGCCGGCAATTGCTCCGGACTCCAGCCGGGCCACCCCGTTGCGGACCTCAACATTGGCCGGTCCCAGCCGGTACTGCCCGTCTGAGAGACCCGCAGCAGCCATGGCGTCTGTCACCAGGGCGATGTTGTCCGCGCCGAGCAACTCGAACATGGACGCCACCAGATAGGGATCCAGGTGCGTGTTGTCCGCGATGAGTTCTACGACGGCGGCACCGGCCCGGGCTGCACGCAGTGCTGCGGTGACGGCCCCGGGGGAGCGGTGGTGGATGGGGTCCATGCCGTTAAACAGATGGGTCACGGTGGGGACGGCAGCTGGCCGGGACCGGAGACCGGCGGCGGCCCGCGCGAGGGAAGCGGCGGCGTCGTCCGCGGCGGCGGCCGTGTGCCCCATGGACGGGACTACGGAATGCGCGGCCAGCAGGTCCACGAGGTCATCGGCGCCGGGCAGCTCCGGCGCATAGGTCATGGTGCGCAGGTGTCCGCGGCCGGCCGTGATGAGCGCTGCAGCGAAGCCGGGATCCGGTGCCAGCAGCCAGCGCGGATCCTGGGCGCCGCAGCGGGATGCGGACAGGAAGGGCCCCTCCAGATGGATGCCGGCAATGTCACCGGTTTCAGCCAGCCCGGCGAACACGTCCATCCCCGCGAGCAGATCGGCAGGAGCAGCGGTGACCAGGCTGGCCAGCAGCGTGGTGGTGCCGGCAGCATGCATCCGGTGCACAGCTTTCCGGGCGGAGGCAGCATCAGCGGAGGGAAAATCCGTTCCGTATCCGCCGTGGGTGTGCACGTCCACCAGGCCGGGGACGGCAATCTGTCCGGGGGCAAGATCCAGTAAAGCTACGCCGTCGACGTCGATTCCCCGGTCCGCGAGCACCCGGGCCAGCCCGGCCTGCGGCCCTGCGTAGATAATCTCGCTTCCGGCAACCGCGACGGCGCTGTCCGCAGCCAGCCGCGAGTCCAGCAGCGCCGTGCCCCTCAGAACCGTCACCGGCTGGGGGAGACTGCCCGGCATCATTGCTTGAGCCCGGCGGCGGCAGCCTCGTCCAGGACTACGGTGACACGGCCGTGCAGCTGCAGGGCCGAGGCCGGGCACTCGGGGTCGATCGGTCCTTGCAGGGCGCGGGCGATGATGTCCGCCTTGCCGGCGCCGTGCGCGATGAGGAGCAGGTGCCGTGCTTCCAGGATCGTTCCGATGCCCTGGGTCAGGCAGAGCGTGGGAACTTCGTCCGGGGAATCGAAGAACCGGGCATTGGCGCTGCGGGTGCGCTCCGTCAGGGTTTCCACCCGCGTCCGCGAATCGAAGGGGGCACCGGGTTCGTTGAAGGCCAGGTGGCCGTTGTGGCCGATGCCCAGAATCTGCAGGTCGACCCCGCCGGCAGACTGGATGGCCTGTTCGTAGTCTTTGGCCGAGGCGTCGAGGTCCGGCACCGACACATCGGGGACGTGGACGGCGTCGGGCCGCAGCCCGAGCCGACGGGTGACCTCATCGTCAATGACTGCCGCGTAACTGCGCGGATCCCCGGGCGGAAGTCCCACGTACTCGTCCAGCGCGAAGCCGCTGACGCGGGAGAAATCCGCGTCGGAGTCTGCCAGCGCATCATAAAGCGGCAGGGGTGAAGAACCGGTGGCAAAACCCAGGACAGCGTCCGGCCGGGCGCGCACACATTCGCGCACGACGGCGGCGGCAGCGGCTCCGGCTTCTTCCGGGCTTTTGAGGATGAGGAGTTCCATGGGTCCTTTCCCGTGGTTGTTCATCGCTTGACCAGCGTCGCAATGGCTTCGCGGATGCCGTCAAAATGGCTGTTGAGGCGGTCGGAGGCCAGCGCTTTGTCTCCGCTGCGGACGGCTTCGTAGATCTCCCGGTGCCGCAGGGCGGTGGAGTGAAGATTGGCGGCTTTCATGCCGGCGGCGGCATGTATCTGGCTGTACACGTCCCAGAACACGGACATGAGGTGGGTCAGCAGCTCATTGTCCAGTGGTGCAAAAAGCTGACGGTGGAATTCCGAGTCCACTCCTGCCAGCGGGCGGCCCGCATCCGCCAGGGCCTCCATCTCCCGCACGGTGTCTGAAATGCGGGCCAAATGTTCCTCGGTCATCAGGCTCATGGCCTGGCCGATCAGGCCGGACTCGAGGGTTTGCCGGACATCCACGAGCTCCAGCGCTTCCTTGCCCTGCTGCCGCAGGGAAAGCCGGCCCCGGAAGGTCAGCCCCGTGGTCAGCGCATCCAAGTTGGTTGGTGCCACAAACATGCCGTAGCCGTGCCGGATCTCCACCACGCCCAGGGCCTGCAGGACCTTCAGTGATTCCCGCAGCGTATTTCGTCCGACACCCAGCGTGCTGCAGAGCTCAGCTTCGGTGGGCAGCGGGCTTCCGGCTTCAAGGTTGCTTTCCAAAATCAGGTCCATGATGTCCTTCTGCAGGGCAGCAAGGCGTGCCTGGGCGCTGAACCGCGGCGCGCGGCCGGAAGCAGCCACTGCGGGGGAGTCGCGGGACAGCGGGGCGGTGTCGTTCGCCAAAATCGAAACTCCTTCGGAAACGGGTGGTGCCGGGGATTCCGTGCGCAGGCAGACAGCCCGCCGTCCTGCGCCGCGGAACCGAGTGGCCACAGTGTGACGTGCTTGACCCGGTTGTGTGATTCAGCCTACAGTCTACTCAACCCGCATGGGATGTCCTACGTCCGATGTCCGCTCCCACCCCGATTGGTGAGACACCATGAGCAAAACCACTGAAAGCACCGGATTCCTCCGGAACGCCAGCCGCCGCGACTTCCTCCGTATTGCCGGGGTCCTGGGCACTGCGTCCGCCTTTGCCGGCTCGCTGGCCGCCTGCAGCCCCGGAGGCTCCACAGCAGCCACCGGCGGCGGCAAAGCAGCAGCCGACTCCATCGAGGCGGGGATCTCCTACTCCCTGTCCACGGGATTCGATCCGATGACCGCAACCGGTGCAACCCCGGTAGCCGCCAACCTCCACATCTTCGAAGGCCTGACCGAGCTGCACCCGGCCACCCGCGAGCCGTACCTGGCGCTGGCGGCCGCAGAGCCCGAGAAAGTCGACGAGACCACCTACCGCGTGACGCTCCGCGAAGGAGCCACGTTCCACAACGGCGAACCCGTCACTGCCGACGACGTCGTCTACTCCTTTGAGCGGGTCCTCGACCCGGCCAACGCCTCCCTCTTTGCCGGCTTTGTGCCCTTCATCGCCTCCGTCACCGCCGACGGCGACGCAGTGGAGTTCAAGCTGAAGTACCCCTTCGCCGAATTCGGCCCCCGCATCTCCGTGGTCAAGATTGTTCCCAAGGCACTGGCCTCGAACCAGGCCGCGTTTGACCTGGCGCCGGTGGGCAGCGGCCCGTACAAGTTTGTCTCCGCGGTCAAGGAAGACCGGATTGTCTTCAAGAAGTTCGAGGAATACAACGGCTCCTACCCGGCCAAGGTCACGGACATGACCTGGCTGCTGCTGGCAGACCCCGCAGCACGCGTGGCCGCGGTCCCGTCCCGCGTCCAGGCGATCGAAGACATTCCCTACCTGGACGTTGACCAGCTGAAGGCCAAGCTCGACGTCGACTCCGTGCAGTCCTTCGGCCTGCTGTTCCTGATGTTCAACTGCGCGTCGGAGAAGTTCGCCGACAAGCGGGTGCGGCAGGCACTGCACTATGCCACGAACACCGAGGACATCATCTCCAAGGCGCTGCTGGGCAACGCGGCGGCGGCCACCTCCTACTTCCAGAAGGGCCACCCGTCCTACACGGAAGCCTCCACGGTGTACGGCTATGACCCGGAGAAGGCCAAGGCGCTGCTGAAGGAAGCCGGGATGGAGAACATGACCATCACGCTGACCTCCACCGACGCCGGCTGGGTCACCCGAGTGACTCCGCTGATCAAGGAGAACTGGGACGCCATCGGCATCACCACCACCCTGGAGCCCCTGCAGTCCGCCGCCGTCTATGCACCGGAAAAGGTGGGCGGCCAGAACTTCGACGTCCTGGTGGCCCCGGGCGATCCCTCCGTTTTCGGCAACGACGGCGATCTGCTCCTGAGCTGGTTCTACCGCGGCGACACCTGGGCTAAGAACCGCATGGCCTGGTCCGGAACCCCGGAATTCGCCGATGTCCAGGCAAAGCTGGACAAGGCAGTGCAGCTGGACCCGGCCGAAGCGAAGAAGGTGCACGCCTCCGTTGTCGACATTGTTGCCGAAGAAGCGCCGCTGTACCCGCTGTTCCACCGCCAGCTGCCCACCGCCTGGGACAGCGCCACCCTCGACGGCTTTGCGCCGCTGCCAACAACCGGCCTCTCCTTCGTAGGGGTCGGCCGGAAGTAACACCCCGCACTGCCGGCACGGGGACATCCCCCCAACGAACCCCGCGCCGGTGGTGCGGCCCGCACCACTTGGAGAAACAAAAACATGGCTACACTATTGCGACTGCTTGGCCGCAGGCTGGCAGCCCTGCCGTTCATGCTGCTGGGCGTGACCATCATGGTCTTCATCGTCCTGTCCGTGATCCCGGCAGACCGCGCCACCGCCGTCCTGGGTGAAAACGCCAGCGAAGAGGCCAAAGACGCCTTCCGTGAAGCCCGCGGCCTGAACGATTCACTGCTCATCCAGTTCCTGCGCTACCTTGGCGGCGTTATCCGGCTGGACTTCGGCTACACCAACCCGCCCGAAGAATCTGTGGCTTCCAAAATTGCCACTGCCTTTCCGGTGACCCTGCAACTGACCCTGCTGGGCATCCTGCTCGCCGTTGTCCTGTCCCTGGTCCTGGGCGTGACGAGCGCCCTGTACCGGGACCGCTGGCCGGACCAGCTCATCCGCGTTTTCTCCATCGCGGCCATTGCCACCCCGTCCTTCTGGCTGGCCATCCTGCTTATCCAGTGGCTGGCCCTGCCCGCGGGCTCCATTTTCCCCACCGGCGGAATGGCCTGGGCCGAACAGTACGGCTTTGTGGGCTGGATGTACTCCATGGCGCTGCCCGCCCTGGCCCTGGGCATCCCGGTGTCCGCGTCGCTGATCCGCGTGGTGCGCACCTCCATGGTCGAAGAACTGGACCGTGACTACGTGCGCACGGCCATCGGCAACGGCGTTCCCTACCGCACTGTCGTGGCCAAGAACGTGCTGCGCAACGCCCTGGTCACTCCGGTGACCGTGCTGGGCCTGCGGGTGGGCTACCTGCTGGGCGGCGCCGTCGTGATTGAAAAGATCTTCAGCCTCAACGGCATGGGGGACCTGATCATCGTGGGCCTGAACACCTCGGACACCAACCTGGTCCAGGGCGCCGTGCTGACCATCGCCGTCGCCTTCGTGGTCGTCAACATCCTGGTGGATGTCCTCTACGTACTCATCAATCCCCGGATCCGGACGGTATAAAGCATGCGCAACGGACTCGCTGAACGGCTCGCCAACTCAGGCGCCCGCTTCAAATCCCTGAACTTCAGCTCCAAACTGGCCCTGGCCTTCCTGATCATCGTGGCCTTCATCGCCATTGCCGGCCCGTCGCTGGCGCCCTTCGGGGAAAATGAGTCCAGTGCCCCGGTGCTGGCTCCCGGCGGCGACCACCTGATGGGAACCGACGGCTCCAGCTACGACGTCTTCTCCCGCCTCCTCTACGGCGCCCGCGTCTCGGCCGCCATCGGCCTGGGGTCGGTGGCCGTGGCCGTGATCCTGGGATCCATCCTCGGCGCACTGGCTGCGACCTCACGCAAGTGGGTCAATGAAGGCATCATGCGCGTCCTGGACATCATGATGGCCTTCCCCGGCATCGCCCTGGCCGCTGCCCTGCTCTTTGCGCTCAAGGAATACTCGCTCACCCTCTTCGGCTCCACCGTCCCGGTGATCATCTTTGCCATCGCCATTGTCTACACCCCGCAGCTGGCCCGCGTGGTCCGCGCCAATGTGCTCGCCCAGTACGGCGAAGACTACGTCCGCGCCGAACGGGTGATCGGCGCCGGCCGGCTGTTCATCCTGACCAAGCACGTCATCCGCAACACCGCAGCTCCCGTGCTGGTGTTCGCCACGGTCATGGTGGCCGACGCGATCATCCTTGAGGCATCCCTGTCCTTCCTCGGCGCCGGCGTCCAGCCGCCGTCGGCCTCCTGGGGCAACGTGATGGCGGACGGGCGCAACGTGGTCTTCAGCGGTGCCTGGTGGCCGACGACGTTTGGCGGCATCAGCATCCTGCTCACCGTCCTGGCGCTGAACATCCTGGCCGAAGGGCTCACCGACGCAATGGTGAATCCGCGGATGCGCCGTGCCGCTCCCGTCAAGGAGGCCACGGTCAAGCTGGCAGCCGCCACCGCCGTGCCGTCGGCTCCGCCGGCCGCGGACGCCGTCGTCGATCCGGAGACAGCACCCGCCGATCCCGAGCGCCCCGCAGACCCCGCAGCCGCCCGGATCAACCTGCCCGGCTCCCTGGCCGCACTGGCCGAGGAACTGCAGCTGCTGGCGGCGGTGGAAGCGCAGCGCACCGACCGGCTGCCCGCTGTGTCCGCGGATGGACCGGTCATCCTTGAGGTTCGGGACCTGTCCATCCGGTTCCCCGGCCGCTACGGAGACACCGCCATTGTGGACCGGGTCAGCTTCACCGTCCGCGAAGGCGAAACCATGGGCCTGGTGGGAGAGTCCGGCTGCGGAAAATCGATCACCTCGCTGGCCATCATGGGCCTGCTGCCGCCCACCGCGGTCCTCAGCGGTTCCATCACCTTCCAGGGCAAGGAACTGCTCACCAACGATCCGCGGCAACGGGACCGCCTGTACCGCGGCCTGCGCGGCGAGCAGATCGCCATGGTCTATCAGGACGCACTGAGCTCACTCAACCCGTCCATGCTGATCAAGGACCAGCTCCTGCAGCTGACCCGCCGCAACGGCCGCAAGACGCCGCGCGAACTGCTGGAAATGGTGAAGCTGGATCCGGACCGGACGCTCAAGAGCTACCCGCACGAGCTCTCCGGCGGACAGCGCCAGCGCGTCCTCGTGGCCATGGCGCTCTCCCGCTCGCCGAAGATCATTGTGGCGGACGAACCCACCACCGCCCTGGACGTCACCGTTCAGAAACAGGTGGTGGACCTGCTCAACGAACTGCGCGAGGAGCTGGGCTTTGCCATGGTGTTCGTCAGCCACGACCTCGCCCTGGTTGCCTCGCTGGCACACCGGATCACTGTCATGTACGCCGGGCAGGTGGTGGAATCCGCCGGAGCCTCCGAACTCATGCGGAACCCGCAGCATGAGTACACCCGGGGCCTGCTCGGCGCCGTACTCTCCATCGAATCCGACGCCGACCGGCTCCACCAGATCCAGGGCACCGTTCCCTCGCCGCGCGAATTTGCCGCCGGCGACCGGTTTGCCGAACGGTCACTGCGCCCGGACGCCGATCCGGACCAGGTCCTGTCCTTTGTCCGTGTGGGCGAGGGCGACCATTTCTGGGCCAGCCACCTGGCCGACAGCCACAACGACGACGGCGCCGCCCTGGCCGCCGCCGGCACCAGCGCCGAAGGACAGTCATGAGCACCGAAACGACTATGGGGAACGTGCCGGTCCTGGAGCTGAAGGGTTTGAAGGTCCATCACCGCAGCCGCACCGGTTCCATCTTCCGGCCCAACATTGTCAAGGCCGTGGACGGCGTGGACTTCACGGTCCGCCGCGGCGAAACCGTGGGGGTGGTGGGGGAGTCCGGCTGCGGCAAGTCCACCCTGGCATCAGTGCTGGTGGGGCTGCAGGAACCCACCGCCGGGCAGGTGCTCTTCCACGGCAAGCCGGTCAGCATCCGCCGCGCGGCGGACCGCAAGCACTTTGGCCAGGACGTCGCCGTCGTCTTCCAGGACCCGTCAACCGCGCTGAACCCGCGGATGACCATCCAGGACATCCTCACCGATCCGCTGCAGGTCCACGGCATCGGCGATGCTCGCTCCCGGGCGGCCAAGGTCAAGGATCTGCTGGCCCTGGTGGGACTGCCGTATTCCGCCGCGGAAGTCACGCCGCACCAGGTCTCCGGCGGGCAGCGCCAGCGCGTGGCCATTGCCCGGGCGCTGGCCCTGGATCCGGCGGTCATCGTGGCTGACGAACCCACCTCCGCCCTGGACGTGTCCGTCCGGGCGCAGGTGCTGAACCTGCTCGCCGACCTGAAGCGCGAGCTGAACCTGGGCATGGTCTTCATCTCGCATGACATCCAGACCGTCCGCTACGTTTCCGACCGGATCTGCGTCATGTACTACGGGCGGATCGTCGAGGAAGGGCCGGCCGAACAGGTCTTCACCCATCCCGAAGACGAGTACACCCGCAAGCTCCTGGGCGCCGCGCCCAGCCTGCTGCATCCCTGATTTTCATCCTGTTCCACCGCACTGATCTGTTCCACCGCACACCATTACCAGCACTTGGAGATATCTGTGGCCTCTCAGCCCAACCACCAGTTCCACGGCGTCATCCCGCCCGTTGTCACTCCCCGCAGCGCGGACGGCAGCATTGACACCCACTCCCTGACCCGGGTCACCAAGCACCTGCTGGAAGGCGGCGTCCACGGACTGTTCGTCCTGGGCTCCTCCGGCGAGGTCCCGTACCTGACCAACAGTGAGCGCGACCTGGTGCTCACCACCATCGCGGGGGTCAACGCCGGGCAGGTTCCCCTGATTGTGGGTGCCAGCGAGCAGAGCACCAGCCGCGTCATCGAAGAAGGCCGGAGGATGATCGGTCTTGGAGCCGACGCCCTGGTGGTCACGTCCCAGTTCTATGCACTGTCTGATGCACTGGAAACCGACACCCACTTCCGCAGCATTCACGCTGCCCTTGACGTGCCGATCTTCGCCTACGACGTTCCGGTCCGCACCAATTACAAGCTGCCCCTGAACCTGCTGATCCAGCTGGGCCTGGACCAGGTCATTGCCGGCGTCAAGGATTCCTCCGGCGATGACGTCTCCTTCCGTCAGCTCTGCCTGGCCGCCCGCAGCATCGACAACTTCTCGGTCTTCACGGGCCACGAGGTAGTGGTGGACGGAGCCCTGCTGGGCGGTGCCGACGGCGTGGTGCCCGGGCTGGGCAACGTGGATCCGGCCGGTTACCGCCGCCTGTACGACGCAGCTTCCAGCGGGGACTTTGCCACCGCCGCGAGCGAGCAGGACCGCCTCGCTGACGTCTTCAACATCGTCTACGCACCCACACCGGGCCGCGTCTCCGGCGGTGCGGCCGGCCTCGGCGCCTTCAAGACTGCACTGATGCTGATGGGCGTCATTGACACCAACATCATGTCCGCGCCCATGGTGTCCCTGAACGAGCCCGAAACGGCCGCCATCGCCACCATCCTTGAGCGCAACGGCCTGATCTAGGGATGCAGCCGGTTCAACACTGCGTCATCGGGGTGGATATCGGCGGCACCAAAACCGCCGCCGGAATTGTGGATGCCGCCGGCATGCTGCATGCATCGGCTTCCCGGCCCACTCCGGCAACCGCCGGCCCGGCAGCGATCCTGGCTACCGCCGTCGGGCTGGTGGAATCCCTGCTGGCGCAGGCCCGGACCGCCGGACTGCTGCCGGTGGCCGTGGGCATCGGCTCCGCCGGGGTGATTGACGCGCGGAACGGATCGGTGGTGTCAGCCACCGATTCCCTCACCGGCTGGGCCGGCACCCCGCTGGCCGCACACCTGGGCCGGGAGGCCAGGCTGCCCGCCTATGCCGTCAACGACGTGCACGCCCACAATCTGGGCGAGCACTGGCAGGGTGCTTCCGCCGGTGCGTCGTCCACGCTGCTGGTGGCCGTGGGTACCGGCGTCGGCGGTTCCCTGATCCTGAACGGCGCCGCGCACACGGGGGAGCGCGCCGTGGCCGGGCACGTGGGGCATCTCGCCTCTCCCTACGCCTACGACGACGCCGGCCGCGCGCTGCCGTGCAGCTGCGGGCGCGCCGGGCATCTGGAAGCCATCGCCTCCGGCCCGTCCATCAGCAATCTGTATCGGCGGCTGGGCGGGGACGGTGCTGCCGCAACGGCCCGGGAAATTTCGGTGCGTGCCGCCGCCGGAGAGTCGGTGGCCCTGCGCGCCCTGACCCATGGGGCTGAAGCTGCCGGACAGACAGTGGGCGGACTGGCCAACGTGCTGGATCCGGCCATCGTGGTGATCGGCGGCGGCGTGTCCGCAGCCGGAAAACTGTGGTGGAACCCGTTCCTCACGGCGCTGCGTGCCGAGCTGATGGATCCGCTGGCCGGCCTGCCCGTGGTGCCGGCCGTCCTGGGCGCCGACGCCGCAGTGGTGGGCGCCGCCAAACTTGCCTTTGACCGCGTAAATGTTCCGGAGGAAACCCGTGTCTGAACCCCAAGCAACACGCCACATGAGCGTTGATCTCTCAGCCCTGGAATCGAAGCTGGTTGTCTCCTGCCAGGCCTATCCGGGCGAACCCCTGCGGGACCCGCGGACCATGGCACAGATGGCACAGGCTGCGGTGGTCGGCGGTGCTGCCGCAGTGCGGATCCAGGGCATCTCGGACCTGGAACAGACCCGTGCCGCGGTGGACGTTCCGATGATCGGCCTGTGGAAGGACGGGGCGGACGGCGTCTTCATCACTCCCACCCTGAAGCATGCCCTGGCCTGTGTTGCTGCGGGCTCGGACATCGTGGCCATTGACGGCACCCGCCGGCCGCGCCCGGACGGGCTTACGCTCGCCGACACCATCTCTGCTCTTCATGAGCAGACCGGGGCGCTGGTGATGGCTGACTGCGGTTCCGCCCTGGACGCGAAGGCCGCAGCCGATGCGGGAGCGGACCTGATCGGCACCACCCTGGCAGGCTACACGGGGGAACGGCCGAAAACCGACGGGCCGGACCTGGAACTGATCGCGGAGATCGCCGCACTGGACCTGGGACGGCCGCTGATTGCCGAGGGCCGGATCCATACCCCGGCGCAGGCCCGGGCATGCCTGGATGCCGGCGCGTTCGCCGTCGTCGTGGGTACCGCGATCACCCACCCGACCACCATCACCGGGTGGTTCGCGGGCGCGCTCGCCAATTGATCTGTTCCTCGTTCACCCGAAGTTCAAAGCTGCAGCCGATAGGATGTGCCCATGAAAATTGAAGGTTGGCATTTTGTCATTGTGATCGCCCTCGCGTTGCTGCTTTTCGGCGCACCGCGGCTTCCCGGTCTGGCCCGCAGCGCCGGCCAGTCGCTGCGTATTTTCCGGTCGGAGGTACGGCAGATGAAGGACGAAAACCCGGCGCCTGCGCCTGAGACTCCGGCACCGGCGGCCTATGCCGCTCCGCCCGCACCGGCGGCCTATGCCGCTCCGCCCGCACCGGCGGCCTACGCTGCTCCGCCTGCCCCGGCGGCCCCTGCCGCTCCGGATTCGGTTCAGAAGGGCCAAATCAGCGGCACGTAAAGCACCCCGGCCGCAAGGAAGATGAGGGCCAGGGGCAGCCCTAGGCGCCAGTAGTCGCCAAAGCGGTATCCGCCCGGCTGCATCACCATGAGGTTCGCCGGTGTGGCAATAGGGGTAAGAAAAGCTGCGGCGCCCACCACGGTCAGCGCCATCATGAACGGCTGCACGCTGACGTCCAGTGACTGGGCAAAGGAAACTGCCACGGGCGCCATCACCAGCACCGTTGCCACGTTCGAGATGACCTGGCTGAGGATGAGGGTGAGCACGCAGATCACAAGGAGGGCGAAGCGGGGGGACCCTCCGCCGGTGAGCCGGTCAACAAATGAAGCAATCTGGTCAGCGGCCCCCGAGGAGACGAAAGCGTTGGAGAGCGGGATGAGTCCTGCGATCAGGACCACGGTGTCCCATGAAATTGCGCGGAAGCCCTGCGGGACGCTGACCACCCGCAGGACCACCAGTGCACCAGCCGCGAGCAGTCCCACGATGGCCGGAGGAACTGCGCCGCTTGCCAGTAGGACGATAGCGACGATGAGCACGGCAAGGCAGCGGCGCCAGCCGCGTCCGAGCGGTATGCTCCGCTGGAGGTTCCGGGTCGGCTCGACGGCGATCACGTCGGACGAGTCGGTGTAGCGGTGCAGGGCATCCCACGGACCGTGGATCAGCACGCCGTCGCCTGTGTGGAGGGTCAGCTCACCCGTTGCCGCGGGCACCCCGGGGCCGGTTGACGGCGTGCCGCCGCGGCGAAGCGCCACCACCACGAGGTCCCCGTCCCCGATGACCTCTCCGGGAAAAACGGTGCGCCCGATCAGCCTCGAGTGCGGTGCGACGATAACCTCGGACACTCCCTCACCGCCGGTGAACAGCCGTCCGGCGTCAAGGTCGGCCGCGTATCTTTCCTGCCAGGACCGCACCCGTTCGCGCGGGTCGGCGGTGTTTCCCGGAACCCGCTCGGGGATCCGCTCAGGCAGGAGATGTCCGCCGAAGGCCACCACGAGGAGCGCGGTGAGGATGACGAGCGGCAGTCCCACCAGCGCAAACTCAAAGTACCCGAACTCCCGCCCGCCTGATTCAGCAGCGACTTCGGAGACGATGATGTTCACCGGCGTCCCCGTCAGGGTCAGCAGGGAACCCGCGCCGGCCGCGAAGGCCAGCGGAATCAGCATGCGTGAGGGAACGACGCCGGACCGTCCCGCTGCAACGATGCCCACAGGCAGCAGCGCTGCCACGGCACCGTTGATGCTGATCACGGCAGAGAGCGCTGCCGCGGCAGCCATGATCGCCAGGAGAAGCCCGGCCCCACGCAGCGAGGAGCGCCTCTCGAGCTGCTGTCCGATCCAGGCCGTAATGCCGGTGGCGTCCAGGGCGTCGCTGAGGACGAAAAGCGAGGCAATGAACAGGACAACGGGATCGCTGAAGCCCTGCAGGGCTTCGTCCAGGGGAAGCACCCCCGTGGCCCATAACGCCAGGGGGACGAACAGTGCGACGATGACGAGCGGAACCCGGTTTGTCATGAAGCCCAGCACGGCCAGCGCCAGCACCGCATATGTTGCCCACATCGGATCCAGAGCCGCCTGCATGAAACCCAGTCAAGTGGGTTAAAGCCGGCATGTCGATGGATCAGCGTCCCCGGCGGCCTGACATGGGGGTCACAGCGTCCGGCTGCTGTGCGGAATCAGGGGGTGCTCGGCCCGCACCTTCATTTCCTGGACCGTCCAAGTGTTGCCGTCCGGGTCCGAGAACCAGAAGAAGGTACCGCCGTCGCGCTCGTCGAAAACCGTAATTTCACCCGCTTCCACTCCGCGGCCGAGCAGCTCTTCCCGCGCAGCCCGGGCATCTGAGACCACGAGCTGCATCCCGTTCATCGATCCGGGCTCCATTGGCTGCGGAGACGGCAGGTTGCCGATCACGATGGAACACCCCGATCCCGGCGGCGTCAGCTGGGCAAAGTCCATGTCCCCGTTGACGGTGCGGTGATCCAAAGTGAAGCCGACCTGCTCGCGGTAGAAGGTGATGGCCCGGTCCAGGTCGCTGACCGGGACCACCACCACTTCCAGGGTCCAATCCATGATGCACCTGCTTTCTATGGTGTGGATCCGGCCCGGATGAGCAGCTCGTCCAGCTGGTTGTAGCCGTCGGACATGCCGGCTTCCATGCCGTTGGACAGGAATTCGTCGCGGGATTCCACCGAGGGGTACAGGGAGCGGCCGGTCAGCAGGCTCCGGCCGCCGGGCAGCGGCGTGAACGTCGTGTATTCAAGGGTCACCACTTCCGGAGTGCCCTCAAACTCGAAGGTCATCAGCACGAACTCATCCCGGCGCACCGTGTGGAATACCCCGCGGAAGGCGTACTCCTCGTCGTCGCCCCTGGAATGCACGAATCGATAGGCGCCGCCGGTGCGTGCTTCGAACTGATCGATGCGCGTTGCCACGTCGAGCGGTCCGATCCACTGGGCAAAAATTTCCGGATCCATGTGGGCGCGGAAAACGTCATGGACCGGGAAATCGAACTCCCGGGAATACTCCATCAGGGGCTCACCCTCGGGGGTAGTCAGTGTCAGGGGATTGCTCATCACGCATCCCGTCCCTGCACTGCTCCCGGCTGAAGCTGGGCCAGCAGCTCGTCCATCCGGTCGAAGCCTTCGGCGACGCCGGCTTCCATGCCCGAGGCAGCCATGCCGTCCCGGGCCTCCATGGAGGGATAGACGGCATGCGCGCTGATCCGCGTGCGGTCGCCGTCGAGCGCTTCGAGCGTCATGAACTCCAGGCTGGTGATGTCCGG
This sequence comes from Arthrobacter sp. TJ-178, assembly GCF_058269275.1. Lineage (NCBI taxonomy): Bacteria > Bacillati > Actinomycetota > Actinomycetes > Micrococcales > Micrococcaceae > Arthrobacter > Arthrobacter sp. TJ-178. The sequence goes on along the minus strand of NZ_JBZCNK010000002.1, from coordinate 686,821 downwards.
ATACCCGGAGAACTCGAAGGTTTGAATGGCGGACTCGTTCTCGCGCACCGTGTGGAAGATGCCGCGGAATTCGTACGGCACTCCGTCCGGACCGGTGTGGATGTAGCTGTAGGAACCGCCGGTGCGGAAGTCGTAGTGGTTGATCTCCATTTTCATGCCGCGCGGGCCAAGCCACTGCAGGATCAGGTCCGGTTCGGCGTAGGCGCGGAAGACGGAGGCCACGGGATAGCCGACCTCGCGGGAGAAGTTGATGAACGGAAGTCCGTCCGGGACGTTGAGTTCCAGTGCATTGGTCATGATGGATCCTTTGCCTGCGGGCCGCCTTTCCCAGCGGCCTGTGCGTTGAGCACGGCATCAAGGCTGCGGAACTGCTCCTCGCGGATCAACCGGTACTGGTCAATCCAGGCGGTGAGTGCCTCCAACCGTGCGGGGTTCAGGTGGACGGGCCGGCGCTGGGCGTCACGGCTGCGCGTGACGAGCTGCGCCTGTTCGAGGACCTGAATGTGCTTCGAGACGGCCTGCTTGGAGATCTCGAAGGGTTCCGCCAGTTCGTTGACCGTTGCCGGGCCCCGGGACAGCCGGGCGATGATGCGGCGCCGTGCAGGATCAGCCAGGGCCAGGAAGGCCCGGTCCAGATCCGCATCCTCCGCAGTGTTCATGGCGTGGGTCAGCTTCTGTGTCTCTCTTCAGCGGTGTCACTGTTCAACGGTGTCTTTGTCCAACAGTGTCACTGTTCAGCGGTAATCAAGGTGCTGGTTGTTCAACCTCTCGGTTGATTACGAAGCTACGCCTGCCGGGAAACACCGTCAACGGTTCGGGCAAAGTCCATCTTTGGACCAAGGAATGCTTCGGCCTCCGCGCGGGGTGCTGCCGGCGGTATTCACACGCACGGACTGCCGCCGGACAATGGAAAGGGCAACCAGCGGACTGTATATCCGCGTTTCGGCCGGCGGCTCAAGGATGGGAAGACCATGACTAGCTCGGTTTCACGATCTCATGCCCCCGGCGAGCCGGCCTTTCACTGGGGGAGTTTCATCTTCGGACTGGTCATGCTGCTTCTGGTCATCGCCCAGGGTGTTGCCTCCGGAGCAGCCGGATATGTGGGCATGGCGGGGCTGATACTTTTGCTGACCGGTCTCTACGCATTCTTTAGCGGGCGACCCTCCTGGCTGTGGCTGCACCACCGGCGGGACGCGGCCGTCGTGGGAATCATCGGACTCGTGGCCTTCGTGGTCGCGATAGGCATTCGCCTGGGCGGCAACTAGGACGCCGCCCGAAAAATCCAGGGCCCGCGCGGAAGCGACGCCGGTGCGAACGTCTCCAGCGCTTCGTCCAGCGTTCCCGGCGGGAGGTTCAGGGACGCCAGAATCAGGTCCCTCACTGCGGGGGCATCCAGGCCGTTGCGGGCCATTGCCGCCAAGGTGATGGCGCCGTCGCGCTTCGCCAGCCGCCTCCCCTCCGGGTTCACCACCAGCGGCACATGCGCATACTGCACTTCCGGCAGGCCCAGCAGCGAGGCGAGATACGCCTGCCGGGGAGCGGAAGTGAGCAAGTCTCCACCGCGGACCACCTGATCAATTCCGGAGGCGGCGTCGTCGATCACCACCGCCAGGTTGTAGGGCGGCACCCCGTCGTTGCGCAGCAGCACCAGATCATCCACCGGGCCGGTGTAGGCGCCGTGCAGCAGATCGTTCACGGTGTAGTGATCCACCTCGGCGCGCAGGCGCAGGGCCGCGGGACGTTCCTGCCGCCGTCGGGCGCGTTCAGCCTCGCTGAGGTTGCGGCAGGTTCCGGGGTAGGCACCCGGAGGGGCATGCGGTGCCCGGGGCGCGTCGGCGATCTCGCTGCGGGTGCAGAAGCACTCGTACACCCTGCCGGCCTCGGCCAGCCGGGTGACGGCGGCCAGGTACAGTGCGGTGCGTTCGGACTGGCGGACCGGGGCCGCATCCCAGGTGAGCCCGACGGCGGCGAGGTCCCGCAGCTGGCCCGCTTCAGTCCGGGACCGCTCCGGGTCAAGGTCCTCCACCCGCAGCAGGAAAGCGCGTCCGGTGGACCGCGCAAAAAGCCAGGCCAGAACCGCGGTGCGCAGGTTTCCCACGTGCAGATCCCCGGTGGGGCTGGGAGCGAAGCGGCCGGCTCCCGCAGCTGTCGAGGTCCTGGCGGCGGGGGAGGAAGGCGCGGTCACCGTCCCACCTTACAAGTCCCGCCTTTTCGTGGAGGGCCGGTCTTCTGCACTGGTAACTTCTGCCGCCCGCTGCAGGTCCAGCACCATCAGCACCTCGTCACAGTCTCCGGCCGGCAGGCGGAGGGCTCCGGGCCAGCGTCCGATTTCCCGCCAGCCGCAGGAACGGTAAAAGCCCTCCAGGCCCAGGCCGGAGCGCAGTTCCAGATGCAGCTGCTCAAGGGCAAAGTCTTCGGCCGCTGCCCGGGCAGCTTCGGTCATGAGCGTGCGTCCTACGCCGAGTCCGCGGGAATCCAGAGCCGTTTGCACCCGGAGGACCCGCGCCCAGTGGGCGGTGAGCTTGCCGGAGTTGCCCGCCAGGAACAACCATCCGGCCAGCCGGCCGTTGCTGCCGGCCGTCAGGATGCGGTTCTCCGGCAGATCCAATGAGCCGATCATGTCTGCCACGGCGGAGGCGACGTCCGAGTCGGAGACCGGTGGAAAGGGGAACCCCACGGCGCCTCCGCTGTTGGCTACTTCCTGCCAGCAGCCGGCAAGCTGCTGCCGAAGCACCGGTGTTACCTCGCCGGGGGAGGTCAGCCAGGCCAGGTCCAGGGGATCCGTCATGGGTCGAGTCTGCCAGAGAGTCTTTGCAGGTAAGGTGGAGGGCCGCCATTTGCGGTTATCGCTGCCGGGCTGAGTTCGGTCAGAAATTCCAAGGAACCTGCACACAACATGACATTGAACTTCACCGCGATCGACTTTGAAACAGCCAACGGATCGCGGGCCTCGGCCTGCGCCCTCGGCATGGTGAAGGTTCGGGACGGCCGGATTGTCGACCGGGGACAGTGGCTCCTGCGGCCCATCGACGGCGGAGGCTTCCAACCGCGCAACATCGCCATTCACGGCATCACGGAAGCCATGGTGGCTACGGCTCCCACCTGGGCCGCGGCGCATGCGGAGATTGCTGCGTTCATTGCCGACGACGCCGTGATCGCCCACAACGCCGCCTTCGACCTGGATGTTTTCCGCAAAACCAGCTCAGCTGCCGGAATTGCCTCCAAGGCCTTCCGGTACGGCTGCTCGGTGAAAATGGCGCAGATGCTGCTGCCGCTGGAAAACCACAAACTGCCCACCGTCCACGCAGCCCTGGGTTTCGGCAGCTTCCAGCATCACGACGGACTCGCCGATGCTGAGGCCTGCGCCAACATCACCATCAGCCTGGCACTGCGGGAAGGGCTGGCGGACATTGACGCCGTACTGCAACTCTGCGGATCAACGTCTCCGGCAGGTCTTGCCGGAACTCCGGTCGCAGCGGTTCCGGCAGTTACCCGGGGGCAGCGGTACGCCCCGCGCCCTGCCCTGGACCGCACCAAGCCGGTGGCAGCGATCTCGGCCAAACTGGGCGGGCACACGGTCTCCTTCACCGGAGACTTTTCCGTGGAACGCCCGATCCTGCAGCAGCTGGTCCTGCAACACGGCGGAGCGCTGAACAACCATGCCCCGACGCGCGCCACCACGCTGCTGGTGGTGGGCGACTGGGACGCGGAGATGCTGCGGCCCGGCGCCGTCGTCAGCCGCTCCGTCCAGAAGGCCCAGGACCTGCGGGCCAAGGGACAGAGCCTGCACATCATGGGAGAAGCGGCGTTCCGGCAACTTCTGGACGCTGAGCCTGCCGCTGTTGTGGAGATCGGCGCTGCTGTGGAGGCTGCCGCGGGTGCGGCACTGCTGCCCTCCGCCGTCGAGCCGCTGTCCCTGGCGGAGACCCTGCCAGCCCTGCCCAAGCGCCGCGACGTCAAAGGCATGGGCGGCGTCCTGGACATGATGTGCCCTGCCGACCTTGCTGCTGCAACCTTTAAGAGCGACCACTACGGGGTGTTCCGGGTGGCCGGAACCACCTTCAAATCCCCGGTGCTCGGGGTGCGGATGCTCGGCCACCGCAGCATAGAAAACAACGGCAAGCCCGAGCGGGACATCCACTCCCTGGCACTGTTGCAGGACGAGGACGCGGCTTTTGTGACCGCCCTGACCGCCCACATCCCGGACAACGAATTCATGGATGTCCTGCTCGGCAGCGTTCAGCACGGAGATCTGGTGACGGCGGTGTTTGACGCTCTGGGCGGCCCGTTCGTGGTCCAGGGCGTTGCGGTCCGCGCCCCTGTTGCAGACATGTTCATGCTCGGCTCCATGGTCCTGGCCCACCGCGGCCGTCCCGGATCCAAGCTCAGCTGGCTGCAGTCGGTCATCCCCGCCGGTGAGCACGCGCTGGCGGTTCCCGAGCAGGTCACCGCTTGGAACTTCTACGAATCCTCAGCCGAGTAGCGAGCACCGTAGCAAACGCCGTTGCGGCTCGCCCGAAGCCGGGATATACCTCTTTAGAGGAGGTGGCGGAATGCGCAGTGGACATGGGCGCCGGGGGTATTTGCTGACGGAACCGGCTCAGGATGTGTGGTTTGCGGAGGGCCCGGCGTCCAACTGGATCATCCTGCGCCAAGGGAAAGCCTTTACGCTCATTGACGGCGGATATCCCGGGAACCTGCCCCTGGTGCTGGCGTCTCTGCAGGACGCGGGTCTGGACCCTGCCGACGCTGCTGCTGTTCTGATCACCCACGCTCATGTGGACCATGCCGGAACGGCCGGCTATTTGGCCGCCGCCTACGGCATTCCCGTTCTGTGCAGTGCTGCTGAGCTTCCCTATCTGCGCGGGGAGGACAAGGACCAGGTATCCGTGGGACGCATCCTGAGCAGGTCATGGCAGCCGGCTGTGGCGCAGTGGGCCTGGTACGTCCTGACATCCGGCGGCGCCGCCCGGGTAGTGGTTCCCAGCGCCACGGCGTGGAACGACGACGTCGAACTGGCCGCGCTGCCGGGGTCGCCGGTGGCTGTTCCCACTCCCGGTCATACCCCGGGCCACACGGCCTTTTATCTGCCGGCCGCCCGCGCCGTTGTTACCGGCGATGCGCTGGTCACGGGCCACGCGATCAGCCGGCGGAAGGGTCCGCAGATGCTCGATTCCATGTTTCAGGGCGACGACGACGGCGCTCGCCGCTCCCTGGCGCAGCTTGGCAGGCTGGATGCTTCGCTGCTGCTGCCTGGTCATGGTCCCGCCGTCCGGATTGGGGTGCGGCAGGCAGTGGGAGCTGTCCGCTCCAGTGCCGCAGTTCCCAAGCGGCGAATCGTAGCGACCGGTCCGGCGGGAGGCCTCGCCGAGCCCACCTACGGACGGACCGTGCGGTAACACCACCAAGCAGCTCCGCCGAAAGGATGTCATTGTGAAATCCAAAGCAGGCGCCCTGAAGTCCGAAGCACCCCTTCTTGGTTCCGTCCAGGAATCGATGAAATTCGTCCACGAGGCGGTGAACCCCGTCCGCGAGTCGTCGACCTCCGTCCGCGAGTCGAGGCATCCACTTGCGGATGCAGTATCCACTGAGGCGCTGTCCCCGGCGGAAGCGCGCCTGCTCTTCCGCAGCGGGCTGGCCACTCCGACCGCGGGCTGGTCGGCCGGCTATGTGCAGGCGGACCTGATTATCGTTCCGAAGGATCAGGCTTTTGACGTCCTGCTCTTTGCCCAGCGCAACCCCAAGCCCTGCCCGATCCTGGGTGTCCTGAATCCCGGTGAAACGTCCGGGCCGCTGCTGGCCGGCGGAGACATCAGGACCGACCTCCCGCGCTACGCCGTGTATGTGGACGGGGAGCAGGTTGCAGATCCCACGGACATCACGCAGTACTGGCGCGATGATCTGGTGACCTTCATTGTGGGCTGCAGCTTCACCTTCGAAGCGGCCCTGCAGGAAGCCGGCATCCACATTGCGCACATCGATCAGGGCACCAACGCGCCCATGTACCGCACGTCCATTCGGTGCCAGCCGGCAGGGAGAATCAGCGGCCCGCTGGTGGTTTCCATGCGTCCGATTCCGGCTGCCCAAGTGGCCGACGCCGTGCGCATCACCTCGCACTATCCTTCGCTCCACGGCGCTCCCGTGCACGTAGGCAATCCGGGAGAGCTCGGCATCGCCGATCTGGGACACCCGGACTTTGGTGATCCGGTGGAGATCGAGGAAGGCTTCGTGCCGGTGTTCTGGGCCTGCGGCGTGACGCCGCAGGCTGCCGTCATGGAGTCGAAGCCTTCGCTGGCCATCGGCCACGCTTCGGGGCACATGCTCATTACGGATGCCCGGGACAGCTCGTATTTGGTTTAGAGAGCCGGCCAAGGACGCGCCGATGGATCAGTCGATAGGACCAATCATGATTCAGCGATTAGCTTCGCGTAGACGACATAGTTGTCCTCGTAGGCGCCGGTAAAGAAGTTGTGTCCGTCACACGTGATGAGTCGCAGTTCGGACCCCGGGGTATCGCCGTAGACCAGATTGCTCGGAAAGCTGTCCTTTGAATACTGCTCGCCTGCGACCACACGGAAGGCTGCGATGCTGCCATCCTCGCGGGTCACGTTGATGACATCGCCCTCGTCTAATTCCCGAAGCTCGGAAAAGACGCCAGGGCCGCCGTCTGTCGCGTTTACATGACCGAGCAGGACGGCCGGTCCCCGCTCACCCGGTGTTGGAGATCCGTGATACCAGCCAGCGGGGGAGCCTGGTTCCCCGGGGGGAACTTCGACAGTTCCGTCAGAGTTCAAACCGAGATCAATAAGAATTGATTCTGTTGAAATGTCCGGAATGGACACGGACACAGGCCGCGAATTATGCATTACTGCAGGCGGAATGGGGATGGCGTTGTTATCCTGCGCCTGCGCCGGAGATGCAGCTGCTTCCGGTATTGCCACTACGGAAGGTGGAGATTCAGAGATAAGCGCTGAAGTTGGCACCTGCGCCGTGGTGCCGCATCCGGTTAAAAGAGAAAGCGCAATCGCCGCAATAGCCAAGGGGCTATTGCGGCGATTATGCAGCAAATTACTCATAGCTGGATGAAATCCAGTTCAAAGAGCTGTTCGTACTAAACGTTGCTTGCTTTGCGACGCGAAGCAACGGATACACCGGCAGCGGTCACCACGGCTGCGCCGGCAGCGAGCATGAAGACGAGCGAGGTGTTGTTGCCTTCTTCTACTACGCCCGTATTGGGGGCGCCCGCGGGCACCTGAATAACCTGAGGTGCCATGGTATTAGGCGTTACTGCTGCCGGATCAGGCGTTACCACTCCGGGAGTAGGAGCCGTTTCGGGGGCCGGGCGGTATGCAATAGATGAGTTTTCACAACCGATGCCGTCGCTGTCCTCATCAAGGTGGGGCCCGTATCCGGGGGCGCCGACCGGAATGTTGTAAACACCATCGTTTGCAGCTGCGGTGCAATTCTCGTAGGCTCCGACAACGGCCATAGCCGGTGTTGCCGATGCAATGGAAAGTCCCAGTACTGCTGCCAGGCCAAGGCCTGCTGCGGTCTTCTTCATAATGTCCCCTATGTAAAGCGTGTTCAATAAGTTGACTGAGTCTAATGCAGCATTCGCGATACTGCTAATCGTCGTCAATCAGCGGGGAAAGCCCAACTTCTGCAACGAATCAGGAATGTGCTGGGCTCAAAAGAAATCTAAAACTCCAGATGCTCAAGAGACTCCAGATGCTCCAACAGCTCAGCCTCGGCGGCATCCAAATACCCGCGCAGCGCCTCCGCGGCCTCCGGGCGGCGGCTCGCACGCAGCAGTTCAACAAGTGCCGCATTTTCGTCGACGTAGCGGGCATGAAAGTCCGGCTTTGTGATCATGGCGTGGAAAACCAGGCGCATCTCCGCCAGAACGCAGCTCATCGCCTGCTGCAGCTGCGGGCTGCCGGACATGGAAACCACTGTCTGGTGGAAGTTCTGATTGGCCGTGGCCATGTCGGCAATACTTCCGCAGGACTTCGCCTCCGCTCCCGCGCTGATCACCGCATCGAACCGCGCGAGATCCAGTTCAGGTCCCCAGAGAACTGCGGCCGGCTCCAATATCCGACGCGTCTGGTAAATTTCCCGCACAGCATCGGAGCCGGGCGAGGCAACGAAAACTCCCCGGTTGGGGTAGCGCGTCACGATGGATTCGCTGGCGAGTATGGTGAACGCTTCCCGCAGGGTGTTCCGGGAGACTTGAAGTGACGCCGCGAGCTGTTGCTCGGACAGCTTTGTTCCCGGCGGCAGATCTCCGGCAGCTATGCGGCTGCGCAGCACGTCGGCCACCCAGGCAGTGGTGTTTACGTGTCCAGCGCGGTCAGCGCTAATATCCCCCATATTAGTAAGCACGCTCCTAATCTAGCGGCATGGACGAAGGATCCGGAGGACCACCACAGGGGCACAGAAGGGACTTCCGAAGGTTAGGAGCCGATTCTGCCCAGAACATCCCCGCGGCCGACGGCGCTACCCGGTGTGAGCGGGGCACGGGAGAACACTCCGGTGCGGTGCGCACGGACCGTGGTTTCCATTTTCATGGCTTCCAGCACGGCCACCGGATCATCCCCGGCCAGGTCCGCACCGTCGTCGGCCATCCATTTCACCAGCTTCCCGGACATCGGAGAAACCAGATCTGCGTCCTCCGCGGTGACCCCGCCGCTGGCTCCAGCGCCCGCTGCGCCCGCGGCACCTCCCGCGCCCGCACCTCCGCCGGAGCGCAGAGCATTCAGCAGCGCCGACGGAACGCCCACTGCAACTGCCCGCCCGTCGACGTCGATGGTCAGGGTCTCGCGTTCGGCTCCGGGCTGGGACGCGGCTATCTCGGGTGATGCGGCCAGCGGTTCGGCAAACTCGGACTCAATCCACGTGGTGTAAACCCCCAGTTCCCCGGCACGGGTGAATGCCTCTGAGCGAACCACGGCCCGGTGGAACGGCAGCACCGTGGGCACGCCGCGGATCACCAATTCATCCAGGGCGGCCCGGGCCCGGCGCAGCGCCTGCGGACGGTCCTCGCCCCAGACAATGAGCTTGGCCATCAGCGAGTCGTACTCGGCGGGCACCACGGAGCCGGACCGGACGCCCGAATCCATCCGGATGCCCGGTCCGGTGGGCGGCTCGAAGGCCTCCACCAGGCCGGGACCGGGCAGGAACCCCCGGGCGGGATCCTCGGCGTTGAGCCGGAACTCAAACGCATGCCCGTGCGGCACCGGATCCTCGGTCAGGGACAGCGGCAGTCCGTCGGCAATGCGGAACTGCTCGCGGACCAGATCCACGCCCGTGGTTTCCTCGGTCACCGGATGCTCCACCTGCAGCCGGGTGTTCACTTCCAGGAAGCTGATCAGCCCGTCGGGGGAGACCAGATACTCCACGGTTCCGGCGCCGGTGTAGCCGGCCTCGCGGCAGATAGCCTTGGCCGATGCAGAGATGGTTGCACGCTGCTCATCGCTCAGGAACGGCGCCGGAGCTTCCTCCACAAGTTTTTGGTTCCGGCGCTGCAGCGAACAGTCACGGGTCCCGACGACGACGACGTTGCCGTGCGTGTCGGCCAGTACCTGCGCCTCGACGTGCCGGGGCCGGTCCAGGAAACGTTCGGCGAAACACTCGCCGCGGCCAAAGGCGGATACCGCTTCGCGGGCCGCTGATTCGAACGCGTCCTCCACATCTTCCATGCGGCGCGCAATCTTCATGCCGCGTCCACCGCCGCCAAAGGCGGCCTTGATGACCACGGGCAAACCGTGTTCTTCTGCAAAGGCGCGGACCTCTTCGGAGCTCGCTGCCGGCCCGTCGGTTCCGGGCACCAGGGGTGCTCCGGCGCGGACGGCAATCTCGCGCGCGGTCACCTTGTTGCCCAGGTCGCGGATGGCCTGCGGCGAGGGGCCGATCCAGGTGAGGCCGGCGTCGAGCACGGCCTGCGCAAAATCAGCGTTCTCAGAAAGGAAACCGTAGCCGGGGTGGACGGCGTCAGCTCCGGCCCGCCGGGCAGCGGCGATCAGCTTGGGGATGTCCAGATACGTATCCGCACCGGCGGAACCGTGCAGCGCAAAGGCCTCATCGGCCAGGCGCACATGGAGAGCATCGGCGTCGGGATCCGAATACACGGCGGCGGAGGCGATGCCGGCATCAGCACAGGCACGCACCACTCGCACGGCGATTTCGCCGCGGTTGGCGATCAGGACCTTGTTCACTGGGTTCCTTCCATAAACATCCCGGCTGCGGCCTCGGGGGAGAGCGGCGCCAGGCTGTCGGGGTTCACAAAAACAAAGCGGACCGGATGGCCCGGCGGCAGCTGGGCGGCAACCGGCACATCCTGTGGCACGACGACGGCGATCACCGGGTAGCCGCCGGTCACCGGGTGGTCGGCAAGGAAGAGGACGGGAAGGCCCGACGGCGGGACCTGCAGTGCTCCTTCCACCACGCCTTCGCTGGGCAGTTCGCCGCCGCGGACGCGTACCAGCGGGCGGGCCTCCGGGTCCTTCGGATCGGTCTCCAGACGTACGCCGATCCGGTTGGATTCGCTCGTGGCCAGCCAAAGGTGCCCGGTGAGGGACTCGACGGCGTCGGCGCCGAACCAGTCCTGCCGCGGACCGGCCGTGATCCGCAGCAGTGCCGGCTCGGTTGCGGAAAAGGTGTCAGGGAGCGCGGAGGGTTCCGGAGCTCCCACCGGGATGAGGCGGGAAACTTCACCCACCGGCAGCCTGACCCCCGCAACCAGGGGCGGCGGGCCGATACCGCTCAGCGTGTCGGTGCTGCGGCTGCCCAGGACCGGGGCAACGTCAACTCCGCCGCGGACGGCAAGGTAGCAGCGCACTCCGCGGTACGGAGCACCCAGCGACAGGGTTTCACCGCTGAGCAGCGCAAAGGGAGTGTTCAGCGGTGCGGGGCGGTTGCGGTCGACGGCCGGCGAACTGACGGCAGCGGGCAGCTCTGCGCCGGACAGGGCCAGCACCACGTCGCCGTGGGCGGTCAGTTCCAGGCCGCCGAACGGGCTCACGATCACCGCAGCCTCGGGCGGGTTGCCGACCAGCCGGTTGGCCTGACGCGAGGAGCGGGTGTCAGTGGCGCCGGCGGCGGATACGCCCAGGTCGGCATAGCCGGGGCGGCCCAAATCCTGAATCGAAGACTGCAGGCCGGGAGCTTTGATCTCCAGCGATGTGCGACCGGGTTGGTTGGGATGAGAAGTCTCATCGTCCCTTAGACACCTCGCTCGTTCCTCGCTCGGCGATGCGGGACTCACGAGACTCCCCATCCCCTCGGAACCTGACGTTACGGTGAGGTCAGAGTCCGCGGCCTGGTCGGTGGCTTGAGGTGATTTGGCGCCGGTGGAGGGGGTGGTTATCTGAACCAGTTCGCGGACAGAGTGAAAGATGACGTGGTCGCCAGGGCGGATGAGAGCAGGATTGGAGCGGGAAAGGTCCCACATCGGGGCATTGGTGCGGCCAATCAGCTGCCAGCCACCCGGGGATTCCCGGGGATAGACCGCTGAATAGTCGCCTGCCAGGGCAACGGAGCCGGCAGGGACAACAGTGCGGGGACTGTCGCGGCGGGGGACGCTCAGCGCCGGATCGCCGCCGGTGAGGTAGGTGAAGCCGGGGGCGAAGCCGCCAAAGGCGCCAAGCCAGGGGGTGCCCGTGTGGGCCGTGATGACGGCGTCCGGGGAAAGGCCGGTGAGGCGGGCCACCTCGGCGAGGTCGGCGCCGTCGTACACCGCGTCGATGGTGACCGTGCGGGCGTCCGGGATTACGGCGTCGTGCTTCAGGTCCAGGGCCTCGAGGAGTCCGGCAGCGGCAACCGTCTCGCGCCGGCCCGCGAACCGGACCAGGACGGTGCCGGCGGCCGCGAGGACATCAACCTGCCCGGGGAACGGGCGGGCCTTCAGCTCCGCATGAAGCGCCGTGACATCGGCCAGCGAATCCAGCTCCACCAGCAGCGCCCGGGTGCCCGCGGGGCGGATGCCGGTGATCGGAGATGACCTCACACGAAGCTCTGGATGGTGACGCCGGCGTTCTCCAGGCCGGAGCGCACTGCACGGGCCATGGCGACAGCGCCCGGAGTGTCGCCGTGGACGCAGATGGAGGCAGCATTCATCGGCAGCACTGTGCCGTCGACGGCGGTGATGGTGCCGTCGGTGGCAAGACGGACCATGTTGGCGGTGGCCTGGCCGGCGTCGTGAATGACGGCGTCGGCTTCGCGGCGCGGAACCAGGGTGCCGTCCGCGTTGTAGTTGCGGTCAGCGAATGCTTCGGCAACTCCCCGAAGTCCGGCGTCGCCCGCCAGATCCAGTGCGACGGCGCCGGGCAGCAGCAGCAGGGGAAGGCTCTTGTCGAAGGCGGCGACGGCGTCGACCACGGCCTGGGCGTGCATCTCGTGGCGGACGATCGTGTTGTACAGGGCGCCGTGGGGCTTCACGTAGCGGACCTCGGCGCCGGCGGCCCGTGCCAGGGACTGCAGCGCACCGAGCTGGTACAGCACGTCGTCGAACAGCTCGGTGTAGGAGCAGTCCAGGAAGCGGCGGCCGAAGCCGGCCAGATCCCGGTATGCGACGTGGGCGCCGATCGTGACTCCTGCGGCCGCGGCGTCGCGGCAGGTCCGCGCAATGGTGGAGGGGTCGCCGGCATGGAAGCCGCACGCCACATTGGCGCTGGAGACGGACTCAAAGATGGCAGCGTCGTCGCCCATCTGCCAGTGGCCGAAGGATTCGCCGACGTCGCTGTTCAGGTCAATGACCGGCATGGGTCCTCCGCACTAGATCGGAAAAGGTGATCCTACAGTGTGCGCGATCACGTCATTCACAATTTAGCCGGATGTTGTGCTGACCCTAGGACGCCGACGCGCGCGCAATCGTCTCCTGGGCGGAGCGGATTACTGCAGCATCAATCATGCGGCCGTTGCTGTCCACTGTGACACCGTCGCTGCCGCCATCGAAAACCGCCAGAACTTCCCGTGCCGCATCCACGGCGTCAGAGGCGGGTGTGAAAACACTGTTGATCACCTGGACCTGCGAGGGGTGCACCGCCGTGCGGGAGCGGAACCCCAAGTCCTGCATCTTCCGTCCGGTTTTCTCGAAGGTCTCCAGATCTCTGATGTCCGTGGAAGTGGGCGCCACCGGGGCACTCAACCCGGCGGATGAGCAGGCCATGACGATGCGGGCGCGAATCGAATCCAGGGCTGGTTCGGTAGTTTCGCCGCGGGACATCCGCATGTCCGCCATGAGGTCCACTTCTCCGATGCCGAGCGTGACCAGACGCTGGGAACCGGTGATGGCAACCAGATCCATGAGGGCCGCAGCATCTTCGATCAGTCCGATGATTCCAACCCCGGGAGCCAAACGGCCTTCATCTTCAAGGTCAGCCAAAAGGGCGGCGGTTTGCCGCAGGGAGGAGGCCGTGCACTTGGCCAGGAAGACACCGTCCAATGCTGTTGAAGCGATGCTTTGCAGGTCGGCTGCGAAGTCATCGGCATTGAGCCGTGCCCACTGCTGCTGCCGTACCGTACCCGGACGGGATGAATGCTGCTCACGCTCTGCGAGCAGCCAGGATTGCACTGATGCCCGGGCTTCATCCTTACGGTTCACCGGAACAGCATCCTCCAAGTCCAGGATCACGGCGTCTGCCGGACCGGCTGCGGCCTTGGGAAAGAGGTCCGGCTTGATGCCGGGGACATAAAGAAAGGATCGCGGGAGGACCGGCGGGGTGGAGGGCATGGTGTTCCTATCTGGCCAGCAGCCTCGTGATTTCACGCGCGGCAGCGGATACTTTGGCGGCATGGCCGACGGTATCCGCGGTGCTAAAGCGGAAAATCGGCCCGCAGGAGCTGATGGCTCCGAGGACATTGCCGGTTTTGTCGAAGAATGGTGCTGCGATGGAGGCCGCACCGATGTTGCGTTCATTGAAGGATGTTGCGTATCCGTCGCGCCGGACGGACTCCAGCAGCTGCCGGTATTCCGCTTCATTGAAATCCGGTTTGGACTGCTTCAGCGCAGAGACGGCTTCCTCTACGTAGGACGGGGGCAGGAAAGCGATCATCGCACGGCTGGAGGCACCCGAATGAAGCGGATGGCGGGCGCCGATGTCCACCACCATCTTGATTTCCTGCGGGCTTTCAAATTGGTCCACGTACAGCCGGGAATGATTCATCAGCACGGACAGTGTGGTGGTTTCCCGGGTGTCATCACGCAGCTGGCGCAGTACTGGTGCAGCAATGGTGCGAAAGTCCAGCTGGCCCCAGGCTTTGTTGCCCATGCCAATCGCGGCCGGTCCCAGAACATAGCTGCCCGAGGCATCAACGGTGGAGAGCAGTCCGCGCGAACCCAGGGACTGCAGGATCCGGTGGACCACCGCCTTGCTGAGCTTCAGGGCGCGGGCAATCTCGGAGACGCCCAAGGCGCCGTCGGCGCGGCTGAACAGCAGCAGCACGTCGGCCACCCGATCCGCTGCCTCGGTCCCACCGGCCGTGGGTTGTAAGTCTGAATTCGGCGCCATGCTTCTTCCTTTCCGGAACGTCACTCTATCTTACTGTTCCGGTGGGCGGAATGATTCCAACAGGTTAACATCAGATTACCAGCTAGTAATCCAGGTCACAGTCGTGCACAATGGGGCGAAAGCCTTGCTGCACCCCCCATTGGTAGTCCGTTGAGCGGAACAAAGCTACATTCCTTTGTTCCGCTCAGCGGACCGACTTCCAGGCATATGAAGGGAAATACCGCCATGAAAAGAAATGCCCTGTCCGCAGCGGTGCTGGTTGCCAGCCTCGTCGGGCTCTCAGCATGTTCGTCCGAATCCGCTGAATCCGGCTCGGAATCCGTGGAGAGCGTGACCATCGGCTCCGTTCATCCGCTCAGCGGAAGCCTCGCAGGTGTGGGCGGGTTGATGAACGACGGCGCGAAGCTGGCCGTGGAGGACATCAACGCCGCCGGCGGCATCGAATCCCTGGGCGGAGCCCAGCTGACACTCAGTGACGGGGACAGCCAGGGCCAGGCCCAGGTGGGACAGAGTGAAGCGCAGCGGCTTATCAGTGAGGGCGCTGTTGCCCTGGTAGGCACCTATCAGTCCGACGTCACTCAGAATGTCGCCTCCGTGGCCGAGCGTTCCAAGGTTCCCCTGGTCATCGATGTGGCCGTGGATGACAAGATCCTGGAACAGGGCTATAAGAACACTTTCCGCATCCAGCCGGACGCCAGCAGTATGGGCCAGGCTGGTGCGAGGGCACTGGTGGCCATGGGGGAGGAGACCGGCGAGCCGATTGACTCGGCGGCCTACATCCACATTGAAGGCGCCTTCGGTGACTCGGTCTTCGCGGCCTTCAAGGAGGAAGCCGAGAAACAGGGCATCACCATTACCAAGGAAATCACCTACTCCGGCAGCAACTTCTCCGACGCCACCACCCAGGTCAGCGAAGCCCTGGCCGGAAACCCGGACATCATTGCCGTGACCGGCTACTACCCGGATAACCTTCTGGTGGCCAAGGCCGTGGGCTCCATGGCCAATGAAACCAAGGCTGTGTTCGGTATTGCCAGCGGAGCCTTTGACGACACGTCCTTCCCCGCAGCAGCAGGCGACGCCGGTACCGAAGTCCTCAGCGCCAACTACCACTACAGCGCCACCAGTGACCGCGCCGCCGACATCCGCGAACGCTTCGAAGCGAAGTACGGCAAGCCCATGGAGACGGCATCCATGCTCTCCTACCAAGCGGTGGAGGTCATCGCCGAAGGCCTGGAGAAGAGCGGTTCGGCTGACCCGGAAGAGCTGCGTGACGCCATCGCCGGTCTCAGCCTGGAAGATCCGCTGCTTGCTTTCGACGGTCCCATCGAATTCGGTGAGGACGGGCAGAACACCAATGCCACGGTCATTGTCATGCAGGTCCTGGACGGCAAGGTGGAGCAGGTCTTCCCGCAGGAATTCGCCACGGCGGACCTTGTCTTCCCGACCGGCTCCGGCAACTAAAGCAGGGAATTTATGGCTATTACAGAAGCTCCGGCGGCGCCCGCTGCCAAAAGCAACCCGCTGACCGCCGGCGGCGTGCGCATCACCCTCACCATCGGCGGGATCGCGGTGGTGGGCCTGGCCCTCATCTACCTGCTCGGGGACCGGGAAGCATCCCTGGTGACCCAGTATCTGGTGTCAGGACTCCTGCTGGGCGGGGTCTACGCCCTGGTCTCGCTGGGCCTCACGCTGATTTTCGGTGTCCTTGGAATCGTGAACTTCGCCCAGGGCGCCATGCTCACCCTGTCCATGTACCTGGTATATGTCCTCCAGAGCAGCTTGGGACTGAACCTGTACGTTGCGGTCGTGCTGACCATCCCGCTGCTGTTCGGCTTCGGCTGGCTGGTGCAGACAGCCCTGCTCAACAGGCTCACCGAAGATGCCAGTCACGACCGGCCGCTTCTGGTGACCCTGGGCTTGTCCCTGCTGATCGTGAATGTGTTGCTGATGATCTTCGGCGGCCGGCCTAAGAGCGTGGAAGCCCCGGTCAGCGGCAGCATCGAAATCCTCGGCGCGCTCGCTGACACTCAGCGGATCATTGCCTTTGCCGGAGCGGTGCTCGTGGCGGCGGGACTGACCCTGGTGCTGCGTAAAACCTCCATGGGCCTGGCCATCCGCGCGGTGGCTGCCAACGGCACCGGTGCATCACTCGTGGGCGTGAACGTCCGCCGTGTCTACGCCGTGACCTTCGGGCTTGGTGCGGCTTCAGTGGCCGTGGCCGGCGGCTTGATCACCCCGTTCACCACACTGGTGCCCACAGCCGGGGAACAGTTCACTACCCTCGCCTTTGTCATCGTGGTCCTTGGCGGGCTGGGCAGTATCCCGGGCGCCCTGGTGGGCGGCCTGTTCATCGGCGTGCTGCAGACCGTCGGGTCCCTGTACCTCCCGGGCAGCGGGTCACTGATCCTGGTCTTCGGGATCTTCGTCCTTATTCTCTTTCTGCGTCCCCAGGGACTGTTCGGAGCAAAACAATGACGGCCACCGACGCCCCCGCCGCCCCGCAGGCACCCAAAAAAGCCCTGCGCCCGGCCACCGGAGCCAAACGCCAGTACACCTTCCTAGCGATCGTCCTCGCGGCTCTGTTCTTTGTGCCCTATGTCCTGCCCGAATCCGCGCAGCCGGTGGCGGTCCGCACTCTGATCTTCGCCATCATGGCGGTGGGCTGGAACCTGATGAGCGGCTTCGGCGGCATGTTCAGCTTCGGCCACGCGGTGTTCTTCGGTGTCGGTGCCTACACCGACGCCTACCTGCTGACCGCCTTCGGCATCTCGCCCTGGCTGTCCATGATCATCGGCGCGGTCCTCTCCGCAGGCGTCGGCCTCACCATCGCCTACTTCTGCCTGCGCTACAAGCTGGCAGGCTCCTACTTTGCGCTGGCCACGTTCGCCTTCGCGCAGATGTTCTATCTGCTCAGCCAGAACCTGGGCTTTCTGAACAAGACCGACGGCATCAACGTTCCCCTGCTGCCCCAGGAATCCTGGGCCATGCTGCAGTTCGACCAGGATTCCAAGCTGTACTTCTGGATCCCGTTGGTCATCCTGGGCCTGGCCATGGCCGCGACCATCTACTTTGCCCATTCACGTGCCGGGCAGTTTGCCCAGGCCATCCGCGATGATGCGACAGCGGCGGAATCCCTTGGCATCAAGGTGATGAAATACCGGCTCATCACAGTGGCCATGAGCTGCGCGATCACAGCCGTGGCCGGCGCCTACTACAGCCAGTATTACCTCTTCGTGGGCCCGGACCAGGCCTTCGGCATCCACGTATCCACCGACGCCATCATTCCCGCGGTGATCGGCGGCGTCGGAACCATCTGGGGCCCGCTGATCGGCGCCGCCGTCGTGGGACCGCTCTCCGAACTCATTGCCCATCTGCTACGGAACCCCCCGCCGTTCCTGGAATTCCTGCAGGGCACCAGCGGACTGGATGTTGCGGTGTACGCGGCCCTGCTGATTGTCATTGTCATCTTCCTGCCCAAGGGCATCTACGGAACCATCCGCGAAAGGATGCGCAAATGAGCCTGCTGACCCTGGACGGTGTCTCGAAATCCTTTGGCGGCCTCAAGGCGCTGGGGGAGACCACGCTTGAAATCCCCGAACACGAATTCTTCGGGATCATCGGTCCCAACGGCGCCGGGAAGACCACCCTTTTTTCCGTCCTGTCCGGCCAGCTCCCGCCGTCGAGCGGACAAATGATGTTCGACGGCGTGGACATCACCGGCTGGTCCGCGGACAAAACCGCCTCACAGGGGCTGGTCCGGACCTTCCAGCTGATGCGCCCGTTCGAGAGCATGACCGTGCTGGAGAACGTCACCATCGCCTCGCACAACAAATTCCGCTCCCCGCACAAGGCGCGTGAGCACGCAGCCGCCGTGGTGGAACGGGTGGGTCTCGACACCTACATGTATTCCATGTCCGGCACCCTGCCCACCGCCGGCCTGAAGCGGCTGGAACTCGCCCGGGCGCTGGCCCTGGAACCGCGCATGATCCTGCTGGACGAAGTGCTGGCTGGGCTGGTCCCCACCGAACGCGCGCCGATCATCGAACTGCTGCGCAGCATCCATGCCGAAGGCGTCACCGTGATGTTCGTCGAACACATCATGGCCGCCGTAATGGCCCTGTCCGAACGCCTGCTGGTGATGCACGAGGGCCGCCAGCTGGCCCTCGGTCTGCCCCAAGAGGTCATTGCTAACCAGCAGGTCATCGACGCCTACCTCGGAGAGGACTACTCATGATCCTGGAACTGGACGCCGTCTCCGCCGGCTACCGGCGGCTGGAAATCCTGCACAACCTGACTCTGGGGGTGAAGGAAGGCGAAATCGTCTCCATCATCGGAGCCAACGGTGCAGGGAAAACCACCACGCTGCGTGCCGTAGCCGGGTTGATCTCCACCTCGAAGGGCAGCATCAAATTCAAGGGCGAACCCGTGCACAACACCCGCCCGGACAAGCTGGTGCGTTCCGGGCTGGTGCACGTCTCCCAGGACCGGGCGCTCTTCGGCAACCTGCAGGTGTTCGAGAACCTCACCATGGGCGCCTACACCCAGCCCAAGAACACCATCGCTTCCTCACTGGAACAGGTTTTCGACCTCTTTCCCATCCTTAAGGAACGCCGTACCCAGCGCGCGGACACCATGTCCGGCGGGCAGCAGCAGATGCTGGCCATCGGGCGGGCCCTGATGGCACGGCCGGCCTGCCTGACCTTGGACGAGCCGTCCATTGGACTGGCTCCGAACCTGGTGGCCCAGGTGCTTGATGCCATCACCCGGATCCGGGACACCGGTGTCACGGTGCTGATCGTGGAACAGAACGCCTCCCAGGCTCTGGCTATTTCGGACCGGGCGTACGTAATGGAAAGCGGCGCGATTGTCCTGGAGGGCACTGGCAGCGAACTCGCTGACAGCGCCGAGGTGCGCAAGGCCTATCTGGGCATGTAGAGCCCGGAACATTCCGTACCTTGCACACCCGGCAGATTGAAAGGAACCCCATGCAGATCCTTGCAGTGACCCCCATCGCTGTCCCGGAGGACGAATTGAGGCGCCGGCAGGACCGCTACAACCGGCTGGTCCCGGCCCATCTCACTGTCCGCCTGCACAACCTGGGCACCGGCTCCTCGGTGCCGCGCGCGCTGGAGACCGACGACGACGTCGCCGCCTCCGAGGCAGCCGTCACCGAATGGTTCGCCGCAGCAGATCCGGAGGGCGTGGACGCGTTCCTGCCCGACTGCGTGCTGGATCCCGGCGTCGGCCCGGGTGCCCGCGAACAACTCCGCCCTGTCCTCGGCCTGACCAGGCTGGGGGCGAATTTCCTCGCGGGCGCCGGGGCCTCCCTCGGTGCGGTGGCTCGCAACGATGCCATCGCCCGGGAACTTGACCGCAAAATCGCCTCCTACGGGCTGGGCCTGTACGAACCGGTGTCCGTGCTGGGTCTGGCGTTGGCAGACATTGCCGACGACTCCGGTTGGAACAGGGCGGTGGACACCGCTCTAACCGGGGTCTCCGCCGACTACGTCCTGAACGCCTGCTCCGCCGTGAACCTGACCCGCCGGAGCCCCGGCGGCCCGGTGCTGGTCGATCCCACCGCCCTGGCCCTGCAGCTGGCGGGCCTGCTCACCGATGTCGGCAAGGTCCCGGCATGAGCCTGGCTTCCCGCCCGGAACTGTCCGAAACTGCTGCCGCCGTCGGCTCAGCCGTGGACAAGCTGGCCTGTTTCGCAGCGGACCTGGACTACGCGGCACTGCCCGAACCGGTCCGTGAACGCCTGGCCCTCATGCTCACGGATCTGTGGGGCGTCACGGCGGCCGGCAGCCGCACTCCGGAGCAGCAGGCGCTGTGCACCGCCTGGCAGGCCGTGCCCGGGGATTGTCCCGTGCTCGGCAGCGGAATCAGCTCCACACCGGAGACTGCTGCGTTCCTGAACGCCGTGGCCGCCTGCCAGTTGGAACTGGACGAGGGCAACAAACATGCCCAAGGCCACCCCGCCGTGCACGTAGTCTTCGCCGCCATGGCCGCCGTCCAGGGAGAGTCCCGGCCGGTGTCCGGCAAGGAATTCCTCACCGCAGTGGCCGCAGGATATGAAGTGGCTGCCAGATTCGGTCGTGCCCTGACCCGTAACCCGGGCTGGCACACCCACGGACACTGGGGTGCCACCGGTGCTGCCTGCGCAGCCGCCCTGATCCGCCGGCTGCCGGCGGATCAGATCGCGGCCGCCATTGACGCCGCCGCCGGGCTGGTGCAGGTAGCCGCCTGGGACATGGTGCTGGGCGGTCAGTACACCCGCAACCTCTGGGCCGCCGGCGCCAACCTGGCAGGGCTGAACGCCGCTCGGCTGGCCGCTTCCGGGCTGACGGGCAATGACGGTGCGGCCGCCATGAGCTTGGGTACGCTGGCAGGCACCCTGGACCCGGAGCGGATGGTGGAAGGACTCGGCCGGGACTGGCTGCTTCCGCAGGGTTACGCGAAGCTGCACTCCTCCTGCTCCTACACCCACGGAGCCGTGGACCTTGCCCTGGAACTGCGGCCGGAGCCCTTCGATATGGACCGGATCTCCGAAGTGCGGGTGCACACGCATTCCCTGGCCGCCCCGCTGTTCCCGGGGACCGGCAACGGTGGGCCCCGAAACCGACTCGCGGCCATGTTCGACTTTCCGTTTGTGGTGGCCAACGCTCTTCTGGCCGGGGAAATCTCTCCGGCCAGCATGGCCCCGGAGGCTCCGGGGTTCGGCACCGCGCAGCAGCTGGCCGCCAAGGTCAGCGTCACAGCCGATCCGGCGTATGACCGGATGCTGCCGGACCAGCGGCGCACCCGGCTGCAGATCCGGTTCACCGACGGCACCGTTACCGCCGCCGAGTCGCCCAACCCGCGCGGCGATGTCGATCATTTCCCGCTTGACCGCACCGGCATCGGCACCAAACTGGCCGCCCTGATCGGCGCCGGTCCAGCCAGCCGGCTGGATGAGGCAGCCCGCGGCCTGCCGGAAGCAGCCGATGCAGCCGCACTCCTCAACACCTTGATGACCCCGATGAACTCCCCGGAAGGAGAAGCCCAATGAGCGAGGATGATTTCGCCGGACCCGATCTGGTGGTTGCCGGCGCGGGCGGAGGGCTGATCGCGGCCCTGCGCGCCGCCCAACTGGGACAGTCCGTTCTGGTGGTTGAAGCCAATGAACATTTCCGCCGCGGCAACAACACCGCCATGTCCACCGCCATGATCCCCGGAGCCGGCTCCCGCTGGCAGACGGAAGCCGGAGTCCGGGACACACCGGAGGCCTTTGTCGCGGACATCATGGCAAAGACCAAGGGAACCGCGGATCCCGTGCTGGCCGCAGCGCTCGCCAAGGTCAGCGCCCGGCTGGTGGAATGGATGGCCGATGACCTCAAGCTGCCCCTGAGCCTGGTGACGGATTTCTCCTATCCCGGACACAGCAACCACCGTTGCCATACCGTTCCGGGCCGAATCGGCACCGCACTGCTGGACGCCATCTGGGAACGTGTTGCTGCTGAACCGCTGATTGACCTGTACAGCCCCGCGCGGCTGATGGACGTGACCACCGAGTCGGGTGCGGTCACCGGCGTCGTCGTGCAGACCCCGGACGGTAACGAGGAAATCCCCACCAGGGCGGTCCTGCTGGCGACCAACGGATTTGGCAACAACAGCGAACTGGTCCGGAAGCACCTTCCCGAAATTGCCGGCGCCCAGTACTACGGAAGCGAAGAATCCCGCGGAGACGCACTGCGCATCGGCACCGGGCTTGGCGCCGATACAGCCTATTTGGATGCCTATCAGGGTCACGCAGCGCTCGCAGCGGCGTCGGCAACGCTGGCCGGCTGGGCCACCGTGATGCACGGGGGATTCCTGGTGAACGCGGAGGGGCGGCGTTTTGGCGACGAGACCATGGGGTATTCCGAGTACGCCCTGGAATCCCTGAAGCACGCCAACGGGCAGGCCTGGATAGTGCTTGATCAGCGGATTTTCGAGGCCTGCGGAAGCTTCTCGGACTTCCAGGCGACCGTCGAATCCGGCGCCCTGAAGTGGGCAGATGATGCCGCCGAACTGGCTGCGGCCACCGGAATCAGCGCTGCGGGACTGCAGCACACCCTAGACCAGACACAGCGGATCGCTGCCGGAGAGGCCGTGGACAGTTACGGCCGGACCCACTGGGAGGAGCCCCTGGTCGGAAGAATCGGTGCCATCTCGGTTGTTCCCGCCCTTTTCCACACCCAGGGCGGACTCCGGGTGGACGGCAATGCCCGGGTGTTGAAAGCCGACGGCACCGCCATCGCGGGGCTCTACGCCTCGGGCGGTGCAGCTAACGGCATCTCCGGCCACGGGGCGGGCGGCTATCTGGCCGGTAACGGTTTGCTGCCGGCCCTGGGACTGGCGTTGCTGGCAGCCGAAGATGCCGCCGGCACCGGTCCGGACCCGCAGGGGCCATGACAGCCGTCCCTTCGGCTAAGCAACCCGAAGATTTGAACCAACCATGAGAACGGAACAAGACAACGTGAGCGAGCAAGTTGTATCTCCTGAGCAATCAGGCACAGGCACGGGTCCGCTGCAGGGCCTGCGGGTCCTGGACGCGTCCACCATTCTTGCCGGCCCGCTCTGCTGCCAGATGCTTGGTGACTTCGGTGCCGAGGTCATCAAGATTGAGCACCCGAGGATGGGTGACAGCATGCGCGGACACGGAGAAAGCAAAGACGGGGTTTCCCTCTGGTGGAAGGAGATTTCCCGCAACAAGCGCACCCTCGGTCTGAGCCTGAGCACACCGGACGGCGCAGAGGTCTTTCGGCGTTTGGCCGCAACGGCCGATGTTGTGGTGGAGAACTTCCGTCCCGGCACGCTGGAGCGCTGGGGACTGGGCCCGGAAGTGCTGGCGGAGCTGAACCCCGGACTGGTCCTGGTACGCCTGACCGGTTTCGGCCAGACCGGCCCGTATAAGGACCGGCCGGGTTTCGGCACACTGGCTGAGGCCATGAGCGGCTTCGCCCACCTCACCGGACCGGCAGACGGCCCGCCCACCCTTCCGGCTTTTGGGCTGGCAGACAGCATTTGCGGCATCGCGGCCTCCTCAGCCGTCCTGATGGCACTGCGCCACCGGGATCAGACCGGCGAAGGACAAACGGTGGACATGAGCATTCTGGAACCCATCATGACCGCGGTGGGGCCCAGCCCCACCGTCTATCAGCAGCTGGGCGAGGTTGGACAGCGCCACGGCAACCGGTCCACCAACAATGCTCCGCGCAATACCTACCTGACCAAGGACGGCAAATGGGTGGCCGTCTCCACCAGCGCGCAGCGCATTGCCGAGCGGGTGATGGAACTGGTGGGGCATCCGGAAGTGATTGCCGAGCCGTGGTTTGCCGCCGGGAACACCCGTGTGGAGCACGTGGAGGAGCTGGACGCGTACGTCGGAAGCTGGATCGCGGACCGCAGCCGGGAGGATGTGCTGGCGGCCTTCTCCGCGGCAGGCGCCGCCGTCGCCGCCGTCTATGACGCCCGCGATGTGGTGGAGGACCCGCACATCCGTGAAACGCAGATGCTGCTTGAGGTGGAAGACCCGGAACTCGGCCCGTTGCTGCAGCACAACGTGATGTTCCGGCTCAGCAAAAGCCCGGGGCAGATCCGGTTCACCGGGCGCAGCCTCGGCGCGGACACCGCGGACATACTGCACGAAATCGGCTACTCGGACACAGAGGTCTCCAGTCTCAGGGAAAGCGACGTTATCAAATGAGCGATGCACTGCTGGAAGCAGTCACCAACGGCATCACCTTCGTGGATCTTGGCCGGCAGCTGAGCGTGGGCATGCCGCAGTCACCCAACCATCCGCAGTTCTGGCATACCCTGCCGCGCCGGCACGGGGACATGGTCCGTGCCGACGGCGGCAGTGCCGCGAATGACATGATCACGACCGGCACCCACGTGGGCACCCACATCGATGCGCTCGCGCATGTCAGCCAGGACGGCAAGCTGTTCGGCGGGGCGGACGCAGGCCAGTCCTGCCTGGGCGGCAAATACGTGGAGCACGGGGTGCACACGATCGAGCCCATGGTCCGCCGCGGCATCCTCTTGGACGCCGCCGGCTACCTCGGTGACGACGTGCTGGAGGGCGGCTATGAAATCACCGTGGCAGACCTGCAAGGCTGCCTGGCCACCCAGCAGGTGGACCTGCGCGAAGGAGATGTGGTGCTGATCCGCTCCGGCTGGGGGCAAAGGTTCGCCGAAGGCACCGCCTACGTGGGCAAGGACTCCGGAGTGCCCGGCATCAGTGAGGCCGGCGCCGAATGGCTCGCCGCGCAGGGCATCCACGCCGCCGGCGCGGACAGCATCACCTTTGAACGCCTGGCCCCCGGCGGCGGCCATGCCTCCTTGCCGGCGCACCGGGTGTTCCTGGTGGAAAACGGCATCTACATCATCGAAGCCCTGGACCTGGAGGAACTGGCCCAGCGACGAATCTACGAATTCACGTTTGTCCTGGTGCCGCTGAACATCTTCGGCGCCACCGGATCCCCCGTCCGCCCGCTGGCGCTGGTGAGCGCATGAGCGCCGTCGACGCCGGGGAGCGGACCCTGGCACAGCAACTTGGCGATTTCGCCGCGGGAATCCGTTACGAGGATCTGCCCGACGAGGTGATTCAGAGCGTCAAGGCCCGGGTGCTGGACATTCTGGGCATCGCCGCCGCCGCGGCCCCACTGGACACCAGCCGGGCTGCCCGGCGTTGGGCCGCAGACCAGGGCGGCACGCCGTCGGCCTCCGCCGTGGGTGTCGCTGACCAGCTGCCGGCCAGCCAGGCCGCGTTTGTCAACGGCGTCCTGGCCCACTCGCTGGACTACGACGACACGCATCTGCCCTCCGTGCTGCACCCCAGCGCCAGCGTGATCCCGGCGGTCCTCGCTGCTGCGCAGGCCGCCGGAAAGGACGGACGGGAGACCATCCGTGCGATCGCTATTGGACTGGAAATCTGCGTCCGGCTGGGCATGGCCGGATATGACGTGGAGGCGAAGAACTCCACCTTCTTTGAGCACGGCCAGCACGCCACCTCCATCTGCGGGGCCATGGGCGCCGCGGCCGGGGTAGCCGCACTGCTGGGCGACGGACAGCTGGTCACCGATGCGCTGGGCGTCACCGCGTCCATGGCCTCGGGCATCATTGAATCCAACCGCACCGGCGGCACGGTCAAGCGCATCCACTGCGGCTGGGCCGCGCACGCCGCCGTCAGCGCGGTGGAACTGGTCCGCTACGGGCTCACTGGCCCGCCCACTGTGCTGGAGGGCAGGTTCGGCTTCTTCCAGGCCTGGCTGCAGGGCAAGTACAGCCCGGAAGCCGTCACCGACGGGCTGGGGGAGCAGTGGCAGGTGCCGGACATCTTCTTCAAACCGTATCCGGCCAACCACTTCACCCATGCCGCGGTGGACGCCGCGGCCGCACTGCGCCGCGCCGGCATCGGGCCCGACGACGTCGAATCCTTCACCCTCGGCGTGCCGGCACCGAACCTGCGCACCATCGGCGAACCGCTGGCAGTCAAGCAACAGCCGGAAACGGGCTACATGGCCCAGTTCTCCGGACCGTACGCGGTGGCCGCCGGGTTGATGGGCGGCGGCGGCCTGGAAGTGGGCCTTGACGACTACACAGACGAGCTCGCCAAGGACCCCGTCCGCCGGGCCATCATGGCCCGCGTGGATGTGGTGCCCGACGACGAATGCACCGCGATTTTCCCGATGCAGTTCCCGGCCGTGCTGACCGCCCGGCTCACCGACGGCCGCACCGTCACCGAGAAGGTCCTCACCACCCGCGGCGGGCCGCAGCGTCCGCTGGGCTTTGAGGATCTGGGCCGCAAATTCGAGGACAACGCCCGCCGCACCCTGGCTCCGGGCGCCCGCGACCATCTGCGCGAGACCTGCCGGACGCTGCAGGACTGCACCGACCTCTCCGTCCTGTTCAAGGACCTTTCCGCAGCCGACACCCCCGTGCCCGGCACCCCCACAAACCTCCCCAATGTAGAAAGAGGAAACAAATGAGCAACTATGACCTGCTGGTAAAGAACGTCCAGGTTGTCCGTCCCGGCGGCAACGGCGCCGAAGCCCTCGACCTTGCCATCAAGGACGGCAAGTTCGCCGCCATCGAGGCCGGCATTGATCCCGGCACCGCCGCCGAAGTGGTGGACGGCGGCGGGAAGCACCTGTTCCCGGGCGTGGTGGACGTCCACCAGCACTGGGGCATCTACAACGAGCTGGGCGAGGACACCGAGTCCGAAAGCCGCGCCAGCGCGCAGGGCGGTGTCACCAGCGGCATCACCTACATCCGCACCGGCGCCTACTACCTGAACAAGTCCGGCCCCTACAAGGAGATCTTCCCGGAAATCCTGGAGGCCGCGGACGGCCGGGCCTACATCGACTACGGCTTCCACGTGGCGCCCATCCTCAAGGAACACATCGAGGAAATCCCGGACCTGCTGGACATGGGCGTGCCGTCCTTCAAGATCTTCATGTTCTACGGAATCCACGGCCTCCACGGCAAATCCAGCGACCAGGGCAAGTTCCTGATGATTCCGCCGGAGGACTCCTACGACTACGCGCACTTCGAATTTGTCATGCGCGCCATCGAAAAGGCCCGCCGGGATCCGAAGTACGCGGACATTGCGGACCAGATCTCCCTGTCCCTGCACTGCGAGACCGCGGAAATCATGCGGGCCTACACCAAGCTGGTGGAGGATGCCGGCGAGCTGAAGGGCCTGGAGGCCTACAGTGCGTCCCGGCCGCCGCACTCCGAGGGGCTGGCCATCACCATCGCCTCCTACCTGGCGTATGAGACCGAGCTGCCGAACATCAACCTGCTGCACCTGTCCTCCCGCAAGGCCATCGAGGCGGCCATGATGATGCAGGAAACCTTTCCGCACATCAACTTCCGCCGCGAGGTCACTGTGGGCCACCTGCTGGCGGACTACAACACCGCCAACATGGGCGGCAAGGTCAACCCGCCGCTGCGCTCCCCGGAAGACGTCGAAGCGCTCTGGGAACACCTGCTGGCCGGAGACTTCTCCTGGGTCACCTCCGACCACGCCTGCTGCAAGGACGAGACCAAGTTCGGCGACCCGCGTGATGACGTGTTCCTGGCCAAGTCCGGTTTCGGCGGGGCGGAATACCTGCTGCCGGGCATGATCTCAGAGGGCCGCAAGCGCGGGCTGTCCTACAACCGGATCGCGGAGCTGGTCTCCAAGAACCCGGCTGAGCGCTACGGCATGCCCGGCAAGGGCGACCTGGCTGTGGGCTTCGATGCAGACTTCTGCCTGGTGGACGACGCCGTGCAGTACACCGTCCGCGCCGAGGACTCCATGTCCACCCAGGACTACACCCCGTTCGAGGGCTTCGAGCTCACGGCGACCGTTACGGACACCTACCTGCGCGGCGCCCAGGTCTTCGGGGACGGCCAGATGGTGGGCGAGCCCCGGGGCAAGTATGTGAAGCGCTCCGGCAACTAGAACCGGGGGAGGAGCAGGAGTTTCCCTCACTCGAACGACAACGACGACGGCGGAGCCCAAGCGGCTTCGCCGTCGTCGTCTCGGTTAGTAGGGGCTAGTCCATCCGTTCCAAGACAAACACCGGAATCTCCCGGTCCGTATTGGCCTGGTAGTCCGCGTACGGGGGATAGGCAGCCACGGCCCGCTCCCACCAGGCGGCCTTCTCCTCGCCGGTGATTTCCCGGGCCCGCATGTCCCATTTCTGCGGACCGTCCTGCAGCTCCACGTGCGGGTTGGCCAGGATGTTGAAGTACCAGACGGGGTGTTTGGGCGCGCCGCCCAGGGAAGCGACGACGGCGTAGTCGCCGTCGTGCTCCACCCGCATCAGCGGAGTCTTGCGCAGTTTTCCGGACTTGGCGCCGACTGTCGTCAGCAGGATGACGGGGCGGCCGTTGAGGGTGGTGCCCTCCGTTCCGCCGGAGCTTTCGATCAGTTCCGCCTGCTGGCGGGCGAACTTGCTGGCACTGGGGGCGTATTCACCGGTAAGAGGCATAGGCACAGTCAACCGCTTTGCCGGGGCAAGGTCCAGTCAGCCTTGCTGTGCCATGATGATTGCGACCGCGGCCCTATCCGCCGCGGCACACGCAGAAGCACTCAACAACGCACGAAACCCGGGGGAACAATGCGGCTACATCATGTTCAGGTCTCGATTCCGAAAGACGGAGAGGATCAGGCGCGCAGCTTTTACGCCGAAGCGCTGGGTCTGACCGAGGTTCCCAAACCGCCGTCGCTGGCCGGCCGGGGAGGCTGCTGGTTCCGGGCGTTCGAGGGCGACAGCGTCGTGGCTGAAATCCATTTGGGCGTTGACTCACCCTTTGTTCCGGCTCAGAAAGCCCACCCGGCGCTGGTGGTGGCGTCCGCTGAAGAACTCGAAGAGCTGGGCGCACGGATCGAATCCCGCGGGTTCGAAGTGTCCTGGCAAGAGCGGCACACCTTTGAGGGCTATGACCGGTTCCACTGCCGGGACCCCTTCAACAACCGCGTGGAAGTCCTCTCGCCGCTGGCGGAATAGTCCCGGGCCGGCAGCGTCAGCGGGCATCGTTTAGCCGCCAGCGGTTAGCGGACGGGCGTCCAGCTGCCTGCCTTGTCCGCACTTCGGGACACAGCTCCCAGCACCTCCTGAACCTGCAGGCCGTCAGCGAACGACGGCGCGGGCTGGGTTCCGGCGGCAATTGCCTCCACCAGGTCCTTGGCCTGGTGGACAAAGCCGTGCTCGTAGCCCAGTGAATGGCCGGCGGGCCACCAGGCCGAAACGTAGGGATGCTCCGGTTCGGTCACCATGATCCGGGTGAAGCCCTGGCGGTCCGGGGCGGCCGCAGTGTCATAGAAGTCCAGGCAGTTCAGGTTTTCCAGGTCAAAGCGGAGGGCGCCGAGGCTGCCGGAAATCTCGAGCTGCAGGGCGTTCTTGCTGCCGGTGGCCATGCGGCTGGCCTCGAAGGTGCCCAGCACGCCGTCGTCAAAGCGGCCGGTGAACTGGGCGGCATCATCCACCGTCACGGGCGCCCTGTCGGCGGAACCGCCGTCGTCCGCCGGAAGGGGACGGGTGGGAACCAGGGTCTGCAGGGTGCCGCTGACCTCGGTTAGGTGATGGCCGGTGACGTACTGGGCCAGGTCCACGATGTGCGCGCCCAGGTCGCCGAGCGCACCGGATCCGGCGTGCTCCTGCTGCAGCCGCCAGGACATGGGAGCATCGGCATCCACCAGCCAGTCCTGCAGATAGCGGGCGCGGACCTGGCGCACCGTGCCGATGGCGCCGTCGGCCACCAGATTCCGCGCGTGGGTGGTGGCCGGCAGCCGCCGGTAGGTGAAGCCGGTCATCGCGCGGACGCTGCGGGCGGCAGCGCGCTCGGCGGCGTCGGCCATGGCGCGGGCTTCCTCCACGGTGTTGGCCAGCGGCTTTTCGCAGAGCACGTGCTTGCCGGCGTCGAGTGCGGCAACGGCGATCTCCGCGTGGGAGGCTCCCGGAGTGACAATGTCGACGACGTCGATATCGTCCCGGGTGACGGCTTCCCGCCAGTCGGTGGAAACTTCGGCCCAGCCCCATTTCTGCGCGGAAGCCTCTGTGCGGGCAGCATCGCGGCCCACCAGCAACGCCATCTCCGGCTGCAGCGGCAAGTCAAAGAACCGGGGAGCTCCCCGCCAGCCCTGCGAGTGCGCAGCCCCCATGAATCCGTGGCCCACCATGGCTATCCGCAGCGGTGTTTGAGTGGTCATGGTTTCTCCTTGGGCTGGGCAGCGGGCGTGGTTGCGGTCACAGTAACAGTATCCGCCGATGGAATGCCGGGATTCGGCCCCCGGTCGACATAAGGAACCTGCAGTCATGTTTGAATGGCACGGTGATCGATATTCGGAAGCCCCTGCCCGCCGTCTCCGGGACCAGCGAGCTGTTCCAGCTGCTGCGCGACGGCAGGCCGCGCACCCGCACCGAACTCGCGGATGTGCTCGGTGTTGCCCGCTCCACCATCGCCCTGCGGGTGGAAGCGCTGATGGCACTGGGGCTGGTGGCACCGGTGGACGACGCCGTCTCCACGGGCGGGCGGCCGTCGTCGCGCTTTGCGCTGCGCACCGAAACCAAAGTGGTGCTGGGCGTGGACATCGGCGCCTCGCACCTGCGCGTGGGACTCACCGATCTGGGCGGCATCCGCCTGCAGGACGGCTCCCGGAACGTGCGGGTCACTGACGGTCCGGAAGCTGTGCTGGACGCTGTGGCGGAACTGGGAGACGATCTGCTGAAGCGGGCCGGCCGGTCGGCGGCGGACCTGCTGGCGATCGGCGTCGGCGTTCCGGGCCCGGTGGAACATGTCACCGGCCGCCCGATCAACCCGCCGATCATGCCCGGCTGGAACGGTTTTGATGTCCCGGGCTATCTGCAGGGGCACTTTGAGGTACCGGTGCTGGTGGACAACGACGTCAACGTGATGTCCGTGGGGGAGAGCGAGCTGGCCTGGCCCGGCGTTCAGGATCTGATCTTCGTGAAGGTGGCCACGGGCATCGGCGCGGGCATCATCTCCAACGGAACGCTGCTGCGCGGCGCGGACGGAGTGGCCGGGGACATCGGGCACATCCGGGTGCCCCGCGGGGAGGACCTGCCCTGCCGCTGCGGAAACCACGGGTGCCTGGAAGCGGTGGCATCGGGTCCGGCGGTGGCCCTGAAGCTGCAGGCGCTGGGACGGGCCGCCGAGGACAGCCTCGACGTGGTGGATCTGGTGAGGCAGGGCGACCCGGAAGCCGTCCGGGTGGTCCGGCAGGCCGGGCGGGATGTGGGCGATGTCCTCTCCGCCTGCCTGAGCATGATGAACCCGGCGGTGATCGTTATCGGCGGTTCCATGGCTCTGACCGGAGAGCACTTCATCGCCGGGGTGCGCGAGGTCATCTATTCACGCAGCATGCCGCTGGCAACGCAGCACCTGCAGATTGTGCAGTCCGCCTCGGGGCTCGACGCCGGAATGGTGGGGGCGGGCATGCTGGCAATCCAGCATGCCCTGTCACCGGAGAGCATCGACGCCATGCTGGCGGCGGGGGTTTAGCTTTCCGCCTCACCCGCGCCGCCAGCAGTTACCCGGTCAGGGGTGTTGCCGGTTTAGCAGGGACGCCAGGTTTTGCCGCCGGGCGCGTAGCAGCGCGGACCGGTGTAACCGGGCGGGTTGCTGTTCTGTGCCGGAGGAACGTACTGCTGCGCCGGCGGAACGTAGGCGGCCTGCCGGTCAGCCTCTGCCTGGGCAGCGGCGATCCGCCGGGCCTCGGCCTCAGCTGCGACGCGCGCCGCTTCCGCCTGTACTGCGGCAACCCGGTCCGCTTCGGCCTGCGCGGCTTCGGCTGCCCTGCGGGCTTCCTCGGCAGCCTGCCGCTCGGCTTCGGCCTTCGCTTCCGCCGCCTGCCGCTCAGCCGCGGCCTTTGCCTCGGCCGCCTGCCGAACCACTTCATCCTCGGCACCCTGACGTTCCTGCTGCAGGGTGGTCAGCTCGCCGTGGCGTGAATGCACCGTGCTCCGAGCAGCGGAGACCCGGGCCTGCAGATCGGTCCGCTGCGCTGCTGAGAGCGCGGTCCAGACCATTGATTTGCCTTCCCTGGCGCCCGCCTCGAGGGCGTCATACCCGTCATCGACGGTTTTGATCAGCGCATACACGGCGGTGGCAGCGGCCGCGGCGGACGCAGCCGTGGACCCTGTTCCCTCTGCGGCAGCCTGGGCGGCGGTGTCCTCCAGAGCGGCGACCATGGCCGGAACCGTGCACTCAACGTCTTCGGCGAAGAGCCCGACGCCCTGTTCCTGTGCTTCCTGATACGCCTCATCTACGGGCGGCCGGAATTTGGCATTCGGCTCGTATGTGACGGGAACGCCGAGCCCGCGGCGGGCAATCTCGGCGTTGATGAGGAGATCGTCGTCGTCGTACACGGCCGCGAGGGTGCGGCCGTAACGGTCCTCGCGTTCGACGTCGAACGCCAGCGTCACCGTGCTGCCGGCAGGCAGGGCCTGGGTCAGGAAATCAGAGGCCTCGGGACCCATGCATTCCACGGGTTTTTCGGGGTCCTTGGTCTCGGGAGTGTTGACGTTCAGCAGGCGGACGGTCAGTTCCTGATCGTCGTAATCCACCACGAGAGTGTCGCCGTCAATGACCCGGATGACTTCGGCTTCATCGGCATTGCCCGTGGCAACGATGGCCAGGGTAGTTCCGCCGGCAATAACGACGGCGGCGGCTGCGATGGCCGCCTTGGCTCCGCCGATCATGGGAGGTTCTTTACGGGAGGCGCGCATCGGTCCGTGACGGACGGTTTGCAGGCTGCTGGAAGGTGCTTATGTCGAAAAGCAGAGCAGTGAACTCCGCCGATACTGTGGTGCAAGGTTTTCCCCAACTATTGAATTGTCTCCCCGAGATTACTAGCTGTCGGTGACAATGAGGTAAACCGCTGAATGAGGGGCGGAAGCAGGCCGGATTAATCATCTCCGCAAGGTTCAGATCCGATGCGGCGCTGATGGTGCTCCGCCTCGTAGGTGCGGGTCCGGCAAACCTGAAAGAATGGAACGTCCGGCGGCTCGGTGTGCCGCCGGGAACCTTTTACCAAACACAGCCGCACCCTGGAAATGGAGCTCCGCCACATGTCATCCGACTCATCTGCCGCCCGAATCTTCGGAATCTCACCGGAAAACCGTGTCACGGTCTACGGCGCGCAGGACCGTCCGGAAGTTGCCGAGCTTCTGCCGGCCCAGGCGAACTTGGCGGCGCCGGGCTCGCTGATGCCGGCCGACGTCGTGCTGCTCTTTGCCGGTTCGGCCGCGGACCTGGCACACGACCTGTCCTCTGCCGCAGACGCAGTGGAGCCCGGCGGAGTGCTGTGGGTTTGCTATCCCTCCGGAATCGAAGGCCAGGAACGCGACCTCAACCGGGACACTGTGGCCTCGCTGCTGACGGACAACGGCTGGGAACCGCTGGCGGACGCGCCGGTGAATGCTGAGTGGTCCGCAGTCCGCGGGCAGCCGAAGGCACAGTAGCCAGCCGCAGGCTATAGCGGGTTCGCCCGGACTGGAGTACCGCGCCAGCGGCCTCGGCTCGGACCATAGCCTCGTCCGCGTTGGAGCACTCCCGATATAACCTCGTCAATCGATACAAGTGAAGCCCCCGGGAAATCACCGGGGGCTTCACTTGTATCGAAAGGGTTATTTACATTACTGGACTGCGACGAAAACCTTGTCGTCAAACATTCCCGGCCGCACAGCGAGGACGCCTTGTCCGGCTGTAGCCGTCGGCACGGTGAAGGTGACATTTCCTGTCGCGGTTCCATCCGTGTAAAGCGAGCTCGTGGTATCGATGGGTTCCGGCGCGATGGCAATGCTGTCGAAGCCGTTTACCGTTGTTCCGTCCGCTGTTACGTACTCAACGGACAGCATGGCAGGCATCTGCCCGTTGGGATCATCACCGAGGTACGTTGCGGAATAATTCACCAGAATGTACTCCGAGCCTTCGGCGGGCGGCTCATTGAACTGGTTGGCAGCAAGGACGGCATCCGTAGCGGCCAGATCAACAGAATTGACGACGACGCGCCACTCCTCGTTCTCGATGACCGAACCGAGGGAGTACGGATTTGCGCGCGTCCCGGCCTCTGCGCCTTCCTCCTCAGCCGCCCCTTCCTGGGCTGCGGTGCCATCTGCCGGCTGGACGACGGTGGTGTCGCCGCTGCCAACAGCTTCCTCGAAGGAATCCGAGACAACCGAGAAGAATACGATGAATCCGACGATCGTTCCCACGATCGAAAGGATTAGCGCTGTAATACCCATCCACTTGGACTTGTTCTTGAGGAAGAGGGACACAAGGCCCAGGATGAAAGCGATCGGCAAAAGAATCCAGCCGATGATAAGGGCGCCCGGTACGCAGGCGAAAATGAAACCAAGTACTCCTGCGATGAGGGCGATGAGCCCAACAATATTTGATTGTTTCTTTGGCTTAGTTGTTTCAGGTGAAAGCGTGGGCAGTGACGCCCCGTTGCCGTGGTTTTCTGGCATCGGCTGTTGCGGCTGGGGCGAAGCGATATGCGAGCTGCCCCCAGGAAGCTCTGATTTTGTCATTTCTCAATAGTGACATATAAATAATAGATTTTTTTACACTCTAATTCTCGTTATACGGACCTCTTTGACCCGTGGGCTGCCCTGCCGTTCCGGCCCTCGGGGGGGGGCGGGCAACTGCTAGGGGCCGGTCCGCGTCCCGCACTAATCCGGGCGGGCCGCGTTGCGATTGGATAACTACTCTTGTCCGACGGTTGTCCGGACGGATAAGTTTTCTCAGCCTGCAAATGGGTGGCGGTTCTTCCGCCACCGGGGTGTTACAGCGCTGTATCCGTCCGATCCAGTACCACGGCAATCCGCAGTGGCCTTCCGCCGTCCGCCGGCGCTAAGCCGAAAGCCCGCCGCACCAGCCGGATCCTTTTCCAAAAGGCCCAATCATGACCCGAATCAAGCATGTTTCTTCGCTCTTCCTAGCCCTCGGACTCGCAGCAGGCATGTCTGCCTGCGCCCCCGCCGGCTCCAACGATGCTTCCGATGATGCGAGTGACGGCGGCGTCGAATGCAACGTGGGAATCTCCATGCCGACCCGCAGCCTGGAGCGCTGGATCAACGACGGCGAGGGGCTGAAGGAAAAGCTCGAAGCCAAGGACTGCGCCGTTGACCTGCAGTACGCGGACAACAAGACCGACCAGCAGATCAGCCAGATCCAGAATTCAGTGGCCGGCGGTGCCAAGATCCTCGTGGTCGCCGCCATCGACGGCAAGACCCTCGGTCCGACCCTGGAAAGCGCCAAGGACCAGGGCGTGGAGGTCATTGCCTATGACCGCCTGATCAACGGCACCGACGCTGTGGACTACTACGCCACCTTCGACAACTACCAGGTGGGGCAGCTCCAGGGCGAGTTCATCGAGGAGCAGCTGGGCCTGGCCGACGGCAAGGGCCCGTACAACCTGGAGCCCTTCGCCGGCAGCCCGGATGACAACAACGCCGCCTTCTTCTTCTCCGGTGCCTGGGACGTGCTGCTGCCGTACGTTCAGAGCGGCCAGCTGGTGGTTCCCTCCGGCAAGTCCCCGGCGGACAATGCCGGCTGGACCTCCATCGGCATCCTGGGCTGGGAGTCCGCGGACGCCCAGTCGGAAATGGACAACCGCCTGCAGTCCTTCTACACCGGCGGTGACAAGGTCGACGTCGTGCTCTCGCCCAATGACAGCCTGGCGCTGGGCATCGAAGCATCATTGCAGTCCGCCGGTTACCAGCCCGGCACCGACTGGCCGCTGATCACCGGCCAGGACGCCGACGTCGCCAACATCAAGGCGCTGCTCTCCGACCAGCAGGCCATGACCGTTTGGAAGGACACCCGCCAGCTGGGTGACCAGGTGGACACCATGATCGCCTCGATCGTGGCCGGAGAGGACCCGGAGGTGAATGACACCGAGACCTACGACAATGAGGTCAAGGTGGTTCCCACCTACATCCTCGAGCCGCAGGTTGTGGTCAAGGATGATGTGCAGAGCACCCTGGTGGACTCCGGCTTCGTTTCCGCATCGGACATCGGGCTCTAACCCGTTCCGGCTATTGCCCGGCAGCGGGGCGCGGTTCCGCCGCGCCCCGCCGTCGGGCTTCCACTTCTGCAGCGAAACGAGAACGGCATGAATGACGTCATCCTCTCCATGGACGGCATTGTGAAGGAGTTCAACGGCATTAAAGCGCTCGACGGCGTTTCGGTGGACATTGAGCGCGGCGGAGTACACGCCATCTGCGGCGAAAACGGCGCCGGTAAATCCACGCTCATGAAGGTGCTTAGCGGCGTGTATCCGCATGGCAGTTTCGACGGCACCATCTCGCTGGAGGGCAAGCAGGTGTCCTACGGGACGATCAATGACAGTGAGCGGGACGGGATCGTGATCATCCACCAGGAACTCGCGCTCAGCCCGTACCTGTCCATCGCCGAGAACATCTTCCTGGGCAACGAGGTTTCCCGCGGCGGCGTGATCGACTGGAACCAGACCAATCTGCAGGCCGCGGCCCTGCTGGAGCGCGTGGGCCTGGATGAAAGCCCCGCAACCAAAATCCTGG
Source organism: Arthrobacter sp. TJ-178 (assembly GCF_058269275.1). Classification (NCBI taxonomy): domain Bacteria; kingdom Bacillati; phylum Actinomycetota; class Actinomycetes; order Micrococcales; family Micrococcaceae; genus Arthrobacter; species Arthrobacter sp. TJ-178. The sequence goes on along the minus strand of NZ_JBZCNK010000002.1, from coordinate 650,232 downwards.
AGCTCGGCGTCGGCAAGCAGCAGCTGGTGGAAATCGCCAAGGCCCTGTCCAAGGAAGTGAAAATCCTCATCCTGGACGAGCCCACGGCGGCCCTGAACGACGGCGATTCAGCGCACCTGCTCGGGTTGATCGATCAGCTGCGCGAGCAGGGCATCACCTCCATCATCATTTCCCACAAGCTCAAGGAAATCCGCGCCATCGCGGACATCGTCACCGTCATCCGCGACGGCCAGACCATCGACACCTTTCCGGTGGAGAACACGGACGACATTGAAACCCGGATCATCCGGGCCATGGTCGGCCGGCCGCTGGACAGCCAGTTCCCTGACCGGGAGCCGGACATCGGTGCGGAGAAGTTCCGGGTGGAGGACTGGACGGTGCACCACCCCGTGGACACCGACCGGGTGGTGGTGGACAACGCCTCCTTCAACGTCCACGCCGGAGAGATTGTGGGATTTGCCGGGCTGATGGGAGCGGGCCGCACGGAGCTGGCGATGAGCATCTTCGGACGCTCCTACGGATCCGGGATTTCCGGACGCGTCTACAAAGACGGCACGGAGATCACCACGCGCACGGTGGGGCAGGCCATCCGCAACGGCCTGGCGTATGTCAGCGAGGACCGGAAACGGTACGGGCTGAACCTCATCGGCAGCGTCACCGTCAATGTCTCCGCCGCGGCGCTGCGCAAGCTCGCGAAGATCGGCATCATCGACCGCAACCGCGAATACGGCGTGGCCGACGAGTACCGGCAGCAGATGAACATCAAGACGCCCACGGTGTCCTCCATTGTGGGAAACCTGTCCGGCGGCAACCAGCAGAAAGTCGTGCTCAGCAAGTGGATCTATTCGGGTCCGGACGTGCTGATCCTCGACGAACCGACGCGCGGCATCGACGTCGGCGCCAAGTTTGAAATCTACGGAATCATCAACGAGATGGCGGCCCAGGGCAAAGCCGTGATTGTCATTTCCAGCGAACTGCCGGAGCTGATCGGCCTCGCCGACCGCATCTACACCATTGCCGAAGGCAAGCTCACCGCCGAAGTGCCCCGCGCCGACGCCACGCAGGAAGAACTGATGCGCCACATGACCGCCGCCCGACCCCAAGGAGCACAAGCCTCGTGACCACCACCGCCCCGGAGAAGGCTCCGGTTCCGAGCCCCAAACCGGCACAGAAGCGCCGGCCGCCCGTTGACCTGCGGCAATACGGCATCCTTGCCGCGCTCGTCGTCATCATTGTGCTGTTCCAGATCCTCACCGGGGGACGCCTGCTCTATCCGGGCAACGTATCCAACCTCATCCAGCAGAACGCCTATGTGCTGATCCTCGCCATCGGCATGGTCATGGTGATTATCGCCGGACACATCGACCTGTCCGTGGGTTCCGTGGTCGCGGTGGTCGGTGCAGTGGCCGCGCTGTCCATGAATGACTGGGGACTGCCCTGGTGGGGAGCCGTTGTCCTGGCCCTCGCCGTCGGCGCCCTGATTGGCGCCTGGCAGGGCTTCTGGGTGGCGTTTGTGGGGATACCCGCCTTCATTGTCACGCTGGCCGGGATGCTAATTTTCCGCGGCCTGGCCCTGGTGCTGCTCACCGGCGGCACGGTCAGCGGCCTGCCACGCCCGTTCGTGGCCATCGGCAACGGAACCCTGCCCTCCACCGGCACCCCGGACCTGGTCACCCTGGGCATCGGAGCGGTGGCCTCCATCGGGCTGATTGTCCAGCAGGTCAAGGGACGCGCTGACCTGGCGCGTCTGGGGCTGCCGCGCGAGCGGGCCCTGTCCTTCTGGTTCAAGATTGCCCTGGCCATCGTGGCGATCATGTACCTGTGCTACCTGCTGGCCTACAACCGCGGCACGCCGATCATCCTGATCATCCTGGCCGCGCTGGTGCTGGCGTATTCCTTCCTGCTGACCCGCACGGTGTTCGGCCGGCACATCTACGCCATGGGCGGGAACCTCAACGCGGCCATGATGTCCGGCGTGAAAACGCAGTGGGTGAACTTCTTTATCTTTGTGAACATGGGCTTTTTGGCCGGGCTGGCCGGCGTGGTCAGCACGGCGCGGGCCGGGGGAGCGGTGGCCTCGGCCGGCAGCGGCTTTGAGCTGGATGCGATTGCCGCCGTGTTTATCGGCGGCGCCTCGGTGCAGGGCGGTGTGGGCACCGTGATCGGTGCCGTGATCGGCGGCCTGGTGATGGGTGTGCTGAACCAGGGCCTGTCCATCCTGTCCGTGGACGCTGCCTGGCAGCAGGTCATCAAGGGCCTAGTACTGCTGGCGGCGGTGGCGTTCGGGTTCAGCCGGCGGAAGAGCGCGCGCTAAGTCTCTTTACTGAACGACGACGGCGGTCGGTTCCTTTGGGAGCCGGCCGCCGTTTTGTGAGGGTGGGGGTTTGCGGGTGCCGTTAAACGTAAGAGGTCCGCTTAAATGCGCCTTCCCCTGGTTCGCGGACTTCAACATCCTTCGTGCGTCCAAGGGTAGCAACAGCCTCGGAAAAGGCCTCACGAAGTTCATGAAGCTCAAACTGGTAGTCCTCAGGATGGTTCTGGACGCTCTCCATATATTCGTTGCATGCGGCAGACATTTGCACTAAAGCTCTAAAAAGATCGGTGGATTTCGGTCGAAGCAACAAACGCGTTTCCCGGATCTCCTTGCGAATCTGCCTAATGGCTTCCGTGGCATAGGTTCTGTCATCGTTCGGCTCGGCGTAACTGGCGACGGGTGTAAGGGGTGCGAGAGAGCGGCGGAGATGGAGATCTGTGATGAGGTTGTTCAGCGCGGCCGCTTCTACGCGCTTGGCATCGGTTAATCGCAGGAATCGTTCGGATAAGAAGGCAGCCATGGTGCCCAAGAACGCCGCTCCGGAGGCGGCGAGTACATTCCACAAGATATCCATGCCGGGAGTCTAAAGGGCATTTCCGTGAAGGTGACGCAGGGCACTCCGGTCTAGAGGTGAGTAGTCGATCCGTCATCCGACCGGAGCGGCCATCGGATCCCAAACCTCTTCCTCCCGACGCATGCCGCGCCTAATCTGGCTGGTATCCGACCGCAACGAGTTTGAAGGAGATCGCCATGTCCAGCACCATGAATCCCTATCTCAGCTTCCGGGACAATGCCCGGGAGGCGATGGAGTTCTATCAGAGCGTGTTCGGCGGAACCCTGGAAAGCAGCACCTTCGGCGACATGAACATGTCCGAAGACCCCGCCGAGGCCAACAAGATCATGCACTCGTCCCTGAAGACGGACAAGGGGTTTGTCCTGATGGGCTCTGACACTCCGGCCAGCATGGCGCTGGATGAGGGCAGCAGCTATTCGATTTCCCTGAGCGGCGACGACGGCGAGGAGCTGCGCGGCTACTGGGACAAGCTGCTCGACGGCGGCCAGATGACGCTGCCCCTGGAAAAGGCACCCTGGGGCGACATGTTCGGCATGCTGAATGACAAGTTCGGCACCAGCTGGATGATCAGCATCGAAGGGCAGGATTCCTAGTCCGACCAGTTCCTAGCCGGATTGCTCCGCAGCCCATTCCGCAACACGGCGTGCGCTTTCCTCCTCGGACAGGTCCTCGACACGGCTCATGATCGACCAGCGGACGCCGAACGGGTCGCGGATGCTCGCGAACCGGTCCCCGGAAACAAACGTGCTCAGCGGTTCACGGATGGTTGCACCGGCGGCCTCGGCCCTGGCCACCGTTTCATCGACATTGGCGCAGTAGAGGCCCATCGAGTAGCAGTCCTCGTCTCCGGCCGGCATCAGAACCAGCCCGTACTGAGGGTTCGGTTCGCCCAGCTGCAGCCGGCCGCTGCCGAAGTCCAGATCGGCGTGCACCACCACACCTCCCATCTCCGTGACGTCCGCCGTCCGGGCGCCAAAGACATCGCGGTAGAAGTCGATGGCGGCCCGGGCATCCGGTACGGCCAGGAACGGGGTCAGGGCGGTGACGCCGTGCGGAATGCCCCCGGTGGTGTGGTCACCGGTGACGCCGGCCGTGGTGGAGGCCGGGGAAGCCGGAGCGTTGGACGTTTCTGTGGTTGAAGGCGAGCTTGGGGCTGAACTGGGGCTGTTTGTTGTAGTCATGGTGTCAGAGTAGGCAGCGCCTCCGGGGCGGGGCTTGAAGATTCGCGACAGGTACAGCTCGGGCAGTATCAGCGAGGGAGGGGGAGCGGTGGAGGAGCAGTGGCGGGGCACGCTGTACCCGGCGCGGCTGCCCGTCTTCCACCGTATTCTCCCGGCGGAGGAGCTCGCGGACCGGGTGCGCTGGTTCTGGATCCCAGAGTGGAACCTGGCACCGGGACGGGTGTCCCGGCAGGAAGTCCTTCCCTTTCCGGCACTGAACCTCGTGGTCCAGCCCGACGGCGTCACGCTCTCCGGCCCGGCGACCCGACGTTCGTTCCGTGATTTGTCCGGACGGGGCTGGGCGGTGGGGATGCTACTGCGTCCGGCGGCGGTGCCGGTGTTCGTCCAGGACCCGGGGAGCCTCCGCGATACCGAAATCGAAGTGGAGGCTCCGGAGCTGCTCGCGGCCGTCTCAGCTGCCATGTCGGCGGACGACGAACCCGACAGCAAAGCCCGCGACGACGATGGCGGCGCGTCCCGCCGTCGTGCTGCCGCGGTGGCGGCGGCAGCCCGCTGGCTGCAAGACAACGTCCCGGCCCCCAGTGCCGACGCACTGCTGGCCAACCGGCTGGAGGACGTGATTCAGGCGGACACGGCGCTGCTCCGGGTGGACCAGGCTGCCGAGCAGCTGGGGATCTCGGTCCGGACGGTGCAGAGACTGGCCAGGCGGCATGTGGGACTGCCTCCGCTGGCCATGATCCGTCGGTACCGGTTGCAGGAGGCGGCGGAACGTGTGCGGCTGAATCCGGCAACTCCGATTGCGGACATCGCCGCCGAACTGGGCTACGCCGATCATGCGCATCTGGCGGCGGCGTTCCGGGAGGTCCTTGGCTTCACGGCCAGCAGTTACCGGCGGTCCGCAGGCGGGTCATAAGTCTCCTCTCAGCTCTCCCGCCGGGTCCACTGGCAGGTTCCCTGCCGGAAAGGCCGGGCGGCCGGATGCACTAATGTTGCCTGTCTGCAATCCACTGACCCCTCATGAAAGGCACCATGATTTCCACTGCCATTGCTCCCGAGCTCGTTCACGGGGCTGCGGAACTTGAAACAACTCCGCGGGGACTGCGGCCGCACCGCCTGCCGACGAAGGTGCGCACGCGTTTCCCGGACCCGCAGCTGCTGATGGCCGAGTCACAGCCCTCCGGCATCCGGCTGGTCTTCTCGACGACGGCGGAGCAGCTGGAGCTGGTCATCCATCCCACCCGGGTGGTCTACCTCGGGGCCGACCGGCCGCGCGGCCACGTGGACCTGGTGGTCGACGGCGAGCTGATGCACAGCGACGAACTCAGCGGAGGCTCGTTTACCGAGGTGAACATGTCCACCGGGGCCATCCGGCAGGTTGACGGGCCCTCGCACACCAGCGTGTTTTCCCGGCTGCCGGCCGGGTCCAAGCTGGTGGAAATCTGGCTGCCGCACAACGAGTCGGTGGAGCTGGTGGAACTGCGCAGCGACGCGCCGGTGGAGCCGCACCGCCCGGACCGGCCGGTCTGGCTGCACCACGGCAGTTCCATCAGCCACGGATCCAACGCGGCAACGCCGTCGGGCATCTGGCCCGCCGTGGCGGCGCAGCTGGGCGGCGTGGAACTGCACAATCTGGGCCTGGGCGGAAGCGCCGTCGTCGACCCCTTCACCGCCCAGGTGATGCGCGATACCCCCGCCGACGTCATCAGCGTGAAGCTGGGCATCAACGTGGTGAACCTGGATGCGATGCGGCTGCGGGCGTTTGTGCCCGCGGTGCACGGGTTCCTGGACACCATCCGCGAGGGGCATCCGGAGACGCCGCTGCTGCTCGTGTCGCCCATTTTCTGCGGGATCCATGAGGACACTCCGGGGCCCGGCGCGTTTGATCCGGCGTCGTTCGCCACGGACCAGGTGAAGTTCATTGCCACCGGGTCGCCGGCGGGCGTGGCGGCCGGGCAGCTGACGCTGCGGGTGATCCGCGAGGCGCTGGCGTCCCTGGTGGAGCGCCGGTCCGAGGACGCGAACCTGTATTACCTGGACGGGACTGAACTGTACGGGGCGGCCGATGCCGACAAGCATCCGCTGCCCGATGCGCTGCACCCGGACAGCGCCACGCACCGGCTGATCGGGGAGAGGTTTGCCAAGTATGCGTTTGCGGGTGAGGGTCCGTTTGGGCAGGTGGGGAAACGGGCCGTGGGGTAGCGGAGTCAGACAAGAAAGGAGGGGTGCCGGCTGCGGACAGCCGGCACCCCTCCCTGCAACTGATCTGAACTACGCCGAGTAGTTGCCGAACTTCTTGGCCTGACGGTAGGCCTTCTTCTTGGTGAAGTATTCGCCGGAGGGCTTCATCCACAGCAGCACGACGGCGGCGATGGTGGCCAGGGTGGCCAGCAGCGTGAGGATCCCGGAGAGCGTCCCGGTAGAGAACAGGCCGATGAGTCCAAGGAGCGAGAAAACGGCGAAGATCGTGATGACGATGCGTGCCCAGTTGTATCCGGCGCGGACCAGCAAGGCCAGCGCCACCCGAACTGCCAGGCCCAGGATGCCGGAGAACACGGCTGTCAAGGTGCCGGCGGCAACACCGTTGGCCAGGGACTCGGAATCGACATCCAGTCCGGCGTTCCGCAGCGTTTCTTCCATGGTGTCGAGATATTCGGGGGAGTTCACGTACACCAGGGCAAGCGGCAGGGCGATCAGCCCCAGGACTGCGCTCGCGATCAGCAGCCAGAACGCCTGATCCACCTGCTTGGGACGGGCGGGATCTTCAGCCGGAGGCGTCTGCCCGAAGGGATTGCCCTGGTAGGCGTAGTTGCCCTGTGCCGGGGAGCCGGACCCGGGGTAGGTGTAGTTGCCCGGGGTGCCGGGGTAGGCCTGTCCGCCCTGGTCCGGGCCCGGCTGACCCGGCTGTCCTGGCTGTCCGCCCTGACCGGGCGCCGGCTGGCCGGGATTCCACGGTCCGGGGTTGTTCCCGGATTGGTTGTTGGGCTGCGTCGGTTCACTCATGTTGTTCCCCCTAGAGACATGTCGCCGTGACGGCGCTCGCGGTGTGCCCGCCCGCTGCGGGCGGATGCATGCTTCAGCGCCAGCCTAGCGGTGACCGGCGCGGGAAAGTGGGATTGGAACTACGACGGCGGTGCGGACGCGGGAATTCCCGGGCCGAGGACTGCTGCCCCGGCCCGGGAATCCTTTGAAGCTGCTGCTAGCGGCCGCCCTTACCGAATACTCCTGCCATTTCCTCGGCTGTCAGTTCGGTGCCCGCGCCGTTGTAGATGGCGTTGGTGACCACCGTCCAGGACGCCCTCGGCCAGGTACGGAAGGTGATGTGTCCGCCGGCGATGGTCACGTCACCCTCGCCGACGTCGAACGAGGCAATGTTCGTTGCCCCGTTGATCGCTTCTGCGCCCAGTGCATAGCCGCTGACCAGCGGGTTGCCTTCGGCCGGGTACTGCGAAACCGAGGTTCCCTCCCCGGTAAGGCGGAAGGCGGCGTCGTTGTTGAACCACGTGGGCCACGACGCCGGCATGCCCCAGGCCGCGGGGGCCGAGGTGTCATAGTTCTGGGCCAGCAGGGTGCCGGGAACCATGAACGACGCGCGGTCCGTCGGCGTGATGTTCTCCACCGGCAGGCTCATGGCTGAGGCCGCGGTGAGGGACGATGAGCCGAGCGCCAGGATGCTGCCGCCCTGTGCGGCGAACTCGGCGAGTTTCTGGGGTGCATCCGGCACCCCTGCAGCCCACGCGAATTCCTCCGGGTACTTGGTGGTGTCCAGCCCGGTGGTCAGCCGTTCGGTCGAGATTCCCGGTGCGAGCACAATGGAATCAAACTTGTCGGACAGATTGGCGTAGTCCGCAGCTTCGACCACTTCGTAGTTCGTGCCGAACTGGTCCATCATCCACATCAACCAGCCGCCGGGCATGTTGTTGGCGCCCCGGACCAGGCCGATCCGGGTATTTTCCGCGAGCTTGACCGCGTCGGTTGCCGGCATCTGCGCCGTGGCGTAGACCGGCAGGCTGGTTTCGCGGATGGCACGGGTGAGCGTACCGCGGGCACCGCGCTCGCTGGCGGGAACCATCAGTGCACCGGGAGCGAATTCCCGTCCGTCCACGGTGATTGGACCGGCAGCACGGTACGCATCCACGCCTGCGTCCTGCAGTTCGTCAATGATCCGGCCCAGGCCGTAGGACTCGGCACTGAGGATGTAGGCACCGTCTCGACCCGGCGGACGGGGCATCTGAACCCGTTCCTGCCGGATCTCGCGCACCTGCCGGGTCGCGGCTTCGAAAGGCTCCTGAACCGCGGCAACATTCACGCCCATGAACAGGGCGATGTTGTCGGTCGTTTCGCTGTACGGCATGATCAGCGGGCAGTCGTCGCATTTGCGGGCACTGTCCGGATACTCGTCGATGCGCAGCAGCTGGTCCACCCAGCGGCCGAGCGGCTGCTGGGTCCGCAGGATGTAGGAACCGGCGGCGAATTCCTGGCCCTCAGCGGTGAAGGGGGCCTTGGCCTGCTCGATTTCGACGTCGCCGATGTCGAAGATCCGCATCATGTCATACACCGCGTAGGGGTCGCGCTGGCCGCTGGGCACCACATAGGCGTACGGGCCGCCCTCCCAGTCAACACTGTTCCTGTTCACACGGTAGAGGTTGTTCAGCAGCCAGGACTGGGGATCCGAGGCGACCGTGTTCATTCCGGAGAAGGCCGCCGCGGTGGCGTACCGGACAATCTGCTTCAGCGTCCAGGTGTTGGAATCGTAGGGCAGGGGAGAGCGCATGGTTTTGTCGACCGGTTCCAGCACGCCTTCCCCGGTGAAGGGATAGGCCAGGTCGCTAACGGAAGCAATCTCGGTCAGGAAAGTGGAGGTGCCCAGGAACGTCCCGTAGCCGGCGACGTCGGCGTTCCAGAGGATGCCGTACGCATCGTCGGACTTCACGCCCTTCAGTCCTTCAGCCACGAGGTCACGCTGGGTGAACTGGCCCAGCGCGTTCGAGGAGGAGATGGCGATGGGATCCACGGCCGTGGACAGCGGCTCGTCATAGGGCGGGGTCCAGATCCGGGGACTGTTGGTCCCGGCCTGGTGCATGTAGTGCTGCACCACGGGACGGTATTTCTGCTCCAGCATCACCCGGGTCCGGGATTCCTTCTGCGTGAACATGAACCAGTCACGGTTGTTATCGTGCCCCGCATAGGTGTGGTACAGATCCGGATACACCCGGTTGTAGGCCGTACCAGCGGTCTCGTTGAAGTAGTCCACCACCATCTGCTGCCCGTCGGGGTTGGCGGAGGGGACGATCAGCACCACCATCTCGTCCAGGATCTTGTTCATGGCCGCGGAGTCTTCGGTGGCCAGACGGTGGACGACGTCGACCAGCGCCTGCGTGTTTCCGACTTCCGTTGCGTGGATGGAGGCCTCAATGTAATAGACCGGGACGGTCCCCGCGGCGACCTTGCGCGCGTAGTCTTCTTCCTCCATTCCGGCGGCGGCGGCCTCGGTGACCATCGCGTCGGGATCGGCGAGGCGCTCATTGGTGGCAAGGATTTGATCCAGCCGCTGCAGGTTCTCCTCGCTGCTCAGCCGAAGGATGGGATATTCGTTGTTGTCAGTGGTGCGGTCCACCACTTCGTAGTCCACTTCCGGGGACTGTGCGGCAATTGTCTCGAAATAGTCGCTGATGTCCGCGAACGATGCGAGCCGCCCCTCGTCGCCCATTTCAAAGCCGAAGTACTCGGCGGGGGCAGGGAGGTTTGGCAGTTTGCTGCCCGGTGGCGCGTCACCGCGGTACCCGGCGGCCGGTGAGATGGCCACGCCCAGCAGGGCTATGGAGGCGAGAAGGGCTGTGGCAGTTTTGTTCCTTATCTGCATGGATGATCCCTCATACGGGCCGCGGCCACCTCTGGCCGCGGCAGGGTGCTGCTCATAATCAGCGCATCGGAAACATGCGGTGATGCAGCTGGTGGTGCCCGGCCGTCATCGAGCCGGGCACCCAGCCGTGTCTGTGCCGCACCTAGTGGTGATGCGGCGGCGCGAGTGTAGAAGGGACGCTAAGGGGGTGGCTGGCCATGGTCAACCGTTGTGGACGGAATTTGGCCGGGTTGGAGGAAGTGCTGTTGTTTATTTTCCGGAAGTTTGAATAAGGGGCCAGTACAAGATTCGGGAGTGTTCGGACAGGGTTGGCTTGGCTCCGGCTCACCCTCTCCGAGCTCACAGGTCAGCAGTATCCGTGTGCTGAACGGCGGGGTGATGGAGGTTCCGCTGGCCGCGCTGCTCGCAGCACCTGCGGCGTGAGCCGGCCAGAAGCCAGCTGAACCTGGCCATGGTCTGCCATGCCATAAACTGGTAGCCCCATTGACGAGCGCCCTCCAACATGCAGGTGTCCCGGTATCGATGAGACATCACAGGAGGAACCTTGGGCAGTCTGAACTTCACTGTCATTGACGTGGAAACCGCAAACCGTCAGCGTGGATCAGTCTGCGCTGTCGGACTGACGCTGGTCAGGAACGGTGAGATCACCAGGTCATTGGAATGGCACGTTCAGCCTCCCACAGGGCTGGATTCTTTTGAGCCTCGGAATATCGAGATTCACGGGATAACGCCGGAAATGGTGAAGAATGCGAACACCTGGGAAGACTCCCTCGATGCCATCGAGACTCTGGCAGAAGGCTTTCCTCTGGTTGCTTACAACGCTCCGTTCGACAAATCCGCAATACTGGAAGCAAGCCGCCTCAGCTCGCTCACTCCTCCTGCCAACGCTTTTCACTGCGCTCTGGCACTGTCGAGGCGGCTTATGGTGATGGAAAAGTACAGCCTTCCCCTCGTGGCCGCTGAACTGGGAGTAGATCCATTTGACCATCACAGTGCGGGCGCCGATTCGGCGGCTTGTGCGCAGGTGGTTCTGGCGCTCGCCAAGCAGCATGGACTGAACGACTTGTTCGCCCTCTGGCCGGTGGCGGAAGCCAAAGCGACTTCGGGGGGTGGCTCGGTAAAGTCGTCATCCTTCAGCCTCGGACACCGGAGTGCACTAGCTGACCTTCCCCAGCCCGATTTGACGGCAGATCCCTCCCACCCGTTCTACGGCCGGCAGATCATTATGTCCGGCGATCTGGACTCCCTCGAACGGTGGGAGGCGATGGAACGAATCGCTGCTGTTGGAGGCACTAATGGGAAGGGCGTGACTAAGAAGACCGGATTTCTGGTCATCGGTGAAGTTAAAGATCACGACGCCATTGATCTTGAAAATGGCACGACAAAGGAACGCAAAGCCGCCGCCTATATGGCAGCAGGACAAGACATCACAGTTCTGACGGAAGCGGACTTCCTGGAGTTGATACATGCTGTCCCTTCGGCGTTTACGGGTGACCCGTTCGAGGTAGTCAAAACGGAAGCGAGCACCGCAGGAGGCTTACTCCTCGCCGAGGCGCCGGTGGCTGCAATGGCCTTGCACAACGCAGCTGCCACTCCCGCACCGGATGACCGCAATGCAGACCGTGCCGGTTTGGTAGACGCAGCTCCTATCGGTCACCGCGAGGAGCCGTCCGGAGGGAGCAGACGCAGCGCTTCGGAATTCGTTGAGGGCGAGCCTGTTTCGCAAGTGGCGAGTGAAGGCGGTATTCCCTCCCACAAGGACGGATTCTGGGCACGCCTCGCACGGTTATTTGGGGTACGGAGGAAATAAGGAGCCAGCTGAGCCACCGGTTGCCCTGAGCTATGTGGCCTGTTGATGAGCTTCCGAGTGATGGTGAATGACGTGAGGATAAGCTCATCGGAGAAACAGCTCCTTCAGAGGCTGCAGGTTACGACAAGAGGCTGGAAAGAATTGCTGAACACCAATGGGGGAGAGCCGGAGTTTCTGGCGGAAGGTCTCTACGAATCACTGCGCACCGATGAACTCACGAAACGGATTACGACAATTCCGGAGCTGCAACCAGCTTTCGAGAGCGTGCCGGAAGATTCGTCGCCCGAGGTTCTGGCAACCTACATTGCGGCTCAGGCACGGCAGGCGCTGACCGCAGCCAAGCCTGAAGACCGGGTAGCCCTGGCCAACAGCATCCTTACTGGTGTCCACGGCGCTTCAACGGTTCAGCCCGGACCTCAGCAGCTGACGTCGCTGTTCGCTCCGGACGGGCTGCGACGTCGTCAGCTGCGCCGCCCGTCAACCTCTTTCAGCAACGCTGCCTTGCTGACCAACGGCAGAGATGATCCCAGCCTTTCATCGGAGCTCAATGCCGAGCTGGGATCCGCCGACCGCGTGGACATGCTGTGCGCATTTATCAGATGGTCCGGCCTGCGGCTGCTGGACAAATCCCTCAAAGAGCTCAAAGAGCGCGGGATTCCGCTGCGGGTTCTCACCACCACCTACATGGGTGCCACCGAACGTCGCGCCATCGATGAGCTCGTCCTCACGTACGGCGCCGAAGTACGCATCAACTACGAAATCCACGCCACCAGGCTGCACGCCAAAGCCTGGCTTTTCCGCCGACATTCCGGCTTTGATACTGCCTACGTGGGCAGCTCCAACCTTAGCTCCGCGGCGATGCTTGAGGGACTGGAATGGAACGTCAAACTGTCCTCCGTGGGAACGCGCGAGGTATTGCAGAAGTTTGAAGCAACGTTCGACAGCTACTGGGAGCGGCCCGAGTTTCAGCCCTATGACCCGGACCGGGACGGCGAGAAGCTGGACGCAGCGCTGGCGGCGAACAACGGAAAGAAAACCTTCATCCCGCAGGGTGCCACAGGCCTGGAACTTAAGCCGCACCCGCACCAGGAGGGAATGCTGGAAGAGCTGGACGCGGCACGGGAAGTTCACGGTCACCACCGCAACCTGGTTGTTGCAGCAACCGGAACCGGAAAAACCGTTCTCGCTGCCCTTGACTACAAACGCCTGTGTGAAGCGGCCGGGCGGAGGCTTTCGTTGTTGTTCGTGGCCCACCGCAAGGAAATCCTGGCCCAGTCCCTCACCACTTTCCGCAACGTTTTGCAGGACGGTAACTTCGGTGAGCTTTTCGTGGGAAAACACAAGCCAGTTGAATGGAAACATGTCTTCGCCAGTGTGCAGTCTTTGGCGTCCAAGCGTGTGGAGACGCTCAGCCCGGACAGCTTCGACGTCGTCGTCATTGACGAGTTTCACCATGCCGACGCGCCCACATACCGCCGCATCATGGACCGCCTGGAACCGGCCGAGCTTGTCGGACTGACGGCAACCCCCGAACGGGGCGACGGCATCAACGTTGCCGACGAGTTCTTTGACGGCCGGGTGGCCAGCGAACTGCGGCTTTGGGATGCCCTGGAAGCAAATTTGCTGGTTCCGTTCCATTACTTTGGCGTGGCGGACGACGTCGATCTGAGCCAGTTGGAATGGAAACGCGGCAGTTACGATACGGCGCAGCTTAGCAACCTCTACACCGGGAACGACGCGCGCGCCGCGAAGGTTATCGCCGAACTCCAGCGCACCGTCACGAACGTTGGAGAGATGAGAGCGCTGGGCTTCTGCGTCTCCGTCCAGCATGCAAACTACATGACCGATGTGTTCGACCGGGCGGGAATCCCGTCGCTCACCGTGTCGGGCCAGACGCCGGAAGAGGACCGCGAAGCTGCCCTTCGCCGGCTGCGCAAGGGAGAGATCAACTGCATTTTCGCCGTGGACGTCTTCAACGAAGGACTCGACCTTCCGGAGATCGACACCATCCTAATGCTGCGTCCCACGCAAAGCTCCACCATCTTCTTGCAGCAGCTGGGTCGGGGTTTGCGCCGGTTCAAAGACAAAGCGGTGCTCACAGTGCTGGATTTCATCGGTCAGCAGCGGCGTGAGTTCCGCTTTGACAACAAACTCCATGCCATTACCGGACTCCGACGGAAGGGCCTTCAAAAAGCACTTGTGACTGGCTTTCCGTTCCTGCCGTCCGGCTCACAGATCGTCCTGGACAGGGTTTCCCAGCAAATCATTCTGGATAATCTGCGTGACCAGCTGCGCACCAACCGGCCCCGGCTCATTGCCGACATCCGCTTCCACGGAGAAACGCTGCTGGCGAATTTCCTGGAGAAATCCGAACTTGAGCTTGAAGACGTCTACCGGAAAACGGGCGAGTCCTGGACTTCTTTGGTGCGGACAGCGGGCCTGCAGGAAGCACCTTCCATCCCGGTGCCTGCCCTGGCCAACGGGGAGCAGCGGTCCGTCGCCGAAGAGACTCTGTTGTTGCGCCGCATGACCACGCTGCTGTGCGTGGATGATCCGGAACGCGCGGACGCGTACGCCATGCTGGTATCCCAGAAGGCCCCTCGATACGAAGACCTGGGTCCGCGCGAGCAGACCTTTGCTCGCATGCTCTTTTTCGTGCTGTGGCCGGAAGGCCTCAAGTTCACGTCCTATGACGCCGGATTGGATTTCCTGCGCGGTTTCCCGGATGTGTGCGAAGAAATCCGGCAGCTGGTGGCGCTCGGCGTCGCACGGTCCCGCTACTCGCCAAAGGGCCTGGGCCGCGGACTGCAGCAGGTGCCCCTGCACTCGCACGCAACCTACCGGCGTGAAGAAGTTCTGGCTGCTCTGGGGTACTTGTCGGTGGACGGCCGGAAAGCGCGTCACCGCGAAGGCGTGGCCTGGTGTGAAGAAACCCAGACGGATGCCTTCTTCGTCACCGTGGACAAGGACGCCAAGGACCGCGCCGCAAGCATTATGTACAAGGACTACGCGATGGGCCCCAACGTGTTCCACTGGGAATCACAGAACAGCACGTCTCCCTCCAGCCCCGTGGGCCAGCGGTATTTGGACCACAAGGCTGCCGGCACCCAGATCCTGCTGTTTACCCGGACGCGCGAAAACGATGATTCGGGAATGACGATGCCGTATGTCTGCCTGGGCCAGCTGGACTACATGCAGCACACTGGATCGAAACCCATCGCGATCACGTGGAAGTTGCAGCGGCCGATGCCGGCGGATGTATACGTCGATGCCAGCGCGGTGGCTCGCTAAGGCCCGTCATCCGCGCGTTACGGACCGTGTAAGCCTGCGCAGGTTGATGGCTCGTGGTCCGAATCCGCGGTGAGCTACTTCGAAACGGAGGGATCTCCGACGTCCCGCATCACTTTCATGATGACATCGCGTGTGATTCCAGGATTTCGTTCCGCGACAACCTTCGAGATTTGGCTACTGATGTCCGTGAAATCTGCGTTGTATCCGAGGCCGCGCAAGTCTTCGGGCGTGACGCCGAGGCTTGACTGCGCTCTATTGGGAAGAGAAAACCCATCATCGGAGTAAAGCCTAGATCCATCGCTCCAAGTTTGATGCCGCAAACTCGCCCCGGAGAGCGGGGTGTCAGGCGAGAACTCGTGCTCTTCTAGAGAGACGACTTGCGCGCGAGAACAGCGGAACAGATACCAAGCGGGTAATCAGGGTCATGGTCAACGCGCTCGGGAACAACTTTATAGAGGGCAGCAGGTCCCAGCTGGCTGAACTGAACGGCATAGTCGAAAGCGAGGTCCTTATCGGTGGTGATGTATACGAAGTCAGGTCGATACTCCGTGAGCATCTCCTTGGACATTCTTTTGCAAAATATTCTTGTAACCTGGTACTTCAATTCCTGGGATGAGAAAGTCGCCCACTTGTCGACCGTCGGCCCCTCCATGCCAGAATGCGCGTGAGAAGAAGGTTCCCTCACTCTTTGATGTATCGCTCACGTTAAGATCCCCCTGCTAATAAAGTGCGACGCACAGAATTGCGGCTAGCCGCACCCATAGTAACTTTGTGGGGGAGCTCATCCTTGTGCGCGACATCAACAAACCGGTGGAGAGCCCCGTCTGCTTCCGTAACCCTGACTGGGATCTGACGCCTGCGGACACCAGGGCGTCGGGAAGCGGACAGTGTCCTCGCTGGAACTGGCTGGTTCCCGCTGGATGTTCTGCGGGCACAAGTATTCATCACAGATGAATCGCCGCCTGCCCAGATCACGCAGGACGCAGGTCTGCCACTACCTAAAATGTGTGGCGCGTCAGTCGCTTCGAGCCGAGACGAGTCCAAAGAAACGATCGAAGTACTCGCCGAGCTTCACCAAAACCCGCTGCTTCTTCTCACCGAGACCACCGGTGGGAGTGAAGCGAGACACCGGAGGCAATACCCTAGTGATCGCCGGACCAGCCACCTGAATACTCCCATCGCTAAAAGCCATGTCAACAAAAGTACGAGTGGCCTCGGGACGTAGGTTCTCCGCCTCGATGATCTTCTCGAGCTCGCTTTCGCGGCGTTCTTCGATAAAGGCTTTCCAATCCTCATCGACTTCTCCGGTGATAGACACCCGGTCGATGAAGGCTTCCACCAGGTCCTTCTTATTGCGCAGAGTTGGGCTGGCATCCACGGCTCGGGTGATCTCGGCCCGTATCTCCTTGTCCTCACCGTCACCACGCTGCTCGCGGTACTTCTGGACGAGCATAAGGATGTAATCAACGTTGATCTCTACCTGCTTGATCAACTCGATTTCGAAGACGACGTCGTCGTTGATCTGCTCCTTGTCAGCGGTCTGTTCCTTGCGGAGCTCCGCGTACAGGTCCAGATACACACTGCGGTAGTCCTGGCCCTGACGGTCCGTGAGGATCTCGTTACCGGTGAACTCGTCGAACGAGGTCAGGATGTTCTGCAAGCGCAGGATAGCGCCGAACAGGGCAATAAACTCTTTCTGCGCAGACTCTCCGATGATCGGCGACCCGAGGGGATAGGCAGCGAGAAGCTCGTCCACTTTCTCCTGGTATTCGCTGTAGTACTCCGGGTACGGCTTCAGGAGGACGACGCCGCGCGCATCCTTATTGCCGAAAAGGGCAATGGCGTCGTTGGTCTGCTGCTCAAGGTCACGGAACGAGACGATATTGCCGTACGTCTTGACGGAGTTGAGGATCCGGTTGGTTCGCGAGAAGGCCTGTATCAGCCCGTGGGCCCTGAGATTCTTGTCCACGAACAAGGTGTTCATCGTCGTCGCGTCGAACCCTGTCAGGAACATGTTGACGACGATGACGACGTCGATCTCCCGCTGCTTGAGCCGAAGTGAAAGGTCCTTGTAGTAGTTCTGGAACCGGTCGGCAGTGGTGTCGAACGAAGTGCCGAACATCGCGTTGTAGTCGGCGATGGCGTCCTCTAGAAAAGACCGAGCATCATTGCTCAGGTGTCCTGTGTCGAACTCCTCTTCGTCGAGCGCACCGTCTTCCACGGCCTCGTTCGCACCATAGGAGTAGATCAGGCCGATCTTCAGCTTCCGGTCTGAAGGTAGCCCCTTCTGCTGGGCCTGGAACTCCTGGTAGTACCGTCGAGCCGCGGGAATTGACGCGGTTGCAAACAGGGCATTGAATCCGCGAACCCGCTTCTCGCCCAGCGTGTAGGCCTCGTCTCGTTTTGTCTTTTGGTCGAAGTGCTCGAGGGTGTACTCCACGATCTTGCGGACCCGCTCAGGGGCAAGCAACGCGGTCTCCGTATCGATGGCCGAGACCTGCTTGTCGGCCACATTGCCGACCCTGACCGTGTTCACGTAGTCGATGCGGAACGGCAGGACGTTCTTGTCCGTGATGGCATCGACGATGGTGTAGGTGTGAAGCTTCTCACCAAACGCCTGCTCGGTGGTCCGCAGTTTCGGGTTTCCGCCGCTGCCGGCGTTCTCGGCAAAGATCGGCGTCCCGGTGAAGCCGAACAGGTTGTAGCGCTTGAAGGCTTTAGTGATAGCGGTGTGCATGTCACCGAACTGGGAGCGGTGGCATTCGTCGAAAATGATGACCACGTGCCCGTTGTAGATGGCGTGGCCCTTATTGGCGTTGATAAAGGTGGAGAGCTTCTGGATCGTCGTGATGATGATCCTCGCGCCGAGGTCCTCGAGCTGTTTCTTCAGCACAGCCGTGGAGGTATTCGAGTTTGCGGCGCTCTTCTCGAAGCGGTCATACTCGCGCATCGTCTGATAGTCGAGGTCTTTGCGGTCGACGACGAACAGCACCTTATCCACCGACGGCATTTTGGACGCGAGCTGGGCTGCTTTGAACGACGTCAGCGTCTTACCCGACCCTGTGGTGTGCCAGACGTACCCGCCGGCCGCCGTCGTACCGAGCTGTTTGTAATTGGTGGAGATCTCGATCTTTTGCAGGATCCGTTCGGTCCCGACGATTTGGTACGGGCGCATGACCAGCAGCATGCGGTCGGCCGTGAGCACACAGTATTTGGTCAGAATGTTGAGCAGCGTGTGCTTGGCGAAGAACGTCTTGGCGAAGGCCGTCAGGTCTTGGATGGGCTTGTTCTGGGCGTCGGCCCACCATGACGTGAATTCGAAGGAGTTCGACGTTTTGCGCACGCGCTTCTTGCCCGTCATCTCGCTGATGTGTTGGCGGCGCGTGGTGTTGGAGTAGTACTTGGTTAGCGTGCCGTTGGAGATGACGAATAGCTGTACGTACTGGAAAAGGCCGGAGCCCGCCCAGAAGCTGTCGCGCTGGTACCGATCGATCTGGTTGAAGGCCTCGCGGATGTCCACACCGCGACGCTTGAGTTCGATGTGGACCATTGGCAGCCCGTTAACCAGAACGGTTACGTCGTAGCGGTTTGCGTAGTTCCCGGCACCCTCACCCTGAGGGGTTTCGTACTGATTGATGACTTGGAGCCGGTTGTTGTGAACATTCTGCTTGTCGATCAGGAGGATGTTCTTGACCGAGCCGTCGTCTCGTGTCAGCAGCTGAACGTGGTCTTCCTGGATACGGACCGTCTTCTCAGCGATGCCCTCATTCGCCCCGGCGAGGCGCTCCGCGAAGAATTGCTGCCACTCGCTGTCCGAGAAAGAGATGTGGTTGAGGGCCTCAAGTTGGGTCCGGAGATTGGCAGTGAGCTGTTCCTCGGACGTAATGGGTAGATACCCGTAGGCCTGGGATTGAAGCAGACGGATCAGCTCACGTTCGAGGTCGGCCTCCGACTGATACGCGCTTTCTGCTTTCGAGTCAGGAACGTACTCGGCAACGACCGTGCTTTCGTTCGAGACGGCTATCGGATCGTACTTGCGTGGGGGAGACACAGTCATACGTCGGGCTCGGTAAAGGTGAGTAACCGTTCACGGCAATGCTCATATTGGCACCGACGGGATTCAATCTCGGTTCCTAGCTCCGCCTCCAACTGCGTAAACTGATCCAGTATCCGCACGATTTCCCGCTGTACATCAAGAGGGGGTACAGGAATTCGGAACCTTGAGTATTTGGAGATCCAGTGACGGGCGTGATCTTGCGGCCTGAAGCGAATTCTACTCATTGCAAAATATACGAAGCGGAAGTCAATTGGTGCTCCCGGCTTTGGCCTGAGCATCTTCATCGCCGAGGATTTCGCCTTGAATGGGAAATCCACCCATTTAAATGCGGTAGTGAAGTCGTCGAATATCATCACAGGGCTTTCTGGCGAAGCGGGGTAAATTCCGTCGACCTCGTCGGTGTAACCCAAGATAAAAGTTTGCCCGGCAGTGAGGACTGGGGTCGTGAACGTATCATCATACTCCGTCGACTCCACTAGATACTTCGTGGGCTGTTGGTAGTCCAGAAGTTCGCCTAGGGGCACGAATTGGACACGGTCGGAGGAGGCTCGGTCGATCAAGTCGTCAATGAGGTTCAGTTGTTTCTCCAAGTCGGTGACGACGGAATCGATAGCAGTTCGCAACTCAGCCTGGCGCGAGACGATCTTTGAGATATTCGCGTTAATTTCTAAGATGTCGATTAATTCGCGTGTATCCCTCTCATCGATGTAGGTGGAGACAGCGAGGTTGTAGTCCTTGTTGGCTATGACTTCGTTCGGTACGAGTTTGGCGAAATGCTCGGCATCCCCACGGCCAGTGAAGGCAGAAAGGATCGCCTGCTGATGAGTTGTAACGAGTTTGTTTTTGTTACCTACACGCGTGAACTCACCGGAGGCATTGACAAAAAGCACGGAGTTATCGTTCTTGGATTTCTTAAGCACGATGATGCAGGTGGCGATCGTGGTGCCGAAGAACAGGTCCGGCGGCAACTGGATCACGGCATCGACATAGTTGTTATCGACTAGGTATTTACGGATTTTAGCCTCGGTACCTCCACGGTAGAGCACCCCGGGGAGATGAACTACCGCTGCGGTTCCGTCAACTGCCAACCAAGACAGGATATGCATCGTGAAGGCAAGGTCTGCCTTCGACTTTGGGGCCAGCACACCCGCCGGGGCGAAGCGCGGGTCGTTAATCAGCAGCGGGTTCGCGTCACCGTCCCATTTGATGGAGTAGGGCGGGTTAGAGACAATCGCCTCAAACGGTTCGTCATCCCAATGTGCTGGTTCCAGGAGAGTGTCGCCGTGGGCGAGGTTGAACTTCTCGTAGTTCACGTCATGCAGGAACATGTTGATCCGGGCCAGGTTATAGGTGGTTAGGTTGATCTCCTGGCCGTAGAAGCCCTGGCGGACGTTGCCTCTACCCAGGATCTTGTCGAACTTCAGCAGCAAAGATCCCGAACCTACGGCCGGGTCGTACACCTTATTCACCGAGGTCTTTCCAACGACGGTGATACGGGCCAGGAGCTCGGAGACTTCCTGCGGTGTGTAGTATTCGCCACCGGACTTGCCCGCGCTGGAGGCATACATCTGCATCAAGTACTCGTACGCGTCGCCGAACAGGTCAATCGAATGTTCCTCGAAGTTCCCCAAGGGTAGGTCTCCGATGGCGTCCAGGAGTTTGACAAGTTTCTCGTTGCGCTTGGCAACAGTGTTGCCCAGCTTAGAACTGTTCACATCCAGATCATCGAAGAGACCCTTGAGATCGTACTCGCTATCACTGCCAACGGCCGAGCCTTCGATGTTCCTAAATACGCGGGCGAGTGTTTCGTTCAGGTTCTCGTCATGGACTGCATGCCTACGCACATTCCGAAACAGCTCCGACGGCAGAATATAGAAACCCTTATCCTCCACAGTTACCGCGCGGCCGAGCTCTGCCTCCTCATCCGGCAGCAGAGCATAGTCGAAGCGCGAGTTGCCGGCCTCGTGCTCACCATTATTGATGTATGCAGTGAGGTTCTCGGAAATGAACCGATAGAAGAGCACCCCGAGTACGTAGCTTTTGAAATCCCACCCGTCAACCGAACCCCGTAGATCATTAGCGATGCGCCAAATGGTTTTGTGAAGCTCGGCGCGCTGATGTTCTTTGCTGGTGGGGTTCATATCTTTCGTCTCCTGGGCGATGCAAAGTGTTTACCTATGCTCGGATTCTCTGCTTCTTAATCATAGCGACGCTCAGTGACAGACGCATGTTGACAGCCGCCCAGCCCCAGCAGTGGATCCTCAAGACAGATGAAGCAGTGGAGACGTCACAGGCACGGCGTCCTGTCAAGGTGATCATGGATCAGTGGATGTTTGCTGGGAACGTCTTTCTACCCACTTAGAGGAGGATTTGCTCGGGCAGTGTGCAACGGCTGGTTGACGATGCCCGATGCCTGACGGCGTTGTGGGATCCACGGGACACCAACGCAGGCAGCTGGCGTCTCCAAGTGTGAGCCGGTGCCCGACAACCCGTCGGGCGTGATGGTGCGTTGCCCCCAGTCTCACCACAATTCCGTTCTGAGCTTGTCACGTTTTACATCAAGGCTGAGGGCTGAATCCTCAAATATCCTCATGAAACCGCGGAGGTTATGCGCTGGAAGCACAGGAATATCTAGCTGCATAAGGTATGAACTATTCAGACTCTTTCCAATTTTTTTACTTCCGCTGTCTCCGTGCTTCAATACTTCCTCCGGGAACAAAGTAAACAAAGCGTTTAAATACTCTGGCGTGACGTGAATATCTTTATCGGTTCCTGGACTTACCCACGCTGGTCGAATAATGAGTCCAGCGATAGCCTCATTTGTATAGAGATCTTTTCCGGCAATTGCAGTAGCACCAATAGTCAGCTTGAAGCTGAGTAAAACCGTTCCTGCTGGAATGAGCTTCACATTAGAGTCCGCAACTCCGTGGTCTGTAATCATTCTTGTTGAGGAGGAAACAACACCCCCCTTCTTGAGGTCCGCTACGCTCAGCCATGTATTTGTGCCGCCCCTATAGTACTGGGGTTTTTGCGTGGACGGAGTGCCACCGATTACGACCTCCGCGATGTGGCCCAGTTTGACTGTCTTCGCAGAGTAAACCTCTCTATCCGCTCGACGCGCCGTCCTCAGCGATACCTGGAAGGGCATTGCGTCGAATTCAATGAGATCACATAAAGGTAAAATCGTCGTGTGAGCCTGAAGTGTCGAAGGCACGGCAAGATCGAGCTTGCCGAGAAAATTGTCGCGAATCAGACTACTGATCTTATCGGGATTGTTTCTCTGCTCTTGATCTAAAAGCGGGCTGTCAATGACATCAGAACCGGACAGATACATCATGCCCTCATGGCGGCTACGGTCACTAAATCGATATCCTAGAAAGGCCTCCTGTTGTGCCTTGGGTGCAGGGGCAATTGATGTTACAACGTTCTGGCCCGCCGCCAAATACCAAACCCTTAGCCTGTCCCTTTCTGAAGCTTGGATAAACGATCGAAACAACTCTCTCTCTAAGAGTTTTTGCGCTACCTTAGATCCATCGCGATACCCTTTTGACTTACTCATTTTCTTTATGACCGAACTCTGTTCAAACGCAAAAGCGTAGTCTCTGATTAGTCGAATATCACTATAGTCTGAGGGATTATCAACAATCCCGAAATAATCCTCTAATGTGTCGACTCCCGTAACCTGCTTGACGTAACCTAGGAAAACATGGAACATATTGTCCCTTTGTTGATCCTTGCGGCTTGTTAGGAACTTTTCCACCGCCATGTCTGCCAGGTGGCCCGCATCGCCGGGGCGTTTCCTAAGAAATAGGCAACTCGTGGGTGTGCCCGTCATCATAAAGGTTGAACTGCCAAATGAGGTGATCCCTAGGATTTCAAACTGATCAATGAGGATGCGCCTAGCATCGGTCTCAATACCATTATTCGAAAGAAGAGACGTTGGAAAAATAACTCCGGCAACTCCGCCGACTTTCAGCAGCTGCGCAGTCCGTTCCAGAAACAGGCATTCGATTTCGTCAGATTCGTTTGTCAGCCTTGAGGCGAGCTGAAAAGAAGTGCTGACATCCACCGTCATCATCTTGCATTGTTTCACTGAGAACGGTGGGTTCGCCATGACGGCATCAAACACCTGGTTATCACGTTTGGACCTGCCTGTGGGGTTCACCTTCCTGTGGAGCAGTCCCTGATGCCCGATGTAATCGGGATCAGTGTCAAAGTTACCCAATCCGTCTGCACAGATAACATTGGCTAGTCCATCGCCATTCAGGAAGCAACTAACTTTCGCGGTTTTTGCAAGCCGATAGTCCTTTTCTACGCCGTAGACGAACTCGCGGGCCCAAGCATAGTCGTGAGACCAGCTCAACAAATTCGATGATTGTGACCGGTTGAGGTTTACGGACTCCGAAGATCGCAAGTTCTGCAGTATTTGTTCAAGGCGTTCCATTCCTTCCGTAAGAAAGTGGCCGCTGCCGGAGGCATAGTCAATAATGTAGGGAAGAAAGTTGGACTCTCCGGCGGTTATTTTCTTTTCAATCATCTCCTCAAATGGCAGGCTATCTGTGATGAAGCGGGCGATCGGGATAGGCGTGAAAAATTGTCCGGATTCCTGTTTTACACCGGTGTTTAGCAACCGCTCAAAGAAATTCCCCATAAACGGATGTTTATGCGTATATCGCAGTCTAATGCCTTGTAGTAAGCGCACGACATCCCTAACGATACTTGCATTTCTTTCGAAAGAACGGTCATCGTATATTTCAATAAAGTTAAAGTCGTTGTCTTTGAAAAGCCTGAGCTTCGAAAACATTGCTCGGAGCTGAGATTGTTGTTCGTGACTAAGATTTTCTATTGCGCCGTGAAGGCCTTCCGAACTGAGATCCTCGACGTCCAATTCCAAGTATTGCTTGAGGCCTCTCTGGTACAAGTTATTTAGGCGGTCTAAAACAATTACTGCTGTTTCCTGTCCACCCCATTGAAATTCCAGAAATTCGTGGCCTGTTTTTTCTTCGTCGTTTATCTTGCATATGAATAAGTTAAAGATTTTATTAAAAGCGTTCGGCTTGTCGGATACTGTATGTCTGCGGAGTATTTCTGTGAAAGCATTGAAGATACGTCCGCCATCAGCTTCGGACATGTCTCGAAGATCCGAAATGCGGAGCCGCGTTTCAATGCGTTCATATGGGAGGGCATCGAAAAGTCCACTCGAAAAGGTTTCCTTCGTCCATGAATCATAGACTTGCTGAAGGTTGGAGCCGGTGATACCGACAGTGTCGACCGCTTCATATTGTAATTCTGTCCCGTCCAAACGAATTCGGGACGCATAAACCACGAATATGCGCGTGTCTCGCTCCTGTATGAAGTATGAGAACACCTGACCGCCGTTGGGCTGGAGCAAGCGCTCTTTTTCTTTGTTGTACTCTTCACCCCAAGTCTTACATTCAATCAGCATGTAAGACTTCGAACGCTCATCAAGCACCTGAATATCAAGGTACTTATCGTTGCGTCCGACCCTGAATGCCTTTTCCAGTAGGATGGAGTTGGGATTATATCCTTGTTCCAGTAGCCTATTAACACATTCAAGGACAACCAGGGATTCTGCCTGACCCAAATTCGAAGTGGTTCGTCTTCCGATCTGAATCTTGTTGCCATAGTCCACCGTGGCTGGTGTCTTTCCGAGGTCCACCGATACGACATAACCATGGGCGTATATTTTCGAGACGACGCCCTCTTTTGTGCCACTGTATCCGAGTAAACACAGCTGATCGTAAAGGAGGGAGTTATTGGGTTGGGGAAAGGTTGATAGGGGAATTTCTTGGCCTCGTTCTGGGTAGGATCTGGATCCATGGGTTTTCCATCTCCGGGCGCAAGGATCCAGCGCTACGACTCGAGATTCAAAGACCATGCTACCTAACATGGTGGCATCCGCAGCAGGTTGCGGGGTCGCCACGATTCCGAGAGTCGCGCCGCCAGTGGCCCGCAATACCGGCCGGGTGTCGGTGGCGCGCCCCGCGCGTGGCTGCTTTCGGTTTATGGACTCATACGCCGAAGGCTCGGCGCCATACCGGGACGCGCTTCAGCCGACGATTCGGAGACCGCTGCTCCTTCTGGAAGGATGTTTATAAGGCTACTTACAAAGGAGAATCCCGTGCAGAACGAAACGCAGGAACATCCCGCTGACGAGAATGCCCTGTCCACCCCCGAGACAACAACCCGGCGCACCGCCCCGCTGATGAACATCCCGGCGGCGGAGATCGTGAACGCCGGAGCATCAGCAGCCAAGCCCCGGGACGTCGATCCCGCAGAGGTCGCCATCCTGGCCGAAGCCGAAGATCCCGGCACCCCGAACCTTCGACTGCAGGAACTGGCCACCGACCAGCCGATCGCACGCCCCGCCGTCGCCGCCAACCCGGCCGCCGGACCCGAACTGCTGACCTGGCTCCGCGCCCTGGACGACCCCGCCGTCAACGAAGCGCTCCGCCGCCGCGCACAGATCGATCCCCGAACATACTGAACCGCGAACAGATCGATCCGCGAGCAGACTGAACTGGGACACTGGTTCCAGGAATGATCCTCGTGCCAAGAATCAAGGAGAACCGCATGCTTTCCCCAACCTCCACCGGCAAGGCCGCGTCCTACGGGATCCACTCCGAGGTCGGCAAGCTGCGCAAGGTCCTCGTCTGCGCGCCGGGCCTGGCCCATGAACGGCTCACCCCCACCAACCGTGAAGATCTGCTCTTCGACGACGTGATGTGGGTGGAAAACGCCCAGCGCGACCACGCCGACTTCGTCGCCAAGATGACCAGCCGCGGGGTCGACGTCGTCGAACTCCACGACCTGCTCGGGCAGACTATGGACATCCCCGAGGCGCGGACCTGGCTGCTGGACCGCAAAATCATCGCCAACCGCGTCGGCCTCGGCCTGGTGCCCGGCACCCGGGCCTTCCTGGATTCACTGACCGGTGCGGAACTGGCGCGGATCCTCATCGGCGGGCTGACGACGTCGGACCTTCCCGATGACTATCTCTCCGGCTACGTGGGCCTGGTCCGGGAATCGCAGGGCCGGCCCGAGTACCTGCTGCCGCCGCTGCCCAACACCCTCTACACCCGGGACACCACCTGCTGGATCGGCTCCGGGCTGACCCTGAACCCGCTGTACTGGCCGGCTCGGCACGACGAAACCCTGCTGATGCAGGCCATCTACCGGTTCCATCCGGACTACACCGGCTCGAAGATCTGGTGGGGCGACGCGGAAAAGGACTGGAGCCAGGCCTACCTGGAGGGCGGCGACGTCATGCCGGTGGGCAACGGCACCGTGCTGCTGGGCATGGGGGAGCGGACCTCCCGGCAGGCCATCACCCAGCTCGCGCAGGCCCTGTTTCAGGACGAAGCCGCCGAGCGGATCGTCGTCGCGGGCATGCCCAAGCTGCGCGCCGCCATGCACCTGGACACCGTCTTCACCTTCGCCGATCGGGACCTGGCCACCATCCACCCGGCCATCGTGGACGGCATCCACCCCTTCACCATTCATCCCTCGGACAAGCCACTGGGTCTGGAAGTGCGCGACGAGCGCGACCGCCGCTTCGTCGACGTCGTCGCCGAAGCCATGGGCTACAAGCAGCTGCGCCTGGTGGAGACCGCCGGGGACTACCACGCCACCGAACGCCAGCAGTGGGACAGCGCGAACAACGCCGTCGCCCTGGAACCGGGCGTGGTGTTCACCTACGACCGCAACACCCAGACCAACGCGGCGCTGCGCAACGCCGGCGTCGAGGTCATCCCCATTGTGGGCGCCGAGCTCGGCCGGGGCCGCGGCGGCGGGCACTGCATGACCTGCCCGATCATCCGCGACCCGATCGACTGACATTGACACTTGCGCTGGAACTTGCAAACCCGGACCCCGTCACTGGCGCAGGCGCTATCCACACAGCGTAGAAGTTCCCTTTTCTGCCGTGGCATCTGCGGGTCTTTCCTGCGCGGCCGAGGGTGCTGCTCCGTTACGTGCAAGCTGGCAGCGAACGTCGCTGCGTCGTGAGGCCAATTCCCTGACGGACGCTAGGGGCAAGCACTAGCTATGAAGGACGGAATGCTCCTTGAAGGAAGTGGCTGTTTCCGGATTGAATGCCAGACAGAGCTTTCCCTGCAAGGCGGCCACAGCGTCTGCAACGGCCGTGGTCTCCGGCTTTCTGCCTGCGTGGATTGTCCCTGCTCCGTCCACCAAGATGTAGCCCCATTCGAAGAGTGAGTCGCACCCAAGGGAGCAGACCAGCATAGCGACGGCGTTGAAGTTCGTGCGTTCAGCGTTATTGCAAAGGCTGCGCGGCTTGATATGGCCTGCGATGAGAAGACGCCGAGGATAGGATTCGCCGCAGACGGCGCAGAGCGCCGTCACCCGGTTGCCCAGCAGGTGGCTACGCAGGTCCGCCTGCTCTGTGCGGAGCATCGTAAACGCTGAAGCATCAGTTCCTTGGCCATTCCACCAGCTCTCAGGACGTCCCATAAACCCGTCGTTCTGTTCTGGCAGGCTAACCCCAACTTCCTTCAGCAGGCTCAAGCCTTCCTCTTCGGTCAAGCTCGAAAGGAACCTTTCCGCAGGCCGTCCCGCCGAGTGCAGTGGCGCGTCCTTTCGACCGTACTGAATGAGCTCGGCCACCCGTGTGTAAGGAAGTTTCAGGCGGGTGGCGAGGGGATCAACACGGACCAGCCAACCGTCGTCTTTTTCTCCGATCCTCCCTGGGCGATATGCCGCAGGGCGGGGGCAGTCCTGCCAAGGGTGGGTTACAACGCTGACCGCACGGACGTACCCATGTGCGTGATGGATAACAACGTCCCCCGCTTGAAGTTCCTTGATGAACGCTCTGGAATTATCCAGTTTGCGGCCATTAGGACGTTCGCAGGTCCAGAGGGAACCTTCTTGAATTGCGTCCTTGTAGTTGCTGTTCTGCGTCGCCCACCAAAACTTCATATCCACACTCTGCCACCAGAGTCGATGCCGACTCTGGCGGCTCGCCCTAATTGTGCGGAACCGTAGGCGGGGTGCCGGGATTTGCCTTTCCGCTTCGTGGGTTTCGCCTTAAGTGTGGGGCGAATTCTACCCACGCTAATGAACACGAGTGGGTGGTCCGTTGAGAGTATGCAAGGCGGCGGCGAGCCTGCAGTGCGGCGGCGCCGGCGGGTTACTTGTCGGTGGAGACGCCGCGCTTCCGCTAGGACCAGCCCGCATCCACAGCGGCACGAATGCCCTGCAGGTATTCCTCCGGACGCTCCCAGGCAGCGAAATGGCCGCCCTTGGCGTACTCCTGCCACTGCGCCACGTTGAAGAAGCGTTCGGCGAATTGCCGCGGGGCGTTGGCCAGGTCCTTCGGGAACAGGGTGAACACCGTCGGCGCCTCGATCCGCGGCCAGCCGGTAGGCCGGCCCGCAGCATAGGGAGCGAACGATGTCCCAATGGAACCGGTCAGCCAGTAGGAACTGATCCACGTCAGGGCCTCCTCATAGCTGAACGCATTCGTCAGGGTCCCCTCCGAATCGGTCCAGCGGATCAGCTTTTCCCCGATCCATGCCGCCAGCCCGGCAGGGGAGTCGCCCAGCCCGGCAGCCAGCGTGTGCGGGCGGGTCGCCTGCTCGTGCGCGTACCCGCCCTCGGCCGACTGCCAGCGGGCCGTGCTTTCAGCATAGGCTCGCTCCTCCCCGTCCAGGTCAGCGGGCGGGTCGAGGTTGATGTGGTACTGGGACACATCGGTCAAATGCAGGGCGGCAACGGCACCGGGATGCCGCACCGCCAGGGCCTCGGCCACGTCCGAGCCCACATCGCCGGCAGAAACCATATACCGGGCGAACCCAAACTCGGACATCGCCTCGGCAATCGCATCGGCCATGGCCACAGTCGACAGCCCTCCGCCGGTCACCGCAGCAGCGAAGGGAAAACCGGGCAGCGCCGGAGCAACATAGGTCAGGTCCGTGAGCAGCGGAAACAGGCGCTGGAACCGCAGGATCGAATCGGGCCAGCCATGCAGCAGCAAAACCACGGGGGACGACGGCGACTGCCGGGCACCGGCTGCCCGGGACACGATCGCGCGGATTGGCACCTGCGCCAGCTCCGTCTCCGCCCACGGGTAGGCCGAAATCCAGGCTTCCTGGGCGGGCCAGCTGAACTCCGTGCGCCAGTAGCCCACCAGCTCCGTCAGCACGTCCCCTCCCACGCCTAGGAAACCGGCGTCGGGCAATTGGACCTGCGGCACAGGGCGGAAGCGGGAGAGCCGGTCAGCGAGGTCCTCGACGGCGCCGGGCGGGGTGGGGACGTAGGCGTTCTCTTTCACGGCTGCTCCTCATCACGGCCACACACGATGGCGAAAACACTAAGGGGTCTCCGGGTGGAACGGAATACTGTCCGCGCCTGCGTGCGGGCCGCCGATTCGGACCCGGTCGGCTCCTTCTGAGAGAATAATGCTAAGACTGCTGACGAAAGATGATCTCCTGCAGGAAGCGGTCCGTCCCTCCACTGTTGTCTAACCGGTGTGACCACAGCCGCCGCCACACCCGATTGGAAAAGAACCATGTCTAATCCGCCTGCTCTGGGGGAGAAGGCTCCAGCGGCTAAGCTCTCCCTGCTGACCCTCACCACTGTGGTGATCGGGTCCATGGTCGGGGCCGGGGTGTTTTCCCTGCCCCAGCGCTTCGCCGAGGAAACCGGAGTGTGGGGTGCGCTGGTCGCCTGGCTGATTGCAGGGTCCGGCATGCTGATGCTGGCCTTTGTGTTCCAGCGGCTGTCCATGCGCAAGCCGGCGCTTGATGCGGGGATCTTCGCCTATGCCAAGGCCGGTTTCGGAAATTATGTGGGGTTCTTCTCTGCCGCGGGTTACTGGGCCAGCGCCTGCGTTGGAAACGTCACCTACTGGGTGCTCACCATGTCCACGCTGGGAGTCCTCTTTCCGCAGTTGGGCGCAGGGGACACCCTCCTCGCCGTCGTGCTCTCCTCGGCCGGGCTGTGGGGATTCTTCTTCCTGATCAGGCGCGGCATCAAGGAAGCCACGGCCATTAATCGGATAGTCACGATCGCCAAGGTTGTTCCTATCCTGGTCTTCGTACTGTTTGCTGTCTTCCTGTTCGACCCCGCGGTCTTCGCAGGAAACCTTACCGGGGCGGAGTACACGGGGCCGCTGTTCGAGCAGGTCAGCAACACGATGCTGGTGACGGTCTTCGTGTTCCTCGGGGTTGAAGGTGCCAGCGTGTATTCGCGCCATGCCCGACGGCGGGAGGACGTTGGCCGGGCCACCATCCTCGGCTTTCTGAGTGTTTTTGCCATCTTTGCCTCGGTCACGATCGTTTCCTACGGGGTCCTGCCGATGGAGCAGCTCGCCGCGCTGCGGCAACCCTCCATGGCGGGAGTCCTGGAAGCGGGAGTGGGGACTTGGGGGCTGGTGTTCGTCAGCGCAGGCCTGATCATTTCGGTGATGGGGGCTTACCTGGCTTGGAGCCTGATGGCGGCGGAGGTCCTGTACGTGGCCGCCACAGAGAAGGACATGCCGCGGTTCCTGTCCCGGGTCAGCGACAACGATGTCCCGGTCAACGCCCTGCTGCTGAGCACCCTGCTCAGCCAGCTGGTCATGGTCATCACCTACTTCTCCGAGGACGCCTTCGACTTCGCATTGGACATGACCGCGGTCCTGACGTTGTTTTCCCTCCTTTTCGCGGCCCTCTACGCCCTCAAGCTCGGCTGGAGCGGCGAAACGTATGAAGGAGCCCCGAGCCGCATCCGGCGGGGTGACCTGACCGTTGCCGTCATTGCCACCGTTTACTCGGTGTTCCTGGTCTACGCCGCCGGGCTGCCGCTGGTGCTGCTCTCTATGATCTTCTACGCCCCCGCCACCGTCCTGTTTGTGATCGCGCGCGGTGAACAGGGGCAGCGCGTCTTCCGGGGAGGGGAGCTGTTCCTTTTCCTGATTGCGCTGGCAGGAGCCGTTGCAGCTGTGCTTGCCCTGGCCCGGGGCTGGATAGCGCTCTGAGCTAGAGGGTAGGCATTACCCGGCTGGCGCACCCGTCGCGGTTCCGGGAGCGTTCTCACCATGCGTTTCCCCGGCCGTCTTCCGGGCCGAAATGTTCCGCCAGTGAAGGAATACCGCTACGACGATGAGCGGAATGTGGATGGCAGGGAGATTCCTGGCGAGCCATTGCGGGAGATAGATGTCAGTGACAGACCCGTTGCTGTCTCCGAGCTCTCGTGCCACGGCGGTAAGCGGGCAGTGGAAACCGTTGCCGGCGAAGACGAGGATTTCCGCGGTGACCACCGCGGCCGCGATCCCTACCCTCCGGTCAGTCCGCTTCCGGACGCCGGCGTAGAGAACATAAAGCATGCAAGCCTCGATGGTGAACCACGCGAATGTGTGAAAGGCCTTCACCGCTCTAAGCAGCCCGCTGCGTTCATCCATGCTTCATTGTCGTGCCGACTCTCGGGAAAGCGAGGCCTGATTCCCTCCTTCCGTTCAATGGGTGTTCAGAATGCTAAAGCTCACGGCGCTGATGCAGAGAAGGTGATTCAGAGCCTGCGCCGAGGCGAATGCAGAAGATCGAAAATTGTCATTATGGCCTCCCCGAAGGCTGTAGGCTGTGGACTCGATGCGATTGCATCTTAAACAGCGCACTCATTCGGTGCAGCTATTTCCCAGTCTTTTGTCCATGGGGGACTCATGCCTTTCTCGTCTTTTACCCGGGCGCGCGCGCACGCCCGCACACTGTCGTTGGGTGCTCTCACCCTCACTGCAGTCCTCGCCGTAGCCAGCTGCGGTGCCAGTGACGGAGCCGAAGCTGCCGCCGTCACCACTCCTTCGCCCACCACATCTTCGGCAACGCCGACCCCGACGGCGACTCGGACGCCCACGGCTACGCCGACACCAACACCCACCCAGATAGCGAACCAAAGCTGTACAACCGCGGGAATGGTTCGAACGGCCGACACCGTCGCAACAGCCAGCCCGAGTCCGACGGCGACGGCTTCCGGCGCTGCCAAGCCCTCGCCGCCGTCCTCGCCATCGTCCTCGCCAACAACCACGCAGGCATCTCCGTCAGCGACGCCCACCATGCAGAGCATGGTCTATATCTGCACCGAGGATGACAACGGAGCACTCATTTGGATGGATAAGGAGAGTTCGGTGAACCTCCTCGCGGCACGTGAGGCCGCGGCCGAGAAACAAGCTGCCGAAGACCGGAAAAATGCTGAACCGGCACCCGTGCCCGTGGAGCCTGCTCCGGCACCCGAGCCGCCTGCACCCGCCCCGGAACCCGCACCTGCGCCGGCACCAGAACCGGCACCGGTACCGGTGGCTCCCATCCCGGAGCCGGCCCAGGTGATTCCTGAGCCAGCGCCGGCTGCCGCTTACTACAAGAATTGTGCCGCGGCACGTGCAGCAGGTGCAGCCCCTGTGTATGCCGGCCAGCCGGGTTACGGGTCCCATTTGGACCGCGACGGCGACGGAGTTGCCTGCGAGTAATTCCCGGCTCGGCGTGGGAGTCCGGGAAACACTTCCCGGGCTCCCACGGATTTTGGCGCTGCTTTGAACCCTGGACTGTCTCGACCGGAACCCGGGCCTGAAACAAACCCGAGGAATTGGCCGCCCACTGCAGTACCGTGCAACTCTGGCCTTCCCGGACATGAGGAGCAGCAGCCATGAAACGCAGGATCCCGCAGTACAAAGACCTCCGCGACCTGATTCAGTTTCAGCCCTTTGACCTGGACCGCCGCCGGGCACGGCTGGCCAAGGCCACCAATGTGTGGGAACTGCGGGACATTGCCAAGCGCCGGATCCCGGCTGCGGCCTTCGACTACGTGGACGGCGGTTCCTTCGGCGAGCAGACCCTGCAGCGCAACCGGGCCGCGTTCAACGACGTCGAATTTGTGCCGAATGTGCTGCGCGACGTCACGAGCGTGGACCTGAGCACGAAGATCACCGGCACCGAATCCGCGATGCCGGTGGGCATCGGACCCACCGGCCTGACCCGGCTGATGCACTCCGAGGGCGAAATTGGGGGAGCGCAGGCCGCCGCCGCGTTCGGCGTTCCGTTTTCGCTGTCCACCATGGGCACGGCATCCATCGAGGAACTCACCGAGGCGGTGCCCGACGCCGCCACATGGTTCCAGCTATACCTCTGGAAGGATCGGGCCCGGTCCAAGGAACTGGTGGACCGTGCCGCTGCCGCCGGCTACGGAGCGCTGATCGTCACCGTGGACACTCCGGTGGCCGGAGCCCGGCTGCGGGACACGCGCAACGGCATGACCATGCCGCCCACCTTGACACCCAAAACCATTCTCGATGCCTCCTACCGGCCGGAGTGGTGGTTCAACTTCCTCACCACCAAACCGCTGGGATTCGCCAACTTCGAGGGGGAGCGGGTGTCCCTGGCGGACACCGTGAACACCATGTTTGAACCCTCGCTGAACATGGAGGACCTGGACTGGCTGCGGGAGACCTGGCCGGGCAAGCTGATCGTCAAGGGCATCCAGAACCCGGCCGACGCCGTCGAGGTCTTCACCCGCGGCGCGGATGCGATTGTGGTCTCCAACCACGGCGGCCGCCAGCTGGACCGGGCCCCGGTGCCGCTGCGGATCCTTCCCTCCATCCGCGCCGCCGTCGGGCCCGATGCGGAAATCATCCTGGACTCGGGCATCATGTCCGGCGGCGATATTGTGGCCGCGATTGCCGCCGGCGCCGACTTTACGCTGATCGGCCGGGCCTACCTGTACGGGCTGATGGCCGGCGGGCGGCAGGGCGTCGAGCGGACGCTGGAGATACTGCGTGCCGAGATGACCGTGGTGATGCAGCTGCTCGGCGTTACTCACCTCGCGGAGCTGACCCCGGAACACATACGCAGCGTATAGGAAAACTGCCCGAATACGCCCGCATAAAGGCTGCCTCTCACGGGTAGGCCGCCCGTAGCAGCGGCACCGCCTGATCACCGGATTCGCGGCAGGCCGGTTCTAAACGACCGAATTCGCACCAAGTAGTAGCGGAAGTACGCAATTAAGCGGGTGTTTTTTGCCATTCCCAGCCCCGTAAAACCCCTTCTAGACTCCGGTTACGCACATTCACACTCGCAACTGTTGGGCAATCACCGTAAACCTCGGCACAGGCGGCTGAGGGTTATTGCGGCGTTTGCACTTCCCTCGTTTCGGCATGGCATCACTGAGGCCGGCGCGCACTAACCCCTGCATACGGTGATGCCTTAATTCACTCGGCACCGCCGCAAAATTGAGGAGCTTGTATGTTCAGATTAAAACGCCGCACGGCGCGCCGGTACGGATTGGTGGCCTTTTTGGGGCTGTTTGCCGTGACCGGTTTTCTCCCCTCGGCGGTGGGTGCAGACGACGTCACACCGTTGCAGGCTGATCCGGCCTATACGGTCCAGCCGCCGCCTTTTACGGATATCGCCGGGGATCCTTTTGAAGCGGACATCCTGTTTATTGCCGCTAACGGAATCACCACCGGATTCCCGGACGGCACCTACCGGCCGCTGGCGCCCGTTGCCCGCGATGCGATGGCCGCTTTCATTTACCGGCTGGCGGGGCAGCCATATTTCGAGGCACCGGCCACCTCGCCGTTTACCGACATCACGCCGCAAACACAGTTTTATAAGGAAATTACGTGGCTTGCCTCCACTGGAATCACCACCGGCTACCCGGACGGCACTTTTCGACCGCTGACCCCGGTTGCCAGGGACGCGATGGCGGCATTCATGAACCGCTACAGCGGCACCTACTGCAGCATTGAGGCGGCACGGGATTTCCCGGCGCCCACGACGCCGCCGTTCACTGACGTGCCGGTGGACCTGCAGTTCGCCACGGACATTGCCTGGATGAAGGAGGCGGGGATTTCCACCGGCTGGCCGGACGGGACATACCGGCCATTACTTCCGGTGGAACGAAATGCAATGGCTGCATTCATGGAACGGCTGGACAGGTACAACGGCAGCCAGGGCGGCTGTAATCCGCCGGTCCCGGCGGGCAATCCGTGGCTGGGCAGCGACGAGGATGCCCTCACCCGGGCCTCCTGGGCCACCGCCGCGATGAACCTGAACCAGAAGGTCGGATACCTGGTCCAGTCGGGCGGCACCGGGGTTCCCGAATTCGGTCTGCCACCGATCCGGGGCAAGGACGGCTGCTGCGGCCTGGCACTGGAGACCGGTCCGTCCACCGCGTTGCCGGTTGGCGTGGGCCTGGCCTCCACCTTCGATTCCACTCTGGCCCGCGCTTACGGCGCGGTGGGCGGAGAGGAAGCCCGCGCCGTCGGCTTCAATTCCCTTGCCGGGCCCACCATGGACCTGGTCAACACCCCCTTCAACGGACGGATGTGGGAGGACCTGGGCGAAGACCCCATGCTGAGCGGAGACGCGGCAGCAGCCCAGGTGATCGGCGAACAGGGCCCGGACATCATAGCCCTGCCCAAGCACTACAACCTGAACAACTTTGAATCCCGCAGGGGCGACGTCAACGCCATTATTGAGGAACGGCCGCTGCTGGAGACTTACAGCCGCAACTGGGAAAACGTTGTGGTGAACGGAAACGCCGGATCCGTCATGTGCGCGTTCAACCAAGTGAACTCCGAGTACTCGTGCGGCAACGACCTGCTGCTGAACCAGATCCTGAAGGGCCGGCTGGGGTTCCAGGGCTATGTCAGCTCGGACTTCAACGCATCCCATGCGTTCTCCGACTACGCGAACGGGCTGGACGTTTCAGGACCCGGAACCGAGTTCTCGGGGCCGGCCCTGACTGCAGCCGTGGAAGCCGGCGAGGTTTCCGAACTGCGGATCACCGATGCCGCGCGCCGCGTGGCCTACGCCATGTTCGAGAACGGCATCATCGACAACCCGCCGGTGAACTCCTTCGTGAATCCGCAGCCAACGGACGTGGCAATTCCGGACAACATGCTGGCCGCCCATGACGCGATCGCTGAGCAGGTGGCCGAAAATGCCATCGTCCTGCTGAAGAACGGCGGTGATGCTCTTCCGCTGGTCAACGCCGATACCTCCTCGGTGGCTGTCATCGGATCCGATGCAGACTGGTATATCGACGGCGGCGGCTCGGGCGCGGTCCAGAATCCGGCGCAGCTGACCACCATCCTGGACGGCATCACCGCCCGGGCCACGGGTGCCACAGTCACCCAGTCCGCCGGAACAGACCCGGTGTCACTGGCGGACACGGTTCCCGGACCGTTCCCGATGCCAAGCGACGTGCTCACGAACGTCAATGCCGAGTACCGGCTGGGCGTGGACAATTTCACCGGAGCGACCACACTGGCCCGCGCTGAGCGTCAGGTGAACCTGCGGACCGGCATTTCGGCGGACGTCATTAACACGTCGCAGGTCCCCGGGATCGGCGGCGAGCTGGCTACACAGCCCATGTCCGCGGTCTGGACCGGAACGATCGTGCCGCCGTCGACGGGAACGTACACGCTCACCCTTACCCATCTGGGCACTGCACGGCTCTACGTCAACGGAACAGAGGTCATCAACGAACCCGCGGACACCCTGTTGACGGATGAGGTAACGGTGGACCTCACGGCCGGAACCACTGTCCCGGTGCGGGTGGAATACACCACCGACGCGCCGAACCAGTTCAACGGCGGGCTCAATGACCAGCCGGGCGCCATCGCCCGGCTGGGCTGGACTCCGCCCGAGGGTGTGGTGGCACCGAGCATCACCGCCGCTGCGCAGGCGGCAGCGGCGGCCGACGTTGCTGTTGTGGTGGCTCGGGACTACACCGGAGAGGGAGCGGACCGCGGTTCGCTGGTGCTGCCGCAAAATCAGGACGCCCTGATCAGCGCGGTAGTCGCAGCCAACCCGAATACCGTCGTCGTGCTGGCCACCAGCGGACCGGTGACCATGCCCTGGATCGACGACGTGCCTGCGGTCCTGGAAGCCTGGTACGCCGGGCAGGCCCAGGGGCGGGCCGTCGCCTCAGTGCTCTACGGAGATGTGAATCCGTCCGGGAAGCTGCCGGTCACGTTCCCGGTCAGTGATGAGCAGGCCACCACTGTTGGGCCGTCGAACCCGTTCGACATCTTTGACGTGGTGAGCCCAACGGTGGATTACACCGACGGAGTGTTTGTTGGGTACAAGAACTATGTGACCCAGGGTGCGGTTCCGCTGTTCCCCTTTGGCCACGGGCTCTCCTACACATCGTTCGGCTACTCGAACCTGTCCACACCCGCGGTGGTGGATGCGGACAATCCGAGCGGAAACGTGTCGGTGCGGGTGTCCAACCTCGGGACCCGCACCGGTGAGGAAACCGTGCAGGTCTACGTGGGCACCCTCCCGGGTGACGAGCCGACGCCGGCCCGGCAGCTGGCCGGATACGGCAGCATCACCCTCCGGCCCGGCGGGGTGGGAACGGTGAACATTGACCTTGATCCGCGGTCCCTGCAGTACTGGGACGACGACGCGGATGACTTTGTCACCCCCACCGGGCCCGTCTCGATCTATGTGGGAAGTTCCGTCACTGACACCCGCCTCGTTGGGCAGGTGACCGTGCAGTAGCCGGCGCAGGCAGTGGCCGGCACTGTTCAGTAGCCGGCAGCGAATTCGGTGGAGCCCGGGATATCTCCCGGGCTCCACCCATGTCCGCTGGCGTCTCCTTCACCCATCAGAGACGCCCGATGAGATGGATATGCCTCTCATCACACCCGTAACAAGTGTCACAACTTTGGTTAGGCATGCCTTAGTCTTATTTTGTTAGGCAATCCTAAAACCAGTGCGATGCCCCCGGTGCGCGCCTGTGGCCGCCGGGTTGCTCCCCACTGTTGACGAAGGAATACCACCTTGCGCCTTTCACGACTCACTGCCGTCACCGCGGCAGTGCTGCTGACCGTTGGACTCTCCGCCTGCGCCACCTCCGAGGCCAGCACCGACGAAGCCACCGGCTCCTCCTGGGAGCCAGTCACCATCGAACACGCCCTGGGCACCACCACCATCGAGACCAAGCCCGAGCGTGTGGCCACGGTCAACTGGGCGAACCACGAGGTGCCGCTGGCCCTGGGCATCGTCCCCGTGGGGATGGCGGCAGCGAACTACGGCGACGACGACGGCGACGGCCTGCTTCCGTGGGTCAGTGAAAAGCTCGAGGAACTCGGCGGCGAAACCCCGGTGCTCTTCGACGAAAACGACGGCATCGACTTTGAAGCCGTGGCCGACACCAACCCGGACGTCATCCTCGCGGCCTACTCCGGTCTGAGTCAGGAGGACTACGACACGCTGAGCGAAATCGCCCCCGTGGTCGCCTATCCGGAAACCGCCTGGGGCACCCCCTGGCGCGAAATGATCGAGATGAACTCCGAGGCGCTGGGGATGAAAGAGGAAGGCGAAGAGCTCATCGCGGACCTCGAGACAGAAATGTCCGACGCCGCCGCCGAGCACCCGGACCTCGAAGGCAAGAACGCCATGTTCCTGACCCACGTGGACACCACCGACCTCAGCCAAGTCAGCTTCTACACCACCAAGGACACCCGCACCATGTTCTTCGAGGACATGGGCATGGCCGTCGCCGACAGCGTGAAGACCGCCTCGGACGCCACCGACCAGT
The DNA here is from genome assembly GCF_058269275.1 of Arthrobacter sp. TJ-178. NCBI lineage: Bacteria > Bacillati > Actinomycetota > Actinomycetes > Micrococcales > Micrococcaceae > Arthrobacter > Arthrobacter sp. TJ-178. Next base: position 611,585 of record NZ_JBZCNK010000002.1, on the reverse strand, counting down.
TCTCCCTGACGCAGAGCGCCGAGCAGGCCGACGCCTTCAATGACGTGGACGTGATCGTCAGCTACGGCGGCCAGGAACTCGTCACCGCACTGGAATCCGATCCTCTGCTCTCGCAGATCCCCGCCGTCGCCAACGGCTCCATTGTCCTGCTGCCCGACACCCCGCTGGGCACCGCGGCCAACCCGACCCCGCTGGCCATCTCCTGGGTCCTGAACGATTACCTGGATCTGCTTTCCGACGCCGCAGCCAAGGCGAAGTGACACCACACAACACGGTGACGGCGCCGGTCGCTTTCCGGCGCCGTCGCCCGGCCCGGCTGCGTGCGCTCTGGTTCCTGGTGGCGTGTGCCGTGCTCGCCGCCCTGATGCTCGCCAGCATCACGGTGGGCGCGCGCGACGTCGGCTGGAACGACATTCTTGCCGCACTGGGCGGCTCGGCCGACGGCTTTGACCAGGCCGCCGTCGCCAAGCGGATTCCGCGCACGCTGCTCGCCGGCGCGGCCGGCGCCGCCCTGGGCCTCTCGGGCGCCGTCATGCAGGGCGTGACCCGCAATCCGCTGGCCGATCCGGGCATCCTCGGCATCAACATGGGAGCCTCGCTGGCAATTGTGGCCGGCATGGCGTTCTTTGGCCTGGCCGCCGCCTCCAGCTATGTCTGGCTGGCGATCGCCGGTGCCGGCATCACCGCCGTCTTTGTCTACCTGATCGGTTCGCTGGGCCGGGGCGCCGCCACACCGCTGAAACTCGCGCTGGCCGGCGCCGCAACGTCCGCCGCACTGGCCTCCTTTGTCAGCGCCATCGTGCTGCCGCGCAACGACCTGGCGCAGGGCGTGCGCTCCTGGCAGATCGGCGGCGTGGGCGGCGGCTCCTATGACAGCCTGGGCCAGATCCTGCCTTTCCTGCTGGCCGGCTTTGCCATTTGCCTGCTCTCGGCCCGCGGGCTGAATTCGCTGGCCCTGGGCGATGAGCTTGCGGCCGGCCTGGGTGAACGCGTGGCCCTGGCCCGCGGAGGCGCAGCCCTCGGGGCCGTCATTCTCTGCGGAGCCAGCACCGCGGTGACCGGCCCCATCGCCTTCGTGGGACTGGTGGTTCCGCACGCCTGCCGGCTACTCGCCGGTGTGGACCACCGCTGGCTGCTGCCTTTCACCGCCGTCGCCGGCGCCGCCCTGGTGACCGCCGCCGACGTCGTCGGCCGCGTCATCGCCCGCCCCGCCGAGATCGACGTCGGCATCATCACCGCGCTGATCGGCGCCCCGTTCTTCATCTACATTGTCCGCCGGCAGAAGGTGCGTGCCCTGTGAGCACTGAAGTCTCCGCCGTGGAAACCGCCGGCGAAACCACGGCCGACGCCGTCGCCCGGGTCCGCCACGGCGCCACCTCCCGCTACCGGCTGGTGGTAACCCTCCTTGCCGTGGCAATCCTGGCCGTCTTCGCGCTGAGCCTGATGGCCGGGCGCACGTTCTACGCCCCGGGCGACGTGCTCAACGTGATCTTCGGGCACGACATCCCCGGCGCCTCGTTCGCCGTCGGGCGCCTGCGCCTGCCGCGTGCGGTGCTGGCAGTGCTGACCGGCGCCTGCTTCGGCCTGGCCGGCGTGGCGTTCCAGACCATGCTCCGCAATCCGCTGGCCAGCCCGGACATTATCGGCATCAGCTCCGGTGCCGGCGCGGGAGCTGCGTTTGCCATTGTCGGGCTCGGCCTGGGCGGCACCGCGGTGTCCACCTTCGCCATCGTCTCCGGCCTGGCCGTGGCGGTGGCCGTGTACGCGCTGTCCTATAAGCGGGGAGTGGCGGACACCCGGCTGATTTTGGTGGGCATCGGCATCGCCGCGATGCTGGATTCGGTCACCGCCTACGTGCTGAACCAGGCCCCGGACTGGAAACTGCAGGAGGCCATGCGCTGGCTGACCGGCAGCCTCAACGGTGCCTCCTGGAACCAGGTCCTGCCGGTGCTCGCCGCCCTGGCGGTGCTGGCACCGCTGCTGCTGAGCCAGTCAAAGAACCTGGCCGTCACCCGGCTCGGCGACGACGCCGCCTCCGCCCTGGGGGTGCGCGTGAACCTCACCCGGATTGTGGTGATCGTGACCGCCGTCGGGCTCATTTCCTTTGCCACCGCGGCCGCCGGACCCATCGCTTTCGTCGCGTTCCTCTCCGGACCGATCGCGGCCCGGCTGGTGGGCCCGGGCCCGTCGCTGCTGATTCCCGCCGGACTGGTGGGCGCGCTGCTGGTGCTCGTGGCGGATTTCTGCGGCCAGTACGCCTTCGGCACCCGGATGCCGGTGGGCGTCATCACCGGGGTGCTCGGCGCTCCGTTCCTTGTTTACCTCATTGTCCGCGTCAACCGCGCAGGAGCCTCGCTGTGACCGCAACCCATACCCTGAACGTCGAAAACCTCACGCTGGGCTACGGCGACCGCACGGTCATCGACTCCCTGGATCTGGTGGTTCCGGCCGGGAAGGTCACCGCGATCATCGGCGCCAACGCGTGCGGCAAGTCCACGTTGCTGCGCTCGATGTCGCGGCTGCTCGCCCCGCGCTCCGGGCATGTGCTGCTGGACGGCAAGGCGGTGCATTCGATTCCGGCCAAGCAGCTGGCCCGCACGCTGGGGCTGCTGCCGCAGTCGCCGATCGCGCCCGAAGGCATTACGGTTGCCGATCTGGTGGGCCGCGGCCGGCATCCGCACCAGGGGATCTTTGCACGCTGGAGCAAGGACGACGACGCCGCCGTCGCCGCCGCGCTCGACGCCACCGAAACCGCCGCGCTGGCTGACCGGGCCGTGGACGAACTCTCCGGCGGGCAGCGCCAGCGGGTCTGGATCGCGATGGCACTGGCACAGCAGACTGATTTGCTGCTGCTGGACGAACCGACCACGTTCCTGGACGTCTCCCATCAGATCGAGGTGCTGGATCTGCTCACCGATCTGAACCGTTCCCGCGGCACCACCATTGTGATGGTGCTGCATGACCTCAACCTGGCCGCCCGCTACGCTGACCACCTCGTGGCTGTGGCGGACGGGAAACTGCACGCCGCCGGCCGGCCGGAGGACGTGCTCACCGAGGCAACCGTGCGGACCGTCTTCGGGATGGACAACATGGTGATCACCGACCCGTCATCGGGCAAGCCGCTGATGCTGCCCCTGGGCCGGCACCACATGGTGGACGCCCGTAACTCAGAGGCCGGCACTCCCCGGAATTGAGCGCCGGGCATTCGATTGAGCCCGGCCTTCTTCCGGTTAGTGACCGGCCAACACGCTCCGCGCGTGCTCGTACTTTGCGGCCAGCCGCTGCCGGGTCTCGGGGTCCAGCCGGGCCGTACGGGCGGGATCGGTGTTGTCATCCAGATCTGCCTGCTTGACTGCCCGCGCGATCCGGTTGGCCCGCACCCGCCGATAGTAGGCATCCCGGTCCTCGTCGGCCCGCTTGGTCATGGCATCGACGGCGGCAACAACCTCGGCCGGGAACTGCCGGGCCAAGTCGGCCAGGGTCACCGGTGTGTCCTCCACAACGTCGTGCAGCCACGCCACCGCCTGCGCCGCTTCCAGATCCTCGGCGGCGGCATGCCGGGTCACGTGCCCGGCCACCCGGCCGGGATGTCCGATATACGGAGAGCCGTTCTTGTCCACCTGTCCCTGATGAGCCTGGGTGGCGACTTCCTTCGCCTCGGTCACTAGATCGCGCATGGTGTGCCTCGCTTTCTGCCGTGGATCCCACGGCGTTGTGGAGCTCTGATCTGACGATAACGCGTGCCCCTGACATAGAGGCTGCGGGCCACGGACGGCGGAGTGCCGTGCGGGCGCCGGAGCATGCGCGGGGAATTTAAACCGTGACTTCCACCGCCGCCTGTAGTTGGATGACAGGACACCGGCTGCCCCGGATCCGCTGCACCTGCGGCCGGACCGGGGACAGGCCAACAACTGGGGGAGAACTACATGGGACGAGTTAGCGGAAAGACTGTACTGATCAGCGGGGGAGCACGCGGCATCGGAGCGGCGGCAGCCCGGCGCCTGGCCGATGAAGGAGCACAAGTGGTCATCGGCGACCTGCTCGACGCGGAAGGACAAGCACTGGCCGAAAGCCTCGGCGCCGGCAACGGGGAATCGGGGGCCTACGTCCACCTGGATGTCACGAACCCGGAGGATTGGGCCGCCGCCGTGCAGGAGGCCGAAAACCGCTTCGGCGGACTGGATGTGCTGGTCAACAATGCCGGAATCGCCAACTTCGGCAGCATCGAGGACTACACGCTGGAGCAGTGGAACAGCATCATCGCCGTGAACCTGACCGGAGTGTTCCTGGGCATCAAGGCTGTCCTCGAACCGATGAAGCGTTCCGCCGGAGCGTCCATTATCAATGTCTCCTCCACCGCCGGCCTGCAGGGTTATAAGGACCTGCCCGGCTATACAGCTGCCAAGTACGGGGTGCGGGGAATGACCAAATCGGTGGCCCTTGACCTGGGCCCGTACGGGATTCGGGTGAACTCGGTGCATCCGGGCGCGGTGCGGACCCCCATGACCGACGGGCTCGACGGCGGCCAGCAGCACGTCGCGCTGCACCGCATGGGTGAACCCGAGGAGATCGCCAACCTGGTGCTGTTCCTGGCCAGCGATGAATCCAGCTTCTCCACCGGCGCCGAGTTTGTGGCCGACGGCGGGGAAACCGCAGGGCTTGCCCACAACGAGGCGGTGGAACTGAGCTCGGAGCCGACTCAGGCGCCGTCGTCGGCCGCTGGCTTCTCCGCTCCCGCTGAACCGTCTGCCGTTCCGGCCCCGCCCGTCATGTAAGGGCAGGATTCGGCAGAAACAGGTGAGGGCCCCGGAAAATTCCGGCGCCCTCACCTGTTTGCTGCCGCCTAAAGAGGCAGCAAACGTTAGCCTGCGCGGAGCACGCGTTCGGCAATCAGCCGCGAGTACCAGAGGGCGCTGTCCTTCGGGGTGCGTTCCAGAGTGTCGTAATCCACGCGCACAATGCCGAAGCGCTTGGAGTAGCCGTAGCCCCACTCGAAGTTATCCATCAGCGACCACACCTGGTAGCCGCGCAGGTCCACGCCGCGCTGCATGGCGCGGTGCGCGGCAGCGAAGTGGCGGTGGAGGTAATCGGTGCGTTCGGCGTCGTGCACGGCAGGCGCGCCGTCCTCCCCGGTGACCAGCTCATCCGCAAACGCGGCTCCGTTTTCGGTCACCATCAGCGGCAGGTCCGGCCAGCGCTCATGCACCGCGACCAGCAAATCTTCCAGCCCGGCCGGGTCAATGTTCCAGCCCATCTCCGTGTACGGGCCGGGCTGGGCGACGAATTCGACGACGCCGGCGCCGGGCCAGGCGGTGCCTTCGGCGGGCTTGTGTCCGTCGGCGTTGATGCGGTCGCCCTTGCCGTCCCAGATCCGCACCCGGTTGGTGGAGTAGTAGTTGATGCCCAGGAAATCCAGCGGCTGGCAGATCAGCTGGTTGTCACCGTCCTGGATGAAGGACCAGTCCGTGATGGAGGCGGTGTCCGCGAGGACGTCCTCCGGGTAGGTGCCGTTGAGCATCGGATCCAGGAACAGGCGGTTGGCCAGTCCGTCCACCCGGCGCACGGCTTCGGGGCCGGTCTCGCCCTCGGGCCGGAACACGTGCAGGTTCAGGGTCACGGCAATGTCCGCGTCCGCGGAAACCACTCCGCGCAGTTCCTTCACGGCCAGGCCGTGGGCCAGGTTCAGGTGGTGGACGGCGGTGAGGGCTTCGACGTCGCTGGTCCGTCCCGGAGCGTGCGCGCCGGATCCGTAGCCGAGGTAGGCGGAGCACCAGGGTTCGTTCAGCGTGATCCAGCCGGTGATCCGGTCGCCGAGCCGTTCGCCCACCAGCCGGGCGTAGTCGGCAAAGGCGTAGGCGGTCTGCCGGTTGGTCCAGCCGCCCTCATCCTCCAGGGCCTGCGGCAGGTCCCAGTGGTAGAGGGTGGCCAGCGGTTTGATGCCGCGGGCAATCAGTCCGTCGACGAGCCGCTCGTAGAAGGCCATGCCGGTCTCGTTGACCGGGCCGCGGCCGGTGGGCTGGATGCGGGGCCAGGAAATGGAGAACCGGTAGGCCTCCAGACCCAGTTTCTGCATCAGGTCCAGGTCCTCTTCGAGCCGGTGGTAGTGGTCGCACGCCACGTCCCCGGTGTCTCCGTTCCAGACCTTGCCGGGGGTTTTGCTGAAGGTGTCCCAGATGGACGGGCCGCGGCCGTCAGCGTTGAAGGCCCCCTCAATCTGGTACGACGCCGTGGCGGAGCCGAAGATGAAGTCCGGTCCGAAGACCAACCCCTCATCCCGGTAGTCCGGATGAAGTTCCTGTGAAGCGGTGGGAGACGATGTCACTGGAGTACTGCCTTTCCTTGGTTTGAAGCGTTTTCAGTTGGAGTGTCATGGTTTGGAGTGTTATCCAGCGGGAGCCGGAGCGTGAAGCTGTCGCCCGGTTCGAGGTGGACGGTGTACCGGATGCCGTGGACCTCGATGTCGTGAGCTCCGGCGGCAGCCGCCGTGCGCGGCGTCAGCGTGGCAGAGGTGAGCTGCCCCTTGTGCCAGTCCAGGTCCACGGTGATGCCCGGCCGGGCAACGAGTCCGCGGACCCGCCCGGAAGCAAACTCTGCCGGCAGGGCGGGCAGGAGCCGGATCACCCCGGCGTGGCTTTGCAGCAGTGCTTCGGAGATCGCCGCGATGTAACCGAGGTTGGCGTCCAGCTGGAAGGGCGGATGCGCGGTGAAGAGGTTGGGATACAGGCCGCCGGCGTGTACCCCGGCGCTCGCGGTTCCGGCTTCGCGGAAGAGCAGACGGAGCAGGTCGCTGACCTTGTCCGACTGTCCCAGCCGGGCGCGGAGGCAGATTTTCCAGACCAGGGACCAGCCGGTGGAGTCATTGCCGCGGCCGTCCAGGCTTCGCCGGACCGCGGCTTCCAGCTGCGGATGCGAGGTGCCGCCGTCTTGAGGGATGCCGTTGCCCGGATAGACAAAGGCCAGGTGGGAGAGGTGGCGGTGCAGCGGATCGGTGGCGGTTTCCGCCGAACCCCATTCCAGAATGTCACCGGTGGCGCTGACCGCCGGGGGTGCAATCCGGGGCCGGGCACGGCGAACCTCGGCGACCACCGGATGGCCCTCCTGACCGACCAGTGGAGCCAGCGCCAGAACGACGTCGAACAGTTCAGTCATGAGGGTTCGGTCCATCGCGGAGGAGGTCGCCAGGGCCGCGGGTCCCTGCGCGCTTTGGTAACAGTTCTCCGGCGAGGTGGAGGGCCGCGTCTGCAGCCAGGGACCGCCGTCGTCGAGCAGCCAGTCGCAGAGAAATTCAGCGCAGCCCGCCGCCAGCTTCCAGATCCGGGCCAGCTCCGCTGAGTTGGCGGTGCCGAAGCGCCGGCCTTCATCGAGCTGACGCACCAGCCATGGACCGGCCATCGGCCAGTGCGCCCAGCTCGCGTTTCCGGCAGTGGGGGAGGTGAAGGCCCAGGCATCGGTGTTGTGGTGGGCGACCCAGCCGCGCGCGCCGTAAAGCGTGGCGGCGGTGTTCCGGCCTCGGTGTGCGAGGGCCTCCACCAGCTCCAGCAGTGGCTCATTGCATTCGGACAGATCGGCTACATGAGCGCCCCAGTAGTTCATCTGCAGATTGATGTTCAGCGTGTAATTCGAGGACCAGGGCGGCTGCATCTCCTCGTTCCAGATGCCCTGCAGATTGGCCGGCAGGGAACCGGGACATGAGCTGCAGATCAGCAGGTAGCGTCCGTAGGCGAACAGCAGGGCAGCGAGTTCCGGATCCGCGGCCAGGGCACCCGCGGGGGAGCGGTTGGCCTCCCGGATCCGGACGTCGGTGGGAAGCTCGGACCGGTTCGGCAGGGTCTGCGGGCCGGGATGGAGCATGAGTTCGGTCCGGTCGAACAGGAGCCGGTGGGCCCGGATGGAATCGCGGAGCAGCGCGTCGAATCCCTTGTCCACTGCCGCGGCGGCCTGCCGGGAGGCATCACGGCGGCAGTCCTGGGCGGTTCCGGAAGGGTACCGTCCGGGCGCGGTGAAGGTGGTGGCGGTGGCCAGGACGAGCAGCAGCTCGGTGACGCCGGTAAGGACAAGATCCGCCGGAGTCGAGGGGGAGTTCCCGGAAGGTGGCGGCGGGCTGCTGTCCGCTTCTCCGTTGTGCCGCAGCGCGAGGTGAACCGCACCCTCCAGCGGCCTAACGCAGTCGGCCTCCCAGCGCAGCGGCGGCTCCTCCGGAGCATGGCCGGGAGCAACGTCGGCAGGCAGCCGCAGTTCCAGGCCGACGGCGTCTGCGCCGGCATGGCGGGACAGTTCCCGCAGGGGAGTGGTGAGGCGGATGCGCACTTCCACCGGAACCGTGGCCGTCAGCCGGTGCACCAGCACGCCGTCGGCCGCACTGATGAAGGTGTCCGAGCGAATCTCACCACCCGGGAACTGTTCCGTGGCGGTGTGCACGGCGTCGTTCAGGCGAAGCTCCCGGCGTATCAGGTCGGGCCCGGTCTGGCCGCCCACCGATGTGGAGACGAGGACATCGGCAAAGGGCAGGTACGCCTGCGAGTAGCGGGACTGAAGCGGTTCCAGCAACCGTTCCGCCTCCACCGGCCGTCCGCCGTCCAGCGCTGCGCGGGCCGCAGCCAGTGCCTGCGCGGCGTCACCCGCGGAGACCTGTCCTCTCCGGTGCTCGCTGTCCGGGCTGCCGGACCACGCGGTGCTGTCATTGATCTGCAGGCGCAGACCGTCACGTTCGGGAAGCACCATGGCCCCGAGCCTGCCGTTGCCCAGGGGCAGCCCGTCCAGCCACTGCTGCGCAGGACGGTTGTAGAACAGCAAATTGGGGGTCATACGTATATCTCTAATCGAATCGCTTCGATTTAGCGAACATATATCAACTCTGCGGCGCGGCGTGAGCAGAGGGTGTCCGTGATCCGGAGGGCATCATTTGTCCGCGGCGTACCACGTAGAATCATCTAATGCCGGCAACCATTGAAGTCCCCGCTAAACGCGTTTCCACCGTGGCGCGGATCATCACAGAAACGTCTTCCCCCGCTGTCCTCGTGGGGATTCTCCTGCTGCTGCAGCCCCTGCTCAGTCCCGGTGTTTCCTGGCTGCAGGGCATTGTGGCGGCGGGTTTCACCGTGGGTCTGCCGTTTCTCGGGATTCTCTGGTTGAAGCGGCGGGGCAGGGTCACGGACCACCATGTGGGCGTCCGTGAACAACGGGCTCCGATCCTGCTGGCCTCCGCGCTCTCCATTGGCGTCGGCGCCCTGATCCTGGTCCTGCTGAATGCACCGGCTGTCCTGTTCGGTGAAATCGGCGGCGTCTTCATTGGCCTGATGCTCTGCCTGGCGGCGAACCTGGTATGGAAGCTGTCGGTCCATTCGGCAGTGGCCGCATATGTTGGCCTGGCGCTGCTGGCTCCTGTTCCGGTCTTCGGTCCGGCGCTGGCCCTGATGCTGGCCTCGGCGACGGGCTGGTCCCGGGTGAAGCTCGGAGACCACACTCTCACGCAGGTTCTGGCGGGCCATCTGGCCGGTTGCGTGGCCTATGCTGCCGCACTGCTGCTGCCCTAAACGGAGCAAAGGCATTCTGGAAAGCGAAGCCTTGGGATAAAGTCCTAGGGTTCGGTCTCTTTACACGCGTCATTGAAAGCGTGTGAAAACAAGATGGGGAAATTGATGGCAGTGCGTTTTCGGAAGTCCGACGGCGGAAAACGGGCGGCCGCGGAAGACTCGGTCCGTGCCCTGGAATTGGGCGGACATGTAACGTTCGATGACCTGCTGGCCGCGGTAGAGGAAGCCCACGGAAAACCTATTGAACTGCGCGACATCGACCATTCAGTGATTCCTGCCGTCACCGGGCTTTGGATCGAGAAGGACAAAAAATCGATCATCCTGCTGCCTGCCGGTGACAACCAGCTCCACCGGACCCATGCTGCATGCCACGAATTCGGGCACATCCTCCTGCGCCACCAAGGATGCGGCGGCGTGGAAACGGAAATGCCGTCCGTTTTTCAGCATGTCGGCAGCCGCAAGGGCATTAAGCGGATGCTGGCACGGTCCCTGGACTGGAACGAGACCGAGCGGTCCGCAGAGCACGTCGCCTATCTGCTCACGCTGGCGCTGCTGCCGGGGAACCCTGAAAGCACCAGCGACTTTGAGCGGACCTTTATATGACGCTGTTGCAGATCCTTCCCGTTTTGATTCTCTGGGCAGTGGTCGCCATCCGGCTCCTGGGCATGTGTTTTGGCTGGAAGCCCGGCATTATGCCCGCGGTTTCCCTGATAGCTCTGGGCGCCACTTTGAATATCGACTCGGTGTACGTGGCCGTTGACCGGTACTTGGGCGGCTGGAACCTGTTGAACCTGATTGTTCACCTGCTTATGGGAATGGGCATGACCGAGTTGAGTCGGCTGCTGCTGCGGGTCACCGGAAGGTCCAACCACATCAGGACGCTAATCAGCATCGGAACGGTCCTGGCCGTAATGCAGATTGTGCTCCTGGTCGTTTCAGACACGGACGGATCGGCCGCCAGTTTCACTGACACCTTTGGCGACATCCCGACCATAGCCCTGTACCAAGCCAGTTTCTTTGCCTGGTTTGGACTCATCACCGGTTATACGGGCATGAAAACTCTGCGGCGAAACCGGCGTGGTGAGTCACGTCCCTTCCGTATCGGTTTCGACATGCTCAGTGCCGGGTGCATGGGCGGCGTCATGGCGGCGGGCATCAAAATGGTCCAGATCGGCTTGGAGATTGGAGGATCCGATGCCGGGCACAGCGATAGTCTGGTCACCGGATACCGTATTCTGCTCGCCCTGATGATCGTCGGATTTGCGGTGGGCTTCATCCTTCCGTCCTACGGACGGATGAAGGAAACCTTGCGGTCACGAACTGTCTGCGCCGCGGACCTGTCCGCTTTGAGGCCCATCGTCCGGCGTCTGATGCAAACACCTGAAGGCCGCCGGTCCATGGGCGCCGCCCGCATTTCCCTCGAGGCGCGGGCATCCAAAGCGCAGCTTTACCGCTGGTTCATTTTTATCGGCGACATCCGGGTTCTGGATCCGGCGCTCTTGTCGCCGCAGGAAAGCACAATCATTGATGAGATAGGCAAACGAATTGAGCACAACGGTCCACCGGCGCGGCGCACGGCAATACCTCGCCTTTAGCTGCTCAAGAATTCTGCCGCCTGCACTGGTCCTGACAATCCTGGTGCTCCTTGCCGGAATCAGGGCAGGACTGGGATGGGCCGGGGTGCTCCTGCTGGTGGCTTGCATTGTCGGCATACCCGGTGCCGTCTATAAGGGCACCAAACCCGTCTTTCGGCGCCGGGGCATTCCGGACAGTTGGCGGACCAACTTGGTTGCCCTCCTGATGCTGGTGGGCACCGTGATCTGCTGGGCAATTCCGCTGCCGGCGCCGATTCCCCTCACCGTGGCAGGGCTGTTCCTGGGCAATGCAGGGCTGGTGTTCTTCCGCCGCTGGCTCGACGTTTCCGCCCATGTGTCCGTTATTACCTTCGCAGCCCTGTGGGTTACGGCAATATTCGGGGGAGCCTGGGCATGGCTGTTGATACTATCGCCGTTAATGATGTTCAGCCGGGTGTCCCTGCGCGAACACACTCCACGGGAGGCACTGTCCGGTGCAGCACTCGGAGTGGGAACGTTCTGCTGTTTTCTTGTAGCAATGACTTGGAGCTGACCTTAGTGAGCGAATTTGATCTTTCCGCGGAACGAGCAGCCGGCATTCGCCGTGCCGAAACGCTCGCCCGAAAGATTAATCTCCTGTTGGATGTCATCATGTCCGACTCCGGAAAGCCTTATGACTATCCGGCCATCAGGGACGGCGCCCAAAAGGCCGGCTATTACCTTTCCCGCACCCGCTGGTCACTGCTGAAATCCGGCCGGGAACAGGTTGTTCCGGACGAAGCGCTGCGTGCAATTGCAGCCGTCTTTGACGTGAATCCCGAATATCTGCTGCAGGAGGGCGGCAAGCTGCCCGAAAGGGTGGAAGCCGAACTGGAGCTTCTCCGCAGCATGCGCCGTGCCGAGGTGCGCAACTTTGCCGCCCGCGCACTGGGGCCCGTTGACCCCGAGGCACTGCGGGCCATCGCAAGAATCCTGGACGAGGAATAACGCTCGTTTCGTTCGGATCATCCGGACAAAAAACTTTGATTTCACCTCTTTCCACTGCTATGGTTCAAACATGTTTCACACATGTGTGAAGCGTGTTTGAACCATAGGGCTGCATGTGGGGATTGTGATCGACTGGGGGGTCGATTCTGTCCCCGGTTGCGCTTATGGGAGGTCTATTCGAATCTATTGGGTTGATGGGCCACCCTTAGTGGGACATCCGCTGACTGGGGGGTCAGCGGAACGTTGCTAGCGAAGCCAGCGGAATTCTTTCCGCTGGCTTCGCTGCGTTTCGGGTCGAATGAAGGCTGTTCCAGGGTGCTCGGTCAGTGCCGGGAACCCGCCCGCCGCGCCCGGCCGCGGCGTCGTCGTCGTGCACTGAAGATGGCGTAACATTCAAAAAGTGAAACTCAATTCCTTTTCCCATCTGATGGCCGCCGGAAACATCGGCCCGATGGAGACCCACAACCGCATCGTTCTGCCAGCTATGGACATGAACGTCTCCGAGCACGGTGAGATCGAACAGGCCGAAATCGATCACTATGTGGCCCGCGCGGCCGGCGGTGCCGGGCTGATCATCACCGGCGCCTGCGCCATCGCGTTCCCCTACGGGGCGGCTTCGATGAAGGAACCGGGTCTTTCGGATGACAAGTACATTCCGGGTTTGAGGGCGCTGGCAGACGCCGTGCATGCAGCCGGAAGCAAGCTGTGCATCCAGTCCACGCACCACGGCAAAGTAGCCCGCGTGGACGTTGCCAATGACCGTCCGGTGCTTGCACCGAACAAGCAGGACTACAGCTATGACATGTCAGCACTGGCCGACAGCACCCCTGAAGAGCTGGGCAAGATGGGCGCCGCCACTGCCGGCAAGCCCGTTGTCTTCCGCGACATGACGGACGAGGACATCTCCTGGCTGATCTCCACCTGGGCCGATGCCGCCGAGCGCATTGCCAAGGCGGGCGCCGACGCCATCGAGATCCACGCAGCCCACGGCTACATCCTGGGTGTCTTCCTCAACCAGCGGGACAACAACCGCACCGACGAGTACGGCGGCTCCCTGGCTAACCGTGCGCGCCTGGCCTGCGACGTCATCGCGGCCGTCAAGGAACGGGTGGGCGACCGCCTGGCCATCCTGGTCCGGGTCTCCGGCGAGGAATACGGACAGGAAGGCGGACTGACGCTGGACGAGGCGATCGAAGCCTCCCAGCTGTTTGAAAAAGCCGGCGCCGATGCCATCCACGTGACCGGATGGGGACGCAACCCGTTCAACAACTTCACCGACGGTCCGCTGCCCAGCAAGGTTGGTGCGTACCTGGACAACGCCGCCGCGGTTAAGAAGCATGTAAACATCCCCGTCATCGCCGTCGGCCGCATGCTCCCGGAAATCGCCGAAAAGGCGCTGGCCGCCGGGCAGATCGACTTCGCAGCCATGGGCCGCCAGCTGCTGGCCGACCCCGAACTGCCCAACAAGATCCGCGACGGCAAGTTCGACCAGGTCCGCCCCTGCATCAACTGCTACCTTTGCGTCGCGGAAAACTTCTTTGACGACACTCCCTTCTGCGCGGTGAACCCGGCCCTGGGCAATGAGGCGCTGCTGCCGCTGAAGCCCGCGTCCGCCACCAAGCACGTGGTCGTCGTCGGCGCGGGCCCTGCCGGTCTGGAAAGTGCCCGGGTCCTGACCGAACGCGGCCACCGCGTCACCGTCGTGGACAAGTCCGACCGCCTCGGCGGCACCATGTGGTTCTCCACCATGACGACGCCGGACAATGAACGGCTGCTGCGCTGGTTCAAGTCCGAAATCAAGCGGCTGAACATCGCGGTCAAGCTGAACACTCCCGCCACGGTGGAGTCGATTCAGGCACTGCATCCGGACCACGTCATTGTGGCCACCGGTGCTGTCCGGCCGAAGCCCGATTTCCCCGGCGGCGACCTGCCGATTGTGCAGACCGGCGACACGCTGCGGGCCATGATGCTCGGCACGGCAACCGCTGAGGAAGCAGGCGCCGTCCTGAGCACCCTCGGCAAGATGGGACGCCTCTCGGGCCTGACCAAGAGCCCCGAGTTTGTCCGCCAGTTCACCAAGTTCTGGCTGCCCATGGGCAAGGACGTGGTGGTCATCGGCGGTTCACTGGTGGGCCTGGAACTGGCGGAATTCCTCGCCGAGCGCGGACGCCGGGTGACGCTGCTGCACGAAAAGCAGCAGCTCGGCCTGCCGCTGGCCATGCCGCGCCGCTGGACCGCGGTCAAGGATTCCGAGGCGCACGGCGTGAAGATCCACCGCAACGCCACGATCACGCGCATCACCGAGAAGAGCGTCGAATGGACCGAGGGCGGGGAGAGCTTCTCCGCACCGGCCGCCATGGTCGTCTACGCGGACGGCACGACGTCGGCATCACCGCTGGCGGATGAGCTGCGGGCCGCGAACCTCGGCATTGACGTTGACGTGGTGGGCGACGCCGGTGCGGTCAACTACATCCACGGTGCCATCCACTCCTCGTGGAAGGTGAGCACCGAGCTCTAAGGTTCGATCGCGCATAAGTCTGGGCAGCCCGGTTCTTTTGAACCGGGCTGCCCAGTTTTTTGTTTCGACACAACTCTTACTGAATGTTCACCAAACATGCCATGGATCTAGAGATTGTTGATCCAGGCTCCCCGATCGGAGAAGAACGAGAAAACGGGCTCGTAGAGAACAACGAATTGCCCTGTTTCGGCTGGCTCGTTTTCAAAACAAACATCTCCGGTTGCCGTGCCGCCGGGTGCTACCTGCCCTGCTGTCAGGGTATCCGAGCTTCCGGTGAGCGATGTGTTCTGGATGGTGCCCGAGGGAGCCTGCAGCTTCCAATCAAGCGCATTGAAGTCGATGGTGTCCTCAGAATTATTCTGAACCGTTGCCGTTGTGCACAGCGTCGAGCCTAAGGTCGAATCTCCTGCTACTAGGGGTGTCGACGTGACGGTGATGTCTTCCAAAACCAGGGCTGCTCCTGCCTGGCCGATAACGTCGCTCTCCTCAGCACCGGGAAATGCTGGTGGCTCTGATGCTTGTCCTGTGCTTCCGGACTCTCCCGAGCCTGACGTATCGTTCGACGTGTTGTCATCTCCTCCGTTTGCAGTAGCGATGGAAATGATGATTATCAAGACGATGAGGATGATAGGGATGATGAACCGCTTCTTTTTGTACCAAGGGCGACGCGCCTTTTCGTAGGCTTTAGCGGCTTTCGCCTGTGCCCGTGCGTCTCTTGGATCGAGCGGTGGTTGTGGTGGTGGGTTCACTGACATGATGACTCCCTGGGTGTTGAGGCGACCTTCTCAGGATGAACCGGCCAGCGGCAGACGGACATCAACTGGGGGACAATGAGCCGCTTAGATTGTTAGCCCTTAGCGACCCCATCAACTCTTCGATAAACTTCTCATCCCTTGTTTAACTGCCTGGTATGAACGTCGGCGCGCGGTTACCGGCGCGCGGGACGGCGCGACGGCGGGCGGACGGGTTTCGCCGTCGACCGCTCGCCGGGAGGCAGATATCGGACGCGCCGCCGGCCGTCACTGATCAGGCGGACGCCGTCGAGCATTGTTTCCCGCAGCTCCATGAGGGCGAATTGATAGCGCTCCGGTGCCAACGCGGCATCGCGCAGGTACAGGCCGCACGCCGCCGACATGCGGAGCAGGACAGAGGTGTCCGGGGAACTGCTGCGCAGGTGGGTAAGGGTTTCCAGGATCCTGTCACGGGCGTCCAGCACTGTGGGGCGAAGGAGGGCCTCGGCCTCGGCTCCCTGGACCACCCGGGGTTCAATGGCTGCCAGCGGGCGCTTGAGATGCAGATCCATGACCAGCGCGTTCAGAGCTGCGGACTCATCGCGGCGGTCCATGCCTGCACGGGTGCCCCAGCCGGCGCCGATCCCCACAATGAGGCTGAGGACGGGTGCGCTGACTGCCAACCATTCCATGGGAGCCCTCCGGAAGAAGCGTCCTTCGACGGTACGCGGCGAGCCAAACCCAGGCCAGTCTCCGGAGGATTTGGCGGGCTCCGGGGTGCAAACCGGAATCGCTGCAGCTTGAGGACCAAACCTGTCCGCGGGACCCTGCATTCCGCTTCTCCGCGCTCCTAGCGTGAGGTGAAGCAAGGAGGGCAGAACAGTGGGACTCATGGAAATCGAAATGGCCAAGATGCTGCAGAAGGAGCGGATGGCAGAAGCGGAAAGACTGCGGCGGAGAAGGGACCTCAAACGCCAGGCGAGGCAGGAACGGGACGCCTGCCGCAACGCGGCCGGAACAGGCGAGCCGAAGCCGAAGGTTGACTGGCCCGTGTTCTCACTCCGGATTGGCAGCTTCCAGATCGCGTTATTCCGGACCATGCGGATCCGGTCAGGGAACCCGGTATCCGGTTAATTAGCGGTTGTTGATCCAGGCACCGCGCGTGGCAGGTTTGTCGTAATCGAGTTGGTAATCGGGGGTGTACAGGACAACAAATGCGCCCTTCTCGGTGGTGTTGTCCGGGAAGCAAATGTCTCCGGTGATGGTGCCGCCTGCTGCTAATTTTCCGTTTGCAGGAGCAAAATTGTCGCTTCCGTCCGGGTAGTTGGAGCCAATGAAACCCGAGGGATTCTGCAAATTCCAGTTGTACGAACTGAATATGACAACTTCATTCGAAATGTTCTTCATGGTGATGGTGGTGCAGACGGTGGGGGCGTCGTTATAGGAGGGCTTGCCGGTGAACAGAGCGGTGGCGGTGATGTCGACCCCTTCCACCTCCAGGGTGTCCCCGGGTTGGCCTACGGTGTCGTTCTCCTGTTCGCCCAGGAAGGCAGGGTCTTTGGCGGGTGCGGCTTCCTCGGACAACTGCTCAGCAGATTCGCTCGCCGCGGGCTCAGAAGTGGAGTTGCCGCTGCCCATTCCGCTGGCAATGAGAACAACGACAAGGAGAACGAGTGCCACTTCCACCACAAGGCGCAGCATTTTGGGCCAGGACCGGGCCGGTTTTGCATCAACCTTTTCTTCTGAGGACCACCCGTACGGATTGTCCTCCGTGTCAGGCTTTTTCATGTAATCAAACATCGACATTGCTTTACCGCCCCCATTTTCCGGCACCACGTTTTCGGGGCACCTTCCGGCAGGCAGCGGCCACCGCATGGACGGATCTGCCGCAAATACGTTCCGGTCGGTAATTCCCCCACCGGAATATATCGCACTTTCCTGTCCGCCTTTGAACGGCGGAAATGGGTAGCTTTTACTCAGACGCTGCCCGCGTAGGCTGGGACGCATGCAGCCTCAACCCATGATCGCCGTCCTTGCCGAAAACAAGCCCGTAGTGGGTCTTGACGAGCTCCGGAAGGAAGCAGAAGTCCGGGTCACCGACGCAGCCGGGCTGCCCGACGCGCTGGCCGGAGCGGACATCCTCTACCTCTGGGACTTCTTCGCCGACGGTGTCCGTGAGGCATGGTCCGCCGCGGACTCCCTGCAGTGGCTCCATGTTCCCGCGGCCGGGGTGGAAAAGCTGATGTTCCCTGAACTGGTGGAATCCGACGTCGTTCTGACCAACGCCCGGGGCGTGTTCGACCGGCCCATGGCCGAGCACGTACTGGGGGCCATGCTGTACTTCGCCAAGGACTTTGGCCGGGCGTCCGCCCAGCAGCAGCGGAAGCAGTGGAGCCGCTACGCCACCGCGGACCTGGCAGGAGCCTCGGTGCTCGTGGCAGGAACCGGTAGCATCGGCCGGTGCACCGCACGCCTGCTCACCGCCGTCGGACTGCAGGTGCAGGGGATGGGACGCACCGCGCGCACCGGCGATCCGGACTTCGGCACCATCCACGCGAGCGCGGACTTCGCCGCCGTGGCCGGACACTTCGACTACATTGTCCTGGCCGCGCCGCTGACCCCGGACACGCGCGGCATGCTCGGCCGCGGGGTCCTGGCCGCCATGAAGCCGACGGCGGTGCTCGTCAACGTGGGCCGCGGCGCCCTCGCGGATGAGGCGGCGCTGGAGGAGGCGCTGCGCACCGGGCAGCTGGCCGGTGCGGCGCTGGACGTCTTCGAGACCGAACCGCTGCCGGAGCGCAGCGGGCTCTGGGCATTGGACAACGTGCTCATCACTCCGCATCTGTCCGGGGACGCCAGCAATCAGCTGCCGGTCCTGGCCCGGCAATTCGCGGACAACCTCGCCGCCTGGAAGGCCGGGCAGCCGCTGATGAACGTTGTGGACAAGAAGCTGGGTTTCGTCACCTCGTGAACCGGGCGTCGCCCGCCGCCGTCGAGCTCCCCGCCCGCCGCCGCCGTCGAGCTCCACCGATTGTCGCGATGGTGCCGTTTTCCCTCGTTGAGTGATGCGACGATGCGGATTACGCGCCGTGAAAGCGGCGTTTTCTCGCCACCCGGCGCGGGAAACAGGTATCGTCCCGACTCTCGACGCAGCAGGCGAGGGCTGCCCCAGACGCTGCGCTCCCATCCTCCTACCCGTTGACCCTGCGCCTGCCCCGGACAAGACTGGGGAGCGACTGCTGAGCGAGTTCAGCTGACCGAATTCAATGGAGAAGGAAGTGCGGCGTGAAAGCTGTCCGGGTGCACCGCTACGGCGAGGATCCACACATTGACGAGGTGCCGGAGCCGGAAATCACCGGTCCGTGGGATGTGATCGTGGACGTGGGGGCTGCCGGCCTGTGCCGCACGGATCTGCACGTCATCGAGGGTCAGTGGGACGCCATCCAGCATCCGCAGCTGCCGTACATCCTCGGCCACGAAAACGCCGGCTGGGTCCGCGAGGTGGGCTCCGCCGTTTCCAACGTGGCCCCCGGTGACACCGTGATCATGCATCCGCTGGTCACCTGCGGGCTCTGCGCCCCGTGCCGGGCAGGTGAGGATTCGCACTGCGAAAACTCGCTGTTCCCGGGCCTGAACACCGACGGCGGCATGGCCGAACAGCTCAAGACCAACGCCCGGGCCGTCGTAAAACTGGACCCCTCCCTCCAGCCGGCGGACATCGCCGCGCTGGCCGACGCCGGCCTGACCGCCTACCACGCGGTCCGCAAGGCAGCCCCGCTGCTGTATCCGGGCACGCAGGCCGTCGTAATCGGCGCCGGCGGGCTGGGGCACATCGGCGTGCAGTCACTGAAATCGCTCACCGCCGCCAACATCACCGTCATCGACACCTCCGAAGCGGCGCTGGAACTGGCCTCCGGCCTGGGCGCAGACACCGTGCTGCGCAGCCCGGACACCGCCGCCGTCCTCGACGCCACCGACGGCGGAGCACACGTGGTCTTCGACTTCGTGGGCGAGCACGGCACCGAGGCCCAGGGACTGGAGATGCTCCGCAACCGGGGCAGCTACTACGCGATCGGCTACGGCGGCGAGGTCCGGATCCCCACCATCGAGCTGATCTCCCGGGAAATCTCCGTGGTGGGCAACCTCGTGGGCACCTATCAGGACCTGGTGGAACTCATGACGCTCACCGCCTCCGGCGACATCACCCTGCACACCACCGCCTATGACCTCGACGACGCGGTCCAGGCCACGCGCGACCTCGACGCCGGAAAACTCACCGGCCGCGGCATCCTCATCCCGCCAGCAGGAGGAAAGAAACCATGACCTACCCGGCCAAATACCCCACGCTGAACGAAACCACCCTCACCCCCGAAGCCCGCGCCATCCTGAAGCGGATCATCCGCACCGCCTTTCCGCATCCGGGCTTTCCCGATGAGGCCTACGAGCGGATGACCAACAGGATTGTCACCGAAGCGGACGCCTCCACCTGGTTCCGGGTGGTCCTCACCCAGGGGCTTATCGCCCTGGGCGCCCAGTCGGAGCAACCCTTCCTGGAACTCTCCGACGAGCGGGCCCTGGCCGTCCTCCGCCGGGTGTCGGACCTGGAGTTCTTCGGCTTCATCCGCCGCACCACCGTGCTGAATCTCTACGACGATCCGCAGGTCTGGGAAGCACTGGGATATGAAGGTCCGTCCTTCGACAAGGGCGGGTACGTGAACCGCGGATTCGATGATTTGGACTGGCTGCCCACGCCGCGGATCGAAGCGCCTGTTGACAGCAGTGTTCCGGACACCGGCCCGCTGCCGTACCGGGTGGCCCAGCCAGGACAGCACGGACAGCCGGCCCAATCCGCCCGGCCCCAACCGGATGCCTCGGCGGGTTCACCGGCGGCAGCCGCCGCCGGACCCGCACCGGAATCCGGAACCGGAGCCCAGGCACCCCAGCAGCGCGGAGGAGGAAGCAAATGAGCGAGAACATCAGCAGTTTCTCTCCCACCGGGTCCGCGGACCCGCTGGCCGGGTCGGCGCACTTTGAACTCGACGACGATTCCGTCGTCGTCGTGATCGGTTCCGGAGCCGGCGGCGGCACCCTGGCCCACGAACTGGTGGAAAAGGGCGTGAAGGTGGTGCTCCTGGAGGCCGGGCCGTTCCTGACCAACTCGGACTACGTGAACAACGAGTGGGAAGCGTTCAACCAGATGGCCTGGCTGGATCCGCGCACCACCTCCGGGACCTGGCGCATTGCCCGCGATTTCCCGAACCTCCCGGCGTGGATCGTCAAGGCGGTGGGCGGCACCACCACGCACTGGTCCGGCGCCACCCCGCGGTTCAAGGCGCACGAGTTCGCCGCCCGCACCGTGTACGGACGGATCGACGGCGCCAACCTGCTGGACTGGCCGCTCACCCTGGAGGATTTGGAACCCTACTATGACGTGGCGGAACGCAAGATGGGCTCCACCCATGTCCACGGCCGGCCGCCGCTGCCGGCGAATAACAACTACAAGGTGTTTGCCAACGGCGCCGAAAAACTGGGGTACCGGCACTTCGCCACCGGCCCCTACGCCACCAACGCCGAACCCTATGACGGGCGGCCGGCCTCGGTGCAGGACGGCTTCAACTTCCAGGGTGACAAGTCCGGCGCCAAATGGTCCACGCTGGTGTCGGAGATCCCCAAGTCCCTGAAAACCGGCCGGCTGGACCTGCGCCCGGACAGCCAGGCTGTGCAGATCACCCATACCCCCGAGGGCCGCGTGGACGGGGTGGTGTATGCCGACGGCGACGGCCAGCTGCACCATCAAAAGGCGCGGGTGGTGGCGGTGGCGGGCAACGCGATCGAAACGCCCCGCCTGCTGCTGCTCTCCGCCTCGCCGCTGTTTCCGGACGGGCTGGCCAATTCCTCCGGCCAGCTGGGACGGAACTACATGCGCCACACCACCGGCTCCGTGTACGCCCAGTTTGAGGACCCGGTGCACATGTACCGCGGGGAAACCATGGCCGGGCTGATCGCGGACGAATCCCGGCACGATCCGGACCGCGGGTTTGCCGGCGGTTATTACATGGAGACCATTTCGCTCGGTCCGGCCTTCCTGGCCTCCTTCGTGGATCCCGGCGCGTGGGGGCCGGGCTTCGCGGCCATCCTGGACGGTTACCGGCGCACGGCCGGCATGTGGATCGTGGGGGAGGACATGCCGCAGGAAACCAACCGCGTCACGCTGAACACCACGGTGACGGACCCGCTGGGGCTGCCGGTGCCGAACGTGCACTTTGACGACCATCCCAACGACGTTGCCATGCGCGAACACGGGTACGGGCAGGGCACGGCGCTGTATGAGGCGGTGGGCTCGACGTCGGCGGTGCGGACGCCGCCGTATCCCTCCACCCACAACATGGGCACCGCCCGGATGAGCCTGCGTCCGGAGGACGGGGTGTGCAACGGATTCGGGCAGACCCATGACGTGCCGAACCTGTTCATCTCCGACGGTTCGCAGTTCACCACGGGAGCGGCCGCCAATCCCACGCTGACCATCGTGGCGCTGGCGATCCGGCAGGCGGAGTATCTGGCCGCGCAGATGGCGCTGGGCGAGATCTGAGGCCGGGGGTGGGTTTCGCCGCGGCAGGGAGCGCCGGCGCCGGAACGGGTCCGCAGATTGCCGTGCTCGGCGCCGGGATTTTGGGGGTATCGACGGCGGTGCAGCTGCTGCGCGGCGGCGCGTCCGTGACACTGGTGACGGAAGCGCATCCCGGCAGCGGCGCCTCGGGGCGCTCGCTGTCGTGGCTGAACTCCGGCGGCACCTACGCGCCGGAGTACCACCAGCTGCGGCTGGCCGGAATGGACCGCTACCGGACGCTGCTGGCCGAGAACCCGGACCTCGACTGGCTCCGGTTCGACGGCGGGGTGTACTGGGACGGCGGGTCCCCGGCGGACCGGTGCGAGGAGCAGCGGGACCGCGGATACGACGCACGGCTGGTTCCGGCGCGCGACGTTGCCGGGGTGGCTGCCGGCCTGGATCCGGCGGCGCTGCCGGAGGAGGTGCTGTTCAACCCCGGCGAAGGCTGGGTGAGCCTGCCGCATTTGATCCGGCACCTGCTGGGCGAGTTTGCCCGGCTCGGCGGAACCTTGATCACCGCTGCGGGACGGGTCTGCGTGGCGACGGACGGAGGCGCCGCCGTCGGGCTCCGCAGCGCGGCCGGAGAACTGTACCGGGCCGACGTCGTCCTGGTGGCTGCCGGCGCCGGTACACCGGCGGTGCTGGACAGGCTGGGGGTGCCGCTGCAGGACGGATCGGATCTGGCCATGCTGGTGGTGACCGAACCCAAGGCGCACAACCTCAGGGCTGTGCTGAACACGCCGCGGGTGTCCCTGCGGCCCCATCCGGGTTCCCGGCTGGCGATGGATTCCACCTGGTATCTGGATTCGATCACGCCCAACGGCGACGGCGGCTGGTCGGTGGATCCTCAGGTGGTGCTGGACCTGGTGGACGAGGCCTCGGCCGTGCTGGCCGGACATCCGCGGCTGGTGGCGCAGAGCTGGCGGATCGGGCTGAAGCCGGTGCCCGCCGACGGCCGGCCGGTGCTGGGGGAGCTGACCGGGCTCCCCGGCTGCTACGTGGCGTTTACCCATTCCGGAGCAACGCTGGGACTGATTGCCGGCGAGCTGCTGGCCCGGGAAATGCTCACCGGGCGCCGTCATCCGATGCTCGCCCCGTTCCGGCCGGAACGGATGGCATCGGACGCTTCGGCGGCCGCCCGCTAGGCCGCGGCGTCCATCAGGCCGAGGATCCCGGCCCGGAGCTCATCCGGCTCCACATGCCGGCCGATGAGCGCCGTGGCCGTCGGGTCGGCACCCCGCAGCAGTCCCAGAAGCAGGTGTTCCACCCCGATGTAACCGTCCCGGTGGGCCTTGGACTCGCGCAGGCTGGAGGTCAGGACGTCCCTCGCGCCGGCACTGAACGGGATCTGCCCGGCTGTGCGGAACAGGCTGCGCCGGGGTTTCGGGGCGGGAGCGGCACTATCCAGGGTGCCCTCGCCGAACTGCGCGTCGATGGCGCGGCGCACCTCCGCCAAATCAATGCCCAGGGAACCGAGGGCCGCGGCGTCATCCAGCCCCTCGCCCAGTTCCTGCAGCTCCGAGTGCAGCCGTACTGAGGTGAGTCCGTACCCGCCCAGCAGTGTGGCCAGGGACGGGGAGGACTTCTCCGCCGCTGCGACGATGCCCACCAGCAGATGCGCCGGAAGGACCTGGGGTGCATTCAGGGAGCGGACTTCCTCCTGCGTACCGATGACACTCTGCCGGGCCTGGTCAGTAAACCGTTCAAACATGACGCTACTTCGCTTTCCGGTTGTATTTCTGGTGGACGGCCTGCTTGCTGATGCCAAGCTGGTCCGCGATCGCCTGCCAGGACCAGCCCTGCGCCCGGGCGTTGGCCACCTGGACGGCTTCGAGCTGGTCGCGCAGCCGTCCGAGGGCGACGACGGCGCGCAGCCCGGTCGCCGGATCAGGACTGGCTGCCGCGGCGGCCTTCTGTGAAGGGTCTTCCATGCGTCAATGCTGATTGACGGCATGGATCGCGTCAAGAGCAATTGACAGGTTTTCTCGATTACGGCTGTTTCTCAGGCTGCCGGTTCCGTGCTGTCCTATCGGGGAGGGGGTGGCCCTATCGGGGAGCGAGAACCGCTGCGGCGCGCTCCAGTGCACCAGGCACGATGGAGTAGTAGGCCCAGACGCCGCGCTTTTCCCGGTGCAGGATGCCGGCGTCCACCAGGATCTTCAAGTGGTGCGAAATAGTCGGCTGGCCCAGACCGATCGGTTCCGTGAGATCACAGACGCAGGCTTCCTTGTTCTCCTGCGCGGCAATCAGGGAAACCAGACGCAGCCGCGTCGGTTCGGCAACGGCCTTGAGGAGTTGGGCGAACCGCTGGGCATCCTCGGCGCTCAGTACTTCCGTCACCAGGGGAGTGCAGCAGGCCTCGGCAACAGGATCGGGAGCGGTCTGAGTGTTCATCGTTCCATTATGCACTTGGATTGACATCCGTCGATGGCTGAAGGAATACTCGGAATCGAAGGATATCGATATTTCTCGATGCCTGCTGCCGCAATCATCAGAGGAGTTACGTGAGCACCCCCGCCGTTCCGCGCCAAACCGACCAGGTTACTGCCCGGCTCTCGACTCTGGACCGGTTCCTGCCCGTGTGGATCCTTGCCGCCATGGCACTGGGACTGCTGCTGGGACGGCTGGTTCCCGGCATCGGGCCGGCACTGGATTCCGTGAAGGTGTCCAACGTGTCCCTGCCCATCGCCGTCGGCCTGCTGGTGATGATGTATCCGGTGCTGGCCAAGGTCCGCTACAACGAGACGCACAAGGTAGTGGCCGACCGGAAGTTGATGATCAGCTCGCTGGTCCTGAACTGGGTGGTCTCGCCGGCGTTCATGTTCGCGCTGGCGTGGATCTTCCTGCCGGATCTGCCCGAGTACCGGACCGGGCTGATCATTGTGGGCCTGGCCCGGTGCATCGCGATGGTGATGATCTGGAACGACCTGGCCTGCGGCGACCGCGAAGCCGCCGCCGTGCTGGTGGCCATCAACTCCGTGTT
Organism: Arthrobacter sp. TJ-178; assembly: GCF_058269275.1. Taxonomy (NCBI): domain Bacteria; kingdom Bacillati; phylum Actinomycetota; class Actinomycetes; order Micrococcales; family Micrococcaceae; genus Arthrobacter; species Arthrobacter sp. TJ-178. The sequence goes on along the minus strand of NZ_JBZCNK010000002.1, from coordinate 586,652 downwards.
CCAGGTGCTGGCCTTCGGCGCCCTGGGTTGGTTCTACCTGCAGGTGCTGCCCGGTTGGCTGGGTCTGGAAACCACCAGCATGGACTTCTCCTTCTGGGCCATTACCGCCAGCGTCCTCATCTTCCTGGGTATCCCGCTGCTGGCCGGCTTCCTCACCCGCACCTTTGGCGAAAAGGCGAAGGGCCGCGACTGGTATGAGGGCACGTTCCTGCCGAAGCTTGGCCCCTGGGCCCTCTACGGACTGCTGTTCACCATCGTGCTGCTGTTCGCGCTGCAGGGGGACGAGATCACCTCGAACCCGCTGGACGTCGCGCGGATTGCGCTTCCGCTGCTGGTCTACTTCGTTGTGGTGTTCGGCGCGGGCATGCTGCTGGGCAAGCTCCTGAACCTGGGCTACCCCCGCACCACCACACTGGCGTTCACCGCCGCCGGCAACAACTTTGAACTGGCCATTGCCGTAGCCATCGGCACCTACGGCGTGACCTCCGGGCAGGCCCTCGCCGGCGTCGTCGGACCCCTGATTGAGGTTCCCGTTCTGGTCGCACTGGTCTATGTTGCCCTCTGGGCCCGGAAGAAATACTGGCCCGCCGCCGACTCCGCCCTCACCGCCGCACCGGCAGAAAAGACAAACTGATGAGCACTCCCGCCAACCCCAGCCCCAACTCCACCACCGAAGCTGCGGCCAAGCCGTCCGTCCTGTTCGTCTGCGTGCACAACGCCGGCCGGTCCCAGATGGCAGCCGCCTACCTGCGCGCCCTGGGACAGGGGCGGATCGAGGTCCGTTCCGCAGGCTCCGCACCTGCGGACTCCGTGAACCCCGCCGCCGTGGCAGCCATGGCCGAGGACGGCATCGACATGTCCGCCGAGCTGCCCAAGGTGCTGACCACCGAGGCCGTGAAGGAGTCCGACGTCGTGATCACCATGGGCTGCGGTGACGCCTGCCCGATCTTCCCCGGCAAGCGCTATGAAGACTGGAAACTTGAGGACCCCGCCGGACAGGGCGTGGAGGCCGTCCGGCCCATCCGTGACGACATCAAGGCCCGGATCCAGGACTTGATCGCCGACCTGCTGCCCACCCACCTGTAAGGACAGAACCATGAACACCGAAACCGAATTGTCCGAACTTCCCGTGGCCGTGATCGGTGCCGGGCCCGTGGGCCTGGCCGCCGCCGCAGAGCTCCTCGAGCGCGGCCTGACGCCGATCATTTTCGAAGCCGGCGCCACACCTGCGGCCGCCGTCGCCTCCTGGGGCCACATCCGGCTGTTCTCGCCGTGGCAGTACGACGTCGACGCCGCCGCCCGCCGCCTGCTCGCGGCTACCGGCTGGCAGGAACCGGATGCCGACACCCTGCCCACCGGCGCCGAACTCCATGAGCAGTACCTGTCACCGCTGGCCGCGGTCCCGCAGATTGCCGCGGCGCTGCACACCTCCACCCGGGTCCTGGCTGTTAGCCGGGAAGGCCTGGACAAGACCCGCACCGGCGGCCGGACCAGCACCCCGTTCCTGATCCGGGTTGAAGATGCCGAGGGCACCATCACCGATTACCGGGCGCGCGCCGTCATCGATGCCTCCGGTACCTGGGGCACGCCCAACCCGCTGGGACAGGCCGGACTGCCGGCCGTTGGGGAAGCCGACGCTTTCGCCGCCGGATTGATCACCCGGCCGCTGCCCGACGTCGTCGGCCGCGACCGTGCCCGCTTGGCCGGCAAACATGTCCTGGTGGTCGGCGCCGGCCACTCGGCCGCGAACACCCTGCTGGCCCTGGGCGAACTCGCCGAACAGGAACCCGGCACCCGGATCAGCTGGGCCATCCGCAGCTCTTCCGCAGCCGGCGTCTACGGCGGCGGAGACCTGGACGGCCTGCCCGCCCGCGGCGCGCTGGGCAGCCGGCTGCGAACCTTGGTGGCAAACGGCCGGATCGAGCTGCACACCTCCTTCACCATCACCGGGTTCAAGACCGCCGACACCCTCGCGGTCATTGGAATCACGCCGTACGGCGAGAAGCAGCTGGACGTGGACCTGCTGGTTCCGGCCACCGGTTTCCGCCCGGACCTGGACCTGCTCCGCGAGATCCGGCTGGACCTTGACCCCGTGGTGGAGGCACCGCGGGAACTCGGGCCGCTGATCGATCCCGAGTTCCACAGCTGCGGGACCGTGGCACCGCACGGCGCCAAGATGTTGTCCCACCCGGAGAAGGATTTCTACATTGTCGGCATGAAGTCCTACGGCCGGGCCCCCACGTTCCTGATGGCCACCGGCTACGAGCAGGTCCGCTCCATCGCCGCAGCCCTGGCCGGAGATCAGCAGGCCGCCGACGACGTGCAGCTGGTCCTGCCCGAAACCGGCGTCTGTTCCACCGATCTGGGCGGCAGCTGCGATGCTCCGGTTGCTGGCGGGGATGCCGAAGCCGCTTCCTGCTGCGGCACGGCGCCCGAACCGGAGCCTGCGGCGTCGTCGTCGTGCTGCGGCACGGCACCTGATCCCGAACCGGAACCGGCGGCGTCGTCGTGCTGCGGTGCACCCGAGCCCGCGGCGGAACCCGAAGCCGCCCCGGCGTCGTCGTCCTGCTGCAGCGCACCCGAACCGGCATTCCTGGGCATCCCCACCGGCCTGGAACACGGCCGTTCCGCAGAGCGGGAGAGCTGATTGCCAAACTCACCGGTCCGGGACGTAGACGTTCTGGTCATCGGCGGAGGCCAGGCCGGTCTCGCCGCCGGGTACTACCTGAACCGTCTGCGCCGGGACGAGGCCTCCGGCCGGTCCGGCCCGGCGCCGACCTTCGCCATCCTGGACGCCAACCGGGAGCCCGGCGGGGCGTGGCAGCACTACTGGCCGAGCCTGGAACTGTTTTCCCCGGCGGCCTACAGCTCCCTGCCCGGGTACCAGATGCCGGCCTGGGACGGCGACGGCAACCCCTCCGCGGACCACGTTGCCCAGTATCTGCGCACCTATGAAGCGCGGTACGAGCTGCCGGTGCACCGGCCGGTTCGGGTGGAGGCGGTGCGGGCGGCGGACGGCGGATTCATCACCGATACCGGCGTCGGGCAGTGGACCAGCCGTGTTGTCATCAGTGCCACCGGAAGCTGGAAGGCGCCGGAAATTCCGCAGCTGCCCGGCAGCGGTGAGTTCGCCGGACAGCAGCTGCATACGGCCGACTACCGCGGACCGCAGCCGTATGCGGGACTGGATGTGGTGGTGGTGGGCGGCGGAAACTCCGGAGCGCAGATCGCCGCGGACCTTGCTTCGACCGCAAACCTCACGTGGGTGACCCGGAAGCCGCCGCGCTACCTGCCCGACGACGTCGACGGCCGGGCACTGTTCGACATCGCCACCCGCCGCGTTAAGGCTCTCGCCGCCGGAGAAACCGGAGCCGGCGGAGTCGCCGATCTGGGCGACATTGTTGCCGTTCCTTCCGTCCGGAAGGCCCGCGACGCCGGATTGCTGGACGCCCGGCCCACGTTCGCCCGGCTGCTTCCCGGGGGAGTGCAGTGGGAGGACGGAGCGCAGCTGGACGCCGATGTTCTCATCTGGTGCACCGGGTTCCGGCCCGATCTGCACCACTTGCAGCCACTCGGCCTGACCGGGCTGAACGGCCGGAACGGCGTTCCGCCCACGGATGCCAAGCTGCCCACGAAGTCCGTTGATCACCCGGGACTGTTTTTCCTGGGGTACGGGGACTGGTGCGGACCGGCGTCGGCCACCCTCATCGGCGTGGGAGCAACTGCCCGCGACACCGTCGCCGCCGCTGCCCGTTCCCTGGTTCCCTAACGTCAGCAGGCGTCGCAGAATACTCGCGTGTTGGGGCCGGCCGCTGAGTGCTGTGGGCTAGGCTCCCCGCATGGGGAATCAACAGCGCACACCGGAAGAGGATTACCGCCGCTATGCCCGGCCGGATCCAGGACGCGCCGGGGACTGGGTGGAAGTGATTGACGACGGCCGCGGCCGGCAGATCGACGCCGACCAGCCGGCGGGTCCGCCTTACGGGGCCGTCGAGAGTCCGGACGGGGCCGTCGCAGTGAACGACGGCGTTCCGGTTCCGATGTCTCCGGGCCGTCCGGGGCCGAGCCGCCGCAACCGGAGCCTCTGGGCGGCCTGGACGCTGGTGGCGCTGATGCTGGCCGTGGGAACGGGGTGGCTCTTCGGAATCTTCGAGCCGGCGTGGAACAACTATCCGCCGGTGGAGGCCTCCAACCCGAACGGAGCCTCCGGCACCTCGGCGCTGAGCCAGGAAGTGCAGGCCAACCTCTATACCCTCGGACCGTTCGTGATGGTCTTCGGACTGCTCGGCGCCGTCATCCTGCTGGCGATGCAGGCGACCCTGTTCAGTCGGGGACGCCGGTCGGATTGACCTGGAGTTCCCCTGGAATGCGGGATTCAGCGGCGTCCGTTGTACAGATAATGGGCCTATCCGGCGGTCAGAACCCCGTTATCTGTACAAGCGATGAGCCTCAACCCCGTTATCTGTACAACCGATGCCCGGAAGGACTGAGAATCAGTTGGACACGGGCTCCGGGAGTACCCCCACCGACGCCGGATCGGCCAGCAGCTCGGCAAAGACCAGTTCCGCCGCGCCCACCAGGAGCAGCTCGGAGCCCAGGGCCGCGCGACGGATGGATACTTCGCTGCCCAGACCGCCGATGCCCCCTGCACCTACGGCTGCCTCCAGCCGGCCGGGGGCAAATGAGTGCAGGACCCCAAGGAACCCGCCGAGCACAATGATGCCCGGATTGAAGATGTTCACGAAGTTGGTCAGCGCCACCGCGAGCAGGTCCAGCTGGCGGTGCGTTTCGGCGAGGAGGTCGGGGGAGTTGTCCGAGGCCATGGCGGCTTCGAGCTGGTCCTGATCTGCGTGGCCCATTCCCAGGATGGCCAGCAGCCTGCCCAGGCTGACCTCCGTTTCCAGGCATCCGCTGCGCCCGCAGTGGCAGGGTGTACCTCCTGGAGTCACCACCGTGTGGCCGAGTTCCCCGGCGTAGCCGCTGGCTCCCCGGAGCGGTGCGCCGCCCACCACGGCGCCCCCGCCGATGCCGCTGGCGCTGCCGTTGAGGTAAACGACGTCGGATGCTCCCACGGCCACCCCGAACAGGCTTTCAGCCAGCGAGCCCAGATTGGCGTCATTCGCGGCGCGGGCCGGCAGTCCCAGCCCGACCCGGAGCTCCGCGGCGAGCGGTTCGTCGGACCATTTGAGGTGCGGCGCCAACAGGACGGTACCGTCGCTGCTGTTGACCAGTCCCGGCACTGCTGCACCCACACCGGCCACGCGGGTCATCCCTGCCAGTTCAGTCTGCATGCCCTCCACCACGGCCCGGGCAATGTTGACCGTATCGGAGACTGTGGGCAGGGAGCCGGCGTCGTAGCGGATCCTGCGGTGGACCGTGCCGCCGAGCCCGACCAGGCCCACGGTGACGGCATCCACGTCCGGATGCACGGCAATGGCGGCAACCCTTTCATTGGCATGGACCAGCGGGCTGGGCCGGCCCACGCGCTTCAGGGCGGGCGGCTCCGTCTCATAGGCCAGTCCCAGCTCGGCCAGCTCGGCCACGAGAGCCCCGACGGTGGATCGGTTGAAGCCGCAAAGACGGGTCAGCTCGGCGCGGGAAAGCGGTCCGCGGCGGTGCAGCAGCGTCAGGATCCGCGAAAGGTTCTGGGCGCGGATACTCTCCGTGCCGGAGGAAGTGCCGGTGCTCATGCTGCTGCCGTTTCTGCTGGAGGTGATGTCCGGGGCCCGGCTGCGCTGTGCTCGCAGCCAAGCGGACCGCTTCTCACCCTAACCCCGGCCGGCGTCGTTTGGAGCGGTTTTGTTGCCGCGGAGCAGAAATCCTCTTCCAGAATGCGGATCGCGGCCGGAAGTTTGGAAAAACCATTGACACAGCTCACTTTGCGCCATAAGTTGTTGCTCCCAACTAATCTTGCTTTTGGAGTGAATTGTGACAACGACGCCATCACCATCCGACCGCTTTACCTTTGGCCTCTGGACCGTGGGCTGGACCGGCAACGACCCGTTCGGTGTTCCCACCCGCTCCGATCTGGACCCGGTGGAAGCCGTGCACCGGCTGGCCGATCTGGGTGCGTACGGCATCACGTTCCACGACAATGACCTGATTCCGTTCGACGCCTCGGCGTCTGAGCGTGAGCAGATCCTCAAGAGCTTCCAGGGCGCCCTGACCGAAACCGGTCTGAAGGTTCCCATGGTGACCACCAACCTCTTCAGCCACCCGGTGTTCAAGGACGGCGGATTCACCTCCAACGACCGCTCCATTCGCCGCTTTGCGCTGCGCAAGGTCATGGCCAACATGGACCTGGCCGCCGAACTCGGCGCCGAAACCTTTGTCATGTGGGGCGGGCGCGAAGGCGCCGAGTACGACGGGTCCAAGGACTTCGCCGCTGCCTATGACCGCATGAAGGAAGGCGTGGACACCGTCGCCGCCTACGTCAAGGAGAAGGGCTACAACCTGCGCCTGGCGCTGGAGCCCAAGCCGAACGAACCCCGCGGCGACATCTTCCTGCCCACGATCGGCCACGCGCTGGCCTTCATCAACGAACTGGAACACGGCGACATCGTGGGCCTGAACCCGGAGACGGGCCACGAGCAGATGGCCGGGCTGAACTTCAACCACGGCATCGCCCAGGCACTGTGGGCCGGCAAGCTCTTCCACATTGACCTCAACGGCCAGAAGTCCATCAAGTTCGACCAGGACCTGGTGTTCGGCCACGGCGACCTGACCAGCGCGTTCTTCACAGTGGACCTGCTGGAGAACGGCTTCCCCAACGGCGGTCCGACATATGACGGTCCGCGCCACTTCGACTACAAGCCCTCGCGCACCGAAGGCTACGACGGCGTCTGGGAATCCGCGAAGGCCAACATGGCCATGTACCTGCTGCTCAAGGAACGCGCCGTGGCCTTCCGTGCGGACCCCGAGGTCCAGGAAGCGCTGGCCACCTCCGGCGTCTTCGAGCTGGCCCAGCCCACCGTGGATGCCGGCGAAAGCCTGTCGGACTTCCTGGCGGACACCTCCTCCTTCGAGGATTTCGACGCCGAGAAGGCCGCCGAGCGCTCCTTCGGCTTTGTCCGCCTGAACCAGCTGGCGCTGGAACACCTCATGGGCGCCCGCTAAGAGCATTGCCCTACTGCCGCCGGGTCCGTTGCTACGGGCCCGGCGTTGCGGTGTTTGACGAACAGAATTCAGAACGATGAAAGGTAACGCCATGGCACTGGTTGCCGGAGTGGACAGCTCCACCCAATCCTGCAAGGTGGTCATCAGGGACTCCGAGACCGGTGCCCTGATCCGCTCCGGAACGGCACGGCACACGGACGGCACGGAAATCGATCCCGAGATCTGGTGGCGCGCGCTGCAGGAGGCCCTGGACGCTGCCGGCGGGCTCGACGACGTCGACGCCGTGGCGGTTTCCGGACAGCAGCACGGCATGGTGTGCCTGGATGAGGACGGCGCCGTGGTCCGCCCCGCCCTGCTGTGGAACGACGTGCGCTCGGCCGCGGCCGCCGAGAAGATGGTCTCCGAGGCCGGGCCCGACGGCGCTGCCTACTGGGCGGGGCAGACCGGCACCGTTCCGGTGGCCTCTATTACGGCGGCCAAGCTTCGCTGGCTGGCCGAAAACGAACCCGAGAATGCGGCCCGGACTGCCGCCGTCTGCCTCCCGCATGATTGGCTGAGCTGGCGGCTGGCCGGCTACGGCCCGGGCAGCGGCCGCGCCGGACTCGACGCTCTGCGCACCGACCGCTCGGACGCCTCCGGGACCGGCTACTGGTCACCCGCGACCGGCGAATACCTCCCCGCCGTCCTGGAACAAACCCTCGGCCACGTCCCGCTGCTGCCGCGGGTCCTGAGACCGCTGGAAGCGGACCAGCAGACGCCGTCGGGCGCGGTCATTGCGCCGGGCACCGGGGACAACGCCGGCGCCGCCCTGGGCGTGGGAGCCGGGGTGGGCGACGTCGTCGTCTCCGTGGGCACCTCCGGCACCGTCTTTGCCGTGACTGACGATCCCTCCGCGGACGACACCGGCTTGGTGGCCGGATTTGCCGACGCCACCGGCCACTACCTGCCGCTGGCCTGCACGCTCAACGCCTCGCGGGTCCTGGACGCCACCGCAGCCCTGCTCTCCGTGGACCTGCCGGAGCTGACCCGGCTGGCGCTGGCTGCCTCCGACGGCGCGGGCGGGCTGAGCCTCGTACCGTACTTCGAGGGCGAACGGACCCCGAACCTGCCCGACGCAACCGGATCGCTGCACGGCATGACGCTGGCAAACTTCACTCCGGAGAACCTGGCCCGAGCCGCCGTCGAAGGCATCGCCTGCTCCCTGGCGGACGGACTGCAGGCCCTGCGGGACCTCGGAATTGAGGCCCGCCGGGTCATTCTGGTGGGCGGTGCGGCCCGCTCGGAAGCACTGCAGCAGGCTGTCTCGGCGGTCTTCGGCCTGCCTGTGACGGTTCCGGATCCGGGGGAGTACGTGGCCGACGGCGCCGCCCGGCAGGCCGCGGCCGTGCTGTCCGGTGCGTGGCCGGGCTGGACCGCAGCGAGCGAATCAGTGTTGGAGGCTGCCGCCGCCCCGCAGATTCTGGAGCGTTACCGGAAGGCAGCCGCCACGGCGCGGTGATGTTCGGCTTGGGCTTCCATGCGTGCGCGGGCCGGTAGGTTGGGCGCATGAAGCTTTGGGGGCAAGCAGTATTACGGGGCGGCATTCCGCTCGTTCTGATGTCCGGAATTGCCGTTGCGCTCTATACACAGGGGCAGGCGGAGGACGGCCGCAGCACGCTGTGTGCCGCGATCATTTTCGGCACGGTATCGGCGGCGTCAGTCATTTACGACGTCGAGAAATGGTCGCTCTTTTGGCAGACGGCGGTTCACTTTGCGGTGATGCTCGGGACCGTCCTTCCCGTGCTCTTTGTCAGTGGCTGGTTTCCGACCCGGACGGCGTCGGACTACCTCGCCATCGTGGGCATGTTCCTGCTGGTGGGGCTTCTTCTGTGGACTGCTGCGTTCCTGGTGTTCGGCGTGTTGGTTCCGCGGCTTCAGTCGCGGTCTGCCGCTCGCAGCCGAGTGTCGAGCTAAGGCCCTTTCGCTGCGTCCATTGTTGAGATGATGCGGGAATGCGCGCGTGAATGCGGCGCGACGTCGACACTCAGCGAGGGGGAGAGGCACGACATCGACACTCGGTCGTTGCTTGGCTCTGTGGTCGCGCCGTCGGAGCAGAGAGACGGCGGCTGCCGCGGTCCGCTGCTCGCAGCCGAGTGTCGAGCTAAGGCCCTTTCGCTGCGTCCATTGTCGAGATGATGCGGGAATGCGCGCCTGAATGCGGCGCGACGTCGACACTCGGCGAGAACATGCGGCACGACGTCGACACTCGGCGTGCGCCTGAATGCGGCGCGACGTCGACGCTCGGCGAGGGGGAGAGGCACGACGTCGACACTGGGCGTGGCGCCGGGACCAACGGCAGCGTGTCGGGACTGCTTCCCCGACTGAGACAAACAATTACGGATCCTTGTAATCAATCTGAATTTACGTAATTATTTGGCATGGCCCCAGAACGAATCTCCGGAGAGGAATCCCTCGAGAGCAGGCTGGAAGCTCTGGAGGCGCGCGTCAACGCCCTCGAAGACCGGCCCGACTCCGAGGGACCGACGCCGGCCGACGATTCGGCAGACGTGTTCTGGGCCCTGAACGGGGTGCGGAACCGCTATCCCGGCCAGGGTGCTGTCCTCTTCGCCGGCACCGCCGTCACTGACGCAGGCGCCCGTTACGAATACCAGTACGGCTTGGAAACGGGGCACCTGCTCGACGTCGACTGGACGCAGTTTGCCGATTCTTTGGCCGCGCTTGGCCATCCCGTCCGACTGGCCGTTCTGCGCGCGGTTCTGGGCGGAACAGAAACCGTTGCGGGACTGGTGGAGGATCTGGCACTGGGAACGTCCGGACAGATGTACCACCACGTACATCAGCTCACCGCCGCGGGATGGCTGACACCGCATGCCCGGTCCCGCTATCGCATTCCACCGGCTCGGGTGATTCCCCTGCTGGCCATTCTGACCGCTGTCTCCGGAGGTACGTGAGTATGGGAAATCAACGACGAACGATCATGGGCATCCTTACGGCGGCCGCGGTTCTGGCCTGCGGCCTGCTGGCTGCGCCCTGGCCGCCCCGGCTGTCAGCTGATGTTTCCGGGGATGCAGTGCTGGCGGAAGCTGTGCGCCCACTCCTCAAGAATCCCGCTGACAGGATCAGCGTTGCCTACATTGAGGACGGCGACGTCCGTTTTGCCGGGTTTGGCGCCGACGAACAGACCGAGTTCGAAATCGGGTCGGTGTCCAAGACCTTCACGGCAGCTCTGCTGGCGGACGCCGTCGAGCGCGGAGAGGTGTCGCTGGAAACCACGGTGGCCGAGATCCTGGGGCCGGACCTTGCTGATCCGGACGCCGAGATTGGCAGCCTCACCCTGGCAGAGCTGGCGAGCCACCGCTCGGGGCTTCCCCGCCTGGCCACGGATCCAGCCTCGATTGCCGCAGCCCTGCTGGGTACCTACCTGCACCGCGACCCGTACACGGCCTCACCGGCCGCAGTCCTGAAACACGCCCAACAGGCTCCGGTGAGCAGACGGGGCAGCATGAGCTACTCCAATCTGGGCTATGCCTTCCTGGGCCAGCTTCTCGCCAAGGCTAGCGGCATGAGTTACGCCGATCTGCTGCGGCAGCGCATCCTGGAACCGCTGGACATGAAGGATACTTATGCGCCGGTAACCGCGGACAACCTGCGTCCGGACGCTCCAACTGGCCGCAGTGCTGCCGGACTTGGCCAGGGCGCCTGGACCGCCAACGGCACTGCCCCGGCGGGCGGAATCCGTTCCACCGCCGCGGACATGGCCCGCTACGCCCAGGCACTGCTGGCAGGAACCGCACCAGGGGCAAAAGCACTGGATCCGCAGTGGGACAGCGACGTTGACGGCGAACAGGTGGGGCTGGCCTGGTTCACCCGGGTCTCCTCCGAGTCGCCTGCCCGGGCCGCGACCTGGCACAACGGCATGACTGGAGGGTTCGCTTCCATGGCGGCGCTGGACCGCGATGCAGGCCGGGCCGTGCTGACCTTCTCCAACGTAGCCTCCGGCCAGGAAGAGGCCGCGCTGACCCTGCTGAAGGAAGGCATCTGATGGCTGCCTCCCTGGTGTCATGGCTTCTGGCGGGAGTCCTGGTGGTGACCTGTCTTGCCGTGGCCCGTTCGGCGTGGAACCTGGGTGAACGGGCGCCCGGCATCAGTCGGATGGCGTTGCTGTCCAGTGTGCTGGATGCGGCCGCCGTTGCCGCCTTCTTCCGTCTGGTGGTGCCGTGGAGCACCGGAACAACGCTGCTGTGGGTGGTGGCCATGGCGGCGCTGGCCGCCGCCGTTGCCGGAATGGTCATCCGTTGGCCGCAGCTGCCCTCGCACGCCGCTCTGCTGGATTTCACGGAACCGGACACTGAACAGGAACAGGAACGGGAACCGGCGACTGCGCCGCCGGGGCAGGGCGAACCCCGTAACGCCGGCCTGCTCCGGACCAAGCCGCCGCGGAAACCGGAGAAAAAGCCCAAGAAGGAACCCGGACGGCGGGCGGTAGCGGTGCGCGCGGTGGTGCTGGCCGCCGTCGTCGCCTTCTCCTTTGCCGTGGGATAAGGCGATGCTCGACTAGCCGGCAGCCCCGGCCGTGGTTTTGGCGTCCTAGCCGGCAGCGGTCATTTCACGCAGGAAGTGCACGGCGGCGACGTCGTCCTCGGAGCCTCCGCCTTCGTGCCCGTTGAACGGCCACGCAGTGATCTGTTTGGGACCGGCGTAGGCGTTGTAGGCCGCGTAGACGGTGGACGGGGGAGTGGTGACATCCATGAGTCCGGCAGTGAACATAGCCGGAATGGTTGCGTGGGGGGCGAAGTTCACACCGTCGAAGTAGCGCAGCGTCGCCTGGGCCCGCTCCGCTTCGGTGCGGTGGACGGAGAGGAAATCGCTGACTTCTCGGTAGGGATACGCGTCGGTGATCTGCAGGGCCCGCGGAAAGTCGGAGAGGAACGGAACGCGTAGGACGGCGGCACGCAGGTCCGGGCAGAGCGCCGCGGCGGCCAGCGCGACGCCGCCGCCCTGACTGATCCCGGTGACCGCCACCCGGTTCGGGTCCACAGCCGTCAGCTCGCGCGCTGCCTGTACGGCACGGACCGCGTCGGTGATCAGCCGGCGGTAATAATAGGTCTGCGGGTCCAGGATGCCCCGGGTCATGACGCCGGGAACCTGCGGTCCGGCGCTGCCCGCACCGTCCGGCGTGGCACCCCGGCTCCAGCTGGCTCCCTGACCGCGGGTATCCATCTGCAGGTGGGCAAATCCGGCTCCGGCCCAGAGCAGATTTTCATGGGCCTCGCCGCGCCCGCCGCCGTAGCCGACAAACTCCACCACACAGGCCAGCGGTCCGGTGGCGCCGTGCGGCACGCGCAGCCAGGCGCGGACCGGTTCGCCGTTCCAGCCGGCGAACTCAACGTCGTAGATGTCAATCGCTTCCAGGACCGTCGGCTTCGGCGTGACCTTAAGGTTCAGGGGATGGGACTGTGCCTGCTCCAGGGTTTCGGACCAGAATCCGTCGAAATCCTCCGGGCGGGTCTGGGAGCTGGTGTAGGCCTTGAGCTGGTCGGCGGGCAGATCGGAATACATGGCGGGAGAGGTCCTGTCTGTCAGGGGAAACGGCCGTCCTGCTGCGCGGGGACCGCCCACGCAGGAACGCGAGGAGACTAATGTGCGGTGAGATCCACGACACAGTGTAGCCGCCGGAGGGGCAGTGTTCCTGACAGCGGGTGCGGAGTGCCGGAGCGGCTCAGCCCAGCTCGTGGATGGAAAAGGCCGCGAGGAAACCCAGGGCGGCAATCAACCCGGTGAACATGTGGCTTTCCTCGAAGGCTTCCGGAATCATCGTGTCCGCCAGCATGGCCAGGATTGCGCCGGCGGCAATGGCCGTGATGAAGGCTATGAGTTCCGCGGGTGCGTTCTGCAGGGTCAGAAAGCCAACCATTGAGGCAATGCCGCAGATCACCGCAATGCCGCCCCAGACGCCAAACACGTATTTGGCGCTTCGCCCCGAACCCTTCATGCCGGCGGTGCTGGAGAGACCTTCAGGGACGTTGGAAATAAACACTGCCGCCAGCATCGCCGGACTGACGGCCGAAGCGGTCACCAGACCGAGCCCGAGCACCACCGATTCGGGGATTCCGTCCAGCAGGGCACCGATGGCAAGGGCACTGCCGCTGCCGGGCTGGTCGGCTTCGCTGGGCTGCCGGGAGCCGGAACGCTTGCGGTGCCTCGCACCAGCCCGGGCCAGCAGGAGGTTGGCCCCAACATAGGCAACCGCGCCGGCCAGAAAACCGCCGATCGTGGGCCGGAGCCCGCCGCCTTGGACGGCCTCGTCAACAAGTTCAAAGGCCAGCGCCGAAATCAGCACTCCGGAGCCGAAGGCCATGATCGAGGAAACAACCTTGGGGTTGATTTGCCATTTCCAGGCGATACCGGAGCCGACCACCAGTGCCGATCCGGCAACCGTTCCCCACAGTAATGCCGCAAACCACGAGCCCAAAGCGTGTCCTTCTCCTGAATGCCGATATTCGGTACTCAGGATACTTACTTTTTTGTGTGGCTAATTTTTACCCAGGTCCACGCTGGCCGCGGTATCGGCCTGCTCGCCTGCGCTGTCGCCCGGGTTGTCCACTGTGCCGTCGCCCGGGCCGTCCAGCCTGGCCACTCCGCCGCGCCGGTAGGCCGGCGTGGCCAGGGCAAGGATGAGGGTCATCAGCACGCAGCACCCGATGATGACGCCGGACATGGCCAGCGCCCCGCCGCCGAACACACCCACCAGAGGACTGACGACGCCGGCGATTCCCACCTGCAGGGCGCCAATCAGAGCGGCTGCGGAACCGGCCATGTGACCGTAGGCGCCCAGGGCGGTGACGGTGGCGTTGGCGGCGATCAGTCCGTGCATGCCCAGCACCAACCACAGGCCGGCGGCCAGACCGAAGACCCCGCCCAAACCGGTGAGGATGATGACCGGCAGCAGCAGGGACAGTCCCAGCAGGACGGGAACGGTGACGCGCATGATCCGGGTGGGGGAGGAGCGGTGGACCAGAGCGGCGTTGAGCTGTGCGGAGAGCACCATTCCGGCTCCGTTGACGGCGAAGACCAGGGCATACTGCCCGGGCGTCAGGCCGTATTCGTCCTGGAACACAAACGGGGAGCCCACCACGTAGCTCATGATCACGGCCATGCCGAGGCCGGGAATGATGGACAGGGCCAGGAAGTGCCGGTCCCGCAGGAGCACCTTGTAGCCGCGGAAAACGCTTTGCCCGCCGCTGGTGCGCCGCCGTTCCGCCGGCAGCGTTTCAGGCATGAACCGCCAGACAATCAGCACCAGCACCAGGCCGATCAGGGCCAGTGCCACGAACACGGCCCGCCACTGCCAAATGCCGGCCACCGCCTGGCCGATCGTGGGCGCCAGCAGCGGCGCCAGTCCGATGACCAGCATCAGCCGCGACAGCAGCCGCGCGGCGTCCGAGCCGACAAAACGGTCCCGGATGACGGCGATCGCCACCACTCCGGCTGCGGCGTTGAAGAATCCCTGCAGGACCCGCAGGCCAATGAGCGTGCCGATCCCCGGTGCAACGGCACACAGCAGGGACACAATGACGTGGAGGCTGATGCCGATCAGCAGCGGCAGGCGCCGGCCGAAGCGGTCCGAAAAGGGTCCGATCACCAGCTGCCCGACGGCGGCTCCAATGAGCGTTCCCGACATCGTGAACTGCGCTGCGGCCTGGCTGGTATGCAGTTCCGTGGCGACGGTGGGCAGCGACGGCAGATACATGTCCGTAGTGACCGCCGGCAGCGCCGCCAGGGCGCCCAGCATCAGGACGTATTTGATCCCCGGGCGATGCTGGGGGCGGGTGCCGGTCCTGGGGGGATTGCTCAACGGTGCTCCTGGGTTCAGTGCAGGGGAAGAAGGAGGAAAGGACGACGGCGGCCCCGTCCAGCCTAGGGGTGCCCCCGGTACGGAACAAGAGCGGCCCGCAGTGGCGTGCACCACTTCCGCACACCCCGGGTCCGGCGAAGCAGCCTCCGGATGCCTGCAATTCGTTGACCCCGAAACAGCCGTCTTTCACACTGGGAGGAGCCCGGAGGTGCAGTACCGGCCGCGGGCTCAGCCACTGCGAAGGGGCACATCCCATGGACAAGAGATTCCTCAACTACGACGACTGGCAGGACACCGCCGACACTCTGCATCTGTTCCTGCAGATGGCGGGCAAAGTGAAGCTGGAGCGCAGCTACAAACGGCCCCAGTGGGCGCACATCCGCCTGGACACCACCATCCATGGCATCGGTACCGGCATCATTCCCGCCGAAAACTGCAATTTCGAGATTTATTTCAATCTGGCCCGGCACCATGTGGATGTGCAGAACAGCCTGGGCACCCGGGTCCGGATACCCCTGCTGGACGGACTCAGTGTTGCCGATTTCCACCGCGAGCTGATGGAGTCGCTGGACACGATCGGCACGCCGACGCCCATCAACACGACGCCGCAGGAGTTTTACGACCCCACACCTTTTGAGCGGGACACCAAACACCACTCCTATGACCGGGACGCGGTGGAGCTGTTTCTGGCGAACCTGCAGTTCGCCTACCGGTCGCTGGCCGGGTTCCTGGCACCGATGCGCGGAAAAGTGGACATGCCGGCATTCTGGTTTGGCACCATGGACCTCTCCGGCAACGTCTTCAGCGGCCAGCCCGCGCCCTATACGGGAACGGATTCCATTGGCCGGAACGGCTTCGATGAGAAGTTCTGCGAGTTTGGCTTCTGGCCCGGGGACACCAAGTGGGATGCGCCGTCGTTCTACGCCCTCCCGTATCCCTTCGTGGCTGATATCGGCAGCTACGGATCCCTGCTGGCGCCGCGAAAGGCACAGTTCCTGGCCGAGGAGAGCGAGTTTGTCTTCCGGCTGGAGGATGCCTTTGCCTCGCCGGATCCGCAGCGGGCGGTGGAGGAATTCTGCCGGAGCAGCTTCGCGGTCCTGCAGCGAGTGGACCGCTGGAAAGATTTGGACTGGATCACCGAACCGCTGACCTACGGGAGCTAGCTGCCGCGGAACCCGGCGGGTACGGAACCTAGCGGGTGTAGGGACGCAGCGGCTGTTCCAGGGCGCCCTCGCGCAGCAGCTTCAACCGGATCCGCCGCGCGGTTTCCATGTGTTCGCGGGCCACCCGGCGCGCGGTCGAAACATCCTGCCGGTCAATGGCGCCGATCAGCGCTTCATGTTCGTCCAGGGCATCAGTCCAGCGCTGCTCCACGGACAGCGTGGAGCGGGGCGCATGAATCAAGTGAGTGGAGAGGCGTTCCAGCAGGTCGGTGAGCACCGGGTTGTGCGCGCATTCCCACACCGCGGCGTGGAACTCGAGGTTGGTGGTGATCCGGGTGTGGTCATCCGGATCCGAAAGCTTCCGGTCCCGTTCCAGCAGTGCTTCAAGCCGCATGAGGTCAGTGAACTGGCGGGACCGGGCCGCCTGTCCCGCTGCTTCTTCCTCCAGCAGGATGCGCATGTCGTAAACCTGAATGACCTGCGCAGGGTCCACCTGGGGAACCTGCAGCCCCCGGGCCACCCGTTCCAGCAGCCGTTCCTGCTGCAGGCGGGAGAGCGCCTCCCGAACCGGAGTCCGGGAGACGCCGAAGCGCTCCGCCAGTGTTATTTCCCGCATCGGGGTCCCGGGGCCGTGCACGCCGGAGAGAATCTCGCTGCGGAGCGCCGCGAAGATTGCCTCGCCGTCAATACGTGCTGATGCTGCTGGGGCCACGGGCATGTCCTAGGAAGAGAAACGGAAAAGGGGTGAAACGAACGGAGCCAACTTTACGCCCGGTCCTAGGCCAGCGAACCCGCCCGCCGGCCAAACACGCAGCCTGCCGCCAGGCCTGATCCGCCGGGGTAGTTGATGCTGAACAGTCCGCCCAGCATCTCGCCGGCGGCGAAGAGCCCCGGGATGGGGTTGCCCTCGGCGTCGAGCACGCGGCCCGAGGTATCGCCCTTAACCCCGCCGAAGGTGAAGGTGATCCCGCAGGTGACGCCGTAGGCGTAGAACGGTCCGGTCTCCAGGGGAACCGCCCAGTTGCTCTTGGCTGGTTCGGTGGCTGCGGCGCGGCCGTCAAGGACGTTGGGATCAAAGTCCACGCTGCGGTCAATGGAGGAGTTGAATACGGTGACGGTCTTCTCCAGGGCCTCGGCGCTGATGCCGATCTTCGCGGCCAGTTCGCCGATGGTGTCCGCGGTTTCCACCGAGACCCCGGGCATGTCATATTCCTCGGTGCGCAGCATGGGCCGCAGCGTGGCATCGAAGATCTGCCAGGCGACGGAGCCGGGCTGCTTCAGGATTTCGCGCCCGTACTTGGCGTAGGTGTAGTTCCGGAAGTCCGCGCCCTCGTCCAGGAAGCGCTCGCCGTCGCGGTTCACGATGATTCCCAGCGGATAGCTTTGCCGGGTCAGGCGGTTGGTGAGCTCGCGGTTGCTTTCGTTGTCCTCGGTGAAGGCATCCCACTGCACGCTGTGGCAGGTGCTCCAGTCGCCGCCGCGTGCCGCGCCGATTTCCAGTGCTGCCAGGATCATGTCGCCGGTGTTGCAGGGCGTGCCGCGCACCTTGGCGTTTTCCCAGCCTTCGCCGAGGTGCTCGCGGCGCAGCGCCGGGTCAGACTCGAAGCCGCCGGCAGTGAGGATCACGGACTCGGCCTGGATTTCATAGTCGCCGTCCGGACCGGCAACGACGACGCCGGTCACGCGGCCACCGTCGTGCAGCAGCCTGGTGGCCGGGCTGGCGTAACGGACGTCGACGCCGTGTTCCCGGGCCACGCGGGTGTGGTCGGCCATCATGCCCTCGCCGCCGCCCACATTGCCGACATGCAGCCCGCCCCAGAACAGGTAGCCGCCGTCCGGGCGCTCGTAGGCCTGGCGCTCGTACATGAGGCGGTACTTCAGTCCGAGGCTGTTCAGCCAGCGCAGCGTTGACTGGCTCTCCTTGATCAGCACCTCGGTCATGTCCGGGTCATTGCGGCCCTCGGTGACCTTGGCCAGGTCGGAGGCGTAGTTCTCCGCCGTGTAGGGAGGCACCTCCGTGGTGGCGTGCCTGTCGTCATGCTCGATGAGTCCGGCCAGGTCCTCCAGGCCTCCATGGACAATCCGGGTGGCACCGGCCGTATAGAAGCTGTTGCCGCCGGAGAGGGCCTCGGAACCCTTCTCCAGCAGGATCACCGACCGCCCGCGCTCGGCGGCGGCGTGTGCGGCAGTGAAGCCGGCGTTTCCGCCGCCCACCACCACTACGTCCGTGCTGACGGAACCGGGGTTTTCTGCCACTGCCATGTGCTGCTCCTGACTCATTGCATACCGTTGTATACATCGACGCTGCGAATGGCATTGAGTCTACGGTTTCCGGCGCCGGCGTCAAATACGGGTCACGACGGTTCCGATTGTTACCTGGGACACACGGGTCTATTGTGGTGATCCGCGTCACCTGCGATATATGTATGTCCTTGTGTACAACCAATGCACCTGCACCGAGCATCGTCCGTCCGACAACGAAGTAATGGAACGGGAACAATGAAACAGTCCATCCGCACGGGGGTCTTTGCCCTCGTCGTCGCCGTGGTTACGGTCCTGGCGTTCGTCAACGCGGCAGCATCAGGCGGCACCGCCACCGCGCGCAGCAAACTGACCCTGATTGCGCCGGCAGCGCCGGGCGGAGGCTGGGACGGGTTCGCCCGCGAGTCCCAGCAGGCTCTGCGCAGCAACGGAATCGTCAACAATCCGCAGGTGGTGAATGTCCCCGGCGCCGGCGGCACCATTGGCCTGAGCCAGTTTGTGCAGACTCCGGGCCGGGAGGACGCCCTGCTGGTCACCGGCGGCGTGATGATCGGCGCCATCGAGCTTGCCGACAACCCCGAATCGATGGCGGACGTCGTGCCGATTGCCCGCCTCGCGGACGACTTTGACGTCCTGGTGGTCACGGCTGATTCTGACTTCCAGACCCTGGATGACTTCCTGGCGGCCTGGAAGGAGAACCCGGGCGGCAACTCCATCGGCGGCGGTTCACTGGGCTCCATCGACAACCTGCTCAGCGGCCTGCTCGCCCAGGAAGTCGGCATCGACCCCAGCGAAGTGAACTATGTGGCCTACTCCGGCGGCGGCGAGGCCCTCACCTCGCTGCTCTCCCACACCACCGCCGTGGGCATGTCCGGCTACAACGAAGTTGCGGACCAGATCGAGGCCGGCACCCTGCGGGCTTTGGCCATCTCCTCCGAGGAGCGGCTGGACGGCGTGGACGTCCCCACCTTCAAGGAACAGGGCGTGGATGTTTCCATGTCCAACTGGCGCGGTGTGGTGGCCGCCCCCGGCATCACCGACGAGGCCAAGGCCGAGTTCATTGCCATCATCACCGAAATGCGCGAGTCCGATGAATGGAAAGACACCCTGGAGCGCAACAGCTGGACTGACAGCTTTGCCACCGGGGAGGAATTCGAAACCTTTATCGAGGACGAAGTCTCAACGGCCAGCACAATCGTAAAGGAGCTTGGACTATGAGCCTCGCCCAGGACAAGCCCGCACCGCTGAAGACTGACGCGCCGCCGCGCCGGCCGGCGCTGGAGGGCCGCAGTGAACTGGTGGTGGTGGCGGTGCTTTATGCCGTGGCCGTTTTCCTGACCATTGGCACCGCCACTATGAACGTCCAGGGCAGCGCCTCGCCCGGACCCCGGTTCTTCCCGATCCTCGTGTGCATTGCGCTCTATGCCGTGGCTACGACCCTTGCCATTTCCGTGATCCGGCGTCCCAACGTTCCCGATACCCGGATCCATCCGGGCCGCGGCAACTTCTCCGGCGCCATGCTGGATGACCTGTCCGGCGAGCATGAGTTCGCCGCCCGGCACGACGACGGCGGTGATGTCACCGGAGCAGGAGCCCCTGCCGTCTACAAGACCTACTCCGACTGGCGCACCGTCGGCCTGGTGATCGGCGGCGTCGTGGTCTTCACCGCAGCGCTGAACATCCTCGGCTGGATCATCAGCGCCGCCTTCCTGTTCTGGGTAATCTGCTACGCCATGGGCAGCAAGCGTCCGCTCTTTGACGTGGGCGTGTCACTGCTGTTCGCCTCCGCCGTCCAGCTGGCGTTCAACGCCGGCCTGGGCCTGAACCTGCCCTCCGGCTTCCTGGGAGGGATGCTCTGATGGATCAGATTGGACTGCTTTTTGAGGGATTCGCGCACGCGCTGACTCCCGTGAACCTGCTCTGGGTGCTGATCGGCGCCGTGCTGGGCACCGCCGTCGGCGTCCTGCCCGGCCTGGGCTCCGCAATGGCGGTGGCGCTGCTGCTGCCGGTGACCTTCTCGCTGGAACCCACGGCCGCGTTCATCATGTTCGCCGGAATCTACTTCGGCGGGCTCTTCGGTGACTCCACCGCGGGAATCCTGCTGAACACCCCCGGCAACTCCTCCGCCATTGCCTCCACCTTTGAGGGCCACCGCATGGCCAAAAACGGCCACGCCGCCAAGGCGCTGGCCACGGCGGCCATCGGCGCCTTCATCGGCGGGCTCATCGCCACCACGCTGGTGGTGTTCTTCGCTCCCACGCTGGTGCGCCTGGCCACGGTCTTCGGCCCGGCCGAGTACTTCGCCCTGGCCGTCTTCGCCTTCCTGGCCATCTCCGCCGTCGTGTCCGAATCGGTAATCCGGGGCATTGCCGCCCTGGGAATCGGCCTGGCCCTGGCGCTGGTGGGCATCGACGGGCCCAGCGGCACCGCCCGCTTCACCCTCGGCCTGCCACAGCTCTTTGACGGCATCTCCGTCATCGTCATCACCGTGGGCCTGCTGGCACTGGGCGAAGTGTTCCATGTAGCCTCCCGCATCCACCGCGACCCGGTGGCCACCCGGCTGGAAACCCGCGGCAACGCGCGCATCAACTTCAAGGACTTCCGCAAGGCCCTGCCGGCCTGGCTGCGCGGCACCGCCTTCGGTGCCCCGTTTGGCCTGATTCCCGCCGGCGGCGCCGAGGTTCCCACCTTCCTGGCCTACGGCACGGAAAAGACGCTGGCCAAGCGGCGCAAGGACCCGGAGTTCGGCACCACCGGCTCCATCAAGGGCCTCGCGGCGCCGGAAGCGGCAGCCAACGCGACGGCGGGAACCGCCATGGGTGCGCTGCTGGCCCTTGGCCTGCCGACGTCGGCGACGGCGGCCATCATGCTTGCCGCATTCCAGCAGTACGGCATGCAGCCGGGTCCGCTGCTCTTTGAACGCAGCGGCGATCTGGTCTGGGCGCTGCTGGCCTCGCTGTTCATCGGCCTGGTCATGCTGCTGATCATCAACCTGCCGTTCGCCAGCGTCTGGGCGAAACTGCTGACCATTCCCCGGCACTACCTCTACGCCGGCATCACGGTGTTCTCGGTGCTGGGCGTGTACGCGGTGAGCTCCTCGCTCATTGACCTGTGGCTGCTCATCGCCATCGGCCTGCTGGGCTTCATGATGCGCCGCTACAGCATTCCGCTGGCCCCGGTATTGATCGCGGTGATCCTGGGTCCGATGGCGGAGACTGAACTGCGCCGCGCCCTCGCCGTGTCCGAAGGGGACCTGGGCATCCTGGTGGGCAGCCCCATCACCGTCACCCTCTACCTGGTGCTCGTGGTTGCCCTGGTGGTCAGTGCCCTGCAGCACCTGCGGCACCGCCGCGAGGACCGCCGGGCGGCAGCTGCACCGGAGCTTGAAACGGTGTAACGTCCCGTCACGAAAACCTAAGGGCCGGCCGCGGTTAACCGCGGCCGGCCGTTTTGTGCGCCGGAAGATGGAAGAATCACTGTGGGCAACCTCACGGTGAGGGGCGGACAAAGGAGTTCCAATGGATGCGCGCGAGAACCAGGCGCTGGACGCGGTCAAGCTGTATTACGAGGCCGGACTGTCCCAGGGCGAAGTGGCACAGCGCCTCGGTTTGTCGCGTCCCACGGTTTCCAAGCTCATTCAGTACGGCAAGGACCGGGGCTACGTCACGATCGCCATCCACGACCCCCGGGAACAGGGATCCACCCTGGCAGCGGAGCTGCGCGAAGCTTTCGGCCTCGCGGATGTCCGGCTCGCCGTCGTTCCGGATGCCCCGCACCTGCTGGGCGAACTCGGCAAGGTGGGAGCCGGCGTGCTCGCCGAGAACGTCCGCGACGGGGATCTTGTGGGTGTCACCTGGGGTTCCACCATGTACTCGGTGGCCCGGAGCCTGTCCCGGCAGGAACGCCACGGCGTGGAAATCATCCAGCTCAAGGGCGGGGTTTCCTACACAACCCGCGCCACCAACGACTTCGAAACCATCACCCTGTTCTGCAATGCCTTCGGCGCGTTTGCCCGCACCCTTCCGCTGCCTGTCATTTTTGACAGTGTGGAGGTCAAGCGGCTCGTGGAGGAGGAAAAGCACATCCGCAAGGTGATCGAGATGGGCCGGGAGGCCGACGTCGCCGTCTTCACCGTCGGCGCGATCCGCCCCGATGCCATGCTGTTCAACCTCGGCTACCTCAGCGAAACCGAAAAGGCCGGCATCTCCGCCCGCGCCGTCGGCGACATCTGCTCCCGCTTTATCGACGACGACGGCAACGCCTGCGTGCCCCAGCTGGACGAGCGGACGGTCGGCATCACGCTGGCAGACCTGCGCGGAATCCGCACCCGGCTCCTCGTCGCCGGCGGGGAAGAAAAGGTCACGGCCATCGAGGCCGCCCTGCGGGCAGGCTACGCGACGCACCTCGTGATCGACTCCGATACGGCGCAGCGCGTGCTGAACGCTGCACGGCGGCGGGCAGCGTCCTAACACGGCGTGCCGCAGGCAGGCACACATGTAAAACAGCAATTTGACATGTGTTCCAAGCCACTTCTACAGTGAGTGAAAACCCTCAATGAGGAGGCTCACATGTCGAAGATTTCGCAGCTCATCGATCACACACTGCTTGCCCCGACGGCAACAGCCACGCAGATCGAAACCCTTGTCCAAGAAGCCGTTGAACACGAGTTCAAAACGGTCTGCGTCAACCCGGCCTGGGTGGCCCTGGCCAGCCGTGCCGCTGCAGGCACGCCGGTTGGCGTCTGCACCGTCGTCGGGTTCCCGCTGGGCGCCTCCACCACCGCCGTCAAGGTTTTTGAAACCAAAGACGCGCTGGCCAACGGTGCGGATGAAGTGGATATGGTCATCAACATCGGCTGGGCACTCGCCGGAGCCTGGGACGACGTCGAAGCGGAAATCCGCGCCGTCGTCGAGGCCGCCGGGGGCAAGGCGCTGGTTAAGGTCATCCTGGAAACCTGCCTGCTCGATGACGAGCAGATCGCCGAAGCCTCCCGCTGCAGCGTCGCCGCGGGTGCCGACTTCGTCAAGACCTCCACCGGCTTCTCCAAGCACGGCGCCACGGTGGAAGCCGTGCAGATCATGCGCGAAACCGTTGGCCCGGACCTGGGCGTCAAGGCCTCCGGCGGCGTCCGCACCGCCGAGGATCTGGCCCGCATGGTCGAGGCCGGCGCCACCCGGATCGGCGCTTCCGCGGGAGCAAGCATCCTCGCAGGCAGCACCCTCTAATGCTCTTCAAGACTTCCGCCGTCCAGCAGCCGGACGGCTACCTCAGCCGTATTCCGTGGTTCCAGTTCCTGCTGATTTCGCTCTGCTTCCCGATGTGGGGCGCCGCTGCCAGCCTGAATGACATCCTCATCACCCAGTTCAAGTCCGTGTTCACGCTCTCGGACCTGGCCACTGCGTTTGTACAGTCCGCCTTCTACGGCGGCTACTTCGTCATCGCCATTCCGGCCTCGCGCATCATCCGCCGGTTCACGTACAAAACCGGCATCCTGATTGGCCTGGGCGTGTACATCCTTGGCTGTGCCGCATTCTTCCCGGCCTCACACATGGCCACCTACAGCATGTTCCTGGTGGCACTGTTCGCCATTGCGATCGGCCTCAGCTTCCTGGAGACCGCCTGCAACACCTACTCCACGCTGCTGGGCCCCAAGCCCACTTCCACCTGGCGCCTGAACGTTTCCCAGACCTTCACGCCCATCGGCTCCATCCTGGGCATCCTGCTGGGCAAGTACCTGGTCTTCACCGACGGCGACACACTGGAAAGCCAGATGTCCACCATGTCGGCGGAGGAAAAGGTTGCCTTCAGCGCCGACATGCTGCAGCGAACCCTGATGCCGTACAAATACATCATCATGATCCTCGTGGTTGTCTTCATCGTGGTGGCACTGACCCGGTTCCCGCACTGCAAGCCGCTGCGGGACAAGACCCACGAGGCCACCGCCCGGATCGGGGAAACCCTGGCCTACCTGGCACGCAACAAGGAATTCCTGCGCGGCATCTTCGCCCAGTTCATGTACGTGGGCATGCAGACCGCCGTATGGTCCTTCACCATCCGGCTGGCCCTGAACTTGGATGACTCGCTCAACGAGCGCAACGCCACCAACTACATGTTCTTCGCCTTTGTGGCTTTCTTCCTGGGCAAGATGGCAGCAAACTTCCTGATCACCCGGTTCAACGTCAACGCAGTCCTGATGGGCTTCGCCGTGCTCGGCAGCCTGGCCCTGGTCTACGTCATGCTGGTACCGAACATCACCGCAGTCTGGGCCGCGATCCTGGTCTCCGGGCTCTTCGGACCCTGCTGGGCCACCATCTTCGGCCGCACCCTGGACACCATTGAGGATAAGCGCCACACGGAAACCGGCGGCGCGGTGCTGGTCATGGCCATTGTCGGCGGTGCAGTGATCCCCGTGGTCCAGGGCCTGGCCTCGGACCTGACCGGCTCCCTGCAGCTCTCCTTCGCGGTCTCCCTGGTCTGCTTCCTGGCGGTCTTCCTGCACTTCCGCCACCTGCGCCGCAGCGAGGGACGGGCCGCCGGCCTGGAAAGGACCGCAGACCATGTATCGCATTAATCTGGCGCGCGGCTCCTTCTCCGCCGCTGAAACCACCCTGGTGGAATCCTCGGAATTCACCGTCACCGCCGTCCGTTACCCCAGCGGCGTCGAATCCGTGACCGTCCGCAACTCCCGCGGCCGGGTGGAAGTCCTGCCGTTCCTGGGCCAGATGATCTGGGATGCGGAGTTCGACGGCGTGAGCCTGCGGATGGATTCCACCTTCCGCCAGCCCCGGCCGGCCCAGCTGATCGAGGACACCTACGGCTGCTTCGCCTTCCACTCGGGCCTGCTCTCCGCCGGCTGCCCCTCCCCGGAGGATACGCATCCGCTGCATGGCGAGTTCCCCTGCGCGGACTTCGACGAAGCCTGGCTGGAAATCGACGCCGACTCGGTGGCGGTCTCCGGGCGCTACGAATATGTGAAGGGCTTCGGGGACCATTACGACGCCGTTCCCGCCGTCCGGCTGCATGCCGGTTCGGCGATGTTCGACATCGACCTGACGGTGACCAATCTGTCCGCTGCACGCACCATGCCGCTGCAGTACATGTGCCACATGAACTACGCCTTCGCGGACGGGGCGCGGATGACGCAGTCCCTGCCCGAGGGTGCTTTTGTACTGAGGGACAGCGTTCCGGCGCATGTCACGCCCACCCCGCAGTGGACGGCCCTGAACGAGGCCATCCGCAGCGGGCAGGTCAATCCGGACATTCTGGATGCTGCCGCGGGGTATGACCCGGAAATTGTCTTTTTCGTCGATGGGCTGGATTCCTTCGGCGGGAAGCTGGAGTTCCTCCTCGAGCGGACCGACGGCGTCACCTTCGCCATCCGGTTCTCCGGCGCGGACTTCCCGGTGGCCACCCGGTGGCTGCTGCACAACGGGGACCAGCGCGTGGCCGCCTTTGTGCTGCCGGGGACATCCCGGCCGGAAGGATCCCTCGCCGCAAAAGCAGCGGGAACGTTGATTGAACTGGCGCCGGGAGCATCCCGCTCCTTCTCCGTCAGCACCGGTATCAAAGAGAAGGCTTAGTTTCATGGATATTGCAGTAATCGGTTCCAACATGGTGGACCTGGTCTCCTACCTCAGCCGGATGCCGGACGAGGGCGAAACCGTCGAAGCCTGGGATTTCCAGATGGGCTGCGGCGGCAAGGGCGCCAACCAGGCAATGGCCGCCGCGCGCATGGGTTCCGCGGTGCTGATGCTCACCCGCGTCGGAAACGACGCCTTTGCCGAAACCACCCGCCGCAACTTCGAAGCCAACGGCATCGACACCACGTACGTGCTGGAATCCGAGGCAACCAGCGGCGTGGCGCCGATCTTCGTGGACGACAACTCGCGCAACTCCATTGTCATCGCCAAGGGCGCCAATGCCCTGCTCACGCCGTCGGACATCGAAGACGCGGCGGACGCCATCGCCCAGTGCTCACTGATCGTGCTGCAGTTGGAAGTGAACCTCGAGACCGTGTACGCGGCCATCGACTTCGGCAACCGGCACGGCATCCCGGTGCTGCTCAACCCGGCTCCGGCCACTGCGGACCTGAACTTTGCTCAGGTGGCCCGCTGCGACTACTTCGTGCCCAATGAAACCGAATTGGCTCTGCTCACCGGCATGCCGGTGCAGACCCTCGAAGAGGTGCAGGCCGCAGCGCAGACCATCCTGGACCACGGCGTCAAGAACGTCATTGTGACCATGGGGTCCCGCGGTGTCCTCTGGCTCTCCGCAGCTGGATCCGTCCTGCTGGAGGGACGCACCGTTCCGGCCCTGGACACCACGGGTGCCGGCGACGCGTTCATCGGCTGCTTCAGCCACTGCCTGGTGGAGACCGGGGATGTCCGGGCCTCGCTGGTAACAGCCAACGACTACGCCGCTGATTCGGTGACGAAGCGCGGCACGCAGACGTCCTACGCCACCCGCGCTGAGTTTGATGAGGTTTTGGCCGCCCGCGGCTGATTCTCCCGCTACTGATCCTTACCCGGAAAAGGGCGTCCCTTTCCGCTTGCAAAAGCGGCAGGCGGCGCCCTTTGCCGTTGGACGGCAACGTAAACAGGGTCCCACCGGGGTCAATCAAAGGGTTGATCTTCCTCGCATTGCCTCCTCTGCAGACCGGCCGGGAGCGCCTGCCGCGGTACGATACTGACAACTCGTTGGTAACTTCGCGTTACCGCAAGCTCCACGCCCCGACCGAGAGAGCCCGATGACTCCCCGTACTTTGTTCCGCAGCCTGGCCTTCGCCGAGGCCGTCACCTGGACCCTGCTGTTGGCCGCCATGTTCACCAAATACGTCCTGGACAATGAAACCTTCATGCCGATCGCCGGGGGAGTGCACGGATTCGTGTTCCTCTCCTACGCCGCCAGCACGGTCTTTGTGGGAGTAAACCAGAAATGGTCCGTGCCGACCATCTTCCTGGGACTGGTCACTGCCGTCATTCCGTACACCACCATTCCGTTTGAACGCACCATGGACCGGCGCGGAAAGCTCGACGGCGGGTGGCGCCTGGCTCCCGGCGGCGAGGCCCCCGCGGGTCCCGCCGAGAAGGTCCAGGCCGTGGTGCTGCGCCGTCCGGCCCTGTCGGCAGCGGCGGCGCTGGTGGTCATCGCCGTCGTCTTCATCGCCCTGCTGGTCATGGGCCCGCCGGTTTCCGTAAGTTAGCCCCGAATTACCTGTCCAGGCATGTGCAATGAAAATTGCATATGCCTGGTTTTGTCTCCGGCCATGTTCACTGATTATTGGCCCTGAGTTTCCTTGCCTATCTTCAAAGATTAGGTACTGTGACTCAGGCAACACTAATGTGCCGGCCCTGATTTAGGCCGGATGATCATGGACGGAAAAGCAATGAAAATATCATGCAGTGAATTACTGCATCCGGGTGGGACCGTCCGCTGTCCACGCACCGCATTAAAGCCCGCTTTCCCGGGCACCGAAGCATGAGTTCCATCAGCAAGCCAGCCCTGGAAACACCGCCTTCACCCGCAGCGCCGCGGCTTGCGGCCGACCGCGGCAGCATCAGGGCCATGTGGTATCTGGTTCCCGCCCTGCTGGTTTTTGCACTCTTCCTTTTCTACCCGCTGGGCCGGTCGGTTTTCCTCTCTTTCCAGGGCAGCGACCTCTTTGGCAGGCCTTCGGGTTTTGTCGGTTTCGACCAGTACACCCGGCTCTTTACCGATTCCGGTTTTTGGACCGTCATGGGAGTAACCCTCGGTTTTACGCTGCTGACGGTGATCCCCTCCATTGCAATTGCACTGGGCCTCGCCCTGCTGCTGCACCAGAAAATCAAAGGCGTCCGGTTCTTCCGTACGGCCTTTGCGCTGCCTTTCGCCTATTCGGTGGCCACCGCATCCGTAATTTTCGGAGTGATGTTCAACCAGGCCACGGGAGTGCTCAACGGGATGCTGGGCTTCTTCGGACTGGACCGCGTGGGATGGCTCACGGATCCCGCCTGGGCACTGGTTTCCGTTTCACTGGCCACGGTCTGGATGCAGCTGGGCTACAACCTCCTGGTCCTCTCCGCGGGACTCGGCGCCGTGTCGGAGGACGTGGTGGAGGCGGCCCGGCTGGACGGGGCCCACGGATGGCGGATGCAGCGTTCCATCATCATGCCGCTGCTGACCCCGCAGCTGTTCTTCCTGCTGGTGACCGGAACCATCCACGCCCTGCAGAGCTTCGGGCAGATTCACATCCTCACCAAGGGCGGCCCGCAGGACAGCACCACCACGCTCGTGTACTCCATCTACGAGCAGGCTTTCGCGAACAATAATTCAAACTTCGGCTATGCCTCCGCCCAGGCCGTCGTGCTGCTGATCATCGTGGTTGCGGTGTCCGCGGTCCAATTCGGCGTCCTGGAACGAAAGGTGTTCTACCGATGAGCCGCGCAACCGTCTCCGCAGCCGCACCCCGGACGACCGGTGCCCGGAGCTCCGAACGCCGTGCCGCTGCACCGCTGAAGCGGCAGCGGCGCCCGCTCACGCTGGGCCGTGTCCTGTCCTACGCCGCCCTGTCCCTGGGCGCCGTCGTCGTTCTCTTTCCGGTCTACTTCGGATTTGTTGGCTCCTTCATGGGCCCGGCGGACATCAACGCCTATCCGGCATCCCTGTGGCCGCTGCACGGATTCCAGTTCGAAAACTTCACCGGAGCCCTGGACAACATTCCGCTTGCCCGCCAGTACCTGAACTCCGTGGTCATGGCGGGGCTGATCACCGCCGGACAACTGATTACCTCACTGCTGGCCGCCTACGCCCTGGTGTTCCTGAAGGTGCGCTGGAAGGCATTCTGGTTTGGCCTGTTCCTGTGCAGCATGATGGTGCCCGCCGAAGCGATCATCATCCCGAACTACCTGACCATGTCCTCGGCCGGACTGATCAACACGGTGCCGGCACTGGTGCTCCCGTTCCTGGCCCACGGATTCGGCATCTTCCTGCTGCGCCAGGCGTTTATGTCCTTCCCGGTGGAGCTTTGGGAAGCCAGCCGCATCGACGGCGCCGGACATTTCCGGTTCCTCTGGTCCGTGCTGGTTCCGCTGTCCAAGCCCACCCTGGCGGCACTGGGAATCTGGTCCTTCCTCTCGGCGTGGAACATGTATTTCTGGCCGCTGCTGGTGACCCAGACCCCGGAAATGCAGACCGTCCAGATCGGCATCACCCAGCTCCGGTCGGCGGACAACTTCAACGCCGGCCTGGTCCTCGCCGGCACGGTGCTGGCCATCATTCCCACCCTGCTGCTGGTGATCTTCGGCCAGCGCTTCATTGTCCGCGGCCTCACCGCGGGATCCATCAAATAAGCACCCATAGGCCACTGCGCCTGTGGAACCATCCCGAGCATCCGCTTCGGAACAAACCTTTGAAGGGAAAATCAATGCGAACCACACGTCGAGGGCGCTGCCTGCCAATGATGGCTGCCGGCGCCGCTGCACTGGCTCTGACGCTGTCCGCATGCGGCAGCAGCGGCGGTGACGCGGGAGCGGCAGGGGAAGCCCCGGCCGCCGACGCGCTGGAGAAGGCCGACGGCGTCACCGAGGTCAATTTCTGGCATTCGATGGACGGCACCAACGGTGAGACCCTGAACCAGCTGATCACCGACTTCAACACTGCCAATGAGGGCAAGATTGAGGTCAAGGGTGTTTTTCAGGGCGACTACGACACCACCATCACCAAGTACAAGGCCGCGGTTCAGTCCAACAGCACGCCCAGCATGGTGCAGATCTATGACATCGGCACCCAGTTCATGATCGATTCGGGCGCCGTGCTGCCCACACAGGCCTTCATTGACCGGGACGAATACGACGTCTCCGATCTGCAGCCCAACATCGCCGGCTACTACTCGATCGACGATGACCTCTGGTCGATGCCCTTCAACACGTCCATGCCCGTCCTGTATTACAACAAGACGCTGTTCGAGCAGGCGGGCCTGGATCCCGAGACGCCGCCGGCCACGCTGGATGCCATCACGGAGGCAGCCAACAAGCTGTCCAAGACGAACGGCGGGCCCGCGGAATTCGGCTTCAATGCAGCCATTTACGGCTGGCTGCTGGAACAGGAAGTCGCCGCCAACGGTGAGCTGTACTGCAGCCCGGACAACGGCCGCAGCGGTGAGCGGGTGGACGAGTACTCGTTCAACAACGACACCGCAGTGCAGTTTGCCGACTGGTGGAAGTCCCTGGTGGACACCGGAGTGGCAGGCAATACCGGCCGCGCCCTGCCCGACGCGCAGAACGCTTTCAAGAGCGGCACCATCGGCATCACGCTGGAATCCACCGGTGCGCTGCGGGGAATGCAGAAGGCAGCGGACGAGCAGGGATTTGAGCTCGGCGTCGGCTACTACCCGAAGATCAAGGAGAACGAGTCCGGGCCGATCATCGGCGGGGCTTCGCTGTGGGTTTCCGGTGACGGGCACTCCGACGCCGAGAAGGAAGCCACCTGGCAGTTCATGCAGTTCCTGGCCGAGCCGGCCAACCAGGCCACCTGGCACACCGGAACGGGATATTTCCCGATCTCCAAGAGCGCCCTGGACGACCCCAAGGACGTGGCCTGGCGTGAGCAGTACCCCCAGTTTGATGTGGCCGTGCAGCAGCTTGAGGACACCGAGCTGACCGCCGCCACCCAGGGCTGCTCCGCAGGCTCCATGCCCCAGGCACGGAAGGCCGCCGAAGATGCCCTGGAGGGAGCCCTCCTCGGCGGGGACAGCAAGACCGAGCTGACGGATTCAGTGAACGAACTCAAGGCCGAGGTTGAGAACTACAACAACTCGGTGAAGTAATTAACATATGAAAAACAGGGCACGTAGCGGAACGGCAGCTTCCAGCAGGCCATTGGTAGTTGGACATCGGGGGAACAGCGGATCAGCCCCTGAGAACACAGCTGTCGCCTTTGCCCGGGCCCGGGCATCCGGTGCCGACATGGTTGAGACCGATGTCCGCCTCAGCGCGGACGGAGAATTATTCCTCTTCCATGACGGCACCGGCGCCCGGACCACCAATATTGCGCAGGTTTTCCCGGACCGCGCCGATGATCCGATCACGTCCTTCACGGCGGCGGAACTCCGCCGGTTGGACGCCGGCGGCTATTTCGGCGAGGAGTTCAAGGGGGAGCCCATCGTGTTCCTCAACGAACTGCCCGACGCCGTCGGCTCCGGCCTGGGAGTCAACCTGGAGCTGAAAGCCCCGGCCGATTCCCCCGGGGTGGAATCGGCCGTCGCTGCGGCGCTGGCCGGTCCCGAGTGGACCCGGCTGAGGGAACACCACCCGGTCACGGTGAGCTCATTCGATCCTGCCGCAGTGCGGACCTTCGCGGGGATTTCTCCGCAGGTGCCGGCCTGGCAGCTGGTGGAGGAGATTCCGGACGCGGACCTGCTGGCTCAAGGCGCCGGATATGTGCAGGGCATAGTGGCATCCCATGTGGGCCTGACGCCGGCCGGCGCAGCCGCCGTGCGGGCAGCGGGACTGGGCCTGTGGGTCTATACCGTGAATTCCCCCGCTGACATGGACGGCGTCCTGGCTTTGGGGGTGGACGCGGTGATTACCGATTTCCCCGACACCCTCATTGCCCGGCTGGCCTGACAGACCGGAGGCCAGCCGCTGAAATGCCCGGTCCGTCAGGGGTGGCGGACGCCGGTCCCGGCGAGCACCGCGCGGTATCCTTCCCGGAACGTGGGATACGCAAACTCGAAGCCGGTGCCCCGCAGCCGCCGGTTGCTCAGCCTGCGGTTCCCGCCGCGGCTGCTGTCGGTCTCCTGCGGGGCCGGCAGTTCCCGGTCCAGCTCGGCGGCCAGGAACCTCAGCACCTCGGCGAGGTCGACGGGTTCGTCGTCAACGCCTACATAAAGCGGTTCCGGCTCCGGCACCTGTGTCATCAGATGCACAATGGCGGCCGCGGCGTCGTCGCGGTGAATCCGGTTGGTCAGCTGCGGGGAGGCGGGAACCGCGGCGGCGCCGGCCGTGACGGAATCAATCAGGCGGGTGCGTCCCGGCCCGTAGATTCCTGACAGCCGGAGCACCACGGCGTCCGGCCGCCGCGAATGCAGCAGTTCCTCGGCTTCGAGGATGACCGCGCCGGTTGCGGAGGCGGGCGCAGGCTCAGTTTCCTCGTCCACCTCCTGCCCGTCGGCGTCGCCGTACACCGCCGTGGAGGAAACAAACAGGATCCCGTGCGGATGCACGCCGTCGCGGTCCAGCGCGTCCAGGACATTCGCCGTGCCGTCCACATACGCGGCCCGGTAGGCCTCCTCGCTGCGCTGTCCGGCAGCCACGGCAATGACGACGACGTCGGTGTCCGCCGGAATGCGCGGCAACTCACCGCTGCGGCCGGTGAGGTCCGCGGCCTGCCCGGTCAGCGGGGCGGGAATGTTCTCGGGGGAGCGGCGCCATCCGAGCACGGGAAAGCCGGCCGCGGCGAACCGCAGGCCGGCTTCCGTGCCCAGATCGCCGCAGCCGGCAATCAGGACGGTCATGGTGCTTTACTCGCCCAGGGCGGAGAGCACGGCATTGGCCACGTCTTCGCTGGACTGCGGGTTCTGGCCGGAAATCAGGTTCCGGTCGCGGACCACAAAGCTGGTCCAGGCGGGGCCGGATTCCACGATGGCACCCTTGTTGCGCAGGACATCCTCGCAGAACCAGGGAGTGTTTTCCCCGGTGCCGCCATTGAGTTCCTCTTCATCCGTGAAAACGGTCAGCTTGCGGCCGGCAAAGACGAAGTCGCCGTTTTCGGTCTCGGCGCTCAGCAAACCTGCCGGGCCGTGACAGAACGGAGCGATGATCTTTCCGTCGTTGTCGGCTGCAATGAGAATCCGTCCCAGGTCCTTGTCGAAGGCCAGGTCCGCCATGGGGCCGTGCCCGCCCGGCATGACAACGGCGTCGTACTCCGTGATGTCCGCGTCGGCGAGCACCAGCGGCGAGGAGAGCTCGGCGTCGATGTAGGAGAGGTAGTTGGTGAAGGCGGTGGCCCGCTCTTCTCCGCCGGCCTGCGACGGATCCAGGCTGACCTTGTCCACGGTGGGCTTGGTGCCGTTGGGGGTGGCGATGCGCACGGTGTGCCCGGCCTCGCGCAGGACGCGGTGCGACTCAACGAGTTCCTCGGCCCAGAAGCCGGTGGGATGCTCGCTGCCGTCCTTCATCGTGAGGGAATCGGCTGCTGAAACGACCATGAGGATATTAGCCATGGATAAGTTCTCCTTTTAATTGCGAAAGGGTGGGGAAGTTTGGTGTCCGCGGACGGACGGGGAGCTTGCCGCAGCGTTACTTGCTGGCGGCGTTGAGCTCTTCATAGGTTGCGTCATCCAGCACCAGATCAGCAGCAGCGAGGTTTTCCTCGAGGTGCTTGATGGAGCCGGTGCCCGGGATGGGCATCATGACGGGGGAGCGGCGCAGCAGCCAGGCCAGGGCCACCTGGGACTCTGTGGCGTTCAGGCGCTCGGCGGCTGCAGCTACGGGTCCGCCCGGCAGGGCCAGCTCGCCGGCGGAAATCGGAGCCCACGGAATGAAGCCGATACCGTTGGCCTCGGCGTATTCCAGCACGTCTTCGGACGAGCGGTCAGTGAGGTTGTAGCGGTTCTGCACGGTGGAGACCGTGAAGTATTCGCTGGCAGCCTTCAGCTCTTCCACCGAGACCTGGGACAGGCCCAGGGCCTTCACCTTGCCCTCCTGCTGCAGGTCGCGCAGCACGGCGAACTGGTCATTGGCCGGAACGGTGGGATCAATGCGGTGCAGCTGGAACAGGTCCAGGGAATCGACCTTCAGGCGGCGCAGGCTCAGCTCCACCTGCTGGCGCAGGTACTCGGGACGGCCCAGCGGCACCCAGACGTCGGGGCCGGTGCGGACAAAGCCGGCCTTGGTGGCAATACGTACGCCGTCAGGGTAGGGGTACAGCGCTTCAGCAATGATTTCTTCGCTGACGGTCGGGCCGTAGGAATCTGCGGTGTCAATGAAATCGACGCCCAGCTCGACGGCCCGGCGGACGACGTCGACGGCGGTGCCGCGGCTTTCGGGTTCGCCCCAGACGCCGGGGCCGACAATGCGCATGGCGCCGAAGCCCAGACGGCGGACCGTGCCCAGGTCCAACAGATCAATGGTCGGGGGGACGGGGGTTACGTTCTGCTCTGTCATATAGGCGGCAACGCGGGTGGGGCGGGGCTTATTCCGCAGCACCTCCTTCTTCCGTCCCTCGTTCCCTCCCTCATCTCGGCGGGGCCACGGACCGGAGCTGACCGCAAGGACATTCTGTGGGCCAGGAACGGCTTCTAGTGTCGAGGCATGGACTGGAAAATTGAGCTCGTGCCGGTACCGGTGTCCGACGTCGACGCCGCCAAAACCTTCTATGTGGACCAAGTGGGGTTCAACGCGGACTTCGACGAGCGGGTGAATCCAGAGCTGCGTTTCGTGCAGCTCACGCCGCCCGGGTCCGCCTGCTCCGTGGTGATCGGTCCGGGGACCACTGACATGGAGCCGGGAACCCAGCGCATCCAGGTGGTGGTCCCGAGTGCGGTCGATGCCCGGCAGCATTTGGTGGACCACGGGGTGGCGGCAAGCGAGATCACTCCGCTGGAGTGGGGAACGTTTGTCTACTTCAGTGATCCCGACGGCAACCAGTGGTCGCTTCAGGAGCTGCCCGAGCTTCCGCCCACGCTGCCCTCGGAGTCCTGACCGCAGTCGGTGCGAGCCGCAGGGGTGTCTTCAGCTGATGTAGCCGAGCGCCGCTGCTTCCTGCCAAAAGTCGTCGGGGACAGGTTCACGGTGGAGCTGGACGTTCTGCATCACCTGCTCGGCCGTGCGCATGCCCAGGACCACCGACACCACCGCCGGTTCCCGGTAGGGGAAGGCCATGGCAACGGCCGGAAGAGTGGTTCCGTGTTTCTCGGCAAGGTCGGCCAGGGCATTGGCGCGGTCCAGCATGGCAACAGGGGCCGGTGCATAGTTGTACATGGCATCGGAAGCCGGCCGGGCCTTGGAAAGCAGGCCGGAATTGAACACGCCCACGTCCACGATGCCCACACCGCGCTCGCGGCAGGCTTCGATCAGACTGCGCGAATCCGACTGTTCCAGCAGGGTGTACCGGCCGGCCAGCATCACCAGGTCCAGATCCGCTTCCCGCACAAAGCGTTCGAGCATCGCGGACTGGTTCATGCCGGCACCGTAGGCCCCGATGACACCTTGGTCCCGCAGTTCCGCAAGGGCCGGGACGGCACCGGAGATGGCTTCTTCCCAGTACTCGTCCGGATCATGGATGTACACCACGTCCAGCCGGTCGGTGCCCAGCCGGTCCAGGCTTTCCTCGATGGAACGAAGCACACCGTCCCGGGAATAGTCATAGACCCTGGTCAGATCATCAGGCATGTCAAAGCCCTCCGGGTCCCGCCCCTGCGGCGCCGGGTTGGGACGCAGCAACCGACCCACTTTTGAGGAGAGCAGATAGCTGTCCCGCGGCTGGCCGGACAGTACGTCCCCGAGCCGGCGCTCCGCCGCGCCGAGACCGTAGTGCGGCGCGGTGTCGTAATACCGGATGCCGTACTCCCAGGCCGCTTCCACCGCGGCGCGGGCCACGTCGTCGTAAACAGCGCGGTACAGATTGCCGATTGGTGCCGTACCAAAGCCGAGGGACCCCTCGCTGCGCAACCGGTCCACTGTCTGGTTCTCATGCATGTGCGGTTCCTTCTTTCCGGTACATCCGTTCGGCGTTTCCCCGTGCCGCGGCCTCGTCATCCGGTCGCGGACGCCCGCGCTTATCGAGTGGCCTCCGCCAGGTACTCCAGCACATGCCGGTACGTGTGGCCGGTGGCCTTGGACATGCCGATTTCACAGGTCCGGTTCACCGAGGCGTAGGCGGCGAACTCACGTTCGTTGATCTCTGCCGCCTGGGTGTCCGTGGCCGAGGCCGTCAGCTCCGGATGCAGCAGCCCGCGGTCACCGGCGAAGGCGCAGCAGCCCCAGCTCGGCGGCACGAACACTTCATCCGCCGTGGCCCGGGCAATCATCTGCAGGGCGTCATTGGCGCCAAGCTGCGTGGAGGAGCAGGTGGGGTGCAGTGCCATGGACGGCAGTTTCCGGGTTACGGTCAGCTGCGGCAGGACTTCGTCCCGCACAAAGTCCACCGAGTCAATGAACTGCAGCCCGGGATAGTCCGGGCTCTCGCCGGCCAGCCGCTTCATGGTTTCCAGGCCCTCGGTGCAGGACGCGGCGTCGCAGATCACGGGCAGTGCGCCGCCGCCGGTGGCATTCCACAGGTTGGCCAGCACGCGTTCAGTCATTGCCGCATATCCCTTGGCGAAGCCCTTGGACTTCCACGGCGTGCCGCAGCACAGGTCCCCGATGCCCGAGGGAATGCGCACGCCGATGTTTGCCCGGCCGCACAGCTCCAGGAAGGCCGCTGAGACGCCTTCGCCGCCGCCGGCCGGGCCGAACATCGTGCCGATGCAGGCCGGGAAATAGACGGCAACGGCATTGGGATCCTCCCGCGGCCTCCGCTTGGAACCCCCGGCGGGCAGCACGGTTTCATAGGCGGGAACATTTTCGGTACCGGCCACGGCGCGGGCGACGGCGGTGGCCGCCTTGGGCAGCAGCGCCGGCATGGCGTTGGCCAGGCTGAGGGCCTTGCCGCCGGCCACAGTCACCGTTGACCAGTGCTCGGCGGCGGTCTTCCAGCCGGTGTCGGCTACCGCGTTCGCATTTTCCTTGCGCAGCCGGCGCACCAGGTCCCCGGTGTTGATGAGAACCGGGCAGGCCGTGACGCACATGCCGTCGGCCGCGCACGTCTGGACGCCGTCGTACTCGTAGTCCTTGCGCAGTTCCTTGGCCAGGGCGGCATCGCCGCGGGCCTCGGCGGCGGCAATCTCGCGGCGCAGCACAATGCGCTGGCGGGGCGTGGTGGTCAGATCCTTGCTGGGGCAGACGGGTTCGCAGTAACCGCACTCGACGCAGCGGTCCACCTCCGCCTCCACGGTGGGCGCCACCTTCAGATCCGCAATGTATGACGCCGGATCATCGTTGATGATGACGCCGGGGTTGAGCAGGTTCGGCGGATCCACCAGTGCCTTCAGCTGGCACATCACCTCGTAGAGTTCGTCGCCGTACTGCCGGCGGACAAAGGGCGCCATGATTCGGCCGGTGCCGTGTTCGGCCTTCAGTGAGCCGCCGTTGCCGAGCACCAGGTCCACCATGTCCTCGGTGAATGCCTGGTAGCGGGCCAGCTCCACGGGGTCGTCGAAGCGCTCGTTGAGCATGAAGTGAATGTTGCCGTCCTTGGCGTGGCCAAATATCACCGAGTCCTGGTAGCGGTGTTCGGTGAAGAGACGGGACAGTTCCGCACAGGTGGAAGCCAGGGTTGGCACGGGAACCACAATGTCTTCCAGGAGGGCATTGGTTCCGGAAGGGCGGGCGCCGGCAACCGTGGTGTACAGGCCCTTGCGCAGGTGCCACATGGCAGCGCGGTCCTTGGCATTGTCGGTCATCGCAAAGGGGACGGCCAGGGCGAGTGATTCAAAGAGGGCCCGGGAGCCTTCGCGCTTCTCGGCCAGTTCCTCGGCCGTGCGGCCCTGGTGCTCCACGAGCAGGGCGGCGTGGGAAACGATGTCCAGTCCGCGCAGTTCCGGCGGGGCGGTGGGATCAGCAGCGGCCACACGCAGGGAGGTGGAATCCATCAGTTCAATGGTGGCAAGGCCGGACGCCACCAGCTCCGGAAGGGCGGTGGCGGCGCGGTCCAGCGAGTCGAAGAACATCAGGCCGGTGGCCACCTTGGGCAGGGCCGGCACGGTCCGGAACGTAGCTTCGGCCACGAAACCCAGGGTGCCTTCACTGCCCACCATCAGGTGGGACAGGATGTCCACCGGACTTTCGTAGTCCAGGAAAGCATTGAGCCCGTAGCCCATGGTGTTCTTCATGGAAAACAGCCGCTCGATGGTGGCTACGGACTGGGGGTTGGCGACGATGCGTCCGCGAAGCCGCAGCAGACCCTCAAACAGTTCGGGTTCCAGGGTGCGCAGTTTTGTTTCCGCATCAGGGGCTGCGGTGTCAATCAGGGTTCCGGACGCGAGGATCAGCACCATGGAGTCGATGGTCTGGTACGTGTTGAATTCAGTGCCGCAGGCCATGCCGGACGAGTTGTTGGCTACCACGCCGCCAATGGTGCAGGCGATTTCGGAGGCGGGGTCGGGGCCGAGCTTCCGCCCGTGTGCGGCGAGCCGGGAGTTCACGGCGCGGACGGTGGCGCCGGGCTGCACGCGGACCCGGGCACCGCCGTCGAGCACTTCGATGCCGCGGAAATGCTGGCGGGTGTTGATCAGGAGGCTGTCGCTCTGGCTTTGGCCGGACAGCGAAGTTCCACCGGAACGGAATGTTGCCGGAATCCGCAGTTCTCGGCTTCGGCGCAGCAGGGCGGCCACATCCTCGGCAGAGCGCGGGGTGGCCACCGCCTCGGGGATCATCAGGTAGTGGGAGGCATCGTGGGCCATTTTGCGCCGGTCGATGTCCCGGGTGCTGATGTTCTCGGTGCCGAGGTCAGCTACCGAGGCCGCTGAAGGGGCGGGGGCTTCCGTGTGAAGGCTCATTTTTTGTTCCAACCGATCCTGGGAGCCGCGGTGCTCCGCCTCTAAATGTAGGCCTGATCACGGCTGGGCGAAAGTTGGTCAGACCACATGTTGGCTATTTCTCCGCCGCGGAGCTGCCGGTGTGCTCCGCGTCCGGGATCTGCGCGTAAAACCATTCGATGTGTTCGCGCAGCAGGCGGGCGGCGTCATTGCCCCGGCCGGAGGCAACGGCGTCATAAATCCCGTGGTGCTGGGCCTGCAGGTGTTTCATCACCGCGGGCCAGTCTTCCATGACGTCCACGGCGTTCTTCACGTACCCGCTGATGGCTCCGCTCAGGGAGGCCATCATGGTTTCAATGACCGCATTGCCGGCCATGGAGCTGAGCTGCACGTGGAACTGGGCGTCCAGGAGGTGGAAGGCCTCGCGCTCAATGTTCGGGGCATCCATTGCTTCCAGCAGTGCTGCGGCGCGTGCCAGGGCTTCCTCCGCGGAGTCCGACGGCGGGCGGGCTGCGGCAGCGGCGGCTGCCCAGGTTTCCAGCAGCACCCGGGTCTGGACAATGTCCGCCACCGGCAGGCGGCTGCTGGCCATATGCAGGCGCAGGGCGGAGGAAAGCCCCGCAGACGGCTCGGAAATGATGATGGCTCCGGACTTGGGGCCCGATCCGGAGGAGGAGCGCAGTACTCCCATGGCGTCCAGGATGCGGATGCCTTCCCGGACCGAGGCCCGGGAAATGCCGTAGGTTTCGGCCAGCGTCCGCTCTCCGGGCAGCTGGTCGCCCAGTGAGATGACCCCGGAGCGGAGGTCTGCTTCGATGTTTTCCAGCAGCAGGTCATAGCTGCGGCGCGGTTGGTCTGTCACCGCTCCATCCTGCCATGTGCCGGTTGCCGGAGGCGGCAGATCCAGCGGCTATCCGCGACGTTGCCAAGCCCACGGGTTGCGGTCATCGTCTTGCGACAAACCCGATTAACGAAAAAATGCGGGGCCGGATAACTCCGGCCCCGCATTTTCATTGCCCTGCTGAACAGTTACGGCAGCATCCAGCCCAGGATCGGCGTGGACTGCAGGTACACCAGGGTGCACAGCACCAGCAGCAGGCCGACGCTCCAGCCCACGACCTTGCGCAGCAGCACCGATTCCTGGCCGTCCAGCTTCACGGCGGTTACGGCAATGGCGAGGTTCTGCGGGCTGATCAGCTTGCCCACCACGCCGCC
Source organism: Arthrobacter sp. TJ-178 (assembly GCF_058269275.1). Taxonomy (NCBI): domain Bacteria; kingdom Bacillati; phylum Actinomycetota; class Actinomycetes; order Micrococcales; family Micrococcaceae; genus Arthrobacter; species Arthrobacter sp. TJ-178. The sequence continues at coordinate 546,487 of NZ_JBZCNK010000002.1, read as the reverse complement.
GGTGGTGTTTGCGGCCACCAGCAGGTTCGGATCAATGCCCGCTTCAATGCCGGCCGTCTGCTGCAGCCGGGCAAAGAGTGCGTTGGCTGAGGTGTCCGAACCCGTGACGGCGGTGCCGATCCAGCCCAGCACGGGGGAGAGGAAGGCGAAGAACGCGCCGGTTCCGGCCAGCCAGGTTCCGATGGCCACGGTCTGCCCGGAGAAGTTCATGACGTAGGCCAGGGACAGTACGGAGAGGATGGTCGCGCCGGCCCAGCGCATGTTCCAGACCGTCCGGAAGATGTCTGCCACACCGTTGCCGACCGTCATCGCATACCGGCCGCCGTCGTCGTATTTGGCGTAAACCGCGCACACAATCAGTCCGGTAATCAGCAGCAGCGTGCCGGGGCTGGAGAGCCAGTTGAAGGTGTAGATGGTGGAGGACACGGGTTCACCGGCTTCGCTGAGCAGGCGGTCGTGCAGCCAGGGCCAGGGGACCTTGATATCGGTGGAGGCGAGCAGCGCGGGGATGTCCGCACCCCATTTCCACAGCTTGGCGATGCCGAAGATCAGGATCACCAGGAAATAGGGGAAGAGGGCCAGCAGGGTGCGGGAGCGGGTCAGCGAGTCCCCGTCCTTTACTGCTGCGGTGCTGCGTCCGCGTGTGCCGGCAGAGCCGGCGTTGGTGGAACCGGAGCCGGCGGCTGCCAGGGCCGGCAGGCCCATGCGCTCGCGGGCGGACTCCAGGCCCTTGGGCTGCCAGACCTTCAGGAAGACGACGGCGGCACCCAGGCCGGCCAGCGCTGCCACAATGTCGGTGAGCTCGTAGGAGAAGAAGGTGGAGCACAGGACCTGGGCGAGGGCAAAGGCAACACCGGTGATGACGGCGGCGGGCCAGGTGTCCTTGACGCCGCGGCGTCCGTCGAGGATGAAGACCAGGATCAGCGGGACGAAGACCGCCAGCAGCGGTGCCTGGCGGCCGACCACCATGCCGATGTGCCCGGCATCCAGGCCGGTGAGAGAGGCGGCCGTGGTGATCGGAATGGCCATGGCGCCGAAGGCGACCGGAGCGGTGTTGGCTACCAGCACGGCCGCGGCTGCCTTGAGCGGCTTGATCCCCAGTGCCACGAGCATGGTGGCGGTGATGGCTACCGGTGCACCGAAGCCGGCCAGTGCTTCCAGCAGTCCGCCAAAGCAGAAGGCCACGAGGATGGCCTGCACCCGCACGTCCCCGCCGCCGATCACGTCGAACACCCGGCGCAGGTCCTCGAACCGGCCGCTGAGCACGGTGATCTGGTAAAGCCAGATGGCCATGATGACAATCCACAGCACCGGGAAGGCGCCGAACACAGCGCCCTGGGTGGCTGAGAGCACTGCCAGGCCCGCAGGCATCTGGAAGGCGAAGACAGCCACGGCAAGGGCGACCAGCAGGGCAATTGCGCCCGCGACGTGGGCCTTGACCTTCACATAGGCCAGAAGCACAAAGAAGGTCAGCAGCGGCACCACGGCCACCAGCGCCGAGACGGCAACACTGTTGAGCACTGGATCGGTGCTGGGTATGAACGACTCCACGGGGTCCTCCGCATAGGTTCGGACAAGAAGTTGGTCAGACCACTGTGGTCTGACCAACACTGATACTAGCGCAAGTTCTTGGTTTCTGTGATGGTAGTCACCAGAACATCGGGGCTTGGACGTGACGTGCCCTACATGCTCTACTATGGTCAGACCACACGTTCGGGGTGCTGCCCCGCTGAAAGGCAAGCCATGAGAATTGCTTTATTCGCCACCTGCATCGTGGATGCGATGTATCCGCGCACCGCCCGGGCAACGGTGGCCATCCTCGAACGGCTGGGCCATGAAGTGGTGTTCCCGGCCGGCCAGGCTTGCTGCGGCCAGATGCACGTGAACTCCGGCTACCTGCCCGAAGCCGTTCCCGTGGTCCGCAACCACATTGAAGCCTTTGAATCGCAGGAGTACGACGTCGCCGTCGCGCCTTCCGGTTCCTGTGTCGCCTCCGTGAAGCATCAGCACCCGATGGTGGCCCGGTCCTGCGGCGATGCCGGGCTGGAAGCCCGCGCCGAAGCGGTGGGCGCCAAAACCTATGAGCTGTCCGCACTCCTGACCGATGTGCTGGGCGTGACCAACGCCGCCGAACAGCTGGGTTCCTGGTTCCCGCACAACGTCACCTACCACCCCAGCTGCCACGGCATGCGCCTGCTGCGGCTGGGGGACCGTCAGCTGAACCTGCTCCAGAGCGTTGGCGGGATCACCGTGCATCCGCTGCCCCAGGCGGACCAGTGCTGCGGCTTCGGCGGAACCTTCTCCATGAAGAATGCGGATGTGTCCACGGCCATGCTGGAGGACAAAACAGCAAACATCAGATCCACCGGAGCCGAGCTGTGCGCCGGCGGCGACGCATCCTGCCTGCTGCACATCGGCGGCGGGCTCTCCCGGGAAGGCAGCGCCGTGACCACCCTGCACCTCGCGGACATCCTCGCCAGCACCCGGGAGAATCCGGTATCCGTCACCGGAGACGTCCTGGTGAGCGGAAAGGCTTCCCGATGAGCACCACGTACCTGGGCATGCCAACGCTGCCCGTCTTCGGACAGGGCAACCTCAACGCCACCGAGTCCTTCCCGTCGGCCGCCAAGCGGGAACTGGGCAACAGCCAGCTGCGTGCCAATCTGGGCCACGCCACGCACACGATCCGCGACAAGCGCCTGCGCGTGGTCAGCGAACTGCCGGACTGGGAGGACCTGCGCGACGCCGGCAGTGCCACCAAGCAGGCCGTCATGGCCCGGCTTCCCGAGCTCCTGGAACAGTTCGAACGCAACTTCACCGCCCGCGGCGGCGTTATCCACTGGGCCCGGGATGCCGCCGAAGCCAATGAGATCGTCCGTGACCTGATCCGCGAACAGGGCGCGGACGAGGTGGTCAAGGTCAAATCCATGGCCACGCAGGAAATCGGCCTGAACGAGTACCTGGAAGAACAGGGCATCGCCGCATTTGAAACCGACCTGGCCGAGCTCATTGTCCAGCTGGACCATGACAAGCCCAGCCATATTCTGGTTCCGGCCATCCACAAGAACCGCACCCAGGTCCGGGACATCTTCCTGCGGGAAATGCCCGACGTCGATCCCGCGCTCACCGACAACCCGGCGAAGCTCGCCGAGGCCGCGCGGGCGCACCTGCGCCGGAAGTTCCTCTCCGCGAAGGTGGCCATCTCCGGCGCCAACTTCGCGATCGCGGACGCCGGGACCCTCGCCGTCGTCGAGTCCGAAGGCAACGGGCGCATGTGCCTGACCCTGCCGGAAACCCTGATCACCGTCATGGGTGTGGAGAAGCTCCTGCCGTCCTGGCAGGACCTTGAAGTGTTCATGCAGCTGCTGCCGCGCTCCTCCACGGGGGAGCGGATGAACCCCTACACCTCGCTGTGGACCGGCGTAACCGAAGGCGACGGCCCGCAAAACGTGCACCTGGTGCTGCTGGACAACGGCCGCAGCGCCGCGCTGGCTGATGAGATGGGGCGTTCGGCGCTGCACTGCATCCGCTGCTCGGCCTGCATGAACGTGTGCCCGGTCTATGAGCGCACCGGCGGACATGCCTACGGGTCCACGTATCCGGGGCCGATCGGCGCAATCCTTTCACCGCTGATGACCGGGATTACGTCCGAGGAAAACAACTCGCTGCCGTACGCCTCCTCGCTGTGCGGCGCCTGCTACGACGCGTGCCCGGTGAAGATCAACATTCCCGAAATCCTGGTGCACCTGCGCGCGGAGGACGTGGACAGCAAGCGGGGCAAGAAGAAGCTGCCCTCCCAAATGGACCTGATGATGAAGGGCGCCGCCTGGGCCTTCTCTTCGGGCAAGCACCTTGGACTGCTGGAAAAGGGGCTGCCGCTGGGCCGGATTGCGGCCGGGCGCAAGAAAAAGATCACCAAGCTGCCCGGCCTTGTCGGCGGCTGGACACAGAGCCGGGATATTCCGGCTCCGCCCGCGGAATCCTTCCGGGACTGGTGGGCGAAGGACCACAAGGATTCCACCACCACAGGAGAACAGGCATGAGCGCGCGCGAAGACATCCTGGACCGGCTGCGCTCGGCCCTGCGGGATCACCCGGAGGCACCGGAAATCCCGCGCACCTACCGCGGGGACTCCGGCATGAACGCCGACGAGCGCATCGACATGCTCGTGGACCGGCTGGTCGATTACAAAGCGGGCGTCACCGTGGTGGATGAAGCGGGATTGGCGCCGCGGATTGCCGAGCTGCTCCTGGACGCGGCCAGCTATGTGGTTCCGGCCGGGCTCGACGACGCCTGGCTGGCCGACGCTGAAACCCTGGCTCCCGGACGGCGCCGGACTGATGCCGCCGAAGCGCCGCTGAGTGTGGCGGAGCTTGATGCAGTGGACGCCGTCGTCACCGGCAGTGCCGTGTCGGTGGCGGAAACCGGCACGATCATCCTGGATGCCAGCCCCAACCAGGGCCGGCGGGCCATCACTCTGGTTCCCGACCATCACATCTGCGTGGTCCGCGAAGGGGATGTGGCCGGCATCCTGCCCGAAGCCCTGCGCCGGCTGGACGGAACGCGTCCCCTGACCTGGATCAGCGGACCCAGCGCCACTTCCGACATTGAACTGGAACGGGTGGAGGGCGTGCACGGTCCGCGGAACCTGGACGTGATTATCGTCCGGAGCTGAGACCTTGCAGGTTCGTGCAGCGGACTAGGCGGCGAGCCGGTCTTCCAGACGGTGCAGGTCCTCGCCGAGTTCCTCATGTACGGTCGCAACTTTCTCCGGCGGTACCCCGGGCAGAGCCGACACACCGGTGACGTCCGCCAGGAACGCAACGGTCGCGTGCAGCGATTCCATGGCCTCGGGGCGGTGCAGCTGGAACTGATATTCATGTCCGAGGGCAGGTTTGTACTCTTTCGGCCAGAACCGGCGGACCACGGGGACCCCAAGCTCCTCCAGCCGGTCGGCCAGCGGGATGGACTGGGTGAGGGTCAGGTCGTCACCGTTTCCGCTGGAAATGTACGTGGGCGGAAAGCGGTGATCCACCTGCTGCAGGATGGACATGTGCTCCGCGGCAGCGGTGGAGGCCCAGTTCCGGGACCCGGTGTAGGACCAGAGAGCCTTTCGCAGGCCCCAGCCTATGGGTCCGGCCAGCCGGGCGATGGAAGGAAAGTCGAAGACGCCGCAGTTCAGCAGGATTCCGCGCAGCTGGTGAGGCGCGGCAGCCGGGACAACTCCGGTCTCGCGGGCGTACTCCGGGTTGGTGATGGCCAGCGCCAGCTGTGCGGCGAGCTGAGCTCCGGCGGAGTCACCGGCAAGGACGATGCGGTTCGGGTCCAGTCCGTAGCTGTCCGCGTGTTCACGGATAAACCCCAGCGCCGCATTGAGCTGTTTGATGGCGGTGGGATAGACCGCCTTCGGTGCGATCGAATATCCAACACCCGCCACGGCGTAACCGTACCCGGCAAGAACCTTCAGATACGGCGCCACATCTTCCTTTGAACCGGAAATCCACGCACCGCCGTGAATCCACATCACCACGGGAAGTGGTTTCCGGACCGTGTCCGGAAGGAACAGATCCAGGCACGGCTGGCCCTCGGAGCCGAGGTATTGCAGTTCGCGGTGCCTGGTGACCTTGAAGCCGGCAATGGAGGGCCGGTCCTTCTTCTGAAACATGCCGGCACCGGAAAACACTCCGCGAATGAGCAGTGCCGATACACGGCGATCCCAGTGCAGCGATGCAGCGGCGGACAATCCTGCAACGGCGGCCGCTCCGGCTGCCAGCCCGGCCACGGCGAGCGGAGAGATCTTCATACTTTTAAGTTAGGAAACGGGGCTGGGTGCCCTTCGGCGCATTCCCCGCCGCCAAGCGGCTACCAGCCGTCTGCTGCGAGGAAATTCACGGTCGCCAGTGGCCGGCGCTACTCACGAGTGGGTGGGAGTGGGGTGTCGGGGCGGGATCAGCCCGGAAGCATTCCCAACGGGCTGTTCGGGCCGGGAGCCTTATCGGTCTCAAGGATGTACTGGATCGGAATCGGGCCGGTGGCCATCACGCCTTTGACCACCCGTTCCTTGCGCGAGATTCCGGCTGGGAGTCCTTCCTTCCGCATTGCCTGCGAGAAGAGCTGGCCGGCCAGCGGGTCAGTCCCGTGCTGTTCGCACCAAATGATGTACATGCCGTACAGATCGGCAACCGGCAGGATGTCGCTGTCATCGAGGCCTCGTATGGTGCAGTCAGCGAGGAATTGAGGGATCCGGTCTTCGGTTTCCATTGGGTTTTCCCTTCCGGGTTTCGAGCGCGGGTAACGGTGCCGACGGTGTATCTACACTGTAGACTCTAGGTGTAGACCTACGCATTAGCAAGGGGAGATATAGACTGGCATTTCGCCCCCGCAACCATCAAGGATGGAAGACTCCATGGCAGAAGCCCACGAACCGGCTACCCGGACAGCCCCCCGGAAGCCCCGCCTGAGCAGGGATCTGGTCCTGGCGACCGCGCTTGCCATGGTGGACGCTGAAGGACTCGAAGCTCTGAGCATGCGGCGTCTGGCGCAGCAACTTCACTGCGATCCCATGAGCCTCTACCGGTACGCAAAGAACCGCGCGGCCCTGCTCGACGGCGTCAGCGAGCGGGTCTTCGATGAACTGACCATCGTTGCCGGGGACGAGGACTGGCAGACTCAACTGCGCCGCATTGCCCACGACATTCGGGTGTTGGCACTGCGCCACCCCAAGGCGGTCCCGCTGCTGGTAACGCGGCCGCTGTCCACGCCGCTGGGGCTGCGTCCGCTGGGGACACTGCGGCCACTGGAGCAAATCCTGGCACTGCTGGTAGAAGCAGGTTTCTCCCCGGAGGGCGCCCTGCACGTTTACCGCGCCTTCTACGGGTTCCTTTACGGTCACATCCTGAATGAGCTTCAGGAGCTGGTTGTGGACCCTGAAGAACACGAAGCCATTCTGCGCCTTGGACTGCACCGGCTGCCTCCGAAGGAATTCCCCAACCTCAGGGCGTTGGCGCCGGTTCTTGCAGAGTATGACGGTGCGCGTGAGCTGGATCAGGGGCTGACTATTCTGCTTTCGGGCCTCGCCGACCAGCTCGGCAATACCAATAATCGGCCCGGCCGGCGGGCATGACCTACACCAGGCGAGGGTGCGATGCTCCGTCACGCTGTCAGGTCTCGCCAAAGCAGTAAGCCTGCTGATAAGTTTTGGGCAAGCCACCCGGATCGACCGTCCACAGCCTTTCCGGAGGGGATGCTGTCAGGAATGTAATGCCCGAAACGTAAGTGGAGGTATGCATGTTTTTCCATAAGCAGGAACTTCAATTCAAGGCGACGGGCGTGGACGCCCGCTATTACGGAACCACCGACCTCCCGAACGTGGTGGAAAAGGTCACCGGCAGCATTCAGGACAAGCTGCACAAGGAATAAGGCCAACCCCGGCAGGCGCCGCTCCGGACGGGGCGGTGCCTGCTTCCGCAGGACAGGAGGAGGCGCCGGTGAGCACAGGGCCAGCACTCATTGATGCCGGATATGTCCTGCCGCTGAAATGGACCGATGATTCCGGTCTGGAATCTCTGTGCGCGTATCTGGAAGAACTGTCCGGATGGATCCCGGTCATGGTGGTGGACGGATCTGAGGAACCCTTCTATTCCGCCCACGCCAAAGCCTTTCCGGAAATGGTCCAGCACTGCCGGCCATTCAATCTGGGCTGTTCCAACGGCAAAGTGGAAGGTGTCCTGACCGGAGTTCGGCTCAGCACCTTTGAACGCCTGGTGATTGCCGACGACGACGTACGGTACACCCGCCAAACCCTGCAGCACGTGGTGGATCTGCTCGCCGGTGCAGACATTGTGCGGCCCCAAAACTACTTTCCGAATCCGCTTCCGTGGCATGCCCAGTGGGATACGGCGCGGATGCTGATCAACCGGGCCTTCGGTTCCGATTACCCCGGAACACTGGGCCTGCGCCGGTCAACCCTGCTCAAGGCAGGCGGTTACAGCGGCGACGTACTGTTCGAAAACCTGGAACTTCTCCGAACCGTCCGGGCAGGGGGAGGCCGCGAAGTCCGGGCCGATGACCTGTTCGTGGCTCGGGTCCCTTGTTCGGTTGCGCACTTCCGGCGGCAGCGGGTGCGCCAGGCCTACGACGATTTTGCCCAGCCCGGCCGGTTCCTCCTTGAAGCGGCGCTGCTGCCGCTGCTGCTGCTGTTGGCGCGGAAACCCGCAGGACTGGCGGCGCTGGCTGGGCTGAGCGTCCTGGCGGCTGAGGCCGGCCGACGGCGTGCTTCCGGCCGGGAAGTCTTCCGGGTGCAAGCCCCGCTGTGGGCACCGGTGTGGGTCCTTGAGCGGGCGGTCTGTATTTGGGCTGCGGTGGGGTGCCGGTTCCGCGGCGGCGTTCCCTACGCCGGGACCCGGCTCAGCATCGCCGGCCATTCGATGCGGCGGCTGCGCCGGACATTGCAGGAGCGAACGTCGGCAGATCTGGCCTAAGCAGACAGGGGAGGGGCGGCTCAGCTTTTGGCGTCGGCTGCTCTCGGCACCGGCCCGGGCCCGCACACCGCCTGCAGGAAATCCAGCGTGTCCGCCAGGGTTTGCTGCGCTTCCGTTCGGTCCAAATGGAACTGGTACTCGTGGGGCAGGGCGGGGCGGTAGTCCGCCGGCCAGAACCGGGTGCGCACTTCCGTATCCAGCGCCGTGAGCCGGGCCGCCAGGGGTACCGACTGGGTGGCGGTGAGACTGTCGCCGTTGCCGCCGGTAATGAACGCGGGCGGGAATCCGGCGCCGACGTCGTTAAGCACGGACATCTCCCGGCCGGCTGCGGTCCGGGACCAGTCCCGCTGACCGGAGTAGGCCCACAAAGCCGTTTTGAAGCCCCAACCCAGGATGCCCCGCAGCGACGCCAGGGCGGCGACGTCGTACACCCCGCAGTGCAGGATGACCCCGCGAAGGCGGTCGGCCTTCAATGGCGAGGAAAGCCCGGTCCGGCGGGCATAATCCGGGTTCGTGGCCAGCACGGCCAGCTGCGCTGCCAACTGCGCGCCGGCAGAATCCCCCGCCAAAACGATCCTGCGGGTATCCACGCCAAAGTCTGCACCGTGGTCCGATAGGAACGTCAGTGCCGCAGACAGCTCCTCCACCGCCCGGGGATAAACGCCCCGCGGCGACACGGTGTACGTCAGTCCTGCGGCGGCATAACCGGAAGCAGCAAGCAGGCGCAGGTAGGGTTCGACGTCGTTCCGGCTGCCCGAAAGCCAGGCGCCGCCGTGGATCCACACCACCAGGGGCGCCGGACCCGCCGCCTCCGCCGGCACGAACAGGTCCAGCGTCCCGCTGCGGCCGCCCGCTTCAAAGCGCAGGCCCCGGAACGGGATGACGCCGGCGGCAGGAGCGTAGCGGCGCATGACAGCCGCGAGCCGCCGGGCACCCCGGTAAAACACAGCGCGGATCAGAAGCGCAGCGGGCCACGGGCTGAGCCGGAGGCCGGCTGCGGCAGCCATGACCGCGGCCGCGGCGGGGAGAAGACGGGTTGTAGCCATGAGTCGAGTGTTACCCATGTGGTTGCGTTGTCCCAAAGCGGGGGAGGATTAAGGCAGCATCCAGTCCAGCACCGGAGTGGACTGCAGGAACACGATGCAGCACAGGGCCAGGAGCAGTGCCACGCTCCAGCCCAGCACCTTGCGGAACAGGACGGACTCCTGCCCGCTCATATTGACCGCAGCGGCACCGATGGCCAGGTTCTGCGGACTGATCAGCTTGCCCATTACTCCGCCTCCGGTGTTCGCCGCCACCATGAGCTGCGGATCGATGCCGGCCTGGATGCCTGCTGTCTGCTGGAGCTTGGCGAACAGGGCGTTGGCCGAGGTGTCGGAACCGGTGACGGCGGTGCCGATCCAGCCCAGCACGGGGGAGAGGAAGGCAAAGAACGCGCCCGTGCCCGCCAGCCAGGTACCAATGGAAATGGTCTGGCCGGAGAAATTCATGACGTAGGCCAGGGCCAGCACCGCCAGGATGGTCAGCGCAGCCGAGCGCATCCGGACGGCAGTTCGGCCGATTTCCTTGACCGCGTCGCCCATCTCGAGCCGGTACCGGCCGCCGTCGTTGAACCGGGAATAGACCAGCGCAACAATCAGGCCGCTGATCAGCAGCAGGGTCCCGGGGCTGATCAGCCATTCGAAGCTGAAGATCGTGGAGGACTGCGGCTGCCCGTTGGCGTCCACAAGGGCATCATGCAGGACGGGCCAAGGAATCTTGATGATCGTTTTTTCCAGTGCTTCGGGGATGTTCACGCCCCAGGTCCAGAGGTTTACGATCCCAAAAACGACGATCACCAGAACGTACGGAAACAGTGCCATCCAGGCGCGGCCGGGTGTGAGCCGGTCCGCTGCAGTGTCGCTGGCCGCTGTGCCGACGTGGGCGGATCCGCCGGAGGGCGTCCAGCCGGAGGCGCGCGCTTCGGCCAGCTCCTTGGTCATCCGCGCGTCGGCCTCTTCTCCGTTGCGCGGATGCCAGATCCGCAGGAATCCGACGGCGGCCACCATGGCCACCAGCGAGGCAACAATGTCCGTGAGTTCGTAGGAGAAGTAGTTGGAGCACAGGAACTGCACAATGGAGAAGACGACGCCGGTCAGCAGCGCCACCGGCCAGCAGTCCCGCAGTCCCCGGCGCCCGTCCAGGATGAACAGCAGCACCAGCGGGATAAAAAAGGCCAGCAGCGGGGTTTGGCGTCCCACCACGGCCCCGATTTCCTCGCCCGGATAGTTGGTGAGGTTGGCCGCCGTCGTGATGGGGATGGCGAGTGCGCCGAAGGCCACGGGGGCGGTGTTGGCCACCAGGACGGCGGTGGCCGCGCGGATGGGCGCGATGCCCAGGGCCAGCAGCATGGTGACGGTGATGGCCACCGGGGCCCCGAATCCGGCCAGTGCTTCCAGCAATCCGCCGAAGCAGAAGGCCACGAGGATGGCCTGCACGCGCAGATCCCCGCCGCCCACGGCGTCGAACACGCGGCGCAGGTCCTCGAACCGGCCGCTGAGGACCGTGACCTGGTAGAGCCATACGGCCATGATGATGATCCACACCACCGGGAACAGGCCAAAGGCGGCGCCCTGGGTGACGGACAGCAGAGCGAGCCCAACCGGCATGTGGAAGCCCAGGACGGCAATGATCAATGCCGTCAGCAGGGCCCAGGCGCCGGCAACGTAAGCCTTGGTTTTGGCGAAGGCCAGCAGGAGGAAGAAAACAAGCAGGGGGATCAGTGCCAGGAGTGCGGACCAAGTGATGCTGTTGGCGACGGCGTCAGTGGCGGGGGTGAAATGTTCCATGGATACCTCCGGGTCGCGCCGGACGGCGGCGCCAACGGAAAACACGGCCGGGCCGTGCCGCCGAATGCGGGCTGCGACAAGCACGGGGAATGCCCATCAAAAGGTTAAGGCCGAGAAGAACCTTTACTGCCGAGTGCCGGAGAAATGTCCACGGGTAGGGCCGCAGGGTTGACGGGGCGTATGGAACGGGAGTCGTTTTGCGGGGGAAGGGCTGGACTGCCGGGGTCCCTTAACGGGGCGGTTCGGTGTACCAGCCGCGGGCAAGATAAACGTCCTGATAGGTGCCGCGGTCCACGTCGAGGTCCTCCCGGCGCGTCAGTCCGGCGGCGAGCGCCGTCCGCTGGGATCCGATGTTGTCCGGCGTGGTGTAGGCAACCACCGGCAGACCGGGAAGGAGCTTTTCCGCGAGCCGCACGGCCTCACGGGCGCCTTCGGCTGCGTATCCCTGACCCCAGACCTCAGGAAGGTAGCGGTAGTAGAGGTTCAGCGCCGGCCGGGCGTGGACCAGCCGGTGGGACAGGCCGGTGAATCCGATCAGCGCCTGCGGCTCGTCCTGGGTGCACACCGCCCACACCCCGAAGCCATGGCGGTACCAGTGCAGTCCAATTTCATGGAAAATCCGCGCGGAGGAGGCCCGGGTGACAGTGTGCGGAGTGGGGTGGTGAACGTTGGTCCGGGGATCGGTGTGCAGGTCCAGGGCCGCGCTCTCATCGCCTCCAACGGGACGCCGCAGTATCAGCCGATCCGTGTGCACCGGAGTCCAGTCAGCTACATCCTGTGAGGGCATGGACCCTACTCTAGGGCACGCCGGCGGGCCGGGGCGCCGGCCCTAATTGCTGTTCAGCCGCGTTCGCCGCCGGCCTGAATCTCACGGTGGTGGCGAACATAGCCCATCACGGCCACGGCGATGGAAATGGCGGCCGAGACCGCCAAGCCCAGCCACAGATCCACCTTCAAAGCCGCAGCACCGACAAGGGCGCCCAGCAGGATCAGCGCTATGGCCAGAGCCCGGCGCTGCCAAAACTGACTGTTGCCGCCGGCCAGCCTGGAGTCCGAGGCCAGCCCGGTGATGGTGGAGGTGACCACTACGGTGGTGATTTCAGCTACCTTCAGGCGCTTAGCCGTTGCTGCCTGCACACCCATGACCGTGGCCATGGAGGAGGTGGTGAGGCTGCCCAGGGCCTCGTTGCCCTGCACATCCGCCACGGCCACGAACACGGCGAGCGCACTCAGGCCAGCAGCCACGACGGTCAGGGCAACGGAGGTGCGCCAGGACCAGCCTTCCGGGCCCTTGCGCAGCAGCCGTCCGGCCAGAGCGGCGCCGAGCATGAAGAAGACCAGGGCCAACGCGGGCCGCAGGATCGGCAGGTCAGCGCCGCCTGCGAAGGCCATGCCCAGAAGGACAACATTTCCCGTCATGTTGCCGGTGAACACCCGGTCCAGGCCCAGATAGCCGACGGCGTCCACCACTCCGGTGGAGAAGGTCAGCAACAGCATCAGCCACAGGTGAACCCTTTCGGTGGGCACCGCATTCAAACGCTTCACGCCGGGAAACTCCTCAAAACTTGTTGCTTAATAAAGTGTGATGCAGGTAACTGTATACGAAGTTATGGGTGTAGCTTCGATTGTATTCAAAGCGGACCCCCGAGATTCAAGGATCCCCATGGCACCTTTTCGAACTGCACACCGATCTCCAGGGCGGGTTCTGACTGGAATTCGGGCAGTTGCAGCCAGCGGTGCAGCAATGCTGCTCCTGGCCTCATGCGTTCCGATCCAAGCCCTTGAACCGGCTCCCGAGCGCCAGGATGTCCCTGCTGCGGAGCTGGACGGCAAAACCGTTGTTGAAGGCGGAGACCTGGTAATGGCACTCTCCGCTGAACCGGACCGGTTGGACCCCACCACCTCTTCCTCTCTGTATACGCGCTACGTCATGCAGACCATGTGCCAGAAGCTCTACGACATTGACGCAGAAGGCCAGCTGGCTCCGCAGCTGGCAACCGAACTTCCCGACATCTCCGCGGATGGACTAACTGTCACCATCCCGCTGCGGACGGATGCTGTTTTTGCGGACGGAACTCCCTTCAACGCAGAAGCGGCGAAGACGACTTTGGAGCGGCATTTGACGCTTGAAGGATCCACCCGCAAAGGCGAGCTGGGGCCCATCACCAGCATCGAGGCCGTTGGCGAGTTCGAGCTGGAAATTGCTTATGGAACGCCCTTTGCACCGTTGACCGCGGCTTTGGCCGACCGTGCAGGCATGATGCTCTCACCCGCTGCCTTGGAGCAGGCAGGCGCCGCCTTCGGTGACCATCCCGTGTGCGTGGGGCCGTTCAAGTTCAAAAACCGGGTTCCCCAAACGTCCATTTCGGTGGAACGGGATCCGCTGTATTACGACGCCGGTGCCGTCCATCTGGACACCATCACGTACCGCATCATGACGGATGCCAACATCCGTGCTGCCAACCTCAGGTCCGGGGACGTTCAGGTGGCCGATACCATTTCGCCCCAGGATGTGGATGCATTGGTCCAGGAAGAAGGACTGGGTGTCCTGCAGATCGGATCTCTGGGTTACCAGGCCATGACGATCAATATCGGGAACGTCGACGGGACAGGAGAGCCGCCGGGTGACGTCGGCACGCCTTTGGCACAGCAGGCCGACATCCGCCGTGCACTGTCCATGTCCGTTGACCGTGAGGCACTGGTCAACACCGTCTTCAACAGCTGGTACGAGCCGGCCTGCTCACCCGTATCTCCGGACAGCCCGTACGCCTCGGAGCTGAGCGAAGACTGTGTTGACTATGACCCCCGGGCGGCACGCGCCCTGCTGGAATCCACCGGTGCGCCGGTGCCCTTTCCCATCACCATGCAGGTCACCAATTCTCCGGACACCCTGCGTTACGCACAGGCACTCCAGGCAGCTGTGTCGGAGGGCGGTTTTGACCTGACGATACGCCCGGTGGAGTATTCCACTTTGCTGGACGTCCAGACCCGCGGCGATTTCGAAGCCCTGCAGCTTGGCTGGTCGGGCCGCATTGATCCGCACGGAAACATGTCCAACTTCCTGAAAACCGGCGGGGGCAACAACTATTCCGGCTACTCGAACCCGGACGTGGACCGCCTGCTGACGGAGGCCGCACAATCGACTGATCCCGCCGTCCGGGCTGAACTCTACGGACAGGTGGTCAAGCAGGTGCAGATCGACAATCCCATTCTGTATCTCTACCGGGTGCGCAGCCTTACCGGCTACACCAAAGAGGTAGCCGGTGTGGCGACCTATCCCGACGGCGTGGTCCGGCTGGGTACCGCAGCGTTCGTGGAAAAGGAGGACTGAGCATGCTCCGCTATCTTGGTACGCGGCTGTGGCAGTCTGCGCTCACGCTGGTGCTGGCCTCGCTGGTCATCTTCTTTGGCGTCCGTCAGCTGCCCGGCGATCCGGCGCTTGCAATGGCCGGGGAGGAAGCCACTCCCGAGCAGGTTGAAGCAGTTCGGGAGCAGCTGGGCCTCAATGAGTCAGTTATTACCCAATACGGGAAATTTATCGGCAACATGTTCCGAGGTGATTTTGGAACCTCCACCCGCACCGGCACGGCCGTTACCGACCTGATTGCCACCACGCTTCCGGTCACGCTGTGGCTCTCGGCCTATGCCATTGCCGTGGCCGTGATCGTGGGCATCCTGTTCGGCGTCATCGCCGAACGCTTCCGCGGCCGGTGGCCGGAATGGGCGGCCAACGGCTTTGCCCTGATCGGACTGTCCGTGCCCAACTTCTGGCTGGGCATTCTGGCCATCCTCTACCTGGCCGTGACGCTGGGCTGGTTCCCGGCCTCCGGGTACGTAGACATCACCGAGGATCCGGTGCGCGGGATCTACTACCTGACCCTGCCGGCGCTCATCCTGGGCACCGGACTTGCAGCCGTGATCATGCGCCAAACCAGGGCCTCCATGATCGAGACCATGAACACCGACTACGTCCGGACGGCACGGGCCAAAGGCCTGGGCCGCGGCAGGGTCCTTATGCGGTACGGACTGCGCAATTCCCTGATCGTGGTCGTCACCATCGTGGGCCTGCAACTGGGCGGACTGATCTCCGGGGCCGTGGTGACGGAGCGAATCTTCGCCCTCCCCGGTTTCGGCAAGCTCACGTTGGACGCAGTATTTACCCGCGACTATCCGGTCATCCAAGCCGTGGTTCTGATCATCACCGTCTCCTACATCCTGATCAACCTGGCCGTGGACATTCTGTACTCCCTGATCAATCCGCGTATCCGAGTCGGAGGAAGCAACTAATGGCTGTTACCGAGACCGTTCTTCCCCCCATCCCTCCCGGATCTGATCAGGGACTGGGATCCGGGCGCGGCAGGGTGCTGAAATCCCTCCTGCACAACCCGCTCGGATTGACCGGCGGGATCCTGCTGGCACTCGTTGTTCTGGCCGGACTCCTTGCCCCGCTGCTTGCCCCCTACAGCCCTACCCAGGTTCACTTCGAGACGCCGTTCCAGAAACCGGGCACGGTGGGTTTCCTGCTGGGGACCGACGACCTGGGCCGGGACATCTTTTCCCGTCTGCTCTACGGAATCCAGGCCTCCCTGAAGGTTGGAGCGCTGTCCGTGGCGCTGGCAGTGGTGATCGGCACCCCCCTTGGGTTGTTGGCCGGATACTGGCGGTGGCTCGACGGCATCATTTCCAGGCTCACCGATGTAACTCTCGCCTTCCCTTTCCTGATCATTGCCGTGGCACTGGCGGCCATCAGCGGCCCCAGTCTCACGAATGCCGCCATTGCCCTGGGTATCGCCCAGGTGCCCACGATGATCCGGGTGGTCCGGGGTGAGACCCTGCGGATTAAGGAGAGCGATTTCGTGCTCGGCGCCAAGACCATGGACGCCTCGGGCTTGCGGATCATCTTCAGCCACGTCCTGCCCAACGCCGCCTCGGCCGTCATTGTGCAGGCAACGGTGATCATGCCCGTGGCGGTGATCGGAGAGGCACTGCTGTCCTTCCTGGGCTTGGGCATCCAGCCGCCAACCCCCAGCCTGGGCATCATGCTTTCCGATGCCCAGCAGTACATCTTCCGTTCGCCCACCGCCGCCATTTTCCCGGGCTTGGCCATCGCAGCAATCTGCCTCTCCTTCAACCTCTTTGGGGACGCCCTGCGCGACGCCCTGGATCCGACCAACACCAGCCGAAAGTGACATCGAGACTATGACCTACACAGCACCCGATTCCTTCACCACCCGCCCCACGCTCCAAGGCACCTTCGGCATGAGCGCTTCCACCCACTGGCTGGCCACCGCTTCTTCCCAGGCCGTGCTGGAACGCGGCGGCAATGCCTTTGACGCGGCCGTCGCCGCAGCCTTCGTCCTGCACGTGGTGGAGCCGCACCTCAACGGTCCCGGCGGAGATATGACCGGGGTCTTCGTGACCGCCGACAATCCGTCGGAACCGGTGGTGCTGATGGGCCAGGGAGCCGCGCCGGCGGCTGCCACCCGGGAGCATTATCTTTCCGAGGGCCTGGAACTGGTGCCCGGGGCCGGTGCCCTGGCCGCAGCCGTTCCCGCCGCCGTCGACGCCTGGCTGATGCTGCTGCGGGATCACGGCACCTGGGAACTTGGTGACGTGCTCGCTTTCGCGGCGAGGTATGCGCGCAACGGCCATCCGGTGGTGGGGCGGGTCGGCAGCACCATCGCCTCCGTAGCGGATCTCTTTACTGAGCACTGGCCCACCTCGGCCGCCCAGTGGATGCCCGAAGGGAAGATTCCGGCGGACGGGGACATGATCCGCAACGAGGCGTATGCGGCGGTCCTGGACCGGCTGGTGGACGCGGGCAGTTCCGCAGGCAGCCGTGAAGAACGGATCGACGCCGCCCGCCGCGAATGGCGCGAAGGCTTCGTGGCGCGCGCTGCCGTGGATTTCCTGTCCGTGCCGCACCGCCATTCCTCCGGCGCAGACCATGCCGGGGTGATGACGATGGAAGACTTCGCCTCAGGCAGTGCTTCCTACGAACCGGCACTGACGTATGAGTTCCGCGGCCACACCATCGCCAAGACCGGTCCCTGGGGGCAGGGGCCGGCGCTGCTGCAGACTCTGGCCATTCTGGCCGGCTACGAGGACGAGTATCTGGATCCCTCCACCGAACTTGGCGCGCACACGATCCTGGAGGCGCAGAAGCTGGCCATCGCCGATCGCGAGGCCTACTACGGCGACGCCAATGTGCCGATGGACTACCTGCTCAGCGAGGAATACGCCGCCTCCCGCCGCGCGCTGATCACGGAAAAGGCCTCACACGAGTTCCGCCCCGGCACGGTGCCCGGGCACACTCCGTTTCTTCCGCCGCTGCGCACCGAGTACTTCGCGCCGGCACTGGCCGGGCAGCATGCCTTCGCCGGCGTGGGGGAACCCACCGTTATGCCCACGGGGGAGACCCGCGGCGATACCTGCCATGTGGACGTGGTGGACCAGTGGGGGAACATGGTCTCGGCGACACCGTCGGGCGGCTGGCTGCAGTCATCGCCCACCATTCCGGAGCTCGGCTTCTGCCTGGGTTCACGGCTGCAGATGACCTGGCTGGAGGAGGGGGCGCCGTCCACCCTCGCCTCAGGCAAAAGGCCGCGGACCACACTGACACCCACCCTGGTGCTCAAGGACGGCAAACCGGTCACGGCCCTGGGCTCGCCCGGCGGCGACCAGCAGGACCAGTGGCAACTGCTGTACCTGCTGCGTACGCTCGTGGGCGGATACTCGCCGCAGCAGGCTGTGGACGCCCCCGCCCTGCACACCACCTCCATTCCGGGATCCTTCTATCCGCGGACCTGGACACCCGGCGGGGCCGTGGTGGAGGACCGTCTGGGCGACGCCGTCATCGAAGGTCTAGAGGCCCGCGGCCACGTGGTGACCCGGGCCGGGGACTGGGCCCTGGGCCGCCTGTCCTCCGTGGTCAGCGATCCGGCCACCGGGCTGCTCAAGGCCGCCGCCAACCCGAGGGGAGCGCAGGGATATGCAGCAGGACGCTAAGCCGGCTGATCTGGCCACGCTGCTCGCCGTCCGGGACCTGGAAGTCAGCTTCGGCGGCACACCCGTCCTGCACCGCATCAGCCTTAATCTTCGCCGCGGCGAACGAGTGGCCATTGTGGGGCAATCCGGATCGGGTAAGTCCACCACCGTCGCGGCAATCCTGCGGCTGCTCCCCGGCAGCGGACGGATCACTGGAGGATCCATTGACCTCGACGGCCAAGATCTCGCCGTCGCACCGGAAGCCCGGATGCGCGGGATTCGAGGCCGGCAGATCGGGCTGGTGCCCCAAGACCCCATGTCCAATCTCAATCCGGCCATGAAGGTGGGAGCGCAGATTGCTGACGCTCTGATCAGCAACGGCAGGCCCGGGGTTACGGAGAACAACAGGGAAGGCGTGAAACGACGCGCGGTGGAGCTGATGACGGAGGCCGGTATCCCTGATGCTGAGCGCCGTTACGGCCAATATCCGCACGAGTTTTCCGGCGGCATGCGCCAACGCGTGCTCATCGCCATTGCCCTGGCGGGTGATCCGGAACTGCTGATTGCCGATGAACCCACCTCTGCCCTGGACGTTACGGTCCAACGCCAGATCTTGAATCACCTGCAGAAGCTGGTGGAGGCGCGGGGCACCACACTGCTGTTCATTACGCATGATCTGGGGCTGGCTGCCGACCGGACCGACCGGATTATTGTCATGGCGGATGGACGGATCGTGGAGGAAGGAACTCCGCAGCAGATCCTGTTGGATCCCCGGCAGGACTACACAAAATCACTGGTGGCAGCGGCGCCGTCGGTCTCCGCTGCGCTTTCACCTGAGGATTCTTCTGCGGCAGCGGCTCCGGGAGGCGGTGTTCCGGAGCCGGTGGTCCAGGTTCACCGGCTGGTGAAGGAATTCAAGCTCCGGGGCCAGCGGGGGCAGGTTGTGCGGGCATTGAATGACGTGTCCTTCACCGTTACCAGGGGAACCACTACGGCTGTGGTGGGAGAATCCGGATCCGGCAAGACAACAGTGGCCCGTATTCTGCTGGGATTGGAGACGCCCAGCGGTGGGGAAGCGCTGGTGGGTGGCCAATCTATCTCTGCCAGCCGCGGGCCGGAACGAAGGCGGCTCCGGCGTATGGTCCAGCCCGTGTTTCAGGACCCTTACGGCTCCCTGGACCCAACCTTTAGTATTGAGCGGCTGATCGACGAACCGCTGCGCATCTTCGGCATCGGCGACCGTAAAAGCCGCCGCAGCCGCGTGGCGGAGCTGCTGGACCAGGTGGCGCTGCCCCGCAGCATCGCCCAGCGCCGGCCGAATGAGCTTTCCGGGGGACAGCGCCAGCGGGTAGCCATCGCGCGTGCGCTGGCTCCGGAGCCGGAACTCCTGATTTGCGACGAAGCGGTGTCAGCGCTGGATGTGCTGGTGCAGGACCAGATCCTGTCGCTGCTGGCGGATTTGCAGGACAGGCTGGGGCTCACCTATCTGTTCATCACGCATGATCTCGCAGTCGTCCGGCAGATTGCACATAATGTAGTAGTCATGAAATCCGGAGAAGTCATTGAGCGAGGGACCACGGACCAGGTCTTCCTTGCCCCGCAGGAGCAATACACTTCGGAGTTGCTGAGTGCGATTCCGGGAGCAGCATTTGCCGGCTGAATCAGCGTCTGCCGGGCCTCCCGAGTCCGCCGCCCCCAAGGAACGCATTGAAGATGAAATCCGCCGTGACATTATCTTCGGTGTCCTGACGCCCGGAGTCCGGATCACGGAAGCGTCACTGGCTCGCAAATACGGCCTGTCCAGGGTGCCGGTCCGGGAGGCGCTGCGCACCCTGGAAGCGGAAGGATTCGTAGAGTCCAAACCGTATGCCGGTTCCACCGTGGCCAACATTCCGGTGGACGAGGCTGATGATCTCTTCGCGGTCAGGGCAGTGGTGGAGACCGCCACCGCCCGCCGGGCTGCGACGCGCGCCGGCAGGCAGCTGGCTGCCGGAACCCCCGATGAGCACTGGTGGACGGTTCGCGGCCGGATCGCCGAGATCCTGGCCGCCGGTGATACCGCCGTGACCGAGGGCGCCCTGGAGAAACTGCCGGAGCTCAACGTGCGCTTCCATCTGGCGGTAGCCGAACTGGCGGACAGCCGTTCATTGACGGCGCTGCTGCGTCAGCTGGCTGGCAAGATTGAATGGCTCTACGCCGCCGACGTAGACAACCGGGGCAAGGATTCCTGGAGCGAACACCGTGAACTCATGTCCGCCGTGGACTCCGGAGATGCCGCCCGGGCCCAGGAATTGATGTACTCCCATGTGGAGCAGTCCCGTGCCGGGTATCTGAGCCGTTTCGCTCCGGCGACCCCGCCACAATAGAAGCTGCCGCTCCGGCGGGGAGCAGCAGCTTCTATTCGGGGAGGCCGGTTAAGCAGCCGGCACCGCTGTGCCGCCGCCGGCGGTGCGCCGGCGCTGCCAGAAGGTCCACGCCAGCCACGCGCCCCACACGAGAAGCAGCACCACGGCTCCCATGATGAAAGTGGAGATATCCAGCGGTCCGGTCCGACCCGCGATGATCAGGAATCCCCACCAGGAAACGGCGGCCACAGCCAGCAGGTTCACGGCCGGCGCCAGGGCTGCCGCTCCGCTGCGGGTCCGGACGGCTGTCACCACCACGTCAACTGCCATCAGGACGGTCAAGGCGGTCACCGTACCGGTGGCGAAGGCCACCACCTCCGGCGAGACGTCGCGGTTGGCGAACCACAGGATCAGGATCATCACCGCGGCTGCCAGTGCCAGCGCCTGCACGACGGCGGCAAGCAGGTTTAGTCCCAGCAGACGCCGCTCAGCATCCCGGCGCTTGCCCGGGATGTTGGACCAGGCTTCGCGCCGGAACCACGCCGATGCGAGGTTGGCGAAAAGCAGGGTTGATCCGGCCGCGATGAACGGCGTCACGAAGTTGTTGCTCAGCACCCACATGAGGGCGGCGACGGCCGCGAATACCTGCGGCGACCCGATGATGCCCAGCAGCCACGAAACCAGGAAAGGCCGGCGGGCGGCTGCCAGATCCAGCGGGTGGACCAGATACTGGTCATTGGCGTCGGGAAGCTGGACGCGTTCATTGATCTGTTTCACGGAAACCTCCAGGGGACCGTGTCCAGGTGCGGGCCGCGCAGGCCGCCCCGGGCGATGTCATAGATTTTCTGCCGGGACACGCCCAGCTCTTCAGCAACCGTGACGGCGCTGAAGTCCTCCAGCAAATCCGCCGCGGCGAGTGATCGGATACCGGAAGCCCTGCGGCCCAGCTGGGCCGCCAGGGCCCCAACTTCTCCGGCGAGCAGTGCGGCGGCAAGCATGCCGCCAAAGGGGTCCGCCCAGCCGGGTGCTCCGGCCAGGGCTGCCGCATACAGCCGGTCCCCGCCGTCGGCCAGGACGGCTTGGACCTCCAGTGCTGACAACCCTGCAGCCTCGAAGCGGGCGGCAACGCCTGCCCGTTCTGCCGGAGGCCGGTGGGTCAGGACCCTGTCCCACGATGGTTCGGGGATGTCATCCCCGGGGTGACTGAACATGTTTCCGAGTGTGCGCGCGGTCCAAAGTCCTGTCTACCCCCTGGTGACAACTTTTTGAAACGGTCTGTGCCCGGTCGGTGTGAGCGGGGTCAGTTACCCGTCCAACCCGTTCCGCCAGTCCCGGCCCGTTCACAGGTTGCAGGCCCTCGCCTACGATGGGCTGAAAGCGGGATTCATCCTATGTGAGCGAGGCTCTGCCATGGCCAACATCACCACTCGACCGGTCACCAAACTGGGAATCGTGGGCGCGGGGAGCGTGGGAACATCCCTCGCCTACGCAGCCATCATCCGTGACGCCGCCCGCGAAATCGCCATCTATGACATTGATGCCGCCAGAGCCGAAGCGGAGGGACTGGATCTGGCCCACGGCACGCAGTTCACCGGCGCCAACACTGTGACCGGCGGCGGCCGGATTGAGGCACTCGCGGGCTCGGACGTCATCGTTATCACCGCCGGTGCACGGCAGAAGCCCGGCCAGTCGCGGCTGGAACTGGCGGGGGTCAACGTAGGAATTATCCAGAACCTCATGACGCAGCTGATGGAGCAGGCGCCGGACGCGGTGTACGTGATCGTGACCAACCCCTGCGATGTCCTGACCGTGGCTGCCCAAAAGGCCTCGGGCCTGCCATGGAACCGGGTCTTCTCCTCGGGCACCGTGCTGGATACGTCCCGGCTGCGGCTGCTGCTGGCGCGCGAAGCGCATGTGCTGATGACCAGCGTGCACGCCACAATCATTGGCGAGCACGGGGACTCGGAATTTCCCGTCTGGTCCAGTGCTTCCATTGGACCGGTACCGATCCGGGAATGGATGCTCAGCGGTCGGCAGGTGTTTACGCAGGAATACCTCGACGCCGTCACGCAGGATGTGGTGACCGCGGCGTACAAGGTGATCGAAGGAAAGGGTGCCACGAACTATGCGATCGGCCTGGCCGGCGTGCGGATTGTGGAGGCCATCATGCAGGCGCAAAATGCGGTGCTGCCGGTATCGGCGATCATGCACGGAGCCTACGGAATTGACGGTGTGGCCCTGTCCCTTCCGTCGATCGTGGGGATCAACGGCGTCTACCGGATGCTGGAGATGCCCTTGGACGACCTCGAAACACGGCACCTGCAGGCTTCCGCAGAGACGCTGCAGAACACCCTCACCAAACTTGGTGTGTAGCCGGTGAGGGTGTTCGGAACAGTGTGCCCGGCGGCCGGGCCGCGCGGACCTAGGCGCGGACGGGCACTGCCGGTTCGGCGCCGTCCTTGGAAATTCGCACGGCGTCGTCGAATTCGGCGTCGATCTCAGCTGAGGGCTTGAAAGTGAAACGGCTGACCAGCACGGTCAGGACCAGATTGACGAGGAAGCCCGGGATGATTTCATACACGTCGCCCAGGATGCCGGGCAGCTCGACGGTTCCCCAGACATAGGCGGTCACCGCACCGCCGATCATGCCGGCCAGTGCACCGGCGGTGCTGAGCCGGCGCCAGAAGAGGGCCAGGATGATGGTGGGGCCAAAGGCTGAACCGAAGCCCGCCCAGGCAAAGCCGACCAGGTCCAGGATGCTCGCGTTGCGGTCCAGTGCAATCAGGATGGAGACCACGGAGACCAGCAGCACGGCCAGCCGTCCCAGCATCACCATGGAACGCGGCGACGCGTTCCGCTTGAGTACAATCCGGTACAGGTCCTCCACCAGGGCCGAGGACGTGACGATCAGCTGTGAGGAAATGGTGCTCATGATCGCGGCCAGGACGGCCGCCAGGACGAAGCCGGCCACCAGCGGATGGAAGAAGATCTGCGAGAGCTCCAGGAACACGGCCTCGGGATCAGCCAGGGTGAGGTTGTTCTGCTGGAAGTATGCCGCCCCGATCAGGGCGGTCATCAGGGCGCCGATGACGGTCAGGAGCATCCAGCCCACGCCGATCCGGCGTCCGGCCACGGCGTCCCGGGGTGAGCGCAGAGCCATGAAGCGGACAATGATGTGCGGCTGCCCAAAGTAGCCCAGGCCCCAGGCCAGCGCAGAGACGATGCCGACGGCGGTGCCGCCGGCGATGGGGTCCAGCATGTCCGGGTTGATCTCGCGCAGCGAGTCGGTCATGCCGCCGAGGCCGCCCACCTGGGTCAGCCCGACCGCCGGAACGAGGATCAGGGCGGCGAGCATCATCAGGCCCTGGACGACGTCGGTGTAGCTGGCGGCGAGGAAGCCGCCGAAAAGGGTGTAGGCGATGGTCACGCCGGCCACGATCAGCATCCCGGCCAGGTAGCTGGAGCCGAAGGAGCTTTCAAAGAAGACGCCGCCGGCCACCATGCCGGAGGAAACATAGAAGGTGAAGAACACCAGGATGATGAGGCCCGAAACCACCCGCAGAACCCGGGAGCGGTCCTTGAGCCGGTTCTCCAGGAAGCTGGGGACCGTGATGGAGTTGTTGGAAACCTGGGTGTAGGAGCGCAGGCGGGGCGCCACGAACTTCCAGTTCAGCCAGGCGCCGGCGGTAAGGCCGACGGCGATCCAGCCTTCCACCAGTCCGGAAACGTAGATGGCGCCCGGCAGGCCCATCAGCAGCCAGCCGGACATGTCCGACGCTCCGGCGCTGAGGGCGGCGACACCTGGCTTCAGGTCCCGGCCGGCCAGCATGTAGTCGTCAAGATCGGTGGTGCGCCGGTAGGCCCACCAGCCGATCGCGAGCATGGCGAGCATGTAAATCGCCATGGCGATTAACTTGTACGTCTGGTCAGTCATGGTTTTTTTAGCCGTTCACTCTGGTTACGTATCTCGGTCAGGGCCCGGAAGCCCGTCCAAGTATGCCAAGCGTCACAGTGAGCGGGAAATTGGCGTCCCTGCCCGGACCCGGATGGGCAAGGCAGGCCGCGGGCCGGTCCGGATCATCCAGCCGGGATGATCCGGACGCGGCAGCTAGGCGCTGACGAAGCCGTCCGCGATGGCCAGCACCTCGTCCAGGATGTCCAGTCCCGCGCGGGCCTGGACATCGGTGATGTTCAGCGGCGGCACCACGTGGAGGCGGTTGAAGTTGGCGAAGGGCAGCAGCCCGCGGTCCTTGCACGCGGCAATCAGCGTGTTCATCTCCGGGCTGGAGCCGCCGTACGGGGCAAGCGGCTCCCGGGTTTCCCGGTCCTTGACGAGCTCGATGGCCCAGAAGACACCGGTTCCGCGGACCTCGCCGATGCTGGGGTGCCGTGCAGCCAGTTCCGCCAGCCCGGGTCCGAACACGTTTTCGCCGAGCCGGGCGGCATTCTCCACCATGCCTTCCTCGCGCATGGCGCCGATGGTCGCCACGGCTGCGGCGCAGGCCAGCGGATGTCCGGAATAGGTCAGGCCGCCGGGGTAGGCCGTGTCGGCAAAGGTGGCGGCAATTTCATCGGAGATCGCCACACCGCCCAGGGGCACGTAGCCGGAGTTGATGCCCTTGGCGAAGGTGATCAGGTCCGGAACCACGTCCCCGCCGTGTTCGACGGCGAACCACTTGCCGGAGCGGCCGAAGCCGGCCATGACCTCGTCGGCAATGAACATGATGCCGTAGCGGCGGGTCAGTTCGCGGACGCCGGCGAGGTAGCCCGGCGGCGGGACCATGATTCCAGCGGTGCCGGGAATGGACTCCAGCACGACGGCGGCAAAGGACGCGGGTCCTTCCAGCTGGATGATGGATTCCAGGTGCTCCAGGGCCCGCCGGCATTCTTCCTGTTCCGTGCTGGCGTGGAACTGGGACCGGTAGAGGAACGGGGCGTGGAAGTGCACGGTTCCGGCGGTGCCGTAGTCGTTCGGGATCCGGCGCGGGTCGCCGGTGATGTTGACCGCCAGCGCGGTGCCGCCGTGATAGGACCGGTAGGCGGAGAGGACCTTGTAGCGTCCGGTGTGCAGGCGGGCCATGCGGACGGCGTGTTCAATGGCGTCTGCGCCGCCGTTGGTGAAGAACACCGTGTCCAGGTTTCCCGGAGTCAGTTCGGAGACCAGCCGGGCTGCTTCGGACCGGGCGTCGTTGACGTACTGGGGTGCGACGGTGCAGAGTTTGGCGGCCTGTTCCTGGATGGCGGCCACCACCTTCGGGTGCTGGTGGCCGATGTTGGTGTTGACCAGCTGCGAGGAGAAATCCAGCAGCTTCCGCCCTTCGCCGTCCCACACATAGGAGCCTTCTGCACGGGTGACGGTCATGGGAGTGATCTGCTTCTGCGCGGACCAGGAGTGGAAGACGTGCTTGCGGTCCAGCTCATAAGCGCGGCGGCCTGCGGCCAGTTCTTCGGGGGATACCGTGGCGTCCGTGGTGCCGGGTTCAGTGGCTGTGCTCATGGTGCTGTTCTCCTTTTGCCGGTCCGGGTCTAAGCGTTATGTGGGAACCACTTTGCCACGGGGAAGGAAATGTGGGCCTCGGTGCGTGTGCGAGTCGCCGTCGCCGGGCTGATAGCCAGCACGGTGCCGCAGGCTCCCATGGTCCAGACTGATATCGTTTATCGACAATATCGGGAGACGATAATCCGCGGCGGTCCTTTGCGGAAGGCATCGGGGCAAGGCCTTGGGTTACCGCCTGACGCGGATACGGATTGGCCCCTTAGCCTCGGCGAGGTCCACCACTTCACCATGCTGCGTGATTTCCACGGCGCCGCGTTCCACCAGCCGGGCGGCTGCCTGCCGGGCACCGTCCATTAACGGGCGCCAGTCGTCGGGGGCCACCGCCCGAGCCGCATCGGAGGGGCAGATGGTGGAGGTGTCCGCCCGCGCCGCGAGCAGGGCCAGGATGGTTTCTTCCAGGCGCCGGCCGACGTCGTCCTGACGGGCGCCCGCACCTGCGCCCGTATCCGTTCCCGTGCCGCTGTTCGCAGCGCTGTTGTCCATGCAGGCCATTGTGCCGCGGAAACCGGCGCCCCGGAACCAGCCGCGGGACCGGGTGCTTATGACGCAGGAGTGACTCCTTCGTCCGCCGGCTCACCCGTTATCTGGCCGCGTCACAGCGGCAGCGTGAAATAACACAGGGTCCTTCGCCGTTGCACCTACCGTGCCCGGGTAAACAGCCACAGGGCGCAACGTGCAACGAAAGGCCGAAAACCCATGACTGTTCCGCTTTCGATCCTCGATCTGGCCATCATTGACGAGGGCGAAACCGCGCGCGATTCCTTCGCCTCCAGCCTCGCCCTGGCGCAGCACGCCGAAAAGCTGGGCTATCGGCGTATCTGGTACGCCGAGCACCACAACATGCCCACCATCGCCTCCTCGGCGACCAGCGTGCTCATTGGGTATATCGCCGCGCACACTGAAACCATCCGGCTCGGAGCCGGGGGAGTCATGTTGCCCAACCACGCGCCGCTGACCATCGCCGAGCAGTTCGGCACCCTGGAAACACTTTTCCCGGGTCGGATCGACCTCGGACTGGGCCGCGCACCGGGCAGTGACCAGAAGACCATGCGCGCCCTGCGCCGTGATCCCATGTCCTCGGACAGCTTCCCGCAGGATGTGCAGGAGCTGCAGGGCTACCTGACCGGCAACACCCTCATTTCCGGCATCGACGCGACGCCGGGCAAGGGCACTAATGTGCCGCTGTACATTCTTGGCTCCTCCCTGTTCGGTGCGAAGCTCGCGGCCGCCCTCGGACTGCCGTACTCCTTCGCTTCGCACTTTGCTCCGCAGGCGCTTCAGGATGCCGTGGCCATCTACCGCCGGGACTTCCGTCCCTCCGAACAGCTGGCCGAGCCGTACGTTATTGCCGGCGTCAACGTCATCGCCGCGGACACCTCCGAAGAGGCCCGGCAGATGTTCGAGGACGGGCAGCGCCGGCGGGTTACCCAGCTCTTCGGCCGGGACCGCACGTTCACCCCCGAGGAAGCCGACCTCATCCTGGAGTCCCCGGGCGGGCAGCAGGTCAAGCAGATGGGTCGTTACTCGGCGGTGGGCACGCCCGCCGAGGTCCGCGAATACCTGGACTGGTTCGCCACCCATGCCGACGCCGATGAACTGATTGTTGCCACCCAGACTCCGACCCTTGAATCACGGCTGCACTCGTTCGAGCTGCTGGCCGGCGTGACGGAGCTTGCCGGGGCATAACGCGGGCCTGTGCTAGAAACGAAGCATGATTGAAACTCCGCAGGTCATCCAGTGTTCCGTCGGCATGCGCTGGGGGGACATGGACGCCTACGGCCACGTGAATAACGTGGAGATCCTGCGAATTCTGGAAGAAGCACGGATCCACGCCTTCGGCCCGCCCGGTGGTACGGGCGGGCCGGGGCGGGAACCCGTCGTCGCACTCTTCAATAACGTGCCTGAAGGCACCCAGGCGCTGGTGGCCGAGCACCGCGTGAAGTATCTGTCTCCGCTCACCTACCGCAACATTCCCGCTGACATAGCCGTGTGGATCAGTGCGCTGAAGGCTGCCAGCCTGACAATTGCCTACGTCATCCGCGATCCGGTGACGGCGGAACCGTGCGCCAAGGCCGAAACAACACTGGCCTTTGTCGACGGCGGAACCGGCAGGCTGCTGCGGGTCTCCCCGGAACAAAAGCAGCTCATGGTCCCGTATCTGGGCCCGTCCGTCTTCTAACCGTTCTCCTGCCCAGCGGGACTGGCGGAGTCCGCCCGCGCCGTGTTGGCTAGGGTGGAGGCCAACAGGAGCGCACAACGCTTCTGCAGAGATCAACAGGTGGGTTCGTGACGCAGCGCAAGACAGACCGAAAGAATATGCAGGGGGCTCAGACCCGTACGCGGATTCTTGAGGAAGCCATGCTTTTGGCCGCCCGCCACGGATACGAGGGCACCAAGCTGTCCATGATCCGGAAGTCCACAGGTCTCTCGGCCAGCTCCATCTACTGGCACTTCTCTGACAAGGACCAGCTGTTCGCCGCCGCGCTGGAACGTGCCTTTGAGGTGCAGTCGCAGTCCATTCCCAACTGGCTGGACTCGCCGCCGGGGCAGTCCCGGACAGCTGATTTGTACAGCAACATCCTGCAGTTTCCCCGGATTGACGACACCATGGCCTACTGGCGTTTCGGCCTCTCCATTTCCGTGGTCCGCCCCCGGGTTGATTCGCCCGCACGGGCCCGATTCCTGCAGATCCGCCGCGAAAGCACGCAGTGGCTGGCGAAGTGGTGGGAACGCACCCTGCCCGCGGGCTTGGAGCAGAGAAGGGCGGCTGCGCTGCTGCTGGGGCGGCTGACCATTGCTATCCGCGACAGTGAATTCATCCAGCGGCACGGCACACAGGAGCTCGACGACGACCGCGTCACCTGGATGATTGCTGCGTGCCTGGATGCTGCAGCGGACCGGGCCGTCGAACTGGCCTCCGCCCGGCCCCTGGATTCAGACCGGCAGGCTCCTGCTCCCGCCCCGCCGGCCCAGGACGGCGAAGAGAGCACCCGGGATGTATTCCTGCGGGCCGCCGAGGACACCATTGTGGAGTTCGGCTACGACGGCGTCACGGTGGCCCGGGTATGCGAAAAGGCAGCCCTGCCGGCCAGTTCGCTGTACTGGTCCTTCAAGGACAAAGACGAATTGATGGCCACAGTGGTGGACAACGCCTGCCGCGGGTGGGACAACGCAAAGCCCCAAATGCAGCCGCGCCCTTCCGACGGTGACTGGTCCGTTGTCCTCAAGGGACTGCTCCTGAATACGCTTGAGGGGTTTACGGCCCGGACCCGGATCCGCAGGTTGGGGCTGTTGCTGTTGCTGCGGACGGTTAGCGGTTCCGATGCCGGCACCCAGCGTCTGGAGCCCGTGCTGCAAAGCATGCAAAGCATGACCGATGAATGGTTCCGCAGCGTGCTGGCTCCGGAGCTGGAGCAGGAAGAGCGCTTCCAGCTGGCCGCCTACCTGTCCGAATGCCTCTTCCGGATCCTGGACGGCCTGATGCTGAGCAGGCAGATTGATGAGGGGCCCTGGGATCCGGAGCTGCTGGCCGATCTGACGAGCACGGCACTGCACCGTGTTGCCGCCCTGATGCAGGACGGCAACACGCCGGCGTTCAGCGCCTAGGCATCCACCTTCACCATGTCAGCGTCCGCGCCCACTTTCCGGGCCGCCCGCTGGAGCTCATCCGCCCAGCCCTGAATGGCGGCAGAATCCGCCTGCCGGGGAAGGTTGGCGATGCGCAGGACCAGGCGGACCTTGCCCTCTGAATCAAATACCGGCGCCAGCAGGGAGTCGACGTCGTACAGCCGGCCCTGTTCCAGGACCACCGGAGCATAGCTGCTGGAGGTGCGGGAAATGATCTGCCGGATCTCGCGTTCCTGTGCCGGCGTATAAACCCCGGAGGAGTACTCGCGCAGGGCTTCGTAGATTTGCTCGTCCTTGTACTCTCCGCGCATCGTCATGGACCAGCCGCGGCTGCGCACTGCTTCGAGGCGGCCGCGGTATTCCTCGGGGGTGCACTCGTCGCTGGGCAGGGCCCTGGACAGCCACCGGTCCACGGTGTCCGCATCCTCCCAGGCCAGGCACAGCTCACCCAGGGGAGGCATGAGCGGAATTCGTTCCCCGAGGCGGTCTGCCGTCCCGGGACCCGTTCCGGCAACAGCAACGTTGACCGCCATCTGATCGCTGATCACGGCCATTGCAGTGCACTCTGCGTCAAAGCGCTCCGCAAGCCGGTCCATTTCCTCCCGGCCCCGTTCGGCCAGCCGCACCCCGGTGATGAGGTCCGCTTCGAAGGGTGCGCTGAGTGAAAGCGGCGCAAACCGTCCGTAGCCGCCCTGGAAGAACAGCAGCGGAGCCACCGGACTGCACACCTGCAGTTCCTGGACGGCACCCAGCACAATCAGGTGATCGCCGGCGTCGCTGATGGACTCAAAGGTGCAGTCGATGTAGGCCACCACTGAATCCAGCACCGGGGCGCCGAGCGGGGACGGATGCCAGGAGACGCCGTCGAACTTGTTGGCAGTCCGCCCCGCAAACCGCCGGCATACGTCTTCCTGGTCCGCCGCCAGCACATTGACGCAGAACGAACCGGCCGTCCGCAGGCGCTTGAAGGTCTGCGAGGCGACGGTGGGAAGGAACGCCACCAGCGGCGGATCCAGGGACACCGAGGTGAAGGAACCCACGATCATGCCCACCGGCTCGCCGTCGTCGGCTATGCCGGTGATCAGGACCACCCCGGTGGGGAAGTGGCCCAGCACGTTGCGGAATACCAGCGGATCGCTGATCGCGGTGCGCTGTTCACCGTTACTGATTTCGCTCATCGTCTATGCCTTTCATCCGCCGTTTGTCCGGCTACTTACTGGCCAGCAGGTCCAGGGCCACGTCCACGATCATGTCTTCCTGGCCGCCGACCATGCGGCGCTTGCCCAGCTCCATCAGGATGTCCGTGGTGGGGATTCCGTACCGGCTGCTGGCCGTTTCGGCATGGCGCAGGAAGCTGGAGTAGACCCCGGCATAGCCGAGGGAGAGGGTTTCCCGGTCCACCCGGACCGGGCGGTCCTGGATCGGGCGGACCAGGTCATCGGCGGCATCCATCAGGGCCGGAAGGTTGCAGCCGTGATCCATTCCGAACTTGTCCGCAGCGGCGATGAAGGCCTCCAACGGAGCATTGCCTGCTCCGGCACCCATGCCGGCCAGCGAAGCATCCACCCGGTTGGCGCCGTGCTCCACCGCGGTCAGCGAGTTGGCGACGCTCAGCGACAGGTTCTCATGGGCATGGATGCCAATCTCCGTGGCGGGATCCAGCACCTGCCGGAATGCATCCACCCGCTCAGCCACACCCGGCATGGTCAGTGCGCCGCCGGAATCAACCACGTAGACGCAGGTGGCCCCGTAGCTTTCCATCAGCTTGGCCTGCTGCGCCAGCTCGGCTGCCGGACTCATGTGGGACATCATCAGGAAGCCCACGGTGTCCATGCCCAGTTCCCGCGCCGCGCCAATGTGCTGCGCTGAAACGTCCGCTTCGGTGCAGTGCGTTGCCACGCGGACCACCGAAGCGCCTGCACTGTGGGCGTCCTTGAGATGGTGGATGGTGGCGATGCCGGGCAGCGCCAGGGTGGCAACCTTCGCCTGCTTCACCACGCCGGCCACGGCGGAAATCCACTCGAGGTCGGTATGGGCGCCGAAGCCGTAAACACAGGAGGACCCGTTGATGCCGTCTCCGTGCGCAACCTCGATGGAGGCGACGCCGGCGTCGTCCAGGGCGGTGGCGATCGCCACCGCCTGGTCCACGGTGTACTGGTGCTTGATCGCATGCATGCCGTCACGAAGCGTGACGTCGGAAATGTAGAGCCTGCTCATGGTTATGCCTCCTGCATCGCCGCGGCGACGGGCTGTTCGGGGAACCCTGCGCGTTCTGCCCAGCGGTCGGCAACGGCCATGGCTGCGGAGGTCATGATGTCCAGGTTCCCTGCATAGGCCGGGAGGTAGTGCGCGGCGCCGGTCACTTCCAGCATCACCGTGACGCGGGTGCCTTCAAAGCGGCCGGTGCCGGGGATGTGAAGTGCGTTCTCCGGACCGAAGGTTTCAAACTGCACGTCCTGCTTGAGCTTGTAGCCGGGAACGTACTTCTGCACCTGCTCCGCCATGGACAGGACGGATGACTCGATGGCGGCGTGGTCCGGGGAGCCCTCCACCAGGGCGTACACCGTGTTGCGCATCAGCATCGGCGGTTCGGCCGGGTTCATGATGATGATGGCTTTGCCTGTCGCGGCGCCGCCCACCTCCACCAGTGCCCGGGATGTGGTTTCGGTGAACTCGTCGATGTTCGCCCGGGTGCCGGGTCCTGCGGAGCGTGAGGCCACGGAGGACACGATCTCGGCGTAGCGTACCGGCGCCACCCGCGAGACGGCGGCCACCATGGGAACGGTGGCCTGCCCGCCGCAGGTGACCATGTTCAGGTTGGGTTCCTCAAGGTGCTCCTCAAGGTTGACCACCGGCACGCAGTAGGGACCGACGGAGGCCGGCGTCAGGTCCAGGACCCGGACGCCGGTGTCCTTGAGCAGCTCCCAGTTGCTCAGGTGCGCCGAGGCGCTGGTGGCATCAAACACCACCCTGATGTCCTTGAAGTTCGGCAGGTTGAGCAGGCCCTGGATGCCGTCGGAGGTGGTGGGGATGCCCATGCCCGCGGCCCTCCGAAGCCCGTCGGACTCCGGATCAATGCCAACCATGGCGCCCATTTCCAGCCGTCCGGATCCGCGCAGCACCTTGATCATGAGATCCGTGCCGATGTTTCCGGAGCCGATGATTGCCACTGGCCAGCGTCTGTTGGATTCCACTATTTCTCCTCATGTGTGATGCGGACCTGTCCGAGTCCCTGGATGTGTGCAACTGCGTGGGAGCCCGGACCGAAATTCACCATGGGCCCAAGGGCTCCGGTCATCAGAATGTCGCCGTCGTGCAGGGGTCTTTCCAGTTCGGCCATGCGCCGAACCAGCCACAGTGCCGCCCGGTACGGATGGCCCAGGCACGCGGCGCCGGAGCCCACGGAGGCCACCGCTCCGTTGACTTCCATGACCATGCCGGCGGCCGCCAGATCCAGGGCCGCGGGGGACACGGGGCGTGTTCCGGTGACGATTTTTCCGCTGGAGGCGTTGTCCGCGATGGTGTCCAGGATGGAGATGTTCCAGTCCCGGATCCTGGAGCCGACAATTTCGATGGCGGGCAGCAGATAATCCACGGCTGCGATGAGTTCGGGCAGGGTGGTGTCCGGTTCGGGCAGGTCCTTCTTCAGGACCAGCGCCACCTCGGCCTCCACCCGGGGCTGCAGAACGTCCCCGGCTCCCAGGGTTTCGCCGTCCGCGAGGCACATGTCAGCGAAGAGGACCCCGAAATCCGGCTGGTCGACACCCATCTGGGCTTGCACCGCCTTGGAGGTGAGGCCGATCTTGCGTCCGACGACGCGGCGGCCGGAGGCAATCCAGACGTCTTCATTGGCGCGCTGCACTGCATAGGCGGCAGCAATTCCGCCGTCTTCCAGTGCTTCCCTGATCGGGTCAACTGCGACGCCGTCGCATTCGGCGCGGCGCAGGCGTGCGCCCAGTTCTGCAATCGTCCCCGCGGAAGCGGGTGCTGTGGTGATAGGTGAAGCCATTAGTCCTCCCAAATGAGGCTTCAGTATTGCGCGGAGGCTGCAGGCCGGGCCGGACAGTCCCGCAGAGCGGGATGGAACGGAGCGGCGGCCGCTATTGCCGCAGTCCTGTAGTGATGTGTACAGTGAAGCCACGCGATGTGGTTTAGCCCACATTGTTCCGTTTTAGGTTGTTGTGCCAAGGAGGTCGCTCAGCCATGTATCCGTTCCGACAGATGCCCCACACGCTTTCAGCTGGTCCGGTTCCGGGGGAGGACCGATGAGTATTTCAACAGGTTCCCGGCGGACCGTGGCCTGGCCCTCCGCGGCCGGAACCCTGGCGCCCGTTCCCGAAGGCGGGCTGCCGCCCTCCATGGCGGGTCGGATGACGCTGATCATGGAAGCGTTCGATGCGCGCGATGTCCGGCTCCTGCTGGACGAGATTGCCACCCGGACCAGCCTGCCCCGGTCAACCACACACCGGATTCTGGACCAGCTGGTTCAGCTGGGCTGGCTTGAGCACACGCCGGAGGGGTACGGCATGGGCTGGCGGTCGCTGCAGTTCTGCGGCCTCGACGACGGCCACAGCCGCATCCGCGCCGAAGCTGCGCCGTTGCTGCACACCCTGGCCATGCGTACGGGAATGGTGGTGCACCTCGCGGTCCTTAAAGGTCCCAGCATCCATTACCTGGACAAGGTTGGCGGCCGCGCTGCGGCAGCGGTTCCGTCCCGCGTGGGCGGCAGCGCTCCGGCGCATGCAACCGCGCTGGGCAAGTCCATGCTCGCCTGGATGACCCCCGAGCAGCTTGATGAGCTCTTCAAGAACGGGCTCCATCCCCACACCGGCCGGACCATCAGCGACCCCCAGAGCCTGTACGCCGAACTTCACCGCATCCGGCAGCGGGGCGGTCTGGCCTACGAGGCCGGCGAAAGCTACGAAGGCATTGCCTGCGTGGGAGCGGCGATCCGCGGCCGGCGCAGTAAGCCCGTGGCAAGCATTTCGCTGGTGGGCCGCAGCGAGGACCCTCTGGAGCGGATGGCTCCGCTGGTGATCGACGCCGCCCGCCAGATATCCGCCGCTCTGTTCCCCTGCTGATCCCGGTCACCGGCCGGCGCTAGCCCCCGGATGCCGGGGGATTCAGCACGGCCCGGACGGATCTGCGGCTGAATTTCCATTCTGAACCGATGCGCACAAACTGGTCCGTGTACAGGCCGAGGGAGTCCTTCCGGGTACCGTCCGGGTTCAGGCCGAAGGCTTGAAAATACGCGGTGGCGGAGGCGGTGTCTGAAGCGACGTCAATAATGTGGTTGAAGACCAGATGAACTGTGCCCGAACCCGCGTGGGCATTGATGGTGGCGTGGAAGAACGCACGCAGGTCTGCCGTGCCCGAAATCTCCGCGAGCCCCCATGCACTGCCGTCCCACACGCCGTCGTCCGCGAACAGGGAGACCAGCTCATCCAGCCGTCCGTTGTCCAGGCATGCGGAATACCGGTGCATCAGCTTCTGGAGCTGTTCGACGTCGGTGGCCGCAGTGCGGGTTGCCGCTGGCTGCGCCGGGAGAGTATCCATCGGGTTCCTTCCGGGAAAGGGAAGCAGAGGCCGGCGGCGGAGGTGCATCTGAGGGCTCCTCCGCCGCCGGCCTGATCTGCAGGTCTGTTCCTAGAGCGCGGCCACTGCCTGCGGCGGTGTGAAGGCGGCCAGGGGCTCACCGGCGGAATGGTCATGGCCCCAATAGCTTTCGGAGGTGATTTCCTCAGCCGTGTAGTAGGACTCGTCCACGAGCATGCCGGCGGTGCCGAACTCTATGTCCCAGCCGCCGGGTGCGCGGACGTAGAAGGACACCATCTTGTCGTTGGTGTGGCGGCCCAGGGCAGCCGAGAGGCTGAAGCCCAGCTTGGTGACCTTGTCCAGTGCGCGGCCAACCGTGTCCAGGTCCTCAACCTCCACCATCAGGTGAACCAGACCCGGCTCTTCGCCGTGCGGGGCCGGGCCGATGGCCAGGCTGTGGTGGCGCTGGTTCACACCGAAGAAACGGAACCGGACGGCGGGCCGGCTCGGACCCAGTCGTACGGCACCGCGCGGCAGGAAGCCCAGGACGTCGGTGTAGAACGACGTCGTTTCCCCCATGGCGGTGGTGGGCAGCACCACGTGGCCCATGCCCTGGGCGCCGGTGACAAACTTCTGCGCGTAGCCGGTGATCAGGGGGCTGTGGTCCAGGCGCGGACCGAAGAAGACCTCCACGGGTGTGCCGCCGGGATCGGTGAAGGTGATGACCTGCTCCAGGCCCCGCTGGTCATTTTCCTCCTCGGTCAGCCAGGTGACGCTGATGCCGGCGTCCTCCACGGCCTTGGCCACGGCAGCCAGGCCAAACTGGTCGCGGACCTCCCAGCCCACGGCCACTACTGCATCCTTCTCGCCGGGAAGGACGATCAGGCGTGATTCCCGTTCATCCATCCGCAGGTACAGGCCGTCCGGGTCGGGGCCCACGGTTTCGGCAAAGCCAAGACCTTCGACAGTCAGTTCACGCCAGCGGTCAATGTGCTTGGTTTGGACCTTCAGATAGCCCAGTCCCTTGATGTGAGTCATGTGCTTCCTCGCTTTACTGTTGGGGGTTGATGTCATCCGGAAGTTTTAGACCATCGACGTCAGGTTGGCGGGCGGTTCCATCCCCAGTTCGGTGAGGACAGCCGCGTGGTAAGTGGGCCCGGGTACGTGGATGGCGTGGGCAAGGCCCATGTGGGCGTCGCGCCAGAAACGCTGGATGGGGTTATTCATGCGCAAACCGTTTCCGCCGGAGCGGGACAGGATGGTATCGACGGCGGCAGTGGCCCGCCACGCGGCCTGGATCTGCGTCCGGCGGCCCACGGCCCGCTGCTCCAGGGAAACGTCGCGGCCCGCAGCCACCGTGTCGTAGATGCGGCTGATGTTGTCCAGCAATGCTGCGCGGGACGCCCGGATCTCGCCGGCGGCCTCGCTGACGGCATACATGCTGTACGGGTCCTGCGTGCTCTTGGTGCCGTTGCCCTGCTGGCGGTGGCGCTGGTACTCCAGGTGGGAATGCAGGGCACCCTCGGCGATGCCGATCACTGCTGAGGTGAGCCCCAGCGGGAACAGGCAGTAGAAGGGGATGCGGTGGATGGGTTCGGTCTTGCCGGCCTCGCGGGCCGTCTTGCCTTCAAAGAGCTCGGACTGCAGCACCACCCGGTATTCGGGGACAAAAGCGTCCTTGATGATGACATCCTTGCTGCCGGTGCCTTTCAGGCCCACCACATCCCAGGAATCTTCAACAATGGTGTAATCGGCGCGGGGAACCACAATGTGCACGGACTGGACCGGCTTCAGCGGCTTACCCTCGGCATCACCGATGAAGGCTCCCAGAATCACCCAGCTGGCATGATCGGTGCCCGTGGAGAACTGCCAGTGACCGTTGACCTTGTAGCCGCCGTCGACCGGGGTGGCCACCCCCATGGGGGCGTAAGGGGAGGAGACCCAGGTGTCCTCGTCCCGGCCCCAGATTTCCTCCTGCAGCTTGGGGGACATGATGTCCAGTTCCCAGGGGTGGACGCCGACGACGCCGGAAACCCAGCCCGCAGCGCCGTCGAGGGCGGCGATCTTCATGACCGTCTCGGCGAACTCGGCCGGGTGCGCCCGCGTGCCGCCGTATTCCACCGGTGCAAGCAGCTTCATGACCCCGCTTTGGCGCAGGATGTCCACGGTACCGTCGCTGAGTTTGCCCAGGTCTTCGTTTACCTGGCCATAGGAGCGAAGCTCCTCACCGCGCTCGGTCAGCACATCTGAACTTGCAGTAATGGTCATTGCACGCATCTCGCTTTCTCTTCGGGGCATTTCCGCCGCCGCTGGTGAAAACCTAGGCGTGCTGCTCCCGGGGAGCCTTGAATGTCTCGGTCACTGGGATTGCCGGGCGGGTGGATGAACAGGGCCATTCATCCCGGTGATCGGGACCTGCGCCGCTGCCGGCAGGGGTGCTGATTATGGTTTTGACAGACCTACGTAACTCGTCCATCGAGGAGCCATAAAATGACCACGGACCTTCGCCATGAAACGGGTAAAGCGGATCTCCCCAGCGCGGACATTTCCCTGCAGGAGCTGCAGACCGAACAAGGGGTGCTGCGCTATCACGAGGCAGGCGACGGACCGCCGCTGGTTTTCCTGCACGGCTCCGGACCAGGGGTTACCGGCCTGGGGAATTTCGGCGGCATTCTGAAGTCCTTCGCCGAGCACTTCCACTGCTACGTGCTGGAATTCCCGGGCTTCGGTGTCAGCGATCCCAGCGACCAGCATCCAATGCCGGCTGGCATCCAGGCCGTCACGGACCTGCTCGACGGCCTGGGCCTGGACCAGGTGGACATCATCGGCAATTCGATGGGCGGGATGGTTGGTACACGGTACGCGATCGCCCATCCGGAACGGGTCCGCCGGCTGGTGACGCTGGGCGGCATGGGCGTGAACCTTTTCAGCTCCTCCCCGTCCGAGGGCATCAACCTGCTGGTCGCTTTTACCGAGGACCCCACCCGGGAACGGCTCATCCAGTGGCTGCAGTCCATGGTGTATGACCAGTCCCTGGTGA
The DNA here is from genome assembly GCF_058269275.1 of Arthrobacter sp. TJ-178. Lineage (NCBI taxonomy): Bacteria > Bacillati > Actinomycetota > Actinomycetes > Micrococcales > Micrococcaceae > Arthrobacter > Arthrobacter sp. TJ-178. The sequence continues at coordinate 508,088 of NZ_JBZCNK010000002.1, read as the reverse complement.
CCGAAGAACTGATCAACCAGCGCTGGGAACAAGCCACCGACCCGCAGACCCTGAGCAGTGCGCGGAAAATGTATACCCGGGCGGCCATGAAGGCGGCCGCAGCAGGTGCCGCGGCTTCCGACGCCGCGCCCGCCTGGGCCCAGCTCCACCGGCTCAAGGCCAAAACCCTGATCACCTGGGGCCGTGATGACCGGGTCTCCCCGCTGGACGGAGTGCTGGTGCCCATGCGGACCATCCCGGACGTGGAACTGCACGTTTTCCCCAATTGCGGCCACTGGGCCATGATCGAACAGAAAGACGCCTTTGAAAGCACGGTTCTTGCTTTCCTGCGGCGGAAAGAGGCAAAACAGTGAGCAGTTCAGCAACAGTCACTCCGCTGCGGGTGCGCGTCGTCGAGGTGATCCGGGAGACGGCGGACGCGCACACCCTGGTTCTGGAACCCGAAGGCGAAGACCACACACCTTTCAGCTATAAGCCGGGACAGTTCCTGACCATCCGGATCCCGAGCGAACGCGGCGGCGGTGCAGCCAGATGCTATTCGCTGTGCAGCACGCCGGTGCACGACGAGAAGCTCAAAGTTACCGTCAAGCGCACCAGGGAGGGCTACGGCTCAAACTGGCTCTGCGACAATGCCGTGGAGGGCAACCTCCTGGAGGTGCTCCGGCCCGCCGGAACTTTCACCCCGCGCTCGCTGACCGACGATTTCCTTCTCTTTGCCGGCGGCAGCGGAATTACTCCGGTGATGTCCATCCTCAAATCAGTGCTGGCCGCCGGAACCGGCCTGGTAACCCTGATCTACGCCAACCAGGATGAAGCATCGGTGATCTTCCGCGAGGAGCTCATTGCCCTTGGCAAGGCACATCCGGGCCGGCTCACAGTCATCCATTGGCTGGGGACCGTGCAGGGCTTGCCCGATGAAGCGGCTCTTGGCGCACTGTCCGCGCCCTATCTGAACCGCGAAGTCTTCATCTGCGGCCCGGGGCCGTTCATGGACTGCGTCGGGAGGGCACTTGAAGGCCTGGGCATGCCGTCCGGGCAGATCCATATTGAACGCTTTGCCTCGCTTGGTACCGATCCCTTTGCGCCGGTGGAAACGGCGGTCAGCGACGGCTCCGGAACAGACACAGTTGTGGATGTTCAACTCGACGGCGTCAGCCGCACCGTGCCCTGGTCCGGCGGAAACCGGCTGCTGGATGTTCTGCTCAATGCCGGACTGGATGCACCGTACTCCTGCCGGGAGGGTGCCTGCAGCGCCTGCACCTGCCGGGTTCTCCAGGGTGAAGTCCGCATGGAGAACAACGAGGTGCTGGACGCAGCGGACCTTCGGGACGGGTACGTGCTGGCGTGCCAGGCTGTGCCCGTCGCCGGGCCCGTTAAGATCACGTACGACGAATAAGGTTCGCCGACCACAGAGCATAAAGAAGGAGAGCCGTTTCCGGCTCTCCTTCTTTATGCTCTGTGCGGGAGATTAGTTCTCCGTGACCTCCCGGTTGATGACGTCAATGGTGCCCTCAAGCGAGGCAGAACGAATGCTCTCCGCCAGCGTCTGACAGCCGGGAAACTGCACCGTGGAGCTCTCCCCTTGGCAGGTGAGGGCACGCTCCCTGCAGGCCTTCTGCGCCGCCTCATTCCACTGGATACTGGTCTGCTGCCAGTTCGACTTGCGGACCAGGACCGAAGCGGTGCATCCGCGGCAGCCCAGCGGCTGCATGGGGTTGTCGATGAGCCGGACATCGGTGGGGGACATCATCAGATCAGCTGCTCCTCTGCGGCCTTGCGCACTGCCACGTTCTCAGCCACCTGCCTGCGCCAGCTTTCCACCGGCTTGGTGGTGTCCAGTTCATGTTCAAAGCGGTCCGTCATCTCCGGCAGGACGTCGGCGGCGTCCACGAAGAACTGCTCGTACCAGCGGCGGATCTGGTACACGGCTCCGTCTTCCTCGCACAGGAGCGGATTGTCGACGCGGGCCTTGTTCTGCCAGATCTGCACATCCTGGTTGAAGCCGTTCAGGATCCATTTGGCCTGGTTGCTGGCGATCTGGTCCGGGTCGCCGGGCAGTTCCGGTTTCTTCTCCACGATGATGCCGGACATGAGCACGAACGAGTCCTCATCAATGGGGTAATGCGCGTTGATGAGGACGGTCTTCATGGTGAAGGTCTCATAGGTATAGCTGAGGTCGTCAATCATGAAGGAGGGTCCGTAATAGGACGCCACCGAACTCGTCTTCTGCATCTTCGGAGCATTGGGATCGGGGTTCGCGGGAGTGACGTCCTCGCGCGCAATTCCATCGAAATACTGGGTCGCTACATGACCTTCGAAGACATTCTTGAAATAGGTGGGGAAGTTGTTGTGGATGTAGAAGAAGTGGGCCATATCCACGATGTTGTCCATAATTTCGCGGGTGCTGGTATTGACCACCAATTCGGTCCAGACCCAGTTGGTCCAGCCCTCGTCCTCTGCACCCTCAATCCGGGGGATGACAACGCCTTCGGGCGGCGGGTTGCCTTCGGGATCATTCCAAACAAACAGGAGACCGTCCTGCTCGAGGGTCTGCCAGGTGCTGGTCCGGGCACGCATCGGAACTCTGCGCGCATAGGGAACAGCCTTGCAGCGTCCGTCGCCTCCCCAGCGCCAGTCATGGAACGGGCAGGCAATTTCGTTTCCCTTGACGGTTCCCAGCGACAGGTCTCCGCCCAAGTGGCGGCAGTACGCATCCAGGACATTGACCAGGCCGTCAGACCCGGAAAAAATCACCAGCTTCTGGCCGAAGGCCTTCACCGTGTGCGGCTTGCCGTCCTTGTACTTGTCCACCAAGCCGAGGCAGTGCCAGCCGCGCGCGAAACGTGAGCGGGTCTGGCCCGCTTCAATGTGCCTAATTTGATCCTGATCTGACTCAACAATGCTCATGCGGAATCCGTCCCTTCAGATGCGCCTATTTGGAGCCGAACTTCTTGACGCGAATCTACGCACACATCGGCGGGGAACGGGGCCAGTCCCGATGTATGGGACAGGAGCAGACTGGCGATTTCCCTCCTGCAAGTCTTGGCCGAGGGCCCGGGGCGGACGTCCAGGGGTGGGGGCCCGGCAACGAAAAGGAAAACGATGACAACCGGGCAGATAAACGTGCAGGATTGGGACAGCGAATACGACGTCATTGTGGTGGGTTCCGGCGCCGGAGCCATGGCCGGTGCTTTCAGCGCTGCTTCCCATGGATTCAAAACGCTGCTGGTGGAAAAGATGCCTCTCCTCGGAGGCACCTCGTCCTACTCCGGAGCCTCCTGCTGGCTGCCTGCGACACAGGTGCAGGAGCGGGCCGGCGTGGCCGATTCCTTTGACGCTGCCCGGGCCTACCTGCAGTCCCTGCTCGGAGAGGCTGAAGCTGACCGGCGTGAAGCCTTTCTGACCAGTGCCCCCGAACTGGTCAAGGCCCTTGAGCACGACCCGGCCATTGAATTCCGCTGGACTGCCTTCCCCGACTACTTCGCGGGCCCGGGAAGGATGGCTGCCGGCCGGTCCATGATGCCGGTGGATCTTCCGCGCAGCGAGATCGGCAGCCTGGCCGATCTGGTGCGGCCGAACATTGAGAGCGACCAAAAAGGCGAATCACATCCTGACGGTCCGTTGACTGCCGGCCAGGCACTAATCGGCCGCCTGCTGCTGGGATTCATGAATACCGGCAACGGCTCCGTACGCACCGAAACCGAGATGACCGATCTCCTCGTCGAGGACGGAAGAGTCGTAGGAATCAGTGTGGAAACCGCTGCAGGGCCGCGCACTCTGAAGGCTGCAGCGGGAGTGCTGCTGGGCGCCGGCGGATTTGAATCGAACACCCGGATGCGCACCGAGAACGGAACACCCGGTTCCGCGGAGTGGACCATGGCTCCGCGCGGTGCGAATACCGGCACCGCTATCCGAAGCGCGCAGGCTGCAGGGGCCGCAGTGGAACTGATGGATGAGGGCTGGTGGTGCCCCGGAGTTTTGCAGCCCTCCGGCGGAAGCGCCTTCACCCTGGGTTTCCGGGGTGGGTTGATGGTGAGCGGGGACGGACGGCGGTTCGCCAACGAATCCCTGCCCTATGACCGGATGGGCCGCCAAATGGCCTTTGCCGCGGAAGACCGGATTCCCTCCTGGTTCGTGTTCGATTCCCGGTCCGGCGGCGCGCTGCCGGCCATCATGCGCCCGGACAATACCTCGCCGCAGGAGCACCTCGCCGCCGGAACCTGGGTCCAGGCTCAAACCCTCGACGAACTGGCCGAGCGCACCGGGTTGCCCGCCGCAACCCTGAGCCACACCGTGGAACGGTTCAATGGTTTCGCCGAATCCGGAATGGACGAGGACTTCCACCGCGGTGAGGACCCCTATGACCTCTTTTTCACGGATCCTTCGCACGGGCCCAATCCGGCGCTGGTGGCGCTGGACCAACCGCCGTACTTTGCTGCGCGGATGGTGCTCAGCGACCTGGGCACCAAGGGAGGCTTGCGTACCGACCCCGACGCACGTGTTCTCCGTGCCAACGGGGAACCCATCCCCGGGCTCTACGCTGTGGGCAACTCGAGCGCATCCTTCTCCGGCCGTTTTTATCCCGGTCCGGGCGTCCCGCTGGGCACCGCGATGGTCTTCGCTTACCGGGCAGTCCAGTCCATGACTGCCCGGTAGCGGGCCGGGCAGGCTCTGCGAACCTGTCGGAACCACAGCGCCGCGGCTAACATTTTTCTTATCGTCCAGGCGGCTGCCGGTGCCATCCTCAGTTTTTCAGCCCTGGCTGGGCCTGCCTCTCCAATCAGGCTGAAGGTCCGGGACCGGAATAAGGTCCCGTCCTTGCCCTGTAAGGAGAACGCCCGTGTGGTCTCATAATCTCGGAATTACGCCCCTGGAAGCCCTCTGGGTCGTCCTGTCTGCCATTGGTATTTACGGCGCCTTTTTCATACTGATCCGGACGGCGGGCCAGCGGGCGCTGGCGAGCTGGTCCACTATGGACAAGGCCATTGTCATAGCCTTTGGCTCGGTGCTGGGGCGCGTCGTCTTGGGTTACACGCCCACCTTGGCGGCCGGCGTCATCGGGTTGGCCACCATGTTTGCGCTCTTCCGTTTGGAAGCGGTCCTGCGCCGGAGCAAGCGGGGCGCCTATTTTTCCAGCAAGCCGATTCTGCTGATGACGGGGGACCAGGTTCTGCAGCCCGGACTGCGTGCAGCCAGGATCGTGGAGGATGAGCTGTACTTCAAGCTCCGGCAGGCCGGCATTCGAAACTTCTCGGAAGTGGCGCTTGTGATCCTGGAACCCACCGGCGACATTTCGGTCCTGCGGCGCGGGGAGCTCATCGACCCGCTGCTGCTGCGCAGGATCCCGAACAGGGACAGCATTCCGGCCCATCTGGTGTTGCCCGGATGAGCGCATCCGTGCCCCCGGAGGGGCCGATTTCCCCTTCTGCCATATCTCGTGTAGAGTCTTACTCAGTTGTTGGTTGTTGCGCATTTTGTATTTCAAGTGGCGAAACCCAAACGGGCTAGCCGCTTTTCTGTAAAAGCGGTAAGGAACACCGCGACTGAAGCTACCCGAAAGTCGGGATCTGCTTCAATCCAGAAGGAATATTAAAATGGCTACAGGTACAGTAAAATGGTTTAACTCCGAAAAGGGCTTCGGCTTCATCGAACCCGATGACGGAAGCGCCGATGTGTTCGCTCACTACTCCGCTATCAACTCCAATGGTTACAAGTCCCTGGACGAGAACCAGAAGGTTAGCTTTGATACCGAGCAGGGCCCCAAGGGTCCCCAGGCTACGAACATCCAGGCGCTCTAATTTAGAGACTTCGGTTCAGTACTTGTACTGAATTGCCTTACAAAAGCAGGACGGGTTTCCCGTCCTGCTTTTGTGTTTAAGCAGCTTCCCTGAGCTGGCACGGCCGTCAGGAAAGGCGGCGCCGCAGAGGATTCCGCGGCGCCGCCTTTTGCGTGCGGATTAGTCGCGGGCGCGGAGGGCGCTCTCGCGGATGTATTGCTCCACCCGCGTGTAGGCATCCCGTGTGAGCGCCTTCCACAGTTCCACGGCAAGACGCGGATTTTCCTCTTCAAGGGATTCCATGGCTTCGGCGGTGAGAACCTTAAGCCGGACCGGCCCGCTTGCCTTCACCGTTGTCTCCTGGCGTTTGTCCGTGGCCAGTGCCATTTCACCGAAGGTCATGCCCGGCCCGAGCGTGGTGAGCTTGATCCGGGTTCCGTCCTGAGCCGGCATGGACGTGTCGATGGCACCCGAGACAATGAAGAACACCCCGCCAAAACGCTGGCCCACGCGGCGGACCACATCGCCGTCCTCATACACGCGTTCCTCCATCAGGTCCTGGACAGTCCGGGCATCCTGAGGATCCAGCTGGTTCAGAGCGGGGGAATCAATGGGTTCCATAGTGTCCGGGAGGACCAGCTCGCTGCCATAGGCGTCGATCAGCTGTGTCTCGCAGTATTCCACGGCTGCATTGCGGGTAACGAAGGACGGTACCTCCCGGCCGCGCTCGGCCAGATCGCTGGTAACCGTTCCCTCGCCGTCCACCAGGACCAGCCCGCGGCTGTTCTGTGCCAGCATGTCTGCGGATTCGGCGAACAGGCGCAGGGCCACTTCGGACACCTCGTCCACGCTCCTCAAATCCAGGACCACCATTTCGACGTCGTCGTCCAGGTTGGAGAGCGCGCGCACCACCGATTCGGCGCCGGCGAAGAGGAGGTCCCCGTTCAGCTCCAGGACCTGGGCGCGGTGGCCGTGGCTGCGCAGCACTTCAACTGCCTCATCGGTGCGGCGGACCCCGGAGGGGGCTGCGGTGATGTCATAGACGTTGCGGATGGCGGAACGGCCGGTGCGGGCGGCGCGGACAAAGTGCAGCTGCATGTCGTGGGAGATCCGCTGGCTGGTGGCCACGCCGCGGACACTGGATCCGTGGGCATCCAGCGGCGGGGAATAGACGGCCAGGCCAACCTGGCCGGGCAGGACGGCGATGGTGCCGCCGCCGACGCCGGATTTGGCCGGCATGCCGACGCTGGAAAGCCAGGCGCCGGCGTCGTCGTACATCCCGCAGGTGGCCATGACGGACAGCACCCGTTCCACCGATTCGATGTCCAGCACCTGGTCGCCGGAAAGGGGGTTGCAGCCGCTGTTGGCGAGCGTGGCGGCCATCAGGGCCAGGTCGCGGGTGTTGACCATGACCGAGCACTGCCGGAAATAGTCCTTAATGACCGGGGCGGGATCGGACTCGATGATGTCGAAAGACCGCAGCAGGTAGGCCAGCGCGTGGTTGCGGTGGCCGGACTTGAGCTCCGAGCGGTAGATCCGCTCGCTCACCGAGAGCTGGCGGCCGGCAAAAGCGGAGTACGTGTTGAGGATCCGGTTGAAACGGGTGACGCCGCCCGCGCTGCGGACCAGTGAAGTAGCGGTAAGGGCACCGGCGTTGATCATGGCATTGGCCGGGCGGCCGGTGCCCTCGGCGAGGGAAATCTCGTTGAAGGAATCTCCGGACGGTTCCACGTCCACCTTGGCATCAACCGCCTCCATGCCCCTGTCAGCCAGGGCCAGCCCGTAGGTGAACGGCTTGGAGATGGACTGGATGCTGAATTCCCTGCGGGTGTCGCCCACTTCATAGACGTAGCCGTCAGCCGTGGCCAGGGCAATGCCGAAGTTGTTCGGGTCCACGTTCGCCATGGCGGGAATGTTGCTGTAAGGCTTACCGTCCTTCAGCTCAGCAATTTCAGCGTGGATCCGCCGGAGGTAAGTTTCGATGGGGGAAGAGGCGGAAGCGGATTCAGAGGACAGGGCCGGTTCGGCCGGTACAGGGGCTGTGGAACGCATGTATCCAGCCTAACGAGTAGGCGGAGAGAAGGGGTGACGCTGCCGGGGGTGCTGTGTATACTGGACGCAGTTGCAGTGTTGCGCATGTTGAAGTCCAAGCGGCGAAACCCACATCAAGGGCAAGCCGCTTTTTCTGTAACATGCCGTCTACGGCACAGCAACGTGAAACTCCCCGAAGGTCGGGGGTGGTTTCTTTAGAAGGATGATTAAAAATGGCAACAGGTACCGTGAAATGGTTTAACTCCGAAAAGGGCTTCGGCTTCATCGAGCCCGATGACGGAAGCGCCGACGTTTTCGCTCACTACTCCGCTATCAACTCGAGTGGCTACCGCTCGCTCGAAGAGAACCAGAAGGTTAGCTTCGACACCGAGCAGGGCCCCAAGGGTCCTCAGGCCGTCAACATCCAGGCCCTCTAAATATAGACTTTGGATTCCCTAGGGAATCGGCTTGAATAAGTAGCAGGACGGGAAGAAATTCCCGTCCTGCTACTGCGTTAAGGCCTCTTTCGGCGGTATCCGTGAACTGGAGCAGGCCGGCCGCTTGACCGAGGCCGCCGGCGGGCCATTCTGTTTGGCGACTCTCCTGAAGGGTCATGAGCACCGGGTCCGCGCAGGGCTTGGAACAGCGGCTGTTGGCCTTCAAGGTGCGGGTCCGGTAATTGCCCCCATCTTCAGGGAATGGATCCCCAAGTAGGACAACAGGACTGCTGAGGCTTACAACTTGGTCAGCTGTCCGCCTTCCGGCGCCGGAGCCGGCTGCACCGCGGTGGCAGGCTGCGCCGGTGCGTCCGGCAGTACGATCGCCCGGCGCCGCTTCTTGGTCCTTACCGACCGTCCGTACACCAGGTACATGGTTGCGCCCATGATGATCATCAGCAGCACCGTGTAGACGAAGGTCAGGGCCATGGCGTCGCTGATGTTCTCACCCTGAGTGCTGTTCTTGATCACGATGCCCAGGGGTTCATACAGCGGGTGGTACAGGAACACCGCGGTGTCATAGTCATCCAGCAGGCTGTTGAAGTTCAGGGCAGTAATGGCCGCGGCCGTTGGCAGCACAATCGGCAGCAGGACCCGCCGGAACGTGTAGAGCGACTTCGCCCCGAGGATCGCCGCGGCGTCCTCCAGGGAATCACTGATCGAGTAGAACGCCGCCTTGAGCATGCGGAGCGTGAACGGGATCTTGATGATGATGTACGCGGCCAGCAGCACCCAAACGGTTCCGGTAAGGACCTGGCCGCCGATGAACGCCGAGGGGCGGTCGAAAGTCATGATCAGGCCGAGCGCAATCAGGGTGGAGGGCAGGATCCAGGGAATGTGGAGCAGATATTCGGCTGCAACGGTGACCGGGTTCCGGAATTTCTGGACCATGCGTGCCACGAACAGCAGCCCCAGCACGACGACGACGGCCGCCACCGCGCTGTAGATGACGCTGACGGCAAAAGGGCGGAACGCGGACTCATCGGTGAACACCGTGATGTAGTTGTCCAGAGTGAAGCGGTCCAAGGCCAGGGTGGCCGAAGAAATGCTGGCGGTGTCCGTGAAGGAAAAGACCACAATCAGCAGGATCGGAAGGGAATACACCAGGAACAGAGCGTAGGCGGCAATGTGCACCAGAACGTTGGCCACCGGGTTTTCGATCTTCTGCTTTTTCATTCCGGCAGAGACCTTGGCGACCGAGAAATACGTGCCGCCGCGTTCCACCCGGCTCATGATGGCCAGCATCACCACCGTTGCCAGTCCCAGGATCAGCGCCAGGAGTGCTGCAATGTCACGCGAGGTTGAGGTCCCGGAGAAGGTCAGAATCATGGGGCTGATGGTTTGGAAGTTTTCCCCGCCCAGCACCTGCGGAGCCGTCAGCGCGCTGAGGCCGCCCAGGAACACCAAAATGGTGATGGCAAAGAGCATGGGCCGCAGCATGGGCAGCACAATCCGCCACAGGATCCGCAGCGTTGAGGCTCCCATATTCCGCGCAGCTTCGATGGTTTGGTAATCCACCTTGTTCAGGGCAGAGGACAGGAAAAGCATGTGGTTGGATGTGGTGGAAAACGTCATGACGAAGACCACCGCAAAGAAACCGCTGAACCACCCCGGGTCCATCTCCGGAAACCAGCCCAGCAGCAGGTTGGTGACAAACCCGTTCTGGCCGTAGATGAACTTGTACCCGGCAACCAGGACAATGCCGCCGTAAATGAGCGTGGTGGCGTAGCCCAGCCACAGGAGCCGGGCGCCCCTAATGTCGAAGTACTGGGTGACCAGAACAATGAAGATGCCAACGGCGTTGACAGTCACTGACAGCACCACGGCCAGAATGAAACTGTTGGCCAGGCTCTTCATGGCCCGGTCCGAACTCAGCAGCTTCTCCACGGCCCGCCCGGAGAACTCACCCTTGGGGAAAAAGGTTTCGGCCAGCAGGCTGATGTTGGGCAGGATCAGGAACGTGCCGATGAACCACACCAGCACCACTGAGGTCACCACCACCAGCGGGGACCGCCACATGCTCTTGACTGAAGTTTTCACGGCGTAATTCCTAATATTGCAGGACGTTGGCGGGATCGATGAACAGGTCCACCCCGGTGCCCACGTCCATGCGGGTAAGGCCGTTCTCCGTGACCAGAGCCTTGATCCGGTTCTGGCCGGCGTCCACGGTGTACCGGCTGTGCATCCCGTGGTAGCTGCGGGCGGACACCACACCGTTGACCTTCACTGCACCGGGGCCGGCCGTGAGCGGATCCAGGGAAACCTTTTCGACGCGCAGGTAGGAATTCTTGGCCGGGTCCAGGGCAGCAGGGGAGTGCTCGTTGAGGCGGCGGACCAGTTCCTCGTCCAGGACGTTGATGTCTCCGATGAAATTACAGACAAACTCCGTCGCAGAGCGCTCGTAAATCTCCTGGGGAGGCCCCACATGTTCCACTACACCCTTGTTGAACACGGCGATGCGATCTGACATGGTCAGTGCCTCGTCCTGATCATGCGTGACATACACGGTGGTGATACCGAACTGGCTCTGCAGGTCCTTGAGCTGTCCGCGGAGCTGGACCCGCAGCTTGGCATCCAGGTTGGACAGCGGCTCATCCAGCAACAGAATCTTGGGCTTCAGGACCAGGGCACGGGCAATGGCAACCCGCTGCTGCTGCCCGCCGGAGAGCTCCGAAACGTTCTTGTGCAGCTGCTCTTCGCTGAGCTCCATCTGCTCCGCAATATCCGCCACCAGCCGTGCCGTATCGGTTTTTGACTCCTTGCGGACCTTCAGCCCGAAGGCGATGTTCTCCCACACGTTCATGCTTGGAAAGAGCGCGTAATTCTGGAAGACCATGCCAATGCTGCGCTTGTCACTGGAGAGGTGGGTAACTCGTTTGCCGTCAACAAAGACATCGCCGCCGCTGGGGCTGATGAAGCCCGCCAGCGTGCGCAGCGCCGTCGTCTTCCCGCACCCCGATGGTCCCAGGAGGGTGAAGAACTCACCCTCCCGGATGTCCAGGTCCAGATGCGGAATGGCCACGAAGTCGTCGAACGTCACCTCAATGTTTTCGTACCGGATCATTGGTCTTTGTCCTGTCAGGGCATGTATTCGAGCTCGATTTTTTCCACCCACTGGGAGATGTTGTCCCGGATGAACAACCAGTCCAGCTCCTGCGGGGGAATGGCCTCATACGACTTGAGGACCTCGGGATCCGTCTTTTCCAGCGCTTTCTGGTTGGCGGGAAGGCTGGCGAATTCGGCAGCAAAGTCGCCTTGGACTTCACCGCTTCCAAACCAGTTAATGAAGCGCTCCACCTCTTCCTTCTTGTCCGTGCCCTTGATGATGCCCACCTGCTCCACGGCGTAGGGGACGCCGCCCTCTGGTGCCATGACCCCGGCCGTCACGCCGTACTGCTCTTCACGGGCCGGGATGCCGCTGATGGTCATCTGCCCCATGTCCACGGAGCCGGCAGCCATGCGGGCGAAGAGGTCTTCGCCTTCCACGGCCTTGGAGCCGTTTTCGAAGTAACCGCGGACCTGCTCCCAGCCTTCATCCGAAATGCCCAGATCACCCGAATCGTCCCGGTATCGGGTCAGGATGCTGGCCATCACGATCTGCTGCGTGGCACCGGCCAGGGTGCTGACGGATTCGTACCGCCCCTTGAACCGGTCATCGGTCCACAGGTCGGTCCAATCGGCCGGTGCCTCGGCTTCCGGAACGGCGGCAGTGTTGTACGCCAGCACAATGCCCTGCTGCACGATCGGCCAGAACGTCTCACCGTCACCCAGGCTTTCGTCGACGTCGGCGGACCACTCAGGGGTATAGGGCTCCAGCAGGTCTTCGGCCTTGATCTGCTCGAAGTACATGTTGTTCAATCCGAAGACCACATCCGCCACCGGATTGCCTCCCTCAGCGATGATGCGGTTGGTCAGGTCCCCGCCGCCCAGGCCCACGATTTCAAGGTCGAATCCGGCCTGCTCGGCCTGCGCCTCAAGCCATTCGCCCTTCCCGTCCGAGTTCGAGTTGGTGTAGACAACCAGGGTTGCGCCTTCAGAGCTCCCTTCGTTGCTGGATTCCGTTGAACCCCCGCAGGCGGTCAGCAGCAGTGTTGCTGCCAGCCCGGCTCCGATCAATTTATTGCGCACGTCATCGTGTCCTTTCAGATCCCCCGGCCCGGCGCCGCGATGGCCTGAACCTATCCTCATTGGCCCCTTCAGGCAACACCTGTCCCAGTTGGCCGGATGGCCCAATTTCCGCTCTGTTCCTGAGCGCGTCCATACTATGTAGGACAACAATTGGCGCGGACTTCTGTCCGCAGCCGCGCGGGCACCGCCCGCCCCACCGATGGAGACCCCCAGATGCGTCGAATTCCCGTCCGCTCGTCGGCTGCCCTGCTGCTGGCAGCGTTGACCCTCAGTGCCTGCTCCGCAGGTTCAGGCGGCGGGCAGTCCAGCGGCCAGGGCGGCGCCGGCGCGCAGCCGGACAACGCCGTCGTCGTCGCACTGACCGGGGAACCCGCGAACCTGGACTTCACCACCACTGCCGGTGCTGCGATTCCGCAGGCGCTGATGTCCAATGTGTACGAGGGCCTGGTGGAGATCGACCAGGACGGACAGATCCAGCCGCTGCTCGCCAAGTCCTGGGACATCAGTGAAGACCGCACTGCCTACACCTTCACGCTCCAGCCGGGGGTGACGTTCTCCAACGGGGAGGCATTCACCGCCGAGGACGTAAAGTTCAGCCTCGAACGGGTGAAGTCCGATGCCTGGCTCTCCAGCCTGAAAACCAAGATGGACGTGGTGGACAGCGTCACCGTCCTGAGCGACACCGAGGTCCGGGTGCAGCTCTCCCGGCCCTCCAATGCCTGGCTCTTTGATCTGGGCACGCCCGTGGGCGCCATGTTCGATGAAAGCGGCGTTGCCGACCTGGCCTCCACGGCCATCGGCACCGGGCCCTTCACCGTGGAAGCCTGGAACCGCGGCGAATCCATCGAACTGGCCGCGCGCTCCGATTACTGGGGTGAAGCACCCCAGGTGGAAACCGCAACGCTGCGCTACTTCGCGGATGCCGTGGCCACCACCAACGCCCTGCGCTCCGGGGATGTTGACGTGGTTTACAACATGCAGGCACCGGAGCTGCTGCCCACCTTCACCGGCGATGACTCCTTCCAGGTCCTCGAAGGAACCTCCAACGGCGAGGTCATGCTGTCCATGAACAATGCCCGGCCGCCGTTCGACGACGTGCGGGTCCGGCAGGCAGTGCTTCACGCGATTGACCGCCAGGCCGTCCTGGACACGGCGTGGAGCGGCTACGGCACACTCGTCGGTGCGCCCGTGCCGCCCACCGACCCGTATTACGAGGATCTTAACGGCGCTTACGCCTATGATCCGGAGAAGTCCCGCGCGCTGCTGGCCGAGGCCGGTGCTGAAAATCTGAACATCACCTTCACCGTACCCACGCGCCCCTACGCCACGGCCGTGTCCGAAATCGTGGTGTCCCAGCTGGCCGAAGTGGGCATCAACGCCACCATCGAGTCGGCAGAATTCCCCGCTGTGTGGCTGGACAAGGTCTTCACCAGTCACGACTACGACATGTCGGTGGTCCTGGCCGTGGAAAGCCGCGACCTGCTGACCATGTTCAACAACCCCAACTACTACCTGGGATATGACAACACGAAGATCAAGGACGAAGCCACGGCTGCCGATGCGGCAGACGAAGCCGGGTACGTATCCGGCATGCAGAAGGTGGTCCGCACCATCAACGACGACGCCGCCGCTGACGTCCTGTTCCTGTTCCCCAACATTGTGGTGGCCAAGTCCGGTGTCACCGGCCTGCCGGCCAACTCGGTCACGGAAGCGCTGGACCTGGGCTCAGTAGGCTGGCAGTAACAGACCGTGGGAATCCGCCTGCTTATTAACGCTGCCCGCTTTGCCGTCACCTTCCTGGTGGCCACTGTGGCGGTGTTCCTCTTCATGCGGGCCATCCCCGGGGACCCGGCCCAGATAGCCCTCGGAGTCAACGCGACCCCCGAGCTGCTGGAGCAGACCCGCCGGGAATTCGGCACGGACCGCCCGCTGCCGGTGCAGTACTTCGACTGGGTGTCGGGACTGCTCCGCGGGAACTTTGGGGTTTCCTACGTCACCCGGCAGGACATCAGCCCCCTGCTGCTGGACCGGCTGCAGGTCTCACTGATCCTGGTGGGACTGGCCATGGCCGTTGCACTGGCTATCGCCGTGCCGTTCGGAACCGTTGCCGCGCTGCGCCACCGCAAGCCCAGCGGCGTCCTGCTCAGCGGGCTGAGCCAGCTCGGCGTGGCCGTGCCGGGCTTCCTTGCGGCCATCATGCTCGTGGTGGTTTTTGCCGTCGGACTGGGCTGGTTCCCGGCCAACGGCTGGACCCCGCCGGGTGTGGACTTTGCCGACTTCCTGCACCGGGTCACCCTGCCGGTGCTTGCCCTGGCCTCGGTGCAGGGCGCCGTCCTGACCCGTTACGTCCGGTCCGCCGTGCTGGAAGTGATGAGCGAGGACTACCTGCGCACGGCCCGGGCCAAAGGCCTGGGCAAGCTGGAGGCACTGGTCAAGCACGGGCTGCGCAATGCCGCGGTTCCGGTGCTCACCGTCGCCAGCGTCCAGCTGGCCGCCCTGATCATCGGCGCCGTCGTCATTGAACGGGTCTTTGTCATTCCCGGACTCGGGTCCATGCTCCTGGATGCAGTGGGCAACCGGGACCTGCTCACCGTGCAGTCCGTGGTGATGGTGCTGGTGGCCCTCACCCTGATCATCAACCTCGTGGTTGATGTCCTTTACACGATTGTTGATCCCCGCCTGAGGAAACGCGCATGAGCCCCGAACGCAGGCTTTCTCCGACGCTGCTGGCTGGAGCCGTGCTGGTCGCGGTGGTCGTGCTGGCGGCGCTGGTCTCCTTTTTCTGGACCCCCTACGATCCGCTGCAGGCCTTCCCGGCCGACCGGCTCCAGGGCTCCAGCAGCGCACACCTGATGGGCACCGACCGCTACGGGCGAGACGTTTTCTCCGGCATCCTCTACGGCGCCCGGATTACCCTGTCCGTCGGACTGGTGGCCGTGGGTATCGCCGCGCTTATCGGCACCCCGCTCGGTGTCCTGGCCGGCATGCGCCGCGGAGCGGTGGAGGAAGTAACCATGCGCGGCGCGGACATCCTGCTGGCGTTCCCCGCGCTGTTGCTGGCGATCATGTTCGGAGCGGTCTTCGGCGGGGGAACGACGACGGCGATGGTCGCCATCGGGATCGGCTCCATCCCCGGCTTTGCCCGTGTGGCCCGCTCCGGCACCCTGCAGGTCATGAGCACCGAATACGTCCTGGCCGCGCGGGCCGCCAGCCAGCCTGGGCTGCGGATTGCCCGCCGCCACGTGCTGCCGAACATTGCCGGAATGGTGGTGGTGCAGTGCTCGGTGACCTTCGGACTGGCCGTCCTTGCCGAGGCCGCCCTGTCCTTCCTGGGCCTGGGCACACCGCCGCCGGTACCGTCCTGGGGCCGGATGCTGCAGGAATCCCAGCAGTTCCTGGGCACCTATCCGTCGCTGGCGATCTGGCCCGGTGCGGCGATTGCCGTGGCGGTGCTGGGATTCAACCTGCTGGGCGACGGCCTGCGGGACCGGTTTGATCCCCGACTGAACGGAACACGCTGATGTCCGCGCCGTACTCCGTGCCCGGTTCTGCCAACGGCCGTGCATCTTCCTTGCCTTCCTTCCTGCCTGCGCCGGTGTCCGCCGCCCACGCCCAGCTGCTGACGGTCACCGGGCTGCAGGTCACAGCCGGGAACCGGGTTTTGGTGCAGGACTTCGCGCTGTCCCTGGCCCGGGGTGAACGGGTCGGCCTGATCGGGGAATCGGGATCCGGAAAGTCCGTCACCGCTGCCGCACTGACGGGATTGTTGCCGGAAGGCCTGCACGTCACCGGATCCGTCCGCCTCGACGGCGTCCCTCATGACCTGGTGGGCGCCACCGACCGCCAGATGAGCCGCATCCGGGGCAGGCGGACGGGCATGGTGTTCCAGGAACCCCTGAGTGCCCTGAACCCGCTGATGCGGGTGGGCCGGCAGGTGGCTGAGGCGCTGACCCGGCACGGAGCCGCCCGCGGGCGGGCAGCCGAAGTCCGCAGTGTTGAACTGCTGGCATCGGTGCAGCTTCCGGATCCGGCTGAAGCCGCCCGCGCGTACCCCCACCAGCTCTCCGGCGGCCAGCGGCAACGCGTCATGCTGGCCATGGCACTGGCCAATGATCCGGACCTGCTGATCTGCGATGAACCCACCACCGCACTGGACGTGAGCGTCCAGCGCCAAATGCTGGATCTGATCTCCGACGGCGTGGCCCGGCGGGGGAGCGGACTGCTCTTTATCACCCATGACCTGGCCGTTGCCGCGAGTATTTGCGACCGGATCCTGGTGATGCGCAAGGGCGTCCTGGTGGAACAGGGCCCCACCGCTGACGTTTTTTCCCGGCCACGGCATGAGTACACGCGCGGTTTGCTGGCCGCCTCGGATCTGGAAGCCACCGATGCCGCCGGCAGGCTGTTCACGGTTTCCTCAGCCGCGGGTTATGTTCCGGGCGGTGCGCGCGCTTCCGGCGCCGTGACCCCCGCCGTCGTTGTGCCCGAACCGCAGCCCGCGGCCGCCCTTTCTGTTCCCGCCCCCGCGCAGTCCCTGGCCGAACCCCTGATCCAGGTGCGCGGACTTCACCGGACCTACCGCCGCGGGCGCAGCTCGCTCTTCCGCGCCCCGGCCGAAGTAGCGGCGCTTCAGGACGTGTCCTTCGACGTGGCCGCAGGGCAGCGGTTCGGAATTGTGGGCGAATCCGGGTCCGGCAAATCCACGCTGCTGCGGATCCTCGCCGGGCTGGATCTGCCGACGTCGGGCTCCGTAAAGGTGGCAGGCAATGAAGTGGCCGGCTCTCGGGAGGGTCAGCTGCTGGAGCTGCGCCGGCAGCTGCAGATAGTTTTTCAGGACCCCATGGGATCGCTCGATCCGCGGATGCGGGTGCGGGACCTGGTGGCCGAACCGCTGCTGCTTCCCGGGGAGCCCGTCGGCGCCCGCCACCATGCTTCCCGGGTTGCTGAAATGCTCCACGCCGTCGGGCTGCCGGAGGACGCCGCGGACCGTTTCCCGCACCAGTTCTCCGGAGGCCAGCGGCAGCGGATTGCCATAGCCCGCGCACTGATCTGTGAGCCGCGCATTCTGGTGGCCGATGAACCGGTGAGCGCCCTGGACGTTTCCGTGCGGGCGCAGGTACTGAACCTGCTGTCTGACCTGGTGGACAAATACCAGCTCACGCTCGTGTTCGTTTCCCATGATCTGGGTGTGGTGAAGCACCTCTGCGACACAGTGGCGGTAATGCACCGGGGCCGCATCGTGGAGTCCGGTGCCACCGAACAGGTCTATGCCGCGCCGCAGCATGACTACACCAAACAGCTCGTGGCGTCATCGCTCTCTCTGCACGCCACCCCGGGTGCAGGAGCGAAGAAGACATAATCAGCAATACGGCGGGGGAGCCCGGATAGCTGGCTATACTTCCAAACAGCTTCAAGAACTGCGGCCGCCAAGCTCCGACTTGGCCGCATACCAACCCTGCGCTCGTTGGGTGGTTCGGATGAAGAAGTGGCCTGCACTCGCCTCACGGCACCCGGTGCGGGCAAGAGCACGCTGAAAGGACCCGGCGCGCGGCGCCGTACTCCCATGGACAATGCCTCCTACCGCAGTGACCGCCCGGCCGGCACCCGGCCCGCCGACGACGCCGTGCCTCTTCCCGGCCTGGAACCGCGGGCTGTTTCCCTGCAGGATTACCAGGTCATCACCCGCGCCCGGGAAGAGTTCCTCGAATTCCTGCTCGCCGGAACCGGGCACCCCGAGTGAACGGACAGTCGGGGCTCTTGCTGGACACCCCTGTGCTGGCCGAAATCCGCAGTTCCCGCTGCAGTTCCGTCCTGACGGATTTCCTGCGCTGCCGCAGTTCCCTCCGGATCTTCATCTCGGCGCTGACGCTGGGTGACCTGCCCTGTCCGGACAGCTCCTGGCTGCAGGAGCTCGCCGGCCGTTTCGGGTGCCATATCCTGCCGGTGGACCAGGGCGTCGTCCTTGCCTCGGCAGGGTTGGAGCGCGACGCCGGCACACTCACGGTGGTGCTGGCCGCCACGGCACTGCGCAGCGATCTGACCGTAGTGACGGACCGCCCGGACGATTTCCGCCGGCTCGGAACTCCCGCCGTCAACCCGTGGAACGCCGGGAGAACACAGGAATAACCCGAAGTACACGGCAGGTAACGGAGCAGGCCTCAGGAAGGGGCCGTGAGAAGATGCCTATGTCCCGTGACCGACAGCACATACGGCTTTCGGCTGCCCCAAACACTGACGTAAGGATTGCTGGCCCATGGCCGACGAAGGCACCATTCCCCGACCAAGAATCGCGCACGCCGACCGGATAGATGACGACGGCGGGGCTCCCGCCAAGTGGAAGGTCGTTGGCCCCGGCCTGGTGGTGGCTGCCACCGGTGTTGGCGCCGCGGACATGGTTGCCACCCTGGTGGCCGGATCCAAATACGGCTACGGCCTGCTGTGGGCCGTGATTCTCGGCGTCATTCTCAAGATCATCCTGGTGGAGGGCGCCGGCCGCTACACGCTCGCCACCGGCAAAACCATTTTTGAGGGCTGGCGCTCGCTCGGAAAATGGACCACATGGTACTTCGGTCCGTACATCATGATCTGGGGCTTCGTTTACGGAGCCACCGCCATGTCCTCCGCGGCCCTGCCGCTGGCAGCACTGTTCCCCGCCGTCGATCTGTGGATCTTTGCCATCATCATGGGCCTGGCCGGCCTGGGCATGGTGTGGTTCGGCAGGTACGCCACCTTCGAAAAGATCACTGCCGCACTGGTGGGCATCATGTTCGTCACCGTGGTGGGGCTGGCCGTCATTGCGGCTCCGAACATCCCGGAGATGATGTCCGGGCTGGTTCCGCTGATTCCCGAAGGCGGAGTGGTCTACACGCTGGCGCTGGCCGGCGGCGTGGGCGGAACCATCACGCTGGCCGCCTACGGCTACTGGCTGAGGGAAAAGGGCTGGTACACGCCCAAGTGGATGAAGGTCATGCGGATCGACAATTCCATGGCGTACGTCATGACCGGCATCTTCGTGATCGCCATGCTGATTGTCGGTGCCGAAGTTGTCCGTTCGGCCGGTGTCTCCCTCAGCTCCGGTGACGAAGGCCTGCTGGACCTTTACGACGTGCTCAAGGCCGAGTACGGCGATGTTGTGGGAACCGGATTCCTGGTTGGTTTCTGGGCTGCCTCCTTCTCGTCCATCATCGGCGTCTGGAACGGCGTCTCCCTGATGTTCGCTGACTTCTGGGGCAACATGCGCGGCAAGGAGTCCGGACACAAGGACACCCGTGTAGGCGGAAAGTACTTCAAGTTTTACCTTCTGTGGCTGACCTTCCCGCCGATGCTGCTGTTCCTGCTGGGCAAGCCCATCGGGCTGATCCTGGCCTACGGCGTCCTGGGTTCCCTGTTCATGCCGTTCCTGGCCGTGACGCTGCTGGGGTTGCTTAACGGCCGGCGCGTGCCCAAGGCCTGGGCGAACAAACTGCATACTAACCTTGCCCTCGGCATCACGGCTTTGCTGTTCATTGTGCTGGGCATCCAGCAGGTTGTGGACGCCATCATCAAGGCATTCTGACCTTCTCGGCCGCTGCCGAATCCCACCTGAAACTGCCCTGCCGCGCTCCATCGCGGCAGGGCAGTTTAGCGCAAAGGGAACGCTTACGGGAGGTGCTCCGTAGGGGGTAAAAAAACTCGTTCCGTGCCATCTACGCCATGTTCCCCCCTCGGCTACGCTTGAAAGGCGAGAAGAGGTTGCAGCATGGAAAGTTTCGCGTCAGAGGGGCCTCACAGGCTCATTTCAGGGCGTTACCGACTCAATGAACCCATAGGCCACGGTGGCATGGCCACCGTCTATCGTGGACAGGACGAGGCTCTCGGCCGCGACATTGCCGTGAAACTCTTCCGGGCCAGCGCCGTCGCCCCAGACGACGTCGGCCGTCAGGAAACAGAAATGCGTTTACTGGCGTCTCTTTCCCATCCGGGCCTGGTAACACTGTTTGACGCCGGCAAGGACGACGCCGGCCGGGACGACGGCGAAGCCGGCGAACCCCGTGCCTTTCTGGTGATGGAACTGGTGGAGGGGCCGGACCTGCGCAAACGCCTGCGCGAGGAGGATCCGCTCAGCCCCGCCGACGTCGCCTACATTGGGGCTGAACTCGCGGGTGCGCTGGCCTATATCCACGGCCGCGGCGTCATCCACCGCGATGTAAAGCCCGCCAACATCCTTCTTCCACCGATCATCGCCGGCACGCTGCCGCGGGCCAAGCTGACCGACTTCGGCATCGCCCGGATGCTGGACGGTGACAGGATGACAGCGGCAAATGCGACGCTGGGCACTGCCAACTATCTGAGCCCGGAGCAGGCCAGCGGCCAGGAGGTGGGTTTCTCCAGCGATATCTACTCCCTTGGCCTGGTGCTCCTGGAAGCCGTAACCGGGCACATTGAATACGGGGGCAGCGCGGTGGAAGCGGCGCTTGCCCGGCTCAGCCGCAGCCCCGATGTGCCCGAAGCGCTGGGACACCACTGGTGTTCCCTGCTGACGGCAATGACCGCCCGCGATCCCGATCAGCGGCCCACGGCGGCGGAAGTCTCCGCCGGGCTGCTCGAGTACCGCTGGTCTTCCCTGGATGTGACGGCGCCGGTGCAGTCTCCTGCCCGTGTGCGGGAAGAAGGCACGCGGGAGGATATGGGGGAAGCCACTGGGGAAGACACCAGGGAGGCCACGGGTGCTGAGACCGGCGGGCCCGACGACGGCGGGCCGGCAACCGTGGACAGCGGGGCGGAGGTCCCGGAAGATCCGATTGTCCACGAGCCGGCAGCAGAGATCGCTCCGGAGCCGCAGCCGCAGCCGGAGCCGGAACCGGTGGAAGTGAAGCCGCCCTCCGGACCTGTGGTCCTCGTTCCGCCGCAGATGCCGCCCAAGATCGGACCCGGGAGACTGCAGACCGCAGCTGCCCGGGCGGCATCGCTGGCCATTCCCAGACGGCCGTCAAACCTCGCCCTGGCCGGACGAACGCTGCTCGGCCTGGTCGCCGTGGCAGTCCTGGCCATGACCATCATGGTTGTTGCCGACAGGATGGGGATCTTTCCGCAGAACCAGGGCTATCCGGCCGTTCCCGGACAACTCGGTGAGCACCTGCGCGAACTGCAGGAAAGTGTCACTCCGTGAGGCGCCTGCGCCTGATTCCGGCGGCGGCGGCCCTGCTGGCAGCCGGCGCGTTGTCCGGGTGTGAAGTTCCGGGGATCGATTCCGGCGCCGCCCGGGAGCTGCAGGGCCAGGTTGCCGAGGTGGCCGAGGCCGCCGCAGCAGGAAACTACGAAGCAGCGCTGGAAGACCTGGACGGCTTGGCGACCCGCTTGGAAACGGCAGCCAAGGACGGGGAAGTATCCGAGCGCCGGCAGGAACGGATCAGCGCGGCCATCGAAGCAGTGCGCCAGGACCTGCGGATGGAACTCGGCCTGCAGAAATAACCGCGTCCGGCGCCGGCACCCCCGCCGCAGGGAGGACCGGGAATAATTGCCTTATGACTTCAGTCCCCGACGCCCTGCCCTCCGTTCCTGCACCTGATGAGCGCTGCCCCTGCCTGAGCGGTGAAACGTACTCCGCCTGCTGCGGCAAGTACCATTCCGGAATCCGGAACGCTCCCACTGCCGAGGCACTGATGCGCTCCCGGTATTCGGCGTTCGCCGTCGGCGACAAGGCTTATCTGCTGAAAACCTGGCATCCCTCCACCCGCCCTTCAACCCTCGATCTGGACGCTGGATTGCAGTGGCGCCGACTGGACATCGTGGAAACGTCCGCCGGGGGTCCGCTGGACGAGACGGGAGTAGTACGCTTCAGGGCGCACTTCCGGGACGGAGCAGGGCGCGGTGTCCAGGAGGAGACCAGCCGGTTTGTCCGCGTCGGCGGAGTCTGGCTCTATGTGGACGGTGAATAGGCGGGGGCCCTTCCGCAGCTTCCGCCTCCGCTTCTAGGCTGAAGGGGACCTATCAGTCTGAGCAGGCGAGGACACCATGAAAGCACTCGTGTATGAAGGCCCCGGACAAAAAGCATGGAAGGACGTTCCGGATCCGACTATCCAGGAGCCGCGGGACGCCATCGTAAAAATCGATTCCACCACCATCTGCGGCACGGACCTGCACATCCTCAAGGGTGATGTCCCGGCCGTAACCCCCGGCCGGATCCTCGGGCATGAAGGCGTTGGCACCATTACCGAAATCGGCAGCGGCGTCAGCAACTTCAAAGTGGGGGATAAGGTCATCCTGTCCTGCGTATCTGCGGACGGATCCTGCATCTTCTGCCGCGACGGGCTGTACTCCCACTGTCTGGGCGAGGAAGGCAGCGCGGGCATCGGCTGGATCTTTGGCCACCTGATCGACGGCACGCAGGCGGAATATGTGCGGGCACCCTATGCGGATACTTCCCTGTATCTCCTGCCGGAGAGCGTTTCCGACGAGCACGGTGTGCTGCTGAGCGACATTTTCCCCACCGGGTTTGAGATGGGGGTGCAGTACGGACAAACAAAACCCGGGGACGTGGTGGCCGTCGTCGGCGCCGGTCCGGTGGGGCTGGCGGTTATTGCCACGGCAAAGCTCTACGGGGCGGCAAAGATCATTGCGGTGGACCTGGACGCAAACCGGGTGGAGCAGGCTCGGAAGTTCGGCGCCACGCACGGGGTGAATTCCGGGGACGCTGATTGGCGCGAGCAGATCATGGCTCAGACCGACGGCTGGGGAGTGGACGTGGCCGTGGAAGCGGTGGGCATCCCCGCAACCTTCGAAATGTGCACCAACATAGTCCGCCCCGGCGGCAACGTAGCGAACGTAGGTGTGCACGGGAAACCTGTCAGTCTGGAGCTGGACCGGCTGTGGATCGAGAACATTGACATCAGCATGGGGCTGGTGAACACCAACACCCTGCCCATGCTGCTGAAACTCGTGGCAGAGGGAAAGCTTCCGGCGGAGGAATTCATCAGTCACCGCTATCCGCTGCACGACATCATCCAGGCCTATGACACGTTCTCCCGCGCAGCTGAGACGAACGCGCTGAAGGTGATCCTGCAGGCCTAGAACGGGCACGGCAACGGGGCGGGCGGAAACCGGACAGGTTGCCGCCCGTCCCGATTTTCGTGCATGTGCTGCGCGGGCAGATAATGAAACCGCGGCCGCGTCTGCTCCCGCAGTTCAACGCTAAAGAGGTTGTCAATGTCTAACAGCACCCCGTCCAACGGCACGTCCAGCGGCACCATGATCGCCGGACGTCTCAATGTTGAAACCGGAACTTTCGCCATGAAGGAAGTTCCCATCCCTGAGCCAGGCCCGGGATTCGTCCGGATCAAGGTCGGTGCGGCAGGGGTTTGCCTGTCCGATGTCCACCTGATCCAGGGACTGCTGCGTCCCCAGTTCCTCAAGGGCAGCGAGGTCACCCTCGGCCACGAAGTCGCAGGCACCGTGGACCTCCCCGGTGCGGGCGTCACCTCCGTGGCTCCCGGTGACCGCGTCGTGGTCCAGGCCGGCTATGAATACAACGGGGTCACGCTCACCATGGGCGTGGATTACGACGGCGGCTGGGCCGAGTACCTGGTGGTCCCGGCAGGCGTGCTGGTTCCGCTGGGGGAGGACATTCCCTTCGACCAGGCCTCCATCATTCCCGACGCCGTGTCCACCCCGTGGGGTGCCATTGCCTCCACCGGCGATGTCCGCGCCGGCGAAGCAGTCGGCGTATGGGGCATCGGCGGCCTGGGCGCACACGGCGTCCAGTTGCTGCGCCTGATCGGTGCTGCGCCCATCATCGCCGTTGATCCCCTCCCCGAAGCCCGGGAACGGGCGCTCGAATTCGGCGCCGACATTGCCCTGGATCCGATGGCCGAGGACTTCGCGGAGTCCATGAAGGCCGCCACCGGCGGCCGGGGACTCGACGTCGCACTGGACTTCGCCGGTGTGGACGCCGTCCGCACCCAGGCCATCAACTCCCTGGGCCTGCGCGGCCGCCTGGTGCTGGTGGGCCTGTCCGGCAAGCCGATGACCATCAGCGACAGCACCGGTTTCTCCTATGCCCGCAAGCAGATCCGCGGCCACTACGGCTCCGAGGCGCACCACGTGCCGCAGCTGGTGAACCTCACCCGTATGGGCCGCCTGGACTTCGCCAAGTCTGTGAGTGCGCGCATTCCGCTGGCCGAAGCCGAGCGGGCCGTCAAATCCCTTGATGCCAAGGAAGGCAACCCGATCCGCCTCGTGCTGATCCCGTAGCTTTTGAAGGGCGCAGAACCCTCCCGCTGATTCAGCGGGAGGGTTCTGCTGCTTAGGCTGCCCGGTTTCGAATCAGGGCATATCCGCGTACCGCACTGCGCCGGCCAGGGCCTCTTCCATTCCCTTGGCGTCCAGCGCCGTGACGTAGGCCGGGGTGTCGCGCTGCCAGCGCCAGCCCTCGGACAGCGGGCCGGCGTCCACCACGTCGAATCCGAACTCGTTGATGAGCGAGGCCACCGTCTCCTTGGCCGCTGCGTCGTCGCCCGCAATGGGCAGCGCACGGCGGTTGGCCGTGCCGGCGGGGGAGCCCTGCGTGGTCAGATGGTCGGCCATGATGTTGTTGAACGCCTTCACCACATGTGAGTCCGGAAGGTGCTTCTGAAGCAGTTCACTGGTGGTGGTGGACTCGTCGTCCAGCTCGGCAATGTTTCCGTCCCGCTGCGGGTAGTAATTCATCGTGTCAATGACCGTCTTTCCCGCGAGGGGCCGGTCCGGGACGTCACGGTAGTTCTTCAGCGGGATGGAGACGACGACGACGTCCCCGGCCTCCGCCGCCTCCGCCGGGGTGGCGGCGCGGGCGTGGTCCCCGAGTTCCATGATGAGTGCCTGCAGGGTTTCGGGACCCCGCGAGTTGCTGAGAATGACATCAAAGCCCTGCTTAACCGCGAGGCGCGCCAGCTGGGACCCGATGTTCCCGCTGCCGATGAAGCCAATGGACCGAACCGATGGGGCGCTCTCTAATGTGCTCATGGTCACTTACAACCGCGCAGCGGGCAGAATATTCCGGAGAAGCGGCCAACACAGGGTCCGACCAGCACGAGGAAAAAGGGGTAACCAGTCCGTGCAGAAACTCTTCAGCACCCGGCCCGACGAGACGCCATGGTGGCGGGACGCGCTGATCTACCAGGTGTACGTGCGCAGCTTCGCGGACTCCAACGGCGACGGGATCGGAGACCTGCCGGGGGTGAGGGCAAAACTGGACCACCTCTCCGGACTGGGTATTGACGCCCTGTGGCTGACACCTTTCTTCCCCTCGCCGCAGGCCGACGGCGGCTACGACGTCAGCGACTACCGGGACGTGGACCCGATGTACGGCACCCTGGCGGACTTCAGGGAGCTGCTGGACGCCGCGCATGAGCGGAACATCCGGATGATCGTGGACATTGTGCCCAACCACTGCTCCGACCAGCATCCGGACTTTCAGGCAGCACTGGCCGCGGGATCCGGCTCTCCGGAACGGGAAAAGTTCATCTTCCGCAACGGTGGCGGGGAGAACGGCGAGCTGCCGCCGTCGGACTGGCAGTCCAAATTCGGCGGCCCGGCCTGGGAGCAGGTGCCGGACGGGCAGTGGTACATGCACATCTTTTCCCGGGAACAGCCGGACTTTAACTGGCATCATCCCGAAGTCCGGGCCGACTTCGAAAAGACCCTGCGCTTCTGGTCCGACCTGGGGGTCGACGGCTTCCGGATTGATGTGGCGCACGGGCTGATCAAGGATCTGTCCTTGCCGCTGCGCAACACCAACGGGTCGGACTCCGCGCCACTGCTCTCCCCTCCGGAGGGGGATAACCACCCCTTCTGGGACCGGGACGAAGTGCACGGCATCTACCGGCAGTGGCGGAAAATCCTGGATGAGTACGATCCGCCGCGCCTGGCCGTGGCCGAAGCCGGGGTGAGCCTGGAACGCCTGCCGTTGTACGTCCGCCGGGATGAACTGGACCAGGCCTTCAACTTCTTTTATCTGCGCAGCCCCTGGAACCGGGACGCGTTCCGCACGGTCATCGACGCAGCGCTCGCCGGTGTCGCGAAGGTGGATGCGGCCACCTCCTGGGTCCTTTCCAACCACGACGTCGTCCGCCACCGCACCCGCTACGGACTGCCCGCGGGAACCGACCTGCTCCGCTGGCTGGCAACCGGCGGCACGGACCCGGTGCCCGACGACGCCGCGGGCCGGCGCCGTGCCCGGGCATCCCTGCTGCTGACCCTGTCACTGCCGGGGGCGGCCTATCTGTACCAGGGTGAGGAACTCGGGCTGCCGGAAGTTCCGGATCTGCCCGCGGCCTCCCTGCGCGATCCGATCTTTGAACGTACCGGGGGAACGGAGAAGGGCAGGGACGGCTGCCGCGTGCCGATTCCCTGGGACGCCGCGGCACCGGGGCTGGGCTTCACCGACGGCGCCCCCTGGCTCCCGCAGCCCCGGGACTGGAGCAAATATGCCGCCTCGGAGCAGGAGCACGACGCCGGGTCCTTCCTCACGCTGTATCGGCAGGCGGCCGCCGCCCGCCGCAAGATGCTGGCGCTCTCGCCGGGGCCGCAGATCATCTGGCAGGACCTCGGCGAGAAGATCCTCGCCTTCCGCCGCGGACGGCTCCTGTGCCTGCTGAATTTCGGAACCGATGAACTGCCCCTGCCGGCCGGGGAACTTCTGCTGGCCAGTGAACCGGGTGTCAGCACCGTACTGGGAACCGACGTGTCCGCCTGGCTGCTGGTGCCCTAAGCCCTGCCCATCTGCGGAGGGCCGGTTTAGGCTGGAAGGACAGCGGGCCACCCAACATATGAAGTGGGTTTGGTGTGAATGACTTCATCGCGCAGCGTTTCAACGACATCCTGTTTTCCAGCTGGCAGCACTTCAGCCTGGTCCTGCAGTGCCTGGTGGTCGCAGCCGTCCTGGCGGTACTGATAGCTGCGCTGACCTATCGGCAGCCCTGGCTGCGGTCAGCAGTGGACAGCATCAGCGCGGTGGGACTGACCATTCCGTCCTTCGCCCTGATCGGCCTGCTCATTGCGCCGCTGGGCTTCGGAGTCCTTCCGGCCGTCGTCGTCGTCGGCTTTTATGCCCTGCTGCCCATTCTCCGCAACGCCGTCGTCGGCCTGACCGGGGTACCGGGCAGCACCGTGGAAGCTGCCCGTGGCCTGGGCATGGGAAGAATCCGCATCTTCTTCCGGATAGAACTGCCCCTGGCCTGGCCGGTGATCCTGACCGGAATCCGGGTTTCCGGGCAGATGGTCATGGGGATAGCCGCGGTGGCCGCCTACGCCCTTGGACCGGGCCTGGGCGGTTATATTTTCTCCGGGCTGTCCCGTCTGGGCGGAGCCAACTCCCTAGAGTCCGTGCTGACCGGCGTGGTGGGCGTGGTGCTGCTGGCGATCATCCTGGACCTGCTGCTGATCGTCGTCGGCCGCCTGAGCATACCGAGAGGCATCCGTGTCTGAAACGCCATTTTCCTCCGCTCCGCACGCCGCAGGAATCCTGCTCCGGGACGTGACGAAACAATTTCCCGGCCAGGACCGCCCGGCCGTGGACAGCCTGAGCATGGAGATTCCGGCCGGTGACATGGTCATGCTGGTGGGTCCCTCCGGCTGCGGAAAGACCACCACACTGAAAATGATCAACCGGCTCATCGAGCCGACGTCGGGCCAGATCCTGCTGGGCGGGGACGACATCACTGGAGTTGATGCCGACCAGCTGCGCCGCGGCATCGGGTATGTCATTCAGGCCGGCGGGCTCTTTCCGCACATGACCGTGGCAGCGAATATCGCCGTCGTGCCCTCCATGCTCGGCTGGGACAAGGCCCGCACGGCCCAGCGGATCGATGAACTGCTGGAGCTGGTCTCGCTGGATCCGGCGCGGTACCGCGACCGCTATCCCAAGGAACTCTCCGGCGGCCAGCAGCAGCGCGTGGGAGTGGCGCGCGCACTGGCGGCCGATCCGCCCGTACTGCTGATGGATGAACCGTTTGGCGCCGTGGATCCGATTGTCCGGGAACGGCTGCAGGACGAGCTGCTCAGCATCCACGCGAACCTGCACAAGACGGTGGTCTTTGTGACCCATGACTTCGACGAGGCCGTGAAGCTCGGGGACCGGATCGCCGTATTCGCCGAGGGCGGCCACCTCGTCCAATATGACACCCCGGAGCGCATCCTTACTCATCCGGCCAATGACTTTGTGCGGCAGTTCATCGGTTCCGGAGCGGGCCTCAAACAACTCAGCCTGGCCCGCGTCAACGATGTTCCGGCCCTGCCCGTAGTCAGCGGCACCACCGGTGAGACCCCGCGGAACCTGCTGGCGCGGACGCTGTCCGCCGGGCAGGACGCTGCGGCAGTGGTCGACGGCGCCGGGAGGCCGCTGGCCTGGCTGTCCGTTGCTGAGCTGGATGGGCTCAGCCGGCTGCCCGCGGAGCGGAGTCCGCAGCTGGCGGTCGTTGCGCACGATGACACCCTCGCCGAAGCCCTGAACACCGTCCTGATATCGGACCGGGGTGCCGTGCTGGTCACGGACAATGAAGGGCGCCTGGCGGGAAGGATCGACGCACCCTTGATCCTGCAGGCCGTGCGGACGCGGCGGCTGGGAATCAACCGCGAGCAGGAAAGCGGAATGAGCAGCGAAGCAGGCCGGCCATGAGCAGCGTGGCGGGCGCACGGGGAATGCCGGGAGCACCGGATCCCGCGAGCGAACACCCGTTGGCTGAAACGGAAGCCGTTTCCGAAGTGCGGGAAAGTTCAGCCCGGGGCCTTGTCTGGCAGCTGGCCGGGATTGCCGCCGCGGTGGGGATCCTGCTGTTTTGGCTATCAGCTGCAGAACTGACGCAAACCGAACTGACGACTTTGGATCCGGCGACCCTCTGGGCCTACACGCTGGAACACCTGCGGCTGACGGTTTTGGCAGCTGTCATCGTGCTTGTGGTGGCCCTCCCGCTGGGCGTGCTGCTGACGCGCCGGCCCCTGCGGTTCCTGACCGGTCCGGTGCTGGCCGTGGTCAACATCGGCCAGGCGGCACCGGCCATTGGACTGGTGGTGCTGCTGGCCTTCTGGCTGGGCTTTGGTTTCCGGACCGCGGTGGTGTCTCTGGTTCTTTACGCCCTGCTGCCCGTGCTGCGCAACACGATGGTGGGACTGGACAACGTGGACCCGCGGCTGGTGGAGGCCGGCCGCGGGATGGGCATGAGCGCCGCGCGGGTGCTGTTTCGGGTGGAGCTTCCCCTGGCCGTGCCGCTGATGCTGGCTGGAATCCGCACGGCCCTCGTGCTTTTGGTGGGAACGGCCGCCCTGGCCACCTTTATCAACGGCGGCGGACTGGGCGTGCTGATCACCACCGGCGTGAACCTGAATCTTCCCCGGGTGCTCATCAGCGGTGCCGTCATGGTGGCTCTGCTGGCGCTGACGGTGGACTGGCTGGGACGGGCCGTGGAGTATCTTGCCCGCCCGAAGGGGCTCTGAATGAGAGACGCGAACCAGATGCTGCGAGCCCGGGCCGCTGCCGCGCTGACGGCACTGCTTGCCGCCGTCCTGCTGCTGGCCGGATGCGGACTGCAGCCGGCCGGCTCCTACGTCCCGCCGGTGTCCCCGGGCAGCATTAAGCCCATTGAAGGGCTGCCGGACGGTGCAGCCGTGACGGTAACGTCCAAGAACTTCACAGAGCAGCTCATCCTCGGCAAGATGTCAGTGCTGGCTTCGAAGGCCGCAGGGTTTGAGGTTACGGACTTGAGTAACGTGCCGGGCAGCCTTCCTGCCCGCGAACTGCTGCGCAGCGGCCAGGCGGACGTGATGTGGGAATACACCGGCACCGCCTGGCTGACCTATCTGGGCAACGAACTCGGTATCCCGGATCAGCAGGAACAGTGGCAGGCGGTGCATGATGCAGACCTTGCCAATGGCCTGACCTGGGGAGCTCCGGCGGAACTGAACAACACCTATGCGCTGGCGATGAGCCGGCAACGGGCCGAGGAGCTGGGCATCACCAGCATCTCAGACCTGTCGAAGCTTCCGCCGGAAGAGCTGACCTTCTGCGTGGACGCAGAATTCAACTCAAGGCAGGATGGGTTCAATCCGCTGCTTGAGCTGTACGGGCTGCCCCGGGGCAGTGTGGTTCCGGAGCAGAACGTGGGCATCTATGACACCGGTGCCATCTACGGCGCGGTGGACCAGGGACAGTGCACCGTGGGCGAAGTCTTCGCCACCGACGGCCGGATCGCGGCTCTGGACCTGCTCGTCCTGGAGGATGACCTGAACTACTTTCCGGCCTACAACGCCGCCCCGGTGATCTACACCGAAACACTGCAGAAGTACCCGGAACTGGAAGCTGTCCTTGAGCAGGTGGCCGACAAACTCAACGATGAAACCATGCGGTCGCTCAACCTGAAAGTGGACGTACAGGGCGAGGAACCGGAGCAGGTGGCCTACGACTGGATGGTGTCCGAGGGGCTCGTCAGCCCGGCGGACTAGGCCCGGTGGAAGAAACCGCGGATTTCCGCCAGGACGTCCTCCGGAGCTTCCTCGGGCAGGTAATGCCCGGCATCCACGGCTCGGCCGGTAACTCCCGGGACTGCCTTTTCCCAGAGCGCCAGCGGATCAAACTGCGCCTCGATGACTCCGTGCCGCCCCCACAGGACCCGCAACGGCACCTCCGGCGTGAGACCGGCATCGCGGTCCGCGGAATCATGTTCCAGATCGATGGTGTCCGCGGCCCGGTAATCCTCACACATGGCGTGCACAGCCCCCGGGGAGGACAGCGCGGAAACGTAGGCATGCAGCACCTCGGCAGGAAACGGACCCAGCCCGGCGTAGCGGCTGCCGATGATGTTTTCCACGTAGGCCCGCGGATTGGCTTCGATCAGGGCTTCGGGCAGCGGCTCCGGCTGGATCAGGAAAAACCAGTGGAAATAGGCCTCAGCAAAGTCCCGGTCCGTTGCTGCGTACATGTCCACTGTGGGAGCAATGTCCAGAAACATTGCCTGTGACACCAGGCCCGGGTAGTCGGCCAGCATCCGATGCCCCACCCGGGCCCCGCGGTCGTGGGCACACAGCGCAAAGCTGCTGAAGCCGCGTTCGGCACCGAAATGCTCCATCAGCAAAACTGCGTCTTTTGCCATCTCGCGCTTGCTGTACGTGGAGTGATCCGCTTCCCCGGCAGGCTTGGAGGAGCCACCGTAGCCGCGCAGGTCCGGAGCTATGACGGTGAAGTCTTCAGCCAGGGCATCGGCAATCCGGTGCCACATCAGGTGAGTTTCCGGATGCCCGTGCAAGAGAAGCAGCGGCGGCCGGGCTTCGGCATTACCGCTTCCCTCACCGCCGCCCCCGGCGGCATCACCGCTGCCGCCCCCGCCGTCGTCGTCGTCGTCCCGGGATATTCGCCCGGTGACCGTAATGCCGTTGACTTCCACAGCGAACGGTTCAAACCGGGTAAACCCGGGCACGCCCTCGGCCATTGTGCTGTTTCCTTTGATTGCGTGTCCCTTTGAGCAACTGTGCCGGGCCTCGGCTCCGGCCGATGCCTACTGGGACTTTTTGCCGTGCTTGCCGCGCTTGCCGTGTTTGTCATCCTTGCCGCTGCTCTTGTGGCCCTTGACGTCCTTTGCCACCTTGATGGCGGCAGCTGCCGCGCCGGCCTTGACCGGAGCAGGCACCCTGACTTCCTTGACCTTGGTGACTTCCTTAACCTTGGTCCGGTTCTTCCGGTCCAGGATCAGCGAGGCGGCGATGCCGGCCATCCAGATGTCCTTCGCCAGCGGCGTGCCCTGAGCGGTGGGCCGGATGCCGTCCTCCTCGGTGAGCCCGGGAGTCTTGAGATACATCGTCACCATGCCGCCGGAGAAGGCGCCGAGCACCAAACCGGCGAGCCTGCTTGGAATGATGGGGATCAACAGGGTCAGCCCTACGGCGATCTCCGCTGCACTGAGCAGTTTTCCGAACCGGACAGGGTCCAGGTCCATTACCTGGGGAAAGGCGTTGCCGGCCATTTGCTGCAGCCCGGCGGCGGATTCCTCGTCCAAGTTGCGCTTGCCCAGGCCGGAGTTGAGGATGTAGGCGCCGGTGGTTAGGCGCAGCGGAATGTGGCTGATTCTCATGAGGGGTCCTCCCGTGAAGTCACTGACATCCCTGAGCCTACGGGCGCCGGGGGCAGCACGCCAGAGCAGGCAATCCAACGAGTGAAAGGAATTGGGCATGGTAGCCGCGTGGACTGCCTCAAGCAGCTACCTGTGCCGCCAAGCGCGGAACACGCGCCGTATGGTTCACCCTCAGCCGGAAACTCTGCTTTGATGGAAAGGAAGGAACGCAGGAGCAGCTGTCGTCGACACTAGAAGGTCTTCATGGATTTCCTCCCGGCCGAACATCCCCGGCCGCGACATTTCATTCTTCATCTCAGCGACACGCACCTGGTCGCCGGACCGGATCCCCTGTACGGGGCGGTGGACAGCCGGGGCAGACTGGCGGAACTCTTCGCCAGACTGGAAACATCCGGGCAAAAGCCGGAGGCCATTGTCTTCACGGGAGACCTGGCAGACAAAGGCGAACCGCAGGCATATGCCAAACTCCGCGACATTGTGGCCCCCGTGGCCGAGCGCATGGGAGCCCGCCTGATCTGGGCCATGGGTAACCACGACAACCGCGAACACTTTAAGAGCGCGCTGCTGGATGAGGCTCCGGACATGGCACCGGTTGACCGCGTTTACATGGTCAACGGCCTGCGGATCATCACCCTGGATTCCACGGTGCCGGGATACCACCACGGCGAGCTCAGCGGGGCGCAGCTGGACTGGCTTCGAAACGTGCTGGAGACGCCGGCCCCGGACGGAACGATCGTGGCCCTGCATCATCCGCCGGTTCCGAGCGTCCAGGACCTGACCGTGCTCGTGGAGCTGCGCCATCAGCGGGACCTCGCAGCAGCCCTTAGGGGTTCCGACGTCCGCTCCATCATTGCCGGGCACCTGCACTACTCCACCTTCGCCACGTTCGCCGGGATTCCCGTGTCCGTGGCCTCGGCAACCTGTTACACACAGGACCTGTCCACACCGGGCAGCCGGGGCCAGGATGCCGGGCAGGGGTACAACATGGTCCACGTCTACGCAGATTCGGTGGTGCACTCCGTGGTTCCCATAGCTGCGGACAAGACCGTCGGGGAGCGTGTAGACGAGGCAGAAACCGCCCGCCGCCTGAAAGCAGCGGGCGTGCGGATTGTGGATGCCCAGCAGCTGACCTCAGCGTAGGGCGCGGTCCGGACTGAGACTGCGCCCCATCGCCTGCGCGCCATCGCCGCAGCGGCTCAGGCTTCTTCGGGATACCGTTCCGGCTCCGGGCCCAGGTTGAAGAATCTGCCTTCGACACTCTCCGGCTGGATTTCCACGTACCGGTACTTCAACGTCCGGACCCACGGCCGCAGCGGAAGCTCATCGGCGGCGTCAATCTCACTTTGCTTCTCGAGGTGGCGCGTGGTGCCCTTGACCACCACAGACCAGGCCTGGTCGCTGAGGATCCCGTCCGCCTCAAACGCAACATGGTTATTCACCGTAAGCTCCGCCAACTTGGTGCCGGGGCTCGTGCGGAACAGGATGACGCCGTCGTGCGCGTAGTAGTTCAGCGGATAGATACTCGGCCGGTTGGCCACGCTCACCGCCAGCCGCCCGTGGTACGTCTTCTCCAAATACTTCCAGCACTGCTCGGGGCTAAGTTGCACAACGGGCGGCCGCTCTTCGGTAGTCATGGGCCCCAGTCTGCCAAGGACCCGGCGATGCCGCCAGCGCTGCGCCTGCAAACCCCGCTTGACTAGTGACACGGGCCACAATAAGAGTGGACGAAGGAATATCCTCACCCTGATCAGCTAGGACTCCGGAAAGAGAGCACCGTGATGACAGACGCAGAGAATCCGAACCCCGCAGAAGCCGACAGCGACGGACAGGACGCCGCCCGGCATCTGACCACCCGCCAGGGGCACCCGGTCTACGACAACCAGAACAGCCGAACCGTAGGGCCCCGCGGGCCGGCGACGCTGGAGAACTACCCCTTCCTTGAGAAGATCAGCCACTTTGACCGTGAACGCATCCCCGAACGCGTGGTCCATGCCCGCGGCTTCGTGGCCTACGGTGAGTTTGAGGCCTCCGGCAAGTGGGGCGACGAGCCGATTGCCCGCTACACCCGGGCCCGGCTGTTCTCCGAGCCGGGGAAGAAAACCGACCTCGCCATCCGCTTTTCCACCGTGATCGGCGGCCGGGACTCGTCCGAAACCGCCCGCGATCCGCGCGGTTTCGCGGTGAAGTTCTACACCGAGGACGGCAACTGGGACCTGGTGGGCAACAACCTCGGCGTCTTCTTCATCCGTGATGCCATCAAGTTTCCGGACGTGATCCACTCCCTGAAGCCGGATCCCATCACCTTCCGCCAGGAACCGGCCCGGATCTACGACTTCATGTCCCAGACCCCCGAGTCCATGCACATGCTGATCAATCTCTTCAGCCCGCGCGGCATCCCGGCGGATTACCGCCATATGCAGGGCTTCGGCGTCAACACCTACAAGTGGGTGAACGAGCAGGGTGAGACCAAGCTGATCAAGTATCACTGGTTGCCGCAGCAGGGCGTGAAGTCGATGACGGAAGAGGACGCCGCCAACATCCAGGCCGGGGACCTCGGCCACGCGTCGAAGGACCTCTACGAGGCCATTGAGAGCGGCAACTATCCCAAGTGGGACCTCTATGTGCAGATGATGGATGACCACGACCATCCGGAATTGGACTGGGATCCGCTGGATGACACCAAAACCTGGCCGGAGCAGGACTTCGAGCCCCAATACGTGGGCACCATGACCCTGAATCGGAACATCACGGACCACCACAACGAGGCCGAGCAGATTTCCTTCGGCACCGGTGTGCTCGTGGACGGGCTGGACTTCTCGGATGACAAGATGCTGGTGGGCCGCACCTTCAGCTACTCGGACACCCAGCGCTACCGGGTGGGACCGAACTACCTGCAGCTTCCGGTGAATTCACCCAAGCATGCCCCGGTAGCCACCAACCAGCGCGGCGGACAGATGTCCTACTTCACCGATTTGGCTCCGGGACAGAATCCGCACGTGAACTACGAGCCGTCCATCACCGGCGGAGTTCCTGAAGCGCCCAAACCGGCCCACGAGGAGCAGGGCCCGGATCTCACCGGAAAACTGACCCGGGCACGCATTCCGCGGACCAACGACTACATCCAGGCCGGCCAGCGCTACCAGCTGATGGAGCAGTGGGAGAAGGATGATCTGGTGGGCAACTTTGTTGCCAATATCGGGGAAGCGGCGCGCGCGGTCCAGGAGCGCATGCTGTGGCACTTCTACATGTGCGACGACGAACTCGGATCGCGCGTGGGCGAAGGCCTGGGCATCGGGCTGGACGAGGTCCGGGACCTGGGTCCCCTGGCCACGCAGACCCTGTCCGAGGCCGAGAAGGACTGGATGAAGAACCTGGGATCCAACGGCCCCCGGAACGTGGAGGGGCTGACCATGACACATTGTGTTCCCAACGAGCACGTGGTGGTCACGCGCTAAAGGCCCCGGCCGGAAAACGACGACGGCGGGGCCCACCTCAGGCGCGCCCCGCCGTCGTCGTTCCGGCGCTTGATTCTGCTGGAACCCCTATTTCTCCCAGGGGGCCTTGATCGGGAAGAACTTCTCGAGGAAGTCAGTAACGCGCTCGGCGCGTTCCTGGGCCGGAACCTCCGGGAAGCTGCCGTCATTGAGGCAGAACAGATCCATGTTCCGCTTGGCCAGCAGCTTGTCCATCATTTTCAGGCCGGCGTAGGACGTGGTGTCCACGTACTTCACCTTGGCGGTTTCCTGCGTGACGGCACGCCCGGTGAGCAGCGCGTAGTAGTGGTAGAGCGAGTTGGTGACCGAGATGTTGTCCTTGGCGCGGAACGTGCTTGCCGCCGTGGCCGCGAACTCGTTGGGGAACTCCTCTTCCATTTCCAGCAGGACGCTTTTGCGCAGGGGTGCGGCGGTATGTTCCAGGTGCCTGGTGGTGATCCGGCCAAACCGCTCCCAGAGCAGGCGCCTGTTGACCCGCGCCGCGTTCTCGAAGCCGCTGCGCTCGGAGTCATTGGCACCCAGGCCAATCCGGGTGCTGGCTTCAATGAACTTGGTGATGCCGCCGGGGGAGAAGAACAGGTCAGGTCCCACCGGGCGGCCAAAGAACATGTCGTCATTGGAGTAGAGGAAGTGCTCGGCCAGACCGGGAATGTGCTGCAGCTGGGATTCAACCGCCTGCGAGTTGTGGGTCGGCAGGACGGAGGGATCTTTGAAGTGTTCCTCGGCGCGCACGAAGGTCACCGACGGATGGTCTGCCAGCCATTCCGGCCGCTCAGAGTCCGTGGCGATGAAGATCCGCCGGATCCACGGGGCAAACATGTAGACCGAGCGCAGTGCGTACTTGAGTTCGTTGATCTGGCGGAAGCGGGCTTCATGGTCATCGCCCTCGCCGACGACGGCGTCCTTCATCCGCGCGGCGCGGGCCGCCTGGTATTCGGCAGAGCTGCCGTCCACCCAGGAGAAGACCAGGTCCACGTCAAAGTCGATGTCCGTGGCGTGGTCGGCGAACATGTTCTCGATGGTCGGCCAGGTCAATCCGTGCTTTTCCACCGTGCCGCGCACCACTTCATTGGCCGGCAGGGTGCGGCGGGTCAGGGAATTCTCCACCGGGAGGGTGATCTCCGGACCGGTGAGGTCCCAAAGTTCCAGCTGCACGCCGGCGGAGGGGCCGAAGGTGAGGTTGGTGCCGCTGACGCTGCGGGGACGGTAAACCCGGATGATCCGGGACTTGTTGGACGGCGAGAGCTCACCGTCGGCGATCAGCAGGGTTCGCGTCTTCTTCGTGTCCACACTGCGCGAATAGAAGGGCTCGTCGCGGCAGGCCTCCACCATGGCGCGGCGCAGCTGCGCCCGGTGCGCCAGGTCGACGGCGATGACCGGGCGCTGGTCATTGCCCCGCACCAGCAGATAGGTTACGCCGGCGTCCTCCAGAACCTTGCGGACAAACATGAGGTCCTCAACCATGGCCTGGTGGGGAGTTAGCCCGGTGTCCATCAGGGTCAGGCGGCCCTTGACCAGGGCGACGTCGGGCCGGTGTTCCACCCGCTGGATGACGGCCAGCGACGCCGTTTGGAGGTCTTCGCTCTCATGATCAGGTTCGGGGGTGCCGAAATACACGTCATGTTCTGCTGCTGTATCTGTAATCGGAACCTCCAATAAGTTTTCATGCGGGGTCGGGCCGCGGCATAAATGCGCGGCGCGTGCGGCTCTGCACATGTATGTACTGCTGGTTTGTACTGCTGATCGGCGGGACCGTGACCGGGCATTGCCGTGCGCGTCCCCGAACGACCGGATGCTCTGGGCGGGAGCGCCGCTGCTGAGTAGCATTGAGTGCTACCGAGGACATCTCCGGGAGCCGATGTGAGCTACCGTAACACCACGCTGGCGGCGACTACGCTGCTTGTGTTCAGTATGTCATCCTGTGCCGTTTCTCCGGACACCGGCGGGTCTTCGGACGCTCCGGTCGCCTGGCCGTCGTATACAACTTCGGACGGTTCGCTCGCTTTCGACCACCCGGGGAACTGGACGGTGGAAGAAGTTCCGCCGCTGGCCAACGATCCCGCCGGCGGCGTCTCTGTCCGGGTGCACGACGCCGGGGGAGGGCTGGTTGCGCAGCTGGACACCGGGCTCATTGCCGACCTCATATGTGCCGATCCCGATGAGGGTGTGAAATACACGGAGTATGACTCCCAGCCGATGCCGGAACTGGATTCGGTCCAGGGCACAGACCAGCGCTTTGTCTACCGCTCCGTCGCCTTCTCAAATGCGGAGCGGGGCGAGCCCGTGGCCACCTACGCGGTGATCAGCGAGATCGGTGACCGCGGACAGTGCGGGCTGTTCGACTTCTTCACCTTCACGGAATCCAGCGGCGGACGTTTCGCGGGCAGGTATCCGGCAGAGGAGGTTGCCGCGGGCCAGTCCTATTTGGACGCTGCTGCGGCCTACAAGAACAGTGCCGAGTTCAGTGATGTGAAGCGGATGCTGACCTCGTTGCGGGACCAGGACTAACCGCCGAGCCTCCGGCGGAAGTTAGCGGTTTCCGGTTTTCTCTGGCGTGCTGTGGATAACTCCGTATGCTGTGCCGCAGCCACGTACTGTTGGCGTCACGTCCAGTCCCGCACCACTTTTGTCCTGGGGGTATGTCGATGTTCCGCACTCGCGCCTGTTCTGCTGTATCCGCTTCTGTCCGTCTCAGCGCTGCTGGGTTAGCGGCCGTGTTGGTGTTGGGCGGATGTTCCGGCTCCGGTGGTGATTCTGATGCGGAGGCTGCCGAGAACCGTTCTTCCAGTCCTTCACCCAGCGGGAGCGCCAGTCCCAGTGAAACTGCCACTGCTACTGCCACCGCGACTCCATCGCCGACTCCTACTTCCGCGGCTTACAAGCCGGCATCCGCTGAGGGTCCTGCAGAGAACGTTCCGTTGCCTGTGATGCCTGATCTTGCGAAACAAGAGTCAGCAGATGGACTGC
This sequence comes from Arthrobacter sp. TJ-178, assembly GCF_058269275.1. Classification (NCBI taxonomy): domain Bacteria; kingdom Bacillati; phylum Actinomycetota; class Actinomycetes; order Micrococcales; family Micrococcaceae; genus Arthrobacter; species Arthrobacter sp. TJ-178. The sequence goes on along the minus strand of NZ_JBZCNK010000002.1, from coordinate 469,122 downwards.
GAGAGTTTGCCAGATATTGGTACGCCCTAATGAACTACGCCTTCGAGACAGGCGATTTGACCCCACTTGAACAGGTGAGTGGACCTGACTGTGCCCTGCTTATTCGAGCAAACGAGATGCTTAGCATCGGCTATGAAAACGATGATTGGATCGTGGGCGGTGTATTTGAAGTATTTGGAACTCAATCCAATTACGTCTTGACGAGCAAAAACCAATATCAAGTCTTGGTTCACGTTCAGCAACGTCCATTCGAATATAGAGGTTCTAATGGGGTTATCTATGAATCAAACGAAGGCCTCGATTCGGATAGCGTTCACATGTTAGAGGCAACTTTTACTGATGGGCATTGGTTTGCTCATGATGCGGTAATTATCAAGTAGGCACACATGATCCGACAGCGCTTCATTTCAACCTTTGTCCTCGTCCTACTGTTATCGTTCTTGGTCCCAAGTAATGGCGCTAATGCGGGTGGCGGAGGAGGAGGCTTTGGGGACGGGGAAGTATTTGGGGAGGGCTACTTTTACATCCCTGGGACTGGTCAGTGGGGGCCCATTGACACAGGAATACCCGGTGACCCTATGGAATATACTTTCAGACTAAAATGTTTCGATGACCTCACAGGTGACATAGAGTGCCTCGCCCAAAATCAGCGTGAATGCAAGGCAGGGCCAGAAGGGCGCCTTGTTTATTGGTTCAAAAGACTAAAAGGTACGCCCGATCCATGGATTGCCCATGGGGAGGACCCTTCCTGTATATATTCAGAAAAGCCGAAAGACGTAGGTGATTTGATCCGTGACAGTATTCTTTCAGAATTCCAATCAAGGCCAATAGTGCCCGGGCGTCTAAGCCTGGAGCCCAGTCCCCACACGCTGGTAGGAGTTCAGACCAACTTTTACGTAACTGCGGAGGAGCAGAACTTTGACTTCTCTATGTTTGATCAGATCATCCACATTATCGCGAGGCCAACAGAATATGAATGGAACTACGGCGACAGTGTGAATTATGGTCCGGCACCTCATGCTGGGGCTCCGCTTCCCCAGGATCGATGGGGAGAAAAAACTACAACTAGCCATTCGTATAAAACCACAGGGGATTATATGGCATCCGTGATTGTTTACTTCTCTGGGGAATATTCAATCAATGGTGGTCCGATGGTGCCCATCGATGGCCGCGCAACAGTTCCGTCTGCCCCTGTGGGTATCAGCGTTTGGAAATCTGATTCCCGCAGTGTTGCTGACGATTGCATCGTAAATCCAGCTGGATACGGCTGTTAGTTTCCGAGATTCTGACAGGTCCCGCGTCTGACTCGTCCGGCTAAAGCCGAGGGAGCCCCCCGTGCGTTAGAGGGCAACAGGGCGGGGCACCCGAAACAAGGTTCGGGGATCCTGAAGCAAAGCCGGGTACTGGAAAGAGTCACGGGAAACTCTGCCGTGAACCATGACCGACCGCCGCGCGGTGTCGTTGGTCAACGTCACTGGCCCAACAGTGCCGACATCCAGTACAGAACGATCTGCACCCAGCAGGACCACGTCGTCGCCGTCGTCCAGGTCCTCCAAAAACCGCACCAGCTGGCGGCCCTTCTTCCCGATTATCGGAGTGCCCTTCGCGGAGAGCATCGGCAGCTCGATCACCGGTTCTCCGGTCGTTTTGTCCGTCAGGGGGCGGGCGACCCACAGAGCATCGCCGGAGGGTTCGGAGGGGAGCGCGGGATGTTCTGGCTCGGGCCATACGTAGGGCAGGCCCGCGCGGGTATCGGGGAACAACGGCGCATAAAAGTCCGGAGACTTCGTGATGAGGTTTGAACGGTGGCTCTCGTGAAAGGCAGCGTCGCCAAACCAAGGGGGAAGCACAACGTCGCCATCCGCGGCCTCCGGCGCAAACTCCACGAGCTGCTCGAAGACTGTGTCAGCATGCCCGCGGGATGTCCACTCACGGGTCATGGCCAGCCCATAAGCGGTTAAGGCGGGGATGTATCCCATCCACATTTTCATCGCCGGATGGCTTTGCCAGCCGTAGTCGGGGATGACGAGAGCCCGGAGCACCTGCAGCGTTTCCACCCGCTGCTTACCGAGCCGGGCCTGGTCCAGAACGGCAGCACTGCGGCTGAAGCTGTCATAAGGAAGGAACGTTTGCACCGAATCAGTGTGTCACTCGTCCGCAGGCGGAAGCGGCAGGGCAAGAATGAAGTCGCGGAATACGTGCCTGCCTTCGGTAAAGGTTCGCCTTCCCGCCTCCTGAAAGCGGTCTTGCGGTAAAGGCCGCTGTTTCGATGCAGCTGGCGGGCATCGGCCGGAGTGGAAGGGAACATTGAAGCGGTCACCGCCCAGCAGGCGTGCGGTCAATCCTTCGTGCAGGTCTCGGGCCTTGCAGAAATCTTTCGTGCATATCAGGGGCTCAAAAGCGCGTTTTCGGGGGTTTTGGGCCCGTTATGTGTACGAAGGATTGGAAGGGGCCCGGTTTGGGCCCGTTATCTGCACGAAGAATCTCCCGTCCCACGGTGCAGCCGCGCCGCTAGTACTCGGCGTACATTTCCCCAACGGGCAACGGTACGGCCGTCCGATTGCCCGGTCCCGGCAGCGGACAGGCCCACGCCTCGTCGTAGGCGCATGACGGGTTATAGAGGAAGTTGAAATCCAGGATCAGGCTGCCCGGAGCAGCGCCGGCGCCCAGATCCGCACCCTTGATGGTGTCCAGCAGGTATCGGCCGCCGCCGTAGCTTCCACCGTCGGTGCCGGAGAGGCCATCGCGGACGGGCAGGAAAATCCCGCCGCCATAGGAGGCCAGCCGCCACACGGCCACCCGGCCCACGCCGTCGGCCGTGACGGTGCCCAGCCGGACAAAGGGAACCACACCGTCCGTTCCGGTGGGCACGTCCATCCGCTCGCCCGCGCCGTCGTCGTCGATGAGCGCATCGCTGCGCAGCTCGGGATTGTAGGCGGCCACCTCCAAACCGCGGAAGCGCTCCCGGGCATGCGGCTTCAGCGGCGACGCGGGGTGGTCGGCAAACAGCCGGTCCCGCTCGGCCCGCCACAGTTCGTGGGCGTACGACGGCGACACCTCCCGGGCGGTAAGACGCACCTGGGCATACAGCCCGAAGACGCGCTGGCGCCAATCTGCTGTCTGCAGGACCGTGACGGGGGAGATCATCTGTTCAGCGTAGTGTGTTCGGGTGACTACCGGACTTTTGATCGTTGTACTCGTGGCAGTATTCATCGGCGCCATTGCCCAGCGCATTGCCGGCCTTGGTTTTGCCCTGCTTATCTCTCCGTTCCTGGTGATCCTGCTCGGCTCCCACGGGGGCGTTCTGATGGTGAACGTGTGCGGCCTGGTGTCTTCAGCGATGATCATGTTCCGGGTCAAAAAGGACATCGACTGGAGCATGTACCGGTGGCTGGCGATTCCTGCGGTCTGCGGCAGCATCCCGGCCTCGGTTGCGGCGGTGTACCTGCCGGCCGGTCCCATGGCGGTGGTGGTGGGCGTCATCGTGCTCGTGGCCCTGACCGTTTCGCTGCTGATGCAGCGCACCCCGGTCACCGTGACCGGAAATGCACCGAAGGCCGTCGCCGGATTTATTGCGGGAGTGACCAACGCCGTGGCCGGCGTCGGCGGGCCGGCGGTCAGTGCGTACGCGTTGATGGCGCGCTGGCCGCAACGCCAGTTTGCCGCCACCCTGCAGCCGTTCTTTGTCACCATTGCCCTGGTGACCCTGACGTCCAAACTCTCCCTCGATGCGAGTCAGATGCCGCCGTTCGCGGCCTGGGCGTGGGGGCTTGTGGCCCTGATGATCATCATCGGTATTTACACCGGCGAAAAACTGCAGCGCTTCATCCGTGATGACCAGGCGCGTGCCGCCGTCGTTATTCTTGCCTTTTTCGGAGCTGCCGCCGCTCTCGTGAAGGGCATTTTTGACCTGGCTGCCTAGCGGCGCCGGGCGAAGCAGCGCAGCCGACTCACGGCCCCTCCTGAACGGCCCGCCGCGCCTCGGATGGGACGATAGTAGGGATGAAACTTCTTACCCGCCCGAAAACTCCGGGTGTCCTACCTATGCCCCTGTGGCTGCAGGGCGCGGTCGAACTCGGCCAGGCTGCAGTCCTATCCGCCCTGCTGATATTCCTTCCGCTGATCGGCGTCTGGTTTGCCGACGGCTTTACCGACCGGAATTTCGCGTCGCTGGCCCGGTTGGGCGGACAGGGCTGGCTCCTGATCCACGGTGTGCCGCTGACCCTGAACTTCCCCGCCGGCACACTCGCGACCGGCGCGACGTCCGGGGTGCTGTCCCTGTTTCCCCTGGGCCTGACGCTCATTCCGTTCTTCCTGTCATGGCGTGCCGGGCGGCGGCTGGCCAGGGCATCGTATGCGGACCAGCTGTGGCAGGCAATGCTGGGGGCGCTGGGCACCTACGCCATCCTCGGCGGCGTGGCCGCCTACTTCTCGGCAAATGAAGACGTCTCCATCTCGGTGGCCGCGGGAGCACTGATTCCGCTGGTTTCGGCCGGACTGGGCATCTTTGTCGGGGCCCGCAGGGAAGCCGGCTCCTGGGTGCGGCTGATCGGCATGGACCTGACGGACTGGATTTCCCGCACCAGCCAGCACTCGCGCTGGGCCGGCTCCTATGTATGGGCCGTCGTTCGCGCCGGCGCGGTGGGCGTGACTGCGGCGCTGGGCTTCTCGGCCCTGCTGGTTGCCGTCGCCCTGGCCATGAGCTGGGCGGAAATTGTCACTGTCTACCAGTACCTCGACGCCGGGATCGTTGGCAGTGCGGTACTGACCGTCGTCGAACTGGGGCTCGTCCCGAACTTTATGGGCTGGGCACTGGGCTGGACCTCGGGCGCCGGGTTCTCCATCGGGACCGGAAGCCTCATCAGCCCGCTGGAAACGACGGTGGGTCCGCTGCCGGCCGTTCCGGTGCTGGCCGCGCTCCCTGCCGGCGGGGGAGAGTACGCCATTGCTGCGCTCATCCTGCCCGTGATTGCCGGATTCCTGGCCGGCTGGTGGTTCCTGCGCGAAGGCGAAAACCACTTTGACGAGTGGCTGTCCCTGAAGATCAGGGCCCGCTGGTTCACCGCCCCGGTTTCCACGCTCCTGCTGGGCGTGTTCGTGGGCCTGGTCTCCGGGATCCTGGCCGCGGGCGCGGTCCTCATTTCGGGAGGATCAGCGGGGATCGGCCGGTTTGTTGATGTGGGGGCAGATCCGCTGTGGACCGGCCTCTGGATTGCCGCGGAAGTGGCAGTGGGCGTGGTGGTGGGCTACGCCGTCGGGCCCTTCCTGGAGCGCGAAGAACGCCGCTGACGGAAGTGCTGGAAAAACAGCAGCGCGGCGTAGCCAAACATCCCCAGGGCCAGCGCCGGGCGGATCCAGGCCAAATCGCCGTGCTGCGCCGGCAGGTCCAACAGCCCGAGGTTGGGGAGCGTGGCCACCACCCGGCCCTGCAGGGCTGAGAGCGGAAGCGGCGCGTCCGGCAGCGAATTGGCGTCGCCCCGGAGGATCAGCTCCCTCGTTCCGTCGGTGCCGGCAGTGAAACCGGTCAGCCGGTGGGTCACGGGAAGTGCATCCGCCGGACTCCCCGGCGGCAGGTAGGTCAGCACGTCACCTATCCGGAGGGCAGCAGGATCGACGCCGCGCACCAGGACCACGTCCCCGGGGTGCAGCGCGGGCTCCATGGAGGAACTGAGAACGGTCAGCGGCCGCAGCCCCACCAGCGCCGGCCCGGCCAACAGGCCCAGCAGGGTTACCAGAATGCAGACGGCGGCCAGATTCCCCAGCTTTGCGAGGGTCCGCCGGAGTTTTTTCAGCGAGGGAAGATGCCGTTGCTGAAGTCGGACTGGCAGTTCTTTTCCGCTTCCAGGGTGAGCGCGTTGCCCAGGCAGGTTTCAAGCTTTTGTGTGCTGTCCCAAGTGGCCACCGCCAGTCCCAGGCCCACCACCATCATCACGGACGCCACCAGGCCGAGAGTCGTGACAAAGACCGGCACGGAACCGAGCTTGGAGCGCAGCACCTTCAGGAGCGTCATAATGCCGACGACGACGGCGGCAACTCCCAGCACCAGCGGCACCACCTTCCAGGGCAGTGCGAGCCCGGATGTGAGCAGCACGGCAATGACCAGGGCCACGAAAATCCGCAGGTAGCCGCGGGCACTCTGCTTCTGTTCGTCGGTGGCAGCGGGCTTTTCGGGCGCCTGCTGCAACGGCGGAGGAGTCTGGTCAGGGGCGCGGCCGTCGTTGTTCATGGTTTAACCCTAGGCGACGGCTGAGCCTAAGGTTGACGCATGCGCATTGTTGTTCTCGTGTCCGGTACCGGATCCAACCTTCAGGCTGTGCTGGACGCCGTGGCGGCTGGAACACTCGACGTCGAAATTGCCGCCGTCGGTGCGGACCGCCCCGGAACCCTCGGAGTGCAGCGGGCCGCCGATGCCGGTTATGACACCTTCGTGGTGAACTTCCGCGATTACGCCGTGCGGTCCCAGTGGAATCTGGCGCTGACGGACAAGGTGGCATCCTATGCGCCGGACCTCGTGCTGTCTTCCGGGTTCATGCGCATCGTTGATGAGCACTTCATCAAGACATTCGAGGGCCGCTACCTGAATACGCACCCTGCCCTGCTGCCGTCCTTCCCGGGCGCGCACGGGGTGCGCGACGCGCTGGCCTACGGAGTGAAGGTCACCGGCTGCACCGTGCACATTGCCGACGCAGGCGTGGACACCGGTCCGATCCTCGCGCAGGCCGCCGTCGAAGTGCTTGACGGCGATACCGAGGAAACCCTGCATGAGCGGATCAAGGTCCAGGAACGCCGGCTGCTGATCGAAACCCTGCGTCGAATCAGCAGCGAGGGACTGCCCGCCCTCCAGGTTTAGGCACGTCGCCCGCGCACGCCGGGCCAGCCCGGCACACGCCGGACTAGTCCAATGCGGCGCCCTTGGTCTCCGGTGCAAAGCGCATCATCCACAGCACGGCCAGTACCACGAGCACTCCGGCCAGCCCGAAGGACAGCGGCAGGCCCAAATACGGCCATGCAATGGAGACGAAAATCAGCGGCCCGAATCCGGCACCGATGCGGCTCACCGTGGAGGCCCAGCCAAACCCGCTGCCCCGCAGCTCAGTGGGATACAGCTCCGACACGTAGGCGTACAGCACCGGGATGGCCACCTGCACCACAAATCCGTAGGCCAGCAACCACCCCGTAGCTGCGGCGGGAACGTCCAGGACCAGTGCCACAACCACCAGGATCAGCGCGGACAGCGGACCGGTGACGGCCAGGATCCATTTGCGTCCCACGCGTTCCACCAGCAGGGCGGCAGCGATTACTCCCAGGAGCCCGACGGCGGCCATCCCCGACGTGGTCAGGAATGCTGCGTATTCCTTGAAGCCGGAGTCCACGAGAATTTTCGGCATCCAGGTCAGCGCCAGATAGTAGACCAGCAGGATGGTGAAGAAGAGGGACCAGGAGGCCACAGTGATTTTCCAGCTGTACCGCCAGAGGTCGCGCAACTGGGTTCCCACAGCGCGCATTGACAGGGCTGCAGGCTCTTCGGGTTCGGGCAGCCGCCAGTTGGTCACCGTGGAACCGGTGCTCCTGATGAGCCCGTTTATGACTGTTTCGGCTTCAGCGGTGCGGCCCTTGCGGACCAGGAACAGGGGAGATTCCGGAACGGAGCGCCGGACCCAGAAAACCAGCAGTGCGGGCAGCACCATGACCAGCATGGTGAAACGCCAGTCAGCGAGCGTTGCCATGATCAGGGCAGAGGTGGCGCCGCACAGGGCTGCCCCCACCGGCCACCAGCCGTCCATTGCCGTCAGTACCCGGCCGCGCTGCTTCCGCGGCGTGAACTCACCCACCAGTGCGTAGTCCACCGGGACGCAGCCGCCCAGCCCAAAGCCTGCCATGAACCTGAAGATGCAGAACCAGATGATGTCCGGGGAAAACGCGCCCAGCACCGTGAAGAGTGAAAAGACCAGCAGGGTTGCTGTGAAGGCTTTCCTGCGTCCGATGGAGTCGGCAATGGACCCCCACACAAACGCCCCGATGGCCATGCCCAGCAGGTTTGCCGTGCCAATCCAGGCTGCCTGGCCCAGCGCCAGATCCCAGTGTTTGGAGAGCAGGGGAATCAGGACCCCGTTCAGGGTCACATCCCAGGCATCGAACATGAAACCGAGGCCGCCGATAATAAAGATCCGGCCTTGAACCTTCCACTTCCAGGGCAGGTTCTGGACTACCTCGTCGCCCGTGGGCAGGGTGCTTGTCGTTGTCATGGGCGCGCGCTTTCGAAGGGGCGGAATATCGTGGGTTGGACAGGCTGAGCGGCGGTCCGAAGAAACTGTACCCCGCGGGCCGGACTATGGGGGAACCCCTGACGACGGGAAAACTTAGAAGCGGGAGACCGGACCCGGGCCGTGTTTCCATATAGGGCAGTCCTGGCGAACGGAGGTGACGGCGTTCCGGTTTGCGTGGCTCCCGGTTCGGGCGCGGGATGGTGGCGAGTGGAGCGCATTAGAGTATCTTTCCCGTATCGCGATTCCGCTCATTATGTGCTCCCGATCACTAAAATAGAAGGTATGTACTATCCACCAGCCGAGGATCGGCACAGCATGGATGCGAGTTCGGACCGGCGAGCAGTGTCGGGTGGCGAGGCCTTGGACGGTGCTGTGTCGGACGCCGAGGTCGTGGGCGGTCCGGTACCGGACGACGTGGTCGTGGGCCGTGCTGTCTTGGGCGACGTGGTCGTGGATGGTCCGGTGTTGGATGCCGCTGGCTTGGAAGTTGCCGAAGCAGCGGTACGGCTGCAGCTGATCGATCACATTCGCATGTTGGAGGAACTCAAGGGCTCCATTTGTGCTGCGCAGGCCCGGGCAGCCGCGGTTTTTGACGAGTCCTCCCGTCGCAGCCAGGCTCGTGCAGGAATGAAAGCAGACCAGCTCGGCCGGGGCGTGGCAGCTCAAATTGGGTTAGCCCGGCGCGAATCACCGCACACAGGTACCCGGTTGCTGGGGCTGGCGAGAATCCTGAGCACTGAGATGCCGCATACCCTGCGGGCGCTGAGCCTAGGAGTCATCAGTGAATGGCGCGCCACAATTTTAGTGCGGGAGACGGCGTGTTTGACGCTGTCCCACCGGCAGAAGGTCGATGAACTGATAGCGGGGGACCAAGCGGCGCTGGGACAGCTGGGGGACCGGAAACTCATTGCCGCCATCAAGACCCTGGCCTACGGACTGGATCCGCTCAGCGTGGTGAACCGAGCGGCGAAGGCAGCCTCGGATCGTTTCGTTTCCTGCCGCCCGGCACCGGACACCATGGCGTACGTGAGTGCACTGCTGCCGGTGGCTCAGGGCGTGGGAGTGATGGCTGCGTTGACGCGGAAGGCGGATCAGGCGCGTGCCTCGGGCGATCCCCGCTCTAAGGGGCAAGTCATGGCCGACACCTTTGTTGAGCTGCTGACTGGTCAGGCCCGAGCGGAGGACCTGCGGGTGGAGGTGCAGCTGATCATGACGGACAGGACGCTGCTGCACGGCATTCTGCCAAAGGGTGAAGCGGGAAACTGCGTGGCTGGCAACAGCGGAGCCGGGAGCGGAGGTGCCGGAAACTGCAGCAGCGGAAACTGTGGGGTCGGGAGCTACAGCACCGGAAAGGGCGGAGGCGCGGTCAGGACAGTTTCCGGCGATCCGGATGAGTCCGCTGGTGAGTCCGCTGGTGTGCACATTCCCGACGGCGCCGAACCGGCCCTGCTGGCCGGATATGGAGTGGTTCCGGCGCAGTGGGCACGGGACCTGTTGCGCAGCAGTGACGAGACCACGGGCAGGGATAGTGACAAAACCAAAGCGGTGGGTTGGGACAGAATCCAGGGCGTGGGTTGGGACGGAATCCAGGGCGTGGACAGTGGCAAAACCCGAGGAACGGATCGAGGAGAGCCTCGGGGAGTCCGAAGAAAGCCCCGCACGGAAGTATGGCTTCGCCGGCTTTACACAGCACCGGGCAGCGGCAGGCTCACTGCCATGGACTCCCGGGCCAGGCTGGTTCCGGAAGGATTGGCCCGGCTGATAGCGGCCCGCGACCAGATCTGCCGGACACCGTGGTGCGGTGCGCCGATTCGGCATTATGACCACGTAAAACCCTTCCGCGACGGAGGCCCCACGAGCATCGAGAATATCCAGGGGCTGTGCGAGGCCTGCAACCAAGCCAAAGAAGCACCCGGGTGGTCGGCCCGGTGTGAAGGAACGTCGGCGCCCTGTAGCGGAAGGGATCGGGCAGACGTGGATAAAAGGAGTATGGACCGGACGGGCCGGCACACGGTAGTAACGACTACGCCAACAGGCCACAGCTACCGCTCAATCGCGCCGCCGCTTCCAGGCCAGCGCTAGATCGCTTGCGGAGCAGCGGCGGATATTGGCAGGCCAGAGGTGAATATGGGCAATCCTGCGGTGGATGCGGGACAGTCCCGTTGTGGATGTGGGCAGTCCGGCGGCGAATATTGGCAGGCCAGCAGTGGATATGAGGCAGGCCAGCGGGAGGGATGGAGCGGCTGGCGGGAGCAGGGACAGGACAAGAGACAGGGCAAGAGACAGCAGGGTCAACCGGGGATCGCCCGCCTCAGCTTCACACTCTGTCCGCAAGAGCCGTGTGACCTAAACTGTAGCCACCGACACCCTCTTACTTTGGAGATATTGCGTGAGCTCTCAGCCGCTGAACCGTGTACCCATCCGCCGGGCCTTGATTTCGGTCTATGACAAGACCGGTTTGACGGAACTGGCTCAGGGCCTCTCCGCAGCCGGTGTCAGCATTGTCTCCACCGGTTCCACAGCCAAGCAGATTGCCGCTGCAGGTGTAGCCGTCACGGAAGTTTCCGAAGTAACGGGCTTCGCTGAATGCCTGGACGGACGGGTCAAGACGCTGCACCCGCGTGTCCATGCCGGCATTCTCGCGGACCGGCGACGTGCGGATCATGTGGCCCAGCTTGAGGAAATGGAGATTGAACCCTTCGACCTCGTGGTGGTGAACCTTTACCCGTTCGTGGAAACCGTAAAGTCAGGCGCCAGCCAGGATGAGGTGGTGGAGCAGATCGATATCGGCGGTCCCTCAATGGTCCGTGCCGCTGCAAAGAATCACCCCTCTGTGGCCGTGATCGTGAACCCGGCCAAGTATGCCGAGGTTGTCACCGCAGCCGCTGAAGGCGGGTTTGACCTGGAGCAGCGACGCCGTCTTGCTGCTGAGGCCTTCGCCTCCACTGCCGCCTATGACACGGCTGTGGCGGCCTGGACGGCAGAGCAGTTCGGCGACGGAACCGAGGAAGGCACCACTTGGCCGGCTTACACCGGGCTCGCGCTGGAGCGGTCCGAGGTTTTGCGTTACGGCGAGAATCCGCATCAGGAAGCGGCCCTCTATGCAGACAAGAGTGCGCAGCCCGGGGTGGCGCAGGCAGACCAGCTGCACGGTAAGGCGATGTCCTACAACAACTATGTAGACGCCGACGCCGCCCTTCGCGCAGCCTTCGATTTCAGCGAACCGGCCGTGGCCGTCGTGAAGCATGCCAACCCGTGCGGGGTTGCGGTCGCCTCCCCGGATGCTGCCGATCCCATCGCCGATGCGCATGCCAAGGCACACGCCTGCGACCCCGTATCGGCCTTCGGCGGAGTGATTGCGGCCAACCGGACAGTCACTGCCGGCATGGCCGAGACGGTCAAGGACATCTTTACCGAGGTGGTGATCGCCCCGGACTTCGAGCCCGCAGCAGTGGAGATCCTCTCCGCAAAGAAGAACATCCGCCTGCTGACCCTGCCCGACGGGTACGGACGCAGCGCGGCCGAGTTCCGCCAGGTCTCGGGCGGCATGCTGGTCCAGAAATCGGACAAGATGCAGGCCGACGGCGACCAGCCGGAGAACTGGACCCTGGTGTCCGGTCCCGCCGCCGACGATTCAACGCTGGCCGACCTTGCCTTCGCCTGGACAGCTGTGCGGGCGGCGAAATCCAACGCCATCCTGCTGGCCAACAACGGTGCGTCAGTGGGCGTTGGCATGGGTCAGGTAAACCGGGTTGATTCGTGCCGGCTTGCCGTGGAACGGGCCAATACCCTCGGCGGGCCGGAAGAAGAACGTGCCCGCGGCGCCGTGGCGGCCTCGGATGCGTTCTTCCCGTTTGCCGACGGCCTGCAGATTCTGCTCGATGCCGGAGTCCGCGCCGTGGTCCAGCCCGGCGGGTCCATCCGTGACAACGAAGTTATCGAAGCAGCCAACGCTGCCGGAGTCACGATGTACTTCACCGGCGCACGCCACTTCTTCCACTAAGCGCCTCGCAGGGCGTGCCGGGATGCTCTTCCGGCACGACCCAACCTCCGGGGCGGCGGGCTTAAGCAGCCGTCCCGGAGTTTAGGGAGCCTCGAGTGGGCTGTGGCATAGTTGGACTCAAATACAAGCCAAAAAGACGGGTTCCGTCATGCCGCATGACATGTTCGGTGCCCACCAACACACAAGGAGATCGTGTGGCTGAGAAAATCAAGGTTGTGGGTTCTGTCGTAGAACTCGACGGCGACGAAATGACCCGCATCATCTGGCAGTTCATCAAGGACCGCCTGATCAATCCGTACCTGGACGTAGACCTGAAGTACTACGACCTCTCCATCCAGAACCGCGATGCCACCGATGACCAGGTCACTGTTGACGCTGCCAACGCCATCAAGGAACACGGTGTGGGCGTCAAGTGCGCCACCATCACCCCGGATGAGGCCCGTGTTGAAGAATTCGGCCTGAAGAAGATGTGGGTTTCCCCGAACGGGACCATCCGCAACATCCTCGGCGGCGTGGTGTTCCGCGAGCCGATCATCATCTCCAACATCCCGCGCCTGGTGCCGGGTTGGAACAAGCCGATCATCATTGGCCGCCATGCCCACGGTGACCAGTACAAGGCAACGAACTTCAAGGTTCCCGGTGCCGGTACCCTGACGCTGACCTACACGCCCAAAGACGGCGGCGAGGAAATCAAGACCGAGGTTGTCACCTACGGTGATGACGGCGGCGTCGCCATGGGTATGTACAACTTCAACGATTCCATCAAGGATTTCGCCCGCGCTTCCTTCGCCTACGGCCTGCAGCGCAACTACCCGGTGTACCTCTCCACCAAGAACACGATCCTGAAGGCCTACGACGGCCAGTTCAAGGACCTGTTCCAGGAAGTCTTCGACGCCGAGTTCAAGGACCAGTTCGAAGCAGCCGGCCTCACCTACGAGCACCGTCTGATCGATGACATGGTTGCCTCCGCGATGAAGTGGGAAGGCGGCTACGTCTGGGCCTGCAAGAACTACGACGGCGACGTCCAGTCCGACACGGTGGCACAGGGCTTCGGCTCGCTGGGCCTGATGACCTCCGTGCTGATGACCCCGGACGGCAAGACCGTTGAGGCCGAAGCTGCACACGGTACGGTCACCCGCCACTACCGCCAGCACCAGCAGGGCAAGCCCACCTCCACGAACCCGATCGCCTCGATCTTCGCGTGGACCCGTGGCCTGATGCACCGCGGCAAGCTGGACAACACCCCCGAGGTCATTCGCTTCGCCGAGACCCTTGAAGACGTTGTCATCAAGACGGTCGAGTCCGGCAAGATGACCAAGGACCTGGCTGCCCTGGTCGGCCCGGACCAGGCATACCTGACCACCGAGGAATTCCTCGCTGAGCTCGATGCCAACCTGAAGACCCGCCTGGGCTAATTCCCAGCTGCTTCAGCGCATAACGACGGCGGCGCCCCACCTTCACGGGTGGGGCGCCGCCGTCGTTATGCGCTGAAGACCCGCTAGATGCCGGAGCCCTGGTCTCCGCCGGAGCCCATCGAGCCGGATCCGGATGAACCCGATCCCATGGAGCCGGAACCCGAGGAGCCTGAATCGGAGCCGGAGCTGCTCGAGGTTGACGAGGTCACCGATTCAGAACTGGACTGGCCGCTGATGGTGTTCGAATCCTTGTAGGAGGAGGACACCTCAATCTTGCGAGGCTTGGACCGTTCGCTGACCGGGATCAGGACACTGAGGACACCGTTTTCATAGGTGGCGGAAATTCCCTCAATGTCGATTCCCTGGCCCAGGTTGAGCTGGCGGAGGAAGGTGCCTGATTCGCGCTCCCGGGTCAGCCATGTGACGCCGTCGGAAGCCTGGATGGTTCGCTCGGCCCGGATGGTGAGCAGCTGGCCGTCCACATCCACGTCCACCGAACCCGGATCGATGCCCGGCAGATCGGCATTCAGAATGTAGTGGTCGCCCTCGCGGTAAAGATCTATGGGCATCAGCCGCAGCCGCTGCCGGGGATCGAGAAGGGCTCCTGCCATCCGGTCGAGCTCGCGGAATGGATCGAACTTCATCGCCATTATCATCAACTCCTTTGACGCCCACCTGCCAGGCAGGCGAATCATTAATCGGAACTTCAGAAGGTCGGTAACTTGAGTCAGCTCGACTCAAGTTATGAAATTAGGTTAGCAGTCACACAATCTGACTGCCAGAACCGAGGCCGAAATTGATGCCAAAAAGTGCAGAACCAAAAATCCGCGGCAGAGGGCCTCAGTCCACCGGCCACTCGTGGACGGGGGCATTCGTGTGCATGTTTTCCCAGTATCTGCGGGTGAGTTCTACAAGTGCAGGCCTGCGTTCCATGCCCTGACTCTCCAAGCGGCGCAGATACGCGATCTGCCAGGAGGCGCCGTTCTGCTCGGTGCGGGCACGCTCCCGGATGACGTCCAGATAGCGGCCGATTAATTCCTGGTCCACGCCCAGTTCCTCCAGTCCCGTTGCTGCCTGGGGGATCAGGTGGCGGAGAATCAGCTCGGCCACCGGCGTCTCCCCGATGCCGGGCCAGTACACCGTGGCTTCCAGACCGTTCCGTGCGCAGGCCAGGAAGTTGTCTGCGGCGCTCTTGAAGGCCAGCCGGGTCCAGAGCGGGCGCTCGGAGGTGCGCAGATGCTGGACCAGGCCGTAGAAGAACGCTGCGTTGGCCACGACGTCCAGCACTGTGGGGCCGGCCGGGAGAACCCGATTCTCCAGCCGCAGGTTGGGTGTGTGCTCGCCGGGATCATAAATGGGCCGGTTCCAGCGGTAGACGGTGCCGTTGTGAAGGCGGAGCTCCGGGAGCAGAGGGGCTCCGGCGGCCGTGGACCCGCCGCTGCTGCGGGAGAGTTCAGGGAGCAGCGCGGGAAAGTACCGGACATTCTCCTCGAAGAGGTCGAAGATTGAGGTTATCCAGCGTTCTCCGAACCACACGCGGGGCCGCACTCCCTGGTTGCGCATTTCGGGAGGCCTGGTGTCGATGGCTTGCTTGAAAAGCTCAACCCGGGTTTCATGCCACAGAATTCGTTCCATGAAGACGGGCGAATTTGCAGCAAGCGCCACCTGGGGAGCGGCGATCATCTGGGCGGCGTTCCAGGCTGGTGCAAAGTCCTCCGGGCTCACCTCCAGGTGCAACTGCACTGACGTGCAGGCGGCTTCGGGGGAAATATTTTTGGCGTAGAAGGACAGCGACTCAATACCACGCAGGTCCACGTGCACGTCTTCACCGCGTGCCTGGAGCACCGAGGTGTTCAGCGCGGCATAGCGTTTGCCGGCGCTGAGCCATTCCTTGTCTTCCAAAAGGTTTGGCCGGAGGGTGGGCAGGATTCCCGCCATGAGAATATCCGTATTCACCTCGGCCGCACGGGAGTCTGCCCGGTTCAGCTGGAAGCGGAGGCTGTCCTCGAGATCCCGCAGGCCTGAGCCGCCGATAGACAGTGCGGGGTGGTTCATTTCGATGTTGAAAGCGCCGATTTCGGTTTGGAACGCAGGATCGGCGATCTGCTCCAGAACGGCGGCATTGCGCAGCGCGGGGGTGAAGTCCGTGTTTGTCAGGTTCAGTTCCAGTTCCAAGCCAATACTGGCAGTGTCTGCGAACTGCGCCGTTGAAAGGTAACCGGCAAACCGGTCAAGGTTTTCAAGGAGTCGCTGGCGGTACCGTGTCCGCTGCTCCCGGCTGTATGTCTTGCTGTTAACTTCGGCGCCCATCGTCTGAAGATAACCATGGGCGCCGAAGGATGTATAGCGTGTTTCGGGGGGTGAGACAGAACGTGTGTCCGGCTCCGCCTCCGCGACGGAGAACCTAGGATTTCATCAGGCCCTTGAGAACGTTGGAAGCGCGCTGCATCTCACCGTGCTGGGCTCCCATGACGATCACTGCTCCGGAGAAAACGGGGATGCACCACTGCAGCAGCTTCAACTGCCGCTGGGCCGACTGCAGCTCCTTGGACGCCGTGGGATTCGGCTCGGTTGCACCAACCGCACCCTCCTCCGAATACTTTTCAACCTTCCGTCCCACCATCCCTGCGTAGAACGTCACCAGGGCGCCGATCACGGTGACGCCGGTCTTGTAAACGGTCAGGGATCCAACGCCGTCCTGCTTGGCCACGCGGCCCTTGTTTTCCCCGACAATGGCCAGGCCTGCCACAAAGTGGCCGATGATGGCGGCCGCCTGAAGCGGTGCCCATTTCTTCCAGCCCAAGCTGGAGAGCCTGGCCCGTTCCGTCGGGTCCTTCGCCTCGGCGGCAGCCCCGTTGAGGCCTACCGCACCCATCAATGAGCCGCCGAACCAGGCTGCCGCGGTGAGGTCGTGAACAGATCGAGCGAACAAATTTCCTGCCACTGGAATCTCCCTTGTAACTGCGGACACATGGGGCGGCACCGCTGTCCGCAGAATCGGTGCCCGCCGTGAATGCCACCCAACCACGCCCTGGCCACCGTCCACAAGAGTGCAGCTGTTCCCCGGCAGAATGAAGCTAAGTCTGCTTAGCTTCAACTTTACGAATCCATACTAAGTGTGCTTATGATCATGTCATCAGTAACGGTAATCCTCATCGGCAGGATTCTGATTCTTCATCCGCAACGATTTAGGAGAGAGAGTGACGATGACAGAGAACGAGTGGCCCAGAGACGGAAGCCATGCTGCTACCCCCACCCAGGGCAGTTCAGCGGATCCCAAGGCAGTAAAGGCCGGAGCTGCCAAGGACGAGGCATCAGGTGTGGCCCGGGATGCAGCCGGAAGCGCTGCTCACGTTGCCGAAACAGCTAAGACGGAAGCGGCCGGCGTTGCCTCCGAAGCCGCAGCAAATGCCCGCGACCTATTTGACCAGGCGCGGAGCGACCTGACGGAGCAGGCAGGAGCGCAGCAGCAGAAGGTTGCTGAAGGACTCCGCTCGGTGGCCGGCGAGCTGCACTCCATGGCGGAGAATTCCGAACAGTCCGGTGTTGCCACCGATCTGGTGCGCCAGGCCGCAGAGCGTTCCTCATCTGTGGCCTCGTGGTTGGATAACCGCAACCCGGGTTCGCTGGTGGAGGAAGTCAAGGGCTTCGCCCGTCGTCGCCCCGTCGCCTTCCTGGCCATGGCTGCAGGAGCAGGTTTCCTGGCTGGCCGCATGAACAAGGGTCTTAGCGCAGGAGTTCCCAGCCAGACTGCAGGAACCGGCGCGCCGACGGCTACCGGTACCGGTGCCGCCACGGGCACCACCACCATTCCGGAAACGATCTACCCTCCGGAACCCGCCGTACAGCCCACCTACGCAGCCGGTACAGGGACAGTGAACCCCGGGGGAGTCTCCCAGGATCCGTTCGGCACAGAGCCCACTGTCCCGACTGGCCGTCCTCCGGTATCCGATGATCAGCTTCCCGGATCGGGCACCCGCGCGGCTGATCCCTTTAACGGTGGTCGGCACTAATGAGTACCGAAATCCCTGAACCGCCGCCCACAGCAGCTGAAAGCACGTCACTGGGCGATCTCCTTGGCCAGGTGACGGCGGATATGTCCACCCTCATGCGCCAAGAGGTGGAGCTGGCCAAGGTTGAGCTGAAGCAGTCAGCCACCCGGGCCGGCAAGGGAGCGGGCATGTTTGCCGGTGCTGCACTGGCCGGTTACTTTGTGCTCCTGTTCCTGTCCATCGCGCTCTGGCAGGCACTCGGTGACCTGATCGGCCTTGGCTGGTCGGGGCTGATTGTCGCCGTGATCTGGGGCATCGTTGCCGCGATCCTCGCTATGCGCGGACGCAAGGAGATGCGAAAGATCAAGGGCATGCCGCAGACCTCCGAAACGCTGCAGGAAATACCCGGAACCCTGAAACCGAATGAGGACGCACGATGAGCGATAACCCGGACGCAATACGCGCAGACATTGAAGAGACCCGCCGCCGCCTCGGAACCAACGTGGACGCCGTGGCTGACAAGGTGACGCCTTCCCACATTGTCCAGCGACAGACGGACAAGGTTAAGGACGCCGTTTTCGGCGTCAAGGACAGTGTCAAGGACAAAGTGATGGGAGCAGCAGATCAGATGACAGACAAAATGCACTCCGGCACCGATTCGGCCGCCAGCGGCATGTCCCGTGCCGGCTCCGCGGTGGGCGATGCGCCGCAGAACCTTGCCAATAAGGCCCAGGGCAACCCGATCGCCGCAGGCCTGATTGCTTTCGGTGCCGGGCTGCTGGCGGCTTCGCTGATCCCGGCCACAGACAAGGAACGCGTCGCAGCGGACAACCTCAAGACCGCTGCCGAGCCCCTCACGAACCAGGTCACCGACGCAGCCAAGGAAATGGCGCAGGGGCTCAAGGAGCCCGCGCAGGAAGCCATGGAGAACGTCAAGGCAACAGCAACTGACGCCGCCCAGAACGTCAAGCAGGAAGGCCAGTCCGCTGCTGAAGACGTCAAGGGGAGCGCAACAGAGGCCAAGGACAACGTCCGCAACGCCTGAGTAGCCTTACACATCAAGAGCGGTCCTGCACTTTGCGGGACCGCTTTTGCGTTCCGTATTTCCGTTAGCCGGAGCGGGCCGGGGTATCACTGACGTATTTCAGGCCCATCTGGCGCCGGGCTTCATCAAACAGACGCATGCTTGCCAGCGAGTGTTCCCAGCTCATGGTCGGTGATTCGGCCAGCCCGGACTGGATGCACCGGGTCGCTTCGCGCAGCTCATAGGTGTATCCGTTGCCTATCTGGGGGAAGCGTTCTACCCGCTGCTCTCCGCCGCGCGGCTGCACGGTGAGTTCCACCGGGTTGTGCAGGGGAGTTCCGGTGCGAAGCCACCCCTCGGTCCCGGAGATCGTGGCCGTGCGCGTGCATTCCGAAACCAGCGAAGAGGCCAGCTGCGCCGAGGCCCCCGACGCGTAGGTGAGCAGGAGAGCATTCTGGGTGTCCACGCCGTCGTCGTCCAAGGTGCCGACGGCGGATATGTGCAGGGGGAACCCCAGCGCGCCCAGTGCCAGCGTCAGGGGATAAATGGTCAGGTCCAGCAAAGCTCCGCCGCCGTCTGCCGCATCCCAGAGACGGCTGGCGGGATCAGGCGGAGCCCGGAATCCCAGATCAGCCTGGACCCAGCGCACCTCGCCCAGTTCGCCCTGGCTCAGGATGTCCCAGATGCGGTTGATGCAGGGCAGGAACCGGGTCCAGACCGCCTCCATCAAGAACAGTCCGCTGGAGGAGGCCAGCGCGATCAGGTCTTCGGATTCCCGGGCGTTGACCGTCAGGGGTTTTTCACAGAGGACGTGCTTTCCTCCAAGCAGGGCATCCCGGGCAATGTCGTAGTGCTGTGCGTGCGGGGCAGCAATGTAGACAACGTCCACCTCGGGATCATCAATCAGGAGGCGGTAGCCCTTCACCCCTGCCTCGTCGAAATAGGTTCGGGTGAATCCGAAGTGTTCTGCGAACTGCGCTGCTGCCTCCTCGGTGCAGGAGCTGACCGCATGCAGGACCGCGTCTTCGAGCCGGGCAATATCCTCGGTGACCTTCGTTGCCACATTGCCCGTGGCAACGACACCCCACCGCAGGGTCCGGCCGGTTTTTTGCACCGGACTGGGCGCCCCTGTGTACACGCACGGCGGTGCGGGGATGTGCCGGCTCCCGGGGGTGCTGTCCTCGCCGGGTTGTGGCACTGATGCTCGCGCTCGCATGGTGATACCCAGCCCTCCCGGAAAGACGCCGTTGTCATTTCTGCAGCCCGTGAGAACCAACGATGAATCGCAGAGGCGTGCTACGTCAGTACAACGCCCGGGGAACGTTCGGTCAAGACGGGAACCGGTTCCCCGGTCCCGGGGGTTTCTATTGCCACCCGTGCTCAGGCGGTTCGGACCGCTTCGCGGTGAGCGGCGGCTGTGGCCAGGTACCTGACGGCGTTCTGCCGCACGCCGTCGAACTCCTCCTCGGTGAGTTCACGCCGAACCTTGGCCGGTACGCCTGCCACCAGGGAACGCGGCGGAATGACGGTTCCCTCCAGCACCACCGCTCCGGCCGCCACCAGTGAGCCGGCACCTACCACGGCGCCGTTCATGACAGTAGCGCTCATGCCGATGAGGCAGTCGTCCTCAATGGTGCAGCCGTGGACAACAGCGCTGTGACCAATGCTGACCCGCTGGCCCACCGTGGTGGGGAAACCGGGGTCTGCGTGCAGCACCACGTTGTCCTGCAGGTTGCTGCCGGCGCCCACCCGGATGGAGTTGGAATCTCCCCGGACACAGACGCCGTAAAAGGCGCTGGAATCCTCAGCCATGACCACGTCGCCTATCAGCGAGGCGGTGGGGGCGAGGAAAACGGACGGATCTGCCTGCGGAGTCTCGCCCCGGAGCGGGATGAGGTATGCCATCCCGCCAGCCTAGCGGCGCGCCGGGCAGGATGCGTCACCGAACCTCAGTTGAAGACGATGGTCCGCTTGCCGTCCAGCAGGACCCGGTGCTCGGCGTGCCACTGCACGGCCTTGGACAGGGTGCGGCCCTCGACGTCGCTGCCCAGGGCCGCCAGCTGCGCGGCGGACCGGGAGTGGTCCACGCGGATCACTTCCTGCTCGATGATGGGGCCTTCATCCAGGTCCGAGGTGACGTAGTGGGCGGTGGCGCCGATCAGCTTCACGCCGCGGGCATGGGCCTGGTGATACGGCCGTGCGCCCTTGAAGGAGGGCAGGAAAGAGTGGTGGATGTTGATGGCCCGGCCGGCGAGGTCGCGGCACAGGTCGTTGCTGAGGATCTGCATGTAGCGGGCCAGCACCACCAGGTCGATGTCCAGGTCCTGCATCAAGGCACGCAGCTGGTCCTCGGCGCTGTCCTTGGTGTCCGGCGTGACGGGGATGTGGTGGAAGGGTATGCCGTAGAAGGCGGCCAGTTCGGCCAGGTCCCGGTGGTTGGACACGATGGCGGGAATCTCGATGGGCAGGGTGCCGGACCGCTGCCGGAACAGGAGGTCATTGAGGCAGTGTCCGGATTTGGAGACCATGATCAGGGTACGCACCGGGCTCCCGGCCTCATGCAGCTGCCACTCCATGCCGAAGTCCGCTGCCACCGGTGCCAGGGCGGCCTGCACGTCTGCGTGGGTGCCTGGGGCGGTGAAGTCCACCCGCATGAAGAACGTGCCCGTTTCCGGGCTGCCGTACTGCTGGGATTCGGTGATGTTGCCCCGGGCGGCGGCCAGGCCTCCGGACACGGCATGGACGATGCCCGGCTGGTCCGGGCAGGACAGGGTCAGGGTGAACGCGGAGGCGGCGGAGAAATCAGTCACGGTTTCTAGGTTACCCGCCCGGGAAGCGCTCGCTTAGGCTAGGGAAATGGACGTAACCTTCATGCCCCTTTCCGATAAGGACGTCGAAGAGCTGGTCAAATTCCTGACCACCAACAGTTTTCCCTTCCACCGGATTACGGCTCCGTCCGAGGAGCTGGTCCGGCAGCTGATTGTTGACGGCCGTTTTGATGCCGACGGCGTCCGCACCTACTGGGTGTTCGGGGACAACCAGCGGCTTGGGCTGGCGATCCTGGAGCGGCTTGAGAGCCACTGTCCCGTCTTTGACCTCCGGCTGGTGGAAGAGGCCCGGGGTCAGGGCAGCGGTGTTCCCGTGCTGCAGGCCCTGACTTCGCTCGTCTTCAATGAGGCGCCCAGGGCGCACCGGTTTGCCGGGCGGACCCGGGAAGACAACATTGCCATGCGCAAGACCTTTTTGCGGTCGGGGTTTCTGAAGGAGGCCCACTACCGGGACGACTGGCCGCTGGATGACGGGCGGTGGATTGCCTCAGTCACCTACGCCGTGCTGCGCCGCGACTGGGAGCTGGGAACCGTGACCGAGTTCTCCCGGGAGGACGTGGACCTGCCCTGAAGTGCGGCCAGAGCTGCGGCCCGTCCGGCACGGGTGGCGCCAAGGGTCGAGGCGGATTCCCCGTAGCCCACCAGGAACAGCTGCGGAAGCTTCACAACCCTTGGCCCGTCCATGCGGATGCCCCCGCCGGGTTCGCGCAGATGCAGGGGAGCCAGATGGTCCAGGGAGGCCCGGAAGCCGGTGGCCCAGAGCACCGCGTCGGCAGCGGCGGAGCTGCCGTCCGCGAACACCGCCCCGTCCGGAGTCAGCCGGGCAAGCGGACCGCGCGACATCAGGACGCCGTCGTCAATGCCCTTTTGATATTGAGGGGTCAGAAGAATCTTGGTGGTGGAAACCACGCTGACGGGAGGAAGCCCGGCACGGGTGCGCTCGCGGACGGCGCGTTCAACGCCGCGGCCCCATTCGGCGTCGAAGGGGCGGCTGGTGAACTCCGGAGGCCGCCGCGTGGACCACACGGTGCGGGCGCCGGCGTCGTGCAGCTGGAGCAGGAACTGCACCGCGGAGGTTCCGCCGCCCACCACCAGGACCCTGCGGCCGGCAAAATCGCCGGCCCTGCGGAAATCCCGGGTATGCAGCTGTTTCCCGCGGAACTCCCGCTGGCCCGGATAGCTTGGCCAATAGGGCTTGTCCCAGGTTCCGGTGGCGTTGATGACCTGCCGTGCACGCCACACTCCGCGGTCGGTGCTGATGTGCAGCCGGTCATCAGCCGCACGGGTGACCGCCAGCACGCGGACGGGCCGCTGCACCTCCAACCCGAATTCCGCCTCATAGGCTCCGTAATACCGGGTGACCACGGAAGACGCCGGTTCACGGGGATCCGGCGTACCCAGCGGAAAGCGCGGCAGGTCGTGGATGCCGTGGGCAGATCCGAGGGTGAGCGAATCCCAGCGGTGGCGCCAGGCTCCGCCGGGGCCGGCATTGGCGTCCAGCACCACAAAACCGGGCCCTGCAGCCAACCCGCGGTGCTGGAGATAAAAGGCAGCGCTCAGGCCGGCCTGGCCGGCACCGATCACCGCTACCTCAACGTCCCGGTCCTCCACGGTCACCTGTCCTCCGCCCGCTGGCTGCCTCGACGAGGCAACATCCATGCATTTGTGTATCAACCGGTTCGCCCGGACACCTATTCCACCCGCCCGCGCCAAGTCATATTCGGCAGCCGCAGACCGCCGTCCGATAGGATGATTACGTCGCAACTGGCGTTAGGTGGGTCACCACCAGGGAGCGGCCAAGCAGCACAGACCACGGATCGCACGCCTGGGCCGAAGGTCAAGCCTTAGTCGCCTGACCCATAAAACGCCGTCCCCAGGAGATCTTTGTGAGACTATCCACCCAGCCCGTCACGGACGCGAAGTTATCCGACGTCGACCCGGAAATCGCCGCCGTCCTGAACGATGAACTGGCCCGCCAGCGCAGCACCTTGGAAATGATCGCTTCGGAGAACTTCGCCCCGCGGTCCGTCCTCGAAGCGCAGGGCTCGGTCCTGACCAACAAATATGCCGAGGGATACCCCGGACGCCGGTACTACGGCGGCTGCGAGCATGTGGATGTGGCGGAGAACCTGGCCATCGAGCGGGCCAAGGCCCTGTTCGGCGCAGAGTTCGCCAACGTGCAGCCGCATTCCGGGGCACAGGCCAACGCCGCGGCACTCGCAGCACTCATCAAGCCCGGGGACAAGCTGATGGGACTGAACCTGGCCCACGGCGGGCACCTGACCCACGGCATGAAGCTGAACTTCTCCGGCAAGCTCTATGAAGTGGCCGCCTACGGGGTGGACGAGGAAACCTGCCGGGTGGACATGGACAAAGTCCGGGAGCAGGCCAAAGCCGAGCGCCCGCAGGTCCTCATCGCCGGTTGGAGCGCCTATCCCCGCCAGTTGGATTTTGACGCGTTCCGTTCCATTGCCGATGAAGTCGGCGCCTATCTGTGGACGGACATGGCGCACTTCGCCGGCCTCGTGGCCGCCGGCCTGCACCCCACCCCGGTGCCCGCGTCCGACGTCGTCACCTCCACGGTGCACAAGACGCTGGCCGGTCCGCGCTCAGGAATGGTTTTGGCCAAGCAGGAATACGCGAAGAAGCTGAACTCCGCAGTTTTCCCGGGCCAGCAGGGCGGTCCGCTGATGCACGTCATTGCCGCCAAGGCGGTGGCGTTCCGGATCGCCGGCACGGAAGAATTCCGGAAGCGGCAGGAACGGGTGCTGGAAGGCGCCCGGATTATTGCGGAGCGCCTCAGCGCGCCCGACGTCGCCGGCCACGGCGTCTCGGTGCTCACCGGCGGCACCGACGTCCACCTGATCCTGGTGGACCTGCGGCATTCGGCTCTGGACGGCAAACAGGCCGAAGACCTGCTGCACTCCGTGGGAATCACGGTAAACCGCAATTCCGTACCGTTTGATCCCCGTCCGCCTATGGTTACGTCGGGCCTGCGGATCGGCACACCGGCACTGGCCACCCGCGGCTTCGGGGCTGCAGAGTTCACTGAGGTGGGCGAAATTATTGCCGCCGCGCTGAAGCCGTCCCCCGACATCGACGCGCTGCGCGCACGGGTCAGCGCGCTGGCAGAAGATTTTCCGCTGTATCCCGGACAGGAAGAGTGGTAACGAGTATGGAGAAGGGAAACAACATGGAAGGTTCCGTCACGGAAACCCCCGAAAATGACAGCGTTAACCTCGGCTGGGAGAAGAAAGAGAAAACTCCCTTCGGAACGCCGGTGGCCGCCCGGATCCTCGACGGGCGCAAAGCTGCCCGCGAGATCAAGGATGAACTGACCGAGCGGGTGCGCGTGCTGAAAGACGAGCACGGCATCACCCCGGGACTGGGGACCGTGCTGGTGGGAGATGACCCGGCCAGCCATTCCTATGTGGGCGGCAAGCATAAGGACTGCGCGCAGGTGGGGATTAATTCCATCCGCCGGGACCTGCCGGCGGAGATCAGCCAGGCGGACCTGGAAAAGGTCATCGATGAGCTGAACGCGGACCCGGCTACCACCGGATACATTGTGCAGCTGCCGCTGCCCGCGCATCTGGACACCAACGTCATCCTGGAGCGGATCGCCCCGGAAAAGGACGCTGACGGACTGCATCCGGTGAACCTGGGCCGGCTGGTCCTGAACGTGAGCGAACCGATGACGTCGCCGCTGCCCTGCACCCCGCACGGGATTGTGCAGCTGCTGGTGCGCAACGGGATCGCTCTGACCGGCAAGAAGGTGCTCGTCGTGGGCCGCGGCGTCACCGTGGGCCGTCCGCTGGGGCTGCTGCTGACCCGCCGTCCGATCAACGCCACCGTGACCCTTGCCCACACCGGCACCGTGGACCTGTTTGAGCACCTGCGCGAGGCCGACGTGGTGGTGGCCGCTGCCGGGTTCCCGGAAATGATCAAGGCCGAGGACCTCAAACCCGGAGCCATTGTCCTGGATGTGGGAGTCACCCGGGTCACCGACCCCGACACCGGCAAGACCACCCTCACCGGAGACGTGGAAAAGGCAGCCGCAGATGTGGCCGGCTGGATTTCCCCGAACCCCGGGGGAGTGGGTCCCATGACCCGGGCCATGCTCCTGTCCAACGTGGTGGAAGCTGCGGAGCGCACGGCAGGCATTCTCGCCTAGGTAGTTACCAGCACGACGGCGGCCGGGCAGCGGGAGCAGCATCCCGCCGCCCGGCCGCAAAACGTTCCCCAACAGCCCGGCAGTGCACTAGGCTGTTCGAGTGCCGCAGATCACACCCTCCCCGACTGTCCCCAAGACCGCCTCTTCCACCGTCATTTCGGCCCGAAACCTACGCAAGACCTACGGCGATTTTCATGCCGTGGACGGGATCAGCTTCGACGTCCCCGCGGGGGAGTCCTTTGGGCTTCTCGGCCCCAACGGCGCCGGTAAGTCGACCACCATGAAAATGATCGGCGGCGTCTCGTCACGCACCTCCGGGGACCTCACCGTCATGGGGCTGGACCCGGACCGGTACGGGCCCGAGGTGCGCGCCCATCTGGGAGTGGTGCCGCAGCAGGACAACCTCGATGAAGACCTGCGCGTGCGTGAAAACCTCCTGGCCTACGGCCGTTACTTTGGCCTGCCCAAGAGTTACCTGGGACCCAAGGCGGACGAGCTGCTGGAATTCGCCCAGCTGACGGACAAGGCCAAGGGCCGGGTGGAGTCCCTGTCCGGTGGAATGAAGCGGCGGCTGACCATCGCCCGGTCCCTCATCAACGACCCCAAGATCCTGCTGCTGGATGAACCCACCACGGGACTGGACCCGCAGGCGCGCCATATCCTCTGGGACCGGCTGTTCCGGCTCAAGGAAGCCGGGGTCACGCTGATCCTGACCACTCACTACATGGATGAAGCGGAACAGCTCTGCGACCGCCTGGTGGTGGTGGACAAGGGCAAAATCATGGCGGAAGGATCTCCCGCTGCCCTGATCCGTGAATACTCCACAAGGGAAGTGCTGGAGCTGCGCTTTGGTTCCGAACGCAACACCACGGTGGCAGGCGAACTGCTGGGAATCGGCAGCCGGATCGAAACCCTCCCGGACCGCGTCCTTATTTATGCCGACGACGGTGAGGCCGCTCTGGAAGCGGTCAGCTCCCGCGGGCTGAATCCCATCACTTCGCTGGTGCGTCGTTCTTCGCTGGAAGATGTTTTCCTCCGGCTTACCGGCAGGAGCCTCATTGACTGATCAGCAGCTATCAGGCGCACCGGTGGGGAAAGCGGGAGGAACCCAGCACGCTGTGCTGGGGCTGCGTTCTCCGCTGACACCGGAGCAGACCGCATCCCGGGCACGGCGCTTCGGCGCTGTCTACTATGCCGAGCACTGGATCCGGCGCATGCGCGGCTACGGGTGGACCGTGCTCATGACTGCGGTGGGCACTCCTCTGGTGTATCTCTTCGGTATGGGCGTAGGGCTGGCATCGCTGGTGGACACCGGCGATGCGTCCTTCGACGCCGGGAACGGCACCACGGTCTCCTACCTCGTCTTCGTGGCTCCGGCTCTGCTGGCCACCGCAGCCATCATGGTGGCAGCCGAAGAAAATACCTACATGGTGATGGGTGGATTCAAATGGCACCGCACCTACTACGGTCCCAACGCGTCGCCGCTTTCCAGTAGTCAGCTGGTGGACGGGCACCTGATCGGATTTTCGGTCCGGATGCTGATCACCACCGCCCCGTACTATGTCTTCCTGCTGCTCTTCGGCGCAGTGGAGCAGCAGGGCACGGCCTGGCTGATGATTTTCACCGCGATTCTTGGCGGCGCGGCGTTCGGCATGCCGCTGATGGCCTACAGTGCGTCGCTGGAGGAAGACAAGGGGCAGTTCGCCATGGTGCAGCGCTTCATCGTGATGCCGCTCTTCCTGTTCTCCGGCACCTTCTTTCCCCTGGAGTCCCTGCCCGGAGCCATCCGCTGGATCGGCTGGATTTCTCCGTTGTGGCACTCCACCGAGCTCGGTCGGATCCTCAGCTACGGCTACGCCGAGCCCCCGGCACTGACCGTGGTCCATGTGGCGTATCTGCTGCTTCTCGGCTTTGTCGGCTGGGTCCTGGCACGCCGGAACTTCACCCGGAGGCTCGCAAAATGAGTACGCAGGACCGTTTGGCTCCCACTAGCCTGGAGCCGTCCGACCGTTTCCTGGGCTCGCTTTATGCCCGCAACATCCGTTCAGTGTTCGCCCGCGGGCTGAAGGCCACGTGGGGCAGCAACTGGGCTGTCTTGGTCAGCGGGTTCGTGGAACCGGTGCTGTACCTGATAGCCATGGGTATTGGACTGGGTTCCCTGATTGGCACCGTCGCCGGCCCGGGAGGCGAACAGATCGGGTACGCCAACTACATTGCCCCCGCACTGCTGGCCGTTTCAGCCATGAATGGAGCGGTATACGACTCCACGATGAATGTGTTCTGGAAGCTGAACTACGCCAAGCTTTATGAAGGCATGCTTGCCACGTCACTGGGGCCGCTCGACGTCGCGCTCGGGGAAATCCTGCTGGCCCTGCTCCGCGGTGCCATGTATGCCACGGGCTTCACTGCTGTCATGGCGGCCATGGGGCTGGTGACGTCTCCCTGGGCGCTGCTCATGATTCCCGCCGCCGTGGTGGTGGCCTTCGGCTTTGCTTCCTTCGGCATGGCGATCACCAGCTGCATGAAGACCTTCCAGCAGCTGGAATGGGTGAACTTTGTCATGCTGCCCATGTTCCTGTTCTCCGCAACGTTCTATCCGCTGAGCGTGTACCCGCAGGGCCTCCAATGGGTAATTCAGGCGCTTCCGCTGTGGCACGGCGTGGAGATGATGCGGCAGATCAGCGTGGGGATGCTGAGCTGGGGAACCGCCGGTCACCTGCTGTATTTCGTGGTGATGATCGCGCTGGGGCTGGTGGTGACTACCCGGCGTCTTCGGTCCCTGTTCCTGAAGTAGGTGTTGCGGCGTTCGTTTCTTCGGACGCAGCTTGCAGCTCCTGCCAGGCGGACCGGAAGATCTGCTCGGTGCCGCTGTTGAAGAGCACAAACTCCACCCGGCGCACCGACCGCGCCGGATAATCCCGCACTGTTCGCAGACCGATGTCCGCCACCACAGCAGGGTCCCACCCGTAGATCCCTGCACTGACGGCAGGAAAGGCCACTGACTGCACGCCGAGTTCTTCGGCGATATCCAGGGCGCGGCGGAAACACGAGGCCAGCAGTGCGGGATCGGTTTCGCCCGCACGGGCATTGGGCCCTACCGTGTGGATGACCCAGCCGGCGGGCAGATCGAAACCGGGGGTGGCCACGGCGTCGCCGGTGGGAAGCCCCTGCGCGTAGGCTCCGGCCCGCAGCTCCCGGCAGGCAGCCAGAAGTCCCGGACCGGCGGCGCGGTGAATTGCGCCGTCCACTCCGCCGCCGCCCAGCAGGGAAGAGTTCGCGGCATTCACGATGGCGTCCGCAGTGTTGGTGGTGATGTCTCCGGTGGAAATCAGGATCTGCATGCGGCCCAGTGTGGCACTCGAAGTTCCCTGCCCGCCAGTTTCCCCACCATCAGTTAGGCGGCACCCGCCCCGTACCCCGTTTGGTGTCTTCCGCATCCGCAGGCAGGACGGGACCATGGAGGGGGACAGGCCGGGCCGGTACCCCTCGGGACGATTGCGGCCAGGCAATGAAGCAACCAACCGGAGGAGTTCCCATGGCTGATCGGTTCGCAGGAAAGACCGCCCTTGTGACAGGCGCAGGGTCGGGCATCGGAAAAGCTGCGGCGGTGGCGCTGGCAGCGGAGGGCGCCAGCGTCGTCGTCAACGATCTGGACCTGGAAGCCGCACAGGCTGTGGTGAACTCCATCTCGGAAGCGGGCGGCACCGCGGTTCCTTCCGTGGGTGACGTGGGGACGGCCGAAGATGTGAAGGGCGCCGTGGACACCGCCGTCAGCGAGTTCGGCGGACTGCACCTGGCCTTCAACAACGCGGGGATCAGCGGTCCGCTGGGGCTGCTGACGGAGATTGATCTGGAGGGGTACCGCCGGGTCATTGACGTGAACCTCAATTCGGTCTTCTACGGAATGTATTTCCAGATCCCCGAAATGCAGAAGGCCGGGGGAGGAGCGATCGTGAACATGTCCTCCATCCTGGGAGTGGTTGGCTCAGCCACTGCCGTTCCCTACGTCACGGCCAAACACGGGGTGACGGGCATGACCCGCGCCGCGGCACTCGGCTACGCGGACCAGAACATCCGGGTGAACTCGGTGCATCCCGGGTACATCGACACCCCGCTCCTGGAGGCCCTGCCCCGGGACGTCTATGCGTCCCTGGTGGGACTGCACCCCGCCGGTAGGCTGGGCACCGCGGAGGAGGTGGCCCACGTGGTCCTCTTCCTGCTCTCCGAGCAGGCGGCCTTCGTCACGGGCGCCCAATACTCGGTGGACGGCGCGTACACCACACAGTAGGCTCCGGGGCAAGTACCCGCTGCCTGCCGTCCGCTTACAGGGCAGCGGGTACTCGCCTTTTGAGAAAGGAAAGCACCGATGATCGGATCATGGCACGCAACCGTCATCGACTGCCCGGACCCGGACTCGCTGGCATCTTTCTACGAATCCCTGCTGGGCATGATCCGGGTTGACCATGAAGACGACGGATCCTGGATCACCATCGGGGATGCGCCGGACCGCCCTGCGCTCGCGTTTGCGCGGGTGCCCGGATACACCCCGCCGCAGTGGCCCGGACAGGATATTCCCCAGCAGATGCACCTGGACGTCCGCGTGGCGGACCTGGATCTTGCGGAGGCCCAGGCCGTAGCGCTGGGCGCCACCGGCATGGACCGCGGAAGTGAAACCTTCCGGGTATTCCTGGACCCTGCCGGACATCCCTTCTGCCTTGTCGCCTGGTAGGAGATTTCGCCGGGGGAGGACGGTTTAACGGCTTCGCTTCCGAGTTTGAGACAATGAAGCCATGCAGTCGCTCCCTCACGGCAAGAAGCCGCAGCCCTCGTCCAAACCCCGCCGCGGGGTGAGCCAGAAAATGGCAACCTTCGGCATGTCCCTGATGCTTTTGGTTTTCCTGGTTGCCGTGGTTTTCGCAGCCAATGAAAACGACTTCATCGGGTGGGCGGTTGTCGTCATCTCGCTGGGCTGGCTGTGCCTCTTTTCGTTTGTGGTCTTCAGTGTCCGCGGTGCCGCCCGCAAGGCCGGCGCCAAGATTGCCCAGGCCCAGGACTCCCTGAACATGGCAGCCGGCATCACCCCCGGCGTCCAGGTCGTTGACGAAGCCACCACCATCAGGGACCAGAAGCTGGACCACAGCTTCAAGATCGTCCAGGTTCAGGCCCGCGTTATCCGGGAAAACCTCGGCCGGGACGAAGAACAGGTGAACCGTGCCCTGGAGACCATCGAAATCACCTCGCACAACGCCCGGTCCATGATCAAGAAGGACGACGGCGGCCCGGTGGAGGGCACCCTGGTGGACTAACAGTCCCGGAACCGGGCCCCTGCAGGAGAACCGGAACCAGCCGCGCGGAACGCAACGCCCCCCGCGCCCCAACATGAACCGCAGGCTACTGAGGAGTATGGTTATTCGCGTGAGTTTGGCATCAGCAGGAGAATCATCCGGTCCGGCAAAGCCACTGCGCATTGCCACGGTGAACGTGAACGGAATCCGCGCCGCGTACAAGCGCGGAATGGCAGATTGGCTGGCGGAACGGGACGTCGACATCCTGTGCCTGCAGGAAGTGCGTGCCCCCGATGCGGTGGTTCGTGAACTCCTCGGCGACGAGTGGCACATCCTGCATGCCGAGGCCGAAGCCAAAGGACGCGCCGGTGTTGCCATTGCCTCCCGCATGGAGCCGGTGGCTACCCGTGAACACATTGGTGACGAGTACTTTGCGCTCTCCGGCCGCTGGGTGGAGGCAGACTTCAAAGTCAGCGTTGAGGGTGCCGAAAAGACGCTCACCGTGGTGAGCGCCTACGTGCATTCCGGCGAGGTGGATACCCCCAAACAGGTGGACAAATACCGCTTCCTCGACGTGATGACCGAGCGGCTTCCCGCATTGAAGCAGGAGAGTGACTTTGTCCTGCTGGTGGGTGACCTGAACGTGGGTCACACTCCCCTGGACATCAAGAACTGGAAGGGCAACGTCAAGCGGGCAGGCTTCCTGCCGGAGGAACGCGCCTACTTTGACCGGTTCTTCAGCGAGGAAATCGGCTACACGGACGTAGCCCGCAAGCTGGCCGGCGAGGTTCCCGGGCCGTACACCTGGTGGTCCTGGCGCGGGCAGGCCTTCGACAATGACAGCGGTTGGCGCATCGACTACCACCTCGCAACCACCGGGCTGGCCGAACGCGCCGTATCCGCCGTCGTCGACCGTGCCGCCACCTATGACAGCCGCTTCTCAGACCACGCCCCCGTTGTGGTCGACTACCAGTTCTAAGGGCCCTACATCATGAGCACATCCATTCCCTCCGGCCGCCAGCGCATCCTTTCCGGAATGCAGCCCTCCGCGGACTCCCTGCACCTGGGCAACTACCTCGGTGCCCTGGTGAACTGGGTCCGGCTGCAGGACGAGTACGACGCGTACTTCTTCATTCCCGACCTGCATGCCATCACCGTGCCGCAGGACCCTGCCGACCTGCGCCAGCGCACCCGGGTCACCGCGGCCCAGTACATCGCCGGCGGCGTGGACGTGAACAAGGCAACGCTGTTTGTGCAGTCGCAGGTTCCCGAGCACGCCCAGCTCGCCTGGGTCCTGAACTGCCTCACCGGATTCGGGGAAGCCTCCCGCATGACGCAGTTCAAGGACAAGCAGCAGCGCTTCGGTGCCGACGCCGCGTCCGTTGGTCTGTTCACCTACCCCATCCTCCAGGTTGCGGACATCCTGCTCTACAACCCGCACGGCGTCCCCGTGGGCGAGGACCAGCGCCAGCACGTTGAACTGAGCCGGGACCTGGCCAAGCGCTTCAACTCCCGTTTTGGGGAAACATTCATTGTTCCCGAGGTGTTTGTGCAGAAGGAAGCCGCAAAGATCTACGACCTGCAGAATCCGACAGCCAAGATGTCCAAGTCTGCGGCGTCGCCGGCGGGACTGATCAACCTGCTGGATACGGATAAGGTCATTGCCAAGCGCATCAAGTCCGCAGTGACTGACGACGGCACGGAAATCCGCTTCGACCGGGAAACCAAGCCCGGGGTCTCCAATCTCCTGTCCATCTACTCGCTGATTTCGGGCCGGAGCGTGGACACCCTGGTGAAGGAATACGAAGGAAAGATGTACGGACATCTTAAGGGCGATCTGGCGGAGGTTGTGACGGAGCATGTTCGTCCCATCCGGGAACGGGCTCTGAGCCTGCTCGAAGATCCTGCCGAACTGGACCGGCTGCTCGCGGTAGGCGCCGCGAAGGCCCGGGAGACGGCGTCGGCTACACTGGCCGATGTGTACAACAAAGTTGGTTTCCTGCCTTTGGGTTCCTCCGCGGTCTAACCGATGAGTCTTTCGAATCCTATGATTCAAGCCGCCGTCGGTGATGACGACGGCGGCACGGACGCGTCCGCGTGCGCGTGCGTGGGTATCGTGATCGGCGTACCGGAGCCGATGGCCTCGGAGCTGCGCCGGGCACGGGCCTCCTTCGGGGACCCGATGGCCGCCGTCATTCCGGCGCATATCACCGTGGTCACCACCACCTACACGGATGATTGGGAAGCCACCGCAGCGCATGTGCGCGCGGTGGCCCGGAGTCATGCACCGTTCGAGGTTGCCCTGCGGGGTACGGGCACCTTCCGCCCGGTCTCGCCCGTGGTCTACGTGCAGCTCGAAGGCGGACACGAGGAATGCATTGCCCTGCACAGGGAAATGCAGAGCGGCCCGCTCGCCCGGGACCTGCCCTTCCCCTACCACCCGCACGTCACCGTGGCCCACGATGTCAGCGAGGCCGGCATGGACAGTGCATTGGAGGCCCTGCGGGACTACGAGGCACGTTTCACGGTGCGCACCGTGGGGCTGTACGAGCATGATGCCGCGGGCATCTGGAAACTGCGCGAGAACGTCCCGCTGCGGGGCTAGGCGCCTTTGGCGGTACCGTCCGGGGCGGACCCGGGCAGGTAGATGTCGGCCCAGGCGGCAATGATGTCCGCAGCGCGGCGTGTCTGGGCACGGTCCACCATCAGGTGATTGCTGCCTTCCAGCGAGATGAAGTTCCGCGGATGCCGCGCGGTGGAGAAAATCTCGCTGGCATTGTCGATCCCCACGGTGTTGTCTGTGGGGGAGTGCATGATCAGCAGCGGCAGGTTCAGTTCCCTAATGGATTCTGTCAGGTCATACGCGGCCAGGTCCTTCAGCAGCTCTTCCCGGATCCGCAGGCTTCCGCCGCCCAGGTCCACCTCCGCCGAACCTTCTTGCCGGATGGTCTGGACCTCTTCTTCAAAGAGGTGCTGGACATGGGAGGGCCGGAAGGGAGCGGCGATGGTGACCACGGCACGAAGCCCCGGAATCTCAGCGGCCGCAACCAAAACCGCCGCACCGCCGAGGGAATGGCCGATCAGCAGCGAGACCTCACGTCCCTGGCCGCGCAGGAAGGCGGCGGCGCTGGAAATGTCAGCCACTTTGGTGGTGAAGGTTCCGTCTTCCCACGCGCCCGTGGATCCGCCCAAACCTGCGGCGTCGTAGCGCAGGACGCCGATGCCGTGCTTGGCCAGCGCCTTGGAAATCCGGGAAGCAGCGGCGCTGTTCTTGCCCAGCGTGAATCCGTGGCAGAACACCGCCCAGGCCCGGGCACCGCCGTCGGGCACGTCAATGGTGCCGGCCAGAGTGGTGTTGTTGACGCCGGGAAAGGATACGGACTCGGATACGGGCATAGGGGAAAAACCAACCTTAGATCTGTGGAACGGCCGGAGGCGGCGTCCGGCAGCCGCAAGGGACTGCCCGACGCCGCCTCCGGCGGGTGGAGCGTAAATGCTAGACGGAACGGCTCAGGATAGCCTGCTTGACCTCGGCAATTGCCTTGGTCACCTGGATGCCGCGGGGGCATGCTTCGGAGCAGTTGAAGGTGGTGCGGCAGCGCCACACGCCTTCCTTGTCATTGAGGATTTCCAGGCGCATGTCTCCGGCGTCGTCGCGCGAGTCGAAGATGAAGCGGTGGGCGTTCACAATGGCGGCCGGGCCGAAGTACTGGCCGTCGGTCCAGAACACCGGGCAGGAGGACGTGCACGCAGCGCACAGGATGCACTTGGTGGTGTCGTCGAACCGTTCACGGTCCTCTGCGGACTGCAGGCGTTCCTTCGTGGGCTCGTGGCCCTTGGTGATCAGGAACGGCATGATTTCGCGGTAGGACTGGAAGAACGGCTCCATGTCCACGATCAGGTCCTTTTCCACGGGGAGGCCCTTGATGGGTTCCACGAGGATGGGCTTGGACGTGTCCAGGTCCTTCAGCAGGGTCTTGCAGGCCAGCCGGTTGCGGCCGTTGATGCGCATGGCATCGGATCCGCAGACACCGTGGGCGCAGGAGCGGCGGAAGGAAACCGAGCCGTCATGCTCCCACTTGACCTTGTGCAGGGCGTCCAGCACGCGGTCCGTGCCGTACATGGTCAGCTTCCACTCGTCCCAGTATCCTTCGTCAGATACCTCGGGGTTGTAGCGGCGGACCTTGAGCGTGATCTCGAACGAGGGGATTTCCCCGCCCACAGATTCCGGAAGATCAATCTTGGAGGCTGGCTCCGCAATTTCGGTTGTCATTAGTACTTCCTCACCATCGGCTCGTAGCGCGTGAAGATGACCGGCTTGGTGTCCAGTCGAATGCCGGCGGTGTGCTCGTCATTGGCTGCTTCGTCAACCTTGTACGCCATCGAATGCTTCATGAAATTCTCGTCATCGCGCTCCGGGAAGTCCTCGCGGAAGTGCCCGCCGCGTGATTCCTCGCGGTGCAGGGCCGCCACGGTCATGACCTTGGCCAGCTCCAGCAGGAAGCCCAGTTCCACGGCTTCCAGGAGGTCCAGGTTGAAGCGCTTGCCCTTGTCCTGGACGCTGATCTTCTTGTAACGCTCTTCGAGCGAGGCAATGTCGGTCAGGACCTGGTTCAGGGTGTCTGCAGTGCGGAACACCTGCATGTTGGCATCCATGGTGTTCTGCAGGTCCCGGCGGATTTCGGCAACCCGTTCGGTTCCTTCGGAGTTGCGGACCAGGTCCAGCAGCTCGATCGTGGTGGCTTCCGGGTTTTCCGGCAGGTCCACGAAATCAGCGGTCAGGGCGTACTCGGCGGCGTTGATGCCGGCGCGCTTGCCGAAGACGTTGATGTCCAGCAGGGAGTTGGTGCCAAGGCGGTTGGAGCCGTGCACGGAAACGCAGGCGACTTCACCGGCGGCGTACAGACCCGGAATAACGGTGTCGTTGTCCTGGAGGACCTCGGCCTTGATATTGGTGGGGATGCCGCCCATGGCGTAGTGCGCGGTCGGGAAGACCGGAACCGGCTCCGTGTAGGGCTCCACACCGAGGTAGGTGCGGGCAAACTCGGTGATGTCCGGGAGCTTGGCATCAATGTGTGCCGGCTCCAGGTGCGTCAGGTCCAGCAGGACGTAGTCCTTGTTCGGGCCGCAGCCGCGGCCTTCACGGACTTCATTGGCCATGGAGCGGGCCACGATGTCACGGGGAGCAAGGTCCTTGATGGTGGGGGCGTAGCGCTCCATGAAGCGCTCACCCTCCGAGTTGCGCAGGATGGCACCTTCACCGCGGGCTGCTTCGGAAAGCAGGATGCCCAGGCCGGCGAGGCCTGTCGGATGGAACTGGAAGAACTCCATGTCTTCCAGGGGGATGCCGCGCCGGAACGCGATGCCCATGCCGTCACCGGTGAGGGTGTGTGCGTTGGAGGTGGTCTTGAAGACCTTGCCGGCACCGCCGGAAGCGAAGACCACGGACTTGGCTTGGAAGACGTGCAGTTCGCCGCTGGCCAGGTCATAGGAGACGACGCCGGAGACGCGCTTCTGGCCGAAGCTGTCCTCGACGGTCAGCAGGTCCAGCACGTAGTACTCGTTGTAGAACTCCACATTGTGCTTGACGCAGTTTTGGTAGAGCGTCTGGAGGATCATGTGGCCGGTGCGGTCAGCGGCGTAGCAGGCGCGGCGGACCGGAGCCTTGCCGTGATCGCGGGTGTGGCCGCCGAAACGCCGCTGGTCGATGCGTCCCTCGGGTGTGCGGTTGAACGGCAGACCCATCTTTTCCAGGTCCAGCACGGCGTCGATGGCTTCCTTCGCCATAACCTCCGCAGCGTCCTGATCCACCAGGTAATCGCCGCCCTTGACGGTGTCAAAGGTGTGCCATTCCCAGTTATCTTCTTCGACGTTGGCCAGTGCTGCACACATGCCGCCCTGTGCCGCACCGGTGTGCGAACGCGTGGGGTACAGCTTGGTCAGTACAGCCGTACGTGCGCGCTGGCCTGATTCGATGGCGGCACGCATACCGGCGCCGCCGGCGCCGACAATTACGACGTCGTACTTATGGACCTGCATACCAGATGCTCTTTCTGTTGAAACTGAGAAAACTTAGTAGTGCTCCGTGGCTCCGTGTCCGGACCCGGCTCTTACGCCTTGAAGGAAGTTACGCCTTGCAGAAATCGGCGATGAGGTCAGCGGGGGCGCCGGCGGGGCACGGATCGAAGGTGAAGATCACCAGGGTGCCGAGCACGATGATCACCAGGGAAGCGATGTAGAGAATGCTCTTCAGCGTCATCCGGGTGGTGTTCTTGTCTGCGTAGTCATTGATGATCACGCGGACGCCGTTGGTGCCGTGCAGCATGGCCAGCCACAGCATGACCAGGTCCCAGACCTGCCAGAGCGGGCTGGCCCACTTGCCGGCAACGAAGCCGAAGTCGATGGCATGGACGCCGTCGCCCACCATGAGGTTGACGAAGAGGTGGGTGAAGATCAGCACGATCAGGATGGCGCCGGAGATGCGCATGAAGAGCCATGCCAGCATCTCGAAGTTGCCTTTGCCGCCCGGGGTGCGGACGTACTTGGGGGAGATGCGGCCGGACCGCGGAGCCTCGATGGAGACGGCCTCGTTGGTTGTTGTACTCATGGCTTAGTGACCCCCGAAAACGATGGGAAGGTGGCGAACGGAGAAACCGATCATGGTGATCACCCATAGGCCGACGACGCTCCACAGCATCTGGCGCTGGTACTTCGGGCCCTTCTTCCAAAAATCGATCAGGATAACGCGCACGCCGTTGAAAGCGTGGAACACAATGGCGCCGACGAGGCCGAGCTCGCCGAGGCCCATGATGGGGTTCTTGTACGCGCCAATCACAACGTTGTAGGCCTCAGGTGAAACTCGCACCAGTGAGGTATCCAAAACGTGGACCAACAGGAAGAAGAAAATCACCACGCCGGTAATGCGGTGGGCAACCCAGGACCACTGGCCTTCACGGCCGCGGTAGAGAGTGCCTGCTGGTAACTTCGACACTGAATTTTCCTCCCTGCGACGCAGCGGCGCTGGCGTGTCTTCCACGCAGTGATGACGCCGGTGCGACAGCAATATAAGCTCAAGCATAATCTAGGTCTCCGTGACGGCGCTTTCAATTTAGGTCGCCCTATCATGTGACCCTCGTTACACTGCGGCGGCATTCAGCGGCCGTGCCGAACAGAACACGAGCGTCCTTCCGGTTCGCAGGCCCGTGCGTCGGCTAATCTTGGCACTGATGAGTACAGAACCGAGCCCCAATACTTCCTCCGCGGACTTTGACCGCTTCTACGGCGTAATCCCGGCCGGCGGCGTGGGTACCCGCCTGTGGCCGCTGTCCCGTGCCGCTGCCCCCAAGTTCCTGCATGACCTGACGGGTTCGGGATCCACCCTCATCCGGGCCACGTATGACCGGCTGCGCCCGCTCAGCGGTGACCGGGTCATGGTGGTGACGGGCACCCTGCACCGCCAGGCGGTCCGGAAGCAGCTGCCGGAAATCACCAACGAAAACCTGGTGCTGGAACTGGAGCCCAAGGATTCCGCAGCCGCGATCGGTCTTGCGGCGGCCATCCTCTACAAGAGGGATCCCAGCATCATCATGGGTTCCTTCGCTGCGGACCAGGTCATTGCGCCCGTGGACGTTTTCCAGGACGCCGTCCGGGAAGCCATCCACACCGCGGCGCAGGGGTACATCGTGACCATCGGCATCCACCCCACGCATGCTGCAACCGGGTTCGGCTACATCCGCGCCGGGGAGCCCCTGGACATCGCCGGCGCACCCAGTGCGCACGCCGTCGTCGAATTCGTGGAGAAGCCCTCGGAAGAAGTGGCCCGCACCTACCTGAAGAACGGCCACTACAGCTGGAACGCAGGGATGTTCGTGGCTCCGGTGGACCTGATGCTCAAGCACCTGGAAGCCAATGAGCCCGAACTCCACGTGGGGCTGATGGAAATTGCCGAGGCCTGGGACACCCCCAACCGGCGCGCCGTGGTTCGCCGCGTCTGGCCCACTCTGCCCAAGACCGCCATCGACTACGCGGTGGCGGAGCCCGCTGCGGCGGCCGGCGATGTTGCCATGATTCCGGGCATCTTCAATTGGGACGACGTCGGAGACTTCGCCGCGATCGGCCGCCTGAACCCCGCTGCCGAAAACAGCGAGCTGACAGTGATGGGCGAGGGTGCCCGGGTCTACTCGGAAAACGCGTCAGGCATTGTCGTGTCCGATACCAAGCGGGTTATCGCCCTGATCGGCATCGAGGATGTTGTCATCGTGGACACCTTGGATGCCCTGCTGGTGACCACCAAGGAACATGCCCAGGAAGTCAAGAAGGCAGTGGAGCACCTGAAGGCCAGCGGCGACACCGACGTCCTGTAGGGGAGCCTCCAAAGCGGCGCCGCGGTTCTTCCGCGGCGCCGCTTTGGTGTCCGTATGGCGGAACATCGTCACACTGTTCCCGCAACAGCAGCCTCAGTGGCTAACCTTTAAGTTGTGCCTACCATCCCACTGAACAGTTCATCGGTTCCTTCCATGCGGGGCAGCGTTGCCCCCATCCTGGGCGAGCTGATCTCGTTCCGCCGGGACCTGCACCAGCACCCGGAGCTGTCGACGAAGGAAATCCGTACCACCGACAGGATTGTGGACGCGCTGCAGGACGCAGGGCTGAAGCCCGTCCGGCTCGAAGGCACCGGCGCTTACGTGGATATCGGCGAGGGTCCGCTGCGGATCGGCCTGCGTGCGGACATCGATGCGCTGCCGGTGCTCGAAGAGACCGGGCTGCCCTATGCCTCTGTCAATACCGGCATTACCCATGCCTGCGGCCACGATATCCATACCACTGTCATGGTGGGCGTGGCACGGATCCTGGCGAAGCTCGACGCCGCCGGCACACTCGGCGGGCGGGTCAGGGTCATCTTCCAGCCCGCTGAAGAGGTAATGCCCGGCGGGGCCCTCGGCGTCATCGCCCAGGGCATCCTCGACGGAGTGCCGCGGATCCTGGCGCTGCACTGTGACCCGAGGATCGACGTCGGGCAGGTGGGCACCCGCATCGGGGCCATCACCTCCGCCTCCGACACCATCCGCATTGAACTGGCCGGACGCGGCGGGCACACCTCCCGGCCGCACCTCACCGAGGACCTCGTGTTCGCGCTGGCGGAGATTGCCGTCAGCGTCCCCGCAGTTCTTTCCCGGCGCATCGACGTGCGCAGCGGCGTGTCAGTTGTCTGGGGGCAGATGCATGCCGGATCCGCACCCAACGCCATCCCCGCACACGGTTTCATGTCCGGCACCATGCGCTGCCTCGATGCAGAGGCCTGGCACGCTGCAGGTGTTCTCCTTGACGACGTCGTACGGCAGACCGCGGCACCGTTCGGCGTGGATGTCACTTTGGAACACATCAGGGGAGTGCCGCCGGTTATCAACGCCGACGCCGAAACGAGCCTGATCGAGGCGGCGGCCCGGGCGGAGCTGGGTGACGATTCCATTGTGCTGGCCCCCCAGTCCATGGGCGGAGAGGACTTCGCCTGGATGACCCAGGAAGTCCCCGGAGCCCTCATGCGGCTGGGAACCCGGACGCCCGGCGGTGAAACCTACGACCTGCACCGCGGTGACTACAACCCTGATGAACTTGCGGTCAGCACCGGAGTAAGCGTGATGGCAGCAGCGGCTGTGCGCGCGACCCGGGGGCTGCGGCACTAGCTCCGCCGCCTGCTGCAGTGCGGCCGGATAACTCTTTGGAGGGCATGCGCAGACGATCTGCGTATTTTGCTTGCAAAAAATAACAACATGTAAACAATGTGCCCTCCAACACGTCATCTGGCTCAAGCAGTGTGTTCCAGGCCATAGGATTGGGGGTGCTGCGATCCGACGATGTGCGGAGCGCCGCACCACGCGACGGCCGGCCCTCATTGAGCGGCGGGTACCGCCAGCCCTCATTGAGCGGCAGGAACAGAGTATTTCTGCGCGTGGCACCCCATTTCTTTTCTGGAGGAACATTGAAGAACTTCCCGCGCAGCTTCAAGCGCAATGCCGGCGTCTCCGCCGCCATGCTCGGCGTTTCGGCACTCCTGCTCTCCGGCTGCGGCGCGGCCCCCGAGGAAGAAGGCAGCTCCGCTGAGGGAGCCACCGATTTCCTGGGCTGCATGGTTTCCGACTCCGGCGGATTCGATGACAACTCGTTCAACGAATCCACGTACAACGGTCTGATGAAGGCCAAGGATGACCTCAAGATCGAAACCAAGGAAGCCGAGTCGCAGTCTGAAACGGACTTCACGCCGAACCTGGACAGCATGGTCCAGGCCAACTGCGACCTGACCATCACGGTTGGCTACCTGCTCGCGGATGCCACCAAGGCAACGGCTGAGGCCAACCCGGACCTGAACTTCGCGATCGTTGACGACCAGTCCATCGAGGCTGACAACGTCAAGCCGATCATCTACGACACGGCCCAAGCTGCGTTCCTGGCAGGCTACGTCGCCGCCGGCTCCACCCAGACCGGCAAGGTTGCCACGTACGGCGGCCTGGACATTCCCACGGTGACCATCTTCATGGACGGCTTCGACCAGGGCGTGAAGTACTACAACGAGCAGAACGGCACCGATGTTGCCGTCCTCGGCATGGATTCCTTCACGGGCAGCTTTGACGATGTCTCTGCAGGTAAGACCACCACGCAGAACTTCCTTAACGAAGGCGCGGACATCATCATGCCCGTCGCCGGTCCGGTTGGCGCCGGTACCATCGATGCTGTAGTGGCTGCCAACGCCTCCGGCAAGGACGCCAAGGTCATCTGGGTGGACTCCGACGGTTACGAGACTGTTTCCTCCGGCAACGAAGTCATCCTGACCTCCGTCATGAAGCTGATGGGCGAAGCCGTGGAAGACGTCATCGTCACCGACGTCGACGGCAACTTCGACAACACCCCGTACATTGGCACCCTTGAGAACGGCGGCGTTGCACTGGCGCCGTTCCACGACCAGGAAGCCAGCGTTCCGGACGAGGTGAAGACCTCCGTCGAGGACATCAAGGCCAAGATCATCTCCGGAGAGATCACGGTCGAATCCGCTTCAAGCCCGAAGTAACCCCCGGGCGCTTTTTCCCGGTGCCCGGACAGCGGTCCGGACACCGAAAGCACCGAACGCACCAAATGACCGCCGTTTTCCCGGCAGCCTTGCCTGCCGGGAAAACGGCGTTTGTTCTGTGTCGGTAATGTTCTCCCTTATTTACCCAAAAACAGATTGGTTGGGGTTTTGAAACTCGAACTCAAGGGCATCACGAAGCGGTTTGGCACGTTCGTGGCCAATGACCACATTGATTTGGTGGTTGAACCCGGGCAGGTCCACAGCCTGCTCGGCGAAAACGGCGCAGGCAAGTCCACGCTCATGAATGTGCTGTACGGACTGTACGAGCCCAGCGAGGGCGAAATCCTGGTTGATGACAAGCCCGTCACCTTCAGCGGACCCTCTGACGCCATGGCCGCCGGAATCGGAATGGTGCACCAGCACTTCATGCTGGTGCCCGTCTTCACTGTCGCGGAAAACGTGGCGCTCGGCGACGAGAAAACCACGTTTGGCGGGATGCTGAACCTGGACCAGACGCGCCGGCGCATCCGGGAAATTTCCGACCAGTACGGGTTCGACGTTGATCCCGACGCTGTGGTGGAAGACCTGCCGGTGGGCGTGCAGCAGCGGGTGGAAATCATCAAGGCCCTGATCCGGGACGCCCGGGTCCTGATCCTGGATGAACCCACCGCTGTCTTGACGCCGCGGGAAACGGACGAGCTGCTCGGCATCATGCGCCAGCTCACCG
Organism: Arthrobacter sp. TJ-178; assembly: GCF_058269275.1. NCBI lineage: Bacteria > Bacillati > Actinomycetota > Actinomycetes > Micrococcales > Micrococcaceae > Arthrobacter > Arthrobacter sp. TJ-178. The sequence goes on along the minus strand of NZ_JBZCNK010000002.1, from coordinate 426,345 downwards.
ACGACGGCAAATCGGTGGTCTTCATCTCGCACAAGCTGCGGGAAGTGAAGGCCGTATCGGATGTCATCACGGTGATCCGCCGGGGCAAGGTGGTCGGCTCCGCAGATCCCGGCGCCTCCACCACGGAACTGGCTTCCCTGATGGTTGGACGCTCCGTCAGCCTGAACCTCAACAAGGAACCGGCCACTCCGGGGGATGAGACCTTCGTGGTTGAAAACCTCACTGTCGCCTCCGCCGCCGGACCTGCCTTCCTCAACTCAGTCAGCTTTGGCATCCGCCGCGGTGAGATCCTCGCCCTGGCCGGAGTTCAGGGCAACGGGCAGACCGAACTGACCGAGGCCATCATGGGCCTGCAGGACCACGTCAGCGGGTCCATCCGCCTCAACGGCGAGGAACTGGTGGGACGCAAGACCCGCGAGATCATCGATGCCGGCGTGGGCTTTGTGCCCGAAGACCGCAATGTTGACGGCCTGGTGGGAACCTTCTCGGTGGCCGAAAACCTGATCCTGAACCGCTACGACACAGCCCCCTTCGCCCGGGGCCTGTCCATGCGTCCGGCAGTGATCCAGGAGAACGCAGCCGAAAAGATCTCCGAGTTCGACATCCGCACGCAGTCGGCCGACGCCGCTGCCGGCACCCTGTCCGGCGGAAACCAGCAAAAGGTGGTGATGGCCCGCGAACTTTCCCGCCCGCTGGAGCTCTTCATCGCCTCACAGCCCACCCGGGGCGTAGACGTGGGGTCCATCGAATTCCTGCACCGGCGCATCATCTCCGAACGCGACGTCGGCACTCCGGTGCTGATCGTGTCCACGGAGCTGGACGAGGTACTGGAATTGGCGGACCGGATTGCCGTGCTCTACGGCGGACGGCTGATGGGCATTGTTCCGGCCAACACCTCCCGCGACGTGCTGGGCCTGATGATGGCCGGCATGCACGCGGATGAAGCAACAGCGCACCACACAGATTCCAAGGGAGGGGCCCAATGAGCCCGGACGATTCCACCAAGCAGGACCCGCCGGGGGAGGCCAGCGTAGCCGCTGCCGAAATCGCCCGGCTCGAGAGTGCAGCAGACGAACCGGGCACGGCGGCACCTCCGCCGGCGATCCTGCCACCGCTTGCGGACAGCGAGGCCCGAGGTCCCCAGCAGTCAGCCCTGCGGCGGATGCTGTCCAGCAACGCCATGGTCTCGGTCCTCTCCGTTCTGCTGGCCCTCATTGTGGGCGGCATCCTGATTGCCGCCACCGATGAGGAAGTGGGCGCCTCGGCGTCATACTTCTTCTCCCGGCCCACCGATCTGCTCTCCGCAGCCTGGTCGGCCGCGTCAGGCGCCTACATGGCCCTGTTCCAGGGATCAGTCCTGAACTTCGAGGCTGAAACCCCGGCGCGCTTCTTCTACCCGCTGACCCAGACCCTCACGGTGGCAACCCCGCTGATCCTGGCCGGGCTCGGCGTCGCCGTCGCCTTCCGCACCGGTCTGTTCAACATCGGTGCGCAGGGCCAGATCATCATCGGCGCCGCCATGGCTGCCTGGGTGGGCTTCGCCGTCCACCTGCCCGCCGGCCTGCACCTGCTGCTGGTTATCGTCGCAGGTATGCTCGGCGGCGCCATCTGGGCCGGCATCGCCGGTGTCCTGAAGGCCAAGACCGGTGCCCACGAGGTCATTGTGACCATCATGCTCAACTACGTGGCCATCAACCTGGTGCTGTTCATGCTCAGCACCCCCGCCTTCCAGCGCCCCGGGTCCTCAAACCCGATCAGCCCCCAGCTGGATGCGAACGCCATGTTCCCGCCGCTGCTGGGCAGCGGGTTCCGCCTGCACTGGGGTTTTGTGCTGGCCGTCCTGGCCACCATCTTCATCTGGTGGCTGATGAACCGTTCCACCGTGGGCTTTGAGCTCAAGGCCGTGGGCGCCAACCCGTCGGCCGCCCGCAACGCAGGCATCAGCACCACCAAGGGCTACATCATCGTGATGCTGATCGCCGGCGCCCTGTCCGGCCTGGCCGGCGTGGCCCAGGTATCCGGCACGGAAAAGGTGCTGACCTCCGGCGTCGCTGCCAGCTTCGGCTTCGACGCCATCACCGTTGCCCTGCTGGGCCGCTCCAGCCCCTGGGGCACCTTCGCGGCAGGCGTGCTGTTCGGCGCTTTCCGTGCCGGCGGCGTGACCATGCAGACCAACACCGGCACCAGCATCGACATTGTCCTGGTGGTGCAGTCACTGATCGTGCTGTTCATTGCGGCCCCGCCGCTGGTGCGGTCGCTGTTCCGCATCCCGGCACCCGGAGCGTTCAAGACGTCCGGCAAGAGAACGTCCACGAAGACCAAGTCCGCCGGAGGCGCAGCATGAGTACCGCAACAACGCGTCTGGAACCAAAGCCTGCCGCCGTCGGCGTCCGCAGCTGGAAGACTCCGGTCATCCTCATTGTCCTGGCCCTGCTGGGGCTGGCCGTCTTCGCCCTGGGTGCGCCGTCCAACGACGTCACCTTCCGTCTCTCCGACCCCGGGGAGGCTCTGGTGCTGCCCGCCGCGGTGGTCTCGGCACCCCTGGTTGGCTGGATCACCGCCCTGGTGATGCTCGCTGCCGCAGCGTGGGCTTTCCTGCTGACCCGCCGCGGGGACCGGGTGCCCGGATGGCTGGTGGCCGTCTTCGGAGTGGCCTTCGTCGTCGGCTTCCTGACCTGGGTCGTCGGCAGCGCCGAGACCCCCAACGTGGCCCTGTACGGACTGCTCTCGGGCTCCTTTGCCCTGGCCATCCCGCTGATCTTTGGTTCGCTCTCCGGCGTGCTCTGCGAACGCTCCGGCGTGGTGAACATCGCCATTGAAGGGCAGCTGCTCTTCGGCGCCTTCGCTGCCGCCGTGGCGGGATCGCTGTCCGGCAATGCCTTCGTGGGGCTCTTCGCCGCTGCAGTGGCCGGCGCCCTTGTATCGCTGGTCCTGGCAGTGTTCAGCATCAAGTACCTGGTCAACCAGGTCATTGTGGGCGTGGTCCTGAACGTGCTGGTCTCCGGCCTGACCGGCTTCCTGTTCTCCACCCTGCTGTCCTCGGACACCGCCAAGTGGAACAGTCCGCCGTCGCTGCCGCCCATCCGGATCCCGCTGCTGGCGGACATCCCGATCATCGGACCGATCCTGTTCAACCAGTCCGTCGTCGGCTACCTCATGTACATTGCCCTGGCCGCGGTCTACTTCGGCCTGTTCCACTCCAAGTGGGGCCTGCGCACCCGCGCCGTCGGAGAGCACCCCAAGGCTGCCGACACGCTCGGTGTCAATGTGAACCGCACCCGGTTCGTCAACGTCCTGCTGGCCGGTGTGGTCGCCGGAATCGGCGGTGCCTTCTTCACCCTGGTCTCCGTGTCCGCCTTCAACCGGGACATGACCGGCGGCCAGGGCTACATTGCCCTGGCAGCGCTGATCCTGGGCCGCTGGAACCCGCTCGGAGCACTGCTGGCAGCGCTCCTGTTCGGCTTCGCCACCAACCTCCAGTACGTCCTGAGCCTGCTGGGCACCTCGGTGCCCAACCAGTTCCTGGCCATGCTGCCGTACGTCGTGACGATCTTTGCGGTGGCCGGCGTGGTCGGGAAGTCCCGGGGACCGGCGGCCAGCGGAGTGCCGTACGTCAAGGAATAAGTTCAACCCGGCGGGCGGCTCCGGCCGCCCGCCACTAGCTAGGACTGTTATGACCAACGAAGAAACCCCGGCCGCACCCATCGACTGGGATGTTTTGCAGGACACCGCACGGGCCGCGCTGGCCCACGCCTACGTGCCCTATTCGAAGTACCCCGTGGGAGCAGCCGCGCTCACCGACGACGGCCGGATCATCTCCGGCTGCAACGTGGAGAATGCCTCCTACGGACTGACTCTCTGCGCCGAGTGTGCCCTGGTCAGCTCACTGCACATGACCGGCGGCGGGCGCCTGGCGGCGTTCGTGTGCGTGGACGGTGCCGGGGAAATCCTGATGCCGTGCGGCCGGTGCCGGCAGCTGCTGTACGAGTTCCGGGCACCAACCATGCAGCTAATGACCGTAAGCGGCATCCGGACCATGGACGAAGTCCTGCCGGATGCCTTTGGACCCCAGCACCTGGAAGGGCAGGATCACGCATGAAAAGCGAACAATTCGACGCCGTGGACATCATCGGCATCAAGCGGGACAAGGGCACTCTCTCTCCGGAACAGATCGACTGGACCATTGACGCCTACACCCGCGGCGCCATCGCCGACGAGCAGATGGCCGCGCTGAACATGGCCATCCTGCTCAACGGCATGAGCCGGCAGGAAATCTCCCGCTGGACGGCCGCCATGATCGCTTCCGGCATCCGGATGGACTTCTCCTCCCTGGGCAAGCCGACCACCGACAAGCACTCCACCGGAGGCGTGGGGGACAAGATCACCCTGCCGCTGGCACCGCTCGTCGCCGTTTTCGGCGTGGCTGTTCCGCAGCTTTCCGGCCGCGGGCTGGGCCACACCGGCGGCACCCTGGACAAGCTGGAGGCCATCCCCGGGTGGCGCGCCAATCTGTCCAATGACGAGATCATGGCCCAGCTGGCCGACGTCGGCGCCGTCATCTGTGCCGCCGGCACCGGCCTGGCTCCGGCGGACAAGAAACTGTACGCCCTGCGCGACGTGACGGGGACGGTCGAGGCCATCCCGCTCATTGCCTCCTCCATCATGAGCAAGAAGATCGCCGAAGGCACCGGCTCCCTGATCCTGGACGTCAAGGTGGGATCCGGCGCCTTCATGAAGGATGTTGCCAACGCCCGCGAACTGGCCGAAACCATGGTGGCCCTGGGCAAGGACGCCGGGGTCAACACCGTGGCGCTGCTGACGAACATGTCTACTCCGCTGGGCCTCACGGCCGGAAACGCCATTGAGGTGGAGGAATCCGTTGAGGTCCTCGCCGGCGGCGGTCCGGCGGATGTCGTGGAACTGACGGTCCGGCTGGCCGAAGAAATGCTGGCAGCTGCCGGCCTGCCCGACGCCGATCCGGCAGCCGCGCTGAAGGACGGCCGGGCCATGGACGTCTGGCGGCGCATGATTTCCGCACAGGGCGGCGATCCGGACGCCAAGCTGCCGCAGGCGCGGGAGTCCGAAACCATTTACGCACCCGCAGACGGTGTCCTGGTGGAACTCGATGCCCTGTCCGTTGGCGTGGCTGCCTGGCGGCTCGGCGCGGGCCGGGCCCGAAAAGAGGACGAGGTCCAGGCCGGCGCGGGCGTCCGCATGCACGCCAAGCCCGGCGCCCCGGTCCGCGCGGGCCAGCCGCTGATGACCCTGCTGACGGATACGCCCGAGAAGTTTGAGCGTGCCCGCGAAGCCCTGGCGGACGCCGTCGTCATTGCTCCCGAGGGATCACGTCCGGTGCAGAAGCTGATTCTCGACCGCATCAGCTGACCATTGACTGACCGGCGCGCCCCTGGGCGGGCGCGCCGGTTGGCGGGCACCGATGTGTTGGTGGCATCGTTGTAGGTACCAGAGACCGAGCCGAGGAGACCCGTCTGGACGTGCTGAGCACCGCAATGGACAGCATCAACAACTTCATCCTGATTTCCGCCGATGCATGGTGGGTCTACTTGGCGTTGTTCGCGTTCTGCCTGATTGACGGTTTCTTCCCGCCCGTCCCGAGCGAATCCCTGGTGGTGGGACTGGCCGCCCTGGTTGCCACCGGTGCCGGGCCCAACCCCTGGCTGGTCATGGCCGCTGCCGCGTGCGGTGCCTTCCTGGGTGACAACTTCGCCTATCTGCTGGGCCGGCGGATCGGCATCGAACGGTTCCGGTGGATGCGCGGGCCCCGGATGCAGCGCGGATTTGTCTGGGCCCGGAAGGAACTGGACCACCGCTCCGTCTCGCTCATCCTGGTGGCCCGCTTCATTCCCATCGGGCGCGTGGTGGTTAACCTCACCGCCGGAGGCACAGGTTTTCCGCGGCGCGTCTTTGTCTCGCTGACCGCCATGTCAGCGGTGGCCTGGGCCGGTTACAGCGTTGCCATCGGAGCGCTGGCCGGAAGATGGTTCAAGGAAAACCACCTTCTGGGCGTGGTGGTGGCCATCGCGGTTGCCATGGTCCTGGGCCTGATCATTGACCGGATCATCACCAAGCTGCGCGGCCCGACGCCGCTGGGAACCAGCCGCGAAGAAGCCCGGCTCCGCCATGAAGCGGCCCAGGCAGCCCGGAAGGCACACCCCGCCCGGACCTCCGGCAGCGTCGCCCCGAAAGCCGAAGACAGGTCCGAAGCCCCCTAACCCCGCCGGACGAACCCGGCGGACTCGGAAGGCGTGCCGCAGCTCACGTAGAGTTGGCACCGTGACTGAGCCCATACTGCTTCCTGCCTCTGACCCGACTCTCGATATCCGCAGCCTGCCGAAGGTGTCGCTGCATGACCACCTCGACGGCGGTCTGCGCCCGGAGACCATCATTGAACTTGCCGCGCTGGCGGGACACGAGCTTCCCTCCACGGATCCCGTGGCACTGGGGGAGTGGTTCCGCGAGTCCGCCGATTCCGGGTCGCTGGAGCGCTACCTGGAAACCTTTGACCACACGATTGCCGTGATGCAGACCCGTGAAGGCCTTATCCGGGTGGCACGCGAGTTCGTTGAAGACCTGGCCGATGACGGCGTGGTGTACGCCGAGATCCGGTGGGCTCCCGAGCAGCACCTTAGCGGCGGCCTGAGCCTGGACGAAGCGGTGGAAGCGGTGCAGGAAGGCCTGGAAGCCGGAGTGGAAGCCGTTGAAGAAGGCGGGCACCTGATCCAGGTGGGCCAGCTCATCACCGCCATGCGGCATGCCGACCGGGCGATGGAACTCGCCGAACTGGCCGTCCGGCACCGCCACAACGGAGCCGTTGGCTTTGACATAGCCGGCGCCGAGGACGGCTTCCCGGCGTCCCGCTTTGCCGACACCTTCACGTACCTGGCCGAAAACCAGTTCCCCGTCACCGTCCACGCCGGCGAGGCTGCCGGAGTAGACAGCATCAGGGATGCCCTGGTGCATGGGCGGGCACTGCGGCTGGGCCACGGCGTCCGGATTGCCGAGGACATTGACGTGGAGTTCGACGCCGAGTTCGACGCCGATGTCGAAGAGGGCGTCGACGGCGCCGCCGGGCAGGAGACGGACGCCGAGGTGGGCCTGGTTTCCATCGGCCAGGTGGCCGCATGGGTCCGGGACCGGGGAATTCCGCTGGAGATCTGCCCTTCCTCCAACCTGCAGACCGGTGCCATCGCCTCTTTCGGCGAGGATATCGAGGCCCACCCCATCGACCTGCTGTACCAGACCGGTTTCCAGGTCACGGTGAACACCGACAACCGGCTGATGAGCGGCGTCACGCTGACCGGCGAATTCGAGCTGCTGGCGGACGCCTTTGATTATGACCTGGACGACATCCTGGAGCTCACCATGAACGGAGTGGATGCCGCCTTCCTTCCGCTGGAAGAGCGCGACGCCCTGGCCGCCTACGTGACGGACGGCTTCAACCAGGCCCGTGGCTGAACAGGAGCCCACCAGCGACGGCGGTGACCTGGGCCGGCGGTTTACCCGCCTGGCCCAGGTTGTGGCCATCCTGCGTGAGCGCTGCCCGTGGACCGGGGCGCTGACACATCAGTCCCTGCTGGAGTACCTCATTGAGGAAGCCTATGAAGTGGCGGAGGCAGTGGAGACCGGACACACCGGCCCCGAAGACGCCCGGGAACTGGCCGGTGAACTGGGCGACGTCCTGTTCCAAGTGCTGCTGCATGCACGGCTGCAGGAGGAATCCGGCCACTTTGGCATTGCCGATGTAGTGGAATCGCTCACAGCCAAAATGATTCGCCGCAATCCGCACGTCTTTGCCCCCGACGGCTCGGTGCGGGCCGCCACCACAGCGGATACCGCCGAAATAGAGCAGGCCTGGGACGCAGCGAAGCGCCGGGAAAAGCCGGAACGGACCTCACCCTTCGACGGAATTCCCGCCGGTCTGCCGGCGCTCCTGCTGGCCGCCAAAACGCAGGAGCGGGCCCGCCGTGCCGGGCTGGAGGTGCCTTCGGCCACCCCGGAAGCCGCATCCGGGCGCACCTGGCATGGGTCCGAGGAGCTGGGAGATCACCTGTTCGACGTCGTTGCGCAGGCCCAGGCGCAGGGACTGGATGCGGAAGCTGCCCTCCGGGAGGCAGTGCGCCGGTTCACGGCCGGCCGCTAAGGCACACAGGGCCCGTCCGCAGCCCAAACAGAACGCCGGATTGGCGCCAAGGGGCCTTACTACGGCGCCGGTTTCAACTAGGCTGGAAGCAGACAGCGTGGCCCGCTTCATAGGCCGGGCTGTAGTTACCCCTAGCGTTCCAACGAACAGGAGCATTCCCATGGCAATCATCGATGCCATTCACGCCCGCGAAATCCTGGATTCCCGCGGTAACCCGACCGTTGAGGTAGAGGTTCTGCTGGATGATGACACGTTTGGCCGCGCCGCGGTTCCCTCCGGCGCCTCGACCGGTGCCTTCGAAGCCAACGAGCGCCGCGACGGCGAGAAGACCCGTTACCAGGGCAAGGGTGTCCTGCAGGCTGTTGAAGCCGTCATCGAGCAGATTCAGCCGGCGCTGCTGGGCTTCGATGCCGCCGATCAGCGCGCCATCGATCAGGCCATGATTGACCTGGACGGCACGGAGAACAAGTCCGGCCTGGGCGCCAACGCCATGCTTGGTGTGTCCCTGGCCGTGGCCCGCGCCGCAGCAGAATCCGCAGCCCTGCCGCTGTACCGCTACCTGGGCGGCCCCAACGCTCACATCCTGCCGGTGCCGCTGATGAACATCCTCAACGGCGGATCGCACGCGGATTCCGACGTCGACATCCAGGAATTCATGATTGTTCCCCTGGGTGCGCAGACCTACTCCGAGGGCCTGCGCTGGGGTGTTGAGGTCTACCACAACCTCAAGTCCGTGCTGAAGGAAAAGAACCTCTCCACCGGTCTGGGCGACGAGGGCGGCTTCGCTCCGAACCTGCCTTCCAACCGTGCAGCCCTGGACCTGATCCTCGAGGCCATCACCCGTGCCGGCTACACCCCGGGCACGGACATCGCCCTGGCCCTGGACGTTGCCTCCTCGGAATTCTTCAAGGACGGCGCCTACGTCTTCGAAGGCCAGAACCGCACTGCCGAGGAAATGTCCGCGTACTACGAGGAACTGGTCCGCGACTACCCGCTGGTTTCCATCGAGGATCCGCTGGATGAGAATGACTGGGAAGGCTGGGCAGCACTGACCGCCCGTCTGGGCGACAAGGTGCAGCTGGTGGGTGACGATCTCTTCGTCACCAACCCCACCCGCCTGGAGACCGGCATCAAGATGAACGCCGCCAACTCCCTGCTGGTCAAGGTCAACCAGATCGGCACCCTTTCCGAAACCCTGGACGCCATCACCATGGCCCAGCGTGCCGGTTTCACCACCATCACCTCGCACCGCTCCGGCGAAACCGAGGACACCACCATTGCTGACATCTGCGTTGCCACCAACGCGGGCCAGATCAAGACCGGTGCCCCCGCCCGCTCCGAGCGCGTTGCCAAGTACAACCAGCTGCTGCGCATCGAAGAAGAGCTCGACGACGCCGCACGCTACGCAGGACGCAGCGCGTTCCCGCGTTTCACGGCAGAGTAAGCCTGCTGCTGGTGGGTACCCTCTTTATAGAGGGTGCCCGCCAGTTGTGTTTAAGCCCCTTTACGTAAGTTGTTCCACAGCCGATGCCGAGACCGCCGTCTCTGCTGGGCGCGCCAAGCCAGTTCCGCTGCACCAAGGAGTTCCATGCCCACCCGACGTCCGAAAGTTCCCAAGGCAGGCTCCGCTCCTGACGGTTCCGGCACCGGCGGGGACACCGCCGGCCGCAGCGCGGCCCGGTCCGTTCGACGAAAGACCGCCGCAGCGGATCCGGACGTCATCAGTGCCACCAAGCCGGTGGATCCCGCCTCAGACCAGGCACCCCGCGCAACGGCGGCCCCTGCTGCCAAGACATCCGCTGCTAAGACATCCACCGTCAAGACATCCACCCCCAAGACATCCTCGGCTGCGACCTCTTCCGCGAAGACTTCCGCACCCAAGGCTGCGGGCTCCCAGGCGAAGGCTGCCGGCAAGGCTGCCGGTAAGTCGGCCGGCGCTGACACCTCGGACACCTCGGCGCGGAGCAGGGCAGCCGCTGCGGCCGGCCGGCTGCGGCAGCGTTCCCGGATCCTCGCCGAAGGTTCCTCTGTGGCTTCCGCTTCCTCCGCGGACGAATCCTCGGACCATTTGCGCCCGGTTCCGGCGAAGGCCTTCTCCGGCAGGCTGCTGGTCCTCGCCATGGTGATGATCGTGGTGATCGTCCTTCTGACACCGTCAGTGAACACTTATGTGCACCAGCGGTCGGACATCACGGCCCTGCAGACGGAGATTGCCGAGCAGAAAGAGAAGTCCGCCACCCTGGAGTCCCAGCTTCAGCGCTGGGAGGACCCCAATTACATCAAGCAGCAGGCGCGGGAACGGATTTTCCTGGTGATGCCCGGTGAGACGCGCTATCTCGTCAAGGGCGAGGACGGCGTGGAAACCGTGGAGCAGGAGGCACAGGAAGAGGAAACGGACCTGAAGTGGGTGGACTCCCTGTGGGACTCCGTCAAGCGGTCCGCCAACGCACCTTAGCCGGGCAGCTGCAGCACCGGAATCCCGTGGCTGCGGCTCCGGCGTCCTTCTGCGCACAGTAATCTTAGAAGCGCAGACATTATTCACCCGGGGCTTGTTCAGGCCCCCAGGAAGGAACCTCCGGCATGACCCAGGAGCAGCTCACCCCCACCTCCGAAGATCTGGAGACACTGAGCCGTCAGCTCGGCAGGCCGGCACGCGACGTCGTGGAAATCGGCGCCCGCTGCGTGTGCGGCAATCCGCTTGTTGCCACCACGGCTCCGCGCCTGAGCAACGGCATTCCGTTCCCCACCACCTACTATCTGGCGCACCCGGTCATCACTGCTGCGGTCTCGCGGCTGGAAGCTGCCGGCGTCATGAATGAAATGACCGAGCGGCTGGAGCAGGATCCCGAGCTTGCGGACCGCTACCGGGCCGCCCACGAGGCGTACCTGCAGGTGCGCGACGAAATCGGCGCCCGCACCGGCGTCGGCCCTGTTCCGGAGATCGACGGCGTTTCGGCCGGCGGCATGCCCACCCGCGTGAAGTGCCTGCATGTGCTGGTGGGCCACTCCCTGGCCGCCGGTCCCGGCGTGAACCCGCTGGGTGACGAAGCTTTGGAACGCATTTCGCCGTGGTGGACCCGCGACCGCTGCTACTGTGAGGGCGCGTGGGACACCACAGGAGCAGTGCCGAGCCGCGACCTGAGCCGGCACACCAAGACCCAGGGCCTCACAGCAGAGGAACTGGACGCCAAGCGTGCCGCCCGCCGAGAGGCCGTCCAGGCCGCAGCCGACGCCGACCAGCAGGGGAAGCCGTGAACAATTCAGCCAGCGCACCGATCCAGCCGGGCGCCGACAGCGCGGAGGCCGAAGCCTCCCGTCCCACTGTCCGCGTAGCCGCCGTCGACTGCGGGACCAATTCGATCCGCCTGCTGATCGCCGACGTCACGCAGGACGACGGCGTGCCCCGGCTGACCGACGTCGTGCGCCTGATGCGGGTCAACCGGCTCGGGCAGGGCGTGGACGCTACTGGACGCCTGGCTCCCGAGGCGCTGGAACGCACCTTCGAGGCAGCCGACGAATACGCCGCCCTGATCCGTGAACACGGTGCCGAGCGCGTCCGCTTCGTCGCGACGTCCGCCAGCCGGGATGCCGAAAACCGCGAGGAGTTCGTGGCCGGCATCCGCGAGCGGCTGGGCGTGGAGCCCGAGGTCATCTCCGGAGACGAAGAAGCAGGCCTGTCCTTCGCCGGGGCTACCAGCGTCCTGGGCAGCAGCAACGGGTCCAAGACTTTGGTTGTGGATCTGGGCGGCGGCAGCACGGAGTTTGTGCTGGGCACCTCTGACGGAGTTATGGCGGCCAAGAGCACCAACATGGGCTGCGTCCGCTTCACTGAGCGCCACCTCACGTCCAATCCGCCCACCGAAGCGGAAATTGCGATGGCCCGCGGAGACATCCTGGACATCATTGCCCAGGTCCTGGCCACCGTGCCGCTGGCCGAGGCAGACCGCCTGGTGGGCGTCGCCGGCACCATCACCACGGTCACCGCCCACGCCCTGCACCTGCCGGAATACTCCGCCGAGGCGATCCACGGGACCGAGCTGGACGAAGCCCGGATTGACCAGGCTGCCGGTGAACTGCTGCACATGGACCGGGACGCACGGGCGGAACTGCCCTACATGCATCCGGGCCGGGTGGACGTGATCGGCGCCGGCGCCCTGATCTGGCAGACCATCGTGGACCGGGTCTCGGAGCTGACCGACGGCAAGGTTGCTTCAGCGGTGACCAGCGAACACGACATTTTGGACGGCATCGCCCTGAGCGCTGCCCGGTGACCCGTGCGTCGGCAGGTTTAAGACCGGGACACCGGAAGGGCAGGGGAGCTGTCCTCACGGCGGTGCTCCTTCTGTTGGCCTTCCTTCCGGCCAGTCCGGCTGCCGCCGACCAATGGCGGGACAAGCAGTACTGGCTGGCCGATTACGGTTTTGATGAAGCCTGGGCGGTCAGCCAGGGCGAGGGCGTGAAGGTCGCGGTCATCGACACCGGAATCGATCCGACCCATCCCGATCTGGCCGGCGCGGTCACCGGCGGTACAGACGTGTCCGGCGTCGGAGATCCGGCCGGAGGCAGAGGGCTCGGAAGCAACCCCTCGCACGGGACACTTGTGGCCACCCTGCTCGCGGGGCGCGGACACGCCCCGGCCGCCCCGGCCGCCCCGCCGTCGCCCGCCCAGACCGGCAAGAATACGGACAAAGCTCCGAAAGACCCGTCACCGTCACCCGCCGCGGAACAGGCCAAGTCCGACGGCATCATCGGTGTGGCACCCAAAGCTGAGCTGCTGGCGGTCTCCGCCTGGATCGGTCCGGAGAATCCGGCCGGAATTCCGATCGAAGACCAGATCCCGGTGGCCATTCGGTGGGCCGTGGACAACGGCGCCCAAGTCATCAACATGTCCCTGGGCAGCACCTCTCCCTCCTGGCCGGAAAGCTGGGATGAGGCTTTCCTGTACGCCGAGGAGCAGGACGTGGTGGTGGTGGCTGCCGCCGGAAACCGCGGCGTGGGCATGGTCCAGGTGGGCGCTCCGGCCACCATTCCCGGGGTCCTCACGGTCGCCGGACTGGACCGGTTGGGCGCAGCCAGCCGGGATTCCTCCTCGGAGGGGATCAGCATCGGCGTGGCCGCGCCGGCGGAGGACCTCGTGGGCGGACTGCCCGGAGGCCCGGCCCGCTATGCGGACTGGAGCGGAACCTCCGGGGCCGCGCCGCTGGTGGCAGGAACCGCTGCGCTCATCCGGTCCGCGTATCCGGACCTCAGCGCCGCGGATGTCATCAACCGGATCACCGCCACCGCCCGCGAGGCCGGTGCCCCGGGCCAGGACACCCTCTACGGATACGGGCTGTTGGATGCCGGTGCAGCTCTCACCGCCGACGTTCCCTCCGTGGCCGCGAATCCGCTGGGCAGCATTGCGGACTGGATCCGCATCCACCGCCGCGACACCGCTCCGGCTCCGGCCGGCGAGGTTCCGGACGCGGCGCAACCCATGGCGCCGGACCTGCCGGAACCGACGGTACCGGCAGCACTGGCACCCGGAACCGAGACTGATCTGCTGCCCGGAACCATTGTGATCGGTTTTGGCGCGCTGCTGATTTTGGTCACAGCGGCAGGGGCGGTCGCCATTGCCCGGGCACGCCGCCGGGGGCAGGAGAATCCGGCCTTTGACGAGACGAAAATACTGCCTCCGGAGCAGCCAAATCTCTCGTGAAGCTTTTCACAAACTCAGGTACCATGTAGGCATGGCATCTACAACACAGTTTTCAGACCGTCCGCGCGTCCTGGTGGTAGGCGGTGGCTACGTAGGACTCTACGTAGCCAAGAACCTCCAGAATAAGGTCAAGGCTGAGGGTGGCATCGTCACTGTTGTGGACCCGCTGCCTTACATGACGTACCAGCCCTTCCTTCCCGAGGTGGCCGCAGGCACCATCGAGGCCCGCGACGCCGTGGTTTCCCACCGCATGCACCTCAAGGACACGGAACTGATCACCGGCAAGGTGACCTCCATCAACCACGCGGCCCGCACGGCCGTTGTTGAACCGGCTGACGGCAGCGAGCCGTTTGAACTGCCGTACCAGGACGTTGTCCTGGCTGCAGGTTCCATCACCCGCACCTTCCCGATCCCGGGCCTCGCCGAGGCCGGCATCGGCATGAAGACCATCGAAGAAGCCGTGGCCACCCGCAACCACGTGCTCGAGCGCATCGAAACCGCTTCCCTGATGCCCGCAGGTCCGGAGCGCGAGCGCGCCCTGACGTTCGTCGTCGTCGGCGGCGGCTTTGCCGGCATCGAAACCCTGACTGAAATCGAGGACATGGCGCGCGACGCCGTCCGCGAGAACAGCCGCCTGAAGCGTGAAGACCTCCGCTTTGTCATGATCGAAGCCATGGGCCGCGTTATGCCCGAGGTCAAGCCGGAGCAGGCCGAATGGGTCGTTTCCAGCATGCGTGCCCGCGGCATCGAGGTCCTGCTGAACACCTCCCTGGCCTCGGCTGAGGACGGCGTCCTCAAGCTGATCAACATGGCGGACAAGTCCCCGGCCGGCGAATTCGGCGCAGACACCCTCATCTGGACTGCCGGTGTGCAGGCCAACCCGATGGTCCGCGCCACCGACTTCCCGGTTGACGAGCGCGGCCGCGTCCGTGCCAACGCCGAACTGCGCATCACCGGCGACGACGGCCCCATCGACGGCGCCTGGGCTGCCGGCGACGTCTCTGCTGTTCCGGATCTCTCCGGCGGCGGAGTCGGCGGGTTCTGCGTTCCCAACGCACAGCACGCCGTCCGCCAGGCCAAGCTGCTCGCCAAGAACCTTCTGGCAGCACGCTACGGCGAAGGCAGCATCGAAGAGTACAACCACAAGAACCTCGGCGCCGTGGCCGGCCTGGGCCAGTACAAGGGCATTGCCAACATCATGGGCTTCGGCATGAAGGGCTTCCCGGCCTGGCTGGCACACCGCGGCTACCACGGCCTGGCCATGCCGATGTTCGAGCGCAAGTTCCGCGTGATCTCCGGCTGGCTGCTGAACGTGAGCTTCGGCCGCGACCTCACCGGTCTGCGCAACCTGAAGAACCCGCGTTCGGCGTTCGTTGCGGCCGCCACCCCGGCCAAGAAGAAGGAAATGGCCGGCAAGTAGGCCCTTCCTCCTCGCATTGGCATGCACGACGGCGGTTCCTCCTTCGGGAGGGGCCGCCGCTGCTGTTTCCGGCTGCATGTGCGCATCCAGTAGGCTTGAGCAGAAGCTTTCGCTTCAGCCCCAGTAGCCCAATGGCAGAGGCAACAGACTTAAAATCTGCGTGTTGTCGGTTCGAGTCCGACCTGGGGTACCGCTGGACTACGCTTCACCCGCCGGCCGGTCGGAGGGGTTCACGACCCCGGGCTGGTCGGGGTGGGCCACCCGCAGGTGTGCAGTGAGCATCCGGACCGATTCTTCCTCGGTAGCGGCATCGTGTTCCCAGCTGCAGGAACAGCAGCGGGCCTGCGGGCTGCCGTCCGGCGCCGTCGAGACACCCCAGGCATCGCCGGGAAGCAGATAGAACCCGCCGTATGTGCCGGACCATTCCCGAAGCGGAGGCTGGGCGTTGTTGCTTGCATGCTGCTGGGTCATGACTCTTATTCGGTGGCGCGGCGTGCATAGATGGTTGGCGTGCGGATCTTTGTCCACCAGTATTTCTGCGGTGCTCCGGGCCGAGGGCGAAACGATGGGATTTCCGTCTGACCTGCGCCTTTACTGAAGCACCCGTCCGTATTCCAGAGCTTCCCCTCCGGCCCGCAGTGCGGCCGAAACTCGACGTGTTTGACGCCACACCATGATCTGCCCCATACTTGGAATCGATTCCATGGAATCGATTCCACAACGGTGTAGGGAGCAGTGTGCGGTCAACGACGATCAGGGACGTGGCGCAGAAGGCCGGCGTCTCCGCGGCCACTGCCTCCCGCGTTCTTTCGGGGCACTCCGCCACGTCGGAGGAAGCCCGCCAGGCCGTGCGCACAGCCGCCGCGGAGCTCGGCTTCCGTCCCAACGCCCAGGCCCGCTCCCTGCGCAAGACCAGCACGCAGACCATCGGTTTGCTGCTGCCCGACATCCGCAACCCGTTCTTCGCTGACCTGGCCCACGCCGTCGAACAGCGAGCCCGGGACTTCGGCTACCTGACCCTCTTCGGCAATGCCAACGAGAGCCAGACGCAGCAGGACAGTTACGTGGAGGTCATGCTGTCCCAGCGCGTGGACGGACTGATCGCCGCGCCGCAGGGCGACGCACAGGACCTGCCCGGGCTGCTCGCCGGCGAGGTGCCCACGGTCGTCGTGGACCGCGTGGTGGACGGTGCCGCGGTTCCCTCCGTCACGGCGGACAACACCGGCGGCATCGCCGACGCCGTCCATCACCTCATGCAGCGCGGCCACCGCCGGATCGGCTACATCGCCGGACCCCAGTCCACCTCCACCGGACGCCAGCGCCTGCAGGCCTACCGCTGCGCTGTTGCCGAAACCGGCGCCGACGACGACGGCAGCCTCATCTATCAGGGCGACTTCCAGTCCGCCAGCGGCGCGGCCGGCGCACGGTGTCTGCTGGACCTCGCCGAACCGCCCACCGCACTGCTGGCGGCGGACAGCCTGATGAGCATCGGAGCCATAGCGGTCTGCAACGAACGCTCACTCACCATCGGCCGGGATGTCGCCTTCGTGGCCTACGACGACATTGAAGCCTTCACGCTGCTGAACCCGGCGCTGACCGTCATTGCGCACGACGTCCACGCCATGGGGCGTTTGGCCGTCGACCTGTTGATCGCGGAAATTGCCGGAGAATCACCGGAATCCGCGGTGCTGCCAAGTCGGCTCATCATTCGTGGTTCCACACCATCCCGTCCAGAAGGAAAACAACCATGAGCGAGAACCCCATCCTGACGCTTGAGGGCGTCAGCAAATCCTTCGGACCGGTGACGGTGATCGACGGCGTCACCGTGCAGGTGCGTCCCGGCAAGGTCCAGGTGCTCCTGGGCGAAAACGGCGCCGGCAAGTCCACCCTGATCAAAATGATGTCCGGCGTTTACCAGCCCGACGGCGGCCGGATCCTCGTGGACGGCCAGCCGGTGTCCCTGCCGGACACCAAGGCGGCCGAGGCCTTGGGGATTGCCACCATCCACCAGGAACTGAACCTCGTGGGTTCCATGAGCGTGGCCGAGAACATCTGTCTGGGCCGGATGCCGCGGAAGTACGGGCTGGTGGACCGCCGCGCCATGAAGGCCCGTGCCCGGGCTGCCCTGGACCTGATCGGCCTGGACGTGGATCTGGACCAGCCGGTGGGGGAGCTGGGCATTGCCCGCCAGCAGCTGGTGGAAATCGCCAAGGCGCTGAGCCTCAACGCCCGCATGCTCATCCTGGATGAGCCGACGGCGGCCCTGACCAACCGTGAAATCGCCGCCCTGTTCGCCGTCGTCGAGGACCTGCGCCGGAAGGGCGTGGGCATGGTGTTTATTTCCCACCACCTGGACGAGATTGCGGCCATCGGTGATTCAGTGTCCGTGCTGCGTGACGGAAAGTTCATTGCCGAGGTGCCTGCGGACACCCACGAAGACGAACTCGTCCGCCTGATGGTGGGCCGCGACATTGACCAGCAGTTCCCCCGCCGCCGCGACTTCACCGGGCCGGCCGAAACGCTGCTCGAGGTCAAGGGCCTGTCCACCAAGGGCCTGATCCACGATGTGTCCTTCTCGGTCCGCGCCGGAGAAGTGGTTTCCCTGGCCGGACTCATGGGGGCGGGACGGACGGAAGTGGTGCGCGCCATCGCAGGTGCGGACTCCTATGCCGCAGGCTCCGTCCGGGTACGGGACGCCCTGCTGCCCAAGGGCGACATCGGTGCCGCGATCCGCGCCGGCATTGGACATGTGCCCGAAGACCGCAAGGTCCAGGGACTGGTCCTCGGTGCGGCGGTCAACGACAACATCGGCTACGCCACCCTGAACTCAACCGCCAAGGCAGGCGTGGTGGACTTTGCCGGCCAGCGGCGGCGCGCCCAGGAAGTGGCGGACCGGCTCCGGATCCGCATGCACAACCTGGACCAGGCGGTGGGCTCGCTTTCGGGCGGCAACCAGCAGAAGGCCGTGTTTGCCCGCTGGATCGTTGCTGGCTCAACCGTGTTGCTGCTGGACGAGCCGACCCGCGGCGTGGACGTGGGCGCCAAGGTGGAGATCTACGAACTTATCAACGCCATCACCGCAGCCGGCGGCGCCGTCGTCATGGTGTCCAGCGAGCTCCCTGAAGTCCTGGGCATGAGCGACCGGATCCTCGTCATGAGCGGCGGGCACATTGCCGGCGAACTTGACGCGGCCGGGGCAACCCAGGACGCAGTGATGTCGCTGGCAGTGCGGGATGTACAGCGTGATGTGGAAGACCAACTGATGAAGGACGGATCATGAACAAGGCAGCTGTGCAGGCACCGGAAACGGTTGCGCGGAAGCAGGCACCGGAAAAGAGTGCCCGGGCGAAGAAATTCCTCGCCGACAACGGTGCCCTGGTGGGACTCGTGGTCCTTGGGCTGGCGCTCTTCATTGCCACCCCGGACTTCCTCACCGGCCCGAACCTATTGAACATCGGCATCCAGGCCTCCGTGATTGCGGTGCTGGCCTTCGGCATGACCTTTGTAATCGTGGCCGCCGGCATTGACCTCTCGGTGGGATCGGTGGCCGCACTGTCCGCCATGGGGTCGGCCTGGATGTTTACCCAGGGCAGCATGCCCGGGTGGATCGCGCTGCTTGGCGGACTGCTGATCGGCGCCCTCAGCGGCGCGGTCAGCGGCTTTGCCGTTGCCTACGGCCGGCTGCCCTCCTTCATCGCCACCCTGGCCATGCTCAGTGTGGCCCGCGGCCTGACCCTGGTCCTTTCCGACGGCAGGCCGATTGCGACGGCGGATGAGGTTTCCTTCCTGGGCGGCAACGTCGGCCCGATCCCCATGCCCATCGTGGTCCTGATCATTGCCGGCATCGTTGCCGCGCTGATCCTGAACTACACGGTTATTGGCCGGTACATGTACGCCGTTGGCGGCAACACCGAAGCCGCCCGGCTCTCCGGCATCCCCGTACGCCGGGTCCTGGTGACCGTGTTCGCCCTCTCGGGGCTGTTTGCCGCACTGGCCGGGCTCCTGCTCTCCGGGCGCCTGGACTCGGCCCAGCCGCAGGCCGCCTCCGGCTATGAACTGGACGCCATTGCCGCCGTCGTTATTGGCGGTGCTTCACTGGCCGGCGGAGTCGGCCGCATCAGCGGCACGCTGATCGGCGCCCTGGTGCTGGTGGTCATCCGCAACGGCCTGAACCTGCTGAACGTTTCCTCGTTCTGGCAGCAGGTGGTGATCGGCCTGGTCATCGCCCTGGCCGTGGGCGCAGACGCACTGCGCCGCAAGAACTCCACCCATTGACGCACACCTCCCTCTTCACCTGCCCAACCCATATCCAAAGGAACCAACAATGAAGTTCTCCTCAGCACGCAAGACTGCGGCCGTCACCGTTTCACTCGGCCTCCTTCTGGGCGCCACCGCCTGCAACCGGGGCGACGACGCCGCCGCTTCGGGCGGAACCGTCACCCTGGCCGTGTCCACCCTGAACAACCCGTTCTTCGTCGAACTGCGCGACGGAGCGCAGACCGCCGCCGAAGCCGCCGGCCTGGAGCTCGATGTCCTGGACGCGCAGAACGACTCGGCCACCCAGACCAACCAGCTGGCCACCGCCGCGACCTCCGGCACGGAGGGAGTCATCATTAATCCGGTCGATTCCGACGCCGCTGCCGCTTCCGTGAGCCCCCTGCTGGCCAACGAAACCCCGATTGTTGCCGTGGACCGCACGGTGAACGGCGCGGACGTGCAGTCCCTGGTCTCCAGCGACAATGAGGCCGGCGGACGCCAGGCGGCAGACGAACTGGCCAAGGCCATGGGCGGGGAGGGTGAAATCATCATCCTGCAGGGTGTTGCCGGAACATCGGCCAGCCGTGACCGCGGCGCCGGTTTCACCGAAGGGCTCAAGGCGTACCCGGGCATCAAGATCGCCGCACAGCAGACGGCCAACTTTGACCGGGCCGAGGCCTTGAACGTTGCCACCAACCTGCTGCAGGCACACCCCGGCGTGACCGGCGTCTTCGCAGAAAATGATGAAATGGCCCTGGGCGCCATCCAGGCGCTCGGCAGCCGCGCCGGCGCCGAGGTCAGCGTCGTGGGCTTCGACGGCACCGAGGGCGGATTCGCCGCCATCAAGGACGGCACGCTCACGGCCACCATCGCCCAGCAGCCCGCCGAGCTCGGCAAGCGCTCGGTTGAAGTCCTGGCCCAGCTCCTTGAGGGCGAAACCGTGGAAAAGACCATCCCCGTTCCGGTCACGACCGTGAACACCGAGAACCTGGCCGACTTCGCCTCATGAAAAAGACCGGCATTCTCAACGCACCCCTGAACGCCGCCATTGCCCGTCTGGGGCACGGGCATCTGGTAGCGATTGCCGACTGCGGCCTGCCCGTCCCGGACGGGGTTCAGACAGTGGACCTGGCGCTGGTGAAGGGCATTCCGTCCTTTGAACAGGTGCTGACCGCAGTGCTGGCCGACGTAGAGGTTGAAGGAGCCGTCATGGCTGCGGAAGCCGCGGGCACCGGCGTCGAGCGGGTGCTGGCGGATGCCGGGCTGGCGCCGGAAAGGGTGAGCCATGAGGAGTTCAAGGCCCTTCTTCCGTCCGTACGGCTGATCGTGCGGACGGGAGAAGCCACGCCCTTTGCCAACGTCCTGCTGCGCAGCGGCGTCACGTTCTAACCCGCGGCCCGTCTCCAGTGCAAGAGGCGGGAGTGCGTAGTGTGATGAGTGTTACAAGGACGTAACCCTAAACCCTTATGTTTGACTCATTATTCAACTAGCTTTTCTTCTAATCAGGAACACCTGACAAGAGCATCAAAGGCCTCCGCCTTTCGATCGGGGAGAAAAAATCTATGACTGCACTACGCACCAAGGGCCGTCCCGGCCTGGACGGTTACAGCCGGGCGGCCAGAATCGCGGCGGTGGGGCTCGGATTGGTACTTGTCGCCTCCGGCTGCAGCGGGGGAGATACCCCTTCCGACCCGGCGACGGGTTCGGAATCATCTTCGGGGTCTTCCGCTCCCGCTGCCGCCTCGCCCATCACCTGCCCGCCGAACGAGGGCGGCAAGGGAACGGATCCCGGAGCCAAGGGTGATGCCGCGGCCGTTCCCGCCTCCACCGGCACCACGGAAACCCCGCTGAAAATCGGCTCGCTGCTTCCGGCCACAGGTGCACTCGCCTTCCTGGGCCCGCCGGAAGTTGCCGGCGTGAATTTGGCAATCAATGAAGTGAACGCGGCAGGGGGTGTTCTGGGTAAGGATGCGGAGGTTCTTCACCGCGATTCCGGTGACACCACCACTGACATCGCCACCCAGTCGGTCACGGACATGCTGGGCCAGGGCGTAAGCGCCATTGTTGGTGCCGCATCCTCGGGCGTTTCCAAGACGGTCATCGGCCAGATCACCGGAGCCGGCGTCATTCAGTTCTCGCCGGCCAACACGTCTCCGGACTTCACCACCTGGGACGACAACGGGCTGTACTGGCGCACCGCTCCTTCGGACGTGCTGCAGGGACGGACGCTGGGCAACTACATCATGAGCTGCGGCGCGCAGACAGTGGGCATGATTGTCCTCAACGACGCGTACGGCACCGGCCTGCAGGGCAACATCAAGAGCTCGGTGGAAGCCGCCGGCGGCCAGGTTGTTGCCGAAGAAATGTTCAACGAGGGCGAATCCCAGTTCAGCAGCCAGGTGGACAAGGTTGCCGCTGCCAAGCCGGATGCCATTGTGGTTATCAGCTTTGAACAGGCCAAGAGCATTGTTCCGCTGTTGACCGCAAAGGGTGTTGACCCGAGCCAGCTGTTCTTTGTGGACGGCAACACCTCCGACTACAGCGCCGACCTGGAAGCCGGAACGCTCGAAGGGGCGCAGGGCACCATTCCGGGTCCGTTCGCTTCGGACAACTTCAAGGAATCCCTGCTGGCGGTGGATCCGGCCCTTAAGGACTGGTCCTACGCCGGTGAAAGCTACGACGCCGTGACCATGCTGGCTTTGGCTGCGGAAGCTGCCGGAAGCACCGACGGCAAGGCAATGGCTGCGGAGCTGCAGGGCGTATCAGAGGAGGGCGAGAAGTGCTACGACTACGCGGGCTGCGTGACCATCCTGCGCGGCGGCGGGGACATCGACTATGACGGTTACTCAGGCCCGGTGACCTTCGACGAGAACGGCGACCCCACCGAGGCGTACATCGGCATTTACCAGTTCGACGCCGACAACAAGCCGGTGCCGAGCCGCTCCGAAGAGGGCAAGCTCTAACGTTTCACACAGTTCCACACAGTTCCACACAGTTCCACCCGTTCCAGATAAAGCAGCCCCCGCCGGGAAGTACCGGCGGGGGCTGCTTTATGTGTGCTGGATTATTGCGGTCAGGCGGTGTCGGCCAGGGTTCCCAGATAAAGCTGGATCACCTTGGGGTCCTTCATCAGGTCACGGCCCGTGCCGGTGTAGGCATCGCGGCCCTGGTCCAGTACGTAGGCACGGTCGCAGATCTGCAGGCAGCGGCGCGCATTCTGCTCCACCATAATGACGGACACACCGGCGCGGTTGATCTCATGCACCCGCAGGAACGCCTCGTCCTGCTTGACGGGGGAGAGGCCGGCCGAGGGTTCGTCGAGCAGCAGCACGGCGGGGTCCATCATCAGTGCCCGGCCCATGGCGACCATCTGCCGTTCACCGCCGGACAGCGAGCCGGCACGCTGGGCGCGGCGCTTGGCGAGCTCCGGAAAAACTCCGGCCACAAAGTCGAAGCGGTCCCGGAACGTCTTGGGTGCCTGGAAGACACCCATCTGCAGGTTTTCTTCGATCGTCAGCGAGGGGAACACATTGTTGTTCTGCGGCACGAACCCCACCCCGCGGCTGACCAGCTTGTTGGCCTTCATGCCGGTGAGGTCCTGCCCGCGGACCACAACGGTTCCGGAGTGCACCTTCACCAGGCCGAACATCGCCTTGAGCAGGGTGGACTTGCCGGCGCCGTTGGGGCCGATGATCCCGATGAGCTCTCCGCGGCGGGCCTCGATGCTGCAGCCGTTGAGGATGTTGACGCCCGGGATGTAGCCGGCCACCAGATCAGTCACTTTGACGACGGAATCGCCGTCGAACGCTTCGGCTGTCATGCCTGTTCCTTCCGCTCATCAATACGCCTGCCGACTACGCCGTCAGGTTCGGTGCCCACCGAGGATTCGGCGTCGTGTTCCAGCTCGGCTTCCAGCTTCTCGAAGCCCTCGGAATCGCCCAGGTCCACGTCGTGATGCGCGCCCAGATAGGCGTCAATGACGGCCTGGTCCTTCATGACCTCGCCCGGAGGGCCCTCGGCCACCACCTTGCCCTCGGCCATCACAATGACCCAGTCGGCGATATGCCGCACCATGTGCATGTCGTGCTCCACGAAAAGGACCGTCATGCCCTCGGCCTTGAGGTTCTTGATGTGGTCCAGCAGGGACTGGGTCAGGGCAGGGTTCACACCGGCCATGGGCTCGTCCAACATGACCAGCTTGGGCCGCACCATCAGTGCGCGGGCCATTTCCAACAGCTTGCGCTGGCCGCCGGAGAGCGACGCCGCGTAGTCGCTGCGCTTGGTATCGAGTTTGAACTTGGCCAGCAGCACGTCGGCCTGCTCTGTGATCTCCCGTTCCCGGCTGCGCCACAGCGGCGGCAGGAACGCCCGCCACAGGGACTCGCCGGGCTGGGAAGCAGCGCCGAGGCGCATGTTTTCAATCACGGTGAGCTTGCCCATGACCTTGGTCAGCTGGAAGGTGCGGACCATGCCCAGCCGCGCCACTTTATAGGCAGACACCCCGGCCAGGTCCCGGCCCTCGAACTGCCAGTCGCCGGACTGCGGCGTGTCAAAGCCGGTGAGCAGGTTGAACAGTGTGGTCTTGCCGGCGCCGTTGGGGCCGATCAGGGCGGTGATTTTGTTGCGCGGTATCTCCACGTGGTCGACGTCGACGGCGTTAATGCCGCCGTAGGTCCGGGTCACGTTCCGGGCCACGAGGATGGGGTCACGCTTGCGGCAGCCCGGTTCGGCCGGGCCGTCGGCGATGGGGCGGGTGTCGGTCATGTATTCGGTGCCGGTGTCACCGGCGGGCCCGGAGGCCGATGCGCCGGAAGGAGCGGCGTGCGCGCCTCCGGCGGGGACCGAGGCCCGTGGGTCGTTTGCCTGGGAACTCATGCGAACGCCAGCTCCTTCTTATTGCCCAGGATGCCCTGGGGCCTGAAGATCATCAGCAGCATCAATGCCACACCAACAAGGATGTAGCGGATCTGACCTGCCTGGGAAGTGCTAATGAAAGTGATGTAGCCGGCTTCAATGGCTCCGTAGAGCAGGCCCTGTGTCACGGAGAGGAGAACCCAGAAAATCATGGCGCCGATAACCGGTCCCAGGACCGTGGACATGCCGCCCAGCAGCAGGGCGGTGTAGAGGTAGAAGGTCAGCTCGGTGCCGTAGTTGGCCGGCTGAACGGCATCACGGGGGAGGGTGAAGATGATGCCGGCCAGAGAACCGAGCAGGCCGCCGATTACCAGCGCCTGCATCTTGTAGGCGTAAACGTTCTTGCCCAGGGCGCGGACGGCGTTCTCATCCTCGCGGATTCCCTTGACCACACGGCCCCAGGGGCTGCGGATCAGCATCCACACCAGGAGGCAGGCAACGATGACCAGGAGCCAGGCAACAATACGGACCCAGACATCACGCTCATTCATGGCGAACGGACCCAGGTCGTAGCTGCCCGGAGGCACCGGGTTGAGGCTGTAGAAGTCTCCGGTGAACGCGGCCAGGCCGTTGGCCGAACCGGTAACTGACGTCATGCCGTTGGTGGTCACGATGTAGCGGATGATTTCCGCGGCGGCAATGGTCACGATGGCCAGATAGTCCGCCCTGAGGCGCAGTGTGGGAATGCCGAGGATCACCGCGAAGATGACGGATGCAGCGAGGGCGATCAGCAGTGCCACCGGCAGGGGAGCGTTGTAGGACAGGATCGGGATGGCGAAGCCGTAGGCGCCCACTGCCATGAACCCGGCCTGGCCAAAGTTCAGCAGGCCGGTATAGCCGAAGTGCACGGCCAGTCCCAGCGCCGCCAGTGCGTAGGCCGCCGTGGTGGGGCTGATGATCTCGTTGAGTGCACCGAGGAGAATGTTTGCGAAGTCCATCTGAGCTAAGCCCCTAACCTATGCGCTCGCGGCGGCCGAGGATTCCCTGCGGCCGGACGAGGAGGACAAGAATCATGATGACCAGCGCGCCTACGTATTTAAGGTCCGCCTCCAGCCAAAGTGTGGAGATTTCCACGAAAAGACCCACGAGCACGGAGCCGATCAGGGCACCGAATACGGTACCCAGTCCGCCAAGCGTGACGCCGGCGAAGATCAGCAGCAGGATTTGCTGGCCCATATTAAAGGAGACGCCGGGGCGGTAGTACGCCCACAGAATGCCGCCCATGGCGGCCAGCGCCCCGCCGAGGACCCAGACAATGCGGATGACGCGGTCCACGTCGATGCCGGATGCGGCCGCCAGGGCAGGGTTGTCGGCGACGGCGCGGGTGGCCTTTCCGATGCGGGTGCGCAGCAGCAGCACCGCAATCAGGAGAATGACCGCCAGGCTCACGAACAGGGAAATCAGGGTGTTCCGCGGAATGGACACCGGGCCCAGTTCCAGCAGCGGGCTCTGCGAACCCGGCAGCTGCTGGGTGCCGCCGCCAAAGAAGAACAGCACGGTGTAGCGCACGGCAACCGCCAGACCGATGCTGACGATCATCATGGGCACCAGTCCCGTGCCGCGGCGCCGCAGCGGCTTCCAGAGGCCCGCATCCTGGACGTAGCCGAAGGCGCCGCCTCCGATCACCGCCAGCGGCAGGGCGATCCAGGCCGGCATGCCCATCGCAGCGAAAGTAAAGGCCAGGACCGCGCCAAAGGTCACCATCTCGCCGTGGGCGAAGTTGGTCAGGCCCGTGGTGCCGAAGATCAGGGAAAGCCCGACGGCGCTCAGCGCCAGCAGCAGGCCGAAGCTCAGTCCGGCGACCATGCGCTCGGTGAGGATGGTTCCAAAGCTGTCCTGCTGCAGGACGATGCCCTCGCCCAGCAGGAACAGCGTGGTGATGTTGGACGTTCCCGCGAAGGTCACGGTGCGGGGATTCTCCTGGCCCTCCGCCAGCGCGACGCCCTCCGGGAGGGTGGACTCATCCAGTTCCACCTCGAAGGCGCCCTGTTCCGGAACGCCGATGGACCAGGAGCCGTTGGCAGCCGTAACGGTTTCGCCCTCGTACCCGTTGGCTGAAGCCGTGATGGTCACGCCTTCGACCGGAACGCCTTCGTTGCGGACGACGCCGCTGATCCGGTCGCTGAATTCGGCACCGTCAGTGGCGGCACCGTCAGTGGGGCCGCCGGCGGGCGGGGATGCGCTCTCCGACGCTGCCGGCGCCGGGGTTGCTGTGGTTGCCTGCACGGCTGGAGCAGACAGCAGCAGGCCGGCGAACATCGCCGCCACCGCCGCCAGCAATCCCAGATACCGGGCAATGGCCGATGTTTTCAACAAATTCTGATTCCTCCGCGCCCAGGCCGTGCGCACCGAGAAAATCGGCACTTAGGCGGTTCCGTGTGTGACATCTGTCACTGATTGGGGATCATGCTACCCACTGTTTGTTTCAGGGAGACGCGTTTGCCCCGGCCCGAATGTCGCGATCGGATAACGACTTCCTTCCGCGGCCATCGCGCCAGTGGCCGTCCCCGCCGGAGTGCCGCCTATGCGGAACTGTTACCGCAGCTCACCTCCCGCCAAGGAATCTTCAGTGCGTGTTACCCGTTGACATTGGTAGGCTCTAGGTAAACGGCCCCCCAGATGGAGGACATTTCATGGCAGTTGGCGGCAATCCGGTCTTTAACGGAAAGAATTTCAAGACCCAGGTTCGAGGTAACGGGATGAACCGCGGTTCCCTGGCTACTCAGAGCTCGGGACAGATGACTCCGCAGCAGCTTCAGGAGCTGTACACGGCTCCGTCAGCAGGACCCAGCCAGACGGGTCGGATGACGTACGACGACGTCATCATGAAGACCCTCGCCTGCCTGGCGGTGGTGCTGGTTGGTGCTGCCATCCCGATGCTCGTGCTGCAGAGCGCTGCGGCACCGCTGATGATCATCGGCGCGCTGGGCGGATTTGTACTCGGCCTGGTGAACTCGTTCAAGCGGGAACCGTCTCCGGCCCTCATTCTGGCCTACGCCGCGCTTGAGGGATTGTTCCTCGGCGGCCTGACCCTGGTGCTGGACAACCTGTACCCGGGAATTGGCCTCCAGGCAGTCCTGGGTACGCTCTCGGTCTTTGCCGTCACCCTGGTGCTCTTTAGGAGCGGCAAGGTCCGCGCGACTCCCAAGGCCATGCGGTTCTTCATGATCGCCATGATCGGCTACGCGGTCTTCTCGCTCGTCAATGTGGGCATGATGATCTTCGGCGCAACTGACACCATGTTCGGCATGCGCGACTCGGTCACGATCATGGGCATTCCGCTGGGTGTCCTTATTGGACTGCTCGCCGTGGGCCTGGCCGCCTTCTCCCTGATCGTGGACTTCACGTCCATCGAGCAGGGCGTGCAGGCCGGCGCACCGGTGCGCTATTCCTGGACGGCCGCATTCGGCCTGACCGTGACCCTGGTCTGGCTGTACGTGGAAATCCTGCGGATTCTGGCAATTCTCCGCGGCGACGACTAACTTCGGCTGCTCCGGGTTCTTCCGGATGCAACCCCCAAAGAGGCCAGCAGGCATTCGTGCCTGCTGGCTTCTTTTTTGTGGATCCGCCCCCTTTCGTCCCGACCGGGAGGAAAGGGGGCGATCACTCTGTGCACCCCGGGCGCCGGCCCGTACGATCTGGCGGAGCTGAATCATTCGGCAGACGAAGGGGGCGCACGTTGGGGGAGCCGGGAACGGAACCATACTGGTCAGAGCTGTCACCGGTCCGCCTGCAGGAGCTGCTGCTGGAGCACCGGGACCTGGATGAGTTCCTGGCGGCGCTGGCCGGCGAGTTTGCTGACTACCTTGCCCGGTGGCACGTTGCCGGAGCCACCCTTACCGTGGTCCGTCCGCGTCGGCAGGTGGTTCACGCGGGCAGTGAACCCCGCTTCGCGGCATCGGTTCCCCGGCAGACCGAGCTGGAACCGGCGTTCGGCGTACTGGCCACCGGCCTGCCCGTGGTGGTGCGCCATCTCGACCCCCGTTCTGCACGGGCAGGCGGCGCGAACCCCCTGCTGCCGGACCGCACGGCCGCCTTCGCCTCCGTTCCGGTGCCGATCGAAAAACCGGCAGGAGCGGTGCTCAGCGTGTATTCGCCCCGTCCGGGAGCCTTTGACCCGGAAGCCGTGCGCGCGGTGGAGCGGGCGGCGCGGGATGCTGCCGCCTCCCTGACACTTGCCCTCCGGACAGATGCGCAGGCACACCGGGCTGCCAACCTGCAGGCTGCGCTGGAATCGCGGACCGTGGTGGACCTTGCAGCGGGCATCATCATGGGCCAGAACAACTGCAGCCAGCAGAGTGCCGTGGATATCCTGCGCAACGTTTCCAACAGCCGCAACGTCAAGGTCCGCGATGTCGCCGCCGGTGTGGTGGCGGTTGTCTCGGACCGGGTCAGCACGCATTTCGAAGAGTGAGCGGCTGTAGGCTGGAGTGATGAGCGCTACACCCGCGGTCCCGGGAACCCACCCCGCCACCGGCAGCCAGTATCAGATCACGCGTTCCACGTCCCGCGGCAGGGCGGAAGCCGGCATCGCCTCCCTGGCCGGCGCCCTCCGCAGCTATTCGGTGGCCGGAACCGAGTACGTGGAGACCTACCCGGACGCCTCGCTGCCGCCGTCGGCCTGCGGTATTCTGCTGGCGCCCTGGCCCAACCGGGTGGCGGACGGCAAATGGACACTGGACGGAAAGCTCCAGCAGCTGAACATCACGGAGCCGGCCACCGGCAACGCGAGCCACGGGCTGCTCCGCAACACCGGCTACCAGCGCATTGACGACGGCGAGCTCGGCAGCAGCGTGACGCTTCGCGCCGAAATCTTTCCCCAGCACGGGTATCCGTTCCACCTTCTCCACGAGGCCGCCTACAGCCTGGACGACGACGGCGGCCTCCGCGTGCGCCAAAGCCTCACCAACGTGGGGGAGAGCCGGGCCCCGTTTGCCCTAGGTGCACATCCCTTCCTGCGGATCGGATCGGTTCCGGCGGAGGAACTGACACTGACCGTCTCCGGCGACGCCCGGCTGACGTCCAACGAACGGCTGATTCCGGTGGGAAGCGAGCCGGTGTCCGGGGACTTCGACTTCAGGACCGGCCGCCCCATCGGGAACCGGGACCTGGACAGCGCCTACACCGGCCTTACGCTCGAAGACGGGGAATACCGGCACCGGCTGGCTGCTCCGGACGGCAGGACCGTCATGCTGTGGGGCGGTCCCGAGTTCGGTTATGTCCACGTCTTCCTCACCGACAAAATCCCTGGCCGCAGCCGTGCAGTGGCACTGGAACCCATGACGGCACCGGCCAACGCCCTGAACTCCGGGGAAGGCCTGCGCTGGCTCGAGCCGGAAAAAACCTTCGCCGCGGAGTGGGGAATCCGGCCCGGATTCCCCGGCTGAGAGCCGGACGTAAAGATGGAAACTGCAGCCATCGAGTGTGGAAAGATGAGCCCATGAGACCTCATGCGCGCCGCATTGTTGCGCCCAAAGCGGTGCAGGCTGCGGCCGTCCGCTCCAGCCGGAGCAACGACGACGTCCCCTTTGCGCTGCGCGTCAGCGCAGCCTGGGCCTGGCGCCTGGGCGTGGTGCTGATTGTTGCCGCCGGACTGGTCTGGATTCTGCGGAACTTCTCGCTGCTGATCATCCCGCTGATGATTGCCGCACTGCTGGCCGGTCTGCTCTCTCCTGTCACCACCTGGCTGCGACGCAACAAGGTACCCGGCGGACTGGCAGTGGCCGTCACCATCGTCACCTTCCTGGGCGTGATCGTGGCCGCCCTGACACTGGTGGGCCGGCAGCTGGCCCTGGGCTTCCGGGACCTCTGGGGCGAGACACTGTCCGGGGTGGCGCAGGTTCAGGACTGGCTTGCCTCCGGGCCGCTGCAGATTACCAACAGCCAGATGGACAACCTGGTGCAGGAAGCGACGAACGCCCTGCAGTCGAATTCCGGCAATATCCTTTCCGGTGCCTTGTCAGTGGGCACCGGCGCCGGGCACTTTGCCGCAGGAGTCCTGCTGACCCTGTTCGCCCTGGTGTTCTTCCTGCTGGACGGCCACCGAATCTGGCGGTTCACCGCCGGGCTGCTGCCGCGGCGTGCCCGTGCCGGTGGCTACGGCGCAGGAATGCACGGCTGGGATTCCATGGTCAACTACGTCCGGGTGCAACTGCTGGTGGCGTTTATCGATGCCGTCGGAATTGGTGCCGGTGCCGCCATCATCGGAGTTCCGCTGGCACTGCCGCTGTCGGTCCTGGTGTTCCTGGGCTCCTTTGTGCCGCTGGTGGGCGCCTTTGTCACCGGGTTTGTTGCCGTGCTCCTGGCCCTGGTTGCCAACGGCTGGGTCAACGCGCTGATCATGCTCGGCATCGTGCTGCTGGTCCAGCAGCTGGAGTCCCACATCCTGCAGCCGCTGATCATGGGACGGGCCGTTGCGCTGCATCCCCTGGCAGTCATCCTGGCCGTCACCGGCGGCACCCTGGCCGCCGGGATCCCGGGTGCGCTGTTCTCCGTGCCGCTGCTGGCCATCCTGAACACCGTGGTGCGCTACATCGCCGCCCGGGGATGGGAGCACGACCCGGCGCTGGCCCGGGACCCGGTCTTCGCGGCGCTGGGCGGAGTGGCTCCGCGCACCGATGAACCCGGGGACGACTCCGAAGATGACGCCTACGAAGAGAAGCAACCGTGACTGATTTCCCCGAGCTGCCCGTGACCCTGGATGACATCGAGGCAGCGGCCAAGCTGCTGGACGGCGTCGTTGAACGCACGCCCATCGAAGTGTCCCGGGCACTGGGCCGCCAAACCGGCTCCAATGTGTACTTCAAGTGCGAAAACCTTCAGCGCGCCGGGTCCTTCAAGGTCCGCGGAGCCTACGTGAGGATGGCCAAGCTCACGCCGTCTGAGCGGGACCGGGGAGTGGTGGCTGCCTCCGCCGGAAACCATGCGCAGGGCGTGGCGGTTGCCGCTGCACGACTGGGCATCAAAGCCCGGATCTTCATGCCGCTGGGAGTGGCGCTGCCGAAGCTCGCCGCCACCCGCGGCCACGGAGCCGAAGTGGTGCTGCACGGACACAACGTGGACGAGGCTCTCGCGGAAGCCCAGCGCTATTCGGACGAGACCGGTGCCGTGTTCGTCCACCCGTTCGACAACGTGGACGTGGTGGCCGGGCAGGGAACAATCGGCCTGGAACTGCTCGACCAGATCCCGGACCTGGACACCGTCCTGATCGGAGTGGGCGGCGGCGGGCTGCTGGCCGGGGTTGCCGTTGCCATCAAGACCCGGGCCCGGGAACTGGGCCGCGAAGTGCGGATCATCGGCGTGCAGGCCGAAAACGCCGCCGCCTATCCGCCGTCGCTGGCCGCGGACGCCCTGGTGCCGCTGACCAAGGTGTCCACGATTGCCGACGGCATCGCCGTGGGCCGGCCCGGTCAGCTGCCCTTCTCCATCATCAGGGAGCTGGTGGATGACGTGGTGACCGTCAGCGAGGATGCGCTGGCCAGGGCGCTGATTTTCCTGCTCGAGCGCTCAAAGATGGTGGTTGAACCGGCCGGTGCCGTAGGGGTGGCTGCCCTCATGGAAGGCAAAATCACCAACCCGGGGAACACCGCCGTCGTCCTCTCCGGAGGAAACATTGATCCGATGCTGATGCTCAAGGTGATCCAGCGCGGCCTCGCCGCCGCGGGACGGTACCTGGTGGTGCGGATGCTGCTGGATGACCGGCCCGGCTCGCTGGCCACCATTTCCCGGATCATTGCCGAATCCGACGCCAACGTCACCGGCGTGGACCACACCCGGGTTGGCGGCTCCATCAGCATGGGGGACGTGGCCATCACCATCAACATGGAGACCAAGGGACATGAACACTGTGAGCTGGTGCTGAACAACCTGCGCGCCGAAGGCTTCCAGCCGATCGTGCTGCACGGGTAACCGGTGCTAGCCAAGCGGGCCAGGACCGCCCTTGTTGTTTCACTCGGACTCGCCGCCCTGATATGGCTCTGCTATTTCCTGGCCCTGGCCGTGGGTCCTGCCTCGCTGCGGGAGTTTGGCATCCTGCCGCGGCGGGTGGACGGGCTGGACGGGATCCTGATGGCCCCGCTCCTGCATGCCGGCGTCAACCACCTGCTGGGCAATACCCTGCCGCTGGTGGTCTTTTCCTTCCTGACCCTGCTGGAAGGCGTGCGCCGCTTTTTTGTGGTGCTTGCCTCGTCCTGGCTGGCATCGGGCCTGGGAGTGTGGCTCTTCGGCGGCGGCCTGACGGTGGGAATTTCCGGCGTCGTTTTTGGATTGTTCGCCTATCTGATGGTCCGGGGAATCTACAACCGGGACATTGTGCAGCTGCTGCTGGCCGGTGTCCTGTTCCTGATCTACGGATCCCTGCTGTGGGGAGTCCTGCCGGTGAACATCGGCGTTTCCTGGCAGGCGCACCTGTTCGGCGCTGCCGGCGGGGTGCTGGCAGCGGTGCTGCTGCGCCGGAACCGGCAGGGCCGGCGGACAAGCAAAAGCGGGCCCTCCCGATGGGAAGGCCCGCAGTAGTTCAGAGGATATTAGCCCGCGTAGGGCTTCGCGGAAATGATCTCCACGGAGATGTCCTTGCCGTTCGGGGCGGTGTAGGTGGCGGTGTCGCCGGCCTTCATGCCCTGGATGGCAGCGCCCAGCGGCGACTTTTCGCTGTAGACGTTGATGTCCGAGTCGCCGGCAATTTCGCGGCTTCCCAGCAGGAAGGTCTCAACGTCACCGGCAACCTTCGCCTCAACGAGCATGCCGGGTTCCACCACGCCGTCATCGGCCGGGGCTTCACCCACGTGCGCGGTCTCCAGCAGTTGAGTGAGCTGGCGAATACGGGCCTCAGCCTTGCCCTGCTCTTCCTTGGCAGCGTGGTACCCGCCGTTTTCCTTCAAGTCGCCCTCGGACCGGGCCTGCTCAATGCGGGCAACAATTTCCGTGCGGCCGGGACCGGACAGGTGCTCCAGTTCAGCCTTCAGGCGGTCGTAAGACTCCTGAGTGAGCCAAGCGGCAGGTGCGCTGTTGGTAGACACGGATCTCTCCTTTTAGTGACGACCGGACCACAAAAACCGGTCCGGCAGGCTGATTTTGCTCGAAGCCCAGTGGCCTGACAAGCAAAGACCCCGCCGGACGGTGACCGGTAATGCGGTTGATCACCTAAGCGGGGCATAACGTAGGGTCCATACTAGTCAGCCAAACCGAATAACCCAAGAACCGGAAAAACCCGCTTCCCGGAGGGTGGCCGCCGCGGGACGGCCTGGGCGGAAAGTCAGGCGTCGTCGCCCAGCAGCCAGCAGGCATTGACTCCGCCGGTAACGCCCAGGGAATCAGTACGGATATCAAGGTGCTGGTTGGTGGTGGCTTCCTCAGCCGGACCGATGGTGACCTGCTTCCAACCCACCACGGCGTAGCTGTCATTCAGTACCTGAACGGCGCAGGACGCGGTGTCCTCCGGATCTTTGGTGACCTGGAAGTCAACCGTGGCGTTTCCGGCATCGGTGATGCTGAACCCCACGTCCTTGAAGCTCACTTCCCCGCCGGGGGAGGGCATCGCCATGTAGGCCGCGGCACCGCATCCAAGCACAAGGGCAGCGCCGACGGCGGTAGCCTTGGCGCGGCGCGACAGACCCGGCTTGGGAGCTCCGTACCGATTGGCTAATCTTGTTTCGGACGGAAAACTATCGGGGGCCTGCCCGGGGGCTGGCTGCTTGTCAGGACCTTCCTCAGTGCTCACCGCTCCATTTTATCCGAGTTTCCCCGTCTGATTTCCGCTGACCATCTCAGGAGCTGCAACGTGTCGACCGCCTCATCGAATACTTCCCGCCGTCAGGAACCGCTGCGGCTGCTGGCCGTGCACGCCCATCCGGACGACGAAGCCAGCAAGGGTGCGGCGATGATGGCTTCCTACGCCGCTCAGGGCGTAGAAGTGATGGTGGCAACCTGCACCGGCGGCGAGCGCGGCAGCGTGCTGAATCCCGCCATGGAATCCAATGCCGCCGCCAAGCGGGACCTCGCCGGGCTTCGCCGCTCGGAAATGGCCAACGCCCGCCGAGAGCTGGGTATTGAGCACCGCTGGCTGGGATTCATGGACTCCGGCCTGCCGGAGGGGGATCCGCTGCCTGACCTGCCCTTTGGCTGCTTCGCCCTGGAGCCCCTGGAGCACGCCGCTGCGCCCTTGGTGAAGCTCGTGCGTGAGTTCCGCCCGCACGTGATCATCAGCTACGACGAAAACGGCGGTTACCCGCATCCGGATCACATCATGGCCCACAAGGTGGCGGTTGAAGCCTTCAACGCCGCGGGGGACCCTGAACGCTACCCCGGGACCGGAGAACCCTGGGAGCCGCTGAAGCTGTACTACGACCGCGCTTTCAACCCCGAACGGTTCACCGCACTGCATCACGCACTGGTGGACGCGGGCATGGACTCACCGTACGCGGAGCGCATTGCCGCCTGGCAGGAAGCCGACACGGAGGGACACCAGCCTCCCGCTCCCACACATCCCACCACCACACAGATTCAGTGCGGAGATTTCTTCGAAGCGCGGGACCGGGCACTGAAGAGCCACCGCACGCAGGTGGATCCGGAGGGATTCTTTTTTGCCGTGGACGCCGACACCCAGCGGAAGGTTTGGCCCTGGGAAGATTATTCGCTGATCCAGTCCAAAGTGGAGAGCGAGCTGCCTGAGACGGACCTGTTCGCTGGCATACGATAGAGGTCAGGGACGGCGTAAAGCTGCCCGCTGCCAAGAGAGAGAAACACCGTGAACTTCCTGTACAGCCTGCCCCTGACCGTTTCCCCCGGCGCCGAGGATGACGAGCTGAAAACCGGCCTGAGCATCGCGGATGTCACTCCGGGACTGCTGGGCTTCCTGGTGACCCTCTTCATGGTGATCGTCGTGTTCTTCCTCATCAGGGACATGGTCAAGCGCATCCGCCGGGTCCGTTACCGCGAGCAGGCCCGCACCGGCGTCGGCTCCGACGTCTTCATTCCCAGCGCCGAATCCGCAGCGGGAGCCGCTGATGCGCAGCCCGCTGCGAAAGCTTCGGACGGCGGGGACACTACTCCGGGTTACTACAAGCGCGGCTAAGGAGAAGTCATGGCCGGCAGACTGCTGAACGAGGCGTCGGCCTATTTGCGCCAGCATGCCGGCAATCCCGTGGACTGGTGGCCGTTCGGGGACGAGGCGTTCGCCGAGGCCCGGCGGCGCAACGTCCCGGTTTTCATCTCGGTGGGATACGCCGCCTGCCACTGGTGCCACGTCATGGCGCACGAGTCCTTCGAAGATCCGGTGACGGCGGACTACCTGAACGAGCACTTCGTCTCCATCAAGGTGGACCGCGAAGAACGCCCGGACGTGGATGCCGTCTACATGGCCGCCACCCAGGCCATGACGGGCCAGGGCGGCTGGCCCATGAGCGTTTTCGCCCTGCCCGACGGACGCACCTTCTACGCCGGCACGTACTTCCCTCCGCTGCCGGTGCAGGGCATGCCCGCCTTTCGGGACGTCCTGGCTGCGGTCACCTCTGCCTGGGAGGAGCGGCCGGAGGAAGTCCGGCAGAGCGCCGCCCAGCTGGCCGCGCATCTTGCCTCGGCCCAGGACGGAAACCGGCGCCTGCTGGGACCGCTCCGGAGTTCCGCAGGTCCCGAGGCCGGAAGCGAAGATGCCGCAGAGTTTGCCGCCGAGTCCGGCCGGACACTGTCTGCAGCTGTGGAAACGCTGGCCGGACTGGAAGACCGCCAATTCGGCGGTTTTGGCGGTGCACCGAAGTTTCCGCCTTCCACGGTGCTGCGGTTCCTGCTGGCCCACGCCGGCAGCGAAAGCTCAACCGCGCAGGAAGCCGCAGCGCTGGCTGGCCGGACCCTTGATGCGATGGCGCGCAGCGCACTCTATGACCAGCTCGAGGGCGGTTTCGCCCGGTATACCGTGGACCGCCGCTGGGCCGTCCCGCACTTCGAAAAAATGCTTTATGACAACGTCCAGCTGCTGGCGCTGTACGCGCAAAGGGTCCGGACGGCCGTTGATCCGGCGGAGCGCCGGCTTGCCCTGCGGGTGACCCGCGAGACGGCGGAGTGGATGATTCACCGGCTGCGTGTTCAGGAGGGCGGATTTGCCTCCTCGCTGGACGCGGACACGCTGATGGAGGGCCGCCGCGTGGAAGGCGGCACGTACGTCTGGACGCCGAAGCAGCTGACCGACGTTCTGGGACCCGCGGACGCCTCCGCCGTCATGGCCCTGCTGGACCTGGTCTCCGGAAACATGGCACCCCACGGCGGAACCCCGGACGATGACGGCGGCAGCGCCAGCACGCTGCATTTTGGACGGGCCCTGAGCGAAGCAGAGGAAGAACTGTGGCTGCGGCACCGGCCGGCGCTGCTGGCGGCCCGGAACCTGCGCCCGCAGCCCGAGCGCGATGACAAGGTGGTGGCCGGATGGAACGGGCTGGCGGTGGCCGCGCTGGCTTCGGCCGCCGTCGTGCTCTCTGACACGGAACAGAACGATGCCGCTGGACAGAAGGATGCCGCGGAGCAGGAGGACGCGCGGCGCATCCTGAGCGCGGCCGAAGACGCGGCAGCCTATCTGCTGCGCGTTCACCGGACCGGAGCCACGCTGCGCCGGGTTTCGTTCAACGGCGTCGCACAGGGCATTGAAGGCCTGCTGGAGGACTACGCCGGGGTAGCCGAGGGGCTGTTCACTCTCTATGCCGCCACGGGCAATGAGGAATGGTATGCGGCGGCCGAGTCCCTGGTTCTCGCCGCAGAGAGCCGTTTTCTGGCGGGCGGTGTCCTGCAGGACACGGCCCTCCGGCCCAACCAGCTGGTGAACGCCCAGGGAGCGCAGGCTGCCGCTGATCCGCTGGACGGACCGACTCCCAGCGGCGCTGCACTTTTTGCCGGGGTCCTGCTGACGTATTCCGCGTATTCGGGATCGCTGAGGCACCGGGCCCTGGCACAGTCCCTGCTGAAGTATGTGCAGGTGGTGGGTGCCCAGGCACCGCAGGCCGCGGGGTGGGCCATGTCCGTGCTGCAGTTCCTGCTCGAGGGACCACGTGAGCTGGCCGTGACCGGCACGGACCCTGAAGCGGTCGGCGAGCTCCTGCGGGCGGCCCGCGACGCCGGCGGGCCGGGGCTCGTGGTGGCCGCGCGGATCGGAACGGACACAGCCGGGGGCCCTGCCGGTGAAACCCGGGTGCCCCTGTTGGAGGGACGGGAGCCGGGTTCCAAACCTGCGGTGGCCTACCTGTGCCGTGGCATGGTGTGTCTGAGGCCCGTCAGCACCGCGGCGGAACTTCGGGACCTGATCGCCGGGCAGTGACCGGGCAGGGACGGACGAGGTGCCGGTGGGTGGCCTAAGGCGGGCCGGAGGCCGGGCTAGGAAGCGCTGACCGAAAGTACGGCCATCAGGATCGCCCCGTAATGGCAGGCGAATCCGACCAGCGTAAAGGCATGGAAGACTTCGTGGAACCCAAACCAGTCCAGGGACGGATTGGGCTTCTTCAGGGCGTAGATCACGGCGCCGGCAATATAGAAGGCCCCGCCCACGCAGACCAGGACGGCGGCCGGGGGATTCACCGCGAAGAAATCGGGAATGTAGATCAGGGCCGCCAACCCCAGGGCAATGTAAACGGGCGTGTAAAGCCAGCGCGGCGCATTCAGCCAGAGCAGCCGGAACAGAACTC
Organism: Arthrobacter sp. TJ-178; assembly: GCF_058269275.1. Lineage (NCBI taxonomy): Bacteria > Bacillati > Actinomycetota > Actinomycetes > Micrococcales > Micrococcaceae > Arthrobacter > Arthrobacter sp. TJ-178. Next base: position 388,234 of record NZ_JBZCNK010000002.1, on the reverse strand, counting down.
CGGCCAGGGCGCCGCACCAGATAAACCAGAGCAGGACTTTCGCCTTCTCCGGCGGCAGCAGGGACCAGGCCAGCGGAGTGTAGGACCCGGCGATGACCAGCACGATGTTGGTGTGGTCCAGGCGTTTGAGGATCCTTTTGACCTTCGGCGTCCAGTTTCCGCGGTGATAGACCGCAGACACTCCGAACAGCAGGACCCCCGTGAACGCATACACGGCGGAGGCGATGCGCGTGCCGGTGGTGGGAGCCAGGACGATCAGGAGAATGCCCCCTGCCAGAGCAAACGGTGTTGCGCCGGCGTGCAGCCAGCCCCGGAATTTCGGCTTGATCTCCAGGATGTCTGCTACCTGCTCGACCGCGGATTCCACCGGGCCGGGAGCTTTTCGCGAACTGGGATTCTGCTCCGGGGGAGCGGACGACGATGACGATGCCATGGAAAAATCCTAACCTACGAGCAGGTAAGTTACGGGTCGGTAGGTTCGGGTCAGACGCCGCCGCGCGCTTCGCCGGAACCGATCGGAAGTATGCGGTCCTTTTTGGGAATACACTTTTTAGTGCGCCTCCCGCTGCAGCGGAGACGTTTCATTCCGCCATCAAGGACAGGCAGGTGCGGCTCCGCATGAGGTTCCCGGGCGTTGTATATGCCTACTACGAGCGCAAGCTGCGCCGCAGCCTCAGCCCTGACCGCATTCCCGCGCACATCGGCGTCATGGTGGACGGCAACCGCCGGTGGGCGAAGCTGGCCGGAGCACCCACCAGCGACGGCCATCAGGCAGGGGCGGACAAGATCCTCGAATTCCTCGGCTGGTGCCAGGAGGTGGGCGTGCGCCGGGTGACCCTGTACATGCTCTCCACGGACAACCTCAACCGGGATCCGGATGAGCTCGACCCGCTGCTGGACATCATCGGCAACACCCTGGACCGGCTGGGCGAGAAGGGCGACCTGCGGGTCAACGCCGTTGGTGCCCTGGACATCCTTCCCACAAACCTTGCCGACAAGCTCAACGCCCTGGGTGAAAGCACCAAGGATGCCGAAGGCCTGCACGTCAACGTCGCCATCGGTTACGGGGGACGCCGGGAGATTGTGGACGCCGTCAAGGAACTCCTCAGCGACGCCACCGCGCAGGGCAAGTCCGTGGCGGAAATTACCGAGGAACTGTGCGACACGCAGATCTCCGAATACCTCTACACCCGCGGCCAGCCGGATCCGGAGCTGGTGATCCGCACCTCGGGTGAACAGCGGCTCTCCGGATTCCTGATGTGGCAGAGCGCGTACAGCGAGTTCTACTTCTGTGAAGCACTCTGGCCGGACTTCCGCCGGGTGGATTTCCTGCGGGCACTGCGTGATTACGCGAGCAGGCAGCGCCGCTTCGGTTCCTGAAACCGGCGGATGAACGGCAGGCAAACTCGCCGCAAAGACGCCGAAACAGGGCCGTGTCCTGCTGCGGCGCCGGGCGCCTCCGGCGTACCTTGGTGCTATTGATCAGCGACCCGCTGATCTCCCCGCCCAGCGATCCGGGGCACCGCCCCTGACTGGAGTTTCCCGTGGCCATGTCCTCCTCCCCGCGAACCTCTTCCTCTTCCTCTTCCTCTTCCTCTTCCTCTGCCGCTCCGGCGGCGGCCGCAGCAGCAGTGCCCGGTGCCGGCAGCGGACCGGCAGGCTACGTGCTGGACACCTCGGTGCTCCTCTCGGACCCGAAGGCCATCCTGCGGTTTGCCGAACACGAGGTCATCCTGCCGCTGGTGGTGATTACCGAATTGGAGAAGAAACGCCACGATCCGGAACTGGGGTATTTTGCCCGGGCGGCCCTGCGCCTGCTGGACGACCTGCGGATTGAGCACGGCGGGCTGAGCGTCCCCATTCCCCTGGGCGCCTCCGGCGGAACCCTGCGCGTGGAACTGAACCATGTGTCAGTGGACGTCCTGCCGGCGGGCATCCGGGGCACCGACAACGACAGCCGGATCCTCGCCGTCGCACGGAACCTGGCGGATGAGGGACGGAACATCACCGTTGTTTCCAAGGATCTGCCGATGCGGGTCAAAGCATCGGCCGTGGGTTTGAACGCCGACGAATACCGCAGCGACCTGGTCCGTGACAGCGGCTGGACCGGCGTCGTCGAACTGGACGTGGCCGAAGCCGACATTGACGGACTGTACGAGCATCATCCGGTGTTCATTCCGGCAGCCGCCGAGCAGCCGGTGAACACCGGCGTCGTCCTGCTCTCCAGCCGGGGATCGGCCCTCGGCCGGGTGGGAGCCGACAAACAGGTGCGGCTGGTGCGCGGCGACCGCGACGTGTTCGGCCTGCACGGGCGCTCAGCGGAACAGCGGCTGGCCATAGATCTGCTGATGGACCCCGAGGTGGGCATCGTCTCACTGGGCGGCCGGGCCGGCACCGGCAAGTCCGCACTGGCCCTCTGCGCGGGACTGGAAGCGGTGCTGGAGCGCCGCGAACACCGCAAGGTGGTGGTCTTCCGTCCGCTCTATGCCGTCGGCGGCCAGGAGCTGGGCTACCTGCCCGGCACCGAGGCGGAAAAAATGGGGCCGTGGGGGCAGGCAGTCTTCGACACGCTCGAGGCCCTGGTTTCCAAGGAAGTGCTGGAGGAAGTCCTGGACCGGGGCATGCTGGAGGTCCTGCCGCTGACCCATATCCGGGGCCGGTCCCTGCACGACTCGTTCGTGATCGTGGATGAGGCGCAGTCGCTCGAGAAGAATGTGCTGCTGACCGTGCTGTCCCGGATCGGGCAGAACTCACGCGTGGTCCTCACCCACGACGTCGTCCAGCGCGACAATCTGCGGGTGGGACGCCATGACGGGGTGGCCGCCGTCGTTGAAACGCTCAAGGGGCATCCGTTGTTCGGGCACATCACCCTGACCCGGTCCGAACGCTCGCCGATCGCTGCCCTGGTGACCGAACTGCTGGAAGAGGGACAGATCGGCTGAAACGCGGGCAGGGCCCCGTTACATCCGCCCGTAGCGGGCCCGCACCAGGGCAAAGAGTCCGTAGAAGATCAGGCCGGCGGCAATCACCGTCACGACGGGCGGTCCGGCGGGTGTGTCCAGGAGGCGTTTGAGGCTGCCGTCGAGGCCGGTGGACTGGCCGGGGCTGTTCTGGGCGGCGGCGAGGATAAACAGTCCGCCGGCGAGGATCAGGGAAATGCCCTTGGCGATGTGGCCGGTGAGTCCGAGCAGGTCAATGACGCGGCCGCGTTTGGTGCCTTCGAAGTGCCGCAGTTCGCTGCGGAACTTGCGCCGGCTGCCCTTGTAGATGAAATAGATTCCGATGCCGAAGATGAGCAGGCCGACGGCGGTCAGCGCCGGCATGCCTGCCGGCGAGGCAAGGACGGTGGTGCTGAACTGTGCCGTTGAGTCGCCTGAGTCCCCGCCCCGGCCGCGGGCAAAGGCGGCGAAAGTCAGGGCAACACTGCCGTAGATCAGAACCAGTGCGCCCGAAGAGACCGCCTTGGACAACCGCTTCCCGGCTGATTCCCGGCGGACCCGGACCGTGGCTTCCCCCAGCTGCCACAGGGCCAGCGCCGCGCAGGCGGCGAATCCTCCCCACATCAGGAGCGGCCCTGCGGCGGAAGCGGCCAGCGGACGCAGAGCACCGCTGGTGTCCGCGTCGCCGTACCCGCCCAGCACCAGGCGCAGGGCCACCGAACCGATCAGGATGTGCAGCAGCGCCATGACGGCAAAGCCGGCGCGGGCCAGCACATTCAGGCTGTCGCTGTTGGACGCGCGTTCCAGCGACGCGGCGGTGCTCTCCGACGGGGCGGTGTTCTCCGACGGGATTTCCGGCGGCGTTCCGGAGGCGTTGCTTTCCGGCGGGGCTGTGTCTGCCTGATCTCCGGGTCGGCTGTGGATGTGGTGCTGCCGGCCAATGCTCATGCCGCCAGTGTATTCCGCAGCAGTCTTCGGGGCATCTCGCCCCCTTTTTCTCCCCGGAGGTGCTTTTCCCAGAGGGTGTTTTCCACAACCGCGCCAGGGCGGGAAGAAGCGGACGCCATGGCGTACCGTGAGGCCCATGGTGGGGATTTTGGAGGAGTACCGGTCGCTGGGCGGCGCAGCCTTCTGGGTGCTGTGCGCTGCCGCCGCTTACTTTGTGGTGCTGGCTGTGAGGCTGTCGGCTGCGGATGCTGCGACTCACCGCCTGCCCAACCGGATCCTGCTGCCGGCCTACCCGGTGTCCGTGGTGCTGCTCGGCGCCGCCGCGCTCGCGGCAGGGGATATGTTCCGGATTGCCGGGATGCTGGTGGCCGGCATCGTTCTGTGGAGCGCCTACTTCCTGCTGCGGTTCAGCAACCCCTCGGGCCTGGGATTCGGGGACGTAAAACTGGCCGGAGTCCTGGGCCTGTGGCTGGGATTTCTGGGCTGGGGGCATGTTCTGGCAGGCACCTTTGCCGCCTTCCTCCTGGGCGGAGCGTGGGGGATGTGGCTGATCCTCTCCAAACGCGGAACGGCTAAGACGGCCATTGCCTTTGGTCCGTTCATGCTGGCCGGTGCCGCGTTGGCCATGGGGCTGCCTGGCCTACAGTAGAACAATGCCTACGCCAGATTTTGTCCTGTCCCTGCGGAAGAAAATCGGCCACGAGCTGCTGTGGCTGCCGGGGATTACCGGCGTCGTCTTCAACGATGCGGGACAGGTGCTGCTGGTGCGGCGTTCCGACGACGGCCGCTGGACCCTGGTCACCGGAATGTTGGATCCGGGTGAAGAACCCGCGGCCGGAACGCTGCGCGAAATCCAGGAGGAAACCGGCGTCACCGCCGAAATCGAGCACCTGATCCACGTTGGTTCACACGGGCCCATCACCTTCCCCAACGGAGACCGGTGCTCGTTCCTGAATGTGGGGTTCCGCTGCCGCTACCTCAGCGGCGAGGCGAGGGTGAACGATGACGAGTCCACCGACGTCGGCTGGTTTGCCCCGGACAACCTGCCTGAACTGAGCGAACGGCACCGCTGGCTGTTGGACCTGGCGCTGAAGGCCGACGGCGTCCCCGCCTTCGCGCGCTAACGACTCGGACCTTATACGCCGTCGGCCCCGTCCTCCTGGAGCGGAGAACGGGGCCGACGGGATCCGGCTCGGGAACAGCCGGTGGTTAGTGCTGGTCCGCGTCGGGGCGGCCGGTCCCTGAGATGGACCCGATGCCTGAGGCGGAGCCGGTACCGGACTCGGACGGGATGCCCGAATCCGTGTCCGCCGCAGCGGAAGCCTTGCCGGTTCCGGGAGCTCCGCCCTGCAGGGCTGCCAGGCGTTCGGCCTCCAGCCGGTCCGCCTCGGCGCCGCCCACTGCCTCGCCGCGGGCCACCATGCCGGCCACATCGGAGAGCGGAATCTGCTTCAGGAACAGGGCCAGCACCAGGGCGATCACCAGGAACGGGATGAGGTACCAGAACACCGGTGCCAGCGAATCCGCGTACGCGGTGACGATGCCGTCCCGGACAGGCTCCGGAAGGGCATCCAGCGACGACGGCTCGAGCGTGGCGGTGGCCTGGCCTGCGGCGGCCGGATCGAATCCTGCCTTGCTGAAGACCTCCAGCAGGTTCTCGGACAGCCGGGAGGTGAACATCGCGCCGAAGATAGCTACGCCCAGGGACGCTCCCACTTCACGGAAGTAGTTGTTGCTGGAGGTTGCCGTGCCGATCTGGTCCACGGGCACGGAGTTCTGCACCACCAGCACCACCACCTGCATGATGTAGCCCAGGCCGGCACCGAACACGAACAGCTGGGCGCAGATGACCCAGACCGGGGTATCGGCGGACAGGGTGGTCATCCACAGCATGGCGGCGATCACCAGCACGGCGCCCATGATCGGGTACTTCTTGTACTTTCCGGTTTTGGTGATGGCCAGACCGGAGTAGATCGAGGTGCCCATCAGGCCCACCATCATCGGAAGCATCAGCAGCCCGGACACGGCGGCGGAGGTGCCGGTGGACATCTGCAGGAACGTCGGCACAAAGGCCAGGGCAGCGAACATGCCCATACCCAGGGTGAAGCCGATGGCGGTGGCGTTCACAAAGATCGGGTTCTTGAACAGGCTCAGCGGAATGATCGGATCTTCGACCCGGCGCTCGATCATCACAAAGGTGAAGGCGGCAGCCAGCAGGCCGGCGCCGAACGCCAGGGTCAGCGGATCCGTCCAGCCGTGGTCGTCGCGGCCGCCGAAGTCGGTGAAGAAGATCAGGCACGTGGTGGCGATGGAAAGGGAAACGACGCCGCCCACGTCAATGCGCTTGGTGGCCTTCTTGGTCGGCAGCGTGAGGGTGAAGAACGCAACCAGGAAGGCGATGATGCCGATCGGGATGTTGATGTAGAACGCCCACTGCCAGGTCAGGTGATCCACGAAGAAGCCGCCGAGCAGGGGGCCGGCGACGGCGGAGAGGCCGAAGATGCCGCCGAGCGGGCCGAGGTACTTGCCGCGCTCGTTGGCCGGGACGACGTCGGCGATGACGGCCTGGGAGAGGATCATCAAGCCGCCGCCGCCCAGGCCCTGGATGGCGCGGAAAATGACGAAGCCCCAGAAATCGGTGGCAAAGGCACAGCCCACCGATGCCAGCGTAAACAGGGCAATGGCGAACAGGAAGAGGTTGCGCCGGCCCAGCACGTCGCCGAATTTGCCGTAGATCGGCATCACGATGGTGGTGGCCAGCAGATAGGCAGTGGTGATCCAGGTCTGGTGCTCGACGCCGCCCAACTCGCCCACGATGGTGGGCATGGCGGTGGACACGATGGTTTGGTCAAGGCTGGAAAGCAGCATGCCTGCGATCAGCGCGGAGAAGATGATCCAGATGCGTCTCTGGGTCAGCAGCAGCGGCTGGGAGCCCTGCGTGGCGGTGGCGGTCATGAAGGGTCCTTGGAAGAGGGATCGGTCAGGGGGGATGCGGAGGTGAACACCTCGTGCATGGCGTTTACGGCTTCAGTAAGTATCTGGCGGTACGGACGTGTGTTTCCCGGCGCGAAGAAGGCCGGTCCGGCGCGCTGGCCCAGCGTAATGACCAGGGCCATGGCGGCCTGGATCCTCGGGTCGGAGGGCGGCAGGCCCTCCCGGGCTGACAGGATGGCCGCGAAGGTTTGCTCGGCTTCCTGCGTCCCGTACATGACTCTCTCCAGGAGACGCGGCTCCGCGGCAACGGCCAGCTTGAGCTGCACCATCTGGTCCCGGGACATGACCATCCGGTCCATCATCTCTGCGGCGAAATCCACAAAGTCGGACAGCAGGGAGGAAGATATCCGGCCCGGGTCGGAGCCGGCACCGCGGGCAATGAACTCCTCGGCCAGATCAGCCGGGATTTCATCTGCCGGGGAGCCGAGGACGGCATCTTCCTTGGCCGGGAAATAGTTGAAGAACGTACGCCGGGAGATGCCGACTTCCTCGCAGAGTTCCTCCACCGTGTATCCGGAAAAACCGCGTTCCGCGGTCAGGATACGGGCCGCGGTGATGATGGCCAGCTTGGTGGCGCTGCGTTTTCGTTCACGGAGGCCGCCGCTGTCGGTACATGCACTATCAGTCACAGAGTAAAGTTTTGCACCCTGAAGACTGAAGTGCAATTCACGGCGGAGTTGCCGCAACGCAGCAGGGCACCCGGCCCACCGGCCGGATGCCCTGCTGATGCCGTCCCGCCGTGAAGGCGGAAGACGTGCGGTGATGCTGGAGAGATGCTGCGGAACTAGGCCTGCGGGGGCTTCGTCATCGACAGCACATCCAGGGCTGTGTCCAGCTGCTCCACGGTCAGTTCGCCGCGCTCCACGTAGCCGAGTTCCTCGACGGCCTGGCGGATGGTCTTGCCTTCCTTGACCGCGTACTTGGCGATCTTGGCGGCGTTCTCGTAGCCGATGTACTTGTTCAGCGGAGTCACGATGGACGGGGAAGCCTCGGCCAGGTAGCGGGCGCGCTCCACGTTGGCCTCAATGCCGTCAATCATCTTGTCCGCCATGATCCGGGAGGAATTGGCGAGCAGGCGGATGGATTCGAGCAGGTTCGAGGCAATGACGGGGATGCCGACGTTGAGCTCGAAGTAACCGAAGGTGCCCGCCCAGGCGATGGCGGCGTCGTTGCCCACCACCTGTGCGGCAACCTGCATGACAGCCTCGGAGATGACCGGGTTGACCTTGCCCGGCATGATCGAGGAGCCCGGCTGCAGGTCGGGAATCGCAATTTCGCCCAGGCCGGTGTTGGGGCCCGACCCCATCCAGCGCAGGTCATTGGCGATCTTGGAGAAGGAGACGGCGATGGTGCGGAGCATGCCGGAAACCTCAACGAGGGCGTCGCGGTTGGCCTGCGCCTCGAAGTGGTCGCGTGCTTCGGTCAGGGGCAGGCCGGTGTCCTCGGCGAGGATCGCGATGACGCGCTGCGGGAAGCCGGCGGGGGTGTTGATGCCGGTGCCGACGGCGGTGCCGCCCAGCGGAACCTCGGCAACACGGGGCAGGGATGCCTGCACACGCTCGATGCCGTAACGGACCTGCGCTGCGTAACCGCCGAATTCCTGGCCCAGGGTCACCGGGGTGGCGTCCATCAGGTGCGTGCGGCCGGACTTGACGACGTCCTTGAATTCCACGGCCTTGCGCTCCAGCGAAGCGGCCAGGTAATCGAGGGCGGGAATGAGGTTGTTCATCAGGGCCGACGTTGCAGCAACGTGAACGGACGTCGGGAAAACGTCGTTGGAGGACTGGGAGGCGTTGACGTGGTCATTCGGGTGGACCGTGGTCTCGCTGCCGGCTTCCGCCAGGGCGCGGGTCGCCAGTTCGGCCAGGACCTCGTTGGTGTTCATGTTCGAGGACGTACCGGAACCGGTCTGGAACACGTCGATCGGGAAGTGGTGATCGTGGATTCCGCTTGCGACCAGGTCGGCGGCCTTCTCGATTGCCCGGGCGCGCTCGGCGTCGAGCACTCCCAACTCGGCGTTCGCAGTGGCTGCGGCCTTCTTGATCCGGGCCAGTGCCTCGATGTGGGCGCTGTCCAGCGGCTTGCCCGAGATGGGGAAGTTTTCGACGGCGCGCTGGGTCTGTGCGCGGTACAGGGCGTTGACCGGGACCCGGACCTCGCCCATGGTGTCATGTTCGATGCGGTATTCAGGAGTGTCAGAAGTCATGGTCCCAAGCCTAGTATCCGCAGCGCCGGGGCAGAAACGCGCCGTCACGCGGGGAGCGGGGCGGAGCCCCGGCGCCGGGATTCGGGACTTGGGACTGGGGGCCGGGAACCTAGGAGATGCGGGAGCGTACGACGGCGGGGTGGGTGAGCGCGCCGTAGCCGGACACGAGATCCGCTGCGCCTTCGGCCAGCCGGTAGGACACGCCGACGACGGCGGTGCGGCCTTCTTCGACGGCTGCGGCGATGATCGAGGAGCTCTCCACCAGGCGCTCAGCAGTCTGCTTGGTGTGCTCCACCACCATGTCGTTGACCTCGGTGAGCCCGTTGCGCTGGGCAGCCAGGACCGAGGGCGTGATGCGCTCTACGAGGTTGCGCAGGTGTCCGCCGGGCATTTCGCCGGTGTCCACGGTGCGCTTGGCTTCGGTCACGGCCCCGCAGCTGTCATGGCCGAGGACCACGATCAGCGGGACGCCGAGCTTGGCGATGCTGTATTCCAGGGAGCCCAGGACGGCGTCGTCGATCACCTGGCCGGCCGTGCGGATGACAAAAGCGTCACCGAGGCCAAGGTCAAAGATGATTTCAGCGGCGAGCCGTGAATCCGAGCAGCCGAAGATGACGGCAAACGGGTTCTGCTCGTGCACGAGCGAACTGCGCCTGTTGGCATCCTGATTGGGATGGGAGGACGTGCCGGCAACAAAGCGGGCATTGCCTTCATGCAGCGTCTGCCATGCCTGGGCCGGGGTGGTTATTGCGGTAGCAGTGGGTTCATTCACAATCTTTACCATAACCCCCGTGCTGCAGGCGGTGCTTATTCTTTACCGAGGTCCCGGACCACTGCTTCGGCAAGAACATCAAACTCGGCGAGGTCGGCTTTTCCGGTCAGGACCACGGTCAGGCCGTCCTTCTCCAGCACCATGCTGGCTTCGCCTTCGGGGGAGTCCCGCAGCTCCCAGGTCTGGCCCCCGGCGGTGCGCTCCCCGGCGACGCTCGCATCGCCGGAAACCTGTGCGATCCAGGTGGGATTGCCCGCGTTGGTCTCCGAGAGGCGGATAAAGGCGGTTTCGGGCGTGAGATAACCCACTTCCCAGACCGGAACGCCGCTGCTGTTGGATGCTTCCCAGCGGGCGTAGTTTGAGCTCCAGCCCTCGGGAAGTTCGGGCGCCAGGGGAGCATAACCGGCGTCGCCGGCTGCCTGATTGGCGATCGCCGGGACGTCCACGTTGAGGGTCTGCATTTTGGGGGCGGGGTTCAGCAGCACCGGAACCAGCACCAGCAGCACGGTAATGCCGGTGGCAATCAGCATCCCAATCACTGTGGCATTGGCACGTTTGGCCTGCTTGGCGGTCAGTACCGGGGTTACGGGCGTCTCTTGGTCCTGCTGCTGCTCACTCACCTTTCCATGATCGCTTATCCGGGCCTCCAACTCCTAGTTGGGCCGGTAACTGCCTCATCTTCATTGCGGCGGCGCTGGCGGTGGCGCGGACCACTCAGACTATGATCGGAGCAAGGATCATCCGTTTCTCATAATTGGCAAACGGTTCGCATCGAAATTTCAAAGATGAGGTTAGACGTGTCCAAAGGCGCTCAGTACTCCACCCTTTCCCCCGCCCTGGCAGTCGGTGACGACGAGCCGGACCGGAACCTGGCCCTCGAACTGGTCCGGGTCACCGAAGCTGCTGCCATTGCCGGCGGCCACTGGGTGGGTTTCGGTGATAAGAACTCGGCAGACGGCGCCGCCGTCGACGCCATGCGCTCCCTGATTTCCACGGTGCACTTCAACGGCGTCGTGGTCATTGGTGAAGGTGAAAAAGACGAAGCTCCCATGCTCTACAACGGTGAGCACGTGGGTGACGGCACCGGCGCACTGTGCGACGTCGCCGTGGATCCGATCGACGGCACCCGCCTGACCGCCCTGGGCATCAACAACGCCCTCGCCGTGCTGGCCGTGGCCGAACGCGGCACCATGTTTGATCCCTCCGCCGTGTTCTACATGGAAAAGCTGATCACCGGACCCGAAGCTGCCGACATGGTGGATCTGCGCCTGCCGGTCAAGCAGAACCTGCACCTCATTGCCAAGGCCAAGGGCAAGAAGATCAACCAGCTCAACGTCATGATCCTGGACCGTGACCGCCATAAGCCTCTGGTGCAGGAAATCCGCGACGCCGGTGCCCGCACCCGGATGCTGATGGACGGCGACGTTGCCGGCGGCATCGCCGCTGCCCGCGAGGGAACCGACGTCGACGCCCTGATGGGAATCGGCGGCACCCCCGAAGGCATCATCACGGCCTGTGCCATCAAGACCCTCGGCGGCGTCATCCAGGGCCGGCTGTGGCCCACCTCCGATGATGAGAAGCAGAAGGCAATCGACGCCGGCCATGACCTGGACCGCGTCATGACCACCAATGACCTGGTGACCAGCGACAACTGCTACTTCGCCGCCACCGGCATCACCGACGGCGACCTGGTCCGCGGCGTGCGCTACAAGAAGGACCGCGTGCTGACCCAGTCCATCGTCATGCGTTCCAAGTCCGGAACCATCCGCGTGGTGGACGGCGAGCACCAGTCGCACAAGTGGGAGTCCTACGCCCGCCTGAAGTAGGCCGTACCGCAACAAGCAGAAGAAGCCCCGGAACCAGCAGGTTCCGGGGCTTCTGTGTTGTTGCGGCCAGGGGTTGTCCGGCGCAAGGGGTTGTCCGGCGCTAGGCGAGGGCGGGGGCTTCCGAGCGGATCCGGTTGCGGCCGACAATCCGATAGGCGACGGCGGCCAGGGCAACGACGGCGGCCGCAGCCACCGCCGCAACGGCCGTACCCGTGGAGAGCAGCTCGCCGTTGAGGCGGGACACGGCAATCCAGGACAGCCCCCAGGCGAGCGCCGCCGCAGGGGCCAGGCGTCCCCGGCCGTAGGCGGCCAGTGCCACGCCCAGCGCCGCTACCACTGCCAGGATGGCGATGGACCAGACCTCCGGGGCGAGGCCGAAGCCGTCGAAGCCGGCGTCGGTCAGTGCAGCTGCCGTGTTGGCGCAGGTGGCCACGGACACCCAGCCCAGGTACAGGCCCAGCGTGCCGTCCACCACCACCGCTTCAATCCAGTTGGCGGCGGGGGTGCGGGAATACCGTGCAAAGCATGCCGCGAGGACCACGAGCAGGGCAGCGATCACAAGGACGCTGACGGCCACCCAACCCGCCTGGACGCTCAAAATCCAGGCCGCGTTCAGGAGCAGCGACGCCGCAACCAGCCAGCCGAGGGACCGCTGGCGTTCGGAGCTTCGTTGGGAGGGAAGCCACTGCCAGATCGTGTAGGTGCCGAGTCCGGTGTAGATCACCGACCAGATGGAGAAGGCGCCGCTGGCCGGGGCCAGATAAGTGGCGTCGGCATTCAACGCACCGCCGGCCGCCTCTGCAATGGGAGTGCCGCCGAAGACGCCGACGCCAATCATTGAGCCAACAATGCAGATCACAAAGCAGACGGTGACCGTGAGCTGCCGGGACAGGTCCGAACTTCGGGGACCGGAGACCGCGGAGCGGGTGCCGGGGGTTGAAGGAGTCATAGTCGAGGGTAACAAGTGGCCGGGACCACAGGGGAGGCGCAACGGCAGGTCCGTGAACCCCCGGTAGGCTGGAAAGCATGACACTGCGCGTTACACCCTGTTCCGATTCCGCCCGCTGGAATGAAACCGTCAATGGTTTCAACGGACATCCGCAGCAGTTGTGGGGCTGGGGCAAGACCAAAGCAGAACACAACTGGAGTGTGGACCGTCTGCTGGTTGCTGACGAGGACGGCAAGACCGTGGGCTCGGCCCAGGTGCTGCTGCGCCGTCTGCCGTTCCCCTTCAAGGCGCTCGCCTACATCCCGCGCGGCCCGCAGTCAGTCCCCGGCCGCGAGCTCGAGGTCCTCGGCGCGGTCAGCGACTATGTCAAGAAAGCCCACGGCCCGGTGGCGCTGAGCATTGAGCCTGACTGGGACGCCGACGGCGAGATTGCCGCCGGTCTGCCGGGCGCCGGGTTCAAGGCTTCCCCCAACACCATCCTGATTGGCCGCACCCTGATCCTGGATCTTTCCCGGACCGAGGACGAACTGCTTGCGGACATGTCCAAAAAACACCGCCAGTACATCCGCAAGTCCGGGCGCGAGGCGCTGGAGTACCGCCGCGTGACGCGGGACGAGATTTCCAAGTGCCTGGCCGTGTACAAGCAGACGGCCGAGCGCGCCGGGTTCGGCATCCACGAAGACGGCTACTACCTGGACATCTTCGACAACCTGGGCGAGGACTCGCCCGTGTACGCAGCTTTCAGCGGGGACGACGTCGTTGCCTTCCTGTGGCTGTCCACCAGCGCCTACACCTCGTTTGAGCTCTACGGCGGCATGACCGAAGAGGGCGAGCACCTGCGCGCCAACTATGCGCTGAAGTGGCACGCCATTCAGGACATGAAGGAACGCGGAATCACCCGCTACGACTTCAACGGACTGCTCAATGACGGAGTGTCCAAGTTCAAGATGGGCTGGGCCAAGCACGAAAACCAGCTCGCAGGCACCTGGGACAAGCCGCTGTCGCCGCTGTATCCGGTCTTCACCACGGCGCTGCCGGTGGCCAAGAAGGGGCTGCGGAAGGCACGCGGCCTCGCGGGAGCGGTCAAGGCCAAGATCCGCCGCTAGCGTGCTGCACCGATTGCTGCGTTCGGGCGGTTTGGTTCCTTCGACTGTCGCGTTCGTGCCGGAATAGAGCGTGTATTACGGCGTCGTCCCGACACTCGGCGGGCGGGTGGGGGCAATTCAGGGCGGGTGGGGACAGTTCCGGGCGGAGGGTTGTCCGCAATGGGTGCGGTCGGCGGTCGGCCTGCCGTAACTGCTCACCTCATGAGAGCCCGTGATCTGTACGAAGGATCAGCCTGAGCCGCTAGATGTCCAGACGGGGTTCCGCGGGATCCGCCAATTCGGCATCAGCGGAGCCGACCGTCACCGCGAAAGCCAGTGCGCCGTCGTCGTGCTGGGCGGAATGGGCCGAAAGCTTGGCAATTACCGGCGCCTCGGCGGACGGAATGAAGGCGCTCTGGCCCGTCTCCAGCACCAGGTCGCCCTTCGGGGAGTCCAGGACGACGGTGCCGCGCACCACGATGACCACAGTGGGTCCGTTCTGCAGCACCGACACGTCGGAGCCTGACATGGAAGCGGTGGGGGAGTAGCCCTCGCCCAGGTCCGAGGCCCGCTGTTCCAGTTCGATCCGCTGCAGGGCGAACTCGCTGAACGGCGGCCGGTACAGCTCTTGCCCCATCTGCGTGAAGACCGGCTTCAGAGACGGGACACCCATGGGACGGAAATCCACCGTCTTGAGCAGCTCCGGAACATCAACGTGCTTGGGCGTGAGTCCGCCGCGCAGCACGTTGTCGGAAGAGGCCATGACCTCGATGCCCAACCCGCTCAGGTAGGCATGGACGTTGCCCGCGGGCAGGTACACGGCCTCGCCGGGCTGCAGGGAGGCTCGGTTCAGCAGCAGGGAGAGCAGCACCCCGGGATCCCCGGGGTAGTAGGCATTGAGCTCCACTGCTGTGGCCAGCTCCTTGGCATACGGTTCCAGCAGGTCGGCCGCGGCCTCCTCCAGCGCCCCGGCGGTGACCTCAACTGCTTCACGGACGTCGTCGCCGCCGCTGATCAGCGTGCGGAATACGCTCTGGAGCCGGTCCGGAGCGGGATGCCCGCTGGACAGCTCGTCCACGGCCCAGGACAGCAGCGCGGGAACGTCCGTTCCGCCGGCTGAAACGGCACGCACGGCAGTCCGGAAGATCTCCGCCGCCTGGTCCGGTTCCCGGAAGCCGCAGAGCGCCTCGAAAGGCGTCAGGGCAAAGATCATTTCCGGCTTGTGGTTCTCGTCCTTGTAATTGCGGTCCGCCGCGCTGCGGTCAAGGCCCGCGGCTTCCTCGGCGGCGAAGCCGGCACGGGCCTGCTCCTGGCTGGGATGGACCTGCAGGGACAGCGGAGAACCGGCTGCCAGGACCTTGGCGAGGAAGGGCAGGACCCCGCCGTAGGTTTCAGCGGTCTCCCGGCCGAGCATCTGCTGCGGATCCGCCGCAATGAGCTCATCCAGTGTTTGCGCGTCCGGCACCGGGGGTACCAGGGCCGACGGCGCTCCCGGGTGGGCGCCGATCCACAGCTCCGCCTCGGGCGAGCCGGAGGGCTCCCGGCCGAAAAGTTCCGCCATGGCAGTGAGCGAACCCCAGGCGTAGGGCCGGAGGGTGTTGTTCAGCAAGTACATGGCTCTCTTTTCAACAGGTTGTGGGACTGCGTGGGACCGTCCGGGCGACGGCTGCGGATCAGGGGCTGGTCCGCTTAGCCGGGGGTGCAGTCTCCGTTGTTGTTCAGCAGGGTTGCCAGCGTGGCGTCGTCCTGAATCTCCGCGAGGTACTGCAGGTATTCCTGAGTAATTTCCTCCTGTCCGGGCGCCGACGGCGCCGGGTCAGCGATCTGTCCGGTTTCCGTCCCGATGTCGGTGCTGTCCGTTTCCGGTTCAGGCGCAGTCTCCGGTGCTGCGCCGCCGTCTTCTGCGTCGGGAGCTTCGGCCGGAGCTTCGGCCGGAGCTTTGGCGGGTTCCTCGGCGGGCTTTTTGGCGGGCTCTGCTTCCTGACCGGCAATCATCGCGGCCACACGGGTCCGGATTTGATCGAAGTCCGGATAGGTCACAAAGTTGTCCTCTGCGGTGCCGAAGTCCGGCGGGCCGATGGTTAGGCGCTCCATCTGCTGCGACTTCGCCTTCAGAGCCAGGTCAAGGAAGCTGCCGAGCTGGTCCTGCGGGATGTCCGTCTTGACGATCTGCTGTCCGGCCGAAGCAATGGCCTGGAAGCGGGTCAGGAGCGTAGCGGGGTCCAGCTGCGCCACCATGGCCTGCTGGACGCACTGCTGGCGGGCGATGCGGTGGTAGTCGGTGACGAACTCCCGCGAGCGGGCATACCAGAGGGCCGTATAGCCGTCCATCTTCTGCGTGCCCGGGGCGATCCAGCCGTCCGGCGGGTAGTGCCGGTTGGTTCCGGGGATTTCGCCGGCCGTGATGGGAACCCACCCGCCGGCGTTGACGGTGACGCCGCCCATGGCATCGATGAGTTTGGAGAAACCTTCCATGTCCACAATCACATAGGCCTGAACATCCAGGTCCAGGATGCCGGACGCGGCGTCCATCATCGCCTCGGCGCCGGGATCGGCCGAGTCCGGGTACAGATCCTGATGGTTCTCCATCACGTTCTGGTAGAGGCTGTTCAGGATGCAGTCGTCGCCGCAGTTGTAGCCGTCCGGGTAGACCTCCGCCAGGGGGGAATCCTCCGGGAACGGAGCGTTCTGGAAGTTGCGCGGAAGGCTGAAGGTAATGGACTTGCCGGTCTTGGCATCAACGCTGATGACGGACATGCTGTCCGGGCGCAGCCCGGTGCGGTCCTCGCCGGCGTCGCCGCCCATCAGCATGAAGTTGTAGCGGCCGTCCACCGGGTCAAAGGAGGGGCCGGAGGAGAAGATGCTGCCGAAAGCGTTGCGGCTGACATTGAGCATGTAGGCGCCGTAGGCCAGGCCGCCGCTGGTGCACACCACCAGCACCGCCAGCATGCCGGCGATCAGGGGACGCACCCGTCTCTCCAGCAGGGGCGGCCGGATGATGCGAAGGGTATTGAGGAACAGGAAGGCCCAGCCCACCGCCAGCAGGGCCAGGATCACCATGAGCAGGAATGAGGACCAGCCGTTGGTGAGAAGGTTCACCAGCATGGCGCGGTTGGTCAGGGCCAGCACCAGTGCAGCTGCGGCAAGCGCCCAGACCGTGAAGGTTACCTGCAGGGTGCGGCGGCCGAGTTTGCGGTTGCCGGCCACAACCTGGGCTGCGCCGGGCAGTACCAGTGTCAGCAGGAGAAGGATGAAGGCCCGTTTGGTGCGTGTGCGCGGCGGTGCCGACTGCGGATTCCGGACCGGGTCCGTCAGCATGGCGTCGGTGTTGTTCCTCGGGTCCATGGAAGGCCCTAGTCGCTGACCGTAACGGAGGTGCGCAGCTTGGCGCCCTTGGCCAGCGCCGTCTGGCGCAGCCCGGAGGCAAAGTCGAGCAGCTGCTGCTGAAGTTTGGCCGCCAGCGGGTCGGTGCCGGCGGCCAGCATCCGCACTGCCAGCAGTCCCGCGTTGCGTGCCCCGCCAATGGAAACGGTAGCCACGGGAATGCCGGCGGGCATCTGCACGATCGACAGCAGCGAATCCATGCCGTCCAGGTGCTTGAGGGGAACCGGAACACCGATGACGGGCAGGGGAGTGACCGCTGCCAGCATCCCGGGCAGGTGCGCGGCGCCGCCGGCGCCGGCAATAATCACCCGCAGGCCGCGCTGGTGGGCGCGCTGGCCGTAGTCGATCATCTCCGTGGGCATCCGGTGGGCGGACACGACGTCGGCCTCATACGGGATGCCAAACTCGGCCAGGGCCGCGGCAGCGGCGTCCATGACGGGCCAGTCGGAGTCTGAGCCCATGACGAGTCCTACCAGGGGGGTGTCGCGGATGCTCATGAATTCTCCTTCTGGGTATCGGAACCGTCACGGAGGATGGAAGCTGCGCGATCAGCGCTGCTCCGCACCCGGGGCAGGTCCGCAGCGCTGCGGCCCACCACGTTGACATGCCCGATCTTGCGGCCCGGTCGGACCGATTTACCGTAATTATGGATTTTGGCGGCCGGCTCGGCAGCCAGTGCAGAAGCATAGCTGCTGAACAGATCCGAATTTGCGCCGCCAAGGTAGTTCTTCATGACGACGACGCCGCCCAGGACATCGGTTGCGCCCAGCGGAAGGTCCAGGACGGCCCGCAGATGCTGCTCAAACTGGCCCGTGACGGAACCGTCCATGGTCCAGTGGCCGGAGTTGTGGGGGCGCATCGCCAACTCGTTAATGAGGAATCCCTCGCCCCGTCCGGGTGTTTCGAACAGCTCAACGGCCATCACGCCGGTGACGCCAAGCTCCGCGGCGATCCGCAGGGCGGCCTGCTGGGCGGCCTCCGCCACCTGCGGGTCCAGCTCCTGGGCCGGGGCAATGACTTCATCGCAGACACCGTTCACCTGAATGGAATGCACCACCGGCCAGGGAAGCGCGGTGCCCCCGGGGGTTCGGGCAACCAGGGCGGAAAGTTCGCGGCTGAAAGGCACTTTTTCTTCGGCCAGAAGCGGTTCACCCGTGAACCAGTCGGCCGCTTGGGCTGCTTCATCAGCGTCGGCAATGATCCGCACGCCCTTGCCGTCGTAACCTCCGCGCGGGGTTTTCAGGACCACGGGCCATTCCGCGGCCTTGGCGAAGTCCATCAGGTCCCCGACGCTGGACACCGCTGCCCAGCGCGGATTGGGAAGGCCCAGCCGGTCAACGGCCGCCCGCATGACCAGCTTGTCCTGGGCATGGACCAGGGCCTCCGGTGAGGGCTGCACGTTCACTCCTTCGCCGGCCAGGACGCGCAGGTGTGCTCCGGGCACGTGCTCGTGGTCGAACGTGAGCACATCCACGCCAGCTGCGAATTCGCGCAGCGTTTCCAAATCGGTGTAGTCACCAACCGTGGAGGAGGCGACGGCGGGCACGGCGGACACGTCAGGGCCCTCGGCCAAAACTCGAAGTTCGAAACCAAGGGCCACTGCTGCGGGGGCCATCATCCGGGCCAGCTGGCCACCGCCGACGACGCCAATTATAGGAAAGGTCACAGCATTAGGTTACCGAAAAGTTACCGCAAACCTCTTTTGGCCGGAGGGGTCCCTCCTGCGTGTTCAGGGAACTCCCAAAATACGGGAGTAATATTGGTTCTTACCGTCTGCCTGTCCCTACGCAGCGGATTACTGTGTCCAGCTTCGGCAATCCCGGCCGGCGGCGCACCAACGGCCTCGGAGGATCATGTTTTCATCACTGTCTGCGCGTATCAGGGGCTTGGCCTCGCTGTTTTGGCGGGAAGTAGCCAAGTTTGGGACCGTGGGAGCTTTCGCCTTTGTTGTGGACAACGGGCTGTGGTGGCTCCTCTACCACGGACCCCTGGAAGGCAGTGCCACCAAGGCGCGCATCATCAGCGCCGTTGTGGCAACTTTGTTCTCGTGGGTGGCAAACCGCTTCTGGACTTTCCGGCGCCGCCGCCAGAACAATGTGAGCCGCGAACTGGTGCTGTTCCTCATTATTAACGGCGTAGGCATTGTCATATCCAGTGGTTTCACCTGGGTGGCCCAGTACCCGATGGGCATCACCGACGCGAAATGGCTTGGTTTCGCCGGCATCGTGGGTATTGGCGTGGCCACCATCCTGCGGTTCTTCGCATACCGTTTCTGGGTGTTCAACGCCGAGCTGGATGAAGAGCCCGGATTCCGGAACGACTACGAGCTGCTGGACGAAGACTCACCGAAGCAGGCCGGAACCGGCGGCGCTGCCAACCGCACCGCAGGCCGCGCATCCGGTGAGCCCCGCCTGGAGAGCGAATCTACGCCTCCAGCTGCGCCGTAACCTTTTCGGCAGCCAGCAGGCGGTCCGTCAGTTCGACGCCGGCCCCCGCGAGCACCACCGTTCCGCCGGCAGCCCATACGCGGAGCGCCGCCGACAATACCTCCGGCAGGTCCGCCGCCGCGGAAACCAGCAGCGTCTGTGCGGTGCCGCCGTCGGCTGTTTCGGCCAGCTGCGCGTAAGTCAGGGTTGTGCCGGTGCCCAGCGAACTGTGCAGGGCAGTGTATCCATCTTCGGCGTCGTCCCCGCCCGTATAAGTGTCTGCGTAGCTGCGGACTTCGGCCGCGTAATCCACCGCAGCGGCGGGAAGTTCCCCGGACCAGCGCAGCTCCAGCGCTCCCGGTGCCACTGCCACAACCGTCCCCTCGGCTGCGTCCAGCACCTGCTGCGAGTCCGTGACCGTAACGTCCGCGGCAGCTGTGCCGGCGGGCTCGTCACTGAGAACCACCGTGCAACCTGTCTGCCACGAGGCCAGGGCCCACACCAGGGTTTTCCAGTGCACCGGAAGGTCCAGCCGGATCCGGATGCCCGGTTCCGCGTCGAGTTCATCCACCAGCAGGTTTGATGTCTTGGCCACCCAGTTGTCCAGCACCTTGCCGGAGAGCTCAATCCGCTCAGAATTCGGACCGTACCAAATGAGTGCAGGGGAGGTTGCCTGATGGGTGCGCAGTGTGGACAAGATGGCGGGAACGGTTTTTTTGCCGGTCATGGGGGCTCTTTTCTGTGATGATTAGGGTGGAATGCTGCCCTCCATGTGAGGGAAGCGGGCGCTTGGCCGCCCCGCACCGAATTGTGACGTGAGGGCGCCAGCCGCGACGCGCCGGTAAAAAGGGCGGTAATCCGGGCGTGGCGTGCCCGGGTTCTGAGGTCTCGACTCTATAAGATGCCGAAACAGCTTGACGGCATCGTATTACACGCGTGTAATTAGGTATCGGATTTGTTCCAGCAATCCACCACAATATGCATTCCACGCAGGCTGATTGTGCCTGGCAGGGCTCAAAGATCCGCTGCAGGGACAATAACACCGGGAGGACTTCCATGGGGCAGGCAGAATACACACACGACCAGTCCATCGCCGCGCAGGCATCCGCCAGCTACGGCTCTCGAGGCGTGCCCGTGGACTGGTATGTGGACCCCGCGGACCCGGGAGCAGCAGAGCGTTACCGCCGGGACAGCGCAGGGCTGGAAGACCAGGCCACTGCCTTCCTGGCCGCCCATGAAGCCCTGGCTCCGGACACGGAGGAAGCCGATCTGCTGGATCCGCCCGTGGCACTGTTCTCCACCCCTGCGGAGAAGGACACCCGGCCGGTCTGGATTGGCCTGCCCGGCCTCAGCGATTACGACGACGGCGAACTGGGATGGCAGTCGGATGCGCTCTGCGCCCAAACAGATCCCGAAGCCTTTTTTCCGGAAAAGGGCGGCTCCACCCGCGACGCGAAAAAGGTTTGCGCCGCCTGCAACGTGCGGTCCCAGTGCCTGGAATACGCGCTGGCCAATGACGAGCGGTTTGGCATCTGGGGCGGGCTTTCCGAACGGGAACGCCGCCGGCTCCGGAAGCAGGCAGTCTAATTCCTTCGCACTTCCGCGTTTGTGCCGTTGTGGTTGCCCACAACGGCGCGCACTACCTCCCCACCACGCTTGAGGCGCTGGCCGGACAAACCCGGCCCGCTCAGCTGTACGTAGGCGTCGACGCCGGTTCCACCGACAATTCCGCTGCCCTGCTTCGCCGCGGGCTGCCGGCCGGCAGTCCCGTTGCAGCCGCCCCTCCGGGTGCCGGATTCGGGGCCGCTGTCCGGGCCGGACTGGCCGAGCTTTCAGCGCCGGATCCGGCCGCGGGAACCGTGGACTGGCTCTGGCTTCTCCATGATGATTCAGCCCCCGCCCCCCAGGCACTTGAAGAGCTGCTCCTGGCTGTGGAACGGGCACCGTCGGTGACGATCGCCGGCACCAAGCAGGTTGACTGGAACAACGACCGCCTGCTGGTGGACGTGGGGCTGTCGATCAGCCGGTGGGCGGAACGCCTCACCCTGATCGACGCCGATGAGCTGGACCAGGGCCAGTACGACGGGCGCAGCGACGTCTTCGCCGTAAACTCCGCCGGCATGCTGGTGCGCCGTGACGTCTGGGAAGCGCTGGGAGGATTCGACCCCGCACTGCCCGGCTCCGGTGACGACGTTGACCTCTGTTGGCGGAACCGCCTGGCCGGGAACCGCGTCGTCGTTGTTCCGGCCGCGAAGGTGCGCCACGCCGGCAGCCGACCCAATACCGCGGCCTCAGCCCGGGTGTCCCGGCGGGCCGAGATTTTCCTGCGGCTCAAGCACGCGCCGCTGTGGCAGGTTCCGTTCCTGGCTGCCGGAGCGGTGCTGGGCGGTTTCGGCAGGCTCTTCCTGGGCATGCTGGCCAAGGACCCCGGCTACGCCTTCGGTTCCCTTGCCGCCAGCGTCGGTGCGGTGCTGCGCCCCATTGACCTGTACCGCTCCCGCCGCTGCGCAGCAGCTACCCGGATCCGGCCGCGCAAGGCGGTCCGTTCCCTGCGGGCCCGCAGGCGCGAGGTGCGTGAACACCACCGCTCACTCTTCGAATCTTCGGCCGCTCCGTTTTCGGCGCCGGGAGCGGTGCCCGCGCCGCCGCCTGCCGAGCCTTTGCTTCCCGGTGCTTCCAGCCTGGATCCCGCTTCGCTGGAGCCCACCGGTGATCTCCATGATGATTTCGTCTCCCTGGCACCGGCCCGGTCCTGGACAGGAACCGGCGCCGTAGCTGCTGTGCTGATATTGCTGGCCGCCTCGCTGGTTGGCCTGTACCGCCTGATCGGGGCATCCGCTGTGGCGGGAGGCGCACTGCTGCCGCTCTCCGGCAGCCTCGGAGACATCTGGTCCAACGCCTCGGGATGGTGGATTGAACTCGGCTCCGGCTTCCCGGGGCACGGGGATCCCTTTGACTATGTTCTCTGGCTGCTCGGGGCGGCCGGACTCGGAAACACCAACACCGCCGTCGTCATTCTCCTGCTGACCGCCATGCCTCTGGCCGGACTCACCGCCTGGATTGCCGCCGGAGCACTGACCGGCCGGCGGGGCCTGCGCTTCTGGGCTGCACTGCTCTGGGGCGGAGCGCCTGCTCTGCAGGTTGCTCTGGGGGAGGGCCGGCTCGGAGCGCTGATTGCCCACATTCTGATGCCACTGCTGGTGCTGGCTGTGATCCGTGCTGTCGGCGCTGCCCGGAGTGCGGAACGAAACGAGCCCCGCCGGGGCCTGGGGCCGCGCCCCGGCACCGGCAAGCAGCCCAGCTGGGCGGCCGCCGGTGCCGCCGGGCTCCTGCTGGCCGCCGTAAGTGCCTCCGCACCCGTATTGCTCGTGGTTGCCGCGGTTGCGGTGCTGCTGTTGTCCGTGCGCCTGGGACGACGGGCGCGCACGCTGTGGTGGGCCCTGATCCCGTCAGCGGTCCTCCTGCTTCCGGTTGCCGTGTCCACGCTGGATAACCCCCGTGCCCTTGCCGCGGATCCCGGGACGCCGCTGGGTTTTGACGCCGCCGCGCTGTGGCAGCAGCTCCTGGGTTTCCCCCTGGCCTTTGATGTTCACGGCACCCTGCCGCTGATGGATACGGCCGGACCCTGGCCGTTGGTGGTTGCGTTGGTGATCGGCGCTCCGGTGCTGTTCCTTTCGGCTGCTGCACTGTTTTCCGGTGCCCGGGCACGATTTGCCCGGCTGGCCTGGATCCTCAGTCTCACCGCCCTTGCCCTGAGCTGGCTGTCCGCGTTTGTTGCCACCGGTGCCGCCCCGGGCGAGCTGGTGACGCCTTTCCCCGGCCCGCTGGTCTCCGCCGTCGTTTTCCTCCAACTGTGCGCGGCCCTGTTGGCCGGCGATGCGCTTCTTCGCGCCGGTGCGAAGCGGAAGATCAGCGCGTCGGGCAAGATACGGGGCGTGCGTCCCGCAGCAGTCCTGCTGGGGGTCGTGCTTGCGCTGGGCCCCGTTGCAGGGATGGTCCTGTTCAGCGGTCCACTGGCCACCGGTACCGCAACGGCACAGGGCATTGGCGGCGCCCTTGGGGCTGAACCGCTGGTGTCCCCGGCCGCCGAACGGACGCTTCCTGCCACCGCTGCGGACCGGGGCAGCAGCGACGAGCGCACCCGTACCCTGCTGCTGCAAACCGACGACAACGATGACGTCACAGCGGCCCTGATGCGCGACGGCGGGACCACCCTGGACAGCCTGTCCACCGTTTACGCCGCGCGTTCCATCACGGGCCCGGTCAACGGCGAAGAACTTATCAGCGATGACGCTGCTGCAGCGGATCTGCGCCGTGCAGTGGCAGTCATCACGGCAGGTGCCGGCTCCGACCCCCGTGCGGAGTTGTCCCGTCTGGGGGTTGGGTACGTGGTCCTGCAGGAATCCGACACGTCTGCCGAACTGCTGGCGGACAAGATGGATTCCGTTCCGGGCCTGGCATCGGTGGGGCAGACCGGCTCCGGCTGGCTGTGGCGGGTTGTCGGCCAGCTCGACGAGCAGGGCACCGAGGCGCTGTCCGGTCAGACGGGCAGAGTCCGCATCCTTGCCGCTGACGGCACCGTTGAAGCGGTGGTTCCGTCCGAACGAACCGCTGTCAGGACTTCCATCCCTGCCGGATCCGAGGGCCGGATGCTGGTCCTGGCCGAACGCGCCGATCCCGGCTGGGAAGCCACACTGAACGGGGTGCCGTTAAAGGTGACAGCGGAAGACTGGACCCAGGCATGGGAGCTTCCTGCCGAAGGCGGCGAGCTGGATATCGAGTACGCCGTCGTGTGGGAGCCCTGGCTTGAGGCCGCCCAGATCCTGTTCCTGGCCCTCACGGTGCTCCTGGCTGTGCCGATCCGTGCACACAGCGGTGCCGTTCGGCTGCCCGGACTGCAGGGGCCCGTGCGCAGCGAACCGGAAGCCGCCGCGGAAGCCGGCACCCCGACCGACGAATCCGGGGCAGCCGGGGCGGCTGCCGTTGAGCCGGAACCCGAACAGGCTGTTCCCGTTGGCGCAGAAGAAGCAGTAACGGTTTCCGCTGGCGGCGGGGCTGAGAAAGTCAATGCATCCGGAAACTCCGGCGCAACGGAAGGACAGCGCTGATGAGCCGCAAAGATAAATCCAGCGGACGCCGGGCCCGGAAGCAGACGAGTGCATCGCCTGCGCCGCAGAGTGAGGCAGTACCGGACGGCGAGGCCGCACCGGCTAGCGAAGCGGTGCCGAACAGTGAAGCGTTGCCGGACAGTGAAGCAGCGCCGGATGAGCGGCCGGACGCCGGCGGAGCAGTGAACGAAGCGTCAGTACCTGACAACGGACCGGAGAATGAATCCGCGGAGAGCGCCGGAGCCGACCAGACTGCGGAAGACGCCGCAAAGACCAACGGATCCCATGAGGAGACCGGCAAGACTTCGCCGCTCGAAGAGACTGCGCCGATCAAAAATACTGCGGCTGAGGAAAAGGCCGCGGCTAAGGAGCGGCCTGCAGTCAAGGAAAAAGCTGCAGCGAAGAAAGATTCTCCGGAGCGCCGGGTGGAGCTGCTCGTCCGTCGGAAGCGTCGCCGGCAGCAGGCCGGCACCGCCGCGGCTGCTTTCCTGGTTTTAGCTGCAGGTGCTGCCGTAGTGGGCGGGTCCCTCGCGGTCGATCCCGGCAGCGCGGGCAAATCCGTGCAGATTCCTGCCGCCGATGTTCCTGCCGCACCGCTGACTGCCGTCTGCCCTGAACCGCTGCGCCTGCTGGCCGGCAGCGTGGCCGGAACGGATCCCCAGTTCAATCCGGTGTCCGGATCTGCCAAAACCTCGCTCAGCGCCGTCGTTCTCAGCGGTGCAGGCACCCCCGTTCCGACCTCTTCGCTGCTGAAGGCGGACGGCAGCACTGAACTGAAAACAATCGCCGGGGACGCCCCGGATGCCGAGCCGCTGGCAGGCGTACGAAGCGCAGGCATTCTGGGCAACTTCCCTGTTGGTGAGGTCTCTGTCCTCAGCGCCGAACCGTCCGGGACACTGCAGGCAACTGCCAATGCCGTGGTGGGCTTCTCCGCCGGGGACGGGGATCTTGCCGGTCTTGCCGCAGCAAACTGCCAGACCCCGGGCAACGATATGTGGATCATGGGCGCTCGGACGACGGTGGGGGCCACCGCAGTGCTGCGCCTGACCAACGCATCGGAGAGCGCCGCCACGGTTGACCTGGAACTTTACGGTTCGA
Source organism: Arthrobacter sp. TJ-178 (assembly GCF_058269275.1). Lineage (NCBI taxonomy): Bacteria > Bacillati > Actinomycetota > Actinomycetes > Micrococcales > Micrococcaceae > Arthrobacter > Arthrobacter sp. TJ-178. The sequence goes on along the minus strand of NZ_JBZCNK010000002.1, from coordinate 362,499 downwards.
AGGGCCGCGTGGAAGGAACCGGTACCCGCGGAATCCTGATACCGCCGGGGCAGACCAAATCCATTGTGCTGGCAGGCCTTGCGGCAAACGAACCGGCCCTGGCTGTCCGGGTGCGCAGCTCGGGCGGTCCGGTAACTGCGTTGGTGCAGCAAAGCATCCTCCGCGGCCTGACGCCCGGAGGAGTGGAACTCATTCAGCCGGCGGCCGCTGCGGCTCCCCAGCAGGTGATAACCGGGGTGCGCATCCAGGATCCGGCGGCCACCAAGAAGCTAATCGCAGAACGCGGCTATGAATCAGCTGCGCCGGTTGTCCAGGTGGCCGTACCCGGCAGCACCAACGCGGTGGTTTCGGTGAGGGTCCTGGGCACGGGCGGGGAGGTCCCGCTTCCCGGCGGCGGCGTCTTCACTGTTCCTGCCGGGAGCGTAGGCCAGCTGCCCCTGGATGCCCTGCCCGAAGGGACCTACGCCGTGGAGGTTACCGCGGACGTGTCAGTGACCGCCGACACCGTGACCAGCCGCGGCAGCAAAGCTGACGCACCGGTTGACCTTGCCGTAGCACCGGCCGGAGAGCGGCTGGGCAGTGATCATCTGGCAGTCCTGCCCCCGGATTCCGTGTCTGACCTGAGCTTTTCGGCTCCCGCCGGTGCCGCCGAAGTGCGCCTGACCGGAGTTGCCGCGGACGGCAGCCTCGGGGCCGAGCAAATCATCAGTGTTGCTGCGGGAACCACTGTCACCGTGCCTGCTGCCGGCGTCGGCCCGGGTCTTGCCGCTGTGCTGATTAATGCCACCGGCGACGCGGTGTACGGTGCGCAGGTCCTGACCGCCTCCAAGGGCGACGGGCTCTCCGTGCTGCCGCTGCCGAAGGGGAGCGTAGGCGGCACCAGCGTCCCGGTGGGACTGGGCTACTAAGACCGGCGGGGCCTACAGCGGACGGAACCGTCCGTACGTCGGGTCAACGGTTTCCGGGTCCATCCCCAGCAGCGTGGCCAGCTGTTCCACTACGACGTCGTGAATCAGTTCGCTGACCGGCACCAGTCCGCGCGCTGCAGACTCCACCGGATGCCGGTACACCGTAATGACGGCGGGTTTGGGACCGGATGCCGGAGAACCCGCGCCGAAGGGGATATTCCCGCCGGATGCAGCCAGCTCCTCAAGCCCGGGCGGAATATCCTGCACCACAAACTGGTAGGACTGAATGTCCTCGCCCCAGAGCCGTTCCAGCCGCTGGGCGGATTCAAGCACCCACGTGTCAAAACGCTCCGAACGTGAGCGGAAACCGGCCAGGTGAGCGGGAATGAGCTCCCCGCGCAGGCCGCGGCCGTGCCGGTTGCGGCGGCGGAGCCGGAAGGGACGCCCCGCTGACACGGGATCGGACTCGGACGGCTCTTCGCCGGGGCCGAGATACACCCTGAGAGTTGGTCCGGTGGACATATAAGAACTGTAACCGCTGAAACCCGTCCTGGGGCACCGGTTTTAAGCAGTCCATTCCTCCGGCGTGCCTGACCGGGGCGGATGCCTGCTGCAGGTAAAGTGATCCTCCGTGGAATCCTTAAGATTGTGCTCCAGGTCAGCGTGCCGAGAGGCTGCTGCAGCCACCCTCACCTACGTATATGCCGATTCCACGGCGGTGTTGGGGCCCCTGGCAACGTACGCCGAACCCCATTGCTACGACTTGTGCCACGCCCATGCCGACCGCCTGACGGTGCCGCTGGGATGGGAAGTCGTCCGGCTGGACCTTGACGGCCAGCCCCGCATTCCCACCAGCGATGAGCTGTCGGCGATAGTCGATGCCGTACGGGAAGCCGGTGAGCATTCGGCAGACGATGCACCCAAACGCAACGGCAAACAGCCCCTGGAACCGCCCGCAGAAACTCCGGGGGCCCGGCGCTCCCACTTGCGGCTGCTCCGCGAAGAGGGCTGAGAGCCGCACCGGATCCCTGCGGAAGGGATAGTCTGGGGGACAGCGCCGTGCCTTACTGCGCGGCTTCAACGTATCCAAGGAAGTGCTGCAATCCATGGCTAAACTCACTGCCAACATCATGGCGGTTTTACGCTGTCCGGTCACCGGTTCCGCGCTCCGGCAGGAAGACGGCGGACTGGTCTCGACCGCCCCTGATGCCAACGGCAACCTGGTCCATTACGTTTTGGTGGAAGGCATCCCCGTATTGCTGGCACCTGGAGTAGCGTCAACGGCCTAGGGTTCTGACACTCCAACCTGAGGAGTACGCGCGTGGGCATCGATTTCAAGGTAGCTGACCTGTCCCTGGCTGAAGCCGGACGCCACCAGATCCGTCTGGCGGAGCATGAGATGCCCGGACTGATGGCGCTCCGCCGCGAATACGGGCCGTCCCAGCCGCTGAGCGGCGCACGGATCGCCGGCTCCCTGCACATGACAGTGCAGACGGCGGTGCTCATTGAAACCCTTACTGCGCTGGGAGCCGAGGTGCGGTGGGCCTCCTGCAACATTTTCTCCACCCAGGACGAGGCAGCCGCAGCCGTCGTCGTCGGCAGCGGTACCCCCGAGGCGCCGGCCGGTGTTCCCGTGTTCGCCTGGAAAAACGAGTCCCTCGAAGAATACTGGTGGACCGCCCGGCAGATCCTCACCTGGCCGGAGGGCTCCGGGGGACCGAACATGATCCTGGACGACGGCGGCGACGCGACCATGCTGCTGCACAAGGGAGTGGAGTTCGAGGCTGCCGGCGGCGTTCCGGAGAACCCCGTGGAGGGGGACCCCGGTTACTCCTACGAATACACCGTAATCCTTGACGTGCTGCGCCGCTCCCTGGAGCAGGAACCGGGTAAGTGGACGGAAATCGCCAGGAACATTCGCGGCGTCACGGAGGAAACCACCACCGGAGTGCTGCGGCTGTACCAGCTGGCCGCCGCGGGCAAGCTCCTTTTCCCGGCGATCAACGTCAATGACTCGGTCACCAAATCAAAGTTCGACAACAGATACGGCATCCGCCATTCCCTTCCGGACGGCCTGAACCGCGCCACTGACACGCTGATCGGCGGGAAAGTGGCAGTGGTCTGCGGGTACGGGGACGTCGGCAAGGGTGCCGCCGAGGCACTGCGGGGGCAGGGGGCGCGGGTGATCGTCACCGAAATCGATCCGATCTGCGCGCTGCAGGCGGCAATGGACGGGTACCAGGTAGCCAAACTGGAATCAGTCCTGGCAACCGGTGACATCTTCATCACTGCCACCGGCAATAAGGACATCATCGGAGCCCATCACATGGCCCGGATGAAGCACCAGGCAATCGTGGGCAACGTCGGTCATTTCGACAACGAAATTGACATGGCCGGCCTCGCCGCGATCCCGGGAATCCGCAAGGTGGAAATCAAACCGCAGGTGCACGAGTGGATCTTCGACGAAGGCACCGACGCCCGGCGCAGCATCATTGTGCTGTCCGAAGGCAGGCTGCTGAACCTGGGCAATGCCACCGGCCACCCGTCCTTCGTCATGAGCAACTCCTTTGCGAATCAGACCATCGCGCAGATCGAGCTGTTCACCAAGCACGGCACGTCCGTTGACGACGGCGGCTACGCCCATCAGGTGTACGTCCTGCCGAAGATCCTCGATGAAAAGGTTGCCCGCCTTCATCTGGATGCCCTCGGCGTGGAACTCACCGAACTGACCAAGGAACAGGCCGAATATCTGGGCGTGGATGTGGCCGGACCCTACAAGGCGGAGCATTACCGGTACTAGTTTGGGCACTACTTGGAACACGCCTGCGGGCAGTGGCACGGCGGACTCCATTCCGGACGCCATGACGTAAAATTTCGCAAGGGGAGCTTATGGTCGCTCCACATCTGTCGAGAGCACCCGGGAAGCATTGGTTAGCGGTTATGGCAAAGGCTACAAACTGGCGCAGGAGCTGGCTCATCAGTTCCGTGCTTGCAGGATCTGTTCTTCTGGGCGGCGGCGCCCTCACGTCGTGTTCCGTTGTTGCGGAGAACTCCGGAGATTCCGGCTCAGCGGCGACGTCTTCGGCAAAGCCCACGGCGTCCAAACCCGCCGTGCCCGAACCGGTAGCCGTTGTCACACCGGAAGCGGACGCCCTGGAAGTGAACCCGACAACGGTTCCGGCCATCACCGTGCGGCAGGGGACCCTGAAGGAAGCCAAGCTGGTACCCACCGCCGGCGGAGAGCCGGTTCCCGGTGAGCTGAGCGCGGGAGGGACGGTCTGGACCGCCACGGGTGCGCTTGAGTTCAACACGCCGTACACCCTCACGTATTCACTGGCCGATGCGAACGGTGACACCACCTCGCAGACCCGGAAGTTCAGCACCGTCTCCACCGCCAACGAGGCAAATGCCGTGATGTATCCCTCGCCTGGGTCCACGGTGGGAACCGGGCAGCCTCTGGAGCTGACCTTCAGCGAACCCGTCCTGAACAAGGAAGCCGTGGAGAAGGCCATTACCGTTACGTCCTCCTCGGGCCAGACGGGCGCGTTCTACTGGATCAGCGACACCAAGGTGCGGTACCGGGCCGAGGAATTCTGGGCGCCGCAGAGCACCATTACCGTGGACATGAAGCTTCTGGGCGTGGACTTCGGCAACGGAATGATCGGGAACTTCAACCAGACCTCCAGCTTCACCACCCACAACAACCGGCTGGCCGTGGTGGACAACGCGGACAAGATGATGCGCGTGTATATCGACGGCGTACTCACCGAGACCTTCCCCGTCACCCTGGGCACTGAAGACTGGCCGTCCACCACGGGCTACCACGTGATCATGGACCAGCACGAGTCCATCCCGTTCCGGGCGGAATCGATCGGGCTCAAGCCCGGCGACGAACACTATTACGAGCCGGTCACGGCGCACAGCGCCTCCCGACTTTCCCTTGGCGGGGCGTTTATCCACGAGGCGCTGCCCTCCGCGCAACCGGTGCTTGGCCGCGCCAACGTTTCCCACGGCTGCATTGGAATGAGCCCCGAAGGCGCCAAGTACATCTACGACAATTTCGACGCCGGAGACGTGGTCCAGGTGCTGAACACCGGCTACGGTCCCATGTTCGTATGGGACGGCTTCGGTGATTGGAACGTGCCGTGGTCGGAATGGATCAGCCAGCCCAAGCAGTAGCCCCTGCTGCGTGAGTACTTCCTACTGATCGAACGGCAGCCGGTGCAGGCGCTGTCCCACCTGTTCGGAGTGCTGCCGCTGCCGGGCCATCCGGGCGTAATCCCGGTCCCGGCGTTCGGACACCACGGCACTGAGGAAGTCCTCGGCCGCGGTTCCGGGAGGCGGCTGCGGCGACACGATGGCCGAGACCTCCGCGGCGAGTTCGGCAGCACGGGCGGTGCGTGCCTGCGGCGAGAGCCGGGGCGCCTGCACCAGGAACCGGGACACCCGCCGGGCCAGGGCATCCGGGAACCTGCCCATGTCCGCAAGACCTGCCCAGCCCCGCAGCCACGGGGGCATGGAAACCTGCTGCGGCGGGGGAGCTGTGACCCGCTCCCGGAGCGCGTAGGTGCCGGCCATCAGGTCTCCCACCCGCTTGGACTTGTCATTGAACAGGGCCACGATAAACGCGACGGAGCCCGCCGTCAGGTAGATCTCCAGCACGGCCGTCATGCTGCGGATGAGGCAGTGGCGGAAGCGCACGGCGCCGCCGTCGTCGCGCACTATGCGCAGTCCCATGGCCAGGCGGCCCAGCGACTTGCCGCGGGTCACCGTCTCCACCGCTGCCGGAACCCCCACCAGGACGAGGACAACGAGGGTCAGAATCAGGGCCTGGGCCAGGGCGGGATCAACCGACTCGCCCAGCGTCTGTCCCAGAAGCAGCAGCAGCCCGAGGAGCACCACCGCCTGGGCAGCGACGTCGATGATGGAACTCAGCGCACGGGCGGCAAATGATGCCGGGCGCAGCTCCAGGACAACCGCCTCTCCGGTGACGATGGAACTCAAAAGTCCTCCTGCTGGCCGGCAGTTGGTGATGGGAACTCCACTGTACCCAGCGCTAGGGTGTAACCGTGGATATGGATGCGTTCAGTGCCGTGCACGCCCCGGACTGGAAACGGCTCGATGAACTCGCCGCCCGCCGCCGTCTGAGCGGAGAAGAAGCGGACGAGCTGCTGACCCTGTACCAGCGCGCCTCGGCCCATTTGTCCATGGTCCGGTCGGTGGCACCGGAAGGGGCACTGTCCGCTGCGCTGTCCATGCGGCTCTCCCGCGCACGCACCCGTTTTACGGGTGCCCGTTCCAACTTTGCCGAAGATCTGGCGAACTTCTTTGTCTTTGCGCTGCCGGCCGCCTTCTACCGCATCCGCTGGCTGACCGTGGCCGTGGGCGCAGCCTTCATCCTGGCCGCCTGGCTCTTCGGTCTCTGGGCAGCGACCACCCCCGGTGTCATTTCCGCCGCCCTGGGCTCGGACGAGCAGGTGGCACAGTATGTGCAGAGCGGTTTTGCCGGCTATTACACGGAGAATCCGGCGGCGTCCTTCGCCGGACAGGTGTGGACCAACAACGCCTGGATTGCGCTGCAGGCAGTCGCCTTTGGGATCAGCGGCATCTGGGGTCCGTACGTCCTCTACCAAAATGCCCTCAACGTGGGCGTGGCCGGCGGCACCATGGCGGCGTACGGCCAGCTGGATGTCTTTTTCAGCTACATCCTGCCGCACGGCCTCATGGAACTGACGGCAGTGTTCATTGCCGTGGCTGCCGGTCTGCGGATTTTCTGGGCCTGGGTGGCGCCGGGCCGGCGGACGCGAAGCGTGTCAGTTGCCGCGGAGGGACGGTCGCTGTTCACGGTGGCCCTGGGACTCGTGATCGTCTTGTTCCTCTCCGGCCTGGTGGAAGGCTTCGTCACCGCCTCGCCCCTGCCGGCCTGGCTGCGGATCGGGATCGGAGCGGCCCTGCTCGGTGCCTACTGGGCGTACACCCTCATCCTGGGCAGGCGGGCGTACCTTGCCGGCCACCGCGGTGACCTGTCCCGCCGCGACAGCTCAGATGCTCTGCGCACTGCGTGAACGCCGAACGCACAACCGGGGACAGCACCAGCCGAAGACACCGCAAAAGATCGCCGGGTCCAATCACTGTGCCGGTGATGCGGGGTGGCGACGGCTTGGGCGATGCCTCTCCCGGTAGGCTCGAAGGTGAATGGAACCGCAAAAGCCCATCGGTATCCGCAAACAGGCCATGATGCACAGGCCAGGTAAGTGAAAGAGGAAGTAGTGGCAAGCCAGGACGATACCCCCCAGCAACACCCCACGCCCAAAGGCTCCGCCGAACCCGGGCAGGACCGGCCGGAGCAGGGCGCCGGCGCCGGCCGCGAGCTCAGCGATGCGAGCGAAACCATTGTGAGCGGGGACCACGCCGAAGGCTCCGGTTCCGAAGCAGCCGACGGCGTTTCCGGAGCTTCCGCTGACAAGGACGGTTCCGCGGCGGAAACCCGCAACAAGAACCTGGAACATGATGACTGGGATGCGGCCTTCGCCGGAGCCGGAACGGTTCCCGAAGCTGGCCAGCAGGGCGCATCCTCAGCCGGACGCTCAGCTCATGCCGAGGTTCCCGCAGACCATCCCGCCTCCGCTCAGAGCAGTGCGCTGCCGATGCGCAGCGCCGGTACCCTGCCCAGCTTCAGCGAGTATGAGGACCTCCCCGAAGACGAGCGGAACGGGGCCGGGAACACTGATCCCGGTGACACCATCTCCGCATCAAAGCCGGCGGGGGCCGCCGCAGCGGAGCACACGGATACCGAGGCGCTCCCCGTGCCCAAGGCGGCGGCCGCACCCCGGGTGACCAAGGTTGACGGTGCACCTCAAACGGAGCCTGCCCCTGAAACCGAGCCTGCCTCTGAAACGGAGGCCGCGCCTAACACAGCAGCACCCACCACGGACGCCGCACGCAAGAACGGCGAAGCACGCAAAACTGATGCAGCACCGGCAGCACCCGTTTCGGCTTCCGTGGCAGCACCCGTGTCCGCAGCTTCGGCTGCTTCGCCCCGGACTGCGCCCATCAGCACTGCACCTTTCAGCACCGCACCGGTCTCGGATTCCCGCCGCCCGGGCAATTCCGAAGCAGGAAAAACCGCTGACGTTCGTGACGCTGAAGTTCGCACAGCTGCCGCTGGGCGGGCTGAAGCTCCCAAGGCCGTAAAGACCGACAAAGCGGCTGCAGCGGAAATCCCGGCCGCAGCCCGTCTCCGGCCTGCCGATGACGACATTTCCGAAGAGGAAATCCGCCGCCGCGCCGAGGAGCGTGAGCGGGCTGGCACCACCAAGCCCGTGCTGGCCCGTATCCTGCAGGTCATGATCGCCGTCTTCTTCCCGGTCATGCTGCTGGCTGCCGCCATCCGGGCGGTGGCCACTCCGCTGTTCCTGTGGGCCGAGTACCACCGTCCGGGCTTCCCGGCGGACAGCTACGGGTTCACCACGGATGACCGGGTGACCTATGGGTCCTACGCGGTGGACTACCTGCTGAACTTCTCCGGCGCCCGCTACCTGGGCGATCTGGTGACGGCGGGCGGCGAACCGCTGTACCTGGAGAGCGAAGTCAGCCATATGGCGGACGTCAAGACGGTTCTGACCGTTGTCTTTGTGACCGCACTGGTCATGGCGGTGCTGAGCCTGCTCGGGTGCCTTTACCTGGCGAAGCGCAGGCCGGGCGGAATCCGGCGTGCACTCTTCTCCGGATCCGTGGTGACCCTGGTGCTGGTGGGCGGACTGATTGTCCTGGCCGTCATGGGCTGGGAAAGCTTCTTCACCCAGGTCCACTCGATCTTCTTCGCCAACGGCAACTGGACCTTCCGCATGGATGACACCCTCATCCGGCTCTTCCCGGCCCAGTTCTGGATGGACGCGGGGATTGTCATTGCCGCGCTGGTGCTCGTGGTCTGCATCGTCGTGATGATCGCCGCCTGGCCCACCAAGGCCCGCCGCGAACGCTCACGCCGGAAGCAGGAAGAAGCCCGCCGCCGGTACCTCGACTCGCTCGAAGCGGTCTAGGCGACACACCCGCAGCACTCCGCACAACAAAAAAGCACCCCGCACAACAAAAAACTGCACGTTCCCGCTTGGGGGACGTGCAGTTTTTTTGTGCGGCCGGAACTCCTACTTGAGGTAGAGCTTTTCCACCTCAGCGGAGTAATCGGCAATAACAGCATTGCGGCGCAGCTTCAGGGTTGCCGTCAGATGGCCGGACTCCAGCGAGAAGTCCTTCGGCAGGACGGCGAACTTCCGGATCTGCTCCGCCTGGGAAACCGTGGCGTTGGCTGCATCCACGGCTTCCTGCAGTGCGGCGCGGATCCGGGGATCGTCTCCGGCGGACGCGGGCGTCGTCGATGAGCCGTTTTCCCGTCCCCACGCTGCCAGTGCGTCTTCATCCAGGGTCAGCAGCGCCGTCACAAACGGGCGCCCTTCGCCCACCACCACCACCTGGGACACCAGGCGGTGCTCACGGATTTTCTCCTCCAGCGGACCCGGGGCAACGTTCTTGCCGCCGGCGGTGACCAGGATGTCCTTTTTCCGGCCGGTGATGGTCAGGAAACCGTCGTCGTCCAGGGAACCGACATCACCGGAATGGAACCACTCGCCGCTGAAAGCGGCAGCGTTGGCTTCAGGGTTGTTGTGGTATCCCTTGAAGACGCCGGCGCCGCCGATCAGGACCTCGCCGTCGTCGGCAATGCGGATCCGGCTGCCGGGCAGCGGCAGTCCCACCGAGCCCACGCGGGCCAGCGGGACGGTGTTTACCGTTGCCGGCGCCGTGGTTTCGGTCAGGCCGTAACCTTCCAGGACCATGACGCCCGCACCCCGGAAGAAGTGCGAGAGCTGCGGGCTCAGGGCAGAGGCGCCGCTGATCGCAAAGGCCGCCTTGCCGCCGAACGCGTTGCGGACCTTGGGATAGAGCGTTTTGTCGAAGAAGGCGTGGCGCGCCTTCAGGGCCAGGGAAGGTCCCTTGCCCCCGCGGGCTGCGGAATCAAGGGCCGTTGAGTATGCGACGGCGGTGTCCGCGGCAGCGGTGAACAGCTTGCCCTTGCCGGCGGCTTCCGCGGACTGCTGGGCTCCGGCGTAGATCTTCTCGAAGATCCGGGGCACGGCCAGCAGGAAGGTCGGCTGGAAGCTCTTCAGGTCGCCCATCAGGTCTGCGGCGCTGCCGGAGTGGCCCACCCGCACTCCTGCTGCCAGGCAGCCCACCTGGACGGCGCGTGCCAGCACATGGGCCAGCGGCAGGAACATCAGCGTGCTGACGTCCTTGGCCTTAAGCATTTCCGGAAGGAACTGCACAATGTTCACGCCAAACAGGGCAAAGTTGCCGTGCGTGATTTCGCAGCCCTTGGGCCGTCCCGTGGTTCCGGAGGTGTAGACCATGGAGGCCACGGTCTGAAGTCCGGCCGCGGTCCGTGCCGCTTCGAGGCGGTCATCATCAACATCTGAGCCCGCAGCGATGAGCTCGGCAAAGGAGGCTTCTGCTCCGTCGGCCTTCATCATCCACAGCGAGACGTCAAAATCTCCGGAATCCGCAGCAGCCGAAACAATCGCGGCTTTGCGGGCATCCTGGACAAAGACATGGGCTGCGCCGGAGTCTTCCAGGATCCACTCCACCTGCGAGGGGGATGAGGTTTCGTATATGGGCACTGTGACGGCGCCGGCAAACCATACGGCGAGGTCCACCAGGGTCCACTCGTAGCAGGTCTTGGACATGACAGCCACGCTGTCACCGGGCTTCACCCCGAGGCCGATCAGGCCCTTGGCCAGTGCACTCACGGACGTCAGGAAGTCATCGGCAGTGATGTCTTTCCAGCCGCTGTCACTCTTCAGCGAGAACAGGGGATGGTTGGGGGTCTTTGCATGCAGTCCCACCAGGATGTCAGTGATGTTCGACTTCTCGGGGAGATGGACCAGTAAATCAGTGGCGGATTCGCGCACCGTTGGCCTCTCTTTCTGTGCAGGGCACATGGGTAATGAGACTAAATCCAGCTGCGCATCCACATGCGGAGCCGCCAGTCAGAATACGGGATTGTTTCGGCCGTCCAGACCGGAAGGAAGAATGCGGACACTAAAACGGCCGCCAGGATGAAGAGTGCAACCACTGCCGCACCGGTCCATTTGCGCACTACCGGGGCGGAATCCGGGCCCAGAATCAGCCCCAGCACATAGGTCAGGGCAAGAATCAGGAACGGCTCAAAAGAAACGGCGTAGAAGAAGAACGTGGTGCGTTCCGGATACGCGAACCAGGGAAGATAGCCCGCCGCGATTCCGGCGAGAAGGGCCCCGGCCCGCCAGTCACGGCGGCCCAGCCAGCAGAAGAGCAGAACCAGCAGGGACACGGCGGCGGACCACCAGATCAGCGGATTGCCCACCGAGGTGATGGCCGTGGAGCAGCTGTCCACCGTGCACCCGCTGACGCCGTTGGTGGCGGATTCGTAGAAGAAGGACGTGGGGCGGCCCATGACCAGCCAGGTCCAGGGGCTGGCTTCGTAGTCGTGGTCGGAACTGAGCCCGTTGTGGAAGGCGTACGCGCTGCGGTGGTACTCCGCGAGTGACCGCAGCGAGTCCGGCAGCCAGCCCCAGGTATCGGACGGGTGGTCCTGAGCCCAGTTCCGTCCGTACGCGTCAGCGGAGCGCAGCCATCCGGTCCAGGAGGCCAGGTAGGTCAATGCCGCTGCGGGGATGACGGTGAAGAACGCCGGCACCCCGTCTTTGAACAGTCCGGCCACGGGCCATGACCGGATGCCCGCGACGCGGCGGGCGTTGACGTCCCACAGCACGGTCATCAGGCCAAAGACTGCCACGAAGGCCAGCGCGGACCATTTGGTTCCCACCGCCAGGCCCAGGCAGATTCCTGCGGCCAGGCGCCAGGGGCGCCAGAGCAGCCACGGTCCGTACACCAGGGCGTCCGACGACGGCGGGCCGTCTCCGCGGCCGCCCCCCGGCCCGGCGGCGAGGGCGCGAGCCAGCCGTCGCCGGCCGTCGTCGCGGTCCAGCAGCAGGGCGCCGAAGGCGGCCACCAGCCAGAAGGTCAGGAAAACATCCAGCAGCGAGGCACGCGAGAGCACCAGGTGGTGGCCGTCGACAGCCAGGAGCAACCCGGCCACCCCGCCCAGCAGCGGGGAGCGGAACAGCCGGACGGCAATCAGGCCCACCAGCAGGACGGTGAGGGCGCCCGTCAGCGCGGCGGAGAAGCGCCAGCCGAAACTGTTGTCCGAGCCGAACAGTGCCATCCCCGCGGCGATCATCCACTTTCCGACCGGCGGATGCACCACGTATTCGGGGTCGGTAAGCAACACGTCGGGGATGCCCGAGTTGAAGGAATCGTTCGCGTTTTCGGGCCACTGCCGTTCGTAGCCGGAGACCAGATAGGAGTAGGCGTCCTTGACGTAGTACGTCTCGTCAAAGACCAGCGAGCGGGGTTCCCCCAGCCGGACAAAACGCAGCACTGCGCCAATCACGGCAGAGATCAGCGGCAGGAGCCAGCCCCACACGCCCAGCGTCAGGGTGGTGCCCGGCGCCCAGCCCAGCAGCCTGTTGCGCAGCTGGCCGACGCTGAAGGCGCTCCGAGGATCCTGCACCAGCGGTGCTGCTCCGGCGGCTGGAGTCTCGCTCACGGTCGGGTTCACCCGCCCACTCTATCGGGGCCGCCGGGCGTGCGGCGTCCCCAACTCGCGTAGGGTTAGATGGTGAATTCCAGCAAGCAGACTCCCGGCCCGGACACCTCCAAAAGCACCCAGCACGACGGCGGCAAGACCGGCGCTGCCGCCGGCACCGGCGGCGGACAGATTGTCCTGGCCGCCACGCCCATCGGCAACATGGGGGACGCCACCAACCGTCTGATCGCGCTGCTGGAGACCGCCGACGTCATTGCCGCCGAGGACACCCGCCGCCTCCACCGCCTGGTCTCGGCCCTGAAGATCACCACCACCGGCAAAATCATCAGCTACCACGAGCACAATGAGGCAACCCGCACTGCGGATCTGCTGGAGATGGTGCGCGGCGGCGCCACCTTGCTGATGGTGACCGACGCCGGTATGCCGGCAGTCTCCGATCCCGGCTTCCGGCTGGTGGAGGCGGCTGCCAAGGAAGGCCTAACCGTCACCGCGGCTCCGGGTCCGTCGGCAGTCTTGACCGCACTGGCGCTGTCCGGGCTGCCGACCGACCGTTTCTGCTTTGAGGGCTTCTTGCCCCGCAAGGCCGGTGAGCGCAGTGCCCGGCTGGCGGAACTGGCCGGGGAGCAGCGCACCATGGTGTTCTTCGAGGCTCCGCACCGCCTGGAGCCCATGCTGCGTGCGCTGGACGCTGCGTTCGGCGGGGACCGCCGGGCCGCCGTCGCCCGCGAGCTGACCAAGCTGCACGAACAGGTGCTCCGCGCCCCGCTGCGCGAACTGCTGGAATGGGCCGAGGCGGCCGAAATCCGCGGCGAGATCGCCGTCGTCGTGGCCGGCGCCGGTGAAGCCGCACCGGAACTGCCCGAAGACCATGTGGCCGCAGTGAACGGACTGGTTGCCCAGGGCGCACGCCTCAAGGATGCCGTGGCCACCGTGGCCGAGGATGCCCGGATCAGCAAGCGTGAACTCTATTCGGCGGTGCTGGCCGCCCGGGCATAGCTCAACCCGGGCCTTTCCTTTTGGCCAACTGCACAGCGGAAGCCCGTTCCCGTGGTGCAGTTCCGTATTTACAGCCCCAACAGAACGCGCATACGGTGAACACAGATAACGGGCCTTTCCGGCCCGGGCAATGACGTCAATCTTGGAGGCATCCCATGGGTATTACCGCTGACCGCGAAGCCGAACTGCTGGCCCGCGTTCCCACCGGCCTGTTGATCAACGGCGAGTGGAGGGATGCTGCCGGCGGCAAGACATTTGATGTCGAAGACCCCGCCACCGGCAAGGTGCTGCTGAGCATCGCCGACGCCAGTGCCGAAGACGGCGCCCTGGCCATGGACGCTGCCGCCGCTGCACAGGACTCCTGGGCCAAGACCGCACCGCGGGAGCGCGGGGAAATCCTGCGCCGCGCCTTTGAACTGGTCACCGAACGGGCGGAAGACTTTGCCCTGCTGATGACCCTGGAAATGGGCAAGCCGCTGGCCGAGGCCCGGGGCGAAGTCACCTACGGCGCCGAATTCCTGCGCTGGTTCTCCGAGGAAGCCGTCCGGATTTCCGGCCGCTACGGCACCTCCCCGGACGGCAAGTCCCGGCTGATGGTGAACAAGAAGCCGGTGGGACCCTGCCTGCTGATCACCCCGTGGAACTTCCCGCTGGCCATGGCCACCCGCAAGATTGCCCCCGCTGTGGCCGCGGGCTGCACCATGGTGCTCAAGCCGGCCAAGCTCACCCCGCTGACCTCCCAGCTTTTTGCCGCCGTGATGCTCGAAGCCGGATTGCCGGCCGGCGTCCTGAACGTGGTGTCCACCACTTCCGCCGGTGATGTCACCGGTCCGATCATGAAGGACGAGCGCCTGCGCAAGGTCTCCTTCACCGGCTCCACCCCCGTGGGCCAGGGCTTGATCCGTGACGCCGCGGACCGGGTGCTGCGCACCTCCATGGAGCTCGGCGGCAACGCTCCGTTTGTGGTCTTCGAGGACGCTGACATGGACAAGGCCGTCACCGGTGCCATGGCTGCCAAGCTGCGGAACATGGGCGAGGCCTGCACCGCCGCGAACCGCTTCATTGTGCACGAGTCCGTTGCCGATGAGTTCGCCGAGAAGTTCGCGGCCAAGGTGGGGGCCATGACCACGGCGCGCGGCACCGAGGACGAGTCCAAGATCGGCCCGCTGATCGACGCCAAGTCCCGCGACAAGGTGCACTCCCTGGTTTCGGACGCGGTCGACGGCGGTGCCGAGGCAGTGGTGGGCGGCGCACCGGTGGACGGTCCGGGCTACTTCTACCAGCCCACTGTGCTGAAGAATGTGGCTGCCGACGCCCGGATCCTCAAAGAGGAAATCTTTGGCCCGGTAGCCCCGATTGTCACTTTCTCCACAGAGGAGGAAGCCGTGGCCCTGGCCAACAACACCGAATACGGCCTGGTTGCGTATGTCTTCACGGAGGACCTGAACCGGGGCCTGCGGATTGGCGAGAAGCTGGAAACCGGCATGCTCGGCCTCAACGCCGGTGTCGTTTCCAACGCTGCAGCACCGTTCGGCGGCGTGAAGCAGTCCGGTCTGGGGCGTGAAGGCGGCGCCGAAGGCATCGAGGAATACCTCTACACGCAGTACATCGGCATCGCCGACCCCACCGCGGACTAGCAGGTTCGCGGACCGGGCAGGTCCGCAGACCTCATCAGGTTCGGACCGAGTCAGGTCCGGACCGAGTCAGGTCCGCGGATGAGGGAGGTTCCGCCGCCGGCCGCTCCCGGCTAGCGGCGGAACCTGGATGCGAGCGATGCAGGGAAGAAGCGCGCCCGCAGCCGGGCGCCTCTGGACGCCGAAGCACCAAGCCCGGCCCGGACTGCTTCAACGTCCCTCCAGAGCCGGTCCCGCTGCTCGTCTGCGGGGCCGGCGGAGGGTGCTGCCGGGCGGGAGAGCCCGGATCCGGCGGGTGAGGACGCGGTGTCCGAGGAAACGGAATCCAAGGGAACAGTGCCCAAGGAAACGCCGTCCCGCGCCCCGGCGCTGGGCGCGGCATACACAGCGCGTTCGTACGCAGCCCGAAGGTTATCCAAGGCACCGGCGGCGCTTGCCGAAAGCCCTGCCTCGGCCGCCAGCCGCTGCGCATACGCACGCGGAGACTCCGACTTCTGCGGCACATAGCCGTAGTCCACGCCGGTGTCTGCTGCTTCATCCCACGCCAGCGCAGCGGGCGCACCGCTCGGATATCCGGCGCCGCCGCGGCTCTGCGGAGTTCCCAAACTTCCCAAACTTCCCGGGCCCGTCCCGGCGGTAACCACTGCGCGGCGGCGGAGGCTGTGCCTGCGCCGGCGCAGCATCCAGGGGCTCAGAAGGGCGGCAGCGGCGACGGCCAGCCCCAGGCCCACTCCGGCATACCGGCCGGCCTCTGTCTGCTCAGGCTGAGCCGGTGCGGCGGCAGGGGCCGCCGGGGCAGCTGCCTCGGTGGAACGCTGGGGTGTGGATCCCGGGACCGCCGGATTCACGCTGCGGAGATCGTCGTCGTCGTCGCGCGTCTGGGCAAGACTGGGCAGCGGCGCCAGCGCGTAGGAGGGGACCGAACCGCGCGAGGGAGTGGGCTCAAACCGCACCCAGCCCACGCCGTCGAAATACAGTTCCGGCCAGGCATGGGCGTCGCGGGAATCGACCTCGTACTCCCGCAGCTCCTGCCCTTGCTCACCGGTGACGGATTCCCCGGTGGACCGCCCCGGCGCAAAGCCCAGGGCCATGCGGCTGGGAATGCCTGCTTCCCGCGCCATGACGGCCATGGCGGCGGCAAAGTGCACACAGTAGCCGGACTTTTCCTGCAGGAACCGGTCCAGGACGTCAATGCCGTTGCCGTCATAGCCGCCATCCACCGGTGCGTCCAGGGAGTAGCTGAACTGGTTCCCGCGCAGGAAGGCCTGGATGGCCATGGCCTGCGCATACGGGCCCACGGCGCCCTTGGTGGCCTCCGCCGACGCATCCCGGATGCTGGCCGGCAGGTCATCCGGCAGGGACGTGAACATCGGGTCCACCGCATCTTTGGGCGCCGGCCTTACCGCCTGCAGGGAAGCCGTGGACACGTTGAGGGCGGAGCTCTGCACCTCGTAGTTCAGGCTGGGCGTGCTCTTGTTTTCCTCGGCGATGACCGTCATGGTCTTCGGATCCCAGCTGTACTTTCCGTTCGCCCCGGACACCTGCAGCGGTGCATACGGGGCCAGCAGCCACGGGCTGGCGTATGACGTGGAGCTGACCCGCGTGGTGTAGACGGAGGCTCCCGCCGGTGAAGTGCTGCCCTCCGCCGGGACCATGTCCTGCAACCCGCCCCGCCTGCTGTCCTCGCGCAGATCAGGCGCCCAGCGCCGGCCGGAGAAATCTTCCAGCGTGGTGGACCGCAGGTAGACCGGCTGCTTGGAATCGGTGGCGTACCGGATCCGGCCCCCGGCGGAGGGCTGGCGCAGGTCCGCGCCCAGGGCCACCACCGGGTTCAGCCCGGACTGGCCTGTCCAGATGTTCAACCGGGAGCCCTGCGGAAACGAGCCTTGGGTGAACCCCGGGAGCGCTGCGGGCAGGACCAGAGCAACCATGAGGGCGGCTGCACCGATTCCCGCCGCCGTACCCACCTGGCTTCGCGGCGGGGAGAGGACTGCGTCGTTTCCGCTGCGCGGCCGCTCCTGCCAGGTACCGGCGGCCAGGAGAATCAGGTAGCCGGCGGCAGCCAGGAGAAAGGGAACCACGCCAACACTCTCGGGCTTGAGCACGGCCGGAGCAATCAGCAGGGACAGCAGCCCCAGTCCGCTCGCCGCCGGCATGCGCAGCGTGGTGGCCAGCGTGTCCACCAGCAGGGCAATAAGGCCGGTGCCAAGACAAGCGATGAACACGATCCCGGGATCGGACAGCACGGGAGGCACCTGGTTCATGATGGTGGCCTGGGCTTCGGTGATCAGCTGGTTGACCCGGTCCAGCGATCCGCCGGTGGGCAGCAGGCCAAGGAAAGCGGTGGAGGCTGCGAACAGCCAGGTCAGCACGACGACGAGCGCTGCAAGGCCCGCGGCCGGCACCAGGGCAGTGGGGAACCGGAACCGGCGTGCCGCTGCCATGGCCGAAACCACAACGGCAGTGGTGAGGGCCATTGGCGGGAGCCAGGACCAGCCGTCAAAGACCCCGTGCAGGCTGATGGTGCAGAGCAGGACTGCAATGATGCTTGCTCCGGCAGACGGCCAGTCCCAGGGCGCCCGGGGCCGGGGGGACCGGGCTGCGGGCGGCGGAGGGGGCGGAACGCTGGGTGAGGGACGGGAGAGCATTGCGGTCACGGACGATCCTCCCGCGTGCGGGTTGCAGGAACAGGCATAACGGGAGCGGAGGAAAAGGCGGCCCACGTTTGTGCCAGATCCGATTGGGGTGTTGCAGCCACTGCTTCCCAGCCGCCGGAACGCAGGATGGCCATGGCCTGCGCCGCATCCTGCAGCCGGTCCACTACCAGGACGGCGCACGCCCGGGTGGCGTAGTCGGCGGCGGGTGCCAGCCGGGCGGCGTCGTCGGGGCTCAATCTTCCCAGAACTGCCAACAGGGGACCGCGCCGGCGCTGGGCCAGTGAATCCAGGAGGGCGGTGCCAAAGGCTCCGCGGTCTTCAGGCATGGGGGCCGGGCCCGGCGTTCCAGTCCGCGCACGGCGCCGGGCGCGGACTGCGTCGTCGGCGTCGTTCTGGCGATCCGGGGAGCCGGACTCCAGCTCCAGCGCGGCGAGCCCGTCCGCGAGGTCCTGCAGCCCGGCAGGTCCGCTGAAATCGCGCTGCGCGGGGTTGCGGGCGGACGGCGAGCGGGACAGCCCCGGACGGGCATACGCGTCCACAAGGTGCAGCGAATAACCCTGGTCCACCAGATACGCGGCCTCGGAGACGGCAGCAGTCACGGCCCATTCGAAGGACTCCGAGGTGGACAGTCCGTTGCCGCCGGCCGGTTCCATCCACACCGAGGAACCATAGCGGCCCGCATAGCAGGACTCCCGGGCATCCAGCAGAAGGGTGGCGCTGGGGGAGGTGACGGGCTCTTCCTGCCGGACCATCAGTTCTCCGTGCCGGGCGGTGGCCGCCCAGTGCACCCGCCGCATCGGATCTCCGGCCCGGTATTCGCGGGTGGACACGTCGTCCTCGCTCGGGCTGCCCCGGAGCGGACTGAAAACGGAGCCCTCCGCACCGCGCGGTCCGCCCAGCACGGAGGCGGGCAGTTCCCGGGGCGCCGGGGAAACCACCAGGGGATGTGTGGAGCCCAGAGTGTGCAGCCGCCGGGAGAGGCCAAACAAATCGGTGAACTCGGCGGTCACCGGGCCAATGACAAACATGCCGCGTCGCGCTGACCGCAGCTGGTACTCATAGGTGCTGGCGCCGTCGGCGTCCGGGTTGCGCGCCGGAAAGCGGAACACCGGGCTCTCGCCAAAGCGGAGCGGCAGCCCTTCGCGCATGGCGGCGCTCTGCCGCACCGGACGCGGCGGCCGCAGCGAGAGGAGAACCCGGACGGGAACGCCCGTCTCCACCGTGACCGGATGGAACGTGCGCTCCACGTCGATGACCGGCTTGACCATCCGCAGTGCCAGCGCGGAAAGCAGCGGCAGGGCCAGGAGGAAGACGGCGAGCACCAGTATGTCGCGGCGCCCCATGATCTGGGCGGTCAGCAGCGCGGCGACGCCGGCCAGAATAAGGCCCCAGCCGCGCGGAGTCAGCAGCCGGGCGGTAGTAGCGAAGTCCATGGAGCCTTCCCGAAGGGTCGTGCCGGGTGGTGCGGGCCGAACTGCCGGTTAGCGCCGCATTCGTTCCCCGGCGGGACTGCGCGGAACGGGCACCCGGGACAGCAGGTGGGCCAGCAGGTCCGAGGGCGTGTCACCGGAGCTGGCTGCCTTGCGGTCCAGGATCAGGCGGTGGGTCAGGACCGGGTCAGCCAGATGCGAAATGTCATCGGGCAGGACAAAGTCGCGGCCGGCCAGGGCTGCGTGCGCCTTCGCCGCGCGCAGCAGCTGCAGCAGTGCGCGGGGGCTGGCTCCCAGGCGCAGATGCGCGTGTTCGCGGGTGGCCTGGCCAATGGCCACCGTGTATTCCTTCACTGCGGAGGACACAAAGATGTCCCGCACCCGGGCAGTCATGGCGGCAACGTCACGGACGTCGACGACGGCGCCCACCTTGTCCAGGGGCGACGTGGACTGATGGGTCTCCAGCATCTCTATTTCCGATGCCGTGTCCGGGTAGCCCATGGAGATGCGGGCCATGAAGCGGTCGCGCTGGGCCTCGGGAAGCGGGTACGTGCCTTCCATTTCAATCGGATTCTGGGTGGCCACCACCATGAACGGCTCGGCCAGCCGGTAGGTGCCGCCGTCCACGGTGACCTGCCGTTCCTCCATGCATTCGAGCAGGGCCGACTGCGTCTTTGCAGAGGCCCGGTTGATCTCATCGCCGATCACGATGTTTGCGAAAATGGGGCCCTGGCGGAATTCGAACCGGTGGGCGTCCTGGTTGTAGATGGAGACGCCCGTGACGTCGGAGGGCAGCAGGTCAGGGGTGAACTGGATCCGGCTGACGGAACAGTCGATGGTCCGGGCAAGGGTCTTGGCGAGCAGGGTTTTTCCCACGCCGGGCACGTCTTCCAGCAGCACATGGCCCTGGGCGAGGAGGACGGTCAGCACCAGCATGGCCGCTTCTTTCTTGCCGTCAATCACCGTGCTGACAGCGGAAAGAATGCCCGAGGCTGCCTCATGGAAGGCTTCCGCATCCTGCACTGCTCCGGGAGCACGAGCCCAGGAAACCGGTGATACGGGTGCCGCGGCGCCGGGGGAATCCGTCTCAAAGGGGGCGGCGGCTGCAGCTGGATTTCGAGCGTCCATGGATACCTTCCAAGCCTCGGTGAATCGCAGCCCCGAACCCGGTGGTCAGGGACCCGTGGTGCGACATGACGGCCTTCCGCCCCGTTGGGCAGCGGCCTCACGTGAATACAGGTTACAAGCTCACTTAGGGTTAAAGACATGTGTAATGACAGTGCTTATGTTCCGGGCGATATCCCTGCGGCTTATCTGGACTTTGGATCGGAGAGCGGGAAGCCTTACCCCCCGGGTCCTGAGCCGCTTCCGGTGCCCGTGATCGACAACCATACACATCTGGACTTCGCTCCGGGCAAGGCCGGCACTGCAGGAGTCCGGGCCGCGATGGACGCCGCCCAGGCTGCGGGGGTGCGCGGTGCCGTCCAGGTGGGGACCGACCTTGAGTCCTCCCGTTTTACCGTGCGGATCCTGGACGAGGAGCCGCGGCTGCTGGGAGCGGTGGCCATCCATCCCAATGACGCTCCGGTCCTGGCCGCCGAAGGAACACTGGACGCGGCCCTGGCGGAAATCGAAGAGCTGGCCCGGCATCCGAGGGTGCGGGGCATCGGGGAAACGGGACTGGACTATTTCCGCACCGGTTCCGACGGCGTCGAACGCCAGCAGTATTCCTTCCGGCGGCACATTGACATTGCCAAGCGGCTGGGCCTGGCCCTGCAGATCCATGACCGGGATGCGCACGAGGACGTGGTGCGCGTGCTGGAAGAAGAAGGTGCCCCGGAGAAAGTGGTGTTCCACTGTTTCTCCGGTGACGCGGAACTGGCCCGGATCTGCAACGAGCGGGGCTGGAACATGTCCTTCGCCGGGACCGTCACGTTCAAGAATGCAGGGAACCTCCGGGAAGCGCTCGCGGTGGCTGACCGCCGGCTGCTGCTGGTGGAAACAGACTCGCCGTTCCTGACTCCGCACCCGTTCCGCGGCCGTCCCAATGCCAGTTACATGGTGCCCTACACCGTCCGGTTCATGGCCGCTGAGCTCGGTGCGGACCTCGCCGAACTGGGGTCGGAGCTGGTGGCGAACACGGTCCGGACTTACGGCGACTGGAACTAGTTCCGGGGCGCCGGCGGTCCCCGGGAACGTCGCGGACTACTTGGGCGGCCAAAACCCCGGGTTGCCCTCACATCACGGTTCGATTACGGTAAGGACCTATTAGCCGGGGTCGGGGAAGGCACCGGAACTGATATCGAACCACACACCGTCCCGGGGACAGTTGTGCGCGTGCTTCGCCTGAAGCACCGCAATACACCTGTGCCCGGTTTCGGTTCAGGTTCCTTGCCTGCGCAAAGAGTCGCCCCGTGAGATCCGGGGGCATCGGCTGCCACGCGCCCTGATCCCCGTGCCCGGAAACTGTGAACGTTTGGGATTCCGTGGCAAATGCATTTGTGAGGCGTGGGTTGAAACTCACCGGGCAGGCCGTTGTGATGGTCGCCCTCATTCTGGGACTGGTGGCCTTTGTCGGTACCAACAAGTCTGTTGTCCTCAGCGTCGACGGTGCCAGCACCAGCGTCAAGACCTTCGGCGGAACCGTAGCCGAAGTCCTTGAAAAGGCTGATGTTTCCGTGACCGAGGCGGACAAGGTTCTTCCCGATCTGGGGACCGAGGTCACCGACGGAACCACCATCGAAGTCTTCAAGGCCAAGAACGTGGACCTGACCCTCGACGGCGAAGAAACCACCGTCAGCACCACCGGGCAGACCGTTGCGGACCTGGTGTCCGAACTGCGGGTCTCTGCCAACTCCGCCGTTTCAGCGGCGCTGGACACGTCGCTCACCGGAATGGATGACAAGCTGTCCATCTCCACCCCGAAAACCGTCACCATCGTGATCGACGGCGCCCCGTATGAGCGCTTCACCACTGCGGAGACCGTGGCGGACGTACTCAAGCAGGCAGGCGTCAAGCTTTCTGCAACGGACCGGGTTTCAGCCCCCGAATCTGCTGCACTCGTGGACGGAATGGCACTGAAGGTCACCCGTGTCCAGACCGGCCAGAAGGACACCGTTACCGAAGCCCTCCCGTTTGAGACCACCCAGGTACCCGACCCGCTCCTTTATGAGGGCGAGGAAAAGGTGACGGTTGAAGGCACTCCGGGGGAGAAGGTTAAAGTCTTTGAGACCGTAATGGTGGACGGCCGTGAGGCCAGCCGGACCCTGGTCAGCGAAAGCGTTTCCCGGGAGCCGGTTGCGGCAAAGATTGCCGTCGGCACCAAGAAGAAGGAAGCTGCACCGGCTCCGGCAGCTCCCGCAAAGCCTGCAACTCCCGCTGAACCCGCCGCACCGGCGGCGCCTGCAGCACCGGCCGCACCGGCGCCGGAAGCACCGTCACCGGGCGGCGCGGCACCGTCGGGCGGCACCTGGGCCGCACTGGCCCAGTGTGAATCCGGTGGCGACTGGCACATCAACACCGGCAACGGTTACTCCGGCGGTCTGCAGTTCAGCGTTTCCAGCTGGCTCGGTGCCGGCGGCGGCCAGTACGCCCCCATTGCAGCAGGGGCCACCCCCGAGCAGCAGATCGCCGTGGCTGAAAAGCTTCGGGCCAACGGCGGCTGGGGTCATTGGCCGGCCTGCGCCGCCAAGCTCGGACTGCTCTAAACCAGCCGTTGCCCTTAGCCGGCAGACTGGGCGGAACAGCTCAATGAAAGGACCGGACCTGGAATCAGGCTCCGGTCCTTTCGTTTAACCCCACGGCGTCACCACGGCGTCACCGCTGCGCGTCTGGGCGGCCAGCCGGGCCGCATGACCGGCACGGTCCAGCGCTCCGGCCGTCAGGAACGCCGCCGCACTGGCCTCCAGGAGCTGCGCCGCCTCCTGTCTGCTTCCCAACGCCGCCCGGCTCAGCCCAAGGTGCAGTGCCACTTCCGCTCCGCCCTGAGGAGTGAGGGCAGCGCGGCGGGCGTAAACGTCGGCCAGCACCTTCACCGCGGATCCGTGGTCACCGCCGAGCTGCAGCCACCGCCCGCGGCTGTGCAGGTCCTCCAGCTCGTCTTCCTCGGTGCCGCCCATCACTGACAGCGCTGTTTCGGCATGCACCATGCACTCATGCGTGGCGGCGTCGTGCAGTCCCGCAGCCAGGCGCATGGAGGCCGAATTGCGGTTGAACGCGCTCCACACCTCCAAATCCGCATCCGGAGTCAGAAGTGTCTGGGCTTTGGCATGGTGGCGGAGGCCCGCGGCGACGTCTCCGCGGCGGAACGCCACATTCCCCACCTCCCAGTACCCTTTTCCGGCCCGCTGCGGATCCGTTGCCGCTTCGAGCAGGGGAATCAGCAGGGCCCGGCAGTGCCCCCATGCTTCCTCCTGCAGCCCGCTTTCGGACAACGCGGCTATCAGCGCCGAGTACACCTCAAGCAGCTGATCCACTCCGAGCCTCAGGGACAGGCCCAGTTCCAGCGCACGCCGGGCATGGAGAACGGCCTCGGGCAATCTGCCTGCGCCCCGGCAGGCCACGGCCAGCAGTGTCTCGGCCTCCGGGCGCAGCGGCTGGCCCTGCGCTGCCAGCGGGTGCCGGGCAAGTACTTCCGCCTCAGCCATGCATCGGGGATAGTCGTGCAGCCGCCCGAGGCAGGCCGCCGCCATGAATGCCATTTCCCACCATTCATTGGGCTCGTCCTCGGCCAGCGCCTCGTCCGCGGCCAACCGGGAGTAACGACGCGCGCTGAGGTAGTCGCGCTCATCCCAGGCCTGTGCGGCCGAGAGCGCCAGAAAGATCCGGCTGTCCGCTCCCGGCCGGGGCAGGGGATACCCGGGGACGGAGGAAAGCCGATCAGCCAGGAAGCGGACGGCCCCGCCGCCGGGTTCACGGCGTCCTTTTTCCAGCTGAGATACATCACGTGCCCGGATCACGTCGCCGCCAAGCTCTTCCTGGGTGAGCCGCCGTTCGCGGCGCGCTTCCTCCAGCCGAATTCCAAACGCATTGCCCATGCTGATTTCCGTCCATCCTGGACTGCGGGTTTTGTTGCGGGCCCAGCAGCGATGCTACCGACCCTGTCCGGGCGCCGGCAGGGTGCCCGCCCATTCTGGAAGCGAACAGCAGGAAGACGGGCACCGGGCGGGCAGTCCACGTGCAGACGCACGAACATAACCGCCGGTCAGCCCTGCCAAAGCAGGGCATCCGTCGGCCGGCGGAGCAGGGGGAGCGGCCCCTGCCTGCGGCCTGCGCTCGGCTAGTATTGCTAAGTGACTGAATCCCCCTCCGCTTCCCGTCCCCAGGTCAAACCGCTGCTGGGTGCCACTGACATCCGCGCCCTGGCCGAGGAACTGGGAGTCCGCCCCACCAAGACCCTCGGCCAGAACTTCGTGATTGACGGCAACACCATCCGGCGGATCGTCGCAGCTGCCGGCGTTGGCCCGGAAGAGACGGTCCTGGAAGTCGGTCCCGGCCTGGGCTCCCTCACGCTGGGCCTGCTGGATGCGGCCAAGTCCGTGGTCGCCGTCGAAATTGATCCGGTGCTGGCCGGACGCCTGCCGGCCACAGTGGCGTCCTGGCGGCCCGAGAAGGCTGACCAGCTGCACGTGGTCCTTGGCGACGCCATGCGCATAACGGAACTTCCGGTGGAACCCACGGCGCTGGTGGCCAACCTCCCGTACAACGTGGCGGTGCCCGTGGTGCTGCACCTGCTGGAACGCTTCCCTTCCCTGCAGCACGGGCTGGTGATGGTCCAGGATGAAGTGGCGGACCGGCTGGCCGCGGTGCCCGGATCCAAGGTCTACGGCGTGCCCTCGGTCAAGGCTGCCTGGTACACCACCATGCGCAAGGCCGGGGTGATCGGCATGAACGTCTTCTGGCCCGCACCCAAGATTGCGTCCGGCCTGGTCGGCTTCACCCGCCACGAGCCGCTGCCCACCACCGCCAGCCGCGAAGAGGTCTTCGCCGTCATTGATGCCGCATTTGCGCAGCGGCGGAAGACCCTGCGCGCCGCACTGTCCGGCTGGGCCGGCAGCCCGGCCCAGGCTGAAAACGCGCTCCGCGCCGCCGGCGTTGATCCGCGTGCCCGCGGCGAGGTTATCGACATCACCGCCTTCGCCCGGATTGCCGAGTCCAAAGACGCCGAAGCTCCTGCCGACGCCGAAGCCGGGGCCGACGGCGCCCCGCAGCAGTAAGCGCACACCGGCACCGGCAGCTGCCGCATTAACGGCGGGGACCGCCCTTCCTCTAAGTTGGAAGATATGAGCGCAGCGAAGTTTTCATCCGTATCGGCCCCGCTGGCAGCCCCTGCGTCCGTGCGCGTGCGGGCCCCGGGGAAGATCAACGCATCCCTGCGCGTCGGTCCCCTCCGGACCGACGGCTACCACGGGGTCGCCAGCGTGTACCTGGCCGTCTCGCTGTTCGAAGAGGTGCAGGCAACGGCCACCGAGGCTCCCGGCATCACCGTCACGGTGGACAGTGACGGCCCCCTGCATGTTCCGGTGGCCGATATTCCGCTGGGACCGGACAACCTGGCGGCTCGTGCCGCCCAGGCGCTGGCAGGGTTCGCAGAAAACCCCACCGGGGTGCACCTGCACATCACCAAGCGGGTTCCGGTGGCCGGCGGCATGGGCGGCGGTTCGGCCGACGCCGCTGCCGCACTCGTGGCGTGCGACGCCCTGTGGAACACGCATCTGTCCCGCGAAGAGCTGGCGGACATTGCCGCCGGCCTCGGCGCTGACGTTCCCTTTTCGCTCCTCGGCGGCACCGCCGTCGGCCTGGGCGTGGGGGACCGCCTCACCCCGGCCATTTCCAAGACACCGCTGCACTGGGTGCTGGTGGCCTCCGACTCCGGGCTCTCGACGCCGGCCGTCTACGGTGCACTCGATGCCCTCCGCGCGGAAGCACAGGAAGAGGCCGAGGAACCGGCGGAAGTTGATCCGGCCGTCCTGGCCGCGATGCGGTCCGGGAATGCACGGGAGCTGGCAGCCGTTATTTCCAATGACCTGCAGGCTGCCGCGCTCCGGCTGGCTCCGGAACTGGCGGACCTGCTGAGCACCGGCGAACGGCTCGGCGCCCTGGCCGGCATGGTGTCCGGCTCCGGACCCACCGTCGCCTTCCTGGTTGAAGACACCGGCGCTGCGGCTGAGCTGGAATCAGCACTGCGTGCAGAGGGCCACCGCGCCCTCGCCGTAGAGGGACCGGCACCGGGCGCCCGGCTGCTGCCCGCCGTCGTCGGCTGACTGTTCCCTCCTGAGACACCACTGATAAAAACCCACCGACACCTTAAGAAAGTAGTACCGATTGGCACACCTGCTTGGTGCTGAGAATCTCAGCATTTCCTTTGGCACCCGCACCATCCTGGACGGGGTTTCCCTGGGCCTGGAAGAGGGGGACCGCATTGGCGTCGTCGGGCGCAACGGTGACGGCAAGTCCACCCTGATGCGCCTGCTGGCCGAGCGGCAGACCCCCGACGAAGGCCGCGTCACCCGCCGCCGCGACGTCACCGTGGGCTATCTGGACCAGTCCGACGTGCTCGACGGCGACCTCACCGTTGGCCAGGCGATCGTGGGCGACGCCGCTGACTATGAGTGGGCCTCCAACGCCCGCATCCGCGACGTCATGAGCGGCCTGATCCAGGAAGTGGATTGGAACGCCTCCGTCTCCTCGCTGTCCGGCGGGCAAAAGCGCCGCGTGGCCCTGGCCAAGCTCCTGACCGGGGACGACGACGTCGTCATGCTGGATGAGCCCACCAACCACCTGGACGTGGAAGGCGTGGCGTGGCTGGCCCAGCACCTGAAGAACCGCTGGCGCACCGATGCCGGCGGCCTGCTGGTAGTCACCCACGACCGGTGGTTCCTGGACGAAATCTGCACCCGCACCTGGGAAGTGCACGACGCCGTGATCGATCCGTTCGACGGCGGTTACGCAGCGTATGTGCTGGCCCGCGCGGAGCGTGACCGCATGGCCAACGTGGTGGAGGGCAAGCGCCAGCAGCTGGTCAAGAAGGAACTGGCCTGGCTGCGCCGCGGCGCACCGGCCCGCACCGCCAAGCCCAAGTTCCGCATCGAGGCGGCCAACAACCTCATTGCCGACGTGCCCGAACCCCGCGACACCCTGTCACTGAACAAGATGGCCACCGCCCGCCTGGGCAAGGACGTCCTGGACCTTGAGGAAGTGTCCCTGACCCTGGGCGACACCGAACTGTTCAAGAACGTCACCCTGCGCCTGGCACCGGGGGAGCGGCTCGGCCTGGTGGGCGTCAACGGTGCCGGCAAGACCACGCTGCTGCGCCTGCTCAACGGCGAAATCGAGCCGACGAGGGGCCGGCTGAAGCGCGGCACCACCGTGCAGACGGCCGTGCTGACGCAGGAAGTCAAGGAACTCGACGAGGTGGCGGACATGCGCGTCATCGAGGTCATCGAAAACGAGAAGCGGGTTTTCAGCGTGGGCGGCCGGGAACTTTCCGCCGGCCAGCTCGTGGAGCAGCTGGGCTTCAACGCCCAGCGCCAGTGGACCCCCGTGAAGGAACTGTCCGGCGGTGAGCGCCGCCGCCTGCAGCTGCTGCGCCTGCTCGTAGGTGAGCCCAACGTGCTGATGCTCGATGAGCCCACCAATGACCTGGACACTGACACCCTGGCTGCCGTGGAAGACGTTCTGGACGGCTGGCCCGGAACGCTCGTGGTGGTCTCGCACGACCGGTACCTGCTGGAGCGCGTCACCGATCACCAGATGGCCCTGCTGGGTGACGGCAAGCTGCGCGGCCTGCCCGGCGGAGTGGACCAGTACCTTGAGCTGCGCAACGCAGCCCTGGTGGCCAACTCTTCTGCGTCGACGGCGGCCCGCGGATCCTCGCAGGCTGCCCGCGCGGCGGCGGCCGGGTCCTCGCGTCCGGGTTCCGGCGGCGGGGTGGCGACGGCGGTGGCCTCCGGTGCCTCCGAGGCGGAGAAGAGGATTGCCAAGAAGGACCTGACCCGCATTGACCGGCAGATGTCCAAGCTGAAGCAGCAGGTGGAAAAGGTCAACGCGCAGATGACGGCCGCTACGGAGAAAGCCGGCGGCGCGGACTTTGAGCAGCTGGCCGAGCTGAACAAGAAGCTGCAGTCGCTGGCGGCCGATCAGGAGGACCTGGAAATGCAGTGGCTCGAGGCGTCGGAAAAGCTCGAGTAGCTTTCCGGAGGTGCTCCTGGGCATCGAGCGTGGCGATCGTGCGGCCTTGCTGCGTCGAGTGTCGCGATCCTGCCGCTTTGCTGCGTCGAGTGTGGCGATCCTCCGGCTTTGCTGCGTCGAGTGCTGCGATCCAGCCGCTTTGGCGTGCTGGAACGGGCATGATCGCGACTCTCGGTGGTCCTGCGCCGGATAGCCCGTTTGCACGACACGAAAATCCTGTGTGCAGATAACGGGGTTCGCCTAATTTCATAGTGCAGCTCCCGGGCTCAAAGCGGCGAAATCGGCCGTTTTGGGCCCGGGTGCTGTACGGAGGATTTTGGGTCGGGTTGTTTGGGCCCGGGTGCTGCACGGAGGATTTTGGGGCGGGTTGTTTTGGGCCCGGGTGCTGCAAGAAGGATCTCGGGGCGGGGTGTTTGGGCCCGGGTGCTGCACGAAGGATCTCTTGGTGCGCCGGAAAGAGCGTTATCCCTGCTGCGGATGAAGAGATGCCGGACGCGGGGATACCGGCGGGAGGGACGCCTGGAACGCCTGCCTGGCACGCTGGCCCGGAACGCCCCGCTCAGGCCCCGGCCAGCAGCTGCGGCAGGATGTGCTCGCGCAGCAGCGGTGCAATGTCGTCGCGTTCCAGCGCCTGCGCCGGATCCAGCCAGAGCAGTTCCTCAATCTCTGCCGCGGCCACGGGACCGCTCCCGAACGCACCGTCCGCCGGCAGCGTGTACGCAAACAGTCCGGCGTCAATGAAAGTGTTTTCTTCGTTCGCGGCCGGGCCGTACCAGTCGCCGAGCGCTTCCAGATCCGACTCCGAAACCGAGAGACCCAGTTCTTCCTGCATCTCCCGCACCGCGGCGGCGCTGAACGATTCACCGGGTTCCAGCTTGCCGCCGGGCTGCATGAACTTCACGGTTCCGCGCTTGCGGACCAGCAGGATCCGCCCGGCCGCATCGCGGACGAGCACGGCTGAGAGCGTGAGGACCTCCGGAGTGGACTGCTGCATATGGCGAAGCTGCGGATCCTTCTGCAGCCCGGTGAGACCGTTCCAGGACAGGTTCACCAGATGCGCTGCCACGGTTGCCTTGTCCGGGGTGCGGGCATCCAGCCACCACTGGCCGGTCATCGCAACCATCCCCACCAGCATCTGCGCATACATGCCGCCCACTTCTGCGCTGAGTCCCCGGTTGCTGAACTCCTTGGCGAGGATGTGCTCCACATCGCCGGTGACCTGGGAGAGCAGGGTGGCAAAGGTGCCTTCGGGCTGCGACGGCGGGGCGTCCCGGACCAGGATGCGGAAACCGTCGGTGTGAGATTCGATATAGTCCAGCAGTGCGTAGGCCGCACGTTCAATCAGGATCCGGGGTCCGGCGTCGGCTCCCAGTGCGTCGGTGATGACGGCGAGCAGCCGGTTGAACTCGGCGTCCACCACTTCGGTGTAGAGCGCCTCTTTGGAACCGAAGTGTTCGTAGACCACCGGTTTGGAGACACCTGCCGCAGCGGCAATGTCCTCGATGGTTGCTCCGTCGAGGCCGCGCAGGGCGAACATCCCCCGGGCCACCTCAATCAGCTGTGCGCGCCGCTGCACGCCGGTCATGCGAAGGCGGGCGCCTGCCGCCGGATTTCTTGCCACTCCCACAGTCTAAGGCCTGCAAACTTCGGCCGATCCGGCTGCAAAACCCGTGCCGGGAGGCTCGCGCGCGCCGTACGCGGAACACGTGCCGGGGACCCAAGTCGCGAAGGCATCGGCCGGCATGGCAAACTAAACTCTTGTGTGCGGGGCAACCGGCACATTTTCCGCCCTGGTGTAATGGCAGCACCCCGGCCTTTGGAGCCGTGGAGTATAGGTTCGAATCCTATGGGCGGAACGGCAGGAGCACCGGGCCGGACCCGGTCTGCAGCCCCCACCAGCGGCCGTACCACCACAGGAGCGCTTTTTCGTGACCACACAGGATCTTGAATCCACAGAGAGCTCCCGCGGCGGCGGGCCGGCAGCGGTTATCGTCTTGGCGGCGGGAGCCGGCACGAGGATGAAATCGCGGACACCCAAAATTCTTCACCCCGTCGGGGGAACCTCCATGGTGGGCCATGCCCTGGCCGCCGCACAGGCACTGGCGCCGCGCGCCCTCGCCGTGGTGGTCCGGCACGAGCGGGACCGGGTGGCCGAACACGTTGCGGCCGCCGCGCCGGAGGCCGTGATCGTGGACCAGGATGAGATCCCCGGAACCGGCCGGGCCGTCCAGGTGGCACTGCAGGCGCTGGAGGCCTTCAACGAACTGGTTGGCACCGTCGTCGTCACCTACGGAGACGTGCCCCTGCTGGAGGCGGACACCCTCCGCGAACTCGTTGCCGTGCATGAACTCGATGCCAACGCCGTCACCGTGCTCACCGCCCGGCTGGAGGATCCCACCGGCTACGGCCGGATTCTGCGCGCCGAAGACGGCACCGTCACGGCCATCGTGGAACACAAGGACGCCGACGACGCCCAGCGCGCCATCACGGAAATCAACTCCGGCATCTACGCTTTTGACGCCGCCGTGCTGCGCGCCGCACTGTCGGAAGTGACCTCGGACAACTCGCAGGGCGAGATGTACCTGACCGACGTGCTCGGGATCGCCCGTGCCCGCGGCGGACGCGTTGCCGCCGTCGTGACCGACGATTTCTGGCAGGTGGAGGGCGCCAATGACCGCGTCCAGCTTGCCGCCCTGAACGCCGAACACAACCGCCGCAACCTCATCCGCTGGATGCGCGCCGGCGTCACCATCGCGGACCCGGCCACCACCTGGATCGATGCCTCCGTCACCCTCGACGAAGACGTCACCATCCTGCCCGGCACCCAGCTGCACGGCACCACCACGGTGGCGCGCGACGCCGTCGTCGGCCCGGACACCACCCTCACCAACGTGGTGGTGGGGGAGGGCGCCAAAGTGGTGCGCACCCACGGCTCCGATGCACGCCTCGGCGCCGGGTCCGACGTCGGTCCCTTCGCTTATCTGCGCCCCGGCACGGTCCTGGGCGCCAAGGGCAAGATCGGCACCTTCGTGGAAACCAAGAACGCTCAGATCGGCGCGGGCTCCAAGGTTCCGCATCTTTCCTATGTGGGGGATGCCACTATCGGTGAGCAGTCCAACATCGGCGCCGCATCCGTTTTCGTGAACTACGACGGCGTCAACAAGCACCACACGACCATCGGATCGCATGTGCGGATGGGCAGCGACAACATGTATGTGGCCCCCGTTACAGTGGGCGACGGCGCGTACAGTGGAGCTGGAACCGTGGTCCGCAAGGATGTTCCGGCCGGCTCCCTGGCCATCAACGTGGCGCCTCAGCGCAACCTCGACGGCTGGGTGCTGACCAACCGTCCCGGCACAGCCGCAGCCGATGCTGCGGCGGCGGCCGCTTCCAAAACCTCCTCAGAAACTGATACCCCCACGCGAGAAAGCGATCATTAATGAGCAGCGAAATCACCGCACAAGGTGAAAAGAAGCTTGTCCTTGCCACCGGCCGGGCACACCCGGAGCTGGCCGAGGAAATTGCCCGCTGTCTCGACACGGACCTGCTTCCGCTGGCTGCCTATGACTTCGCCAACGGCGAGATCTACGTCCGCCCCGGAGAAAGCGTCCGCGGAACCGATGCCTTTGTCATCCAGGCCCATCCGGCCCCGATGAACAACTGGCTGATGGAACAGCTGATCACCGTTGACGCACTGAAGCGCGCCTCCGCCAAGCGCATCACCGTAGTGTCGCCGTTCTACCCGTACGCCCGCCAGGACAAGAAGGGCCGCGGCCGCGAGCCGATCTCCGCCCGCCTGATCGCGGACCTGTACAAGACCGCCGGCGCCGACCGCATCATGAGCGTTGACCTGCACACCTCGCAGATCCAGGGCTTCTTTGACGGCCCGGTGGACCATCTGATGGCCATCCCGCTGCTGGCGGACTACATCCGCACCCGCGTGGATGTTTCCAACGTGACCGTGGTGTCCCCGGACACCGGCCGTGTCCGTGTTGCCGAGCAGTGGGCCGAGCGCCTCGGCGGCTCCCCGCTGGCCTTCGTGCACAAGAGCCGCGACCTGACGGTTCCCAACCAGGCTGTGTCCAAGCAGGTTGTTGGCCAGGTTCAGGGACGTACCTGCGTGCTCATCGATGACATGATCGACACCGGCGGAACCATTGCCGGAGCCGTGCGCGTCCTGATGGAAGCAGGCGCCAAGGACGTCATTATCGCAGCCACGCACGCCGTGCTCTCGGAGCCGGCTTCCCGCACGCTGGCCGAGTCCGGTGCCCGCGAAGTCGTGGTCACCAACACGCTGCCGATCCCCGCGGCAAAGCGCTTTGAACAGCTGACTGTCCTCTCCATCGCACCGCTGATCGCCCGGGCCATCAAGGAAGTCTTCGAAGACGGTTCCGTCACCAGCCTGTTCGACGGCAAGGCGTAACTCCTTCCGCTGCGGCATCTCCAATCGAATAACTGCATCACCCGCGCTGCCCGTCCAATCATCCGCTCCTTCCAGGGCGGTGGTTCGGACGGGCAGCGCTGTGCTGGTAGGATTATCTGCGATGCCTAGGCGAGGGAGAGGCCCGAAAATATTCGGGCAGTACTCCGTTATCGACGGTGGCTGGCAACTTCTGACCGTGCGTGCCTGATCTTCGGATCGGAGCGAAGCGCGCGGCGCTGTTCCCATAACCGGCGCCTTCGTCCCGGCAACCACGGAACATCCAATATCAGGAGTTTGAAATGTCTGAGCAGAAGCTCGCAGGAACCGTCCGCACCGAATTCGGCAAGGGTGCAGCCCGCAAGGCACGCGTTGCCAACATGATCCCCGCAGTCATCTACGGCCACGGCGCCGAGGTCATGCACATCCTGCTGCCGGCCAAGGCAACCACCCTGGCAGTCCGCACGTCCAACGCCCTGCTGGAAATCGACATCGACGGCGAGTCCCACCTGGCCCTGGCCAAGGACATCCAGCGCGATCCGATCAAGCAGATCATCGAGCACATCGACCTCCTGACCGTCCGCAAGGGCGAAAAGGTTGAGGTTGAGGTCAACGTTCACGTTGAGGGCGAACTGGCACCGGGCGAAGCAGTCTTCAACCAGGAAGCCAACACGGTTCTGGTTTCCGCCGATGCCACCAACCTGCCGGAAACCATCGTGGTCAGCATCGAAGGCCGCACGGCCGGCGAGCACATCTACGCCAAGGACCTGGAACTGCCGGCCGGCGTTGAGCTGCTGCTGGACCCCGAGACCATGATCATCAACATCTCCGAGTCCGTCGTCCAGGACCTGGGCGCGCCGTCTGATGAGCAGATTGCCGTTGCAGCTGCCGAAGTTGACGCAGAGGTCTAATTCATCTCCGGGGTCTGCTCCCCGTAACGGAGCCGTCCGGTTCTTGTCGAAGGAGCAGTACCTGCAGTGAACAGCAACACCTGGCTTGTAGTCGGGCTCGGGAACCCCGGGCCCGACTACAGCCGCAACCGGCACAATATCGGCCAGATGGTCCTGGATGATCTGGCTTCACGCGTGGGCGGGAATTTCAAGAGCCACAAATCCCGCGCCCTGATTCTGGAGGGGCGCCTGGGCATCGGCGGACCCCGCGTCATCCTGGCCAAGCCGCAGACCTACATGAATCTCTCCGGCGGCCCCGTCTCGGCGCTGACCAAGTTCTTCGATATTCCGGCGGACCACGTGGTGGCCGTACACGATGAAATCGATATCCCCTTCAACACCATCAAACTTAAAGCCGGCGGCGGCGAAGGCGGGCACAACGGGCTCCGCGACATGAGCCGGGCGCTGGGCACAAAGGACTACTTCCGGGTCCGCGTTGGAGTGGGACGTCCCCCCGGCCGCATGGATACTGCCGACTACGTCCTCAAAAACTTCCCGCCCGCCGAGGCCAAGGAACTGCCCTTCCTCATTGGAGATGCGGCGGACGCCGTAGAGCTGCTGCTAACCGAAGGGCTCACTGCCGCCCAGCAGAAATTCCACACCCCGGCCTAGTTGGCAGGTAGTCCGGTTGGGAAGACAGGTAAGGCTCCCGTTCCACCAAAAGCCCGCAGACCCATTGTTGGACCCGTTTCCCGTGCCTAATATTGAGGCATGCCTTAGGGCACTCAAAAGCTGGGGCCGGCGTCGGGAGGCCTCCGAGACTGGGCCACCCCCATCCCGGCGCCGGTCCCTTTTCTTTTATCACCTGCATTTGCTGTGACGCAAAAGTCCATAACTTCCTATGTTGTGGACGAAACCCGGCATCCCGCGTACGCTCACACCAATGACAGGTGCCCTCGCCGTCGTAATACGATTCAAGCTCCCAGCCGCCCACCAGCTGCTGGGAGCTTTGGTGAGAGGCACCTGTAAGTAGAGCATTCGACGGCCGGGGGGCGTGGAGCTACAAGATGTTCGATGTGCAAAGAGACAGCAGATCCGGTTATCTCATCGGCAGGGAGAATTCCCTGGCGGAGCTGGCGGACGCGCTGGAATCCGGCAGCGGCGCCGTCGTCGTGGGCGCCTTTGGCCTGGGGAAGACCACCCTTGTCCGCGCGGCGGCAGGACCGGAATTCCATGCGGTGGCCATTCGCGGAAGCGTCGTGTCCCAGCGGACTTCGTTCGGTGCCCTCGCCTCGCTGATTTCAGGCCTGTCCGTGGGACTGGCCGCCCGCCCCGCCCAGCTCCTGCAGGATTTGGAGCAGCTCTTGCTGGACCAGGCGGACGGGAAGCGGCTGCTGCTGCTGGTGGATCGGGCGGAGCACCTCGATCACCTGACCGCAATGGTGGTCTCCCAACTGGTTCGGCGCTCCTCGGCTCTCGTCCTGGCTTCTGCCGAATCGCTGTACGGCGCGGCCCCGGAGTTTCTTGCGCTCTGGACCGAAGGCCTGCTCCACCGGATAGACCTTGCTCCCTACACCCGCGCGCAGACCGGGGAGCTGATGGAGAGCATTCTCGGAGGCAGCGTTTCATCGATTGCCGCGTACGCGGTGCACGTTTATTCCGGCGGAAACCCGTACTACACCCGGCTGCTCACCCGCGAACAGGCAGCGGAAGGCAACCTGATTGAGCGGGACGGAGTATGGGTCCTGGTCAAGCCGCTGCAGTTTTCCGCGCAGGTGGCGGAGGTGGTGGCGGTCCGGCTGAAGCGGCGTCCCCCGGCTGAGCGCTCATTGATCCAGCTCCTGGCGCTCTGCGAGGAGCTTCCGCTGGACACAGCGCTCCAGCTGATTCCCGCAGAAACCGTGGACGCCCTGGAAGAGGAACGCCTGACCTGCGTTTCCCCTGCCGGAAATATCCGTCTTGCTCCGGGAAGTTCAACGGCAGCCATCGCCGGAAGCATAGCTCCGGGCAGGAGCCGGGAACTCTGGGAAGAAGTTGCTGCGATTATTGACCCCGCAAGACTTGGGCCCGCAGCCCTGGCCGGCTTTGCCTGCTGGACGCTGGGGTGCTCCGGAACACTGGATCCAGAGACCGCAGAGCGGGCGGCGGGACTGGCCGTCGCCGCCGGAAATACGGAGCTGGCCCTGCGCTATGTCTCTTCCGTAGCCCCGGACCGGCGTACCCCCGGGATGCTGCTGCAGGAAGTGCGGGCGCTCTTCGCCTCCAGTGACAACCACGGAGCCCTGCGTGTGCTGGAACAGCTGAGCGAAACGGATGGCTTCCGGGATGAGGACCGCCGGGCCGAGCTGCTGCAGTACAAGATTGGGCTGCTCAGGGGGCTTCCCAATGCCGGAGACCCGCACGAGGCGCTGGAAAAGGCGCAGGCGGCTCTTGACGCAGACCGCCCCGGAGCCCATAGCCGCACAAGGGAGGCAGCCCTGGTGCTGGCGCGCGGTGCACTTGCCGTGGACTCCGGCCGCTTGGGGGACGTGCCGGAAGAACTCGCCGCCATGGGAACGGATTTGCTGCTTCCGCCTGCTCTTCGGGCCCGGGCCATGGCCCTGCAGGCCCAGTTCCTGGCTTTGTCCGGCCGGGGGGATGACGCAGTGGACCTCATGGAGTCCGGACCTGTCGGGTTCGCCCTCACCTTGCCGCGAACTGTTTCAGTTGCCGTCCATGCGCGAATGGTCCTGGCGCTGATTGCCGCCGGAGAGTATGCCCGGGCGCTTGACCTGGTGGCACGGACCTGGGGTGCGGACGACGAAGGAACCGTTCCGGGGGGCATCGACGAAGCGGCCGCCGGTCTGGTGCAGACGCTGGCGGGACGTGCAGACCGTGCACGCTCGGTGCTGGTACCTTTCGCCGCCCAGCTGCGGATGAGCGATCCGGGGGATCTGCTGCCCCTGACCCGGACGTTAACAGCCTACGTACAGTTGCTGTTGGGCTCTCCGGCGGAGGCCGGGAAGCTTGCCGCAGACATCCCGGAGTACCGGTATCTGCCGCTGGCCCACCTGCAGTTCCTTGACCGGCTGCTGCGGCTGCAGGCGGAACTGGCCGCAGACCCACAGCTGCTGGGACGTGAACTGCGTGTCCTGGCGGCCAGCTGCCGGGAGCAGGGACTGGTGATGCCGGCCCTTGAATGCCTGGCGGCGGCAGCACGCCACGGGGACACTGAGGCAGCAGGTGAGCTGGCCGCCTCAGGGACGGGCGCCAGCGGGACGTGGGCTCGGGCACTGTACTGCTTTGGCGCAGGACTGGACCAAAAGGACCCTGCACTGCTGGTGGAATCGGCCGAGCTGGCCTCCTCGCTGGGAAATGTCCTGATGGCCTGCACAGCTGCCGGCTCCGCACTCCGCCTCCTGAACGGCCGGACCGATACCGAAGGCCGCACCCAGGCCAAGGCCGCCCGAAGCATTGAACACCTCAGCTTTCGTGAACTCTGCGACGCCAACTCCATCCCCGTCCTGATGGAGTCACTGACACCGTTTGAAGCAGATTTGGCCCGGCTGGCCGCAGGTCCGGCAACCCGAACAGAAATTGGCGGTGAATTGAACCTGTCTCCCCGTACGATCGACTGGCACCTGGGTAAGATCTTCGACAAGCTGCATGTTTCGGGGCGCTCCGAGCTCAGCGAAGTCCTGGCTTAGGCGAAACAGGACAGGACGGTCAGGGGGGAGGCTGATGAAACAGGAGTTTGGCGAGCGGCCGCTGGTGGGCAGAGAGGCAGTTCTCGATGCCGTGATGTCCAGCATCCTGCGCCCCGGCGGTTACGGCGCGGTGGTGGTGGCCGACGCCGGCATGGGAAAAAGTGCCCTGGCGTCAGCGGTTGCCGCAAAGGTGAACGGCCGCTTCCCCGTGCACCGCATCCACACAAGTTCATCCCTGGCGCAGGTTCCCTTCGGTTCGCTGGCACCCCTGATCTCAGACCTGGCCCCGGGGGACGCTGATTCCCCTTTTGCCGTGATGCGCTCACTGCTGCACCGTTTGTTTCCGGACGGGAACGAGCCGGGCCCTTCGGGCGCACCGCTGCTGATAGTCGACGACGCCGACTGCCTGGACGAGGCCGGAGCGGACCTTTTGGTACAGCTTGTTGCCGCTTCCCGTATTCGTCTCCTGCTCCTGGCCCGGCGGATTGCCGACATCCCCGCCGCGGCGTCCAACCTGGTCTGGGAGGGTTCACTTTCCCGGCATGAATTGTTTCCGCTGACCGAAGACCAGGTCCACGAACTCTGCGTCCAGGTACTGGGCGGTCCGGTGCTGACCAGCACCAGCAGTGATTTGGCCCGGGTCAGCGGTGGCAACCCCATGCTCGTGCTGGCGTTGTTGTCCGAAACCGTCCGGGTGGACAGCCTCGTGTTCCGGCACGGTGTCTGGCTGCTGCATGAACAGATGCATCCGCCGGAGGGGCGGCTTGGTGATCTGCTCCGCGCGCAGCTCTGGGGGTTGACCGAAGAGGAACGCGACGCGCTGGAAATTATCGCTCTGGCAGAACCGCTGCCCGCGGCCGCGGCCTTTGAGCTCGGCCTGCACCGCGCGGTGGACTCCCTGACCGAAGCCAAACTGGTGACCATTTCTGCGGAGCCGGCCAGACTGCTGCGGCCTCTGCACCCTTTGTACGGCGACGTGGTCCGCCAACTGGTGCCCGCCGCCCGCAGCGCCCGCCTGCGCCGTCGGCTGCTCACCGTCTCCGCTCCGATTCGGGAGAGCTCCGACAACCTGCTGCGGCTGGTGACCTGGTCACTGGACTGCGGCGCGGACGTGCCGGACTCCGCCCTCGTGGCCGCCGCCTACCGCGCGAACAACCACTTTGACAGTGCCGCCGCGCTGCGTTTGGCCACCGCCGTCAAGGGCCCGAAACAGACGATGGCTGCCAGAGTGCAGGCCGCCCGTGCCTGGCTTCAGGACGGGAACCTTGAGATGGCCCATGAACTGGTCAGCGGTGTAACTGATGCCGCCGCTGACCTGACCACCCTAAAAATGGCAGTGCTCATCAGGGTGGAACTGGCCCGCCGGAACCGAAGCGGCCGGGGTGGTCTCTCTGCCGTCTCCGCGGACTGGCTGGCCGGCGTGGACCGTATTGAGGCCGCTGCCGGAGAAAACCCCGGCGAGGAACTGGTCGCGGACATCGTTTCCTCGCGGCGCGGCGGACGCCTGCTGGCTCTGGTCGGCATGGTCAGCGCAGGTAGTTTTCGCCCTGCAGAGGAGGAACTGCATTCCATCCTCGAGGACGCGCGGCAGGCCGGCGATGATGAAGCCACGCTCATCGCCGGAACGCTGCTGGCCGAGATCATGGCGGAAACGGGCCGTGCCCGGAGTGCCTACAGGATTTCACTTGAGGCACTGCGGATCCTTGACGCCGGCGGACAGCGGTTTCTCTCCTACTACCAGTTTGTCCTCCAGCGCCATCTGACCGCGCTGCTGTGGCTGGGGGAGTGGGAAGAGGTCCAGGCCATTGCGCAGCGCGGCATCGCCGGGGTTTTTGGCGGAATTGTGCATGTGGCCGGCGCCGTGGAGTTCTCCCTTGCCGTGATGCATCTGCGAAAGAATGACAACGCCTCGGGACTCACCCACCTCCTGGCTGCCGTCGAGGGGCTGCGTACGAGTGACTCGGAGGGACTCTTTGAACTCGCCCTGGCACTGGCCGCCCTGATAGCCGCGATGGAAGGGCAGATGCCCGCGGCGGAGGAACTGCTGGCCGACGGCGCCGGACCGTCTTCCCGGGGACCCGCCAGCTACCGCGTGCTGTCAAACGGGTACCGGGCGGCTGCCCGGTCGCTGATCCTGATGGAACGGGAACCCTCGAAAACCCTCCGGGAGTTTGCAGACCAGGCGGAGGAAGCGGGCTTTATGGCCGTGGAACTGGAGCTGCGGTACCTGGCCGTATCCCTCGGGGACCTGGACGGACTGAGCCGGCTGCTGAAGATCACCGAGGAATTCGAGGGTCCGCAGGCGCCCATACTGAACCGTTTTGCCCGGGCAGTCCTGGATGAGGATGTGGATGAGCTGCTCAGCTGCGGCTCCACCAGCGACCCCGAATGGGAGCGGCTGACCCAGCAATGCGCAGAGGAAGCGCTCCGGCTGGCAAAGGCAAGCGGAGACCGTGCACTGCTCCAGCGGGTCCAGCGGACTCTCGGCAAGCAGGACAGCGGGCTGCCCGCCGGCCGGAATTCCAATGCGGGACTGCCTGTGCTCACCCGCCGGGAACGTGACGTCGCCTCACTCGTAATGCAGGGCTACCGCAATGCTGAGATTGCCGAGCGGCTCTTCCTCTCGGTGCGCACGGTCGAAGGACACATCTACCGGACCTTCGAAAAGCTGGGCATCAGCAAGCGGGAGGAACTGAAACAGGAGCTTCTGGGAACCGGGCAGCCCGGGAAAAACCAGTAGCCTGCCAGCTGCCCAACAGTAGGTCCACGCAGTGGCGTCCGGTACATCCGGGTACTCCTTACGCGTGCCCGGCGAATTGCCGGGAGCATAAGGTGGGGTTGCTTCCCGTGCCGCTGACGGTCCGGGAGATGTTAGGTCTCGCCGAACACCCGGCTGAGAACCGCCAGCCGGGTCACACGCTGCCATATTGAGGTCCCCGATGAGCACTCTCCAGCATTCAGGCCCGTCCCGCGAGTCCCTGGTTTCAAGTATTCCCATAAAACCCTCCCGGACTTCTGCCCGGGTTCCAGCCCGCGGTCCGTCCGGGCAGCCGCGGCGGGAGGACCCGCGGGATGCCGCACGCGCGGCCGTTCTTGCTGCGCTCGACGGATCCGGCGCGGTAATCCTTGGCCCGGCCGGAATCGGCAAAACCACCCTCGCGAGGGAAGTCGTGGGGCTCTGCGGGCATGCATTTACCGTGCATCTTCGCGGCAGCACCCTCTCTGCGCGGACTCCGTACGGCGCCCTGGCCTGGCTGCTGAGCGACCTGCCGCCGGAGGAGCTGGCTAATCCGGTCCTGGTGCTGCGGGCTCTGGAGGCACTGCTGAAACGCGACGCAGCGGGCCGGCGGATCATCATTGTCATTGACAACGCCGAGATGGTCGATGACCTGACGGTTCTCGTCACGGCGGAACTCTGCCGCCGCGGCACCGCTGCGCTCCTGCTGGTCTGCGGAGACCTGATCCGGTGCCACCGCGAATATGTCCGGCTGTGGACCGACGGTGCCCTCCGGCGGGTGGATCTGAGTGCACTGGATGTGCACCAGACAGGAGAGCTGCTCGCTGCCGCGGCCGGTGCGCCCCTCACCACCCTGGCCCAAGAGATGCTCTGGCAGCACAGCCGCGGAAATCCGCTGCTGGCCCTTCTTCTTTGCCGCGACCACCTTGCCACCAAGTCGCTGGTTCGGCGCCGCGGTTACTGGACCTGGGCCGGCCCGCTCATCCATTCCGGTGAACTGCCGGAACGGGTG
The DNA here is from genome assembly GCF_058269275.1 of Arthrobacter sp. TJ-178. Classification (NCBI taxonomy): domain Bacteria; kingdom Bacillati; phylum Actinomycetota; class Actinomycetes; order Micrococcales; family Micrococcaceae; genus Arthrobacter; species Arthrobacter sp. TJ-178. Next base: position 321,299 of record NZ_JBZCNK010000002.1, on the reverse strand, counting down.
GAGTCGCTGCTTCGCCGGTTCACTGAGGAGGAGCGGCGGGCCGTGGAGATCCTGGCGCTTTGCCGGGAGCTGCCGCTGGAGGTTCTGCTCTCCCTGGTGCCGGCCCGCATTGTGGACGCCCTGGAAGAAAGTTCACTAATCACCATTCACGGCGGCCGCGGCCAGCCGGTCCGCCTCGCCTGGAACCTCCAGCCGGGAACCATCGCAGCCCGGATTCCCTACGGCCGCAGCCGGGATCTTTGGTCGGAGGTCTCCCTGATCGCCGCTCCGCACGGGCTGAACGGAGCGGCTGCTGCCGGTCTGGCGGCGTGGTCGCTGTCTGTTGGCCTCGCCCTGGACCCCGGCGTGGCGCTGGCAGCTGCGCACTGGTCCAATGAAATCGGAGACACGGAGGAGGCCCTGCGGTTCTCGCGGGCCGGGGCGCACCCGCGACCGCTGCCCCTGATCCTGGAGGAAGCCGCCGCGCTGCGCGCCGCCGGAAACCATGCCGGGGCTCACCGGGTCCTCGCTGCCGCGGAACCGGACGGCGACGGCGCTGAGGAGGAGCTGCAGTTACGGCTGCTGGGGGCCCGTGCCCTGGCCGCAGCCCGTATGCACGGGCGCCCGGAGGACCCGTGGCCCCTGCTGGAGCAGGCGGAACGGCTGCTGCCCGAGGACACCGGCGCCAGTCCCGGACCCAGGGTGGAGGCAACGCTGGCACGGGTGGAGCTTCTGTCCCTGGACAACAGGCTTCATCAGCTGCCGGCATCCCTGGCCGATGATCTGGAGGATCCCGCCGTTACTCCCGCCGCACGGCTGTGGGCAGCAATCCGGCTGGCGGAGCAGCATGCTGCTGCCGGCCGTTTCGCCGAGGCCATGGAACTGGTGACGCTGGTCCGGTCCAGACTGGCAGCAGGCCTGGAAGCGGACGCGCGGAGCCGCGAGCTTTTCTTCCACCATCTTTTCTTCCTGTTGATTCGCTGCGGGGAATTGGGCGAAGCCCTGGAACTCACCAATGCGGCGGCCGACCCGGGCGGCAGATCCGGGCTCCGCACCTCCGCCGGAACGGAACTGCCCACCGGACTGGTGCATGCCTACGCCGGCCGGGGAGATGCTGCCCTGGAGTTCCTGACGCCGGCGCTGGCGCAGCTGGAATCCTCCGATCCGGATGAAATGCTTCCCCTGGCGTTCGCAGCCGCAGCGTACTGCGGCGAATTGAAGCGGCAGACGGGAAAGGCCCCGGAGGTGGAGTTTCCGCCGGAACCCCGGTACCGGGCAGATCCTCCCGTGGACGCCGCTGTCAGATATTTCCGGATCCTGTCGGGTCGGTCAGGTTCGGCGGGGGAACCGGACACGAAGGCAGAGGAACTGCGCATGTCAGCCGCGCAGGCAATGGCTGAGGAGAATGTGCCCGACGCACTCCTGAGCTACGCCGCTGCCGCCCTGCTGGGGTCCGAGCCGGCGGCGTCGGCACTTGCTGCGGCAGCCGCCCACGCCACGGGCACCCTGGCCACCGGGCTGCGGGAGCTGGCAGCCGGGTTGCTGAACAATGACATTCCCGCCCTGATCGAAGCCAGCGGAACAGCCCGACGGCAGCAGAACACCCGGCTTGTCCACGCAGCGGCCTGCGCAGCCGGCGCACTGGGAGCAGCCGGCGGCACCAGCCGGGCCCTGCTGCGGCGGGTGCGGCATCTGGAATATGAATCCTTCCGTGACCTCTCGCCGGCCAACAGTGTTCAGCTCAGACTCGCCCAGCTGGGGGATATGGAGCGTGAGCTGGGGCTCCGCGCAGCTGCCGGGGAAACCAGTGCAGCTCTCGGCCGGCGGTTCCACCTGTCGGCGCGGACGGTGGACTGGCACCTGGGCCGGGTATTTGCACACCTGCACGTTTCCGGCCGCAGCGACTTGCGGGCCATCCTCGGCACGCCGGAAGAAAGCACCGGAAGCGGCACATAGCGCCGCCGGGCCAGCGGCCTCGGCCGAACGGCACTACTGAGCAATTCCCCTGCCGGGTACTCAAGAACCAAGTGGTTCCGGTTCGTGTGTGTACCCGAATCTAAGTAGTGGCTCTGCTCGACTGGTACACGGTACTCGTGTTCGCACTCTGTTCTGCTCCTACTGTGACGGCAGGTATAGAACATGATCTGTGTTGCTGACCTTGGGGCAGGGCACAGATCACCGGCAGAAACGGGTCTCACCGTGCAGAACAGCAGTACACCGTCCCATGTCCTACGTCAGCCCACGTCCCGCCCGGAGTTCCTGGGCGCCGCCTCCTCCCTGCCCGGAATCCCGGGACCGGACGCGGCAGCACGGGAAGAATCCGCGCCGCCACTGTTCGTGGGCCGCAGGGCAGTCACCCGGACCATCCTCGACCGGCTGACCTCCGGCGGCGGCGCCGGCTGCATCCTGGTGGGGGAGGCCGGAAGCGGGAAGACCGCCCTCATCCACCACGTACTGCGGCAGTGCGGGCCGGATACCTATGTGGTCCACGTCCGGGGCTCGGCGTTCTCCGGACGTACTCCCTTCGGCGCGCTGACGTTCCTTCTGTCGGACCTTGATCCGGACGTTTCATCGCATCCGGTCCTGATCCTGCGCGGACTCACCCGCCTGATCCAGGAACGCGCACACGGCCGAACTGTTCTGCTCGCAGTGGACAATGCCGAAGAACTCGACGAATTCTCCGCCATGGCATTGAGCCAAATGGTGCTGAGCCGTACCGCCGGCCTGCTGGCCTGCTTCCGTGATTTCAGCCGGGCACCGGCGGAATTCGCCGGTCTCTGGCGTGAGGGCATCCTGTCCCGCGTGGATCTGGAGCCGCTGAATCTTCCCGAAACGGCAGAACTGCTGTCAGCTCAGCTGGGCGGCCCCGTCTCCGGGTCCGCAGTGGCCAACCTGCACCGCCATACCGGGGGAAACCCGCATCTGCTGGCGCTGGGCTGCGCCGATTACCGTGAGTCCGGCAGGCTTCGCAGCAGCGGAAAGGTTTGGGTCCTGCAGCCGCGGATACCCGTAGCCGCCGGGCGCGTCACGGACACCGTGCTGGCCCGGCTGGACGAGCTGACGGACCGGCAGCTGGTGTTGGTGCGGACCATTGCCCTGGCCGGTTCGCTGCCGCTGGCCACTGCCGTGCATGACGTGGAGCCCGGGGAAGTGGACACCCTGCAGGAGCAGGGAATCCTCTCCGTGGAACAGCACGGCGTTCCGCACGTCATGATCCGTGACCAGGTGCTGGCCGGCGCCGTCTGCCTTTCCCTGAGCGAGAGCACACGAAAGAGTCTCCTGAACCGGTTGCGGGAGGCGGTTCCGGCTGGGGGGCGTGCCGGTGAATCCTCCAACGCGCAGGACGACGCCGCAATCGACCCGGTTACGTCGGTTGTGGACCCGTCCCGGCTGGCCAAGTGGCAGCTGGACAGCGGTGAGGTGCTGGATACCGCCACCGCCGTCGTCGCAGCCCGGGCGGCAAATGCTGCCGGAAACACCGCGGCCGCGGTCCGTTTCCTCACCAGCAGCAAGGGTTATGCGAAGAACCCGGAAGCAGTTTTGGAGCTGGTGACCGCCCGGATGACAGCAGGGGAGTACGGGGCGGCTCTTTCCGCCCTGGGCACCTACCGGGCCAGGGGCCGGCAGCCCGATCCGCTGGAGGAAGCGCGGCTGCTGATCGCCGAGAACCGGGTGCTGTGCATGGCAGCCACCGGCGCGCTCGCCGCTGACGGTCCAGCCGGGATGCTGCCGCCGGGCGCCGCCAAGAAACATGAAGAGCTGCTGGCCAAGGCCGAGCAGCTGGCGGCAGAGCTGGCCGCCGACGGCTCAGTAGCCCGCACCGACGTCGCCGCCTTGAACCGGCAGCTGATCCTGGCCCGTGCAGAGTGCAATTCCACCCACGGCAGGTTCCTCGAAAACGCCGTGTTCCTGGCGCCGCTGCAGGCGGACTCCTCCGGCCAGGACAAGGAGTTCCGTGTCCTGATCGGTTCCTGGCTCTGCGAGGCGCTGGGCATGACCGACCGGCAGGATGAGGCGGTGGAGCTGACCCAGGAAATGGAACGCCTGCTCCAGGACCCCGACGTCGGCCGCGACTGCCGCACCCGGTCCCTGGCCCGGATCATCCACGTCCATTTCGCCATCGGTGCGTTGAGCAGCGCGCGCAGCGTGCTGGAGCAGCAGATCCGCCACGGCAGCCAGACGCTGCTGCCCGGGATGTTCAGCGAACTCGCCGGCGGACTGCTGCACGCCTACGCCGGAAATCCCGGCCCGGCGCTTCGCTGCCTGGTGCCTTCCGTCGCCCAGCTGCGGCTGAGCGGACCGGAATCCATGCTCCCCATGGCGGCAGCGGCAGCGGCGTACTGCCTTGCCCTGCAAAAGGACAGGGAGGGTGCGGAGGCGCATCTGCAGCTCCGCGCCAAAGCGGCCGACGGCGGTCCCTGGACCATGCGCCGGGCCGCCCGACACTTCGCCGCCCTGGCCGAGGCAGCCCTGGGCGCACCCCAGGCCGCCCGCCGCTTCGTTGACCTGTCCGCCCATGACCACCGCCGCGGTGCGTACTCCTATGAGCTGCTTTCGCTGCTGAGCGCAGTCCGGCTGGGCGACATGGAGAACCTTGACCGCGTGCTGAGCGTAGCCGCCCACCAGCAGGGCAGTTTCGCCCGGATGTGCGAAACGTATGCCAAGGGGGTGGGAAGCTATGACGCCCAGCTGCTGATCCAGTCCGGTGAGCAGGGGGAAGCGGCCGGGCACGTCCTGTTCGCCAAGGAAGCCTCCGAACGGGCACTGGCGGTGGCCTCCGGCGCCGGCGACCGCGCCACGGTCCGGTTCATTCACCGCAGCCGGCGCGGAGCCGAAGTCCAGCCGGCCGAGGGAACCGACGGGGCGGACGAGTACCTGGGCGCCCTGACCTTCCGGGAACGTTCCATCGCGCGCATGGCTGCTGGGGGAACCAGCAATAAAGCCATTGCCGCTGAGCTGAACATCTCGGTGCGGACCGTGGAGGGGCACCTGTACCAGGTTTATTCCAAGCTCCATGTAGGGAGCCGGCGGGAGCTGGCCAAAGTCATTGCGGACAAGTCAGGGGCACGCAAATGACAGGCGCACATCCCGCAGCCAACGCCGTCCGGGCGGCCCTGTTTGGCCGGGACCGGGAAGCGCAGGAGGCTACGTCGCGGCTGCTCGAACCGGGCATGCGCGGAGTGGTCATCGTGGGGGAGGGAGGCATGGGGAAATCGGCGCTCGCGGACCACGTCCTGGAGCGCCTGGACGGAATTGTTACCCCGTCCTTCATCCACGGCAGCCCCGTCCTGTCCCGCATGCCCTACGGCGTGCTCTCGCCGTACCTGGAAGACGCCGGTCCCGAGGACATGGACTCGACCCTTGCCGTGCTCCGGACCATCCGCCGCCACTTCCGCCGGATCAGCGAGACGGGCAGCCCCCAGCCGCTGCTGGTCATCGATGACGCCCACTACCTGGACGAAGCCAGCTGCCACGTGCTGACACAGCTGGCCATGTCCGGGGAACTGCGGCTGCTGGTGCTGACCCGGCCGCGTGCCCTGAGCATCCACGAACTGCTTTCCCTCGCGCGTGACGGGCTGCTGGCACGCATCGATCTGGGGGCGCTGTCCCCGGATGCGGTCCACGAAGTCTGCCAGGGAGTCCTGGGCGGACCTCTGCTGCGGGCCTCCAGCGCCTTGCTGGCGCGGGCATCAGGGGGCAACCCGCTGTACCTGAAAGCCCTGCTGTCACAGTCACGCAAACTGGGAGTGCTGGCCCAAGGCAACGGAGCATGGTTCCTGCGCGGCGAACCGAACGGACTGGTCACCGGTGTGGTGGACCAGGTCAAGGGACACCTCAGCGGCAGGACCGCAGAGGAACGCGACACCCTGGAAACCCTGGCACTGGCCCAGCCGCTGCCCCGCTCCGTCCTGATTGCCGTCTGCGGGCCGGCCCCGGTGCATGCCCTCCTTGCCGAAGGGGTCCTGTCCACAGTGCCCGGCCCCTCCGAATCGCTGTCATTGGCCCGGCCCCTGCACGCGGACGCCATCCGGTTCCTGGTTCCGGCTGTCCGCAGTGCAGCCATCCGCGCCAGGGTTTTGTCCTGCCTGGACGCCGGAGCCGGGCCTGATCTCACTCATCCGTCCGAGAAGCAGGCCTGGCTGCGCCGCCTCGAGTGGGCGCTGGACTGCGGGGATGCCGTCGCGGAGGAGGAACTCCTGCAGGCGGCCCGGGCAGCGAACGACGACGGCCGGTCGTCTTTGGCTGCCCGCCTCGCGTCGGCAGTCCAAGAGGGCCCGCATCTGCTGCCGGCCCGGGTGGAAATAGCAGCCGCGCAGGTGGAAATGGGCGAGTATGCCCATGCACGGGACCTGCTCGGGGAAATCCTGGAACCCGGACAGGCAACGCCGGTTCCGGATGAGGAGACCTTGCGCCGGGCAGCACTGGCCATGTCCCTGATCTGTGTCCGGTCAGGCCGGAACGCAGGGGAATTGGAGAGCCTCGCCCGGAACTGGCTGGCCGTCTCCGCTGAATTGTCGTCCCGCGGCACAGGCACAGGCACAGGTACGGGGGAAGGATCAGGGGAGGGATCAGCCGAACCGGCTGCCGAGGCGGCCGCCGGTGCCGAACTGCTGCGCATCGTGGCATTGGTCGCCGCCGGGGATCACTCCTCGGCGATGGACCGGCTTGCCCCGTTCCTTCAGGGGGCCCGCCCGGAACAGGCCGGACCGGAGGCCCTGTGGCTGGTGGCGGCCCATCAACTGATGGCGGAAATCCTGACTTCCCGCGGAAAAATCAGCAGCGCGCTGGAACACTCCAGCGCGGCGCTGGAGCTGATTTCGCGGCTCGGCGGGCCGGTGCATGTGCACTGCGGTTCCGCAGTGGTGCGTCATGCGCAGGGCCTGCTTCACGGCGGCCGCTTCGCTGAGCTGGAGCGCCTTCTCGATGCCAAGCTGGACAGCACACCGGAGCAGCTCATCGCCTACGGCGGCACCATGGGTGTCTTCGAGGGAGCGGTGGAGATCCACCAGGGCCGGCTGCGTGAAGGGCTGCAGCGGCTGCACCCGGCAGTGGAAGCACTGCGGATCTCGGACCCGGAAATGCTGCTGCCCTACGCCCTCGGGCTAGCCGGTTATGCCTCCACGGTGGTGGGGGACCGGAGCCAGACAGCCCGTTACGCCAAGGAGCTGCGCAGCATTGGCTACCCGGGGCCGCGTCCGCTGTGGCTGATGGGCCAGGCCTATGCGGCCGCGGCGCTGGCTTCACCCGAACCGGACGGCAGCGTGCCGGCAGAGCTGGCGGACTTTGCCGCACAGGCGAAGGAGCAAGGTTACCTCGCGGCGGAGAAGGACATCCTGGAACTGTGCCTCGCCGTCGGCGACCTGCGTTATGCGGCACGCCTGCAGGACGTCAGCGCGGAGTTTGAAGGCGGAGAGGCGCAGGCGCTGAACGCCTACGCCCGTGCGGTGGTTTCGGGCAACCCGGATCTCATGGTGGCGGCAGCGGATGAAGCCGTGCGGCACCGCAAGTATCTGCTCGCCGTGGAAAGCATTGGCCATGCCATCCGGTTTTACGGTGTCCACGGCAACCTGCGCCGGCAGCGTGCGCTGATTCAGCAGCTGCGCCGCCGCCGGGGAGAGTTGGCCGGCGTGACGGTGTCCTACCTGAGCCCGTCGCTGCACCTGGTCCGGCTGACCCGCCGCGAGCATGAGATTGTCGATCTGCTGCTCGGCGGTGCCAGCACCAAGGATGTGGCGGCGCACTTCACCCTCTCCCAGCGGACGGTGGAGGGCCACGTCTACCGGATTTACGTCAAGCTTGGCATCAGCCGGCGCGCGGACCTGGAAGCCGCTTATCTGGCGCTGGAACCCGGTGCGAGTTCGGCGGCCATGGAATAGCCCGGACGTCCGCATAGGTCCTGCCCCATCAGCCCCGCTGTGCCCCTGAAATCCAGGGCCGCAGCGGGGCTTTTGGGGTTTAAATCCCTCAAGGTGCGGCGGCTCGGTTGTCCGGCCAAGTAGCGCTAGGTATCCCTCCCGCAGAGGGAGAAATTGGCCTGAGGAGTCGAGTAACCATTACTCGTGCAGGGCCTAAATGCCCCTCCTAGTCTTTGGTGTGTTGATTGATTTGCAGGGAAAAGATGCGGGCTATCACCGCACGTACGGCTGGAAGTTTCGGTCCGAGTGCGCGGTGCTCCCGGTGGGAATATCCCGGTGGAAACCGATAGACCGCCCCGCAAATCAATCTTCCGGCGCCCTCGGCGCCGGTCCCCCGAGCGGGGTCGACGGTGTCGAAGCCTCTTGAGACCAAGGCTTCCCCCCAGCCGCCGTCGGCCCCTTCGGACGTTTTAGCAACATAGGAGAGTCTCGGTGACCGACCTTAAAGATGCTGGACTCCGGCCAAAACGGGCACTGTCCTCCACCATTTCCCCTTCCGCTTTCAAGCTCGCGGGACCTGCGCCACGCCAGGCCAGCGACGGCGTCCGCTGGACCAACAAGTACCGAAAAATTCTCCATGTCTCTGACCTGGTGTCAGTAACCCTGGCCGTGACCCTGGCCCACCTGACGCGGTTTGGCGTGAGCACCGAGTACATGTCCGGCGGCGGGAGGCTGAACATCCCCTACCTGGCAGTTTCCGCCGGAATCTGGATGGCCTGGATGTCTTCACTGGCCGTCTACCGCACCCGGGATGCGCGGATCGTGGGCTCGGGCGTGGACGAGTACAAACGCGTCATCAGCTCCACGGTGATCGTGATGGGACTGATCGCCGTCTTCTGCCTCACCTTCCAGGTGGACATCTCCCGCAGATACTTTGCCCTTGCCTTCCCCGTGGGCCTCGGCAGCCTCATCCTTTGCCGGCTGCTGCTTCGGCAGTGGCTGAAAGGCCAGCGTGCCAGGGGCCGCTATCTGTCCAAGGTGATCATCCTGGGCCGGCCCAAAGATGTCCGTTACGTGGCCAAGCAGATCCAGCGCCGGGAAAACTCTGTCTACCAGGTGATCGGTGTTGCGCTGACGTCATCCGGCCACCGGGAATGCGGCACTGCCGCCAAACCGATTCCCGTGGTGGCGGACCAGGACACCATTGTCAGTGCCGTCCGGCGCCTGCGGGCGGATGCCGTGATCGTGGCAGGCCGGGTCAAGGGCCCCAGCTCTTATGTGCAGGAACTGGGCTGGGAACTGGAAGAGTCCGCCACCCAGCTGATCCTCACCACCGGCCTGACCAACGTTGCCGGTCCCCGCATCCACACCCGCCCGGTGGAGGGCCTTCCGTTGATGCACGTGGAGCTGCCGCAGTTCTCGGGCAGCAAGCACGTGCTCAAGCGCGGCCTGGACGTGGTGCTCTCCCTTGCCGCCCTGGTGATGCTGATTCCGGTCTTCGCGGTGCTGGCCGTCCTGGTCAAAAGGGACAGCCCCGGTCCGGTGATCTTCCGCCAGGAACGGGTGGGCCGCGACGGGAAGTCCTTCGAGATGCTCAAGTTCCGGTCCATGGTGCAGTCCGCCGAAGACGATCTGGCCGGCCTGCTGGACCGCAACGAAGGTTCCGGGGTGCTCTTCAAGATGGAACACGATCCCCGGGTGACTTCGGTGGGCAGATGGATGCGCAAACACTCCCTGGACGAGCTGCCGCAGTTCTGGAATGTCTTCCGGGGCCACATGTCCCTCGTCGGCCCCCGTCCGCCGCTGCCCCGTGAAGTGGCGCAGTACGACGGCCGGGTGCACCGCCGGCTCTACATCAAGCCGGGACTGACCGGGATGTGGCAAATCAACGGCCGGTCCGAACTCGACTGGAAAGAGGGCGTGCGAATGGACCTCTACTACGTCGAAAACTGGTCGCTGGCCGGCGACCTCCGAATCCTTTGGCGCACGGTGGGCGTTGTCCGCCGGCCAGTGGGCGCTTACTAAAAACTTCCTCCGGCTTCGGCTGGTCCCCTCTAGAGAAAGCGAAACAACCATGAAATCTCTTGTTACCGGAGCCGGCGGATTCATCGGCGGCCATCTTGTGGCGCGGCTCATCAGCGAAGGCCATGAAGTGCGGGCCGTGGACTGCAAGCCCCTCGACGAGTGGTACCAGGTCCACGACTCGGCAGAGAACATCCAGGGCGACTGCTCACTGCTGGAAACGGCACACGAGGTAAGCCGGGGAATGCAGCACGTGTACAACCTGGCAGCGGACATGGGCGGCATGGGGTTCATCGAGAACAACAAGGCGCTGTGCATGCTCACCGTCCTGACCAGCACCCACATGCTGGTTGCCGCCCGCGACGCCGGAGTGGAACGCTTCTTCTACAGCAGCTCGGCGTGCGTCTACGCCGCGGACCACCAGACCTCCGCTGATGTTGTGGCCCTGAAGGAAGAACACGCCTACCCGGCGCAGCCCGAAGACGGTTACGGCTGGGAGAAGCTCTTTACCGAGCGGATGTGCCGGCACTTCCAGGAGGATTACGGCATGCAGACCCGGGTGGCACGCTTTCACAACGTGTACGGCCCGGAAGGAACCTGGGAAGGCGGCAGGGAAAAGGCGCCGGCCGCTCTGTGCCGGAAGTTTGCCCATGCCTCCCTGACCGGGGAACTGGACCTGGAAATCTGGGGAGACGGGGAGCAGACCCGCAGCTTCATGTACATCGATGACTGTGTCCGCGGCATCCTCGAAATCATGAACGGAGATTCCGCGGAACCCGTCAACCTCGGCTCGGCCGAACTGGTGTCCATCAACCAGATGGCTGACAAGCTGGAGCAGATTTCCGGAACCATCGTCAACCGCCGCTACAAGCTGGATGCACCGCAGGGTGTCCGCGGACGCAACAGCGACAACACCCTGTTCAAGGCCACCTACGGGTGGGAACCGTCCATCAGCCTGCAGGAGGGACTGGAGCGGACCTACGAATGGATCCAGGACCAGGTCAAGGCGCAGAGGGTCTGAGCCATGCGAATCCAAGTGCATGACTTTTCCGGCCATCCCTTTCAGGCCGAACTGTCCCGGGAACTGGCTGCGCGCGGACACTCGGTGGATCACGTGTATTCCACGCAGTACGGCAGCGGAAAAGGAACGCTGGAACGCACGGCGGCGGACTCGGAGCTGCTGAACTTCTCGCCGCTGACCGCAAAACAGCCGTTCCAAAAATACAGCGCGGTGGGCCGCATCCGGTTTGAACGCTCCTATGCCGCGGCCTGGCTGGCCCACACCAAGGAAACCGTTCCCGACTGCGTGGTTGCCTGCAACGTGCCGCTCTTTGCCCTCGCGGACTTCCGGCGGGCTGCTGCCCGGCGGGGCCTGCCGTGGGTGCTCTGGCACCAGGACCTGTTCAGCAATGCGATCTCCGAGGAACTGGGCCGCAAACTCCCCGGCGCTGCTGCCGGCACAGGCGGCGCCGTCGTGCGCCGGATGGAGGCAGGTGTGGTCAGTGGTGCCCGCCAGGTTGTGGCGATCGGTGAGGAGTTCCGCCAGGCCTACCGGCAGTGGGGATTGGACACCGGCCACGTAACGATCATTCCCAACTGGGCACCCATCGATGAAATCACGCCCCGTCCGCGGGACAACGCGTGGTCAGCCGCCCACCTTCCGCACGAAGGGGAGCTGCGGCTGCTCTACGCGGGAACCCTGGGCCGAAAGCACAATCCGCTGTTGCTCGGTGCGCTGCTGCGCGAATCGCTCTCCGCTGGTTTGCCGGTGCGGCTGATTGTGGCATCCGAAGGCGAGGGCATCGACATGCTGCGCGAGGACCTGGCCCGGGAACCGGAACTTCCGGTCACCCTGCTGCCGTTCCAGCCGGCGGCAGACCTGCCTGAGATGCTGGGCTCCGCGGACGTCCTGGTGACCATTCTGGAACCGGGAGCTTCCCGGTTCTCGATTCCCAGCAAGGTCCTTTCCTCGCTCGCGGCCGGCCGCCCCATTCTGGGGCTCATGCCGGAGGACAACCCGGCGGCGGATGACATCAAGGAAGCCTCCGGGTTTGTGGGCCCGCCCACCGACTACGGGGTGGCAGCAGCCGTGGGCTGGCTGCGCAGGCTGGATGAGGACCCGGCGGCAGCGAAGGCGGCTGGGGCACGCGGACGGCGCATAGCCGAAAACCGTTTCGGCATCGGGCCCATCGCGGACCGCTTTGAAGCGGTGCTTAAGCATGCCGTGGCGGGGCTCCCCGGTGCTCCGGCAGGTTTGGCCGAGCGCCCGGCCCGGGCGGCGGGCTTTCCCGACGGCCTGGCGGAAGCCGCCGCCCAGCAGTCCGACGGTGTTCCGCCGCGGGTCCGTCCCGCGCATGCGGCGGCCCCCGGGCTCCGGGACAGTACACGAAAGGTCTCATGATGCTCGAACATGCACAGCGTTCAGCCCGGCAGCCGCCGGCGGGGAACCCGCAGGAGGACGACGACGGCGGCAGCCGCCGGCGCCGTCGTCCTCCGATTGACCTGTCCCTTGCCCCCGGTGCCGGGGAATCGTGGGGGAAGCCGCGCGCCGTGGTGTATCTCTGGTCCGCCTGCGAACTGGTGTTCGTCACCAACCCGTGGCAGATCAGTTCACGCCTGCGCGTGGCCGTGCTTCGGGCGTTTGGCGCGGAAATCGCGGAGGGCGTGATTTTCCGTCCGCGCACGCGGGTGAAGTCGCCGTGGAAGCTGCACATCGGGGAGCGCACCTGGATTGGCGAGGGCGTCTGGTTCCACAACCAGGACCACGTCTACGTGGGATCGGACGTCGTGATCTCGCAGGAGACCTTCCTGACGACGGGCAGCCACCGCGTCCGGACGGACATGGGGCTGGTCACCAGTCCCATCCGGATTGACGACGGCGCCTGGATTACCTCGCGCTGCATGGTGCTGGGCGGGTCCAGCATCGGGGAGTCCGCCGTCGTCCAGCCGATGACTGTGGTCAAGGGAACCGTGGGCGCAAACCGCGTGTACGGCTCCACGGCCCAGCCCGCGGAACTGGGCAACAGGTTCCCCGCGGAGCCCGGTGCCGAAGATGCCGGCGGGCCGGCATGAACTTCGGAGAGCGGGGCGGGCTAGGCGGCCGGGGGGAGGTTCCGGATGACCTCGTTCAGAACGGGGAAGATCTTCTCGGCCAGGTAAGCGTGGCCAACATCGGTGGGGTGGATGCCGTCCTCGCCGATCAGCCCTTGCTCCGAGCCGGCAAACCAGCCTTCGGCCAGGGCATCGATGTACTGGACGTCTTCCTCGGCAGCTGCCCGGGCCATGGCCGCGTTGTTGGCGGAGATGAAGTCCGGGACATCGGCGTCCACCCACACCGGGCCGAAAACCACCACCTTGGCCTGAGGGGCAATGTCGTGGATGTCGGAGTACAGCATCTTGGCCGCCTGGTACATGGCCATGTCCGTCTGCCGGCCGTCGTTGCGGCTTCCGAAGACCACCACCACGTCGGCGGTGGAGCGAAGCCGGAGCGTGGCGGCTTCCCGGAACACCAGATCAGTGGCGCCGCGGGTGAGGTAACCGGAGCCGGGCTGGGCCATGACGCTCATCTCCACCTGGGGGCCCTGTTCGTAGAAGCGGGTTCCCACCAGCCGGGTCCAGTTGGCCGGTCCGATGCCGCCCTCGGAGGAGCCGGCCACGTAGGAGTCTCCCAGGATGTCCAGCTGGGGAACCTTCGGGACAGCGGGTCCTTCCGCGGCCGTTCCGGTGCGCGGGTCACCGATCGCCTGATCCGAATTGGAAAGGGCGTAAAAGGACAGCAGGGAGGCTGCAGCGAGCAGCACCAGAAAGCCCAGGGCACGGGGCCATCGGCGACGGGAGAAATAGGATGTGCGGCGAACCTCACGGCTAGTTGGCATTTCTAAATGATAACTGAGCGGTCTCTGGAATGAATGCTCCAATAAAAAACATGAAATACCTGCTTCAGGGGGAGAGTACGTGAATAAAATACCTGTTTCCGTGTTGGTTCAAACAAAGAACGAAGAAGAGGGAATTAACAAATGCCTTGCGGCCTTGACAGAGTTTGATGAGGTTATTGTTGTAGATTCAAACAGCACGGACCGCACGGCGGAATTAGCCAAGGAAGCAGGAGCAACAGTCATTAATTTCACGTGGGACGGGAAGTTCCCGCAGAAGAAGCAGTGGCAGCTGGAACAGGTGGAAACCCGCAACGAGTGGCTGCTCATGCTGGATGCGGACGAATACCCCACGCCGGAACTTGCGCAGGAGCTGCGGGCCATCGCCGAAGACCCTGAGCAGACCCGGGTTGCCTACGACCTGCCCGTTGCCTATCACTTTGCCGGCACCGGCCTGCGCCACGGACACCGGGTGGTCAAGCGCTCCTTCCTGCGCCGGGGACACAACGCGTTCCGGAACATCGACCTGCTCCATCTGCCCGGCATGGGCGAAGTTGAAGCGCATTACCAGCCTGAACCGGACGGACCCGTGGGGCGCACCGAGGCCCTGCTGGTCCACCATGACGTTGACCCGGTGCGGACCTGGTTTGACCGGCACAACCGCTATTCCGACTGGGAAGCGTATATCCGCACCCATCCTGAAACCCGGGGCAGCGTCCGGGAGTCCAAGAGCAGCCAGGGCCGGCGGTTCGACGCCGTTCCGCTGAAGCCCCTGGTGTTCTTTCTGTACAGCTACGTGCTGCGCCGCGGTTTCCTGGACGGCCGGGCGGGTTTTGACTACGCCCTGGCTCTGTCCACCTATTACTGGCAGATCGGCCTGAAGAGCCGTGAACTGCAGCGCGCGGGCGCCAACGGAGCCGGGGGCACGGACCGTGGGTAGTACCTCAAGCGCCAAGGTCATTCAGCTTGGCGGCCTGGCCGGTCCGGGGGCCGCCGCCGGCGGAGTCTGGGCTGTTGCCCGGACACAGAGCGCGGCGCTGCGCCGTGCGGGCATGCAGGTGGAACTCATCGGCGGATGGCTGGGCAAGCTCCCGGCGTCCTCCGACGGCACGGCGAAGTTCTTCCGGGTCCGCCGTCCGCTGCCCGGAGCGCGGCTGAGGGGACTGGCGAGCCTGCAGCTGCCCCGCTACGTTGCTGCCCGCGCCCGCACGGCCGACGTAGTCCAGGTGCACCTGTGCCGGGACTTCATCACCACGTCCGCCACCGCGCTGCTGCGGCGGGGGAGGACCCCGGTGATCGCCCAGTCACACGGCATGCTGGCCCCCTCATCCTCACTGCCGGTGCGCCTGTTCGACGCCGTCATCACACGCTGGCTGGTACGGATACCGCAGCTTTGGCTGACCCTGACCGCGGAAGAAGAAGACGGACTCCAACAGCTTGGCGTGGACCGGACGCGGATGCGCAGGGTGGTCAACGCCAGCGCAGAGACCACGCTGCGCTGGTCAGACCCGGAGCAGACAGTTTTCCTGTTTGCGGCGCGGCTTTCCGCCCGCAAACAGCCCGCCGTTTTTGTCCAGGCTGCGTTGGCAGCGCTCGACGCCGGACTCGAGGCCCGCTTTGTCCTCGCCGGCCCGGACCAGGGCGAAGAAGCCCGCGTCCGCGCCCTGATCGAAGCTTCGGCACACGCCGATCGGTTCACGTTGACCGGGGAGCTGGCCCCGGAACAACTGCAGGCAGCCATGGCTGGCAGCACCGCCTACGTTTTGCCGGCACTGAAGGAGCCCTATCCAATGTCAGTCCTTGAAGCGGCTGCGGTGGGAACACCGATGATCATCACCAACGACTGCGGACTGTCGGCAGATCTGCGTGCCGGTGACGCCGCTGAGCTCGCGGAACCGTCAGCTGATGCCTTTTGCGAAGCCATGCGCAAGCTGGCCGTGGACCCGCAGCGTCGGGCCGAGCTGGGCGCCAATGCCCGTCGGCTGCACCACCGGCTTTGGTCCGCCGAACGGCTCGCGGAAAGCCTCGCCGCCCACTATGCGGAGGCCGCCGATGCACGCTGAACCCATGCCCGTGCGGCGCTCCGCCCTCATCCTGCCGGACCCGGCTGACGGAGCGCCAAGTGACTCGCGCCGCTCAGGTGTCCGCACCGCCGTCGCACTGGTTGCCTTTCTGCTGTTTGCGGTGGTGCTGCCGCTGCAGGTGCGCGGTGCCGCGGCCGTGTTCTATACGGACACCAACTTCCTCATCCGCTACGCCGTGCTGGTCTACGCCGCCACCAAGCTGGCCACCCTCCTCTGGCAGACGGATATCAGGCCGGTCGCCGGCGTGTTTTGGATCTTCGTCTACACGGGAATGGGGTTGGCGCCGCTGGCGCAGCTGACCACCGGCCGCAGCACCGCCCTGGCCATCCAGGTGGATGAAACCCTGCTGACCATGGCCAGCCTGCTCACGCTGCTGGGATGCGTCTGCTTCGACCTCGCCTACCATGTTCGGGCGCGGCGGCGGAGTTTCCGCGGTCCCCGCCTGCGCTTCCGGACGCTGCGCAGCCTGGACGTGCTGCGCGTGTTCTCGGTCGCGTCACTGGTGGCAGCCCTGGTGTACATCGTCCAGGTTGGCGGGCCGCAGGTGTTCTTCCTGAGCCGCCAGGAAACCAGCCAGGCGCTGGATGCGATCAGCCCCGACAGCGGGCAGGCCCTGCGTGCCATCGTCTCTGCCTTGGGCTCCGTAGCCTGCCTCACGGCACTGATCTTCTACATCCATGTGTGGCGGACCCGTGACCGCAAGCTGCTCGCCGTCGACGGCTTCATCGTCGCCGCCCTGGTGATCATCAACGTCATTGTCAACAACCCCATTTCCAACTCGCGGTACTGGACCCTGGCCGTGCTCTTCGGCTTGATGCTGCCGCTGATCCGCGGCAGGAAGGGCCTGTTCAACGCTGCCGTGGCCGGTGGCGTCATTGCTTCCGTGGTGGTCTTCCCGCTGGCGGACGTCACCCGGCGGGCTGCCGGCGCGGGCGTACCCCTGCAGGTGGATTCCATCTGGACCACCATCGCCACCAAGGATTACGACCAGTTCACCATGCTGGCCAATACCCTGGGCTACACCCTGGACCACGGATACTCATGGGGCATGCAGATGCTGGGCCCGATTCTGTTCTGGGTGCCCCGGGTGGCCTGGACGGACAAACCGCTGGACACCGGCGTCGAGGTGGGGCTGTGGATGAACAGCAACAACCTCAACCTCTCGGCTCCGCTGTGGGCCGAAGCCTGGATCAACTTTGGACTGCTGGGGATGATCGTCACGTTTGTGGGACTGGGCCTGCTGGCCCGGCGGCTGGACACGGGCTTCCGGGCGGAAATCCTCAGCAAGGGCTCGGTGGGTTACCTGGGCATTTCCATCTTCGCCGGGTACCTGTTCATCCTCCTGCGCGGATCCCTGCTGCAGTCCATGGGACGGCTGGTGGTCCTGGTGCTCTCCATCCTGATCCTGACAGCCGTGACCAACCGCCAAGAAAGGCTGCAATCATGAGCCGCACCGTACCGCCGCCCTCTGCCCGGGCCACCTTCCAGGAGTCTTTCAGCGAGCTCAAACAGGCACAAAAAACGCGCAAGGGCGTCCCGCTCTACCTCCTGTACGTCAACCGGCCCGCGGGCCGGGCCGTTGCCGCTGCCCTTCGCCACAGCCGGTTCACGCCCAACCATGTCACCTTCGCCGGCGCACTGCTGACGTACGGATCACTGCTGTGGCTGGCGTTCGGTGCGCAGGCCAACCTCTCCACGGCACTGGTGGGCGTCCTGCTGGCCCTGGGGTACGTGCTGGATTCCGCTGACGGGCAGCTTGCCCGGCTGCAGGGCGCCAGCTCCGCCTTCGGAGAATGGCTGGACCATGCCCTGGACAACGGACGCATTACCGTCATGCATGTGGCGGTCTTCTGCTTCCTGGCCCGGACCACCGACTATGACCATGTGCTCCTGGCAGCAGGCTGCGGACTGTTCCTCCTGTCCAGTTCCTGCATCTTCTTCGGCGGAGCACTGGTGGATCAGCTGCGCCGCAACGCCGCCCGCCGGACGGAGACGGCCGCGGCTGCATCTTCAGGTTCCGCGTCGCCTGCTGCCGACCGGGAGAACAACCGGCGCCTGCTCCGGCGCTCCATCATGACCCTGCCCGTGGACTACGGCATGACGTGTTTGGCCTTCCTGCTGCTGCCCTGGCCCACGGTCTTCCTCGCCGCATATGCGGTGCTGGCTGCGGCGCATGTGCTGATGTGCCTGGCGTTCCTGCCCAAGTGGCGGTCCGAGCTCCTGGCGCTGGACTAAGTGAGCGGTGTCCGGCGGCTCGTAACCTTTGCAGACCAGGGTGTTTCGAGCATTTCCAACTTCGTGGCCGTGGCGATTGCCGCCAACGTAGCCACCGCTGTTGATTTTGGCCAGTTCTCCCTCGCGTATGCGGGGTTATTGCTGTTCCTGGGCGCACAGCGCGCACTGGTGGGGGAGACCCTCCTGGTGCGCTACTCCCGGACAGGCGACCTGACCCCGGCCACTGCTTCAGCGAGCCTGGGTGCAACAGTGCTGGTTGCCGTTCCAGCCGTTCTGTTCCTGCTGGTCGGGGCGCTGTTGGGCGGAGCGGACCATGCCGAGCTCTGGCTGCTCATGGCTGCGCTCTCACCCTTTGTCCTGCTGCAGGACGCTGTTCGCTACCTGTTTATCTGCCAGGCGCGGCCCGTCCTTGCCCTTCTCATCGACGGGATCTGGGCCGTCGGATCGATCACTGCGATGCTGCTGGCGGTACGGTCCGGCGGGAGCCTGATGCTGGTCCTGTTGTGGTGGGGGATCGGGGCCGCCGCCTCCCTTGCGATCGGTCTGCTGCTGGCCCGCTGCGTTCCGGCGGTTGTCTCCGGGGCGCGCTGGCTCTGGCTGAACCGGGATTTCTCGTTCCGCTACCTGGCCGAGTTCCTCACCCTGAATGCCTCCACCTTTGCTGTGCTGTATCTGCTGGTGTTTCCCCTGGGGG
The DNA here is from genome assembly GCF_058269275.1 of Arthrobacter sp. TJ-178. Taxonomy (NCBI): domain Bacteria; kingdom Bacillati; phylum Actinomycetota; class Actinomycetes; order Micrococcales; family Micrococcaceae; genus Arthrobacter; species Arthrobacter sp. TJ-178. The sequence goes on along the minus strand of NZ_JBZCNK010000002.1, from coordinate 302,557 downwards.
CGGCCGGCGTGGGTGCTCTCCGCGCGGCCCAGTTGCTCTTCTCTCCGCTGAACACCGTATTTGGCGCCATCAAGACCGCCGTCATTCCGGAACTGGTCCGCACCCGGGGAACCTCTGCCTTCCGCAGCAGGCTGCTTGAAACACTGGCCATTGTGCTGGTCCTGGCCGTGGGCTGGGGAGCGGCTGTGCTGCTGCTGCCGGCGTCCGCGGGGGAGTTCGTCCTCGGTGACACCTGGCGCAATGCCGAGGACCTCCGGCTGCCGTACGCCCTGCAGTATCTGGCAATGGTTCCCTACACGGTGCTGCTGGCGTATTTCCGCGCATCGCAGGCAAACCAGCTTTCCACCCTGATGCGCGGCGTCCTCGCCGCTCTGACCCTGGCCCTGCCGCTGGGCTTTGCCGCCACCGGATCTGCTGCCGCGTCCGCCTGGGGCTTTGCGGCCGCCGTGGCTGTGGCTGCGGTGTCCGGCCTGATGGCCGTGCGCATCCGGAACCGCTCCGTACGGACGGCGGATGCCGCGCTCGAACCGGCAGACTAACAAGCACTTCCACCCGGCACTGGGACCCACCCACCCGGCAGGCAGACCTGCATCCGGCCGGCAGGCACGCCTCCACCCGGCACTGGGACACACACCCACCCGGCAGGCAGCCCACCGCCCGGCGGATACAAAGCCCGGCGGGATCGTGAACCCACGAGCCCGCACGGACAACGGCCCTCCAACCCAAACGGCCCTCCAACCCAAACGGCTCTCCAACCCAAACGGCCCTCCAACCCAAACACCCCCCACGCAAACGGCCCTCCAACACAAACAGCCCCCCGGACGGTGCGCAGGTAACCTGCACATCGTCCGGAGGGCTGTTTGCGGCTGTCGGCCTTAGGCGGTGTGTGCTCCGGAGCGCAGCGGCTGGTCCGAGGCGTTGTCGCTGTCGCGCAGAATGGCTGCTTCAGCTTCGGCCACCGGAGACGCGGGGCCGCCGTCGCTGTCCCGGAGTACCGGCAGCGGAGTCACGCCGTACTCGGACAGGTAAGCGGAATTGGCATCCGGTCCGGTGCGCGGAATGCGGTTGAGGACTACGCCCACCACATTCGCGTTGACCAGGCTCAGCTGTTCCACGGCCTTGGACAGGTTGTGCTGGCTGACCCGGGTGGCACCGACCACCAGAAGAATGCTGTCGGTCTGTCGGGTCAGGATCGCAGCATCGGCCACCGGAAGCACCGGCGGAGCATCCAGGATGATGGTGTCGTATTCCAGTTCGAGCTCGGCGATCAGCTCCGACATGGCGGCGGATCCCAGGAGCTCGGTGGGGTTGGGAGGCAGGGGTCCGGAGGTCAGGACCGACAGGCCGCCGGAGCCCCAGTGCTGGGTAGCTTCGGTCAGCGTTGTCCGGCCAATCAAAACCGTTGTCAGACCAATGTTGCCTTCCAAACCGGTAGCCGCGGCCACGCTCGGAAGCCGCAGGTCAGCGTCCACCAGAATCACTTTCTGGCCGCTCTGCGCAATGCTCAGGGCCAGGTTCAGTGCCACGGTGCTCTTGCCCTCCCCGGCCTGGGAGGAGGTCACCACCAGCGACTTCATCTGCTGGCTCACGGCGGCAAACTCTAGGTTGGTCCGCAACTGGCGGAAGGCATCAGTACCGGGGCCGCCCAGGACGATCGGCCGTGAACTGTGACGAGTGGCCGGGGACTCCGTGATTCCGCCCAGGAGCGGCAGCGACGTGGACTTGCGGACGTCGGCTTCGGACCGCACATGCCGGTCCAGGACGTGGCGCAGGATTGCCACCACCAGTCCGACGGCGAGCCCGTACAACAGGCCCAGCAGCAGGTTCAACGAGGTCTGGGGGCTGGAGGCCGAGGTGGGCGGCTGGGCCGTGTCCACCGAGCTCATGCGCACCGGAGACGGCAGCCCGTTGGTGGGCCGCTCCAAATCAGCAACTGAGGAAATCAGGTTCGCCACCACGCCGTTGGCAATATCCGCTGCCCCTTCAGGCGATGAATCCACCGCCTGAATATCGATAAGGACGGTGTTGCGGGACGTCGATGCCTTGATCTTGGTGGCCAGCTCCTGGGCGGTCATGTCCAGTTCCAGATTCTCGATCACGGGATCCAGGACCTGCGGCTTGGTGGCCAGATCAACATAGGACTGTACCCGTGCCAGGGCAAAGTCGCTGCCCTGCTGGAGTTCAGCGGAGGTTCCCACGTTTTGGGTGGAAACAAACACGCTGCTTGTTGCTGTGTATGTTTTTGGCATTACCACCGAAACAATGCCGGCAGTGATGAGCCCGATGAGGGCCAGTGAGACTATGAGCATCCAATTGCGGCGAAGAATAAGTATTTGTTCTCGCATATCCATTGGTTACCCCTTCCCTAGGATAGGCAGGTGAATGTGAAGTAAATTCTGGGCCGGTGTCATGGCCGGAACCAGGAATAGCATTGATCCGATTCCACGCGCGCTGCTCCGGCGGTGATTTCCACCGGCGAGGAGCCGTCGTAGGCGCCGATCAGGCTGCCGTTTCCGGCGTAGACGGAGATGGTGCAGCCCTCGGGGGCGCCGTAGACACGGTAGGTGCCCGGTGCAATCGAGGGTGTCTCGCTGTGCGGAGCGGCCTGGCCAACGGTGAATGTGCCGTCGGGGAATCCCCGGGCCGCCGCATCCAGCTCGGGCTGCATCTCCGGGCACAGCGAGCCGATGGCATCCATGGTGTCGGAAGCCGGGTTCATGATCAGTTCGCTGATCACCGATTCGGGATCCATGGCTTTGGCGCTGATCAGCTGGTCGCAGCGTTCCTGCCCCACCTGCAGCACCGCATTGGGATCGGTGCCTTCGGGCACTTTGTCCGCCAGGAACTTTGCCTGCGGCGCGTCGAAGGTGGGTTCCGGAGCGGGTTGCGGCGACTGGACGACGGCGCCGGGGTCGGGCCCGGAGCTGGCGCCGGAGTCAGCTCCGGGATCGGTTCCCGCCGCCGGCTCCTGGCTGGCAGCAGCGGACTTACCAGCAGCCGGCTTATCGGCTGCCGGCGAACCGGTGGCGGTTCCCGCAGAGGAGGACGGCGTTGCCCCTGGCTTTACCGCAGACGGGGGCACGGTGGCTGGGGCCGCCGCATCGGGTGAAGAATCCTGGGAGCTGCATCCTGTTGCCGCACCCAGCAGCGGCAACAGCAGCAATCCCAGAGCACATCTTTTGAGACCTGGTTTCATGAACTGGACTTTCTATCGAGGGGACCAACTGGCAAAACTAGGGGCCGCGGTTTCCGGCCGGACGGTGGGCTAGGGGGTTCATTGGGGAGCGAACTCCAAGGTGAGGACAGGCCGCCGGGTGGAGGTGGCCTCCTTGGTGTAGAACCAGGCGTTGTCTGTTCCCGCACTGGTGACGGCCAGGTCCACAGAGTTCTCCAGCATTGCGGAGACAGCTGCGGGGTCCAGGCTCACGGTGTAGGGCGTATTGCCTGCAACGGGGGACAGGGTTCCCAGCACCGCGGAGCTGAGCTCGGGCCGGGTGCGGTAGGTGGTGCCGGCTTCCGTCCAGCTGCCGGTCACCGGCTGGACCGTGTGCTGGTCTGCCGATCCGCTGATCGAGTCGGAAACGGTGTAGAGCCGCAGCGATGCAGAGATCAGGCGCATGCCGGCCGGCACCTGGGTGCCGGGAGTGAACCGCAGGTACGAGATGTAGGCGGACGTGCCCCGGGATGCCATGGAGTTGGCGGTTCCGTTGGTGGCGCTGGGCGCACCCTGGTTGACGTAGGTGTCCTCGGCGGGCGTCAGTGAGAGCGTCACCGGCTTCGCGGGCGGCGGAGCAGCCACCGTGGCGCTGGCCGGGGCGGACGGGGCACCGACGTTGCCGGCGGCGTCGACGGCGGCCACCCGGTAGTAGTACGTTCCCGGGGCCAGCCCCGCATCGGTGTAGGAAAGCGTTGACTCAGGGGTGGTGGTCAGCAGGGTGTCCGCGGACGGGCTGAAGTCCCCGGCCGTTGAGCGGTACACGCGGTAGCCGGTGACACCCACGTTGTCCGTGGCGGCATTCCAGCTCAGCGAGGCGGTGGTGCCGCTGACGGCAACTGCGGCACCGGTGACCGCGGCCGGAGCCGTGGTGTCGGGAGCAGGAGCCGGCGGGGCGATGGTGCCGCCCCCGGCCACGTAATGCTTTGCCACCTGAGCGGCGGTCAGCGCTGCGGGGTAGACGGAGAACTCGTCGATGGCACCGGCGAAGTAGTTGGCGACCGGCCGTCCCGGGAAACCTGTGGTCGGGTCCGCTGCGGCGGCGGGGAGAGTATCTCCGCCCACCCGCCAGGAACCGGTGTAGGTTTGCGCCGCAGCGGTCTGGCTGCTGGCTGCAACGTTGCCGTCCACGTACAGGGTGGCTCCTGCCGGTGTTTGGGTGACGACGGCGTGGTGCCAGGCATTGTTGTTGTAGGTCCCGGCGGTGGTGAGGTTGACCCGCTCATTGGCGTCGTTGAGGACGCCGTAAACGAGGGTGCCGGAGGCCGTCATGGAGAGGTTGCGGTCCACGGTGCCGGTGCTGTTCCGGTCGCCTTTGCGGTTGGGCTGGCCGGAGGCGAAGCCCATGATCTCGCCGCCGTTGACGGTGTCCGTCTTGAACCAGACCTCTTCGCTGAAGCTGGCCGGGGCTGCGGACCGCTGCTGTCCGGACACCTGGTCATCCACGCCGTCGAACACGGCGGCGGTGCTGCCGGCTACGGCACCGTCGGTGCCGCCCAGAAGGGGAGAGCTGTAGGTGACGCCGCGGTTGTTGCCCGGTGAGCTGTCCACGGGTGCGGTGGCCGGAGTGTCGTCAAGACGCCAGTAGGTCGAGGCACCGTCGCCGAGTACTTCCGCGGGATAGGGCTGCGTGCTGGTGGCGGTGGTGACGGAGACCTGGGCGGAGAGGGCGCTGACGTTCGTTCCGTCGCTGGCCCGCACCCGGTAGCTGTACGCCGTGCCCGGAGTGGCGGTGCGGTCCGTGAAGGTGAGCTGGGGCGTTTCAAACAGGACGGAGTTTCCGGACACGGTGCCCAGGGCGGTGGAGCTGCCGTTGCGGTACACGCTGTAGGTGAGCTGCGAATCGTCGTTGTCCACGCTCTGGGTCCAGCGGATCTGGTTCTGGCCCGCGGTCAGGCTTGCTGCCCGGACGTTGGCCGGGGTGCCGGGTGCGGCCGACGCCGGGCCGGGGCCAAAGCGGGTCAGCGACTGCTGGGCGGTGCTGTTGGCGGTGGTGAATTCACCGGCTACCCACAGGACATCTCCGTTGCCGGTGTTCGTGGTTTCCAGGGCCCGCGGGCCAAGGCCTTCGCCGGCGCCGTCGTTGGTGTCCGGGCTCCAGCCCAGGAAGGGATAGGGATTGTTGATGTCCTGGGCTGTGAGGTGCCGGCGCACGCCGTCGGCAAACCCGCCCATGCTGGAGCAGTCGTGCGCGTGGTGCGCACCGTAGAGGACGTCCTTGTACGGCAGCACGGCCTGCGTGGCGCCCTGGCAGGTGTCTTTCCAGATCTGCTCATAGTTGTTGCTCAGCGAGAGCCGGGCCCGGCCGTCGAAGGACCGTGACCCCATGCCCTCGCCGGCCACATAGAAACTGGTGCCGTCACTGGTGATGTCCTTGAGTACGGCGGTGGCGGGGATGTAGCCCGCTGCCGGATAGGTGCGCACGTTGGCGCCGGCGGCGTTGTCCACCACGGCCATGGCACGGGACTCGGCGCCGTTGACGTTGCTGAAGTCCCCGGCAATGAGGACCACGCTGCGGCCGGCCGGCACATCGATCGCCCGGCCCACGCCGTCGGCTGCCGGAGCCCAGGGCAGAAGCGCTCCGGAGGGGGTCACGGCGGCGAAGCGGCTGCGTGCCGTTCCGTTGACGGTGGTGAAGTCTCCGCCGAAATAGACGGCATTGGCCGTAGCGGCAATGGTGCGCACGGTGCTGTTGACGGTTCCCGGACGGAAAGTGGTGTCCACGGTGCAGTCCGGAAGGTTGATCGCGGCAATCCGGTTGGCGGTCACGCCGTTCACGGTGGTGAAGTTTCCGCCCACGTACAGCTTCCGGCCGTCGGGGGAGGTGTCCATGGCGCGCACCGTGGCGCCCGTTCCGCCGGTGAAGGACAGGGAGCAGGAGGCGGGGCTGCCGGTGTAGGCGTCAAAGGCGGCGAAGTTCACTGCTGCCTGGGACTGGCTGCTGCCGGCGGCGGTGCCCGGCGGCCTGACCTGGGTGAAGGTTCCGCCCACGTACATCACGCCGTTGGCCTCGGCCATGGCCCAGGCAATGCCGTTGGTCTGCCACGTGGGCAGGGCAATTGCGGAGAACGCCACACCGGGGGACAGCGCGGATGCGGGAGCGGCCAGGCCGATCAATGATGCTGCTGCAACAGCTGCAGCTGAACAAACTGCCGCCAGTTTTTTGTACACGGCCAGACCACCTTATGGAAAGAAGGACGGACCCACGGCCCGAATCTGTTGGAATCGTAGCGGCGGCGCGTCGCAGGGCACACGGTGGCCTTTACTCGACTAATTGCGGTGCCTACCCGCCGGTAAGTTGCTTCTACTCATGTTTTCCGGGGTGCTACGTGAATCCGGGATAAACGCTTTACCGGCACCCCCTGCGCCCCGCACGATGATCACGGAAACCACAGATCAAACGCGGGGGTAGGGACACATGGCGGTTAGGATCGGCTACGCCTCGGGCGCCTATGACCTCTTCCATATCGGCCATCTGAATCTGCTGAAGCACGCCCGCAGCCAGTGCGACTATTTGATTGCAGGAGTTGCCTCTCCGGAAATGACGCAGCGCCTGAAAGGAACCACACCGGTCATTCCGCTGGCGGAGCGGATGGAGATTGTCCGCAGCGTCCGTTATGTGGATGCGGTGGTGGTGGACACGCACCTGAACAAGGCGGACACCTGGCGCGAGGTGGGGTTCAACATCTTCTTCAAGGGTGATGACTGGAAGGGCACCGAGAAGGGCGAGCGCCTGGAACGGGACATGGCCCTGATCGGAGTGGAAGTGGTCTACTTCCCGTACACCGTCAGCACCTCTTCGACAGTGCTCCGCCGAGCCCTGACGATTCTTGACGGCGGCCGTGCCGAGGACGCAGCCCGTCAGGCATGAATCCGCTGGACCGCATGAATCCGCCGGGGAACTCCCGCGCCCCTTCCGGGCCGTCCCGGCGTCAGGTGCTTGGCCTGGGTGCGTTGGGCCTGTTCCTGGCCGGCTGCACCGGCAGGCTTACTCCCGGCGCGGCAACCGAACCCACCCCTGAACCGCCTCCCGTCCACACCGTGGAATCGATGCTTGCCGCCACGCCGTTCCTGGTGGCGCACCGCGGATCCTGGGATAACTGGCCCGAGCACACCATGACCGCGTACCGGGAGTCCGTGAAGGCAGGAGCCGTTGCCCTGGAGGTATCGGTCAGTGCCACCCTGGACGGGCAGCTGGTCTGCCACCATGACCTGACCACCGAACGCACCACCGGAACCAAGCTGGTCATCAAGGATTCCACCTACGCCCAGCTCTCCGAGGTGCTTGTTGACGCGCGGGCATGGCTCGGCCCGGAGTCGAAGCCGGAAAAGATTCCCCTGCTCAAGGACGTCCTGGACGCCTTCGCCTCCACCCATGTGGTGTTCCTTGAGGACAAGCAGGGCACCAACGCCAAGGCGCTGCTGGATTTGATGGACAGCTATCCCGACTCACACAGCCACTTCATCTGGAAACAGTCCGCCCAGGCCGGGCAGGTGGAGGCGGCAACCAAGCGCGGGTACACCAGCTGGGGCTATTTCACCGCGGAGCAGCTGGAACTGGTTCCGGCGCTCGCAGATCAGTTCACTCTTCTGGGCGTTCATCACTCCGCGTCCGACGCCGAACTGGCCGCCGTGGTGGCCACCGGCAAGCCCGTGATCTGCTGGGAGGTCCACACCCGCGAGCTGCGGGACCGGCTCCTGGACCTGGGAGCCTCGGGGCTGATGTGCGCAAACCTGCCGTATCTTGCCGCGGACAAACCGCTGGAGACCTCCGATTGTTTTGCGGACGGCCTCCGGGCTGCGGGGGACCTGCCCTGGCAGGTGGGCGCCGGCTGGGACCTGCAGCCTGCGCTGATTCCGGCCGAGGGAACCCTGCTGATGGCGGCCAAGGCCAACAGCAGCTACCGGCTGGGCTCCATGGGGCCGGTGAAGCGGGAGCTGTACAGCATCCAGTTCGACATGCGCTGGCCGGACATCCTGCCGCCGGACAACGCCCTGCATGCCGGAATCATTTTCGGCCAGGACGATGACCGCCCCTACCGGGTGCTGATTCCCAGCGACGTGGGCGGCTACCACCTGATCGTCCGCCCCACCGGGGAGATGTCGCTGCTGCTGCGCAGCCCCGGGGAGGCCGGCGGCCTGCGCCTGAGCTCCGTGGATACGCAGCCGGTAACGGCGGGTGAATGGATGACCTTCAGAATCGACATTGCTCCGGACAGCATCCGCTACACCCGGCTGGACGGCATCGGCTGGTCCGGCCAGGCCTCGGACCGCAAGTTCCGCGGCGGCTACTTTGGCCTCTCCCGCAACTATTCCGACGACGCGCCGGTGGAGTTCCGCCGCGTGAAGGTCACCTAGGGCCCCTCCCGCCGGCATCCCGGGACAGCACAGAACGACGACGGCGGCGCCGCCGGTAGGCGCTGCCGAGCTGCCGCACCAGGGATACTGCCAGTGCACCGAGCAGCGCGCCGCAGGTATTGAGGATGACGTCATGGACGTCGCCCTGCCGGCCGGCAAGGAAGACATCCTGGAACCCCTCAACGGCCACCGTGAGCCCGGCGCACAGCAGCACCGCCAGCCACCAGCGGCGCACCGGCAGGAAAGCAGCCGCGAGGACGCCCAGCGGAACAAACAGGAGCACATTCGCGGCGGACTCCACGGCAGCGTAGTCCACCCACCCGGGCAGCCCGTGGCCCTGCAGCCGCCGGATCAGGCGCAGGATGGTGCCGTACAGCGGGCGGTCCACCGGCGCCGGCCACAGCAGGACGGCGGCCATGCCGGCCAGCACGACGGCGGCGGCAGCCAGGAGCGCAATGCGCCGTCCCCGCGTGCTGCCGCCGTCCGCCCCGTCAGCGCTGATGCTGCTGTCCCATGCTTACCGGCGCCCCTGCTGGTTGTGCGCCGCCACCTGCGCGGCGGTGAGCGCCGTGGGATAGACGGCAAACTCGTCAATGGCGCCCTTGAAGTGGCGGCTGGTCGGAGCACTCGGCCAGGTGGACGGAATCGAATCCCCGCCAATCCGCCAGGAGCCCAGGCTGACGGTGTTCGCCGAAACCGTATTGGCGGCAACCTGCACGCCGTCCACGTACAGCACCATGCCGCGCGGGCCCTGAGTGGCCACCACATGATGCCACGCGTTGTCGTTGTAGCTGGCGGGGGAGGTGACAGTCACCCGGGAGCCCGTCCAGACGCCGAACACCAGTTTCCCGGCGTCCGTCATGTACACGTGGCGGTCGTACGCGGAGCTGTAGCCCGCGTAGGTTCCGTTGCGCCGGGGTTGTCCGTTGCCGAAGCCCAGGATCTTGCCGCCCTGCACCGTGTCGGTGCGGAACCAGGCCTCGGCACTGTAGACCGACGGCGCATTGATCCGCTGGGGTGCGTAGATGAGGTCATCCGTGCCGTCAAAGGTGGCGGCACGGTTGCTGTCCCCGGCCAGGGCTCCGGCTGCTCCGGCAACTCCGGGTCCGCCGAAAGGCAGCCCCATCCGGTTTCCCACGGAGGAATCCGCGGCCGCAGTGAAGCCGTCGCCCAGCCGCCAGTAGGTGGTGGCGCCGTCGGCCCGCACCAGGGCGGGATAGGCGGACGCCGAGGACGCGGTGGTGAGCTGCACCTGCGCGGAGAGTGCGCCGGTGTGCCCGCTGGGATCGCTGGCGCGGACCCGGTAGGTGTACACGGTGCCGGGCACCGCCGTCGTATCCGTGAAGGACACCTGCGGAAGGTCCCACCAGAGCGACGACGCCGCCACCGTGCCCAGCGCAGTGGAGGACCCGTTCCGGTAGATGCTGTAGGTGAGGTTTGAATCGTCCGGATCCGAGGCGGCCTGCCAGGTGACGGTGTTCTGCCCGGAGGCACGGGACTCGCCGCTGACAAACTGGGGTGTGCCGGGGCCTGCGGTTCCCGGACCGGGTCCGAAACGGGTCAGGCTTTGCTGCGCGGAACCGTTGACGGTGGTGAACTCCCCGCCCGTCCAGAGGACGTCCCTGCCGGCGCCGGCGGTGGTGTGGGCCAGCGCCCGCGGGCCCAGGCCTTCGCCCTGGCCGTCATTGGTGATGGGATTCCACTGCATCATGGGGGAGGGGCTGTCCACACTCTGTGCGCTGAGGTGGACCCGCACGCCGTCGGTGAAGGCGTCCATGCTGGAGCAGTCGTGCGCGTGGTGCGCGGCATAGAGGGTTTTGCCGTACACGGACACCGCCTGCGTGGCGCCCAGGCAGGTGTCGCGCCACACCTGGTTGTAGGTGGCCAGGTCCAGCCGGGCGCGGCCGTCAAACACGCCGCCGCCGGTGCCCTCGTTGCCGATGTAGAAGCCGGTGGCGTCGGAGTCGATGGACTTGACGCTGGAGGTTTTGGGAATGAAGAAGTTGGGGTAGGTGCGCACGTTGGCACCCGTGGTGCTGTCCAGCACCGCCAGCGCCTTGGAATCGGCGCCGTTCATGGTCAGGAAGTCACCGCCGGCAATCACCGTGCCGCGCCCTGCCGGAGCGTGCAGCGCCCGCACGGGCTGGTCCGCCGACGGCGCCCACGGCAGCAGTGCGCCGGTGCCGGGGGACACGGCGGCCAGGCCGTTGCGGGTGGCGCTTTCCGCGGTCTTGAAGTCCCCGCCGAGGTAGACCGCGGTGTTCGTGGCTTCGATGGCGCGGACGGTGGCGGAGAGACCCGGCGGGCGGAAGTCGGTGTTCACGGTGCAGGAGGGCAGGTTGACGGCGGCGATGCGGCTGGTGCTGACTCCGTTGACGTTGCTGAAGCTGCCGCCGATGTACAGGGTGCGCCCGTCGGGGGAGACGTCCATGGCCCGCACCGTGGCTCCGCTGCCGGTGACCGACAGGGAGCACTGGATCGGGTTGCCGGTGTAGGCGTCAAAGGCGGCGAAGTTCACCGCGCTTTGGGTTCCGGCACCTCCGGCGGAAACGCCGGGCGGGCGGATGGCGGTGAAGGTTCCTCCCGCGTAGACCACCCCGTTGGATTCGGCCATGGTCCAGACAATGCCGTTGGTCTGCCAGGTGGGGAGGTTGTTGGCGGAGAAGTCCACTCCGGGGGACAGTGCGGACGCCGGCGGGGTAAATCCGATCATTGACGAAACGGCGAGAACAACCCCGCCCAGAATGGCCGTCAGTTTTTTGTTCATGCCCAAACCCCTGCCTCTGCGCCCCAGCGGCACTTCAGTGGGCGCAATCCGGCACCCATCAAGGAAGCTACTCCCGGCAGCGGGCGGGCAGCACGAGTACGCGGTACCTGTATTCCGGAGCACGCCACGCTAAGTTCCTCTGCACCTTGCCTGCGGGGTACCCGTGCCCTCAACTAAGGCGCAGCTCACGTGCGCTCGCGGCCGCGCAGTGGGATGATTAGCACAGACTTGTGTTGCGTAATGGTCTCCGTCATCCTGCGCACCCCGCACCAGCCCCCGCCAGCCAAGGAGTTTCCCCGTGCCTGTGGTTTCCACCCCCGAGACCCTTCAGCCCGCCGCCGGGCTGATGGACAACGCCGAGGTCCTGCGCATCCGCAACGACTTCCCGATCCTGCACCAGCAGGTCAACGGCCATCCGCTGGTTTACCTGGACTCGGGCGCCACCTCGCAGAATCCGCTCAGCGTGATCGAGGCGGAGCAGGAATTCTATGAACAGCGCAACTCAGCGGTGCACCGCGGCGCGCACACCCTCGCCGTCGCCGCCACCGACGTGTATGAGGACGCCCGCGCCAAGGTGGCCGCGTTCATCAACGCCCGGCCCAATGAGATTGTCTGGACCTCCAACGCCACCGAGGCCCTGAACCTGGTGGCCTACGCCTTCTCCAACGCCGCCGCCGGCCGCGGGGGAGAGGCCGCCCGCCGCTTCGCGCTGGGCGAGGGGGACGAGATTGTGGTCACCGAAATGGAGCACCACGCCAACCTGATTCCCTGGCAGGAGCTGGCCGCCCGCACCGGCGCCACGCTGAAGTTCATTCCGGTGGACGACGACGGCGCGCTGCGGCTGGAGGAGGCCGAGCGGCTGATCACCGGGCGCACCAAGATCGTGGCGTTCACGCACGCCTCCAACGTGCTCGGCACCATCAACCCGGTGGAAACACTGGTGACGCTGGCACACAACGTTGGGGCGCTCGTCGTGCTCGATGCCTGCCAGTCCGTGCCGCACCTGCCGGTGGACGTGAAGGCGCTGGACGTGGATTTTGCCGCGTTCTCCGGGCACAAGATGCTGGGCCCCACCGGCATCGGCGCGCTGTACGGCAAGGCGGAGCTGCTCAACGCGATGCCGACCTTCCTCACCGGCGGCTCCATGATCACCACGGTGACCATGGAGAAGGCCGAGTACCTGCCGGCCCCGCAGCGCTTTGAGGCCGGCACGCAGCGCATTTCCCAGGCCATGGCGCTGGGCACCGCGGTGGATTACCTGAGCGAAACCGGCATGGACCGCATCCACGCGTGGGAGGCCACGCTAGGCCAGCGGCTGGTGTCCGGCCTGGAAGCCATCGAGGGCATCCGCGTGCTCGGGCCCCGCGCCGGCGTGGAGCGGATCGGGCTGGCGGCGTTCGACGTTGACGGCGTCCACTCCCACGACGTCGGCCAGTTCCTGGATGACCAGGGCATCGCCGTGCGCGTGGGCCACCACTGCGCGCAGCCGCTGCACCGCCGGCTGGGCCTGGTGTCCACCACCCGCGCCAGCACCTACCTGTACAACACCACCGACGACGTCGACGCGTTCCTGAACGCGGTGGCCGGCGTCCGTCCCTTCTTTGGAGTGAAGTAAATGAGCGCCGAGCTGCAGCAGCTGTACCAGCAGATCATCCTGGACCATGCCAAGGCCCGGCACGGCGCCGGCCTGGTGGAGGCCCCGGCGGGGGCGAAGGCGGGGGAGAGTCACCAGCTGAACCCCACCTGCGGCGACGAGATCACGCTGCGCGCGGTGCTGGACGGATCCGGCGCGGGTGCGCCCTCGGTGGAGGGCATCAGCTGGGAGGGCCAGGGCTGTTCCATTTCGATGGCGTCGGCCTCGGTCCTCACCGATCTGGCCGCCGGGCTGTCCCGGGACGAGGTGATGGACCTGGTGGAGAACTTCCGCGAGGTCATGCGCTCCCGCGGCACGGTGGAGGCCGATGAAGAGGTGCTCGGGGACGCTGCGGCGTTCTCCGGGGTCTCCCGGTATCCGGCGCGGGTCAAGTGCGCGATGCTCGCGTGGGTTGCGCTGGAGGAAGCTCTGCTGGCGGCGAACTGACGCACTCGCGCGGCGGCCGACGACGGCGGGGCGGCCGCATCGGGTGCAGCGGCGATCCCCCGTCGGCGTGCACGTAGGTTTTAGCTGGAACCGAGTAGGAAGTACGGTTCTGCGCGCCTGTAGAGGGACCGTATGTTCGAATGCATGGACACAGTTGAGCCCACCAGAGAATGGCGCCGGAAGCACTATCGCCGCAGCCGCCGTGAGTGGATCAGCTACGCCGGACTGGCACTCCTGACGATGGTGACGGCAGGTGTGGTTGCGGCAGTGTTGATGCAGTGAGGACGGGTTCTCTGAAGCTGGTCCTAAGAGCTCGCTAAGCGGCCTGAATCAGGCTGTCCTGCCCTGCCTCGGCGGCGGGCGTAGCCTGCGGTACAGAGTCCGCAGGTGCAGCGGCAACGGTCGGCTCGGTCAGACGGCTTCGGCGCCGGGCGGCCCCGACGGTCAGAATGCCACTTAGCATGCCTGCGAGCCCGATGAGGGCCCAGATGATCATGCCGGTGCTGGCGACGTCGCCGGAAAATGGAAGTGCAGATATAAAGGCTGCTGAAAGCAAGAATTCCCCCAGGAATCTAGTAATGCAAATGAGACGATTGGCTCCAACCGGTTCGCGGAGGAACGGTGAGCAGGTCGATCGTAGCAGGGCTTGCGAGCTGCGGATAGGTTTTAAACACCGGTGTGCTGCAAGCCAACTAATTGGTCCTGCAGCACACCGTAAAAGCCATACCACTGAGGCGCAGTTACGGGCGTCCCATACCCTTGAAATTCCAGCCGGCTTCGCGCCATGCAGCGGAATCCAGGACGTTGCGCCCGTCAATCATGTTCTTTTCCGTCACGAGAGCACCAACTACACGGGGATCCAGCGCACGGTATTCCTTCCACTCGGTCAGGAGCACCAGCGCATGGGCACGTTCGATGGCGTTTTCGGTGATTGGTTCGTAACCCAGTTCCGGGAAACGGCCCTTGGCGTTGGACAGAGCTTCGGGGTCGGTCACCGTGACGGTGGCGCCCTGCAGCTGCATCTGAGCCGCGGCGCTCAGCGCGGGGGAGTCCCGGACATCATCGCTGTCGGGCTTGAACGCCGCTCCCAGTATGGTGATGCGCTTGCCCATCAACGAGCCTCCGCAGATGTCGCGGGTCATTTCCACTACGCGGGTGCGGCGGCGCATGTTGATCGTGTCCACTTCCCTCAGGAAGGTCAATGCCTGGTCTGCACCAAGTTCTCCGGCGCGTGCCATGAATGCGCGGATGTCCTTCGGGAGGCAGCCTCCACCGAAGCCGACACCGGCGTTCAGGAACTTGCGGCCAATCCGGTCGTCCATGCCGATGGCGTCGGCCAAGGCGGTGACGTCTGCTCCGGCTGCGTCGCAGACCTCTGCCATGGCGTTGATGAAGCTGATCTTGGTGGCCAGGAATGAGTTGGCGGCCGTCTTGACCAGCTCGGCGGTGGCGTAATCCATCACCAAACGCGGCGTGCCGGTGGACAGGGGAGTGGCATACACCTCGTCAAGGGCGGCCACGGCGGCTGTTCCGGCATCTCCTGACGGAATGCCGTAGACAAAGCGGTCCGGTGCCAGGGTATCCTGCACTGCATGGCCTTCACGGAGGAATTCCGGGTTCCATACCAGGATAGCTTCCGGTGCCGAGTCCTGCAGGTCCTCTGCCAGCCGCGCTGCTGTTCCGACCGGAACGGTGGACTTTCCTATCACCACGTTGCCGGGCTTGAGGTAGGGCGCCAGGGAGGAGAAAGCGCCATCCACAAAGCGGAGATCTGCAGCATATTCGCCCTTGCGCTGCGGGGTTCCCACGCAGACAAAATGAACATCGGCCCCCGCCGCGTCAGCCATGTCCGTGCTGAAAGACAGACGTCCGGAGGCAATAGATTCCGTGAGCAGCTCCGGAAGGCCGGGCTCAAAAAACGGTGCCCGGCCGGAAGTCAGTTCATTGATTTTTGCCTGGTCAACGTCAATCCCCACAACGTCGTGTCCGAGCTTTGCCATGGACGCAGCGTGCACGGCTCCCAGATAGCCGCAGCCGATGACAGATATACGCACGGTTCCCCTAAATATTTCTAAAGCTGATAAATGTGCCGGTGACTTAGGGGTGAGACCATAATGTCGCCGAAGCACTAAGAAAAAGCTGGGAGGGCAGAAACCAATCGGTTTCTGCCCTCCCAGATGTCGCTGTAATGCTAAGTTATGCGTTCTTGCGGCGTGCAACTGCTACTGACGCAACGCCGGCGCCGACAGCTACGATGCCCGCGGCACCCCAGAGGAGCATGGCCGAATCTGCACCCGTGTTAGCCAATCCGTTGTTGGCACCAGCGTTAGTTCCGGCTCCATTACCTGTGCCAGCGGCGTTTCCGGCTGCCGGATCCACCACAACAGTAGCTGTCACCTGGTGTCCTGAGGTCTGGCCTGTGGCCACCAGCGTGTAGGTGCCGGGGGCATCTCCAAGGGTCACGTCAGCGGCAAAGGTGCCATCTGCGTTCGCCGTTACGGTGTTGCTGCTGATGAGCTGATTAAGGATGATAGGTCCGTTGACGCCGGTTCCGGCAACAACCTGGGGATCATTGTTGTAGGTCACGTCAATGACGATTCGCTCGCCGCCGGTGAATCCGGATCCACTGAAGACAATGGTGGCACCGGGTGTAACGATGGTTGCGCTGACCGATCCGGTAACAGGTGCGGGATAGCTATTGACAGCGTTGGCGGCTCCTGCGCCGACGAAAGCGAGCGATCCGGCCAGGACCAGTGCGGATACGGTTTTTTTCATGTGTGAGACTCCCCGGTACATTTGATAAAGACTGCGATATGTTAGTCGGTCGGTTGCCACCATAGAACCCGTGAAACCAAGCCAAAATATAAAACTCTGTGTTATGTCCCGGCGCTCTCCCATGATAATCCGGTGACATGCGCCCGTCCGCGAAGCTTTTACGAAGCGGAAACACTCATACGGTAACAGGTAAAAGGGCTTCCTCCAAGCTCCATATGCTATGTAACCAGTTCTCCGTGCGTTTATTGACAGGCTTCTGCTCGAATCGTGGGGAGTACGACGTCTTTTACGGGCTGGACCGTGGGCGTAACGTGAAGGAGTGGCTCAGAATCTTGGACAACGCGGGTGAAATCCACCTCTAGGATTGCTGTTTCTCCCGGAGCCAGTTCCTGGGTGAGGGTTCCTACCGGACGTTGGCCGTGCTTTCCGGATCCCACGGGTACCATTTCGCCATTCACTCTGGCGGATTCCACAAACGATTGTGCAGGTCCGTACATGACGTAGTTGGTGCGTACCCGACCAGGCTCGACGTCAAAAGCGCCGCCCCCCGTAACGTATGCGGGCAGGCTAGATGCAGCGTCCGTTGGAGCATTATTGGTTACGGCGACACGGACCGTGTATCGCCCGTAATCGCCCACTGGGCAGGCTTGGATGATCTGTACGGTTCGAGTAACGTAATAGTCCATTTTGGCGCCAGTGCCGTCATTGAAGTACACGCCAAAGGCAGCTCCTCCGCCGTCCGGTCCTGTAACTGAGCCGTGAACAGGGGTCGAAGCGATGATTTCTTCTTCTGCGGGATGGCTGGACCATAAGAATAGGCGGTTTTCTGCAGTGCTCGCGCCTAGGGCCTTAATCAGTTGAGCGCCGTTTCCTTGGCCTTCCGTGAAGGCAGAGAAGACCCGGCTGGCCACGGTGGCGAAATAAGCATCCTGCGCTTCGGGGTTCTCTATGTCTTTGTAGACCTTTGACAGGAGCGTGGGGACGACGTTGTCTTTCGTGAGAGACAAGGGCAAGTCCGTATCACGAATCGCATCCAGTACCTGAGGGTCGGTCAAATCTAGCGGTCCCGTGGCCTCCAAAAGGTGGCTCAGCACCACGGTATCCAACGCGAGCACGCCGTCGATTGTCTGGCCAGGGTGGCGTTGTTCCCACATCTCTTTTGCTGATTGGGCGGCGGTGGGGAAATCCGGAGTCAGATTCACATTCTGCATCTGGGTTCCGAGGCGACCCGTATACAGGGAGACTTGTTCTGAGTCCACGTCTATTGCGGGGCGGAAGGCTCCTAAAGCGACGGCACTGGTTTGTTCGCCTAGGCTTATAGTCCCGTCATCGGTGTGTAGTACGGCTAAGGCTCCTGGGATGCCTCCTGTAGCTCTAGTCTCAGAGCTATTTTGCACCAGCACTAAATAATCTCGTGAATCCTCTGCCCCCAGCATGGCTGGAAGGAGTTGAAAGATCGAAGAAGCTGTATTCATAAGGCTGTTAAGCTCACCGAGCATGTCAGTTGCAGAACGCACTGGGCCTGCTAACTGCGGAACAAGGGTAGCCAGGTCAATGGATGCCAAGCGATCGTGAGAGAGTCTCACTGTTTCGGCGGCGCCAATGATGCTCGGCGCCACATCCTGCAGTTGAGAGATGTCTACTTGCCCGTTCTTAGGCGAAAGCATTTCTAGTTCCAATGATCCATAGACACTCAGCAGCGGAGTGCCCGCTTTCGTTGTTAGATCGTCTGCAGATACGGCAATTTCTCTTAGGGCGCTGAAGTTGGCTCCAACAAATGGGACCGAAGCTGCAATCGTCCACAAGGGCCCATCGGTTGTCTCCCTCGCAGCCGCCGTCTGAGAGCTAATCGCATCAAAAGTATGTTCCACCTGTTTCTGATTTCCTTCAGACAGCTGTGTGCGTAGCAAAGGAACAAGATCAACGGCTCCTTCGAGCTGACCGCGCGCGGCTAATGCCTGATGCGCAAGGAGCCCGCCCGTGCAGCCTGCTAGTAGCACCATCACTAATGCTGCTAATCCAAATCGAACTTTGATGCGTTTTGTTCGCTCCCTGGATGCTGGATCGTTTGGTCGCCGATCATTGTGCCTGGAAACCGGCATCCCATCATCGGTGGCTCGGCGGTGAAACATAGACTTGGGAAACGGTGTCATGCTAGTAGGCTCCATGGCGCGAAACAACGGCCCTGAACGTCTTCAGGAGAATGGCAATGTCACCGGCTAGAGACCAGTTCTCTACGTAGTAGAGGTCAAGGCGAATAGTGTCTTCCCAAGAGAGCAGTGACCTCCCACTCACTTGCCAAAGGCCCGTTAAGCCTGGTCGGACCAGCAACCTTCGGAGCATGTATGTCTCGTAGGTTTCTACTTCGGAGGGGAGTGGAGGACGTGGACCAATGAGGCTCATGGTGCCGCCCAGTACATTGAAGAGCTGTGGGAGCTCGTCGATGCTGTATCTGCGAATGAACTTACCCACGCGTGTCACACGCGGATCAGACTTCATCTTGAACATGACGCCGTTGCCTTCGCTCAGACGTTGCAACTCCACCAGTTGCTCTTCGGCATCAGTAACCATCGAGCGGAATTTAAGCATTTCAAAATGCTTGCCTGAAGTACCGACACGTTTCTGCCGAAAGAGAACGGGCCCGGAACTATCCAAACGGATGAGTATGGCCGTCATCAAAAGAAAAGGTGAGCTCAGGCAAATCAACAACGAAGCACCCACCAGATCAAATGTCCGTTTAGCTAGGCGTTTCCATCCACTGAGATTTGGTGTGGATACATGGATCAGGGGTAAACCCGCTAAGGGCTGCGTATGAATCCTAGGACCAGCCACGTCCGTAAGCGCGGGCGCCATGATCATGCGAATGTCCAAATCGGTGAGCGCCCACCCTAATTCACGGATTGTTCGTGGCGGGAGTGGAACTCCTGAGGAAAACGCAACGGCATCGGGAGCAGCATTTCGAATGGTGCGTATCAATTCCCGGGTCGATGCCTCATATCCCAGATTGGGTAAGCCGAGCTTTGGGTCAATGGTCGTTCCCGGCGCGGCATGAGGGAGATACGTTGCTATTGGAAGGTAGCCGGCCATTGGCTGACTCTTAAGGGAACGCACTAGGTGCTCAACGCTGGTTACCCCTCCAATGACCATGACCGTCGCTGTACTTAGACCCCGTCTTCTTTCAATCCTAAGAAGACGCCTGACTAAAGCTCGAGCCGCTATCAGCCCTATGACACCTGCTGGGAGCGCTACACCTATGTAACCCCTTGCGGTGTCAAACTGGAAGCTGTAAGAAACTAACCCAACAAGTCCGAAGAGCCAGATGGAAGCACTCAGCAGACGTTTGAACTCTTCTGTTCCATACCCCATTACCTTCGGATCACGGCTTCCCCATATTCCTAGCATTGCCCACCAGGCTGCTGCTAGGAAAACGGAAATTGCCACGTAAGGCTTTCCGTCCACACTTAGAAGACTTGAACTATCTGCGGAGCCAAAGCGAAATATGAGCGCCCCCGAAGTAGCCCATATGACGACAAGAGCGTCCACAACTGCCATTCGAGTTTTATATCGCTGTCTCCAGTCACGACGACTGTTAGAAAGCGCTATTTCAGTTTCCGAATGGCTGTCCGGCACATCAGTGACCATGGGTTGACAAATTTGGGTGTGATGACATCGCACCAGATGTTAGGGTGCGTTCTGTTCCGCCACTAGTCCCGAGTTTTTTGGCTCTGCGTGAGATGGGATGAGTTGAGGATTCTGTCGGCTCGGGCGATGCATAAGAATAGTAGCTGTAGCCGTAGGAATCTGGACCCTTCGTGGGGATAAGGTTAAAGACAACTCCCAATATTTCAGCATCGACAAGCTTCAGCGCGGCTAGAGATCTCGTGAGCTCTGTCGTCTTTAGTTTGTTGGAGCCAACTACCACGACTACGCCCCCAACCTGCTGCGCTAAGACCGCGGAATCCGTCACCGGCAACAAAGGGGATGCATCTATAACGACTACATCGAAAACGGATTCAAGGTGTGTGAGTAGGTCCTTCATGGCGGTGGAACCCAAAAGCTCACTCGGGTTCGGAGGCACTTGGCCAGATGTGAGCACCTGAAGGCCGTTGTCGCCCCACGGCTGCAGCAGGTCATCGACGGAAGCCTGGCCTATAAGGGCAGTAGTCAGTCCCGCAGCTCTTTCGAGGCCCAAGTAATCGTCGACCCGCGGCCTTCGCAGATCCGCATCGACTAAGACCACGGACTGCCCCGCTTGGGCGAGTGCAATGGCTAGGTTCGTCGCGGTTGTACTCTTCCCCTCAGCAGGTAAGGACGACGTGACCAAGACAGAATTAGACTTTCTGTTGACCTGAGCAAATTGGAGGTTAGTCCGGATCTGACGAAATGATTCTGCTCGGGGACTTTGCGCAGCAACCTGAGTCAGCAGCGGTTTCGTTTCGGCGTCTTTATCGTAGGAAATCCCTCCTAGCAAAGGTGCATCGGTAACCTTACGCAGGTCAGATTCATTTCTAACTCGCTGGTCCAAAATGGACCGCAAAAGCGTCAATGCCAATCCGAGAATCAAACCAACAAAGACTCCAGCGGCAAGGTTTAGTTCGACATTTGGACTGGCTGGTTCGGACGGCGCTATTGCAGGCGTGATAACAGAGAGCTTCACCGGCGAGGCACCCCCTTGGGACGTTCCCTCCAGATCTCCTACAACACGCACTAAACTGTCCCCAGTGGCTTGGGCAAGGGAAGCAGCGTCGACAGGTGACGCAGCCGACGCTGTAACAGTAATGAGAACGGTATTCAGGTCCGCAGAGGCTTGTACTTTCTCGGCTAAGCCAGCTGGGCTGACATCCAGTCCTAGTTCGTCGATGACGGGCTGTAATACGGCCGGCGTCTTTGCTGTCTTGACATACGACTGCACGCGTGCCTGGGTAAAGGTGTTTCCTTGCTGTAACTCACTGACGCTGCCTGAGTTCTGTATCGAAACGAACAGCTGAGTAGTAGCGGTGTACGTAGGTTTGGCGATCAGCGATACCAGTGCAGCTGTGAGTACTGCGATCAGAACGCATCCTACGGTCAACAGCCAATTTCGCCGCAAAATTCTGAGGTATTCGCGTATTTCCAAGTTCCTTTTACCTTTCAAAGGCTAGGCGGGGTGAGCGGACGCCCTCTGGAACATCATCGTTTTGACCTAGCAACAAAGTAAGATTAGGCCAGTTGGCTGATCCAGCCTAATCGCTGAAGCTTGGTATGAAGCGGCGCAGATCCAGGAAGAAGCGCATGCCCTTACTGGCAAACACCCTACTGGGATTGCATCAGACCGCTCCGTGCGTAGCAGGATCTGCGCCTATGAGACTTCCCCTTTTTGTGCATGTACAGGTTCTCGCCTATAGTTAGCGAGCTGTAACGAAGGAAGATAGGACAGGGGACAAGCGTCGTGAAGAACAAAAGAGCGCGAGCCGTGCTTGCCGCGTCAACTGGAGGGCATCTGGCCCAGTTGCATCGCTTGCTCCCACATCTCGATATCGCTGACGACCCGCTCTGGATTACTTTTGAGAATGCACAATCAAAATCGCTGTTGAAGGATGAAAAGCATGTTATGTATCTTCCGTACATAGCATCGCGTGATTGGCGGACTGCAGGAAAAACTTTTAAACAGATCAGGAAAGAACTGCGGCGGCAGCCATATGATCTCGTATTCAGTACGGGTGCCGCCATTGCTGTTCCTGTATTTCTTGCGGCCATGACGACGGGAGTATCGAGATATTATCTTGAAAGCGTTTCGCGTTTTGATGGGCCCTCCCTAACCGGCAAAATTGTAGCCAAAATTCCTAGGACGCAGCTCTACACACAGCATTCCGGTTGGGCAAACAAGCGATGGCGGCTGGGCCCGTCAGTGTTAGACGAATATTACCTAGTTCCGGGGAATAAAAGCCAAAAAGACAAGCTTAAAATATTTGTTACGCTCGGGACCATTAGGCCCTATAGGTTCGACCGTGCTATTGACGCAATCTTAGCCAATTTTGGCACCCATGAAATTGTGTGGCAGCTAGGGGCAACCTCCCGGACCGATATTAAAGGGTATTCCACAGAAATGATGGATGCTGCGGAATTCGACTTCCATGTTGAAACTTCTGATGTGGTCATAACTCATGCCGGTGTTGGTTCAGCGCTTAGAATTATGGACTTGGGTAAAACGCCGGTACTGATGACGCGGCATAGGGCCTATGGGGAACATGTCGACGATCACCAAGAGCAAATAACAAGGGAACTTACGCGTAGGGGCTTGGGCTACGAGCTGGAGCTTGCCAATGTGAACCCTGGAGTTCTGGGAAGCGCGATGGCTTCAAAGCCAGTGCTAGGATTGCCCACAAAAGAATATGACTTACATGCAACAAACTAGTCAGAAAACTTCAGTTGAAATGCCATGTTGAAAAGTGCCCTGCTGTATCAATCCTTGGATAAATACTAGAAAGAGTGGATGACCTGCAAAGTTTTGACAAGCAAAGGATGGAACTGGCACCTGCGGTAAAAGAAACACATGCCCCTGATTCAATTACCACCCTCGCGCTAGTACTATTGTGGGTTGTTCAATGTTGCTACATTATAGCTTATAATAATGTCTCTTCAGTGGCTAGTTTGTTGTCCATCGGTGTTTCCTCCCTGTTCTTTGTGTTCACATTTTTTTCCACAGTGCTTAACTTGAGGTTTGGCGCGAGATTAATAGCGCTTATTGGTACGTTCGTAATAATTACCCTAATCCTTGCGTCGACCGGAGAAAATCCCGCAAACTTCGGCCCCCTATCTCGATATTGTATTTCCTTGACAGCACTAGGAGTTTTTGCATTTGCTCGCGTGGGTGATCATCGTCGTTTTTTAAGTTTCGGCGCGACAGTCCTTCTACTTTATGCGGTGGTGGTCGCCGTAACATCAGGGCCGCTTACCTATTCCGGAGTAGCCCGTTTCGCCCCTTTTTTCGGTGGGGAAACGGCAGTGCATAGTTCATCTATCACTATGGTGGCGCTCGTCATTATTCTGTGGTGTTCGCCGTGGCCCCTCCTGGTGAGGGCACCACTTTGCATGATTGGAACTGTGCTTTGTGCCGGCTACGGAGTAACTACTGCTTTGCTGATGCTAGTGATGTTTCTTGCTGCTGTGGCGTTCGACCATTTTAACTTGAGCTTTAAATGGATAGGGGTAGTGGCCGCCGTCGTTATCCCAATCGGTGCAGCGTGGCGCGACAGTACCCAGGTTGCTGGCGGAGATGTGGCGTCGCTAGGTATCGGTTCGCTTGGATCTGGGCGTCTGGACTCCTGGATGGAACGTATCGACATATTCATTAACAGCGGAGTGATAACCAAGCTGTTGGGCGGAGGACCCTATAGTGATTTCAGAACGACATCGCTGTGGTGGTGGAGTGAGAAGGGGGCTCATTCAGATGCCATGACCGTACTGATGGAATTCGGAATCGTAGGTGTTTTCGCATTGGTGGTATATCTAGCCTACGTCTATATGAATATCTCAAACAACGGTCGTGCGGCCCTCATCGCTATTGTGTCCGGAATGGTGCTTAGTAATGCCCTGCTTGACCGTCCAACGGTGGCTACGGTCTGGGGGCTTGCAATCTATTCAGCATCGCTACGTGTCTCGACTAAGGGCGGCCAGAGCTCGAAAGTGGAAGTAGTCACTACGGGCAAAGATCCACGGCCTAAGCTTAGTGCCGCTTAGAAATGGCCTTAAAAAGATTCTGACCACCGGGCAAGGGTCACAATTCCTTACCTCGTACCGATAACGTCTTTACTACGACGTGATTCCAGAGGGCGATGGGGGGTGCGTCGTGCCGCACTGTGAAGGGCAGTGCGCGGTGGCGGCGGGCAGACCAACCTACGGACCTTAATACTACTAGCGATGCCGGTGGCGATGTCTTGAGCTTATTTTCGTTCCGCGGCAGGACATGTCATGGAAAAGGTCTCTCGCCTAGCGGCGGAACGCCACCGCGCAATGGCCGGTCTTGCAGGTGTTGAAGGAAAACATGGCTACTCTTTTGGCCCGGTAATTATGGTTGAGCTGGTGCCTCGTGCTGACTTATGTTGGTCGGTAAGTGCAGGAAGCCCATCCGCGTTCTGGAGGCTGGTTGGCTGGTTGGCTGCCAAGCTTGTACCGTCTGCAGCACCCCCGTCATGGGTGATTTGGGTAAAACCATGCCGCAACTGACCAGGTCCTAACGTGATGACTGTAATTCGTTTTTCTGGGCGAGAGTCGGCTGGTAGCAGCCTTTCTGGAAGGTAAACTCGCATTCAGCGGTAGGAGAATGCACGAGAAGCAAATTTTTTCTGCGGTTTAGGGTGAGGCTAATAACAAGACCACTGCTTGCTTCTTCACCTTCTCGTTAGACGTAGGGTCGCCATGGAGTCTCTTTAGGAGCATTTTCGATATAGAGATATGATTATTGAAGGTCTCAAACGTGGGGAAATCTATGTCTTACAGCAAAAGCGCCCGGAAAAGCTTGGCGAGTTTCAAGTCTGCTACAGCGCCAAAAAAATCGTTTCGCCCGGACATCCAGGGCCTACGGGCCTTTGCCGTGGTCGTGGTCATACTGGATCACTTGGTCCATTGGCCTTCCGGCGGATTCATTGGGGTTGATGTATTTTTTGTAATCTCTGGATTCTTGATCACTGGCCAGCTCTTGCGTCAGTACGAGAATACAGGTCAGTTATCCTTCAAAGGCTTCTACCTGCGCAGGGTGAAGCGCATTCTCCCAGCATCCCTCCTGGTCCTTGCAGTAACTGTCATCTGCGCCAAGTTTATTTTCAATAGTTCCCGTTTCATCGAAACCTTGTGGGACGGAATTTGGGCCACTCTCTTTGCCGCTAACTGGAGGTTCGCGTCCGAGGGTACGGATTATTTCCAAGCGGATGGTCCGGTCTCTCCGCTTCAGCACTATTGGTCGCTTTCGGTGGAAGAGCAGTTTTACTTCGTCTGGCCATGGTTGATGCTCGGCGCGTTTTTCATATTCCTACGAGGTGAACGAAGGAACGACCCCCGAGCTGTGAGACTCGTGGCGGGTGTAGCCATCACTGTCGTTTCTCTGGCTTCTATAGCGTGGGCTCTTTACGAGACAGCAAATAACCCTGCTCTATCTTATTTTTCTACGTTCTCTCGTGGCTGGGAACTGGGGCTTGGGTCCCTGCTTGCGGTGTTGATGCCTCTTCTCGAAAAAATCCCATTCGCCCTACGGATCTACATTGCGTGGAGTGGGATCGCGGGCTTGCTTGCATCACTTTTAATGATCAGTAACGCAACTCCCTTTCCTGCGCCGGCAGCTCTCTTGCCGGTGCTGGCGACAATGATGGTAATTGCTGCTGGGACAGGCTCTCCTCCTCATAGGAGTCTGTCTTTTCTAACAAATCGTGTGAGTGGCTACCTTGGGAATATTTCCTATTCGCTTTACCTTTGGCACTTTCCTGTGATCATTTTCCTCGGCCAGTTTATGGACAACGGATCCACCTACTATCTGTTGGCTCTGTCAATGATGCTGGTCGCTTCCGTGTTCGCGTACCATCTGGTGGAAGATCCGATCCGTAAGCCCGGATGGGGCAAGAAGTTCGCAACGTCAATCCGGAATCCGGCGACGATTAGCCATAGGTATAGGGTGACAGCAGTTGGGTTGCTTGCGACCATCACCGCCGGTCTGGTGGCTGTATTGCTGATTTCGCCGCCGAATGTCATGCCACCGGCGGCAAAGGCTTTCGTTCCTGCGCCCACGACAACACATGAATCAATTGAAGCGGAACAACTCCCTCCGAAACTTGCTGCCCTGCAGAATCAGATCTCAGCTGCCTTACAGGCAAGCACATGGCCAGACCTAGCTATGTCCATGGATGAGGCACTCGACGCACCCCAGGCGCCTGCTTCTATCGCTACCTGTGGTGATCCTGGTCCACTCGATGTCGACCGGTGCACGCTTGGTAGTGGCAGCGCGCCACGGACCGCAATCGTGCTTGGCGACTCGATAGCCATGACAATGGCAAACCCCGTACAGAAAGCGCTTGGCGACGATTGGAAAGTTGTAAGCGGTGGCATGTACGGATGCTCATTCTCTTCCGTAACGGTCGCAAACTCAGACCCGGCGATCGTTGAAGGGTGCGGAGCACGTAACGCCGGTAGCATCCGTCTCGTTCAGGAACTTCAGCCGGACGCGGTTTTTATCGCAAACAGCTATGCCCCTCGTACAGAAGTGGGTAAGACAGCACCGATGCCCTCCGGCCAATGGGCTGAAACTGTTCGGGTGGCAGCCTCGGAACTAGTAATTGATCCTAACAAAATCGTGTTTTTGTCTGCCCCTCCAGCAGATAAGGACCCGAAGGAGTGCTATAACAGGGTCCGGTCACCATCCGACTGTGTGTCAGCGATTCAAGCTTCGTGGTCCGATGTGTTCAACGCGGAATCTGGAGTGGCCAAGGCCAACAGGTGGTCAGTCGTAGATACGCGACGTCTTTACTGTTTGGACCGATTCTGCCCTGCGTTTGTTGGGGACGTGCCAACCAAATCGGATAGAGCCCACATCACAATTGAGTACGGGGAAAGAATTGCTCCGGCGCTCCGGGAACTCATGCCGCCTTCTCTCGGCTTGTAGTCTTTGCGGGCAGGTCAAGAGCTTGCCCGCAACGGTCCGCCTCTGCACCGAAGACGGAGAGTGCTGATTTTCTACGATCGGTGAGTATACTTGCCACCCAAATTAGGTGGTGGTGGGGCTGTCGGCCATCCCTAATCTGTAGATACGACTGTCCTGCTATTATTCAGTGCCGAAGGCTGCGTCAGCACGTCTGGAGCACCTGCCGCGGGCTTGCACGGTTCGTAACCCAGAGATTGGCCGTCCATAAGGATCCTGGCCAGTTCGGGTCATGGCGGTCCGGCCCGCCTATTGCGAGGAGCGACAGTGTACCCGTGCTGTCTTTTCGCCTTACCTCGTTCCAGCAGGTTCTGGGTGTAACGGAGAGGGCGCTTGGGCCCAACCAGACCGGCGTATGCTGCAAGCTTGGACAGAGTCTTTCTTTGACTGGCCCGTTACTGTGCTCGCACCGTAGTACTGCCTGGGGGCGCCGGCGCTAGGCTGGTCCAAGGAGCTGCTGGCGACACTCCCGCCTACAGGAACCCTCCCAATTCGGTCACCGCGGAAAGACCGGCTACGGACCTTCCTGTTAGGAATCGAGCAGCACAGAGGAGCCGGTCCTCACGCAGGTCTGCCGATCGAGGTCCACGGCGTCACCGGCGTAACAATAACGAGATCCGCACAACTGGAGAGCACCAAACGGGCGCCTGCGATTATGAGGTCGATCATGGAACCCGGTGCAGCTGGGCTGATCGGTGTGTGTGGCGGCTACAATGCCGGAAGCTTCCAGTAT
This sequence comes from Arthrobacter sp. TJ-178, assembly GCF_058269275.1. Classification (NCBI taxonomy): domain Bacteria; kingdom Bacillati; phylum Actinomycetota; class Actinomycetes; order Micrococcales; family Micrococcaceae; genus Arthrobacter; species Arthrobacter sp. TJ-178. The sequence goes on along the minus strand of NZ_JBZCNK010000002.1, from coordinate 274,967 downwards.
CCACCCAGAATCTGATCGAGATCCTTGGGGCGGTAGGGCTTCGCGCCCCCGGCAGGATAGGGAGTCATTTCGCCAAACCAAATGTTGCCGTTATCCCTGTAAAGATCTACGCGCATGAAGTCGTATCCGTCTCCAATAATAGAGGCGATTTCTAGCATCTCATCAAGATTGTCAGGACGTTCCTGCGTTGGCCCCAGAGGAATGCTGTTATGGTAATCGAGCGCCTCCCAGTCCGGGGTGTACATTCGGCGAGTCGGGCTCCCGAAGCGACTAATATCAACGTGTATCAAGCGCACCTTGCCATCAAACACATAGAACTTGTAATCGGGCAACGGTGTTTCTCCATCACCGATCATTTCCTCAAGAACATACTCTTTGGATGCCTGACTATATGCCCACTCGCCCAACACACTGAAGTTGAAATCTTTCAACCAGCTCTTGGTCCTGGCCTTCAAGGCGTTGACGTCGATGGCTGCGTTCCCGCCCAAGATTACCTGACCGCTACTATGGTTCGGTTTCAGTATCCACGGGACAGTGACGTCTAGGGAAGCTAGTTCGTCCAGGTTGCGGCCATGCCAAATTGTTTTGGGAACCAAAACAGAACTTGATTTAGATTCCGCGTATTCCTTCATCTTGACTTTGTCACAGGTAAACGCAATGGACTCGCGACGATCATGAACTATGCGCCAATTGATTTTTTCCGAGAACAGCGAAGGCGACCTTAGATCGGGGAGACGCTTGTATGCTCGAAGGTAGATTAGGCTTCGTCGCATGGTAAGTGGAAGAAACCTGAGCGGTTGATAGAATGCCTGGCGAGCAAGATCTTTTATCATAGTATTTCACTTTCCATTTTGTGCATCGGCATTGCAATATTTTTCAAGAGTCGACTCATGAGTAGAAGGAGCGCGGTACCCCGGACAATCTCCATCATTAGGACAAATGTGGCCATATGAACTGCTACGCCGTCAAAATAAAATAGACCATAGACAAGTGTGATCGAAGCCTGGATAGCTGCAATGATCCAGAACGCTTGCCCGGATCCTGACATGGCTAAGACCCCATGGCAGAGTCCAGTCACAGAATTAACGCATGCAGCGGCAGCAAGGACAACGGCAGTTGCCCATGCCCCCGCGTAATCTGGTCCCATCAACAGCTGAGTTCGTTCGGGTCCCACTAGAACGAGGCCGATTAGGATGCACAGCGCCGGAATAAGGCCCAGAACGGAAGCGGACAGTAATTCACGAAGAAGCTGTCGAGCATCCCCTTGTTTAATATGCCCCTTCACTCGAGGGAACAGGACCGCTGTAGCAGATGCGGAGGCCAAGGTAGCGGCAGAATGAATTCTTTGACCGATTTCAAACGATGCCGCCTGCGTAATGGACGCTGCCCCAACGAACATAATTGGAGCACGTGAAGCGACGACACTTAGCCCTGATCCAACGCCTAGAGGAATGACTTGCTTCCAGTCGCGGGCGATAAGTTGTTGATGCCTTCCACTGCGACGCAGATCCGTCCATAGCAATGCGGACATTAGTAGTGTAACAAGCACAATCGACGCGGCTTGGCCGGCGATAAATAAATGAGGCGCCCACAGGTGGCTTGAAAAAAGGAAGATAATCGCGGTAAGGGGAAGGATTACAGCATCGAGTGTCTGGCCCATCATCAGCTGACCACGAGCGCGTAACTGGCAAGACCATAGCCGCTGCAACGCCGATGCAAAAACTACAACGGGAAGCGCAAGCGCCATCTCCAGATGGAACAAATCCAATGAGGCCAGCCAAAATCCGACGGCCAAGAGCACAATGACCAAAGGCAACAGCACCCGTAAAAGACTTAACAGTATCCCTTTGCTCCGATGGCCGAATTCCGGCTGAGAGTCTTCCCACAGAGTCGGCAGTTCGCGAAGAACATATAGATCTAGTCCAAATGTTCCTCCTACCCGAGCCATGATCGCCGCACTCCAGAGGATGGCATTTTGGCCGACGTCATTGACTGGAAAAAAAGCAACTGCCAGTGCAACGAGAGCGAGTTGGAGTGCAGCGCCACCGATACGAATTAAAAGCACTCCGAAACTTTTGGACAATAGATTATTCTTGCGCATTACTCCACAGATCTATTAGTGAGGCGCTCATTTTTTCGCTTGTGTATTTCTCTTGCCATACGGAACGCCCGAGAGCTCCGTATTGGGTTGCCTTTTCGAGATCGCAGAGTTCAACCATACTGCGTGTTAATTCGGGGATGTCACCTGGGGAGACTAGGATCCCATCGATGTTGTCACGAATCATCTCTGGTATTCCGCCGACGTGACTCGCTATTACTGCGGTAGAAACTGACATGGACTCTAAAACAGTGAGCGGCATATTCTCAAAGTGTGAGGGAAGGATAACCGCCCATGCCTTGGCCATTGCGGCAAGAGTTTCTGCGTTTGTGCACCAGCCGAGCTGAGTTATGTTCCCGGATGACTCGGCGATTGCAGTGGTGACGGATTCGTCTGCTCCGGCGCCAACTAGTATTAGCTCTGCATTCAGGTTTTCAGGAAGTGCGTTGAAGGCACTGACGAGTTCCGGCACGCCCTTGGCTTTAGTGAGTCGACCAGCGTATACGAAGGTCGGGACAGGGCTTTTGTGGACGGTACTCTTTAGGGCTGCTCCCGGATCGGCAGTGCCATTAGGTATGACAGATATCTTACGGTTGTCAACGTTTAGCTGTTCACTGAGAAACTTGCTCCAGCTTGGTGTTAAGGCAATAATAACCTTGGCGTGCTTGAAGTAATCTAGTACCAAACGCTTCTGCCAAAACGAAATCGTTTTTATAAAGCCGGGATAGCCACCACCGTGTAGATGAATCACATATGGCACGCGTAATATTCGAACAGCAAGACTGAATATAATATTGCGATAAGTGCTGCCCCGAGATGCAGTATTGAAATGAACAATGTTCGGGCGTACGAGGACGATATGGGTGAGTGCCTGGAGGAGCCTGGCCAGACTTGGTGGTCCGGATGGATTCTTTTTTGCAAGTGGATTGAGGAAGGTCGGTGTGACTCCATTTTTTGCTACACACCATGAGTTCACAAGCGTCATTACCTGTGCTATTCCACCGGGTGTGCCGGGGGGATCACCAATAACGAGAACTTTCAAAACTTCCCTCTTTCTGACAGCGGTGGTTCGCTCAGGAAGATCTCGGAAAAGCTCTTCGTCAGTCGTCGCTGCTCGTCGCCACTACTCTGGCATCAACTGGTCAGTGAGGCATGACCAAATTTGAGCATGTCCAAAGTTAGTTTAGGGCTTATGCTTGCATGCACCAAATAGTGCGGTTGACGAGCAGGAGCTTAATGAGAAGGTGGTGAAACTAGGCGCGGCACGGGTTTTTGAATAAGAGCATTGCGGGGGTGGAGTTGAACCTGCGTCAGGACAGTTTGCTGCCAAGTCAAACTGAAGGTCAATGCAGCTTTGCCACTCTGTGCAGCGGATGATAATCAGGCGCATCTCCGCCGGGACCCATCTCCCTCACCTCCACTGATGAGGGGATGAACGTTATGAAGCTATCCAGAAGCGTTCAGACAGTGGAAGCGAGTTCATCGTCGTGGTCAACAGACATTATTCTTGCCGACGTCTATAGGCAGTCCGACCCGGAACGTGGTCCCAACTCCAGGCTCTGACTCAAACGAAATGCACCCGCCGTGGGCCTCCACAATGGACTTGGTGATGACCAGGCCGAGGCCCACGCCGGGAATGGCAGCCTTCTTCACCTGCCCCGTCCGGAAGAATTTGGTGAACACCTCCAGCTGATCCTCAGGACTCATCCCCATGCCGTTATCGGTGACTTCCAAAACCACCGAGTCCGGCTCCGCCCAAGCCCGTACGGTGACTGCACCGCCGTCGGGGGAGTACTTGATGGCGTTGGAGAGCAGGTTGTCCAGCACCTGCAGGATCCGCCCGGAATCCATCCGCAGTGGCAGGGCCCCGGGGATGTCACTGCTCAGGTGAATGCCGGCGGCTTCGGCCCTCGGGCCGGCTGAATCCAAAGCAGTCTGGACGAGCTCCGCCAGGTCTTCATTGGACTTCCTCAGGGACATCACTCCCGAGGCCGTGGTCAGCAGGTCAGCGACAAGCGTGAGCAGCCGCTCGGCATTCCGCTGCGCCACGAGCAGTCCGGTGCGGACGGGGCCCTGCAGATTCTGTTCCTCGGCGTCGTCGACCGCCAGATCGAGGTAACCGATGATTGAGGTCAGGGGCGTGCGGAGCTCATGCGAGACGCTGGAGACGAAGTCTTCCTTGGCGTTCAGCGCGTTGACCACGTCAGTGACGTCGCTGTACGCCAAAACCGTGCCGGCAAACGTGCCGTTGTCGCGCAGCGCCCGCGCGCAGACAGCCAGCGCCCGCTGGTCCTTTCCCGTTCCTACCCAGATGATCACGTCGGAGAAGGATTCTTCCCGCATCGCCCGCTGGGTGGGGCGCTGCGCCAGGGTCAGTGGCGTTACCTGATCCAGGCCGAAAATCAGCGCTCGGTTGTCGGGGTCGGCGGTTCCGGCCAGCCCGGCCAAGGCGTAATTGGTTCTCTGGCGGCTGTTCATCAAAAGGATCTGCCCGTCGGCAGCCAATGCGGTCACGCCGACGTCGACAGTCTCCAGCACGCCGTTAAGCAGCTGGGTGCGCATCCGGCTTTCCTGCAGGCTGTCCTGAAGTCCCTTCTCAGCCTCCAGAAGGCGCTTGTGCTGGGAAGTGGTGTCCCTTTCCACAATCGTCACGGTGTTGAAGATTGCCAGCATGATGAACGGAATCAACAGCGGACTGGCCAGATCCCTGACGGACTCCACGCCGCTGCTGATGGCCGGCGACCACACGACCAGCAGCGTGCCGGCAAAACTCAGCAAGGCGCCAAGATGGGTGGCTACCCCGGACCATGCCAGCCAGAAGACGGGGAAGACACACAGGAGGGTAAGGCCTGTAACAGTGCTCCGCCCGCCGGTGTAGAGGAAACCGATGGCGGAGAAGTCCACCAGTGGAATCACCCAGTATGCCGGTACAAACAACCGGTCCCAGGGCACGGCGAAGGCTGCCGCGGTGGCGACGGCGAGCAGCAGCAATCCGAGCTGAAAGGCGTCTTCGGAAAAAGTTGCCGGGCTGACCACGGCAACAAGGAGCAGGGTAACCAACACGGACAGCACCAGCGGCAGCTGGCTGGCGGCCACCCGGAGGCGCAGCGACAATGCATGGAATTCGTTCGAAATTCCCACCAGTGCCAGAGCCCGGCGCTCAAAACTGGACAAAAATGGACCCCCGGAATCCTCATGGCTGTAGCTGTGATTATAGGGGAACCCTGTAGTATCTCCGGTAAGGGGAGCGGGTTATCAGAAGGTCTCGCAGGATGGAAAAACAGCACCATATGGAAACACAGCGCGTTGCAGTCATCATCGAAGACGACAAGGATATCCGCGACCTATTAAACGCGGTATTGCAGCAGTCCGGATTTATCGTTTTTACCGCACCCAACGGAACTGAGGGCGTGGAAGCGGTCCGGACGCACAACCCCACGGTGGTGACCCTTGATTTGGGTCTGCCGGATATTGACGGCTTTGAAGTGATCCGACAGCTGCGCCTGTTCTCCGACGCCTACATTGTGATGCTCACGGCCCGCGCCGAGGAACTGGACACCCTGATGGGTTTGGAAGCCGGCGCCGACGACTACATCACCAAGCCCTTCCGCCCGCGCGAACTGCGCGCCCGCATCTCCGCGATGCTGCGCCGCCCCCGCTCAAGTGAGGAAACCGCCGATGCTGCTCCCCAGCCCGCGGCGCCGGGGGCGGCAGATGCCTCCGCGCAGCCCGCGATGTCGGCCGCTGCGGCTGCCGCTCCCGCTGAAGCCGGCGGCAAAGAGTCCGGTCATTTCCTGCACAACGGCTTGAGCCTGGACTTCGGAACCCGCACCACCGAAGTGGACGGTGCGCCGGTGGATCTGACCCGCACCGAGTTTGAACTGCTGCACGCCGTACTGGAAAGCGGCCGCCGGGTGCGCACCAAGACCGATCTGGTGCGCCGGTTGCGCGGGGACGAATACGACGCCGGCGGGTTCATCAGCGAGGCCGACGAACGCACCGTTGAGGTTCACATCGGCAACGTCCGCCGCAAGCTCGGCGACGATTCCCGCTCTCCGCGCTGGCTGGAAACGGTCCGCGGCGTCGGCTACCGGCTCGCTCCGTCCCGCTAATCGACCTTAGGAATGGGTGCCGGCTGCCATTTCTCACAGCACCTTTGGGCGGCATGCCTTCGTCTCCGAGGTTGGTGGCTACATATTTCCAAAGGCGAGATACCGGTTAAGTCTGTCCAGCTGGAGCGTCGGTAGGAAAAACGGCTTTACGTTGTTCCTACCGACGTTGGAAGTCCTGCATCACTGACCGTCTGAGGCGAATAGGATCACAAATTTGGCTTAAGGCAAGAGCTGCTGCACTTAGACCCTAATTGTTCGTACGACGTCGGCCGGACGTCGTCTTCTTCATGGTTCACGGGTGTCCTCCATAAGCAACAAGTACATAGAACCTGGCTTCAAACGGGTGATGGACCACAACGGCGCCCCGTCTGGCCTAGAGTACAGGTGGAGGCTAGGTGACCAGTGGTCTCCGTCGGTTGTTACCTTATCGATTGACCCACTCGGGATGCGAAGTCAGCCCGAATAAATGTGGATCCGCAGCATCCGTTGTGGGCCTCTGTTCGCCGACGCTCGGATCATCCGGGGCTATTTGCCCTTTGACATTGCCGTGGTTCGCACCTTCCACAATACCTTGAGAGCTATGTGGTGAGCGCGTCTTGTTCGTGATCGCGCAGGAACTCGTCTACCCAATCCTTCCTCGCGGGTGTACCTGCATGGGTTGCAGAACCCACACGGTTTTCCATCCAAAAGAGGGCTAAAGCAAAACCATGTCATCTCCATAATGTCATCGAATTCATACTTTTCGGCAAAGTGTTGCATTTCGATTTTAGTCATATCGAAAATTGGAAATTCAAAGTTGGCGAAGACGGTTAGATCCGGGTCAGAGGTTCCGGCGACACTGTATGAGCCCGTTCCGGTCGGGCGAATTTCTGCGCCTAGCACATTATGGAACTTATCATCCCGGTGAACGCCGAGTTCAAGGGTTACCTGCTGGCTGCGAGCCAGACGGGCTAACCATTCGTACTGTCTACCTAAGGTATAACGGGAGGCTACTCGCTCGTACGCGGAAGTCACCTCTTTGTCAGCAGGAATGTCTTCGATCTTAAAGATCTTCGTCGGAAGGAACCGCTCAGCCACTGAAGGGTCCTTGGCCTCCAAAGCTTCTCGAATTTCCTTCATCGCTTGAAGTTCCCGCTTCGTCGACCGACGTCCGGAATCCATTACATACCACGGCTGTACGGTTGCTGACTGATTTAAAAGCAGATCAATCACACGATAGGTCGAGTCCCATCCGGACGTCCAGAGAACATTTAGTGTTGGTTGGCGTGACACGTTTCCCCCAAAAAATTTATATTGTCTTGCAACAATTATACTTGCTCTTACACGCACGTTCGGTCTACCCGCATGACTAGGGAAATGAATACAAAAGAGGCTTACCCCTCCGTCTGCAGTCGGCATCCTGCCGCGTAAAACGGTTCCACTCCTGCATATTGGAGGCCACAAGCTGCTTGAACACAGGGTGAACTCACAGCCAACCAGTGACCCGTTGCGCTCGGGCACGGAAGCCAGCGTGATATGTGCTGGGGGAGGGATCCAGTATCTCCAGTGCGGTCAGCGCAGCGCGCAGTACGTCTTGCTTCTCCACCCAAGACTGCTCGAAGAATCCTAGCCACGGATCCCGGTCGAGGCACGCCAGCTCGTCGTACCACCCACAACCTGGGCTAGTCATCAGTCTCCGCGACCGCCGTGGCATAAGCGGGCAGGCCGGTGATCGCCGCCGATTCTTCAAACTCAACGAATCTTTCCCTGGTCAGCGACAGTCACTTGAAGGACACGTCCACAGCCCTGCAGGCGGCAGCACCGCTGGCGCTGTGCCAACGACCCGGAACCGCGCGGGTAGTTCACCGGAGAGTTCGGCCGCTTGCTCGCAATCTCGGGTGGCCAACACTGTTCACTCAGCGACCAGATCGATAGTCTCCTCGAGAACGTCCTCCCTGGCTTTCTGCCTCACAGCTCTGGGGCGGCTGTGTCACTCAGAAGACAAAGCGGCTCCGGCAATTTCGATCTCCTCGGCGGTGGCCGTTCCGTCAGCGGATGACGGCGTTTGCGCCGGCTGCGGGATGCAGACGGTAAAGGTGGATCCTTCGCCGGGGGCACTGACCAGGGCGACGGTGCCGCCGTGGGCCTCGACAATGTTCTTGGTGATGGCCAGGCCCAGACCTGCTCCGGGGATCCCGGCCCGGCGCACGGCGCCGGTGCGGAAGAACTTGGTGAACAGCTCCCGCTGGTCCTCCTCGCTCATGCCCATGCCGGAGTCCTCCACCTGCAGGAACGCCAGGCCCGGCTCGCACCAGGAACGCACGGTGACGGTCCCGCCGTCGGGCGAGTATTTGATGGCGTTGGAGAGCAGGTTGTCCAGCACCTGCGCCAGCCGCCCGGGATCACCGTGAACGGTCAGGCCCGGAGCGCACTCGGCGCTGAGGTGCACGCCTGCGGCTGCGGCCCGCGGCAGGGCGGAGCGCAGCCCGGCGCTGACCAGTTCTTCCCCCGAGCACGGACGGGGATCCAGCGCCACGCTGCCCGAGGCGGCGGCCAGCAGGTCCGAGACCAGGCTCAGCAGCCGTTCGCTGTTGCGCTGGGCCACCTCCACGGCGTGCGGAATGGTGCCGGTCAGGCCGGTGTCCTCGGCTTCTTCCTGTGCCAGATCCAGATAGCCGATGATCGAGGTCAGGGGAGTGCGCAGCTCGTGGGAAACACTGGACACAAAATCATCCCGGGCCCGCAGCGCATCCATTAGGGCGGTGACGTCATTGAAGGTGATGACAGCACCGTCAAACCCGTTCTCGTTGCGCAGGATGCTCGCGGAGCAGGACAGTGCCATGAGGTGGCCGGGTCGCCCGGCCCACATCAGCATGTCCTGGAACGCCTCGCCCTTCAGCGCCCGGACCACGGGCCGCTCGTCCCTGGTCAGGGCGGTGGTGCGGTCCGGGCCGAAGAAGAGCAGATCCTGTTCTCGGGTATGCTCCATATCCGTGGGCCGGATGTGGTCATCCAGCACGCGCATCCGTTCGTTCTTATGCACAGCCGAACCGTCCGGGCCGACCACCAGCACGCCGACGTCGATGGCGTTCAGGACAACGTCCAGCAGCCGGGAGCGGTCCGTGCTCTGGGCCAGTGCGTCTCCCAGCAGCTGGTCCTTGTGCGCCAGGGCGGCCTGCCGGGAATCCATGTCCCGCCGGATGACCACCACCGTAAAAGCCACCGCCAGGGTGACCAGCGGCCCGAGGATGGGCGCGGCCAGGCGCTGCCCGGTAGTGGGCGCGGGCGAGCTGAACACCGGATACCACACGATGATCAGCGGGCAGATGAAGCTGAGCACCAGTGCCCCCGCCGCCGATACGCGGGACCAGGCCAGCCAGAAGACGGGAAACACGCTGAGCAGGTAAAGTCCCATGGCCAGGCCGAACCCGCCCTGATACAGGAGACCGATCGCAACAAAGTCCAGGATCGGAAGGATCCAGTAGGCGGCATGCCAGAGGCGGTCCCAGGGAACGACGGCGCCGGCAACGGTGATGAGCAACAGCAGTATCAGGCCGGCCTGGAACTGCGGGCGGCCCATGATCTCCGGGAGCAGGGCCGCGTAAATGATGCAGAGCAGGCCAATGGTCATCACGAGCGGGGTCTGGCTGATCCGCACCCGCTGGGGCAGCGTCAGCTCGTGGAAGTCCGAGTGCAGTCCCAGCCGGGAAAGCATGCGCGTGCCGAGCCGTGACATGGTTGGTGAAACTCCCCCTGGATAAGCGAACTGCCGTGCTCTCAGGGTACCTGCCTGTTCGGCGGCACCTCGCCGGAATTTCTGCGGCGCCGTTTCCGCGGTGCGGCTAGTCCAGGACGGCCAGCAGGCAGGCCATGGTTTCCCGGCCGCATGCGGCGAAGAGGGCGAGCATGGAGACGAGCCCTGCGGCACCGGAGTGCGTCAGGCGCTGCTGGGCGCAGCGGGCCAGCTCGGCAAGGCGGTTGGCGCCGGCCATTTCGCTGGAGATCTTGATGCTGAGCACCACGTCCATGGTGGCGGCGTCGTCCGCTCCCGTGACCGCACGGAGCAGGCGCTCATAGCGGGACTCCCACATGTTGATGAAGTTGCCGATGAACTCGCGGCAGGACGCCGGACCGAGCTGGTCGGTCAGGTCCAGGAGCTGCTCGCGGGCAATCAGGTCCGGGCCGTGCTCGGCCGTGGCCATCATCGGCCGGCTCCGGGTAGCAGAGGAGTGCAGCTGGTTGAAGCGGATACTGTCAGAACCATAAGGGGTCCTCCGCTCTGGGAGCCGCGGTGATGTGCGGCGGGACTGGGTGCTCTGTAAGGCTGCTTGATATCTACGACAATGCCAGCACTTGCTCAGGAACTGCCCCGGGGAAGACGCAAGATCGGGGCAAGATTGTGCGTCCGGGTCTTTCCCACCCCGCGAGATGGCAGTAGGTGCATCTCTCAGCGCTCAGACGCGCACTTACTGCCATCTCGGCGGGTTCGCCAGGCGTAGACCGCAATGCAGCCCAGGGCGGCGCCGAGGGAATTGGCGGTCACATCGTAAATGGTGGCGAAGCGGTTCGGCAGCAGCACGGCCTGCGCGGATTCAATCAGGCAGGAGGCCGCGATGCCGCCGGCGGCAGCTAGCCAGATCCGCCGCTCGGGCAGCCAGGCAGCGCCGATCAGCCCAAAGGGCACAAACATCAGCACGTTCGCCAGATTCTCCACGAAGGAGTAATTCACCCAGCCGGGAACCCCCATACCGTGCAGCCTGCTCAGCACCGCCCTCAGGGTGCCGGCGGATCCCTGGTCCACGGGGGAGGGCCACAGCACGATGAATGCGAGCATCCCTATATAGAGGAGAAAGAGAACAGCCAGAGTCCTGCGCTGCCGGACCCGCCGGGATGGACCCGCGGGGCGCGACGGGGCAGGCCGGGACCGCGGTGTTGGGGCCGACCGGGCCAGGCGAGGCGGATACGACGGGGGAGGGGGAGGCTGCTGTCGGGCTGCTGTCACCGGTACTGCCGTTCCCAGGCCAGCAGGGTGTTCACCGCCGGGGTCAGTTCCTGCACCATCTGCTGGTAGGTCTCCTCGCTGCGGCGGTAAGGGTCCACGACGTCGTCCTCGCCCGGGCCCCCGGGGTTGGCGCTGCGCAGGCGAAGCGCCCTGCCCAGGGCGGCCGTCCAGCGTTCGGAGGCGCCGACGTCGTCCTGCCCGTCCACCTCGGGCAGCAGCCGAGCCAGTTCGCGCAGGGTGAAGGTGCGGCGCAGCAGGCCCGGGGCGAGTTCCACAATCTTGCTGCGGTGCGCCCGGCTCAGGGCCAGCACCAGATCCTGGCCGGCGAGGATGTCGGAGCTGAGCTGCCGGGAGACAAAGTTGGTGGAGTCCCCGCCGAAAACATTCACGAACCCGGCCACATGCGGTTCGATGCCGGAGCCCACCAGGGCGCCGGTGCCGGCGCTGGCGACGGTGAACTCGCCCGGGGCCATCTCATCGAAGCCGGCCTGGAGCAGACGCTCGGCCATGGGGGAGCGGCAGATATTGCCGGTGCAGACGGTCAGGATGCGGAACGGGGTATTGGTGCTCATGTCTCCGGGCTTCGAATTGCGCGTTCTAACGGGTGCTTTTGCGGTTACTGCGACTGCTTTGGAATGCTTTTGGGGCGCTGAAACGGGCTTTTGCGGACAAATCCACGGTTCATTGCGTTGATCTTGAGGTTACCTTGTGCCGGCCTTGCGCATTGGCCAAACGTTGCATCAACCCTGCGGGAAGAGCGCGTTGTTTCTTGAGGACCGGGCGGCAAAGTAATACCCAGCGGCAAGGAAAACCTTCCTAGGCCGAAAAGGTTCAAGCAGAACAAACAAGGGGAACACAATGAACAAGATGGCTAAAGGCGCACTGGCAATCGGCGTAGGCGCAGCACTCCTCCTCGGCGGCGGCGGAACCCTCGCCATCTGGAACGATTCCGAGACTACCGCCGCCGGCTCGATTACCGCCGGTGACCTGCAGCTGTCTCCGGTTGTGGGCGGCGAAGGCAAATGGACCAACGCTGTTGGCACCGTGGTGGATCTGAACACTTACAAGGTGGTTCCGGGTGATGTCCTGACTTACACGCAGAAGCTGAACGTCAAGCTGACCGGTGACCTGATGACAGCCAAGCTGTCGATGACGCAGCCGGCCTTCGGCAACGGCGGATTCGCTGCCGCAGACGTGACCGTGGAAGCACCCACCCTGAAGAAGGCCGACGGCACGCCCATCCCGGCCATCCTGAAGCCTGCGGATTCCGGTGACGTCATCGCTTCGGCCAAGTTCACCTTCAACAACCGGGCGGACCAGGGACAGAGCAGCGTCAACGCTGCCGCCACCTTCGGCGCCATCTCCTACAAGCTCGACCAGCAGGCCCCGGCTACCAAGCCGTAACGGCTAAGCAGCAACGGCTAACGCCACCTTGTTCTAACCCCTGGTTGTGCGCGAAGCGCACGCTCCGCGCACAACCTGTTCCCTGGAGATACATTCCGTGAAGAGCCTTCGAGCACTGAAAGCGGCAGGACTCATCCTCGCCGCCGTCGCGCTCGGGCTGATGACTGTTCAGGGAAGCTACGCACTGTGGAATGCCACAGTAAACACCGCCCCTTCAACGGTCCAGGCCGCGGACTTCAGCATTCTGGTCAACGGGGTGGACATGAGGGGAACGCAGGTTCAGCTCCCCATCGGTGAGCTGGCCCGTGGAAAGACCGCCTACGCGGCAATCGAGATTAGAAACAACGTGAATGTCACGGCGGCTTCCCCGCTGCGGCTTGGTTTTGACCTCACCCTGGTGCCGGTGGACAACTTCGGCGGGAACCTGGTGGTCAAGACTTTCGTGCCGGCTCCGGGCGGCAACTGCCAGGCAGTAGCTGCGGCGTCGTACAAGGAAGTCCCACCGAACGGCATCTCCCGGGCGCTGGCCCTGGGGACCACGCAAAACGTCTGCGTTGCAGTGGAACTCAACGCTGCCACGCCTCCCGCACAACTCGGCAAAGTCATCCAGATCCCGGCAAAGCTCACCGTGACGCAACTGGCACCCGGAACCCAAGTAACACCACGAGGATAGGAAGAATCATGAGCGCTCGCACTAAAGCAGAAGCCACCACCAGCCCCCTGGGCTTCATTGGCACCTGCCTCAGCTACGTTGCGCTCTGCCTCGCCGCTCTCGCCGCCCTCATTCTTGTGGCCGTTCCCATGATTACCGGGTCCCAGACGTACAGCGTCCTCACCAGCTCCATGGCTCCCAAATATGCTCCCGGCACCTTCCTGGTGGTCAAGCCCGTTCCCTTTGAGGAATTGAAGGTGGGGGACATCATCACCTACCAGATCAACTCGGGTTCCCCTGCCGTTATCACGCACCGCATTACCTCCGTCACCGCCGAACAGAGCGGCGAGATTGTGTTCATCACCAAGGGCGACAACAACGACGTCGAGGACGAACTGCCCGTGCGCGAAGTCCAGGTCAAAGGCAAGCTCTTTTACGCCGTTCCCTACGTAGGCTTTGTGGCCAACGGCCTCGGCAATTCCGACCGCGGTGCCATGGCCCAGTGGGGCGCCGTGGCCCTCATGGGATACGGCGTGATTGCTCTTGTCCGCGGCGCACTGGCCAAGAAGCGCAACGAGGGCGAATCGGATGAAGACAGCCGCGGCAGCGATAACGACCCGTTTGTTTTCCCGGACTTCGGCCCGGCCGAAGGCGCCGGCAGCGAGCCCCGCCACGACGATTCCATCCTGACCGACTGCGACGGCTGCGATCACGACGAACTCCGCGGCGACCGGAACAACCATGCACACCGCATTGAGGCCCGGAAGCACGCAACCGTCTGATGAGCCGGCACACAGCACCCGCTGCGGGATGGCGCCGGAGTTTGGTCGGAGCATCTGTTGCCGGTGTTGTCGGCACGGTGGTGTCCCTGGCCGGAGCGCCCGGCGCTTTCGCAGCCGGCGATTACCTGGAGTTCAGCCTCGACGGCGAGACCTTCACCTCCACGGTTGCCGGCTCAGTCTTCGGTGAATCCCTTGACTACGTCCCCGGCGGCACACGCAGCGCCACTCTCTGGGTTCGCAACAACAGCGAAGACCCGGCCCGGTTGTCCTCGGCAGCCCTCGTCGTCCGCTCTGATCCCGAGATGAACAACTATCTGGGCCTTCGAACCGGCAAGGACTCCGGCCTTTCGCCCCGCACTTCACTTGGCGGCTCAGGCTCCTGCACTGATCTGCAGGATGCCTGGGAACTCAAGCCGGGGGAAGAACGTGAGATGCGGCTGGTCCTCGACCTGGCTGTGGATGCTCCGAATGACACGATGAACCGCTCGGCGGACTTCGACGTTGTCTTCTTGCTGGAATCGATGGACGCTGTATCCCGGACTGCCTGTGCTGCTCTGGGGAATCCCACCCAGCCGCCGGACGAATCAGGAACAACCGCCAATAACCCCGATCCGATGGCAGCGGGCAAGCCTTCAGAAGTCGCAGCCCTGCAAGGAACACGCGGGACTCCGCAGCCAGCACCTAACAGCGTCTTCCCGGCAGCTCTGCCCGAACGCGCTGAAAGCGGCGGTCAAGCCAACCCGCCATTTGAAGCCAACCCGCCGCAGGCCGGCGGTCCGGCAGAGCAGAATCCCCAAGCCGCCATTATCCCGGCGGGTTTCCAGAGCACGGTGGAACCAATTATTCGGACGCTGCAGGGCACGCTCCTGATAGCCATGTCCGTGCTGCTGGCTGCTGCTGTGGTTCTTCGTTTCCGGAAGCGGCAGTTGGATGAGTAGGAAGCTTCCGGGCATGCGGGCCGCCGCAGTGGCCTTTGTCCTGACCGTTGTACTCGGAATTGGCGGCACAGCCGCATTTGCCTACTGGAGTCAGCAGGCCAGCGTCATCATTTCCGGACAGACAGCGCGGCCGCAAACCCCTGTTCCTGCAGATGTCAGGTGCCAATCAAGCTTCGTCAACCGGATTGAATGGCCGAACACTGCCGGAATTGATCCGGAAGCGCGTTACATCGTCACTTTTGACTCCAAGTTGCTGGACCGTCCGATTTCCTATGCGCTTCCCCGGGGGACTCTGCGGGTTGAGCCGTACTACCTCGATCTGAAGGACGAGCTGGGTTATTCCTTTCGGGAATATCCACTGACCGTGACCGTTCAAACAGCCATTGTTCGATCTCCATCATCTGCAACAGTGCGCATTGCACCTGCGGACCTGTTGTTTTCTTCTGAACCCAGCACTCCTGTAATGATGGGATACCAGAACCTGGGAATTGCAGGATTTCCCTGCAGGTCCTAGTCCTGGCCGCACCCGTAGAACTGCACGAAGTTGAGGGAAAACCATTTCTGCCAATGAACCGGGACCACCGCCGCCGCCGGACAATCGCCCCCGTCTGTTTCAGCGGCTGCGTGCCCTTCCCGGCTTCCGGACCGCGGCCGTGGCCTTTGTCCTGACCGTGGTGCTGGGCGCGGGCAGCACCATTGCCTACGCCTACTGGAGTCAGTCGGCTACCGTGGCCACCATCAGCGGAACTACCCGTTCGGAGGTCCCTGCTGTTCCTGCCGGTACAACCCTCGCGGTTGTAAACCCTGTCCTGGCGGCGCGGCCGGGAAAGGTCACTGCTCTGACCTGCAGCACCCTTGCAACGCAAGAAGCCATGATTCCCAAGACCACCACGGACATCCGCTTTTCTTGGCCGAGCGCCGCCAGTGCCACCAGCTATGTCATCACCATTAGGTCCAATTCGGGCGGATACGGTTACCAGCAAACCAAAACTGTCTCTGCCGCGACGGCTGATTTCCAATTCATCCGGCAAAAATCCGTTGAGGGGACAGGGCAGCCGGAGGCGGGCCCCACACCTTTTTACACCGACTACACCGTCCGCATCCTGCCCATGAATGGCGCCGTTCCGGGTGATCCGTTGTATCAGACGCTGTCTTACGCCCATTGGAGCAGCGCCAACTGCCACGCGGGACTTGGGGCAGAAGCTGCGCAGGCTTCCCCCGCGGGCAGCGCGGAACCTGTAAAGTGCGCACCGCTGAGCGGACCGGGGAAAGGCGCGTACTCCGATCTCGCGCTGAGCTGGCCCACAGCGAATAAAGCCACTGCTTATTCTGTGCGGGTGCTCAATGAAAAAGGATATGGCGCCGAAACATCGGTAACAGGATCCGGCGCCGTATTCCGGATCCAGCGGCCGTCCGGCGAAACAGGCGCAGAAGCATATTTCGGGAGTTACAACGTCAGGGTGCAGCCCATGGCGGGGAGCGCTGGTGGTGACCCCCAATATCTGACCCTGCAATTTCAGCCAAATAGCTTCGGATGCTTCTACGGATCTGGGTAGCGCAACCGTTTCCAGCTAAGAACGCCCGCTCCCGCCGTCGTCGCCCCCTTCGCCGCCGTCGTCGTCGTAAACGTCCGGAATCCCGTCGTCGTCCGCATCCGCGGACTCCTGTGCCTCCACCAGCCGGTAATGCCGGTTGCGGATCCGCAGCAGGACCGCCGCCAGCACCGCTGCGGTCACCGAGGCGGTCAGGATGGCCACCTTCGCATGGTCATTGTGCACGCTGCCCGGATCGAAGCTGAGGTCATTGACCAGCAGTGACACGGTGAAGCCGATGCCGGCGAGGATGCCGATGCCCAGCAGGTCGATCCATTTCACGGTGGAGTCCAGCCGGGCGCGGGTGGCGGCGGTGATGGCCCAGGTGGTGGCCAGGATGCCCAGCGGCTTGCCGGCCACCAGTCCGGCCAGGATGCCGAGTGCCACCGGATCGGTCAGCGCCGAACCCAGCCCGCTGACGCCGCCGATCGCCACGCCGGCGGAAAAGAACGCGAACACCGGCACCGCAAAACCGGTGGAGACCGGCCGGAAGCGGTGCTCGAAGATTTCGGCCAGGCCCGGCTTGCCCGGCTGCGGCAGCACCGGCGTGCCGTCCGGGCCGCGGCGCAGCACCGGGATGCAGAAGCCCAGCAGCACTCCGGCCACGGTTGCGTGCACGCCGGAGGCATGCATCAGTGCCCACACCGCCACCCCGACCGGCAGCAGGATCAGCCAGGCCGCCGCGGGACGGGTGGCGAAGAACCGCCGCCGAGTCTGCGCCAGGAACAGGAACAGGGCCAGCGGGGCAAGCATGATCAGCAGGTAGAGCAGATGCACGTCTTCGGAATAGAAGAACGCGATGATGGTGATGGCAATCAGGTCATCCACCACCGCCAGAGTCAGCAGGAAGATCCGCAGCGCCGAGGGCAGGTGGGAGCTGATCACCGCGAGCACCGCCAGCGCAAAGGCAATGTCGGTGGCGGTGGGAATGGCCCAGCCGCGCAGCGCGTCCGTGCCGGTGGCGAGGTTAACGGCCGTATAGATCAGGGCGGGAACGACGACGCCGCCCGCTGCCGCGGCCACCGGCACGATCGCCTTGCTGATCTGGCGCAGGTCTCCGGCCACGAATTCGCGCTTGAGCTCCAGCCCCACCAGGAAGAAGAAGATGGCCAGCAGGCCGTCTGCGGCCCAGGCGCCGACGCTGAGCTTCAGGTGCCAGGGTTCGTAGCCGAACTCGAAGTCGCGGACGGCAAAGTAGGAGTCCGACGCCGGGGAGTTGGCCCAGACCAGTGCGGCCACCGTGGCGATCAGCAGGAGCACCCCGCCCACGGTTTCCTTGCGCAGGATCTCGCCGATGCGCAGGAGCTCCGGATAGCTGGAGCGGGCCAGGACCGTGCCGCCCGGCCGGCGGGGCGGCTCGGGCCGGCCGGCGGGGGTGTTCTGCGGATCCGGTGCCATGGAGCTCCTCGGACAGAAAAACGGGATATCCGAAGTCTGGCACCATCCGGGGCGGTTAGCCCATCAGAGTCAGCCGATCAGGGCGCGGAAACCCACGATGACGGTGACCAGGCCAAAGACCATGGACGTGGTGACCTTCATCAGGTTCATGGTCAGGTACCGGGTGGGGGCACCCTTCTCGTCGCGGGCCTTCGGGCTCTTGTAGGCCTCAACCAGGTACGGCGGCCAGACCATCAGGCTCCACAGTCCGGCGATGATGAGGATGACGGAGAGTGCGGTGGGCAGGGCAAAGCTGTTGTCCATTGCTGCGCGGTCCTAGCGGTTTTCGATCCATTTGCCGGCCTGGCCGGCCTGGATGGTCAGCGCCTTGCCGATCATGGGCTCGGCGGACTTGGCGATCTTGTCGCCCAGGAACGGAATGGAGGAGCTGACCTTGCCGTCAACGTCCACGCGGGTTCCTCCGTTCAGGGGCACCAGACGCTGGGTGGCGGAAACCTTCAGCGGTACGCCGCCCACGGAGAGGTCAACGGAGGCCTCGCGGGAACCGTCGGCCGCCGGAGCCGCCCAGTGTTCCTTCTGCGTGACGGTGAGCGTGGCGCCCACGAACTTCTTGGCCATGTCCGGCAGCCGGTCGGTGGGCAGGGTGCGCACTGCGGTCAGGACAAATGCCCCGGCGGTGTCGCCGTCCACGGTGGCCGAGACCAGGGAGCCGCCAACGTGTTCGCTGACGCTGCGCAGGAAGTCCTCATTGGTGAACGTGTCGGTGACGGTGCGGACGTCGTGGGGCAGGGTGGTCGAGGCGTTCAGGGCCATGGGTCCTCCAGATAGGTAAGTCGCTTTGCCGGCGTGCGGTGCGCAGGTGCGCACAGCTCAACCGGCCCGCAATCATCCTAATCTGCGGCGGTCCCCAGCTCCGAAACGGCCCGTTCTCTCCCGGGAACCGGTGCGGCCCGGAACCGCTAGCGTTCCAGGCTCACGCAGGCCACGGCACGGTCATCGTCCGAGGCGTCCGGGCTCGCACTGGCGGTCTCGTCGTCGTCGAGGGTGATCAGCAGCGAGCGGCCAATGCCGTCGTCGGGCAGGACCCACGGCACGGTGACGCTGGCGGTGGAGCCGCCGTCGCGGTCGGTGGTGAAGTCCAAGCTCAGGTCATCCGAATCCTCGTTCCGGGTGTCCTCGTATTCCTCGCCGGCATCGGAGGGATCGGGGCCGCACAGCTTCTGATGCAGCTCGGCGGTGAATTCCGTGTTCGGAGCGAAGCCGCGCACGATCATCTCCAGCGTGGTGTTCGCTTCGGTGTCATTGACCGTGATGGTGGTGTCAGCGCCGTCGGGCACGAAGGAGGTGTCGTAGGTGCTGGCAATGGCGTTCTCGCAATAGGTGCCGAACGTGCCCTGGATGATGCCGCTGGCAATGGGGCTGGGGGTGGTGGTGCCGCAGCGGTTGGGGTCCTCGGTCACTCCCGGGATGCCCTGCGCCTCACAGCTTTCCTGCGCCGCGCTCCCCGGAGAAGCAGACGCACAGGCCGCCGCCGTGTCCTCGCCCGAGGACTCCGGACTGGCCGTTGAGGTTGCCTCTTCATTGTCGGCCGAGTACGAGCCGCCCCCGGATTCATTGTCGTTGCAGCCGGCCAGGGCGAACAGGGACAGGAGAAGTGCGCTGGCCAGGAGGAAGGCTTTGCGTGCCATGGGGCAATCCTTACGTACGTTGGGATCCGGCGTGTGCCCGTGCCATTCCAGCGTGGCAGGGCAGGGAATGAAACACCAGAACACTGCCGCGCATTGGGTGCCGGCGGGCGATGCCCGGGCAAAACTCCCCAACCTAGCCGCCGCCGTCGCCGTTGAGAACAGGTACGACGGCGGGAGGCGGGTTTTTTGCCCAAGTGCGGCCCGGTTGCCGGGCTTTCGCTTCCCGGACACGGTTCCGTGCCTTACCGTCTGCGGCACGGCTTCCCTGGGGAGGGGCCGGAACCCGGCGGCTGTTCACGCACCGCCGGCACGGAAATCACTCGCACCCATGAGGGGAAGCATGAAAACACCACGTATTCTCCGCGGAACTGCGCTCGCAGCCGCTGTTGTCCTCACCGCCGGAACCGCCGGACCGGTGTTCGCCGAGTCCGGGGCAGCCCGCACCACGGTGACGGACGGCACCGCTGCGGACGGCACTTCCGCTGCCCCGGACAGCGGCAAGGGCCGCCATCCGGGGAAGCCGGGCCATCCCTGGAAGCCGGGAAAGCCCGGAAAACCAGGGAAACCGGTCAAGCCTGTGAAGGATGAGAGCGAAAAACTGCGCGCCAAGGTCACGCTTCACAATGTCTTTGACCATCTGGAGGGACTGCAGGACGCCGCCGATGCCAACGACGGCAACCGGGCAGACGGCACACCCGGCTATGAGGCATCCGGACAGTACATCGAGGACCAGCTGCGGCGGGCGGGATACAAGCCGGTGCGCCAGGACTTCTCCTACGACCAGTTCGAATTGAACAGCGAAGCCCTGGAGCAGACCGCGCCGACGGCCACGACGTACACGGCCGGGACCGACTTCACCACCATGAGCTACTCCGGGCCGGGGGATGTCACGGCACCCGTCAGCGCGGTGGACATCAATCTCACCGGGGACCGGGCCAGCACCTCCGGCTGCGAGGCAGAGGACTTCACCGGCTTTGCCGCCGGCAACATCGCGCTGATCCAGCGCGGAACTTGCCCCTTTGGGGACAAAGTGGTGAACGCGGCGGCAGCGGGGGCTGCCGGCGTCGTCATCTTCAACCAGGGCAATGAGGTCCCGAACGATGATCGCACCGGGCTGGTCAACGGCACCCTGGGCACGGAGTTGTCAGCCATCCCGGCCGTCGGCATCACCTTTGCCCTGGGCGAGGCTCTGGCGGGCACGACCGGAGTGGAACTGCGGCTCACCGTTGACTCGGGGGTGCGGACCACCAACTCGTTCAACATTCTGGCCGACACACCCCGCGGAAACGCGGCCCGTACCGTCGTCGTGGGCGCGCATCTTGATTCCGTGACGGTGGGGTCGGGCATCAATGACAACGGCAGCGGCAGCGCGGCCGTCCTGGAAACCGCCATCCAGCTCGCCGAGACCACCAAGCGGAACCCGCTGCAGAACCGGGTCCGCTTTGCCTTCTGGGGCGGAGAAGAGAACGGGCTGGTTGGCTCCAACCACTACGTCTCGCAGCTTGATCAGGCAGGGCTGGACGGCACCCTCGCGAACCTGAACTTTGACATGCTGGGTTCGCCGAACCTGGTTCGTTTTGTCTACGACGGTGACGGCTCTGCATTCCCCGACAGTGACGCTCCGCGGCCGGTGGGTTCGGATGAGATTGAGCGCATCTTCGAGGAGTATTTCTCGGGGCAGCAGCTGGCCTCGGCACCCACTGAGTTCAGCGGACGCTCCGACTACTCGGCGTTCATCCAAAACGGTATTCCGGCGGGTGGCTTGTTCAGCGGTGCCGAAGGCATCAAGACCGACGAGGAAGCTGCACTGTTCGGCGGCACGGCGGGGGAAGCCTACGACCCCTGCTACCACCAGAAGTGCGACGACCTCGGGAACATCAACCGCCGCGGATTGGACCAGATGTCCGACGCCGTGGCGCATTCTGTGCTGACCTTCGCGCGGACGGACGCGGACCTGCGCGGCGGCGGCGACGTTCAGGCGAAGCGGCTGGCACCGGCGGATGTCGAGCTGCAGTACCGCGGCAACGAAGCAGTGAAGTAATGCAGTGATGCTGTGATGAAGCAGTGAGGTAAGGGTGCCGGGCCGAATGTAGCCCGGGTGCCGGGAAGGGCGGGAGGCCGGAGTCAGCGGCCTTCCGCCTTTCCTTTTGTGCACGTCTGTTCCTTTGTGCACTTCTGTCTGTTTCTGCACGTCTGGCGGAGGACCACCCTCTCGTCGTCGCCGTCGCCGTCGGGTGTCGAGTGCCGAGATAGTGGCGCGTCGGAACATCCATTGCTGCGCTCATGCCTCTTTGAGGCGCGCATTCCGGCAGGAGCTCTACACTCGGCGGGGGTCGGCGGGGGTAAGCCGCAGGAGCGCGACACTCGGCGAAGACCTATTTCTGTAGCCTAGCCCCCGGCACAGAACCGCCGCCCGTCATGAGACGGGCGGCGGTTGTCTGTCGAGCTGGGCTTCCGGAGATGGGTCAGGGAGCCGGGCTTACCCGGTCCCACAGGTCGCATCCGTGTTCCGCGTCGATTGTCGAGTGGCTGACAACCTGGGCGCTGGGAGCGGCGAACTGCAGCAGGTTTCCCTGCGGGCGGTACTTAGGCCACCGCGGCGCGTACTTCACGTCGGGGCGTCCGTCCTCGGCGAAGCTGGACCAGTAGCTGATCATCTGATCCGAGAGCTGCACCTGTTCGCTGCTGAACGGGAGAGCCGTTCCGAGGTAGTCCCACAGGTAGCCAAGGTCATTGACGTGCGTGGCACCAAACGGGTAATCCGTGCCCAGACGCCAAATCGAGGTGAACGCCGGACCGTTCTTCTCTGCGAACTCGTAGGCGTAGGTCCTGGTGTCCGCACCCAGCCGGTCCCGCAGGGTCTGGTCACGGCACGCGCGCTGGTCACTTTGGACGTCTCCCCAAGCGACGGTGGGGGAGGCATAGTTGGCGGCGGGGTACGCGGCGGCCACGGCAGCCGCATCGGCCGGATAGGTGGTGGAGATCAGGTCCGCGAGCATCTCCGCGGTGATCGGATTGTTGACGTAGTCGTAAGCGCCAAAGACGCTTTGCTGCGACTCGTCGGCAGTGCCGCCCACAATGACCGGAAGGTCGGTGAGCTTGCGGGCCTTCAGCAGTTCCAGCGGATCTTTCGGCAGAACGGCGTTTCCGTAGACGGGTCCGCTCTGCCGAGCTGCCGTCTGCGCAGCGAGTACCTCGGCCGGAGTTTTGCTCCGCAGGCAGGCCAGCTCCGTGGCGGGATCGGGGCAGCCGATCGCCGTCGCGAACGAGGCACCGGACTGGCGCGCTGCCTCCGGTGTCCGGGCCGAGCATCCGCCGCTCTGCAGGATGGCCCGGTCAAAAAGGCCCTTGGCTCCGGGCGAAGCCATCTGGGCGCAGGTGTTCGAGGCGCCCGCAGACTGACCGGCCAGGGTGACGTTTCGAGGGTCTCCGCCGAACTTTCGGATGTTCTCCCGGACCCACTTGAGCGCCGCCTGCTGGTCAAGAAGACCAAAGTTGCCGGCCGCGCCGTCGGGGTTGTCAGCCTCCAGCCCGGCTGTATCCAACCAGCCCATGGCACCGACGCGGTAGTTGATGGTGACGTAGACGGCCTCAGTCTTGGTGATGAACTTCGTGGGGTCGGTGTCACGCCCCGCGCCGGCAACGTTGCCTCCGCCGTGGTTCCACACGAACACCGGGAGCTTCTTGGAGGACGGCCCGCTGGGGCTGTAGACGTTGAGGTACAGGCAGTCCTCATTCAGGGTCGGCTGGTCATAGCCCGGGTCCCATCCGGTTCCCTGGGTGCAGGAACCGCCAAACTGCGTCGCGTCGAGCACTCCGTCCCATGGTGCTGCCGGTGCCGGAGCTTTCCAACGCAGATCCCCGACCGGGGGTGCCGCATAGGGGATGCCTTTATAGGACGTCACCATCGACGTCGCAACGCCTTTCACAGCGCCGTTGGTTGTGGACACCACAGGGTACTGGCCCCGGTATCCCGATCCGGACTGCGCATCGCCGTAGTCCGAATCCGCGTAATCCGAATCTTCGTACCCCTGCGAGTTGGCGACCGCACCGGTCACAGATGCAACGCCTGTGAAGGATAGGGCCGCGGCAATTCCAGCGGCCAGCCAGGGCCGCGTTCTTCTGCTTTTGATCATTGGAACCTCACTTATAGGCGGCAAGGCCCTAAGCGGGCACCATTGCCGTTCCTGAACTTCCGGTCCATCAGCGTTCCGGGCTGCAGTTTTAGTGGTGCGAGTGAACGCTGCGTTCGCCGAGTATTGAGGGCGGATTCAGGGCGGGCAAGCGTTTTTTCGCTCGTGAGGCATGATTGCGCGATAAACAATGAGGGCGCTCGTGTTTCTCTACTAATGCCCGTCACCGGGGGCTAGAGTCCGGAAGCGGTGCCCTGAGTGTCGAGATAGTGGCGCATAGGAACATCCATTGCTGCGCTCATGCCGCTTTGAGGTGCGCATTCCGGCAGGAGCTCTACACTCGGCGGGGGTAAGCCGCAGGACCTCGACACTCGGCGGGGGTCGGCGGGGGGGGTATGCCGCAGGAGCTCGACACTCGGCGGCCGGGCAGGACTCAGCGAACCGGCTGCACCGGCTCTCAGCCTGCAGCGGACGAGGCCCGAACCGCCCCGGCCCAGCGGGTAGTCTGGAACAAAAGCCCCGGGGTTCCTCAGTGAACTTCGGGTTATTTGCGTTGTTTCACGTCAAGGAGCCCCTCCCCATGAGCCTGAACGGACTGCGCGCCGCCCTGGCCGAAGACCCGTCCTACGCACGGGTGCGAACCCTCGCCTCGCGCACCCCCGAACGCCGCAGCGAAGACCTGCAGATCGGCGCCCCGCAGGGAATGCGGGCGGCGCTGCTGGCGGAAATGGTGGACGGGCTCGCCGAAGCAGCCAAGGACGCGGCCGACGACGGCGCCATCCCCGACGCTGCGACCGCACCTCCCGTGGTGCTCGCCGTGACGGCCACCGGCCGCGAGGCCGAGGACCTTGCCGCAGCGCTGCGGTCCTATCTGCCGCTGGCCGGCATCGAGGAATTCCCGTCGTGGGAAACCCTGCCGCATGAGCGCCTTTCGCCCCGCTCGGACACGGTGGGCCGGCGCTTGTCCGTCCTGCGCCGGCTGGCCCATCCCGAAGGCCATCCCATCTCCGTGATCGTGGCGCCGGTGCGCGCCGTCGTTCAGCCCCTGGTTGCCGGACTCGGTGATCTGCAGCCGGTCACGCTGAAGGTGGGGGAGGAGCGTCCGTTCAACGACGTCGTCAAGGCACTCTCCGCGGCCGCCTATGCACGCGTGGACATGGTCTCCCACCGCGGCGAATTTGCCGTCCGCGGCGGCATTCTGGACGTCTTCCCGCCCACCGAGGACCATCCGATCCGCGTTGACTTCTTCGGCGACGAGGTGGACTCGATGCGCTGGTTCGCTGTCGCCGACCAGCGCACCCTCACCGGACCGCACATCACCCAGCCCACCGAGCTGTATGCCCCGCCCTGCCGCGAAATCTTGATCACGCCGTCGGTGATGAGCCGCGCCGCGAAGCTGCAGTCCCAGATGCCCGCCGCGGCGGACATGCTGGAAAAGATTGCCGGCGGCATCGCCGTGGAGGGCATGGAATCCCTGGCTCCGGTGCTGGTGGATGAAATGGTGCCGCTGATGGGCCAGCTGCCCGCCGGTTCCCTGTCCGTGGTGATCGAACCTGAAAAGGTCCGCGCCCGCGCCCATGACCTGGCTGCCACGAACGAGGAATTCCTCGCCGCCGCCTGGGCCACCGCGTCCGACGGCGGTGCCGCACCCCTGGATTTGTCCGCCGGCATCAGCGCGGACCTGGAGGCAGCGAGCTTCCGGTCCCTGGCCGATACCCGCTCCGCAGCCCTGGCCAACTCGGTGGGCTGGTGGTCCATCACGTCCTTCAATCCGGATGATGAAACCGTCCTGGACATCGACACCCTGACCATCAACGCCCGCGAACCCCGCGGTTACCAGGGCGACGTGGCGGAAATGATGGAGTTCATCGGCTCCCGCGTGCGCGATGCCTGGCGCGTCGTCGTCGTCACCGAAGGCCCCGGCCCGGCCTCCCGCCTGGCCGAGCTGTTCCGCGACAATGACATTCCCGCCGCGCTTACCGAATCCTTGGACACCGAGCCGGCGCCGGGCATCATCTCCATCACCACCGCCAGCGCCGGGCGCGGCTACGTCTTTGACGGGCTCAAGACCGGACTGCTGACCGAGGCGGATCTGCTGGGCCGGGCCAGCGCCTACTCCACCCGCGACATGCGCAAGATGCCCTCCAAGCGGCGCAACGCCGTCGACCCCCTGCAGCTGCACGAGGGCGACTTTGTGGTGCACGAGCAGCACGGTGTGGGCCGGTTTGTGGAACTCATCCAGCGGGCCACCGGCGCCGGGCAGAACAAGACTGTGCGTGAGTACTTGGTGCTCGAATACGCTCCGGCCAAGCGCGGCGCTCCCGGGGACCGCCTGTTTGTGCCGACCGATCAGCTGGACCAGATCACCCGTTACGTGGGCGGGGAAACCCCGGTGCTGTCCAAGATGGGCGGCTCGGACTGGGCCAAGACCAAGTCCCGGGCGCGCAAGGCCGTCAAGGAAATTGCCGGCGAGCTGATCCGGCTTTACTCCGCGCGGATGGCCTCGAAGGGGCACGCGTTCGCGAAGGACACCCCGTGGCAGCGTGAGCTGGAGGAAGCCTTCCCGTACGTGGAAACTCCGGACCAGCTGACCACCATCAACGAGGTTAAGGCGGACATGGAGAAGGAAGTTCCCATGGACCGGCTGGTCTCCGGCGACGTGGGCTACGGCAAAACCGAGATTGCGGTGCGCGCCGCGTTCAAGGCCGTGCAGGACGGCAAGCAGGTGGCGGTGCTGGTGCCCACCACGCTGCTGGCCCAGCAGCACATGGAAACCTTCGGCGAACGCTTCTCCGGTTTCCCGGTGCGGGTGGAATCGCTGTCCCGTTTCCAGACCGCCAAGCAGGCCAAGGAAACCATTGAGGGCGTGAAGAACGGCTCAGTGGACGTGGTGATCGGAACGCACCGGCTGCTCTCGCAGGAAGTGCAGTTCAAGGACCTGGGCCTGGTGATTGTGGATGAGGAACAGCGCTTTGGCGTGGAGCACAAGGAAGCGCTGAAGAAGATGCGCACCAACGTGGACGTGCTGGCGATGAGTGCGACGCCGATTCCGCGCACCTTGGAAATGTCGCTGACCGGCATCCGGGAAACCTCCACGCTGGCCACCCCGCCGGAGGAGCGGCATCCGGTGCTCACCTACGTGGGCCCGTACACGGACCGGCAGGCCTCGGCCGCCATCCGGCGCGAGCTGATGCGCGAAGGCCAGGTGTTCTTTGTGCACAACCGGGTCTCCTCGATCGACCGCACCGCCGCGCACCTGCAGGAGCTGGTCCCGGAGGCGCGCATCGCCGTCGCGCACGGGCAGATGAGCGAATCCAAGCTCGAGCAGATCATCGTGGACTTCTGGGAAAAGCGCTTCGACGTGCTCGTGTGCACCACCATCATTGAAACCGGCCTGGACATCTCCAACGCCAACACCCTGATTGTGGACCGGGCGGACCACTTTGGCCTGTCCCAGCTGCACCAGCTGCGCGGACGCGTGGGCCGCGGCCGGGAACGTGCGTACGCGTACTTCCTGTATCCGTCGGAAAAGCCGCTGGGCGAGGTGGCGCTGGAACGGCTCAAGGCCGTGGCCACGCACAACGAGCTCGGCGCCGGCATGCAGCTGGCCATGAAGGACCTGGAGATCCGCGGGGCGGGCAACCTGCTCGGCGGGGAACAGTCGGGGCATATTGCCGGCGTCGGCTTTGACCTGTACATCCGGCTGGTGGGCGAGGCCGTGGCGGATTACCGCGGGGAGGCCGAGGAAAAGGCCGCCGAAATGAAGATCGAACTGCCGGTCAATGCGCACCTGCCGCACGATTACGTGCCGGGGGAGCGGCTGCGGCTCGAGGCCTACCGCAAGCTGGCCTCCGCGGTGACGTACGAGGCGATCGACGAGGTGCTGGCAGAGCTGGTGGACCGTTACGGCGAGCCGCCGCTGGCCGTGAAGAACCTGATTGATGTGGCCCGGTTCCGGGTGGGAGCGCGCGAGGCGGGCCTCACGGACGTGGCGCTGCAGGGCAACTTCATCAAGTTTGCCCCCGGAAACCTGCCCGAATCCCGCGTGATGCGCCTGCAGCGGATGTACCCCGGCGCCCAGGTGAAGCCGGCGCTGAACGCCGTGCTGGTGCCCAAGCCGAAGACCGCGCGGATTGGCGGCCGGGACCTGGTGGACGCCGAGATCCTGGCCTGGGCGCAGCAGGTGGTGGACGCGGTCTTCAAGGAGTGACCCTGCCGGACGGGGCCCGGATATGAGGGACCCCGTCCGTTAAACAGATCTGCACGCAGCCGAATCGGCTGCGTGCAGATGTTGTTTAGGGGGTGCTGCTACTTGCCTGCAGCCCGGCCCTCGGCCAGAACCTTGGCCGTGTCGGAGCGTCCCGTGACAAACGGCACAAAGTAAGCCAGCGTGCACAGGCCCAGGCAGATGGCCATCGGCCAGACGTTGTCCAGGCTCAGCCAGGTCAGCGAGTACAGGCCGACGAGGAAGATCGCCAGGTAGATGATAAAGCTGACCAGGTTGCTGCCAAGGTGCCCTTCACCCGAGTGCGTGGGCTGCTTGACCCGTGTTCCTGCCATGGTTTTCTCCGTTTCACAAAGTGTTCAGTAGCCGGCGGATCAGTAGTCCGACGCGACGTTCCCACCGTTAACAATAGCGATACCTGAGCTTGCTCCGATACGCGTGGCTCCGGCGTCGATCATAGCCTGCGCATCTTCGCGCGAGCGGACACCTCCGGAAGCCTTTACTCCCAGGTCCGGTCCGACCGTCCGGCGCATGAGGGCGACGTCCTCAGCAGTGGCTCCGCCGCCGTTGAATCCGGTGGAGGTCTTCACGAAATCGGCGCCGGCTTCCACGGCTGCTTCGCAGGCGAGGACCTTCTGCTCGTCCGTGAGCAGGGAGGTCTCGATGATGACCTTGAGGATTCCTCCGCCGGTGTGGACCTCATCGGCGACGGCGGCGATGTCCCGGACCAGCGTTTCGCGGTCTCCGCGGCGGGCTGCGGCGATGTCGATGACCATATCGATCTCATCCGCGCCGTCCTGCAGTGCACCGCGGGCTTCGAAGACCTTCACCTCGGTGGTGGTGGCGCCCAGGGGGAAACCGATGACCGAGCAGGTCAGCACGCCGCTGCCCTTGAGCGCATTGCGCACGGTGCCAACCCACAGGGGGTTGACGCAGACAGACTTGAATCCGTATTCGGCTGCTTCAGCGCAGACTTTCAGGATGTCTTCACGGCTCGCTTCGGGCTTGAGGAGCGTGTGGTCGATATATGAGGCAATGGCATTAGACATGCCCTCTATCTTGCCACAGGGGTGCATTGCCGTTTTCGGTGCCGGATAAACGTATGGCCGGGAATCGTCTAACGACGACGCCCGGCCATACGGTGACTGCTAGTCGAAGCTAACAGGAAAGATTGTCTGCGGCTTGACTACAGACGGTGCAGCACTGAGACCGGCGGCAGATGCGGGTGCCGCTGCACCGACAACTGCAATGGTTGCAGCAAGTAGTAGAGCGGATCCGAGCTTTTTCATCTGATTCCTCCAAGTAGTGATAAATAACAACACCGATAAGCATCGCGGATAAGACTGTAAAAATCGAGACCCTGAAGATATTATTCTGCATTTTTTTACTCCGCTCTCGGCTGAAGAACGACCCTGCGGAAGGGCATGCATCGTGTCAATGCAGATCTGGAGTAGGGTATGGCAGAAAGAACACACCGGGGTTGAGCCGCATAGTTAGGTGCCGTGGGAATTGAGCAACTCTGTCGACCAAATGCTGAATGAGTATCGTGCGCGTTTGCACTGGGACCGAAGGGACTACAAGGCTGCGCTGAGTCACGCGACGATAGCCGCCGATGAAGCCCTGGGGAAGGAAGATGTTACCGGATATTGGCGGATGACCTTCCTTCTGGCGGAGTGCCAGCTGGAGTTGGGTATGGTGCAAGAATTCGCCGCCAGTTCAAAGGAGCTGGCTGAGAATCCCGCTGTGCAAGGGGACCGCGTGCTTGTGAAGCGAGCGAAGGTGCTGCATTCGAGGGCACTGGAAGCCTTGGGGCATACGGGTGAGTCACTGGTCGTGGCCCGGGAAGCCGCTGCCATCGATGTGTCCGGCCTGGTGGACAAGGTTGAAGAAGTTGAAATGCTTCACGGCCTGATCGCCGCCCTCGCGGAAAGCGGCTATGAGAAAGAGGCATGGGAGTACGCATTGAAGATGGCCGAATTGGCCAGTGAGGTCGAGAATCAGCGAGTTGCCGGAAAGGCATACTGGGCCGTCGGAAACGTTGCCTTTTTGAACGAGGATCCTGAAAAGGGAATCTATTACCATAAGTTGGCGGCTGAAAATCTGGCTCCCGGTAATGACGTCAACACGTGGGCATTTTTTAACAAGGGGTCAGCGCACGCGCGGCTCATCGCCGGCGTCGTGGACGATGAAACTCTTGCTTGTATCGAACGCGCAGAACTTGCCAACTCAGTGACCGGCGGAAGCCCGATCTTGGAATTGGAGATTTCCACCGCACGGGCTCTCTGGCTGGTTCTCAGTGGTGCCGCTGCTGAGTCTGCTGAAATAACGCTTCAAATCCTGGCCCACCAAGAACTTCTCCCCGAGCACACCTTGGCGGAAGTGGAATACGTTTCAGCTCTTGCTTTGCACGAGCTTGGACGGAATGATGAAGCGTTGGCCGCGGCAGTACATTCCGAGAAAGTTTTTATTGGGCACGGTTCACATCGCAGGGCCCTTGAGTCCCGCAACCTTATCGAGAGCATTACCGGCACTTCAGCACCAACATAAGCAGTAGTCCGGGCGCCGCAAAGCAGGTATTTGGTCTAAGCGCGGAACGGGATACTGCGGAGTCAGTGTGCAGAAATGTCGTGACGCTTCTGGGGGGAAGCATGGCACAGCAAAGATCTACGGAATATGAAGTGGGGAACGACTTTCCGGACGGCTCAACGTTTTTGCACACCGCAGCGATCAGCGTCCGCATGGCACCGGAAGGACATCTTGTCCTCGTGCTGCCGCCCGGGGGAGTGGTCACCGGAGCAATGGCGGAGGCCGCCTCCGCAGAGCTGGCCAGGCTGGCAGGTTCACGGAAGGTTCCGCTGCTGCTGGTGCTGACCGGAGTGGAGGCTGTCACCCGGGAAGCCCGCAGCATTTTCAGCGCTGCGGGTTTCCTGGCCGCTGTTGCCGTTCTCGGCGTCACACCGGTTGACCGGGTCATCGCAAACTTCCGGCTCGGCGGAATCGCCGAACCCTGCCCCACCCGCTACTTTTCAACCGAGCAGGAGGCCCTGGCCTGGCTGAAGAGAAAGACAAACATTGCCTGTGGCTGAAGATGACCGGCTGAGCCAGGTTGTTGAAGGCATCATCCGCATGGCCTCCGGGGACCTGAACACGTACATTCCGGTGTCTCCGGCCCGGGACCAGGTGGACGCCGTGATCACGGGCATCAACCTGCTGGCCGGGGAACTCAACGAGGTCTATGCCGACTTTGAACAGCGGGTGGAGGTGCGGACCCGTGAGCTTCAGGAAGCACATCTGACCATGCAGCAGATGGCTATGGCGGATCCGCTCACCGGGGCCGGCAACCGTTCTTCCCTGCACCAGAAACTGGAAGCAGCAGTTCGCGAGCGAAAGGACGGGGAGCCCGGCCCGGCGATCCTGATGATCGACCTGGACAACTTCAAGGATATCAATGACAGCTTCGGCCACCACGCCGGGGACCTGGTGCTGATCGAAATCGCCGGCCGGCTGGTGAAGGCAGCGGGCGCCGGGACCTTCGTCGCCCGCTTGGGCGGAGATGAGTTTGCCGTGCTGCTGCCGGTGTCCACGGTGCAGCAGGCCCGGAAAGCGGCAGCAACAATTACGGAGGCCCTGAACCGGCACATCCTGGTGGAAGACGTGGACCTGTGGCCGCGGGCGAGTATCGGCATTCATCTGGCCGCTCCCCTTGAGGATGCCGGCGGAATTCTGCTGCGCGCTGACACCGCAATGTATGCGGCGAAGGAAGACATGCACCGGCGGATCAAGGTGTTTGAACCGGTGATGCTGTACAGCAGACAGCTGCGCCGGGATATGGCGCAGGAGCTTCGCCGGGCCGTGCCCAATGGTGAATTCTTCCTGGAATACCAGCCCGTGGTGGATCTCGCGACCGGACGGATGCAGGGTGTTGAAGCCTTGGTGCGGTGGAACCATCCCACGCGCGGGCAGGTCATGCCGGATGCCTTTATCCCGTTGGCTGAGGAGACGGGGCTGATTGTCAGCATTGGCCGGTGGGTGCTGCGGGCCGCCCTGGAACACCATGCCCGCTGGCGGCCGCTCGTCCCTGCGGGGGAGAAGTTCCTCCTGCGGGTCAACCTGGCCGCAGCGGAACTTCAGAGCATGGATCTGGTGGACTTCGTCCGCGGGACCCTGCGGGAAACCGGATCGCAGGCCGGCGAACTCGTCCTGGAGATTACTGAAAGTGCCTTCATCTCCGGAGGCGACGTGGAGACCTACTCGCTGCGGTCACTGCAGGCGCTGGGCGTGAGCCTGGCGATTGACGATTTCGGCACGGGTTATTCCTCGATCAGCTACCTGCGGCGGCTTCCCGTGGACACCGTGAAGGTGGACCGGACACTCATTGCGGACATCGACGACGACGACGGCCAGCTGCGGTTTGTCGACGCCGTGCACCACCTGATCCGCGCCGCCGGAATGGAAGCGGTCTTTGAAGGCATCGAAACCGCGGAGCAGGCCCGCCGGCTGCAGAAAATGGGCTGCTGCAGCGGGCAGGGCTACTACTTCAGCAGGCCGGTCCCGGCAGATCAGGTGACCGCCCTGCTGCGGGAGGGCCGCGCCCTGCCCGCTGCCGCCGTCGTACTCCCGAAAGCCGCCGGCGCCCTTCCCTGAAGGAACAGCCGGCGGCCCGCGAAGATTACAGCCCGAGGGCGGTCTTCACATCGGCGAGAACCGCGTCCAGCCGGGCCCGTCCCTGCTCGCGCGCGGCCGGAAGGTCCGCGGCGGCGTCCACCGGCACAATCACCTCGAGGTAGCACTTGAGCTTGGGCTCGGTGCCGGAGGGCCGGATGATGACGCGGGTGTTGTCCGCAGTCAGGTAGAGCATGCCGTCGGTGGGCGGCAGGTCTGCGGTGCCCACCGCCAGGTCGACGGCGGAATCCACCGGCGAGCCGCCCAGAGACGCGGGCTTGTGCCAGCGCAGCCGGTTCATCATGGTCCCGATCAGGTCCAGGTTCTCCACCCGGATGGAGAGCTGGTCCGTCAGGTGCAGGCCGTGCTGCACCGCCAGGTCATCCAGCTCGTCAAAGAGGGTGCGCCCCTTGGCCTTCAGCGCTGCGGCCAGCTCGGCCAGCAGCAGGCCGGCGGAAATGCCGTCCTTGTCCCGCACCAGGCCCGGAGCCACGCAGTAGCCCAGCGCCTCCTCGTACCCGTAGGTCAGCTGCGGCACGCGGGAGATCCACTTGAATCCGGTGAGGGTTTCCACATGCGCAAACCCGGCGTCCTCGGCGATGCGTGCCAGCAGGCGGGAGGACACAATGGAGTTCGCGAAGACGACGCCGGAGCGCGCCTTGTCCCCGCGGACCTTCCAGTGGCCGGACTTGATGCGGCGGGTCAGGTGAGCGCCCAGCAGGGCACCAACCTCATCTCCGCGCAGCATCCGCCACTGCCCGTCGGCCGGATTCTTTGCGGCAATTGCCACGCGGTCGGCGTCGGGATCATTGGCGATCACCAGGTCTGCGTTGTGTTCGACGGCGGTTTCCAGGGCCATGTCCAGGGCGCCGGGCTCCTCGGGGTTCGGGAACGCGACCGTGGGGAAGTCCGGGTCCGGCTCGGCCTGGGCGGCCACGGGGATGACGCTGTAGAAACCGCCGCCCTTCAGGGCCGCCTTCATGGTTGCGCCGCCCACGCCGTGCAGTGAGGTCAGGACAATCTTCAGGTCCCGCTCCGGATAGTGCTCCTGGGCCACCAGCCGGTCCACCACGCTGGTGTAGTCCGCGACGATGGATTCGGAGACATCGGTCCAGCCTTCGGGCGCCGTCTCGATGCTGTCCAGCGGCACGTCGTAGTTGATGCGCGAGGCAATCTCGGCGTCGTAGGGTGCAACAATCTGCGCCCCCTTGCCCGGCCCCTTCACCGTCCGCCCGCCCAGGTAAACCTTGTAGCCGTTGTCCGCTGCCGGGTTGTGGCTGGCGGTGACCATGACACCGGCGTCGGTGTCCAGGGCGCGGACCGCGTAGGCGAGCACCGGCGTCGGAAGTGTGCAG
This sequence comes from Arthrobacter sp. TJ-178, assembly GCF_058269275.1. Classification (NCBI taxonomy): domain Bacteria; kingdom Bacillati; phylum Actinomycetota; class Actinomycetes; order Micrococcales; family Micrococcaceae; genus Arthrobacter; species Arthrobacter sp. TJ-178. The sequence goes on along the minus strand of NZ_JBZCNK010000002.1, from coordinate 240,947 downwards.
GGGAGCAGGAACGTTTCGATCCCGGCGGCGCTGAACACGGCAGCGGTCTCCAGGGCGAAGGCGTGGGAGTTGTGCCGTGCGTCGTAGCCGATCACGGCGCTGGGCGTGTACTTGTCGCCGGAAGCGTCCTGCAGGAAGGAAGCAATTCCGGCGGCGGTGCGGCGCACCACCACGCGGTTCATCCGGCGCGGCCCGGCACCGAGGGCGGCACGCAGGCCGGCGGTGCCGAACTCCAGGGTTCCGGCGAAGCGGTCTGCCAGCTCCTCGGCGGCGGCTGCCGCTGCGGGGGCATCGGTGCTCAGGGCTGCGAGCAGGGTCCGCAGCTCGGCGGCCGTGGCCTCATCGGGATCTTCATCCGCCCAGCTCTTGGCGGCGGTCACGAGCTCGGCGAGCTCAGTGGGGTTTAGCGTCATGGGGAATACCTACGGATCGGGGTAGTTCGGGATGTGCGGAAGAGGCAGCTGGGTTAGAGCTTGCCGATGATGTCTGCCAGCAGCCGGGAGATGCGGGGGCCGGCGGCCGCTCCGGATTCCAGGACCTCGGCATGGCTGAGCGGCTCGTCGCTGATGCCGGCGGCCAGGTTGGTGACCAGGGAAATGCCGAAAACCTCCATGCCGGCGTGCCGGGCGGCAATGGCTTCGAGGGCGGTGGACATGCCCACCAGGTCGGCGCCGATGGTCTTGGCGTAGCGGACCTCGGCCGGGGTTTCGTAATGCGGGCCGGTGAACTGGGCGTAGACGCCCTCATCCAGGGTGGGGTCCACGGTGCGGGCCAGATCCCGCAGACGGGAAGAGTACAGGTCCGTCAGGTCCACGAACGTGGCGCCTTCGAGCGGGGAGGTGGCCGTGAGGTTCAGGTGGTCGCTGATCAGGACCGGGGTGCCGGGCTTCCAGCTGGGGTTCAAGCCGCCGCAGCCGTTGGTCAGGACCATCACCTTGGCGCCTGCAGCGGCTGCGGTGCGCACGCCGTGGACGACGGCGCGGACGCCCTTGCCCTCGTAGTAGTGCGTGCGGGCACCCAGGACCAGGGCGCGCTTGCCGGAGGGGGTCAGGACGGAGCGGATGGTACCCACATGGCCCTGCACGGCCGGGGCGGAAAAGCCCGGGATTTCGCTCGCGTCGAGGGTGGCGGTGGTTTCGCCGATCAGGTCGGCGGCCTCACCCCAGCCGCTGCCGAGGACCAGGGCAATGTCGTGGCTGGGCACACCGGTTTTCTCGGCAATGTACGTGGCGGCCTGCTGGGCTAGTTCAAAAGGATCATTGTTCACCCGTCCAACTTACCGTGATATCTGCCACCCCCGGCAGAAGCAGTAAAGTCCCGGCGTTTGAGCGGGCGGCGGGGATGGGACAGAATGGACAACTGTGACGACCCAACTTGATTTCACTGCTCGAAAAATCGCAATCCTCGGCGGCGGCCCCGGCGGATATGAGGCTGCCATGGTAGCCGCATCCCTCGGAGCAGACGTCACCATCGTGGAACGCAACGGTTTGGGCGGCTCCGCCGTGCTGACCGACGTCGTTCCCTCCAAGACGCTGATTGCGACCGCGGACGTGATGACCCGCTTCGCCTCCGCCTCCAGCCTCGGCGTGGACTTCGGCACCAGCGGCCAGCCCGCGGTGGCCGATCTGAAGATGGTCAACAACCGCCTGCTGGCGCTGGCCAAGGAACAGTCCAATGACATCCGCACCACGCTGGAACGTGTGGGCGTGAAGGTCATCATCGGAGACGGCCGGCTGCTGGACAACCGCACCATCGAGGTCACCACGGACAGCGGCACCGAGACCGTGGAGGCCGAAGCCCTGCTGATTTCCGTGGGTGCCAACCCGCGCGAGCTGGAATCCTCCATGCCCGACGGCGAACGCATCTTCACCTGGAAGCAGATCTACAACCTCACGGAAATCCCCGAGCACCTGATCGTCATCGGCTCCGGTGTCACCGGGGCCGAATTTGCGTCCGCGTACAACGGCCTGGGCACCAAGGTCACGCTGATCTCCAGCCGCGACCGCGTGCTGCCCGGCGAAGACGCCGATGCCGCCGTCGTGCTGGAAGACGTCTTCCAGCACCGGGGGATGACCGTGCTGAACCGCTCCCGTGCGGAAAGCGTGAAGAACACCGGCGACGGCGTGGTGGTGCAGCTCGAGGACGGCCGGACCGTCGAGGGCAGCCACTGCCTCGTGGCTGTGGGTGCCATTCCCAACACTGCGGGCATTGGCCTGGAGGAAGCCGGCGTGACGCTGGACGAGCGCGGCCAGATCAAGGTCGACGGAGTCTCGCGCACCACGGCCTCCAATGTCTACGCCGCCGGCGACTGCACCGGAGTGTTCAACCTGGCCTCCGTGGCCGCCATGCAGGGCCGGATCGCCATTGCGCACCTGATGGGCGACGGCGTGAAGCCGCTGAAGCTCAAGAACGTCGCCTCGAACATCTTCACCTCGCCCGAGATTGCCTCCGTGGGCGTGTCCGAGCAGGACATTGCCGACGGACGCTACCAGGGCGACGTCATCAAGCTTTCCCTGCACACCAATGCCCGGGCCAAGATGATGGAGGTCAAGGAAGGCTTCGTCAAGATCATCGCGCGCAAGGGTTCCGGCACCGTGATCGGCGGCGTGGTGGTGGGCCCGCGTGCCTCCGAGCTGATCTTCCCGATCGCCATCGCCGTCACGCAGAAGCTGCACGTGGATGACCTGGCGAACACCTTCACGGTGTACCCGTCGCTGACCGGGTCCATTTCCGAGGCTGCCCGGCGCCTGCACGTGCACATGTAGCTTTTCCCAGCCGGCTGAGATTGTTGAGCCCGCATCCGCGGCGGATTTGTTCCGCTGCGGGTGCGGGCTTTTTTGTGTCTTGGGTGTTCGAAGTGCGGGTTATCCGCGCTGGGGGCTGTTGGGGGATCCTGGTCCGGGGCGCGGGGCGCGGGGAGCGGGGAGCGGGGAGCGGGGAGCGGGGAGATGGGAGCGATGGGGTGATGGGGCGACGGTATTCCTTCGTGCAGGTAACGGGACCATGAAAATTCTTTCGTGCACATAACGGGGCCATTCCGGGAAAAATCCCCTGTTTGAGCCCGGGCTCTGCACGAAGGATTTGGGGAGGCCCTGTTTGAGCCCGGGAGCTGCACGAAGGATTTGGGCAGGGCTTGTTTGAGCCCCGGAGCTGCACGAAGGATCCAAGCGGCAGCGGCAACGGCAACCCAAACAGGCTCCGGCATCCGTCGCAGACCTGAGCGCATGAGCACGGAGAAGTCCCCGGACAAACCCGCACCCTGTCTCGGCAGCAGGGGAGGTCAGGCGGGTGGGCACGGAAGGTGCCGGACGCCGTCGTCGGGCCCTGAAAACTCCCAAAAAGAAACATAGTCCATATTGTGGACACAATGTCCGAATGGTGGGATAGAGCTCTTAGCATTGTCGATAACTTCACTCCCACCTGAGAAAGACTCCTCATGTCTACTACGAATCCCTCTGCGGCGCCGGCACCGGCCAAGGCCAATACCAAGGGCCGGGTGATTGTTGCCAGCCTCGTTGGAACGTCCATTGAGTTTTACGACTTCTATGTTTATGCCACGGCTGCCGTCCTCGTCTTCCCGAGGTTGTTCTTCCCTAACGCGGAAGGTGTCACGGCACTGCTGAGCTCGTTCGCCGTTTTCGGCGTGGCTTTTGTTGCCCGTCCGCTGGGATCCATCATTTTCGGACACTTCGGGGACAAGGTGGGGCGCAAGGGAACCCTGGTGGCATCCCTGCTGACCATGGGAATTGCCACCTTCCTGATCGGCTGCCTGCCCACCGCCACGGACGGCTGGACCATCCTGGCTCCGGCCATGCTGGTGGTCCTGCGCTTTGCCCAGGGTCTGGCCCTCGGCGGGGAATGGTCCGGCGCCGCTCTGCTGGCCACGGAGAACGCCCCGGCGAACAAGCGCGCGGTGTGGGGAACCTTCCCGCAGCTTGGCGCGCCGATCGGATTCATCCTGGCGAACAGCCTGTTCCTGCTGCTGAGCCTGCAGCTGGACGCCGACCAGTTCGACTCCTGGGGCTGGCGCATTCCGTTCCTGGCCAGCGCCGTCATGGTGATCATCGGCCTGTACGTGCGGCTGAAGCTCGTGGAGACCCCGGCGTTCCAGAAGGTGGTCGACTCCGGTGAAATCAGTAAGCTGCCGCTGAGCCGTGCCTTCAAGTACAGCTGGCGCCAGATGATCGCCGGCACGTTCATCATGCTGGCCACGTACGTGCTCTTCTACCTGATGACCACGTTCACCCTCTCCTACGGCACCGCCGCCAAGAGCGAGGACGCAGCCCGGGCCGCTGCAGAGAAGGCCGGAAAGGCCTTTGACCCGGATACCTTTACCGCCGGCCTGGGTTACGCGCGCAACGACTTCCTGCTCATGCTGATTGTGGGTGTGGTGTTCTTCGGAATCTTCACGCTGGTCTCCGGCCCGCTGGCCGAAAAGTTCGGCCGCCGCAAGACGCTGCTGGTGGTGACCGCCGGGATCTTCCTGTTCGGGTTCTCCTTCTCGCCGCTGTTCGACGGCGGAACTGTGGGTGTCATGGCGCTGCTGATCATCGGCTTCACGCTGATGGGCCTGACTTTCGGACCGATGGGCGCCATGCTGCCGGAACTGTTCCCCACGAACGTGCGGTACACCGGCTCGGCCATTGCCTACAACGTCTCCTCGATCCTGGGCGCGGCCGTGGCTCCGTTCATTGCCGTGGCCCTGTGGCAGGCAGCGGACGGCAGCCCGTGGCTGGTGGGCGTGTACCTGTCCTCCATGGCGGTGCTCACGCTGATCGCCCTGTTCGTCACCAAGGACACCAAGAACGTGGATTACGCGAACCACTCCAGCTAAGTCCCTGGACTAACGAAAACGGCTCGGCCCCCGATGAAGGGGGCCGAGCCGTTTTGTTGCTGCCGTAAGTGCTAGTCCAGGATCGAGGCGATCACTGCACCCGCGGAGACAGTGGCGCCGGGAAGCGCGCTCAGCCCGGACACGGTGCCGGCCTTGTGCGCGGTCAGCGGCTGCTCCATCTTCATGGCTTCCAGCACGACGACGAGATCGCCCTCAGCGACTACCGAACCGTCCTGCACGGCCACCTTCACGATGGTTCCCTGCATGGGGGACGTCAGGTCCGCACCGGTGGCGGCCGGGTTCGCCCCGCCGCGGATGCGTGAGGACTTGCGGGCCTTGCCGTTGGCACCGGCACCGCGGCCTGCTGCGCCATTCGAACCGTTGCCGCCCAGTCCGGCAGGGAGCACGACGTCGAGCCGCTTGCCGCCGACCTCGACGGTGACGCGCTGGCGGCCGCCGTCGTCGTTCCGTGAATTCTGCTCACCGGACCAGGCCGGAATCTCGTTGACGAAGTCCGTCTCGATCCAGCGGGTGTGGACCTTGAACGGGCCTTCTTCCGGCGCGAAATCGGGATGCGACACCACCGCGGCATGGAAGGGCAGGACGGTGGGCATGCCGGTGATTTCCATTTCGGCCAGGGCGCGGCGGGCGCGCTGGAGGGCCTGTTCGCGGGTGGCGCCGCTGATGATCAGCTTGGCCAGCATGGAATCGAAGTTCCCGCCGACGGTTTCACCGGCTTCGATGCCGGAGTCCACGCGGACACCCGGGCCGGTGGGCAGCTTGAAGGTGTCCACGGTGCCGGGGGAGGGCATGAAGCTGCGGCCCGGATCCTCACCGTTCAGGCGGAATTCGAAGGCGTGGCCGCGGATTTCCGGATCGCCGTAGCCGAGCTCCTCGCCCCGGGCCACGCGGAACTGCTCGCGGACCAGGTCCAGGCCGGTGACTTCCTCGGACACCGGATGCTCCACCTGCAGGCGCGTGTTGACCTCGAGGAAGGAAATGGTGCCGTCGGTCCCCACGAGAAACTCGCAGGTGCCCGCACCCTGATAGCCGGCTTCGCGCAGGATCGCCTTGGATGCGGCGTACAGGCGCTGGTTCTGGTCCTCGGTGAGGAACGGAGCCGGAGCCTCCTCCACCAGTTTCTGGTTGCGGCGCTGCAGCGAGCAGTCCCGGGTGGAGACGACGACGACGTTGCCGTGCGCGTCGGCGAGGCACTGGGTTTCCACGTGCCGCGGGGCATCCAGGAAGCGCTCGATGAAGCACTCGCCGCGGCCGAACGCAGCCGTGGCCTCGCGGACGGCTGACTCGAACATTTCGGGGATTTCAGCGCGGGTGCGGGCTACCTTGATGCCGCGCCCGCCGCCGCCGAAAGCTGCCTTGATGGCCAGCGGCAGGCCGTGGGTGTCCGCGAAGTCCAGGACTTCCTGTGCGTTCTTCACCGGATCGGCGGTGCCCGGAACCAGCGGTGCGCCAACCTTGGCCGCAATGTGGCGGGCTTGCACCTTGTCGCCGAGCTGGGAAATGGCATACGGGGAGGGACCGATCCAGGTCAGGCCGGCGTCGATGACGCGCTGGGCAAACTCGGCGTTCTCGGAGAGGAAGCCATAACCGGGGTGGATGGCGTCCGCGCCGGACTTGCGGGCGGCGTCGATAATCTTGCCCATGTCCAGGTAAGACTCCGCCGCGGTGCTCCCGCCCAGGGAATACGCCTCATCGGCGAGGCGGACGTGCAGGGCGTCCCGGTCAGGATCGGCGTAGACGGCAACGGAGGCGAGGCCTTCATCGCGGGCTGCACGGATGACGCGGACGGCGATTTCACCGCGGTTGGCGATCAGGACCTTGGTGATGCTTCGGGTGTTCGGGGTACTGGTCTGCGGGCGGTCCTGGTCCTGCAGGGTCTCCTGCGCGGATCCCTCGGGGCTGCCGGCGGGTGCGGGGTTGAACTGGCTCATTGAATGCACTGGCTCCTTTTGATCTTCTCGGAGCCTAGCGCGATTTTGTGGTCTCCGGCCATAATGCGTGCTGTTTCTGCGTGGGACGCGGCGTTTCGTTGTGGAGACCCTACAACTGGACCTGCTGTCCGGACATCCCGCTGTGTTCGGACAGAGGTTCGGCGGGCATGGCCTCGGCTGTGGATAACTTCTGCAGGCGGGGCAGATTCGTTGCGTAATTGACGCATGCGCTCCAGCCGTCCCCTCCCTCCCGAATTGTTGAGTCCCTTCACCGTGGCCCAGGGGCTAGCGGCAGGCCTGACCCCCGACCGTCTCCGGGGTTCCGACCTTCACGCGCCCAGCCGAGAAATCCGCATGCCGGCCGGCCAGGAACCGACGCTTGTGGAACGGTGCCGGCCCTACGCGGGTCTTCTTCCCGGGGTGGTCGTGAGCCATACGTCAGCGGCCCGTATCCACGGAATGGTGTTGCCCCTCAGGGCTGAAGCGGATCCCACCCTCCATCTCAGCAGGGAGCCTTCGCAAGCCGTGCCAAGGCGGCGGCAGGTTACGGGACACCGGCTGGCGCTTGCTGAACGGGAGGTCATAACTGTTTCGGGGGTAGCCGTGACGTCGGTGGAGCGGACCTGGCTGGATATGGCGGCGATGCTGTCTGTCGATGAGCTGGTGGTCGCCGGGGACCATCTGGTCAGTGAGCACCACCGCGCGTTCGGACCTCCCCGGTTTGCGATTGTCCCGCTCGCCGAACTGACTGCTTACGTGGAATCCAAGAAGTGGCTGCCCTTCCTGCAGCGTGCCCGTGACGCGCTGGCCCTCATGCGCGTGGGAGTCGATTCGCCGCCGGAGTCTTGGTTGCGGCTCCTGCTTCACCATGCCGGATTGCCTGAGTTTGTGCCCAATTATCCGTTGCTGAACTCTCGGGGGCGTCCGCAGGCATGGACGGACCTGGCCTGCGAGCAGTTCCGCACCTGCCTGGAATACGACGGCGGCCATCACCTTTCCCCGGAACAGCAACACAGCGATCATCAGCGAGACCTTTTCACAGCCGAAGCAGGCTGGCACCAGGTGAAAGTCAGCAAGGAGGATATGCGGCGGGGCAAAGCCCATGTGCTGACGAAGGTTCAACGCGGTTTGAGGCTGGGAGGGTGGAACCCCGGTCCTTTGGGCAGATAACGGGCTTTGCCAGAATCCTTCGTGCAGATAAAGGGTTCAAAAGGGCTTTTAGCGGCTGTTTGGGCCCGGGAGCTGCACGAAGGATTTGCGCAGAGCCGTTTTGGGCCCGGGAGCTGCACGAAGGATTGCAGCGGAGCTGTTTTAGGCCCGTTATCTGTACAACGGACGGGAGTGGAGCCGGAATGGGGCCGTTATCTGTACAACGGACGGGCCAGGAGGGGGTTACCGGTCCCAGAGGTCCGTGATCTTCACGCCGGCGCTGGCCAGAAGCTCGCGCAGCATCGAGACGGACAGGCCGACGACGGCGTGCGGGTCGCCCACAACCTTCTCGATGAACGCTCCGCCCAGGGAGTCGATCGTGAAGGACCCCGCCACCTGCAGGGGCTCTCCGGTGGCGACATAGGCGTCAATTTCCTCGTCCGTGAGCTTGGCGAAGTGGACCGAGGCAGAACTGACGCCGCCCAGAGTGGCGCCGGATCCGCCGTCGTCGTCCGTGTCGCGGCAGTCCACGAGCCAGTGGCCGGTGTGCAGCACGCCCACGTTTCCGCTCATCCGGCGGATGCGTTCGCGGGCCACTTCGGGCTCCCAGGGCTTGCCGTGTGCTTCGCCCTCGAATTCGAAGACCGAGTCGCAGCCCACCACGAGGGAGCCCTCGGCCTCGGGCAGCGCAGCAACGGCTTCGGCCTTGGCTCGGGCGAGCAGCAGGGCGGTGTCGTGCGGGTCCGGGGTGCCGTAGCGGGCGGTGACGGCGTCTTCGTCGACGTCGGACACCATGACGCTGTGCGCGATGCCGGCGTTGGTCAGCAGTTTGGTGCGGGCGGGGGAAGCGGAAGCGAGGATCAGATTCAGGTCAGTCACCCCTCAAGCCTAGCCCGGCCGGCGCACAGTCCCGGAGCGCCAAGAAGGCCGCCCCGGACATCCGGAGCGGCCTTCGGTGACACAGTCAGAGCCTTAGCGGGCCCGGGCGGTCTCCGGCACCGGCACCTCAACGCGGGTGTCGATGTCCGCGGAGTCATCCGCGAACGGATCGCCGGTCCGCTTGGCGTTGTACATGGCCGCGTCGAGCAGGCCGTTGCGCTTGGCGACGATTGCCGGGACCACGGTCTGTCCGGCAACGTTCACCGCGGTGCGGCCCATGTCCAGGATCGGATCGATGGACAGCAGCAGGCCGACGCCGGCCAGCGGCAGGCCCAGGGTGGACAGCGTCAGGGTCAGCATGACGACGGCGCCGGTGGTGCCGGCGGTTGCGGCCGAACCCAGCACCGAAACCAGGGCGATCAGCAGGTAGTCCGTGAAGCCGAGGTCAACGCCGAAGAACTGGGCCACGAAGATCGCGGAGACGGCCGGGTAGATCGAGGCGCAGCCGTCCATCTTGGTGGTGGCGCCCAGCGGCACGGCAAAGGAGGCGTAGGAGCGCGAGACGCCGAGGTTGCGCTCGGTGACGCGCTGGGTCAGCGGCAGGGTGCCCACCGAGGAGCGGGAGACGAAGCCAAGCTGGATGGCAGGCCAGGCGCCGGAGAACCACTGGCGGACGGAGAGGCCGTGGGACTTGATCAGCACCGGGTAGACCACAAACAGGACCAGGAACAGACCGATGTAGATGGTCAGGGCGAACATGCCCAGGGAGCCGATGGTGTCCCAGCCGTAGGTGGCCACGGCGGTGCCGATCAGGCCGATGGTGCCCACCGGGGCCAGGCGGATGATCCACCAGAGGACCTTCTGGATCACGGCGAGGGCCGAGGCATTCAGGGCCAGGAACGGTTCGGCCGGCTTGCCGACCTTCAGGGCCGCAATGCCGACGGCGATAGCGATCACCAGGATCTGCAGCACGTTGAAGCTCACGCTGGTGCTGACGTCACCGCTCTCCGCAACCTTGGAGCTGGCACCCAGACCCAGGAAGTTTCCCGGAACCAGGCCGGTCAGGAAGCCGACCCAGCTGCCCTGGCTGCCGGTGTAATCCTTCCCGGAAACGTCGGCGTTGCTGCCGGGCTGCAGGATGACGCCGAGCAGGATGCCGATGACCACGCTGATCAGCGCGGTGATGGCGAACCACAGCAGGGTCTGCCAGGCCAGCCGGGCGGCGTTGGACACGGCGCGCAGGTTCGCAATCGAGCTCACGACGGCGGTGAAGATCAGGGGGACGACGGCGGCCTTCAGCAGCGAGACGTAGCTTGTGCCGATGGTGCTCAGAGTGGTCGTCAGCCAGTTGGGCTCGCCGTCGCCGGCGGTGCCCATGTTCTTGGCCAGCAGGCCCAGCAGCAGGCCGGCCACCAGGGCGGCGATGATCTGCGGTCCGAAGGCAGTCATCCAGTGGGGCAGCCGTCGGCCGGCCGATGTCTTGGTGGAGGGGGTCTGTGTGGTCACCCTGAAACACTAGCGGGGGGCCATTAGCAGACTCGATTGCCCGTTGCGAAATGTTACGTCCGCCGATTGGGCGATTTCGCGCCAGTAAAAGCGAAAACCCCCGGAACATGGCGTTGAATCGCCCGTCCCGGGGGTTATTCCGCGGAGTGCTGTGAGGAATGTCGCACCGTGCGGCTGAGGGAAGCCGTCATCTGATGCGGATGCTAGGCCTCCAGCAGTGCCCGGCGCAGGGTGTCCAGTCCGACCGAACCCAGCTCCAGCGCCCGGGTGTGGAAGCGCTTCTGATCAAAGTCGTCGCCCTCGCGGGTGCGCACCTCGTCGCGGATCTGCTCCCAGAGGCGCTGGCCCAGCTTGTAGGCGGGGGCCTGTCCCGGCCAGCCGAGGTAGCGGGTGAACTCGAAGTTCAGCTGCCCCTCGGAGATGGCGATGTTCTGCTTCAGGAATTCGTAGCCCTTTTCGGCGGTCCAGGTGCCGGAGCCCCAGCGCTCGGGGATGTCCAGTTCCAGGTGAACACCGATGTCGAAGACCACCCGGGCGGCGCGCATGCGCTGGGCATCCAGCATGCCCATCTTGTCTCCGGGATCGCTGAGGTAGCCCAGCTCATCCATGAGCCGCTCGGCGTACAGGGCCCAGCCCTCACCGTGTCCGGAGACCCAGCAGATGTTCCGGCGCCAGTTGTTCAGCAGCCCGCGGGCCGCCGTCGCCGTCGCGATCTGGAGGTGATGGCCCGGCACACCCTCGTGGTAGACCGTGGTGGTTTCCTTCCACGTGGTGAAGGTGTCTTCGCCGGCGGGAACGGACCACCACATGCGGCCCGGGCGGCTGAAGTCGTCGCTGGGGCCCGTGTAGTAGATGCCGCCTTCCTGGGTGGGGGCAATCATGCACTCAATTTCGCGCATGGGCCCGTCAATCTGGAAGTGGGTGCCGGCGAGGTCGGCCACGGCGCGGTCCGCCAGGCCTTGCATCCAGGCCTGCAGTTCGGCGGTGCCGTGCAGCTGCCGCTCGGGATCCTCATCCAGCAGGCGCATGGCCTCCTCAACGGTGGCCCCGGGCTTGATCTGCTCGGCAACGGCTTCCTGCTCCGCGATGATGCGGTCCAGCTCGGCCACGCCCCAGGCATAGGTCTCTTCGAGATCCACGGCGGAGCCCAGGAAGCGGCGGGACATCAGGGCGTAGCGCTCGCGGCCCACGGCATCCTTTTCCGGAGCCTCGGGCAGCAGTTCGCTTTCCAGGAACGCGGCCAGGTTGCGGTAGGCGGCGCGCGCGGCGTCGGCACCGTCGCGCAGCGCAGCGGTGAGGCTCTCGGAGAGGGCGCCGCCGTCGGCCAGTGCGGCGCCGGCGACGTAGCTGTCAAAGAAGCCGCCGTCCTCGGCGTACTTGGTGGTCTGTTCCATGACGATCAGCACCTGGCGGCGGGCCGGCAGCAGGCCGCGTTCCTTGCCGGCGCGCAGGGAGGTCATGTAGCCGGAGACGGCGTCCGGAACGTTATGCAGGCGTCCGGCAATGTGCTGCCAGTCCTCGACTGTGGCCGCGGGCATGAGGTCGAAGATGGAACGGATTTCCTGGGCCGGGGACGCGATGTTGTTCAGGTCCGAGAGGTTCCAGCCGGAGGCGTGGATTTCCAGTTCCAGGCCCAGGCGCTCATGCATGGCGTCGAGGGTGACGCGGTCAACGTCGTCGGTCGGCTGCAGGCCGTCCAGGCGTTCCAGCGTCTCGCGGATGGCTTCGGCACCGGATTCAAGTCCGGCGGGGGAATAGTCCGCGTACTCGGTTTCGTGGCCGGGGATCCCCAGCGAAGTGGCCAGGGAGGGATCCAGTTGCAGCAGCGTCTCAGTGAACGCATCGGCAACGGCGTCGATGGCGGTCGGCTGGCGGTTGTGCGAGCCAGCGAAGGACAGGGGATCTGATGAAGGAGTCTGTTGGGTCACAGGTGAAGCCTAACGCGTCCCTCGGACATCCCCGGATGAATGAAATCCCAACGTAACGCAAACAGTTGCCCCGCGGGCCGCCGGCTAGCGGAAGCTGCGCCGCCAGGAACCGGGGCCGGGTTTGGGCGCGAGGCTGAGCATCCGACGCCGGTGCCACGTGCGGCGGGCGGACTCCGGCGCGGGGCGGGAGGCGCCGTCGTCGGCCGTGAGACCCATGACGACGGCGGCCAGCGCCGCCAGCTCCTCGTCCGACGGATTTCCGCCGAGCACGGAGAACAGCGGCGGCTGCGGCGGTGCGGCCTGCGGTTCCCGGCCCCAGGTGTCCGGCATGTCCCAGGCGGTCACAGCGGGATGTTCCCGTGCTTCTTGGCGGGCAGCGACGCGCGCTTGTCCCGCAGGGCGCGCAGGCCGCGGATCAGCTGCAGGCGGGTTTCGGACGGCGCGACGACGGCGTCCACGTAGCCCAGCTCGGCGGCCTGGTAAGGGTTGAGCAGCTCTTCTTCGTACTGGGTGATGTAGTCCGCGCGTGCCTGCTCAACGCTCTCACCGGCGTCGGACGCCTGCTTGAGCTGGCCGCGGTAGAGGATGTTCACCGCGCCCTGGGCGCCCATGACGCCAATCTGGGCCGTGGGCCAGGCGAGGTTCAGATCCGCGCCGAGCTTCTTGGACCCCATCACGATGTACGCTCCGCCGTACGCCTTGCGGGTGATGACGGTGAGTTTGGGAACGGTGGCCTCGGCATAGGCGTAGAGCAGCTTGGCGCCGCGGCGGATGATGCCGTTGAACTCCTGGTCCGTGCCCGGCAGGAAGCCCGGAACGTCCACGAAGGTGAGGATGGGAATGTTGAAGGCGTCGCAGTGGCGGACAAAGCGGGCGGCCTTTTCCGAAGCGGCGATGTCCAGGGTGCCGGCGAACTGCATCGGCTGGTTGGCCACGATGCCCACCGTGTGTCCCTCCACGCGGCCGTAGCCCATCATCACGTTGGGGGCGTAGAGGGCCTGCATTTCCAGGAAGTGGCCGTCGTCGAGCACCTGTTCGACGACGGTGCGCATGTCATAGGGCTGGTTGGCGGAGTCCGGGATGAGCTCGTCCAGGGCGAGGTCGCCGTCGTTCAGTTCCATGTCCGGGGCAAAGGCGGCCAGCGGAGCTTCGGCGAGGTTGTTGGAGGGCAGGAAGTCCAGCAGCTCGCGGACAAACTCGATGGCGTCTTCCTCGTCGGAGGCCAGGTAGGTGGACGTTCCCGTGTTGGTGTTGTGCTGCCGGGCGCCGCCGAGGGTTTCCATGTCCACGTCCTCGCCGGTGACGGTCTTGATGACGTCCGGGCCGGTGATGAACATGTGGCTGGTCTTGTCCACCATGACCACGAAGTCGGTGAGCGCGGGGGAGTAGGCGGCGCCGCCGGCGGACGGGCCCATGATCAGGGAAATCTGCGGGACCACGCCGGATGCGTGGACGTTGTTGCGGAAGATGTCCGCGAACATGGCGAGCGAGGCGACACCTTCCTGGATGCGGGCGCCGCCGCCGTCCAGGATGCCGACGACGGGGCAGCCGTTGCGCAGGGCATGTTCCTGGACCTTGACGATCTTTTCGCCGTTGACCTGGCTCAGCGAGCCGCCGTACACGGTGAAGTCCTGGCTGTAGACGGCGATCGGCCGGCCGTCCACCGTTGCATAACCCGAAACCAGGCCGTCGCCCAGCGGCTTCTTCTTTTCCATGCCGAAGGCGGTGGAGCGGTGCACGGCCAGGGCGTCGAACTCGACGAAGGATCCGGCATCAACCAGCATCTCGATGCGCTCGCGGGCGGTGTGCTTGCCCCGGGCGTGCTGCTTCTCTACGGCTGCCGGCCCGGACGGCATTTCAGCCTGTGCCTGGCGGCGGCGGTACTCCGCGATCTTGCCCGCTGTGGTCTGCAGATCAAGGTCCTGGTCGATGCTCATCTGGTCTCCGGAGCGCTGAGTGGGTGGGGCGTTCGCGGTGCGGTGTTGATGCGGGATTTCTGCGTTAAGTAGGAACTGCACAATGCACACGGCGATTTATCCAGTCTAGTGAGGGCATTCGTCCGCCCCCGGTGTAGGGATCCTACAATTTCGCGCCGCTGCCCTTGGCCTGAGTGGTGCGGCGGGTGTGTTGGTGGTGCTCGGATTGCTGTGGCCCGGCGAGGTTTCCAGGTGGGCGGGGATCCTTCGGGCAGCTGCCGGGGTCATAACCGGGAGGCTGAGATCCTTCGTGCAGATACCGGGGTCAAAACAAGGCTGTTGAGATCCTCTGTGCAGACACCGGTGCCAAAACAAGCTTTTTGCGCGATATAAGCCCGGGAACTGCACGAAGGAATGTGGAAACCCCCGTTATCTGCACGAAGGACAGGTTTCGCCCCAGGGGTGGCTCCGCAGGGTCGCAGAACCTGTCTCCGCGTTCCCGGCCCGGCCTGCTCATTTTCGGGAAGCCAGCCGGCTCGGCCTCGCGGCGGGCGTCCAACTTCGACGTTCCCGCGGAACCTCGGGCAAATGTGGCAGTCTCCCGCCGGTGCTCGTTGGGACTGTTGTACAGATAACGGGCCTAAGCAGCGGATTTAGGCCCGTTATCTGTACAACGGATTTGAAGAGGGCCGTTATCTGTACAAACGACGGACCCGCAGGCACCGAACTGCACCGGAGCCCGCCAAACCCGGCTCGAGGCGATGTTACTGACGAGTAACATATTCCCGCCGGGTGCATTACCCTGTCCGTATGACCTCGAATACACCTTTCGTGAACACGCGCTCGCTGTCCGGGCGCACCATCCTGATGTCCGGCGGCAGCCGCGGCATCGGCCTGGCCATCGCCCTGCGCGCAGCGGCCGACGGCGCCAACATCGCCATCATGGCTAAAACTGCCGAGCCGCACGCCAAGCTGCAGGGCACTGTCTACACCGCCGCCGAGCAGCTGCAGGCCGCCGGCGGCAAGGCCCTGCCGATCATCGGCGACGTGCGGAATGACGACGACGTCACCCGCGCCGTGGCCGAAACGGTGGAGGCATTCGGGGGCATCGACATCGTCGTCAACAATGCCTCTGCGATCGACCTGCGCGGCACCGATGACGTGACCATGAAGAGCTACGACCTCATGGCCGACATCAACGCCCGCGGCACCTTCATGCTCTCCAAGTTCTCCCTGGACGCCCTGCGCCGCTCGGAAAACCCCCACATCCTCACGCTCTCCCCGCCGCTGAACCTGGATCCCAAGTGGGCCGGTTCCTACCTCGCCTACACCATGGCCAAGTACGGCATGTCGCTGACCACGCTCGGCCTGGCTGAAGAACTCCGCAACGACGGCGTTGCGGTCAACTCACTCTGGCCGGTCACCTCGATCGACACTGCAGCCATCCGCAACCTCGGCGGCGAGACCATGGCAGCGGCCTCGCGCAGCTCCGACATCATGGCCGACGCAGCGCATGCCGTCCTGACCCGGCCCAGCCGCGACGCCACGGGCAACTTCTACACCGATGAGCAGGTGCTGCGTGAAGAGGGGGTCACCGACTTCCGTCCCTATTCGCTCGGCGCGCCCGAGGACCAGCTCATGCAGGACTTCTTCCTCTAAAGAGTGCAGCTCGCCTAACGTGCAGCCCGCAGCGGCCGGGCCGGGGACAGGAACACCCCCGCCCGGCTGCCGCCGCCGGGGAAAGCCGGCCCGGCGCGTAAGATCGGAAGCATGCATTTGCGTTACTCCAGCATGGAAAGACCAGGGCTTGACCAGGAGCGCCTTCGCGCTGCTCTCACGGCACCCCACGGGCCTCTGTCCCAACTGGACGTGGTGGCGGAAACGGGCTCCACGAATACGGATCTCGCGGAGCGGGCGCGCCTGAACCCGGCCGAGGTCCCCGACCTGTCCGTGCTGACGGCCGACATGCAGACCGCCGGCAAGGGCCGGCTGGGCCGGGCCTGGATCGCGCCGCCGCGCTCCTCGCTCTTTGTGAGCGTGCTGCTGCGCCCTGTGAACGCCGACGGCCGCCCGCTGCCCACCCAGTCCTACGGCTGGCTGTCCCTGCTGGCCGCCCTGGCCCTGGCCGAGTCCGTTGCCGCGCGCACCGGCGTCGAAGCCCGGCTCAAATGGCCCAACGACGTCATGGTCGACGGACGGAAACTCGCCGGAGTCCTGGCCCAGCTGGTGCCGGATTCGTCCGGCGCTCCGCCCGCCGTCGTCGTGGGCGCGGGCATGAACGTTTCCCTCACGGACGAGGACCTGCCGGTTCCCACGGCAACGTCGCTGCTGATGGAATATGCCTCCACCACGGACCGCAACATTCTGCTGGAGGACTATTTGCGGCAGCTGGCCCGGAGGTACGAACAATTCCGGGCGGTCGACGGCGACGCTTCCCGGCCGTGGGCGGACGGGACGTCGCTGCTGGAGAAAATCAGCGCCCGCATGAATACCCTCGGCCGGGAGGTCCGGGCGGATCTTCCGGGTGGGGTCTCCCTGACGGGCCGGGCGGTTGCCCTGGACCCGCACGGCTCATTGATTCTCGTGGACGGAGCCGGCGAGCGGCACGCCGTCGTGGCCGGTGACGTGGTGCACCTGCGCGCCGTCCAGGCGTGAGCATCCGGCTGAAACTCGCTCCCGGCGAACGGATCATCGTGGCCAGCAGGCCGCATGCCCGCCAGCTGGTCTGGCCGGTGGTGCTCGCCGTCGTGGTGTGCGCCGTCGCCGGTTTTGGCTGCGGCTACCTCAGCCGTGACGGACTGCCCACCGGTCTGGTCAGCTGGAGCGGGTACCTGCAGGCCGCCGTCGTGCTCGGAGCGGCGGCGTTGCTGGCGCGGTTCTGCGTTCCTCCGGTGCTGCGCTGGGCTTTTGCCTCCTACATCGTGACCAACCGGAGACTGATCCACCGGCAGGGAGTGCTCCGCCGGCGCGAACGGGAACTGGGGCTGGCCTCGGTTGTCCAGCTTGAGGCGTGGCAGACCTTCGCCGACCGCATTCAGCGTTCCGGAACGCTGGCCGTAGACGTGGGATACAACCGGATGGTGCACTACGAACACGTTCCGGAGGTGCACAAATTCAAGGCCATTGTGGTGGGGGCGATCGACCAGCTCCCACTGACCGCCATGTTCGATGGTGTAGATATTGAAGGAGATGGGGAATACGACTACGAAGGGAGGGGAGATGAGTGAGGAAGGCCGCGACACTGCCGCGGATCCCGAACCCATGACCCTGTCCATGCCCACTATCCGCCCCCGGATTCAGCACGACGACGACGGCGCCCCCGGCACTGCGGGCAACGCAGACTCTGCGGCTGCTGACGATGGATCGGATTCCGCCGTCATTGACCGCGAGGATGTCCGGAAGCTGGAAGCGCAGCTGATCGGCGGCCCGCGGACACTCAAGCGGCGCGAAGCTGCCGCCGAAGCAGGCGTGTCGCTGCTGTCCGCACGCAAACTGTGGCGGGCGATGGGCTTCCCCAACCTCGACGACGACGCCGTGTTCTTCACCGAACAGGACCGCGAGGCCCTGACGACCGTGATTGAACTTGTCCGGGATGAGCAGCTGACCGAAGAGGCGGCGATCTCGATCATGCGCTCCATCGGCCAGATGACGGACCGCATGGTGGTCTGGCAGATCGAAGCCCTGGTGGAGGAAATGGTGGTCCAGCGCGGCATTCCCGATGCCGAGGCACGCAAGGCTTTGGTGGCGGCGCTGCCGGCCCTGATCGAACCGCTGGAAAAAACCCTTGTCTATGCTTGGAAACGCCAGATGAACTCCGCCGTGCAGCGGCTTGCCCTGCGCGCCGAGGCCGGACTGGCCAGCCACGACGGCTCAGCGTCGGACGACAATCCGCTGCCGCTGGCCCGCGCCGTCGGGTTTGCCGATCTGGTGTCCTACACCTCCTTGTCCCGGCAGATGAACGAGAAAACCCTGGCCCACATGGTCCAGCGGTTTGAGCACAAATGTGCCGAAATCATCTCCGTGGGCGGGGGCCGGCTGGTGAAGACCATCGGCGATGAAGTGCTCTTCAACGCCGAAACCCCCGAGGCCGGAGCGGAAATCTCGCTGGCGCTGGCCAAGGCTTTCACCGAGGATGACCTCCTGCCGGCCGCGCGCGTGTCCCTGGTCTGGGGACGGGTGCTTTCACGGCTCGGTGACATTTACGGCCCCACCGTGAACCTTGCCTCCCGGCTCACTTCCCTCGCGGAGCCAGGCACCGTGCTGACCGACGCCTCCACCGCGGCGGCGCTGCGCAACAACGAGAATTTTGTTTTGATCCCGCACCAGCCGCGCAACGTTCGCGGTTTTGGGGAAATCCATCCGGTGACTCTTGCCCGCGGTACGGGGCAGGGGCTGATTCTTGACTAGTACGGGGACTGCCCCGGATTCCGCTAGGGTGATCACCACAAGGCGTAATATGTGTCACTGCTGTGGTCCACACAGCGGGCAGCTTCCGGATAGGGCGTGAATTGAACTCCGACGATACGACATCCCCGGGCATGGAACTCCGAGCAGTCTTTGGCTATGCCTCGGACCGCGGCCTGCGGCGGGAACAGAATGAAGATTCGCTGATCGCTGCGGACCCTGTATTTGCCGTGGCCGACGGCATGGGCGGACACGAAGCCGGGGAAGTGGCCAGCAGCATCTGCGTCCGCACCCTGGGCGACGCCCCCTTTGTCGGCCAGCATCTCCCGGAGATCGGGGCTGATGATTTGCGCGTGCTGCTGCGCGACGCCGACGCCGGGATCCGTGAGGCCACCGGCGGCCGTGCAGGGACCACGCTCACCGGCGCGGTCCTGGTCCGCGAAGCAGGCGTTCCGTCATGGCTGGTCTTCAACGTAGGCGACTCCCGGACCTACCGCCTGACCGGCGGCGTGCTGGAACAGATCACGGTGGACCACAGCGAGGTTCAGGAACTGGTGGACATGGGCCAAATTACGCCCGATGAAGCCCTGATCCATCCGCGCCGCCACGTGGTGACCAGAGCGCTGGGAACCGGCAGCGACACGGAGGCCGACTACTGGCTGATCCCGGCCGAACCCGGAGACCGGCTGCTGGTCTGCTCGGACGGACTGACCGGGGAAGTCAGTGACGGACAGCTGGAGCAGATCCTGCGCTCCGTGGACAACCCGCAGGACGCCTGCGCCTCCATGGTGGACGCGGCGCTGCGGTCCGGAGGCCGGGACAACATCACCGTCCTCGTAGTTGACGTTGAAGGCGCCGGGGAACGCAGCGGCGCGTCCTCCGCGACCCTGCCCGGCGCAGCGGAGCATCAGCCCGCGGCAGGATCCGCAGGGGCGTAGCTGCTGGTCCTTTTGGGGAAACAGCTGCCTTAGGACGCGGCCGCCGCCGAGTCGGCGGCCGCTTGCGCCTGCTCGTTGTGGAACAGCTGGAGTACCCGGACGGGTTTGCCGGCCTGGACCAGCTGGGCCCGCCCCGGGGGAAGCGTCCGGGCACGGACGCCGTTGATCAGTGTGCCCTCCGCGCGGTCCCCCGAGAGGATCAGCGCGCTGCTGCCCGAGTCCCGCAAAGAGGTGAAGAACGGCTCGTACATGCCCCGGCTGGCTCCCCGGACCCGGCGCGTGAGGACGGCATGGAGACCGATTTCCGCTGCCAGGGGCAGGAAAGGCGTCAAGCGCGCCAGCGGCGAAGAGCCGCCGGCAGTCAGGACGTCATAGTCGTCGATGATCAGCACAACGCGGGGCAGGCCGGCCAGTTCCGCGGGAGCGGCCGAGATCCGCTTTTCGAGTTCGCCGGCTACGGCCGCGGCTAGCTGCTCTGCCAGGACGGCGCTGGTGGCATATCCGCCAACCGATGCCGCGGGCACCTCTCCGGCGAGCGAGTGGCGGGGATCGAACACCGCAAAGACAATGTCCTCTGCCCGGTGCTGCTGACTGAGGCGGCGGATGACCGACAGCAGGGCATTGGTCTTACCTGTTCCGTCATCGCCCATAATCACCAGATGCCGTTCCCTGCTATGCAGGTCCAGGATTTCGGTGCCCAGGTCGGATTCACGCAGACCCAGGGGGACCGACGCCGCTGCCTCCGGGGTGGTCACCGTTGCCGCGGACACCAGGCCGGGCAGGACCCGGACCTGCATGGCGCGTTCCCCGGTGGAAGCGGCAACGGCCGCCACCAGGCCGCGCAGACCCCGGGCAGCGGTCGTGTCTTCCGGATCCGAATCCACCCGCGGCAAAGCGAAATGTCCCTGCAGCCTGCGGTCGGTCAGTGCCCGGCCGGGGCTGCCCGGGCTGACTGCTTCGGCGAGCTTGCGTCCGTGGACGGATTCCCCGGGATCGGCCAGCCGCAGCTCAATCCGGTTTCCGAAGAAGCTCTGCTGCGAAATACGGATTTCATTCATCCTTGAGCAGGCCGCAATCACATGGATTCCGTAGCCCGCGCCGCGGCTGATTAGGGCGTGGACGGGTTTTTCAATGTCCTCAAACTCGTCGCCGAGCTGTCCGTAACCGTCCAGCACCAGGATGACGTCCGCGCTGGACAGCTCAGGGATCAAGCCCTCAGCCGACATCCGCCGCAGCGTCGGCAAGGAATCCACCCCGTATTTCTCGAACACCTGCTCACGCACGGCCAGCATGGCCAGGAGCTCGTCGACGGTGCGCCTGATGACCTCCCGGTTGGTGCGGACCGCTATCCCGCCCACGTGCGGGATGCCCTCGAGCGGCATCAGCGCACTGCCGAGCAGATCAATGCCGTAGATCCCCACTTCCGCCGGGCTGTGGGTCAGGGACAGCGCCGCGACGATGGTGCGCAGGGCTGTGCTCTTGCCTGTTTGGGGACCGCCCACAATGGCGACGTTTCCGCCGTTGGCAGCCAGGTCCAGTTCCCAGATGCCCTGCCACTGTTTGGCCGGGTCATCAAGCAATCCCACGGGTATCCGCAGGGAACCGCCCTGACACAGTCGCAGGCCCGGCCCGGTGGAGAGGCCGCCCGCAGCCCGGTCGAGGGCTATCCCCTTGGGCAGCGGCGGCAGCCAGATGGGCGCGACGGCACGCGGGAACGCCGCCAACGTATCCATGAGCGCCGACAGGACAGTGGGCCCGGTGGTGCGTTTGGGCGCCGTCGACGTTGCCGTCGACGCCGAAGCCGGGCCGGTGCTTTGGCCGGCCGGGGAGGGATCTGCGGCCTCCAGCGAGGCAGCATAGCGGGGGACCGCCAGGACCTGCGGCGCGGGTTCCTCGGCGTCCGCCCCTCCGGCCTGCCCAGGATGCCCGACCCGTCGGATTCGTTCTCCTGCCGGTCGGCCTCCAGCGGCCCCGACACGTAGCCTGCCTTGAACCGCGTGTAGGTGGTGGTGTCCACCTTCAAATATCCGAATCCCGGCACCGGAGGCAGATGGAAGGCATCGGGGGTGTCCAGCACGGTTCGGGACTCCGCTTCGGACAGCGTCCGCAGCCCGATCCGGTAGGAGAGGTACGTGTCCAAACCGCGCAGCTTCCCGGATTCGATCCGCTGGCTGGAGAGCAGCAGATGCACGCCAATGGAGCGGCCGATCCGGCCAATGGACAGAAACAGTTCAATGAAATCCGGGCGCGCTGTCAGCAGTTCTCCGAACTCGTCAATGATGACCACCAGATGCGGCAGGGGAGCGGCCTCCCGGCCCTGCGCTTTCAGCTCCTGCCGGTACAGCCGGTAGTCGGTGATGTTGGGGAGGTTCCCTGCGCTTTTGAGGACTTCCTGACGCCGCTGGATTTCGCCGGACAGACTGGCATACACGCGCTCGATCAGGCTGACGTCGTCGGACAGGTTGGTGATCACCCCTGCCACCTGGGGTGCCTCGGCAAACGGAGCAAAGGTGGCTCCTCCCTTGTAATCCACCAGCACCATGGCGAGGACGTCGGGGGAGTGGGTGGCCAGCAGCCCCGCCACCATGCTGCGCAGCATCTCGGATTTGCCCGATCCGGTGGCACCCACACAGAGTCCGTGCGGTCCGTGCCCGGACTGGGCGGACTCCTTCAAATCCAGCAGGGCGGGCCTGCCCCGGTCATCGGGTCCCAGCGGAACCCGCAGGAAGTCCACGTCACTCCGGGGTTTCCATAACCGCCGGATATCCGCGGCATCCAGGTTGGGGGAGAGCCCCAGCATCTCCAGAAACCCCTGGCCGGTGTCTTCGGCGTCGTGCTCCAGCGAATCCGGGGACAGGCGCAGCGGCGCCAGTTCCCGGGCGAGGGCCTCGGCCACAGACAGCGGAAGGGCATCCAGCGTGCCGTGCTCGACGGCGGGAAGCAGCGGATCCCCGCGGTAGTTCTCCACACTGAACATCCCGGGATTGGCCGGGTCCTCGCTGATGCGCAGTGAAACCTCGCCCGGTTCCTGGGAACGCTCGGACGCCAGGAAGATGGTGGTGATCCCCAGGGACCCGGGTGTTGCCTGCTGATCCGCCGTCTGAAGTTCCGCCGGGAGCCGGCCATACGAATCACTGAGCACCAGCAGCCGGGGCAGGGCTGCGCCCACGCTGCCGCGGAGGAAGTTCTTGCGCGATTGCGCTGCGAGAGTTGAGCGGTGGTTCAGGTCTTCGGCGAGGACGTCGCCCAGGGCATCCGCTGAGGGCGCCAGCCGGCGGACCGGCCCGGTGGGATGCGCTGACCGCTGGTCCGCCAAATGCGGAAGCCAGGTGGCCCAGTTCCACTCATCGCGGCGGTCAGGCGGCAGGATGAATGCAAGATGAAGGTCCTCGGGAGAGTGGAACGCCGCGGCTTCAAGGAGCAGGAGGCGAGCCACCTGCGTCACGAAGGTCCGGGATCCCACCACCGAGACGTTTCCGGCACAGTCCAGCGGAAGGGTCAGCGGCAGCTCCGGACCGGACTCGTAACGGCGTTTGAGGATTTCCACTTCCGCCGTCATGAAGGCGTCGGTCTGGGCCAGCGCGGATCCGGCATTCTGGATGATGATGTCCCGGGCGTGCCGGGAACCGCAACCGATCCTCACCTGCAGGAAGTCCTCGTGACGGCGGCGGCGTTCCCAGATGCGCCGGGGATCCCTGACGATGTCGAACAGCGCATCCGGAGGCGGGCTGACCTTCCGGGCCACAGCCAAAGCGGTCTGCTCATCTGCGCGAAGGGAGGCCCGGGAACGTTCCAGATACTCCAGATAGTTTTCGCGCTGCTCCCGGCGCTGCTTTCCCTGCCGGCCTCGCTGGCTGAGCATCATCAGCACCGAGGCAATAATCGTCGCGATCATCGTGAGCGCCCCCACTGCTGCCAGCGAAGATCCGCGGAACAGCATCATGACCGTCATGGACACGCCGGCCCCCAGCAGGGGAACCAGCGACATCATGTTCATGCCGGTTTTGCCGCCTTCAATCGGCGGCGGAGCGTCAAGGGTGAACGCGTCCATGGTGCGTGCCGGTGCCGTGGTCCGGGACGGCCGGTGCAGGATCTTGGTACTCATGCGGAAGCTCTCCGGGGCGGCCGGTCTGCGGCGGCTGGTGCAGCAGCGGGTGCGGCGACGGCGGCGGACAAGACGCGCGAGGCCAGCGATGCCGCCTCCAGCCGGGTGCGGCGGGAACACCGGGCCGGGTCCACTTCCAGCCCCGCCGCCAGATGCCGGTCATAGCCCAGCGAAGCGGCGTCGATTCCGGAGCGGCGCAGCTTGCCCGCTTCCCGGGCCGCATTAAAGTCGCTGTCCCTGTCCGACTGAACCACCAGGACCAGCAGGGGTACACCGCCCAGAAGGGGGTCCAGCTCCCAACCGGAGGCGTATTCGGCAGCATCGGCCAGGCCGGAAGCGCTCGCCGGCGTCACGAAGAGAGCCAGATGGGCCTGAGCCAGGACCCGCCGAGCGTCCGGATCACCGAGGCCGGGACCGCAGTCGAAAAGAGTGACGGAACAATAGCGGGAAATGATCCGCAGCAGCGAGGCGGCGGCGTCGTCGGGCCCGTTGTCCGTTTTCTCCCCGTTGTCCGTTTTCGCGCCACCGTCCGGCCGGCTGCGCGGGCCGCCGGCAGCGGGGCCGGGCGGAAGCCAGGCCGCCGGCACCGGCCGAACCCGGGCCGGCCCGGCTCCCGATCCGGCCACCGTCCAGGACCGGGGACGACGGCGGCCGGTAACCAGCAGGTTGGCCGGCCCTGCCACCGTCAGCAGGGCGGCGAGCTCGCGCAGTGAATCCGGAGCGGCAGGCCCACAGCGGGCAGCAACTGCGTCCAGGGACGGAGCCCCCGGAACGCCCATCCGGAACCCGAGGGTGCCGCTCTCCGGGGCATTGTCGACGGCGGCCACGGCGTCAGCGCGCAGGGCGGCGTAGACGCGGGCCAGCAGGGCTGCCGCAGTGGTTTTGCCTGCTCCGCCCCTGGAGCCCACCACGGCGATGCGGCGGCCGGTGGTGACCGGAAGCTGGGTTCCCGCTGCTGCTTCCGCCAGCCGCTGGGGATAGTCATCCGCGCGGAAGAGACCGGCCGACCCTGCCAGAACACGCAGCAGGGAGGACCCGGCGGGCCGCAGGACGGTCATGAAAAGCTCACGGACAGCTGGCTGAAGATGCCGAGCATGCCCGCTGCCAGCGGGACGGATGCCAGGATGGCCGCAGTTTCCATCCGTTTGGCCAACAGCCGGAAACGGGCCCGGGCATGGTCCGGGAACGAACCTGTTAGGAAAACGCAGGCGGCGGCAGCAAGGCCCAGAACCGCCGCGCCTACGGTCCAGGACGGGATGTCCGGGAGCCGAAGTCCCGCCAGCACCGCGGACACCAGCCCGACGGCGGCGGCAAAGTAAAGCGCAAACCGCTGCGCGGCCAACGGAAAGGACCTCGTACGCAGGAACACTGCCAGGGTCAGCGCCAGCAGCAGCGGAAGCGTCCAGTGTGAACGCTCCGTGTCCGTACCGAGCAGCCACAGCCCCGGCGCGAGGCACAGGCCCGCAATTACGGTTCCCAGCGTCAGCCCCTCGTGCGCGGCGGCCACGGCGTTCCGTGCATCGGTCCGCGGAACCGTGCCGCCCTTGGCCCGCTGGTCATCCAGGGCGGCCAGGCCGGAGGAGGCCAGTGCCAGCCGAGGCAGTACGCCCAGGAGCACGGTCCCCGCCAGGGCCGCCAGCGCACCGGCCTGCACCGGATCCCGGGCAACAGCGGCAGCTCCGGACCAC
This sequence comes from Arthrobacter sp. TJ-178, assembly GCF_058269275.1. NCBI lineage: Bacteria > Bacillati > Actinomycetota > Actinomycetes > Micrococcales > Micrococcaceae > Arthrobacter > Arthrobacter sp. TJ-178. The sequence goes on along the minus strand of NZ_JBZCNK010000002.1, from coordinate 215,648 downwards.
AGCAGGGCCGCCAGAACCAAGGTTCCCGCTCCGCTGACCAGGGCGCGCGGACGGGCGGAACCGGCGGCCAGCGCCAGCAGGGCGAGCGCGGACAGCCCGGCCAGCAGCAGGGCAGCAGCCGGAAGCCGGTGCGGGGCGCCGCCGTAGGCATGGAGCGCGGCGCCGAGGCCGGTGAGCCAGCCGGCGCAAACCACGGTGAAGGCGAGGGCGGCCCGCCGCGGCGGACGCCCCGCGGCCGCTCCGGCAGCCAGCAGCAGCACCGAGAGCACCGGCAGCAGCCACGGGACCGATCCCGGCGCGAGGATTTCCAGCAGAATCTCCGCAGCGGCCCAGAACCCCGCAGCGGTGAAGGCTCCTGCCGTCAGGTCACTGAACCGGCGGGACCATCTGCCCGCCACGGCGCTGCCCTCATCCGACACCAGGTCCGTGACGTCATAAACCACGGCGGCGGGCGGGGCATCGGCCGCGTTGCAGAGGAGAAGGGACGAGCCGTCCAGCACCCGGGCCTGATCCAGCGACTGTTCGGCGTGAAGTTCGGTGCCGTCACCGGCCACCAGGACCTTGGCCGCTACCTGCTCCGCCGGCGTATCCTCCAGAAGGTTCAGCACCTGCGGCAGGAGCAGTCCGACCGGCTGGTCCGACGGCAGCAGCAGGTCGGCGTGTTTGCGCGGTCCCACCAGCGTGACGCGGGTGAAGGAGTGTGCCATGGCGGTCACGCTTCCAGCAGGTTGCTGACGAAGGAGTAGCCCACGCAGAGGGCGGCAATCACGGCGGCGGCAGCAATACTGAGGAAAAACAGCCTGTTGCTGTCCAGCCAGCGCCGTTCATGGGGGTTCTCCCCGAAGAGAAAGGCGGTCAGCAGCCGGTGCCGGCGCACGGTGACCGACTCAATGAGCTGATTGTCGTAGTCGCTGGCCATGAAGGTCCCCTCGCCCTTGGACACGTTGGGCTTCATCCTTACACCGCAGGCAGGCAATCGGGGCAGGGAAGGTGCAGCTGTGGACAACCTTGTTTGCGGTGCGGCGGGACGGGGCGTTGTGCAAAACTGTGGCCGGTGCTAATGCTTGTTGCACCAGCCCGCACCTAAGGAGATGTTATGAGTACTAATCCCGACGCCGAAGAGCGCAATCTGAGCGAATGGAGCCGCCGCCTGACTCAGGCGCTGCAGATCCTGGACCTGGAAGTGGACCACAAGATGCTGGTGGAGCTGGCGGACAAGTCATCCAGGACCGTGGGTAACAACGCCGGCCCGATCAGTACTTTTTTGGTGGGATATGCAGCAGGGCTGTCCAAGACCAGCGGACGCAAGGCAGCGGATGAAGCGGTTCAGACAGCCGCTGAGACGGTCTCCACACTCGCAGAAACCGGGCTGGAAGGTCCTGGCGAGTCAGGCTGGAAGAACTCGGCACAGTAGCCGGGAAGAACGCCGGAGGGAGCTTCAGCCAGTGGCCGAAGCTCCCTCCGGGGGTTGATGGCCGGCTTTAGGCCGGCGTGCGGGTCTTGAAGTCCTCAACCTGCTCGTGCTCGGGATCGAGGTTGCGCTCCACCCGCACCAGCACGGTTTTGGACACCGGCGTATTACTTCCCTCTGCCACGTGGTCCATGGGGACCAGGACGTTGGCCTCGGGATAGTAGGCGGCAACACAGCCGCGGGGCGTGGGATACGAGACCACACGGAACTTCCGCAGAACCCGTTCAACGCCGTCGTGATGCACCCCGTGGATGTCCACGAACCGGCCGTCCTGCAGCCCCAGTTCCATGATGTCTTCAGGGTTCATGAACAGCACGTGGCGGCCGCCGCGGATACCCCGGTAACGGTCGTTGTGCCCGTAGATGGTGGTGTTCCACTGGTCGTGGGAGCGCAGCGACTGCAGAATAAGCGTTCCCTCGGGGCGTTCCACGGCCTCCAGGTCGTTGACCGTCAGCACCGCCTTGCCCGTGGGGGTGTGGAAGGTGCGCGAATCGCGGGGACCGTTGGGCAGGACAAAGCCGCCTTCGTGCCGGACCCTCTCGTTGTAGTTGTCGCATCCCTCCACCACGCGGGCAATGTGGTCGCGGATCAGGTCATAATTCTTCTCATATCCGGCCCAGTCGGCGTCGATCCTGTCGCCGACGACGAGCGCCCCCAGCCGGGATACGATGGCCGGTTCCGAGAGCAGGTTGTCCGAGACCGGCTTGAGGTTGCCGCGCGAGGCGTGCACGTTGCATACGGTGTCCTCCACCGAGACGAACTGCGGACCGCTTTCCTGGATGTCCTGTTCGGTGCGCCCCTTGGTGGGCAGGATCAGCGCTTCCTTGCCGGTAATCAGGTGCGAGCGGTTCAGCTTGATGGAAATCTGCACGCTCATGTCGGTCTTTTGCATCGCCGCTTCGGCGAACTGGGTGTCGGAAATGGCCGAGATCAGGTTTCCGCCGAGTGCCAGGAAGAACTTGATCCGTCCCTCCTGCATCCGGTAGAAGGTGTCGACGGCGTCAACACCGTGGTCCCGGGGCGGATCAAAGTTGAATTCCTTGCCCAGCGCGTCCAGGAAGGCCGGGGGCATCTGTTCCCAGATCCCCATGGTGCGGTCACCCTGGACGTTGCTGTGTCCGCGGATGGGAGCGGCGCCGGCTCCGGGCTTTCCGATGTTCCCGCGCAGCAGCAGCAGGTTGATGATTTCCTTGATCGTGGGCACGCCCTTCTTCTGCTGCGTGATGCCCATGGCCCAGGTGATGATGACCTTGTCCGCCTTCAAGTAGCGGTCGGCGAGCTCGTTGATCTGTTCGATCGGCAGGCCGGTGGCCTCCACCACGGTCGCATCATCAAGCTGGAGCAGATGCTCCTTGAGGTCCGCCAGTCCTTCGCAGTGCATGTCGAGGAAGTCGTGGTCCAGGACGCTGCCGGGATTGCGTTCCTCGGCCTCGAAGACGCGCTTGGAGATGGCCTGCAGCAGTGCCATGTCCCCGCCAAGGCGGATTTGCAGGAACTGATCCGCCAGTTCCGTTCCCTTGCCGGCAATCCCGCGCACTTTCTGCGGATTCTTGTACCGGCGCAGGCCCGCCTCGGGCAACGGATTCACCGCGGCAATGCTGCCTCCGTTGCGCTTGCACTCCTCCAGAGCGGTCAGCATGCGCGGATGGTTTGTTCCCGGGTTCTGGCCCATCAGGATAATTAGATCGGCCTTGCCGAAATCGTCATAGGTCACGGTGGCCTTGCCGACGCCGATGGTCTGGCCCATGCCCCACCCGGAGGACTCATGGCACATGTTGGAGCAGTCCGGCAGGTTGTTGGTACCGAAACCGCGCACCATCAGCTGGTAGAGGAACGCTGCCTCGTTGGAGGTGCGTCCGCTGGTGTAGAACGCAGCCTCGTGCGGAGAGTCGAGGCTGTTGAGCTTGTCGGCCACGATCCGGAACGCTTCGTCCCAGCTGACGGGGTGGTAGTGGTCGGCACCGGCCGGCTTGTACACGGGTTCGGTCAGCCTGCCCTGCATGCCCAGCCAGTATTCGGTGCGCCCGAGGAGTTCGCTGATGCTGTGCTCGGCCCAGAACTCCGAAGAGATGACGACGGGCGTCGCCTCCCAGGTAACTGCCTTGACCCCTTCTTCGCAGTATTCGAACTTGCTGCGGTGATTGGGATCCGGCCAGGCGCAGCTGGGGCAGTCGAAGCCGTCCTTCTGGTTCATCTTGAAGGTGGCGTCCAGTGTCCGCTTGACGCCCATGTGCTCAATGGCAGGCCTGAGCGAGTGATAGACCGCCGGCGTTCCCGCGGCCCACTCCCTCGGGGGTTTGACCTGAATATCCTTCTCGTCCACGTTTTCCACCCGCGGTTCTTTCCGTACCACTTATGCACTTCCCTTCACCGTCCGCCGTCGGCAGTCCGGAACCTTTTTCTCCGGGCAAACCGCCCCATCCGTAGGAATAGGCCTAGCAGGTGATGCATCCCATAGCAAGGTTTGTGCCGTCGCACCCCCGATGTGAGGCCAGCCGGAAGGGGCTTGCAGACGCCTTTCATCCTGCCGGGGCAAAGGGCCGGCGAGGCGGCGGCAGGTTTATCCACAGCCGCGCGGAGCCTCGTGGTGTTGTGCGGAGCCTGCGCATTGGATGGTGCCATCGGCGGACGGACCCGACAGCCCCGGGAGGGAAGCGGGGTCCCGCGCCGGATCAACCGGATGAGGGCGCGCAGGCGCTGAAAGTGAGCAGTAATGAAATTCGACATGGGTTCGCAAACGCTGGGGACACTTGCCCGGCAGACGGGTTCTTCGAGCGAAGACCTGGGTCAGCTGGTTCGCGCGCTGGTGGAGGCGGCAGCCCCTTTGGAAGGCAAATTCAACGGTTCGGGCCGGGTGAAGTTTGACGAGTTCAAGGCCCGCACCGACGAGGTGGCGAAGGAGCTCAACGGATCGCTGGCGGCCATCCTGGCGGGACAGTCGGAAATGGACCGTTCCTTCCGGCTCGGGGATCAGGAAGCTGCGGACAATGCCGTGCAGCAGGAGGGATCTGCCAGCTTCGATTCTGCGCGCTTCGGCTCCTCCCGCTGACGGCCTAACTTCCCTGCACCCCTTTGTTTCTGATCGTGAAAGGCTTTGCCATGTCCCCGGACCGTTTGAGCTATGACACCGACACGTCCTCCGCCGTACAGGGGGAAATCCAATCCCTTGCGGGCCGCCTCGAATCGCTCATCGGCGAGCGGGAGAAAGCGGTCAATTCCGCCATGTCCGATTTCTCCGCCGACGGCGTCTCAGAGGAGTACCAGTCGGTGGAGAACCGTTTCCGCAACGCTGCCACCGAAACCCGGCACATCATCGTGCTGGTGAAACAGACCCTGAACCTGAACGACCAGAGCGCGTCCGGTGCCGGGTCCCGGGCTAGGAGTGCGGTGCAGAACATCGGCTGAGGGCCGCCGTCAGCTGTGCGGCGGGGCGAGGGGACCAGGCCGGAGTGTCAGGGCTGCCACGGAGGGGGCGGAATGCGGCAAGATTGGTTAGGTGAGCATAGCCAAGACATCCCCGGAAGAATCCGGCCCCGTGAAATCGTCCTCTGCCGCCGCCGTCGATTCCGTGAGCACTGATACCCCTCCCGCTGACGCCCTGCGCGAGGAATACCAGAGCCTCGCCGACCAGGTGCGCAAGTACCGCTTTGCGTATTACAACGACGACGCCCCGCTGGTCTCGGATGCCGAGTTTGATGGGCTGTACCGCAGGCTCGAAGAACTTGAGGCGCTGCATCCCGAACTGGTCAGCAACGATTCACCCACCCAGGAAGTGGGCGGGGAGGTTTCCGCCGCGTTTGCCCCGGTGGAACATCTGGCACGCATGTACAGCCTGGAGGACGTTTTCTCGCTGGACGAGCTGGATGCCTGGGTCCGCAAGACCGAGGCATCCGTTGCGAACATCGCCCCCGGCGAAAAGATCAAATGGCTGACCGAGCTCAAGATCGACGGCCTGGCCGTGAACCTGCTCTACCGGAACGGCGAACTGGTCCGGGCAGCCACCCGCGGCGACGGAACCACCGGTGAGGACATCACTCACAACGTGCTCACCATTGCCTCCATCCCGCGGAAACTCACCGGAGAGGATCTTCCGGCCGAGATGGAAATACGCGGCGAGGTATTCATTCCCTCCCGGGAGTTCACCCGCCTGAACGAGTCCATGGTGGAAGCCGGGAAGGCGCCGTTCGCCAACCCGCGCAATGCCGCCGCCGGCTCGCTGCGGCAGAAAGACCCCGAGGTCACCGCACGGCGGCCGCTGAGCATGTACGTGCACGGCATCGGGGCACGCGAGGGACTGGCTGCGGGCAGCCAGTCCGAAACCTACGAGCTGCTCAAGCAGTGGGGCCTGCCGACGTCGCCCTATTACAAGGTGCTGGACACCTACGACGAGGTGCTCGACTTCATCGCCACCAACGGCGAGCACCGGCACGATCTGTCCCACGAGATCGACGGCATTGTGGTCAAGGTGGATGACTTCGCCCTGCAGCGCGCCCTGGGCAACACCTCCCGGGTGCCGCGCTGGTCCGTGGCCTACAAGTATCCGCCGGAGGAAGTGAACACCAAACTTCTGGACATCCGGGTGAACGTGGGCCGCACCGGCCGCGTCACGCCGTACGGCATCATGGAGCCGGTGCTGGTCTCCGGCTCCACCGTGGAAATGGCCACCCTGCACAACCAGGACGTGGTCAAGGCCAAGGGCGTGAAGATCGGCGACATCGTGGTGCTGCGCAAGGCCGGCGATGTGATCCCCGAGATTGTCGGCCCGGTGATGGCACTCCGTGATGCCCAGGATCCGCCCGTCCGCGACTTCGTGATGCCCACCCACTGCCCCTCCTGCGGCACCGAACTGAAGCCGGCCAAGGAAGGGGACGTGGACATCCGCTGCCCCAACGCCAAATCCTGCCCCTCCCAGCTGCGCGAACGCGTGTTCCATCTGGCCGGGCGCGGCGCCTTCGATATTGAGGCCCTCGGCTGGGAAGCGGCCATCGCGCTCACCTCGCCCACCGAACCGGAAATCCCGCCGCTGACCAGCGAGGCCGGCCTGTTCGACCTGAAAATCGAGGATTTGGCGGACGTCCGGATCGAACGGCCCAAGCGCATCAAGGGCGTGGTGGACGGCACCGAGCTGGTCCCGTACTTCTACACCAAGGGCACGGCCAAGAAGCCGTCCGAGCCCAGCGCCACCACGCGCAAGCTCTTCACCGAACTGGAAAAGGCCAAAACCCAGCCGCTCTGGCGGGTCCTGGTGGCCCTGTCCATCCGGCACGTGGGCCCGACTGCGGCACGCGCCCTGGCCGGCGCCTTCGGTTCCATGGAGGCTATCCGGGCTGCGTCCGAGGAGCAGCTGGCGCACGTCGACGGCGTGGGCCCCACCATCGCCGCCGCCCTGACGGAATGGTTCGCCGAGGACTGGCACCGCGACATCGTGGATGCCTGGGCCGCCGCCGGAGTGCGGATGGCGGACGAGCGCGACGAGTCCATGCCGCGCACCTTGGAGGGCCTGACCGTCGTCGTCACCGGCACCCTGCCCAACTTCAGCAGAGATGAGGCGAAGGAAGCCATCCTGACCCGCGGCGGCAAGGCCTCCGGCTCGGTCTCGAAGAAGACCGACTATGTGGTGGCCGGGGAGAACGCCGGAACCAAGCTGGACAAGGCCGAATCCCTGGGTGTCCGGGTGATCGACGAAGACGGCTTCCGCATCCTGCTGGCCGAAGGTGCGGTGCCGCTGGACACTGCAGCTGACGGCCCCGTCCCGGAGGAAGGCACCGAATGAGCCCGCTGCCCGATCCCGCTGATCCGCTGGAGCTGCTCGATGTGGCACGGGAGGCGGCCGCGGCAGGCGCGGCTGTCCTGGCCAGGCGGACCGCGGAGGGACTGAACGCGGTCAACAAGAGTGCCGACGGCGACTGGGTCACCGAATTCGACACGGCCGCCGAGCGGGCGGTCCGGGAGGTCCTGGCCCGGCTGCGCCCGCAGGACACCGTCACGGGTGAAGAGCTGGAGGCCAGCGTTCCGGCGCACGCCTCGGGCATCCGCTGGTCCATCGATCCGCTGGACGGCACCACCAACTTCATCCGCAACATCGTCTATTACGCCACCTCCGTGGCCGCGGTGACCGACGACGGCGTCTGGCTGGCCGGCGTCGTCCACGCACCGGCGCTGGTGCGCGTATATTCGGCCGCCCGGGGACACGGGGCCTGGCTAACCGAACACGGCACGGTCCGGAAACTGACCGGACCGGACCCGGAACGGACCGGCAAACTGCTGGGCACCGGATTTTCCTACGACGCCGGCGTGCGTGCCGAACAGTATTCCGCGCTGGGGGAGCTGGCGGCCGGATTCGCCGATGTGCGCCGGCTCGGGTCCGCAGCCCTGGATCTGTGCCTGGTGGCTGACGGCACGCTGGACGCCTATGTGGAGCGCGGCCTCAACGAATACGACTACGCCGCCGGGGCACTGATTGCCGAGGAGGCCGGAGTTCCGGTCCGGCGCCCGGATACACCGGGCAGCGATGCGGAGCGCCTGCAGGCTGTGACGGCAGCCGGAGCTGCCGTAGTTTCTTAGCCGTAATTTCTGAGCCGTGATGCCTTAGGGGAGTGGATTTCAAGCGCGGGCAGCGACAATGATCTCGCGGCTGGACTCCGGGTCCAACGGCCCGCCGTTCCAGTCGCCGTACCAGTCCACCGGCCCGAAGCCCGCCTCCTGCAGCAGCCGCGCGAGGACGTCGGCCGGTGTGAACTTCAGGGTGCTGCGGCTGGCGAAGCGCTCGCCGTCGGCCAGGAAACGGGTGCGGTCCTCGAAGGTGACCAGGACGCCGTCGGGCTCCTCCGTGACGGAAATCAGTTCCCATTCCACTTCCAGCGTTCCCGCGGAGGATTCCTGCAGTTCCGGTCCCGTGCTGGCGCTGTCCCACTGAAGCCACGCCTTCGCAGCCGGGTTGCGGGTTTCAAAATAAAAGGTTCCCCCGGGGGCCAGCCGGGCATGCACCGCCCGGAGCGAGGCGAGGATCCCGGCTTCGGTGAGCAGGCACTGAAATGCATGCCCGGTCATCAGCGCTGCATCAAAGGGACCCGCCGGCAGGTCCTCGGCGGTTCCGTGCAGCCACGTCACCAGTTCCCCGCCGTCGCGTGACCGCGCGGCATCCAGCATCCCCGATGCCGGATCAATGCCGGTCACCGCATGCCCGGCCCGGGCCAGTTCCACGGCAAAGCTGCCGGTGCCGCAGCCGACGTCGGCAATCCGCAGCGGCCCGCGCTCTTCACTGAGCGCGCCGAGCATGCCGGCATAAAAGTCGATATCCCAGCGGCCGGCATTGTCCTCGTCGTAGAGCGCCACCAGACGGGGCTCGTTGTAATGCGCATCAACCATTGCGTGTCCCCGGTCCTGTTCGGCGCACCGCTCCTGAGGGCAGGCTGCGACTGTTGGTGTTCCGCAATGCTAGCCGGAATGCGGCGCCCCGATGGTGTGCAGCAGGGTGTGCAGCGATTCGTCCACCAGCCGGTAGCGGTGCTCACGGCCCACTTTCTCCACCACCGCCCATTCCCGGTCCCGCAGCGGGCGCAGCGATTGGCTGACCACCGTCTGTGACACCCCGGCCGCGGCGGCCAGCCGGGTCACCGAGATCTCCGGGCTGAAGTGCAGGCACAGCAACAGCTTGAGCCGGGTGGGATCGGACACCAGATCAAAACGGGCGGCCCACCCCTGCACATCAACGGCTCCGGGCACGTCCTCCACGGCGTCCACGGCAGCTCCGGCCGGCAAGGGTTCCATACCTCGGAATCCTCGCAGAGCCCCGGCACGGCGCACAACCGGTTCCGGGGCAAGGAACGCAATTGGTGAATTGGTGCCGTGGACGGGCGGAAAGGATGGTGCCCGCCCAGACGCTGATTCATCATTGTCTGCACAGGCATGCATACGTCGACGGGAAGCCCTCATGGTAGAAACCAGGTTCCGGAAACTGTCCCTAACGGCAGCCACAGCCCTGCTGCTGGCGGCGTCGGCCGGTTGCGTGACGGCCCCGGAGAACTCCACGGACAGTGCCGCCCTGGTCCTTGCGGATGCAAACGAACTCGGCCAGTTCAACCCGGTGGGCGGCCACGGGGACAGCGGACAGTCGCAAATCTATGACGGACTCCTGCGGCTGGCGCCCACGGACGGATCCTCCTCCCTGCCCGGCCTGGTTCCGTGGCTGGCCACCGACATGCCGCAGAGCAACGCCGACGGCACCCAGTGGACCGTCCGGGTCCGCGACGGAGTGAAGTTCAGCGACGGCACCGCCCTGGATGCCGATGATGTTGCTGCCACCTATCAGGCGGTCATCGACCCGGGCTCGGCGTCCGAGCTGGCCCCTTCCTACGCCATGCTTCAGGAGGTCACCGCCGGCCCGGACGGAACCGTCACCTTCACCCTGAAGTATCCGTATGCGGGGTTTGCCAGCCGGCTGCTGCTGGGCATCGCGCCCTCGGAGCGGCTGACGCCGGGCCTCGCGGCGGAATCACCCCTGAACTCCGACCCGGTGGGAACAGGCCCCTATACCGTCACGTCGCTGCGCGCGGATGAGATGGTCCTGAGCGCGAATGAGGACTACTGGAACGGTGCGCCGGAGGTCAAGACGGTAACGATCATCCATGTCCCCGACGACAACTCGCGGGCCCAGCGGCTTCAGTCGGGGGAGATCGACGGAACCGTCCTGCCGCCGCGGCTCGCCGCCGACTACGAAGACAAACCGGGGTACTTGCACGAGGCCGTGGGCACCGCTGATTGGCGTGGGCTGTCCCTGCCGTCCGGCAACGCCTTCGCCAGTGACCCCCAGGCCGTCATGGCCATGAATCTGGCTGTTGACCGGGCGGGCATTGTGGAGCATGTGCTGGATGGCCGCGGCACTCCCGCGCACACACCGGTGGCAGCGGTTTACGGAGAAGCGTACGATCCGCAGGCCGAGTTTGCCTCCGACCCGGAGGCGGCCGCGGCGCTCCTCGATGAGGCAGGCTGGGTCACGGGCGAGGACGGAGTGCGGGCCAGGGACGGTGTCCGGGCAGCCTTTGAACTGGCCTACAACGCGAGTGACACCCTCCGCCGGGACCTGTCTCTGGCGTTTGCCTCGGACATGTCCAAACTCGGGGTGGATGTCACGCTTCTGGGCACGGACTGGAGTGTCATCGAGGAACGGCGCAACGACGTCGCAATCCTGCTGGGCGGCGGCGACAAACCCTATGATTTGGATTCGCAGCTGTTCGAGACCCTGCATACGGCGCTGCCTGGCTCCGGCTCACCGTTTGCCAACCCGGGCAATACCGGCAGCACCGCGATGGATACCCATCTGGAGGCGGCCCGGAAGAGCCCGGATCCCGCCGAACGCACCGCCCACTATCTGGCGGTCCAGGACCTGTACATGCAACAGCCCGGCTACGTCATGCTGGCCTTCATTGACCATAACTACATCCAGCGGGAGATGGGCTGGCAGAACGTCCAGACCGTCCTGGAACCGCATGCCCACGACGTCGGGTGGGGCTTCTGGTGGAGCCTGCGCGACTGGACCCGGGACTAGCGCGTGCCTGCGGAAGCTCAGCTGCCCGCACGGCGGTCACGCCGGCGGCGCGCGGAGCTCGGAACCATCATTTTCCGGCGCTGCGCCCTCGGGCTGCCGATTGTTCTGGGTGTGAGCCTGCTGGTTTTCCTGCTGGCCGGAATCTCGCCCTTCGATCCGCTTGCCGCCTACTTGGGGGACCGCTATGTCCAGGCCACGGTGGAACAGAGAGCAGAGCTCTCGGCAGCCCTCAGCCTGGAAACCCCCTGGTACTCCGCCTGGTGGCAGTGGATAGGTTCGGCTCTCACCGGTGACCTTGGACAGTCAAGAGTCTTCCGGCAGCCGGTGACAGCGGTCGTGTCCGAGCGGCTGCCCTGGACGCTGCTGGTTGCCGGAACAGGATTGTTCCTCGCGGTGGTCAGCTCGCTCCTGATGGCCATGCAGTGCGCCCGCCGTCCGGGCGGACTCCTGGACCGGGGCGTGGGTGCTGCGGCCGCCGTCCTCCAGGGGCTGCCTCCATTTGTCATTTCACTGGGTCTGCTGGGAGTCTTCGCCGTGGCCGCCGGATGGCTGCCCGGCGGCGGGCTGACGGATCCCGGCGCCGAGCTCAGTGCCGGACAGCTGGCCCGGCACATGGTGCTGCCCGTGCTGGCCACAGCGTTGTCGCAGCTGCCCTGGCTGCTGCTGTCCCTGCGCGTTTCCGTGACCGGGATCCTGGGCTCCGATGCGGTGCGCGGTGCCCGCCTGCGCGGATTGCGCGAGAGGACGGTGATCCGCAACCATGTGCTGCCGGCGGCGCTGGCGCCTTTCATCGCTGTGCTCGGATCGCGGCTTCCCGAAGTGATCGTTGGGGCTGTGCTGGTGGAGACGGTGTTTTCCTGGCCGGGACTGGCCGCGGCAGTGGTGTCTTCGGCGCAGGCACTGGACTTTGCCCTGCTGGCGGCCCTCACGGTGATGACCACCGTTGCCGTGCTGGCAGCAGCCCTGCTCGCGGACCTCCTGTACGTGCTGATCGATCCGAGGGTGACCGCCGATGTCTAGTTCCAAAGTTTCCAGCCACCACCTCGGACCGGTCCTGCGCCAGGTGGTTTCCCCGGAGCGCAGCCGTGCCGGCAAGCGCACGGGTGCACTCATCGGCGCGGCCGCGCTGGTGTGCATTGCTGCCTATGCAGTGTTGGTTCCCCTGCTGGCCGGCACGGACCAAAAGCTGACCGATTTCAGCTCCGGCCGCCTGCCGCCGTCGTCCTCCCACCTGTTCGGAACAGACCACGCCGGCCGTGACCTGTTTGTCCGGCTGGCCTCAGGGCTGCGGATCTCGCTCCTCATTGCTGCAGTCTGCGCCGTGCTCGCGATGGGCCTGGGAATGCTCGCGGGCTCCGTCTCCGCGGCGCTCGGCGGCCGGGCAGACCGAATCATCATGCGGTGTATCGACGCAGTCAACGCTGTTCCGCATCTGCTGCTGGGTGTGGTCATCGTGGCAATGTTCCGGGGGTCGGTCATCGCCATCATTGCCTCCATCGCTCTGACGCACTGGACCCAGGTTGCAAGGATCGTCCGGGCGGAGGTCCTGTCCGTGCGCGGCCTTGAGTATGTGGAAGCGTCCTATCTTCTGGGCAGGACGCGTGCCCAGGTCCTTCGGCAGCACTTCCTGCCTGCGGCGCTGGGGCAGGGAACGGTGGCCACGGTGATGCTCCTGCCGCATGCCATCTGGCATGAGTCCACCCTCTCCTTCCTGGGACTTGGGCTCTCCCCGGACCGGGCGTCCCTGGGCACACTGCTGCAGGAAGCCCAGGCCGAGGTGATGCTGGGCGGATGGTGGGCCCTGGTGTTCCCCGCGCTGCTCCTCGTGGCTACGACCCTGGCAATTGCCGCCTGCGGGTCCGGACTGGTGTCCGGAACGGGAGGCCGGTCGTGAGCGTCGCCATTCGGGCCGAAGGGCACACTGTTCGAATACCGGTCACTGTTCGGGGAAGGGCAGCGTGGGTGCATGCTGCAACTGATGTTGCTTTCACTGCCTGCCGCGGCAGGATACATGCGGTTGTAGGGGAATCAGGCTGCGGAAAGACAACTCTGGCCGCTGCCGTCCTGGGCATGCTGCCGGCGGGTACGCGGGCCGGCGGCCGGCTGGAATACGTTGACCGTGACGGAACGGCGACTGCCCTGACCGGTGCGGGGCGTGCCGCGGCTGCCCGGACGGCCGCGCTTCGGGGCCGGAAAATCGGCTACGTTCCGCAGTCCGCAGCCACCTATCTCACGCCGGTTCGGCGGGTTGGCGCGCAGTTGCGGGAGACGGTCGGCGAACTTCGGGGAAAAGCCGCTGCGGAGGAGCTGCTGGACCGGGTCCACCTGGATGCGGGTGCTCTGGAGGCGTTTCCGCACGAACTGAGCGGCGGCATGCTGCAACGCGCCGCCCTTGCCTTCGCCCTCGCCGGGGACCCTGACGTATTGGTGGCGGATGAACCGATCTCCGGCCTGGACCCCGGCCTGGCGCAGCTCACCCTGGGACTGCTGCGCAGCACAGCGGACTCCGGGACCGCCGTCGTCCTGATCACGCATGACCTGCAGGCGCTCGCCGCTGAAGGCACCGCGGACGAGGTCTCCGTGATGTACGCAGGGCGGATCATTGAGACCGGCCCTGCCGCCCGGATCCTGACGGCGCCAGCGGAGCCGTACACCGTTGACTTGCTCGCCGCCCTTCCGGCCAACGGGCTGCATCCAATGCGGGGCCTGCCGCCGGAGCTGACAAATCTTCCGCCGGACTACACCTACGCGGACCGGCTGCAGGCGGCGGAAGAATTGGAGGCAGACCATGCCCGGTGAACTCAGCGCCGTAAAAGTGGGGTTCTCCTACGGCGGCAGGACGGTGCTGCAGAACGTGAGCCTGAGGATCCCCGCAGGCAGCCAGGTGGGGCTGACAGGGCCTTCGGGCAGCGGTAAGACAACCTTGGCCCGGGTACTGGCCGGAGTGCTGCCGCCGTCGGCGGGGCACGTCGCCTGCAACGGTGCGATTGTTCGTGGGGCGGGCGACGGCGGCATCGCCATGCTGTTTCAGTCCCCGCGCCGGTCCTGCAGTCCCCGGATGACGCTGCGCGCCGTTATCGCGGAGGGCTTTTCCGGTGTCCGCCGTTCCGCGCGGCGCAGGGAGGTGCATGCGGGCGTGGCGCAGCTCGCGGGCAGGGTGCAGCTGACCGCTGACCTGTTGGACCGGTATCCCCACGAGGTTTCCGACGGCCAGCTCCAGCGGGCCTGCCTGGCCCGCGCCTTGGCCGCCAAACCCCACTACCTCATCTGTGACGAGGCGACTGCCATGCTTGATGCCGCCACAACTGCGGCCGTGGTCCGGACCATCGGCGATGAAGTCGCTGCCCGCGGTCTTGGAGTCCTGGCGCTGAGCCATGACAGCCGGCTGCTGGATGCCTGGTGCGGGACCGTCACGCACCTGCCGTAGCCGGTTCTGCGCGCAGGGAGGTCAGTGCTGCAGCAGGCCGGCGCTTCTGGGAAGGGTCCATAGCCGGATCCGCCCGATCGGAGCCGCTTTAAGCCCTGAGGAAAGCGGCGTTCTGCGGCCGGGTGTTCGGACGGGAGGGAGCGGATAATCTATGACACTGCTTGGCATTCAGGGACCAGGAGGAACCCCCATGACACGTAAAGCACCTGCCGCTCCGCGCAAGACCTCAACAGCTGCGGCCGCAACCGTTCCGGCTCCCAATCGTGCCACCCCCGCTGATTTGGACAAGGCCCATTTTGAGCAGCTTCTGGACGAACGCATCGACTCCGCCCGGGAAAAGATCAGCCGTGTTGTGGCGGACATCCGCGAGGTAACCCTCGCCGCCAAGGACACTCCCGCCGACGACGAGCACGATCCCGAAGGATCCACCGTCTCCGTGGAACGCAACAATGAAATGGCCCTGCTCGCGGCAGCTGAAGCCTCGCTCATTGAACTCCTTGATGCGCGGGTCCGGCTGGACGAAGGCACCTATGGAGTCTGTGAGATGTGCGGCAATCCCATTCCGGCGGAACGCCTGGAAATCCGGCCCGAGGCCCGTTTCTGCGTTGCCTGCGCGGCGGCCGCACGTCGCCGGTAGCCGGCTGCTGCCGGGGCTGCATGCGTGCCCGTTCGCCCCGGCGGTGTCCGGCGGCACGACCGGCATTAAGGAGCTGATTTCGGCGGCTAGAATCATCGTTGGAAATCAAGACCGACGCAAGGATTCGTACCACGCATGAGCATCACAATCCGGCAGGCTACCGAGGCAGACTTCGACGACATCCGCCGGATCACCCGTGACGCGTACCTCAGTGCCAACTTCATCGAGGCGGACAACCCCTACGTGAAGGATCTGGAAAACGTAGAGGACCGCGCCGCCAACGCGCTGGTCTGGGTTGCTGAACTGGACGGCAAAGTGGCAGCTTCGGCAGCCATTACTTTTGCCGGCCAGCCCTACACCGACATTGCGATCGAGGGCGAGCTGGAGTTCCGCATGCTTGCCGTGGACCCCGCACTGCAGCGCGGCGGCGTCGGCCGGGCCCTGGTCGCAGCCATCATTGACTACGCCCGCAGCCTTGACGGCATCCATGCCGTCAGCCTGACCAGCATGACGCCCATGACCGGTGCCCACGCGCTTTACAGGTCCATGGGCTTCAAGCGCGTTCCGGAACGCGACTGGGTTGTGCCGGATGAGGACATCCTCCTCTGGGTTTTCGTTTTGGAGCTCTGACCCGCATCTCGGTGCCTTCGGGCAAGACAGTTGGGAGACCCCCATCCGTGCTTTCTGCGGGTGGGGTTTTCTTGTGGCCTGCTCCGGGGTGCCCGAAGGAATGGTCGGAGGGGCGCGACGACGGCGCTTCCCCTCCCGCGCGCTCCGAAAAACGGCACCACCAAACGCCGTAGACTGGAACGGATACCTTTTTATCCGAAAAAAGACGCATGGGAGACTCATGTCTGAGATCAATCGTGAGGCTGTGGCGCACCTGGCGCATCTGGCCCACATTGAGATGACCGAGGATGAACTGGCCAAAATGGCCGGCGAACTCGATGTCATTGTTGATTCGATCAAATCCGTTAGCGAAGTTGCCGGTGAGGACATCCCCGCCACTTCCCACCCCATCCCGCTGGTCAATGTGTTCCGCGAGGATGTTGTAGGGCAGACCCTGACCAATGAAGAAGCGCTCTCCGGTGCTCCCGACAATGCGGCCGGCCGCTTCAAGGTCCCTGCCATCCTGGATGAGGAGTAAAGACTTCCATGAATGAACTGATTACATCGAGCGCTGCCGTCCTGGCAGACAAGCTCGCCGCCGGCGAGGTATCCGCCGTCGAGGTCACGCAGGCCCACCTGGACCGCATCTCCGAGGTGGACGGCGCCGTCAACGCCTTCCTCCACGTGAACACCGACGAAGCGCTGCAGGTTGCGGCCGACGTCGACAAGGCGCGCGCCGCCGGCGAATCGCTGCACACCTTGGCCGGCGTGCCGATCGCCATCAAGGACCTCATTGTCACCAAGGGCCAGCCCACCACGGCCGGCTCCAAGATGCTTGAGGGCTGGATGAGCCCGTACGACGCCACGGTGATCACCCGGATCCGTGCCGCCCGCATGCCGATGCTCGGCAAGACCAACCTGGACGAATTCGCCATGGGTTCCTCCACCGAGCACTCCGCCTACGGCCCCACCCGCAACCCGTGGGACCTGGACCGCATCCCCGGCGGTTCCGGCGGCGGTTCCGCAGCCGCCGTCGCCGCCTTCGAGGCTCCGCTGGCGCTGGGCACCGACACCGGCGGATCCATCCGCCAGCCGGCCGCCGTCACCGGTTCCGTGGGCGTCAAGCCCACCTACGGCGGGGTTTCCCGCTACGGCGCCATTGCCATGGCCTCCTCGCTGGACCAGATCGGCCCGGTATCGCGCACCGTTCTGGACGCTGCACTGCTGCAGGAAGTCATCGGCGGACACGACCCCCGCGACTCCACGTCGCTGCCGGATCCCGTGGGCAACCTCGTGGAAGCTGCCCGCAACGGCAGCGTCGCCGGGATGCGCATCGGCATCGTCAAGGAACTGCAGGGCGAAGGCTACGAAGCAGGCGTCCTGGCCCGTTTCTCCGAATCCCTGGAACTGCTCAAGGATGCCGGCGCGGAAATCGTTGAGGTTTCCTGCCCCAACTTCAAGTACGCGCTGGGCGCCTACTACCTGATCATGCCGTCCGAGGCTTCCTCGAACCTGGCCAAGTACGACGGCGTCCGGTACGGCATGCGTGCCCTGCCCGCTGACGGCCCCATGACCATCGAACGGGTCATGGCCGCCACCCGCGCCGCCGGTTTCGGCGACGAGGTCAAGCGCCGCATCATCCTGGGCACCTACGCCCTGTCCGCCGGTTACTACGACGCCTACTACGGCTCGGCCCAGAAGGTGCGCACCCTGATCCAGCGCGACTTCAACGCCGCGTTCGCCAAGGCTGACGTGCTGATCTCCCCGACCTCGCCCAACACTGCGTTCAAGCTGGGGGAGAAGCTGGACGATCCGCTGGCCATGTACCTGAATGACGTTGCCACCATCCCGGCCAACATGGCCGGCGTTCCGGGCATCTCCATTCCCGGCGGCCTGGCTGACGGACTGCCCGTGGGTATCCAGTTCCTGGCTCCGGTCCGGGAAGATGCCCGCCTGTACCGCGCCGGTGCCGCTCTCGAGGCCCTGCTGGAAAAGAAGTGGGGCGGCCCGCTGCTGGCCTCTGCACCCGTACTCGGAGGAGTCAAGTAATGTCTGTGCACATCCAGGACGACACCCTGTCCTTCGAAGAGGCCATGGAGAAGTATGATCCGGTGCTCGGTTTTGAGGTCCATGTGGAGCTCAGCACCAACACCAAGATGTTCTCCGATGCGCCCAACGTCTTCGGCGACGAGCCCAACACCAACGTCACGCCGGTGTGCCTGGGCATGCCCGGCGTCCTGCCCGTGGTGAACAAGACCGCCGTGGAATACTCGATCCTGATCGGCCTGGCGCTGAACTGCAAGATCGCCGAATCCTGCACCTTCGCCCGGAAGCAGTACTTCTACCCGGACACGCCCAAGAACTTCCAGACCTCGCAGTACGAAGATCCGATTGCGTACGACGGCTACCTGGATATCGAGCTGGAAGACGGGACCGTGTTCCGCGTCGAGATCGAGCGCGCGCACATGGAGGAAGACGCCGGCAAGCTCACCCACATGGGCGGCGCGGCCGGCCGCATCCAGGGCGCCGACTTCTCTCTGGTGGATTACAACCGCTCCGGCGTTCCGCTGGTGGAAATTGTCACCAAGCCCATTGAAGGTGCCGGTTCCCGTGCACCCGAACTGGCCAAGGCCTACGTGGCGGCAATCCGCGAGATCGTGAAGAACCTGGGCGTTTCCGACGCCAAGATGGAACGAGGCAACGTCCGCTGCGATGCCAACGTGTCGCTGCGGCCGTACGGCCAGGAAAAGTTCGGCACGCGCTCGGAAACCAAGAACGTGAACTCGCTGCGCGCCGTCGAACGCGCCGTCCGCTTCGAGATCCAGCGCCATGCTGCCGTTCTGGACTCCGGCAACAAGATTGTCCAGGAGACCCGGCACTGGCACGAGGACACCCGCTCGACGACGTCAGGCCGGCCCAAGTCCGACGCCGATGACTACCGCTACTTCCCGGAGCCCGATCTGGTTCCCGTTGTCACCACGCCGGAATGGATCGAGGAGCTGCGCTCCCGCCTCCCCGAGCCGCCCGCAGAGCGCCGCAAGCGCCTGCAGGCGGACTGGGGCTACTCGGATGCCGAGTTCCGCGACGTCGTCAACGCCGGCGTCATGGACTCCATCGAGGAAACCGTCGCCGCCGGCGCCTCCGCACAGGTGGCCCGCAAGTGGTGGATGGGTGAAGTGTCCCGCCGCGCCAAGGAAGCCGAAGTGGATCCCACCGAGGTGGGCGTGACGCCCGAACTGATCGTGGAGCTTGACCGCCTGATCCAGGCCGGCAAGATCAACGACAAGCTGGCCCGCCAGGTCCTCGACGGCGTCCTCGCCGGAGAAGGCACCCCGGAGGAAGTCATCGACGCCCGCGGCCTGGCCGTGGTGTCCGACGACGGCCCCCTGCTCGAAGCCATCGATGCCGCCCTGGCAGCCCAGCCCGACGTCGCGGACAAGATCCGCGGCGGCAAGGTCCAGGCTGTCGGCGCCATTGTTGGCGGCGTCATGAAGGCCACCCGCGGGCAGGCCGACGCAGGCCGCGTCCGCGAGCTGATCCTGGAACGCCTCGGCGTGCAGGGCTAATCACCGCAGCGCTAACCGCTATAACATTGCCGGCTCCGGGATTCCCGGGGCCGGCAGTGCTTTAACCGGACGCCGCTTGGGAGCAGACGCCGGACTTGGACGGACTGTAGGGTTCTGGCATGGCCAACCATCCCGCGGCAGAAATCTTTGTGGATGTTGATCTGGTGCAGCGGCTGCTGCGCGAACAGCATCCCTCCCTGGCTGACGAGCCGCTGTTCCCGGTCGCCAACGGCTGGGACAACTACATTTTCCGGCTCGGAACCGACCACGCCGTTCGGCTTCCCCGGCGGCTCTCGGCAGCGCAGCTGGCGGCCAACGAGCAGCAGTGGCTCCCGGGACTGACCGGCAACCTCCCGGTGGCGACCTCAGCGCCCGTCCTGGCCGGCCGGCCCTCCGAAGCATTTCCCTGGCCCTGGAACATCACCCGCTGGTTCGACGGGGTGGAGGTTTCCCTGCAGCCGAGGGATCGAAACACGGCGCTGGCCCATCAGCTGGCAGGGTTCCTGAACGCTTTCCATCAGCCTGCCCCGCCGGGCTTCCCCTACAACGCGGTGCGGGGCGTACCCCTGGAGGAACGCAATGACGCGGTGAGGGACCGGCTGGCCAGCGGCATGGTGCCGCATGCGGCCCGGGTCCGTGAACTCTGGGAGGCCGGCCTCAAGCTCCCGGCCTGGCCAGGCCCGGCACTGTGGCTCCACGGTGACCTGCATCCGGCAAACCTCGTGGGCACCGCAGACGGCAGCACCCTGCAGGCCGTCATCGATTTCGGCGACCTGACCGCCGGAGACCCGGCCACCGACCTCGCAGCGGCGTGGCTGGTCTTTGATCAAAACGGGCGCAGTGCCTTCCGGGCATCCCTGGGAAGCCAGTACGACGGCGATCCGTACGTCTGGGCCCGCGCGCAGGCCTGGGCTGTCTGCATGGCCTCAGCTCTGCTGTCCAACTCCGACGACCATCCGGGCATGTACCTGCTGGGCTCGGAAACCCTGATGGAGATTCTCACCGACGTGCCGGACTGGCTGTGACAGGGATATCCGGTCTGGATAAAAAGGAGAATGCGGTGGAGTGTGATGTTTTGGTGGTCGGCGGAGGAATCGCCGGGCTGTCGCTGGCCTCGGCACTGGCCGGCCGGACCGGCGTCCTGGTGGTGGAGGCGGAGGAGACGCTGGGATTCCACACCTCGTCCCGTTCTGCGCGCCAGCTCATTCCCAGTTACGGCCCGCCGGTCATCCAGGACCTGACCATCCGGACCCTGGCGCTGATCCGGGCACTGGAAGTCCATTTGCCGGAGCCGGTCCTCACCCCGCGCAGTTTTGTCCTGGTGGGCAGCGAAGAAACCGTACGGGACCGGGCCAGCGGCCACATGCACCCCATCACGCCTGCGCAGCTGCAGGCGCTGGCCCCGGAGCTGAAGCAGGACCGCTTTCCCGCCGCCGGCCTGGATACCTCCTCCGTTGCCTGCAACACCGATGCGCTCATGGAGTACCACCGGGAGCGCATCCTGGACCGCGGCGGCAGCATCCGGACCGGTTCACCGGTTCACCGTGCTGTGTTCGAGGACGGTAGGTGGAGGACTGAGGCGGGACAGGCGAGCATCCGGTCCAGGACAGTCGTCAACGCCGCCGGGGCCTGGGCCGACGAGCTGGCAACCCTCTACGGTGCCCGGCCGCGCGGACTGCAGCCCTACCGCCGCACCGTCGCCGTCGTCGACGCCGAGAATCCGCCGGCCGACGGCGCTCCCATGGTGGCCGCTGCCGACGAGTCCTTCTATTACCGTCCCGAAGGAAGCCGGGTCCTGATTTCGCCGTCGGAGAGTGTTCCCAGTGATCCGATGGATGCCAAGCCGCTGCCCGATGACGTGGCCGCCCTGGTGGAGCTGGTCAATTCAGTCACGACGCTGGGCATTACCGGGATGGCAAAATCCTGGACCGGGCTGCGGACCCAGGCCGCTGACGGCCTGCCGGTGGTGGGGTACGACGACGTCGTCCCGGGCTTCTTCTGGCTTGCGGGACAGGGCGGTTACGGGTTCCAAACTTCATCCGGAATTGCCGAACTTGGTGCTGTGCTCGTGCTCGGCCAGGGGCAGGATTTACCGGCTGCTGAAGCGCTCAGCCCGGCCCGGCTCACGTTATGACTAATATCACACTCACGGTTGTATAACGAATCGCTCCGGGCTGGTGGGAATGGTCTTTTTTTCGGGCCCGGGTGCCTAGAGTTGGAGAATAAACCCAGGCGGTCGTTCTCCTCTTTTTTGATCCGCCTTTTGCTTTGAAAGGTCTGTCCCAGTGCCAGATATATTGCCGCCACAGCTGGTTGGCGTGCAGCAGCGTTCCCTCTACATAAAAGCCCGAACCGTGCTCACTGTTATTTCCTGCCTGTGGCTGCTGATGGCAATAACGGGGATCGGATTCTTTTCCGGCGGAACCACATCCCTGGCCTTTTCCCTGACCCTTCTTTACGGCACCGGCATCGCGCTGATCGTGGTGCTTGCGGCAACCTACCGGTACGTCCAGAAATTCCTGCTGCAGCGGGCTGAGCGAACCCAGGAGCACACAGCGGCGGTGGCACTTGTTGATACGGCCCGTTCCGCCACCCAGGAATTCCGGGCGGCCCTGCGGCCCCCGGCGGCAACCGGACGGTATGCCCCCGCGGTCCGCAATGTCGGTCCGGGAGTGCCGATGACCGACGCTGTGGCAGCGGCACGCAGGGCCGCCGTGGCAGAGTCCGTGGCCCAGGCTGTTGCTGCCGCCCAGGCGGCGGCAGTGCGCCCGCCCCTTCAGGAAAACCCTGAACCGAACAAAGTTCAGCAGAAGAACCCTGAACCGAAGAAACCTCAGCAGAAGAGCCGCGAACAGAAGACCAGCGGCACGGCCGCTTCCGAACCGAAGGCGTCTGCGGCCAAGCGCCCCAGGCTGGTCCTGGCGTCCAGCAGCGTCCCGCAGGATGTCCAAAAAGTGCGTCAGGCACCCGGCTGCCAAAAAGCTTCTTGACCTGCGTGTTTACCCGCAGGATAGGCACTCAGGAAGTTGCCAGCTTTCCTACAGTTCCCGCCCAGCCGGTGTGACTACTGTTGGAGATACCTCATAAGGGTGCGAGTGATGAATGGATAGAGTAGTGACCTATCCGGCGCCGGCAGACTAGGGATGTTCCCCCAACTTCCCCACACAGTCTGCCGGCGCTTTTCTTTTGCCCAAAATCAGGACCCCTTTGAAAGTTACTTGCGCCATGAAGACCGGGTGTGAATACTATTTGCAGACCATCTCGGGCATCTGATCTCACAGGGGAGACTTCAATGAAGAAGACTGACGGATGCCCTGCTGCAGCATGTTCCCGCTCACCGCGGTGAAGGGATGAGCATCCCGGCGCTGGCCCCGGACCCGGCGGTGCTTGAAGCAGTCAACGGAGTCATCGTCCCCGGCTTCTTCGGCACCGAGCTGCCCCGGTGGCTCGCCGCCGCCCTGGACGAAGGCCTTGCGGGTGTTGTCTACTTCGGCCAGAACATCTCCGAAGACACCGCGGCGCTCTCGGCCTCCGTCCGTTCCCACCGTCCCAACGCACTCATCGCCATCGATGAGGAGGGCGGTACTGTGACCCGCCTGGAAGCGGTCCATGGTTCCACCATCCCCGGCCCGGCACAGCTGGGCCGGGTGAACGACGTCGGACTCAGCACCGCTGCAGGTGCGGCGATTGCCGCCCGCGCCCGTGCCGCCGGCGTCAACCTCGTCCTTGGGCCGGTTGCCGACGTGAACACGAACCCCGCCAACCCGGTCATTGGGGTGCGGTCCTTCGGAGCCGAGGCTCCCGCCGTCGCCGTCCATACTGCGGCAACGGTTCGCGGGATCCAGGCATCCGGGGATATCGCCGCCTGCGCCAAGCACTTCCCCGGGCACGGGGACACCCACTCCGACTCCCACCTTGACCTGCCGGAGCTGGACATGGGAGCCGCCGAAATTGAAGACCTCCACTTTGAGCCGTTCCGCGCGGCGATCGGTGCCGGTGTCCGGACCATCATGACGGCGCATATCCGGGTTCCGGCGTGGGGCCAGGCGCCGGCGACCCTTAATCCGCTGATCCTGGGCAAGCTCCGCGCCCTGGGGTTTGAGGGCGTCATCATCACGGATGCGCTGGACATGGCGGCCGTCCGCGAAAGCGTGGGCGCCGGACCAGGTGCCGTCGCGGCAATCCGGGCCGGCGCGGATCTGCTGTGCGTCGGCAATCCCCGGACCAACCCCGGCACCACGGGGGAGCCCGACGCCGATTACTCCGACTACCAGGAGGTGCGGAATGCGCTGCTCGCGTCCGTCGCTTCGGGCGAGCTCGACCTGGACCTGCTGCAGCGCGCAGCCGCCCGCGTCCGATCGCTGGCGGACGGTCTGGAAGCGGCCCGGACCCTGTCCAAGCCGCAGACCTCTGGTCCGGGCGCAGGTTCGGGGCTGACCACGGAGCCTGAACCGGACTGGG
Source organism: Arthrobacter sp. TJ-178 (assembly GCF_058269275.1). NCBI lineage: Bacteria > Bacillati > Actinomycetota > Actinomycetes > Micrococcales > Micrococcaceae > Arthrobacter > Arthrobacter sp. TJ-178. The sequence goes on along the minus strand of NZ_JBZCNK010000002.1, from coordinate 191,930 downwards.
CAGCCGAAGTGGCTCCCGGAATGGAAATACAGGGCAGCCCGGCACGGCACGGTTCGCGCATTTCCCTGCTTGATCTGCGGGCCCGGGCAACCATCGCCGTGGCTTCGGAGTCCGATGCCTTCCGGCGGGCCTTCGCGGCCCGCCGGGAGCTGGACCCGGCCCTGTCTGCGGCTGCTCTTCCGGAGGGCCTGGGGCAGGCAGGCGCAGATACCGACGTCGTTGTCCTGGTGGACCGCATCGGGGTTCCGGGAAGCCAGCGGGAGGCACTGGAGCAGATCGAGGCGATCCGCCCGGACGCCGTCGTCGTCAATGTGGGCGTGGCCCCGGGCACCGGATACCGTTGCCGGCTGGACCGCATTGATGCTTTGGCCAGTTCCGCGCTGAGCGCCGGCATTGCGGCCGGGCTCATCTGCGCGGAGGGCACCGCATGATCATCGTGTCGCTGCAGTCGGGCACGAGCGCGGACGGCATCGACGTGGCTGTGGTGGAAGCGGCTACGAGCGGTGATCCGCTGGCTCCGGATGTCGCCCTGGCTCCGCTGTTGACCCGCACGGTGGACTGGGCGCCTGAACTGCAGGCCCGGATCCTGGCCTACGCCGACGGCGCGGCCCTGGACGCGGGAGCGCACACCGCCCTCACGACCGCCCTCGGGCAGGGCTTCGCTGCGGCAGCGGCCGCGGCGATCACCGACTGCGGTGCTGTGCCGGACCTGGTGGTCTCGCACGGACAGACGGTGTTCCACTGGGTCGAGGAAGGCCGGGCGCGCGGAACGCTCCAGCTGGGCGAGCCCGCGTGGATCGCTGAGGCGGCCGGCTGCCCGGTCCTGTCCAACCTGCGGGCCGCGGACATTGCTGCCGGCGGCCAGGGGGCTCCGCTCATGGGACTGTTCGACGCAGCATTCTTTGATCCCGCCGACCGGACCGCCACCCTGAACCTCGGCGGCATCGCGAACCTGCAGATTCTGCGCGGCGACGGTTCTGCGCTCGCCTTCGACACCGGCCCGGCCAACGTCCTCCTGGACGCGGCCGTGGCGCAGCAGACGGGCGGCGCCCTGGGCTTTGACCGTGACGGAACACTTGCGGCTGCCGGTACAGTGCACGACGGCGTACTGGCGGCGCTGCTGGAACACCCGTTTCTGCAGCGGCCGGCGCCCAAGAGCACCGGCCGCGAAACCTTCACCCTGGCCGGCGTGCTCGCCGCCGAGGAAACCGCCGGAGTGCGGCTGGACCTTCCCGACCGGCTGGCAACCCTGACCCGGTTTACGGCAGCCACAGTCGCTGCTGCCCTGCGGAACCATGGTCCCGAGGTCCGTTCGGTGGTCGCCTCCGGCGGCGGCGTGCGGAACCCCAGCCTGCTGCGCGAGCTCTCAGCCGCCCTGGCCGTCGACGGCGTGAGCCTGCGGACCAGCGACGAGTTGGGCATCAACCCCGATTTCAAGGAGTCCCTGCTGTTCGCCTTCCTGGGCTTCTGCTCATGGCACCGTGTACCGGTAAGCCTGAACCGGGGAACCGCCCGGATCGCCGGTACCATCAGCCCGGGGCCGCTCGGACTCACCCTGCCGGCACCGTTGAACGGCATCGGCCGGCTGACCATGATTCCGCCATCAACCCGGAGAGCACAGTGCTGACACAACCCCGCCGCCTGGCGGTAGACCTGGGAAAAACCTCCTGCCGCATTCGGCTCTTCGATGCCGGCGGGATCATCGCGGAAGAGAGCGGGCCGGGTGCTCCCGGCCTGGCCGACTTTGACGGCGCGGCCAAGTCCGCCCACGCCATCCGCACCGTACTGAACCGCTTCTCCCCGGAGAACCGCGCGGAGATCGAGGGCGTAGGCATTGGCGCGGCAGGCGTCGAGGCAGCCCGTACCGCGGCTCAGGACTTTGTGGCCCGGGTGCGCGCCTTCACCGGAGCACCGGTGGCCCTGATCAACGACGCCCTGGCCGCGCACGCCGGCGCCTTCGACGGCGGCGCGGGAGTCATCCTCATCATCGGAACCGGGGCCATCGCCTACGCCGTGGCGGAAGACGGCAAAACCCGCCAGATTGACGGCTGGGGGCCGTGGCTGGGGGACGAGGGAAGCGGCCGCTGGATCGGACAGGAAGGCCTGCTGGCGGCGCTGCGTCATTTCGACGGCCGCGGGGCGCCCACAGCCCTGACCCTTCGCGCCGCCGACCTGGTCGGTGACCTGGCGGCCATGCCGGCGTGGGTGGGAGCCGAAAGGAACCCTGCCCGCCGGCTGGGCCGCTTCGCCCCTGACGTACTGGACACCGCCGCCGGCGGCGATCCCGTCGCCCGGGACATCGTGAGCCGGGCGTGCGCCGCCCTTGCCGCCACGGCCCGCGCTGCCGGATCCCCGGAGCTGGCGGTGTGGGGCGGCGTCGCCGGGCATCCGTATTTCTCCGCGGAGCTGACGGCGACGTTCGCCGCAGCGGGCATCACCATCATCCCGTCGCGCGGGGACGCCCTGGACGGAGCAGCGCTCATCATCACCCGCACCGATCTGGGCTACGAAGAAAGGATCATCCGTGGATAACGCGAACCGAACCGAGGACCGTGCGCACCTGCGCGATTTCCTCGGCACCCTGCCGACCGAAACGGCGGGCGAGCGTTATCCGGACCTCGATCTGCTCACCGATGACGAATTTGTGCACGCCATGATTGACAGCGAACGTGCGGTGGCCGACGCCGTCGCCGCCCAGGCTGCCCCGATTACGGCAGCGCTCAACGGGATTGTCGCGGGCATGGCCCGCGGCGGCCGACTCATCTACATGGGCGCCGGTACCGCCGGACGCATGGGAATCCTGGACGCGAGCGAGGCCCCGCCCACCTTTGGGATCAGCGACGACGTCATTATCGGCCGGATCGCCGGCGGTGCCGGGGCCATCCGCATCGCCGTCGAAAATGCCGAGGACGACGCCGGTTCCGGAGCCGGTGACGTAGATGCACTGGAGCTGGGACCCGATGACACCCTGGTGGGCATCTCCGCCTCGGGGCGGACTCCGTACGTGATCGGTGCACTGCACCGGGCCCGGGAGCGCGGCGCCTTCACCGTGGCGCACTCCTGCAACCCGAATTCAGCAATCGGGGCTGCGGCGCATGTGGCCATTGAAACAGAGGTTGGCCCCGAGCTTCTCACCGGCTCAACCCGGCTCAAAGCAGGTTCCGCGCAGAAGCTTGTGCTCAACACCATCAGCACCGGTGCCATGGTTCGGGCCGGCAAGGTTTACCGTAACTTTATGGTTGACCTCCGGGCTACGAATGAAAAGCTGCGCGCCCGCAGCGAGCGCACCGTTATCCTCGCCACCGGGGCCGAGCCCTGCGACGCCGCTGCTGCGCTTGAGGCCAGCGGAGGCTGGGTCAAGGCAGCCATCCTGGCGATCGAGGCCGGCATTCCCGCCGCCGACGCCGTTGCTGCGCTCCAGGCCAACGGCGGCTTCCTGCGCACCGCAATCTCCGAAGCGACCGCACGCTGATGCGCGCACTCACTCGGATCCAGGGTTCACTGGACCGGTTCAGCACCGCCGAGGCCAAGGTGGCCAGTGCGATTCTGGCCGATCCGCACATCGTCGTCGACAACCCCATCAACCGGGTGGCCGAACTCTGCGGCACCTCGGCGGCCACGGTGGCCCGGTTCTGCCAGAGCCTGGGCTACTCCGGGTACCGCGAATTCCGGTTCGACCTGGTGGGAACCACCAGCCGGGACCAGGCGGATCTTGACCGCTCCAACGTGTCCACCGGGGACATTGATCCGGCGGACACCGTGGCCGACGTCGCCGCAAAAGTACTCTTCCAGGAGACCCAGGCCATTGAGCACACCCTCCGGGAGCTGGACCTTGAGGCCGTTGACCGGGCCCGGGACGCACTGGTGCAGGCGCCGGATGTGGTTATTGCCGGGTTTGGTTCCTCCGGCCTGACGGCGCATGACCTCAACATGAAACTGCAACGCATTGGCCGGCGCAGCTCCCATCACGCGGACGTGCACCTTGCCCTGTCTTCAACTGCCCTGCTGCGCCCGGGCGGCGTGTTCATTGCCGTGTCCCACTCCGGCGTCACCCCGGAAGTCCTCGGCCTGCTGCGCGAGGCCCGGCGCACCGGTGCCACAACCGTGGGCATCACCAACGACTCCGGATCTCCGCTGGCGGAGATGTGCGACATCCTGCTGACCACGCAGGCACGCGAGCATGCGTTCCGTTCCGGAGCGACGGCGAGCCGGACCGCTCAGCTTGCCGTGGTCGACGTGCTTTTTGTGCGGCTGGCGCAGAGCCTGTTCGACACCGTGAACGACGCCCTCAGCCGCACGCGGGAAGCGGTGATCCGGCAGCGTTCGAACCCGGAGTTCCCCCGCCGCGACCGGACCGGCAGCCAGAGCTCCGTTCAGTCCGTGCGGAAATCCGGGAACTCCCCGGTGGCATCGGACGAGGACGCCTCAACGCCGGCGACGCTGCCCGGAGCGGCCGGGGACTCCAGCCACTGAAGCAGGCTGTCCAGATCCGCCGGGGAGCCCTCCGCCACCACCTGCACCGAGCCGTCGTTCCGGTTGGAAACCACCCCGGTGAGGCCGAGGCGGGTGGCCTGCTGCAGGGTGCGGTAGCGGAAGCCCACCGCCTGCACTTCGCCGGTGATCCGGGCCGTCAGGCGGCGGGCGGGGGAGCTGGAATCCGTAGGCGTCATGGGCCCTAGAGTAGCGGCCCGTCCAGCGCCGAGTCAGCAGCAGCGAGCAGGGAACCGTCCGCCACGGCCACTCTGCAGGCCTCAATCTCCGGTGCCAGGTACCGGTCCGGACCCGGTCCCGGCACCACTTCACGCAGGGCCGCCCGCACCGCGGTGACTGCCGGGGCACTGCGGGAGGTGGAGACACCGCCGTCGCGCATGTCCAGTGCCCGGGCGGCGGTCAGCACCTCGATGGCCAGGACCCGCGTCAGGCCGTCAATCGCGCGGCGCAGCTTCAGTCCGGCGGCCCAGCCCATCGATACGTGGTCTTCCTGCATTGCCGAGGACGGGATGGAATCCACGGACGCCGGAACGGCCAGCCGCTTGAGCTCGGAGACGATCCCGGCCTGCGTGTACTGGGCGATCATGTGCCCGGAATCGACTCCCGGGTCAAAGGCCAGGAACGCGTTGAGGCCGTGGCTGCGGGAACGGTCCAGGAAACGGTCCGTGCGGCGTTCGCTCATGGAGGCGACGTCGGCGACGGCGATGGCCAGGAAGTCCAGCACGTAGCCCACCGGGGCGCCGTGGAAATTTCCGTTGGATTCCAGCCGGCCGTCCAGGGTGACCACCGGGTTGTCGATCGCCGACGCCCGCTCGCAGGCGGCCACGTTCTCGGCATGGAGCAGCGTGGACCGGGCGGCGCCGTGGACGGAGGGAACGCAGCGCAGTGAATAGGCGTCCTGCACCCGGGTGAATCCGCCCGTTTTGTGCTCCTCAATCAGCGCTGATCCGGCCAGCACAGCCCGGACGTTGGCGGCAGATTCGGCCTGTCCGGGCTGGGGCCGCAGCGCCTGCAGATCCGCCGCAAACACCGCGTCGCTGCCCAGCAGGCCCTCCACGCTCATGGCCGCGGCGAGGTCGGCAGTGGAGAGCAGCAGATGCAGGTCAGCAATCGCCAGCGTGAGCATGCCCAGCATTCCGTCGGTGCCGTTGATCAGGGCCAGGCCCTCCTTTTCCTGCAGTTCCACCGGTTCCAGCCCGGCAGCTGCGAGCGCTGCAGCGGCCGGCACCCGTTCGCCGTCGGCCGTGCGGACTTCGCCTTCACCCATCAGGGCCAGCGCACAGTGGGACAGGGGAGCAAGGTCACCGGAGCAGCCCAGCGACCCGTATTCGCCCACCACCGGGGTGATGCCCGCGTTGAGCAGCCCGGCATAGGCCTTGGCCACTTCAGGGCGCACACCGGTGCGTCCGGTGGCGAGGGTGGAGAGCCGGTTGAGCATCAGGGCCCGCACCACCTCCGTGTCCACTTCCGCGCCCGACGACGCCGCGTGGCTGCGGATCAGCGAGCGCTGCAGCTGCCGGCGCTGTTCGGGAATGATTTGCTTGACAGCCAGCGCCCCGAAACCGGTGGACACGCCGTAGTGCGGCTTCTCATCGGCGGCGAGCTCTTCGATCACGGCGCGCGAGGTGCGCATCGCGGAGATTGCCTCGGATGCGAGCGCGACGGAAGCGCCGTGCCGGGCGACGGCGACAATATCCTCCGGCGCCAGGGCGCCGGTTCCAAGCTCGACGGCGGTGCGGGGAGTCTGCAGGGTTTCCATCGTCCTATCTGAGCACGGCAACGGCGGCGTGCCCTAGCCGGTGGCCGATTCCGTTTCTGGGATCCCAGACTGCACTCCAGACTGCACTAGGATCTGCATATGCCAGAGAGCTATTCCAAGGTGCAGGTTCCTGCCGCCGCGCAGGTCCTGTCCATCCTGCGTTACCTGGGGAAGCAGGCCGGACCGGTCAGTGCCACTGCCATTGCGCGGGACCTGGCACTGCCGCGTTCCACGACTTATCACCTGCTTGCCGCCCTCGTCTCGGACGGCTTTGCCGTACATTTGCCGGAGGAGCGCAAATACGCACTGGGTGCAACGGCACACGAGCTCGGCACCGGGTATGCCCGGCAGGCACCGCTGCAGCGCATCGGACGCTATCCGCTGCGGAATCTGGTGGAACGTACGAGGCTGACCGCGCATCTGGCCGTGCTGCAGGGCACCGACGTGATTTACGTGATTGAGGAACGCGCCCCCCGCCAGCTGCCGCTGGTGACCGACGCCGGCATCCGGCTTCCGGCGCACCGCACTGCCAGCGGGCGCGCCCTGCTGGCGACAATGACCGACGCGCAGCTGCACGCGCTTTATCCGGATCCGGCGTCGATGAGGTCCGGCCGCGCCGGACCGGCTTTGGCCACCCTGCTGGATCAGGTGCGGGAGCTTGGTTATGCGTGGGAGGAAAACGAAGTAACCGACGGCTTCTCCTCTCTTTCAGTGCCCGTCCTGGACCGGTCCGGACGAACCATCGCCAGCGTGACGCTGACGGCGCCGAATGACCTCGTGTCCGGTTTCCCGGCGGGACCGGGAGGACGAAAGATTGGTGAGTTTGCAGGCCGGTGGCTGCCCGAGCTGGCCAGGTGTGCCGCGGAAATCTCCCGCCGGCTGGGCGTGCAGTCCGGGACAGGACACTTAACCAAAGTGTCATAGAGCGTTCTACGAGGGCGCGGATTGCCCGGGCGGTACCCCGCCTCATGGATGATCGGACAGTCCTCGTCTGGGATACCAGACACTGTGACCGTGTTCACGTTCGGGAAACACGGCGCAGTTACGGTCGGAACATGGCTACTATCTCCGATCCCTCCCGCAGCATCCGCGCCGCCCGCGGCACCTCCCTGACCGCCAAGAGCTGGCAGACCGAAGCGCCGCTGCGCATGCTCATGAACAACCTGGACCCGGAGGTTGCTGAACGCCCCGAGGACCTGGTGGTCTACGGCGGCACCGGCCGGGCAGCCCGCAGCTGGGAGGCCTATGACGCGATCACCCGTACGCTGGCCACCCTGGAGGATGACGAAACACTGCTGGTGCAGTCCGGCAAACCTGTGGGCGTGTTCCGCACGAACGAGTGGGCGCCGCGGGTGCTGCTTGCGAACTCCAACCTGGTGGGGGACTGGGCCACCTGGCCGGAGTTCCGCCGGCTGGAGGCCGAGGGTCTGATGATGTACGGGCAGATGACCGCCGGCTCCTGGATCTATATCGGCACGCAGGGCATCCTGCAGGGCACCTACGAGACCTTCGGCGCCGTCGCTCGGAAGCTGTTCAGCGACGAGAACGCCACCCTGGCCGGCACCCTGACCCTGACCGGCGGCTGCGGCGGCATGGGCGGCGCGCAGCCGCTGGCCGTGACCCTCAACGGGGGAGCGGTGCTGATTGTGGACGTTGACGAAACCCGGCTGCGGCGCCGCGCCGGCAAGCGCTACCTGCATGAGGTCGAAACCGACCTGGACACCGCCGTCGCCAAGGTCATGGCCGCGAAGGCGGAGAAGCGTGCGCTCTCAGTGGGCCTGGTGGGCAATGCCGCCGAGGTCTTCGAAGAACTGCTGCGCCGGCAGCTGGCCGGGGACATCACCGTGGATATCGTCACCGACCAGACTTCGGCCCATGATCCGCTGAGCTACCTGCCGGCAGGTATCCCTGTTCAGGACTGGAAGGCGGAAGCCGCCGCCGATCCAGAAGGATTCACTAAGAAGTCCCGCGACTCCATGGCCCGCCAGGTTGCGGCCATGGTGGGCTTCCAGGATGCCGGTGCGGAGGTGTTCGACTACGGCAACTCCATCCGCGACGAAGCCCGCCAGGGCGGCTATGACCGCGCCTTCGAGTTCCCCGGCTTTGTCCCGGCTTACATCCGCCCGCTCTTCTGCGAAGGCATGGGTCCGTTCCGCTGGGTTGCCCTCTCCGGCGATCCGCAGGACATCGCCGTCACTGACGCGGCCATCAAGGAGCTCTTCCCGGAGAACACGCGCCTGCACCGCTGGCTCGACGCCGCGGCGGAACACGTGGAGTTTGAGGGGCTGCCGGCCCGGATCTGCTGGCTGGGCTACGGCGACCGGGCCAAGGCAGGGCTGCTGTTCAACCGGCTAGTGGCCGAGGGCAAGGTCAGCGCACCGATCGTGATCGGTCGCGACCACCTCGATTCCGGTTCCGTGGCCTCGCCCTACCGGGAAACCGAAGCCATGGCCGACGGCTCCGACGCGGTCGCAGACTGGCCGCTGCTCAACGCGATGCTGAATACCGCCTCCGGGGCCACCTGGGTCTCGATCCACCACGGCGGCGGCGTCGGCATCGGCCGCTCCATCCACGCCGGCCAGGTATCGGTGGCCGACGGAACCGAGCTGGCTGCCCGGAAGCTGGAGCGGCTCCTGACCAATGACCCGGGCACCGGCGTGATCCGCCACGCCGACGCCGGTTATCAGCGGGCCACCGACGTCGCCGCCGAGCGCGGCGTCCGCATTCCGATGAAAGAGTAAGGGGATCCCCGTGGAAGCCTCCAATCACAGCTCCGGCAGCGCAGCAGCCCCAGCACCGGCTGACGCATCAGGCACGCGGGCCGGCGTGTGGCGGTTCTTTGTCTACAGCGGCATCGGCATCTTCATGTTCTTCATTCCGATCACCCTCGGGGGTAAAAACACTATCCCGCTGGACCACCTGGTCACCTGGATCACCACCGGGCTGGGCGGGCTGACCCGGTACGTCGCCCTCGCGCTGATCCTTGCCGGAACCGTGTATCCGTTCGCCAGCGGACGGTGGCGGGAATCCCCGCTGAAGCGGTCCTTCGCGCTGCTGAACATCCTTGGACTCATCGCCGGGACCATGCTGGTCTTCGGCGTCGGGCCGCAGTGGTTCTTTGATCCGGACCTGGGACCGTTCCTGTACGACAAGCTGGTCATTCCGGTGGGCTTTATTGTCCCCATCGGCGCCATCTTCCTGGCCCTGCTGGTGGGCTACGGCCTGATGGAGTTCACCGGTGTGATGGTTCAGCGGGTGATGCGTCCCGTGTGGCGGACGCCGGGGCGTTCGGCGGTCGACGCTGTCGCCTCCTTCGTGGGCAGCTATTCGCTGGGCCTGCTGATCACGGACCGGGTGTACCAGAGCGGGCGGTATACGGCCCGCGAGGCGTCCATCATCGCCACGGGTTTTTCCACGGTGTCAGTGACCTTCATGCTGATCGTCGCGAAAACCCTGGACATCATGCACCTGTGGCTGCCGTACTTCTTCCTCACCTTTGCCGTCACCTTTCTGGTCACGGCCATTACGGTGCGGATCCCGCCGCTCAGCCGCATCCCGGATGACTACTTTCCGGGTTCGACGCCCCAGCCTGAAACGCAGGTTGCCGGCAACCGGGCAGCAACGGCATGGAACGAGGCCGTATCCGCCCTGCAGACTGCCCCGCGGCTGGGTCGGAACATCCTGGACAACATCCGCGACGGCGTGCTCATGTCCATGGCCATCCTGCCCTCCATCATGTCCGTGGGTCTGATCGGACTGCTGCTGGCCCGCTTCACCCCCGTCTTCGACTGGCTCGGCTACCTCTTTTATCCGCTCACCCTGGTGCTCCAGCTGCCGGATCCGATGCTGGCCGCCAAGGCCTCTGCCGTCGGCATCGCCGAGATGTTCCTGCCCGCCACCGTGGTGGCCGGGCATGAGTCCGAGGTCCTGCGGCTGGTCATCGCCGTCGTCTGTGTTTCGGCGATCATCTTCTTCTCAGCGCTGGTGCCGTGCATCCTGGCCACCCGGATTCCGATCAAGGTGTGGCACCTGGTGGTCATCTGGGCCGAGCGCGTGGCGCTGAGCCTGATCATCACGACGCCGGTGGCATTCCTGCTGGTGGGAACATAGACATGGTGAACACAACAACCGTCACCAGCCTCATGTCCGCCATCACCGGCACCGGCCGCGACAGCCGCCGCGGCGGTTACTCCCGTCCGGTCTATTCGACGGCAGAACTGGACCTGCGCGAGTGGTTCACCGCCGAAGCGGGTCGACGTGGGCTTGCCGTGGAAACGGACGCCAACGGCATCCTCTGGGCCTGGTGGGACCTGCCCGCGGATTCTGCAGCGGGCATCGACGGGACGTCCGGCCAACCGGAGCGCCGCGGCGCGCTGGTCACCGGATCCCACCTGGATTCCGTGCCCGGCGGCGGTGCCTTCGACGGACCGCTCGGAGTGGCCAGTGCCCTGGCGGCGGTGGATCTCCTGCAGGCGCGCGAAAAGGAAGGCAGCCTCGTCCGCAACCGGGCCCTCGCCGTCGCCGTGTTCCCGGAAGAGGAAGGCTCGCGTTTCGGCGTCGCCTGCCTCGGCTCGCGGCTGCTGGCCGGCACCATCGATCCGGCCAAGGCACTGTCCCTGCGCGACGCTGACGGCAACACCTTTGCCGACGTCGCCCGCGCCAACGGACTGAACCCTGACCTGATGGGACGTGATGACGCGGCCCTGGGCCGCATCGGCGACTTTGTGGAACTGCATGTGGAGCAGGGCCGCGGCCTGAACACCGAGGACTACACAGATGCCGCCGGCCGGGGTCCGGTCGTGGCGGTGGGCGGGTCCGTGCTGGGCCACGGCCGGTGGCGCTTTTCCATCACGGGGCAGGGCAACCACGCCGGAACCACCCTGATGGCGGACCGCGCCGATCCCATGGTCGCGGCCGCGCAGCTGATCGTCGCGGTCCGTCAGGCAGCCGCAGCCCAGTCCGGTGCCCGCGCCACCGTGGGCCGGCTGGAACCGGTTCCCGGCGGCACCAATGTCATCGCCTCCCGGGTGGACCTGTGGCTGGATGTCCGCCACCCCGAGGACGCCGTCACGGCCGCCCTGGTGGAGAAGATCCACGGGCAGGCTCAAAAGATCGCTGCATTTGAAGGCTGCACGGTGCACATGACCGAGGAATCCTATTCCGGCACCGTCTCCTTCGATGCTGCCCTGCAGCGTTCACTCGAGCAGTCGGTCGCCCGGACCGTGCCCGGGGCTCCCGTGCTGGCAACCGGTGCAGGGCACGACGCCGGGGTGCTGGCCGCCCGGGTGCCCACCGGCATGCTCTTTGTCCGCAACCCCACCGGGATCAGCCACTCGCCCGAAGAATACGTGGAGGACGCCGACGCCGAGGCCGGGGCCGCCGCGCTCGCGGACGTGCTGGAGGACCTGCTGTGACGGCGCCTCAACCGGTCCAGGCTCTCTGGTGCGAGCAGGGCTGGCTGAACGGAGCCGTGAAGGACGGGATCCGGCTGGAGGTCGACGACGCCGGAACCGTCCTCTCGGCAACGCCCGGCACCGCGCCGCAGCCGGGTGACACGCAGCTTTCCGGGGTTACGTTTCCTGCGGCGTCGAACGCCCACTCCCATGCCTTCCACCGGATGCTGCGCGGCCGCACGCACGACGCCGGCCCCGGCAGCTTCTGGACCTGGCGCGAGCAGATGTACGGGGCCGCCGCCGCCCTGACCCCGGACCTGTACGAGCAGCTCGCCACTGCGGTGTTCGCGGAAATGGTGGTCACCGGCTGGACGTCCGTTGCCGAGTTCCACTATGTCCACCATCAGTCCGACGGCAGCGCTTACGTGCAGGAACATGCCATGGAACGGGCGCTGGCGCGGGCCGCCGTCGCGGCCGGCATCCGGCTGACCCTGCTGGACACCTGCTACCTGGCCGGCGGGTTCGACGCGCCGCTCACTGCCGGCCAGCTGCGCTTCGGAGACCGCGACGCCGCCGCCTGGCTGCAGCGGCTGGCCTCCCTCCGCACGGCGCTGGCCGAGGAGTTCGATCCGGCGCAGGTCAGCGTGGGAGCGGCCCTGCACTCGGTGCGCGGTGTTCCCGAAGCCGCTCTGGCGCTGATTGCCGCGAACCTCCCCGCGGACCTGCCGCTGCACATCCATCTCTCCGAGCAGCCCGCCGAAAACGAAGCCTGCCTGGACGCCACCGGACTTACCCCGGCCCAGCTGCTGGCCAGGCACGGCCTGGTCACCCGGCGGCTCTCCGCAGTCCACGCCACCCATCTGAGCCCTGAAGACATCGAGGTCCTCGGAGAAGCCGGGGCAACCGTGGTTCTGTGCCCCACCACGGAGGCGGACCTGGCCGACGGCATCGGCCCCGCAGCAGAGCTGCGCGCTGCCGGTGCACGGCTGGCGCTGGGCACCGACCAGCACGCCGTCGTCGATCCCTGGCTGGAGATGCGGGCGCTGGAACACGGCGAACGCCTGCGCTCGGGGGAACGCGGCCGGTTTGCCCCCGCGGATCTGCACGCCGCCGTCTCAGCTGCCGGGGCAGCCGCTCAGGGACGGCCGGACTCGGGGCTGACGGTCGGGAACGTCTGTGACCTCATGTCGGTCAACCCCGCCAGCCTCCGCACCGCCGGTGCACGCCCCGCCCAGTTGGCCTTTGCCGCCACCGCCGCGGATGTGCACACCGTCGTCGTCGGCGGACGCATCCTCGCCCGGAACGGACAGCACACGCTGCTCGGGGATCCGGCCGCACTGCTGTCGGCGGCCATTGGCGCCGTTGACTCCTCCCGCAACCCAACGCCCGCCACTCCAACGGAAGTTCCATGAGCACACCGGCTGCACTCCCGGCATCAACACTGATCACCAACATCGGCGAACTCTCCACCCAGGACGCGTCCCGGGGGCCGGTGGGCTCCGTGCTGCGGGACGCCGCCGTGGTGTTCGAGGGCGAGCGGATCAGCTGGATCGGCGCGGCGTCCGAGGCGCCGGCCGCCGATCGAATGGTCGACGCCGGCGGCCGGGCGGGATTGCCCGGCTGGGTGGATTCACACACCCATCTGGTCTTCGCCGGGGACCGCAGCGCGGAATTCGAAGCTCGGATGGCGGGGGAGTCCTACACCGCCGGCGGCATCGCGGTCACCACCGAAGCCACCCGGGCCGCCTCGGATTACGATCTGACCCGGCTGCTGCTGGCACGCGCCGCCGAGGCGGCAGCCGGCGGCACCACCTATCTGGAGACCAAAACCGGGTACGGGCTAACGGTGGAGGAAGAGCGGAGGCACGCGCGCATCGCCTCCACCGTGGCCAACCAGGTGACATTCCTGGGCGCCCATCTGGTCCCGGCCGGCGCTGATGCCGACGAGTACACGGATCTGGTGTCCAGCGAGATGCTCGAAGCCGTGCTGCCGTACGTGCAGTGGGCGGATGTCTTCTGCGAGCGGGGTGCCTTCTCCGAGGAACAGTCGCGCCGGGTGCTGCAGGCATGCCGGGATGCGGGCCTCGGGCTGCGGGTGCACGGCAACCAGCTGGGCCACGGGGCCGGGGTGCGCCTGGCCGTGGAGTTCGCAGCGGCCAGCGTGGACCATGTGAATTTTCTGACCGACGACGACGTCGATGCCCTCGCGGGCACGTGGGCCGGGTGGAAGCCGGACACGACCGGTGCTGCCGGTGCTGACGGTGCTGACATTCCGGGAACCGGTGTTCCCGGAACGGTCGCCACGTGCCTGCCGGCCTGCGACCTGTCCACCCGGGCGCCGCTGGCTCCGGCGCGGAAGCTGCTGGACGCCGGAGTGCAGGTGGCGCTCGCCTCCAACTGCAATCCCGGAACATCCTTCACCAGTTCCATGAGTTTCTGTGTGGCCACCGCGGTGCTGCAGATGGAACTGACGGTTCAGGAGGCCATCCGGGCCGCGACCTTCGGCGGTGCACTCGCGCTGCGCGTGCACACCGGGGAGGACCGGAACGGGCACCGGGCGGTGGGCTCGCTCGCCGTCGGGCACCGTGCGGACCTGCAGCTGCTCAACGCGCCCTCGGCCGCACACCTGGCCTACCGGCCGGGGATGCCGCTGACCGGGGCCGTGTGGCGGGCCGGACAGCAGCTGGGCCTGGCTGCCCGGTAGCGGGCCGCCGCCCGTGCCCCATCTGACTCCGGTGCCCCATCAGCCTCCGCCAAACGTGTGGTGCCCGCCATATCCTGCACAATGGTAGGCATGCGTGCTGCCTACCCCTCCGTTCCCGCCGAGTCCCTTGATCCCCGGGCGCGGAAGATGCTGGTTTTTGAAATCCTGATTGTGCTGGGACTGTCCCTGGGCAAATCCGGCGTCTACGCCGTCGTCGAACTCATCGAGAAAGCGACCCAGGCACCGCTGGGGGACCAGACCACCACGCTGAACCCGGTGCTGGACGAGAGCCCGTGGTTTGACCTGACCTATCAGCTGCTCGGAATCTTCTTCTCCCTGCTGCCGGTGGCGCTGGTGCTGTTCCTGCTGACCGAGCCGGGGAAGAGCGCGTTCCGGCGGATCGGCTTCACATTTGAGAAACCGCTGCGCGACTTTGGGCTGGGCGTGGCACTGGCAGCGGTGATCGGCGTCGGAACCCTGGGCGTGTATGCCGCCGGGCGGGCGCTGGGCATCACCACCGCGCTGGTACCCACGGCGCTGGACACCTACTGGTGGACGCTGCCGGTGCTGATCCTCTCCGCCGTGCGGCACGCGGTGCTGGAGGAAGTCATTGTGGTGGGGTACCTGTTCCTGCGGCTGCGGCAGCTGGGCTGGGGAACACCGGCGATCATCCTCACCAGCGCCCTGATCCGGGCCAGCTACCACCTCTACCAGGGGATCGGTCCGGGGATCGGCAACTTCCTGATGGGACTGCTGTTCGGCTACGCGTACGTCAAAACGCGCCGGGTCATGCCGCTGGTCATTGCCCATGCCCTGGTGGACATCGCCGGGTTTGTCGGTTTTGCCCTGTTCGGTTCCGCCATCGGCATCGGCAACTGATGTCCGTCCGCACCACTCAAGGAGAATGCTGCCCGTGACACTTTCAACCCCGTGGGGAGCGGAACTGGATCCGACCTCCGTGCTGCAGGAATATCCCCGTCCCCAGCTGGTCCGGGACAGTTACCTGAACCTGAACGGATACTGGCAGTACGCCATCACCTCCACCCGGCAGTCCGCAATCCCCGCCGACGATGACTGGGACGGGCAGATCCTGGTGCCGTTCTCGCCCGAAGCGCCTCTGTCCGGCGTCGGCCGCCAGCTCCAGCCCCAGCAGGTCCTGTGGTACCGGCGCACGGTCGTGCTGCCGGCGGGGTTTGCCGGCGAGCGGGTGCTGCTGCACTTCGGCGCGGTGGACCAGAGCTGCACGGTCACCCTCAACGGCACGGAGGTAGGCGGGCACGACGGCGGCTACCTGCCCTTCTCCCTGGACGTCACCAATGCGCTGGTTCCCGGCGCCGAGCAGGACCTCGTGGTCCGGGTACGCGACATCAGCGACACCGGTTATCACAGCCGCGGCAAGCAAACCCTGGACCGCGGCGGCATTTGGTACACGGCGCAGTCGGGCATCTGGCAGACGGTGTGGCTGGAGTCGGTGCCGCGGACGAGCATCTCGCAGCTGGTCCTGGTGCCGGATCTGGACTCCGTGTCGGTGACGGTGCTGCTGGATGAAGCTGGCGACGGCGGGCGCGTGCGGGGAGCTGCCGACGGCGGCGGCGACCTGTCCGCGGTGATTACCGTGTCCGCGGACGGACGCACTGTGGCGGACGCCGTCGTCGTACCCGGACAGGCGACCCGCATTCCGGTGCCGGAACCGCGCCTGTGGACGCCGGAGGATCCGTTTCTGTATGACGTGGACGTGCGGCTGGTTTCCGGCGGCCGGGACATCGACAGTGTCCGCAGCTATACCGGACTGCGGACCTTCGGCACGGGACCGGATGCGGCCGGCCGGACGCGGCTGCTGCTCAACGGTGTGCCGTACTTCCATGCCGGGCTGCTGGACCAGGGGTACTGGCCGGACGGGTTGTATACGGCGCCGTCGGATGAGGCTCTGGCCTATGACATCCAGACGGCCAAGGAGCTGGGCTTCACCATGCTGCGCAAGCACATCAAGGTGGAGCCGCTGCGCTGGTATTACCACTGCGACCGGCTCGGCATGCTGGTGTGGCAGGACCTGGTCAACGGCGGCCGGAGCTACCGGCACTCCGTGGTCACGGCCCCTGCCGTGGGAGTGCCGCACCGCGATGACAGCGATTACGTTGCCTTTGGCCGCGCCGATGAAGAAGGCCGGGCGGAGTTCCTGGAGGAGCTGCGGGAAACGGTGGATCTGCTGCGCAACTGCACCTCGCTGGCCGTGTGGGTTCCGTTCAATGAGGGGTGGGGCCAATTCGACGCCAACGCTGCCGCTGAGATGCTTCGCTCGCTGGATCCTACGCGCAGCATTGACCATGCCAGCGGATGGCATGACCAGGGCGGCGGAGACCTCAAGAGCGTGCACGTCTATTTCGTTCCCTTTGTGCTCCGGAACGGGTGGCTGCGGGACGGGCGTGCCGTTGCATTGTCCGAATACGGCGGTTATAGCCTGCGGCTGGAGGGTCACACGTTCAACGAGAAGGAATTCGGTTACCGGCGCTTCAAGACCCGGGAAGCCCTGCGGCGGGCGTGGATCAAGCTGCACCGGCACCAGATCGAGCCGGCGGTGGCACGGGGTTTGGCTGCAACCGTCTACACGCAGCTCACCGATGTGGAGGACGAAGTCAACGGGCTGCTCACCTATGACCGGCGGGTGGTGAAGATCGACCCCGCCACGGTGCGCGAGACCAACGCCCGGCTGATCCGGGCCGCCTGCAGCTCCATTTAGGGGAACCCGGTCACTTTGGGATAATCCGGATGCTGCGGAACGGTCGGGTTTTCCCTAAGCGACCGGGAAATCCCACAACGGCCGGCACATTAACCGCGGGGTCGTGACCGCGGGAGCCCGGCGTAGGCCAGTCGCTGCACCAGGCTGCGGGGATCATGGGGAGGCAGGGCGATGTTGGCCCAGGACCACCGGACAAACGTGGTTCCAGTTGCTCGGATGGCATCTTCACGCTCCTTCTCCGCCGTAAGCGTCTTCCAAGAAGGAGCCAGGGAATTCTCGCCGCGTCCATACTTCACGGCACCATCGAACTCGCCTGCCAGGTCCTGGTCCTTCCAGTAGAAATCTGTCCGGAAACGGCCTGACGGCGTGATGAACTGGTGCTGCAGTTGCGGAGATGGGAACCCGTAG
The DNA here is from genome assembly GCF_058269275.1 of Arthrobacter sp. TJ-178. Lineage (NCBI taxonomy): Bacteria > Bacillati > Actinomycetota > Actinomycetes > Micrococcales > Micrococcaceae > Arthrobacter > Arthrobacter sp. TJ-178. The sequence goes on along the minus strand of NZ_JBZCNK010000002.1, from coordinate 174,438 downwards.
CGAAGAAGCACCGCTCGCGAATAAGACTCGCCGGCCGACTCGGCGAGTGGATTGGCGCACTCGATGACGCGCAGAGCGCGCTGGCGCTTTGACTCGGTGGGAAGCTTCCGAGCAAGGTCCCGCAACGACTCCTTATCCAGCGCAGCCAGATTGAGGGCTGAGTCGCGACGCAGCACATGGTCCATTGGCGGGAGAGCTCGGTCGAAGGCCAGATACGCAGCCATGTCCAGGACTGTCTGGGCTCTGGACGTGACTGCAACGCCCTCCCGGACTGTTAGCGGCTCCAGCAGGCGGCGCTCGACCCAATGGAGATCCCCGCGACGATGGCCGCGCGAGGACTCCGTCGCCAGCAGCAAAACGCCGGGGGAGCGGAGGACAACAGGCAATCCCCAGATGACCGCTGCAGACTCTTGAACCAGAACGCGCCTGACCTGTCCCCCTTCCGCCACCGCTCGGATACGGATGCGCTCTCGGTCCCACACCGGCAACTGCTGCCAAGCTTCGGTTCGGATATACACGCCGTCGCGCACCCGGGTCAGTTCACCGGCACGGCACCGCAGAGCCAGGGAACGCCTCCCTTCGCCGTACGTTTCGGCGTCGGCGGTGTAAAAGAGTTCGGGATCCATCCCTCAAGACTGGATCGCGGTAATTGTGTCCGCGAGGGACGCAGGCACGTCTGTGGATAATTCAATAACCGGACACCATGGGAAAACGTGGTCACATTGGGAAAATCCGGACGCAGCGGACCGTCCGGGAATTCCCATACCGTCCGGGAATTCCCGAAACGGCCGGAGAACTAGATCTCGACGAGACCCGCGGCCGTATTAAAGGACACGGACATGATGCCGGGGGTTCCCTTGGGTGAAATCCACGTGACGCCCACGTTTTCCAGCGGTTCTTCGACGGGCGTGCCCAGCCACTGGGCGACCCGGTCTGCGGAACCGGCGATCGTCAGCGAGGCCAGCTTCACGGCGCCGGGCATTCCGGGCAGCGCGGCGGACGGGTGCAGCGCTTCGGTGCCGTCATCCCAGCGCAGCATGTACGGCACCTGCGGGTCGGCGATCAGACCGTTGATGCCGATCTGCTGCCAGGTCAGCTCCTGGCCGTCCGGAAACTTCCGGTTGCCCGGTACGGCATTGCGGCCCAGGCGCTCTTCGAAGGGGGAGAGGTCATCCACGGCAACACACCAGCCCATCCAGCCGCCGCCGCACTCGGAGCGCTGGCGCACGGCCTGGCCGAACGGTGCCTTGTCCGACGCCGGGTGGTTCAGGGCCTCGACCACTTCAACGTACTGATGGTTGGCCAGAGGCAGAATCATGTTCCGGGTTCCGAAACGGGGATGCACACCGCCCTTGACGAAATCTGCTCCCAGAGCGGCAGCGATCCTCTCAGTCGTGGCCAGAAGACCGTCGGATTCACAGGCATAAGATACATGGTCCAAGCGCATGCGGCCCATAATGGCACGTTGTGACTCACCTCTCGACTTAGGGGAGCCTAATTTACTCGGAACACCTGCTTTCCGCGGAAATCAACAGCATACTGACCATGCGTGCCGCTCGGGACGCCACCCTTTTCCGGGCCCCGACACGGCAGGACATGAGCCGTCACAGACCTTGCGGGCTTGCTGCTAATCCGTTTTCATAGGAGGCATAGGTCATGAGTGCCAGCAGATAGCCCCGGCTTGCTGGCCGGCAACCCTCCAACCGCGGTGGGGTGCCCCGGGTGAAGACCTGGCCCTGCGTCAACGGATTCAGGGCAAGCGCGGGTCCCACGTGGCTGCCGGTTACCTTTTTCCGGCCGGAAGTCTCGGGGCGGCCCCTGGTTCTAGGGAGCAAACAATGTCAGGAAACTGGTCTTTCGAAACCCGCCAGATCCATGCAGGACAGGAGCCCGACGCCGCCACCGGCGCGCGCGCCCTGCCCATCTACCAGACCTCATCCTTCGTCTTCCCGAGTGCCGAGGCGGCAGCCAACCGGTTTGCCCTGGCTGAGCTGGAGCCCATCTACACCCGGATCGGCAACCCCACCCAGGAAGCGGTGGAGAACCGGATCGCCTCGCTGGAGGGTGGCGTCGGGGCGCTGCTGCTCGCCTCCGGCCAGGCCGCTGAAACCTTCGCCCTCCTGAACGTTGCGGAAGCGGGGGACCACATTGTGGCCAGCCCCAGCCTCTACGGCGGCACGTACAACCTGCTCAAGCACACGCTGAAGAAGTTCGGTATCGAGACCACCTTCGTGTCCGACCCGGATGACCTGGAGCAGTGGCGGGCAGCCGTGCGGCCCAACACCAAGGCATTCTTCGGCGAGGTGGTCTCCAATCCCCGCCAGGACGTGCTGGACCTTGAGGGCATCAGCACCATCGCCCACGACGCCGGCATCCCCCTGATCGTGGACAGCACCCTTTCCACGCCGTACCTCATCCGCCCCTTTGAATGGGGCGCGGACATTGTGGTGCACTCGGCCACCAAGTACCTCGGCGGTCACGGCACTTCCATAGCCGGGGTCATCGTGGATTCGGGCAACTTTGACTTCGGTGCCGACCCGGAGAAGTTCCCCGGCTTCAACACCCCCGACGAGAGCTACAACGGCCTGGTCTACGCCCGGGACCTGGGCGTCAACGGTGCCCTGGGCGCCAACCTGGCGTACATCCTTAAGGCCCGGGTGCAGCTGCTGCGAGACCTCGGTTCCGCCGTGTCACCCTTCAACGCGTTCCTGATTGCCCAGGGCCTGGAAACCCTGAGCCTGCGCGTGGAGCGGCACGTGAGCAACGCCGTCGCGGTGGCCAACTGGCTGGAAGGGCATGACGACGTCGTCTCCGTTGCCTATGCGGGGCTGGAATCCAGCCCGTGGTTTGAGCGCGGGCGCAAGTACGGGCCGCGGGGAACCGGTGCCATTGTCTCCTTCGAAATCGCCGGAGGCATCGACGCCGGCAAGCGTTTCGTCGACGCCCTTGACCTGCACTCCCATGTGGCGAACGTGGGCGACGTGCGCTCCCTGGTCATCCATCCGGCGTCGACCACCCACAGCCAGCTCGGTGCCGAGGCGCAGCTGGCAGCCGGCGTCAGCCCCGGACTGGTCCGGCTGTCCGTGGGCATCGAGCACATCGACGACATTATTGCGGACCTCGACGCCGGGTTCCGGGCCGCCAAGGGAGCGTAACGGTTAGCGTGGCGCGCCCTTCTGCCAATACCGCTGCAACCGGCTCCGTGCCGGGCTCCGTGTCCGGGCCAGGTGGGCCGGCCGGGCCAGCCGTGCCGCAGCACCCCGCCCCGGCCCGGGACGGGGTGCTGCGGCACGCCCGGATCGGGGAGCTGTTCCTGGAAACCGGCGGGTATCTGCCCTCCGTTTCCCTGGCCTACGAGACATGGGGGACCCTCAACCCGGATGCCTCCAATGCCGTGCTGGTGGCCCACGCCCTGACCGGCAGCACCCATGTGGCCCGCGGGGACAGCGGCGAGGACGGCTGGTGGGATGCCCTGGTGGGCCCGGGAAAAACGGTGGACACCGACCGGTTCTTTGTCGTCTCGATCAACATGCTCGGCGGCTGTTACGGGTCCACCGGCCCTTCGTCCGCTGATCCGCAGGGGCTGGCCTGGGGTTCGCGCTTTCCGTTTGTCACCATCAGGGATTCGGTCCGCGCGGAGGCCCGGCTGGCGGATTTGCTGGGGATCGGCTCCTGGCACACCGTGCTCGGCGGATCGCTGGGCGGCGCCCGGGCCCTGGAATGGGCGGTAACCGAACCCGGCCGGGTGCGGCGCTGCGCAGTGATCGCCTGCACCGCCGCCAGCTCGGCGGAGCAGATCGCCTTTGGCCGCGCCCAGCTGGAAGCTATCCGGCTGGATCCGGATTTCAACGGCGGGGACTATTACAACGGCAGGCCCCCGACGGCGGGACTGGGCCTGGCCCGCCGGATTGCGCATATTACCTACCGGTCCGAGGCCGAGCTGGAGCACCGGTTCGGTAATGTTCCGCAGGCGCAGGAGGACCCGTTCGGATCACCCCTGCCGGCGTTCCGCGGACGCTATGCGGTGGAGAGCTATTTGGATCATCAGGGCAAAAAACTCTCCGGCCGGTTCGATGCCAACAGCTACCTGCTGCTGACCGAGGCGCTGATGAGCCACGACGTTGCCCGCGGCCGCGGAACGCTGCGCCAGGCGCTGGCCGGAACGGACAGCGAGTTCTTCATTGCCGCGGTTGATTCGGACCGGCTCTACCTTCCCCGGCAGTCCTTCGAACTGGCAGCGGCACTTCCCCAAAAAACCGAGGTCCGGATGATTTCCGCGCCGATCGGCCACGACGGGTTCCTCACCGATGTGGAGCAGATTGGGGCGCCGCTGCGGGAACGGTTCTTCGGCTCGCCCTAGTTTCCGGCTTCGTCCGAACATCGGTTGGCCCCGGAGACAGGGCCGCCGGCGCCGTTTCCCTTGCCAAGACGGGACGAACATGGAAGAACATTCGCATGGGTGATTCCATTCGCGTGGCGGCGCAGGCACAGTGTTCTCCGGAGCAGATCTGGCATGCGCTCGTGAACAACCGGGCCGCGTGGTGGCCGGCCATGGATTTCACCCCCAGCCCCGGGTCACCGCTCGCAGTACGGACGGCCGACGACGGCGGCGGGCAGCGTGCCAGCGGCACTGTCCTGGCGGTGGCACGGGACCGGCTGCTGTCCTTCCGCTGGACCATGCCCGACTGGAATGCGCACACCGTGGTGAGCTTCCAGCTCGCAGCCGTGCCGGGGCCCGATCCGGAAACGGACTACACCGACGTCGTGGTCACCGAAAGCGGACTGGGCGGCCTGGCGGACGGCGCCGATGTGGCCCGCGCCCACACGGAAGACTGGGCCGACCATCTGGCGAACCTGATCGCGCTGGCCGAACGCGGATCTTCCGGCTGAGTGCTCCGGCAGATTGGTCCGGATTGCCGGCGGATTGCCGGACACTGCGGTGTTAGCGTTGCGCATGGCATCCGATGAGAGCCCCCGGCCGTCCGCTGCGTCCTCCGGCAGGTTCCGCCTGCGCAGGCTCTGGATGCCTGCGGGCGGCGCCCTGCTGCTGGCCGCCGGCATCGTACTTCTGGCACAGGGGCCCGGGGCCGGAATGGTGAACTACGCCTGGGTGGCATATACGCCTGACGGAGGGTCTCCGGGCCCTGCGATCCTGATCAGCCGCAGCATGCAGGCGGGTGCCCTGCTCGTGCTCGCCGGTGCCGTGCTCCTCGCGTTTTGGGGCGGCCTGCAGGCGGGCCGCCGACGCCGTCCGCCGGTGCCGCCCGCTTCGGCTTAGTCCGCCGAACCCGGCGGCATGCCCGGTCCGCCGAAGATGGGTCCGGCGTCGGGACGCTTGGCAGCAATGCCGTCTCCGGAAGACCGGTGGCGCATCCGGCGCACCACCCACGGCACGAAGTACTCGCGTGCCCACGTCAGATCCTCGGTGCGGGCTGTCCGCCAGTTCCGGGCCGGGATGGGTTTGGGCTCCAGCGGCTGCAGGGTGTGGGGTACGCCAAGGGTATCCAGCACCATGGCTGCAATGGTGTGGTGGCCCAGCGGAGAGAAGTGCAGCCGGTCCGGCGCCCACATTTCCCGGTTGCTCAGTTCACGCAGGGCCCAGGTGTCTGCGATGACGGCGTGGTGCCGGGCAGCAACGGTGCGGAGGTTCTCGTTGTAAATCGCGACGCGTCCGCGGACGCTGCCGATCACCGGCGTGGTGCCGAGGTCCGGCCCGGTGAAGAGCACCACGGTGGCGCCGCCCGAGGTCAGCGCTTCGATCGCCGCGTCCATCTTTTCGGCCAGCCTGTCGGGATCGCCGCCGGGACGGATGACGTCGTTGCCTCCGGCACAGATGGTAATCAGATCCGGATGCAGTTCCAGGGCCGGTTCCAGCTGTTCATCAATGATCTGGTCCAGCAGCCGCCCCCGGATGGCCAGGTTGGCGTAGGCGAAGTCCTCCCGGCTGCGTGCCAGTTCTTCGGCCACCCGGTCCGCCCAGCCGCGGTGTCCGCCGGTGCTCTCCGGGCTGGGGTCGCCGATTCCCTCGGTAAAGGAGTCTCCGATGGCCACATAACGGGTCCAGGGGTGGAGCCGGGGATCCCCGCCGGCAGCAGGTGACGGAGCTGCGGAACCCGATGCTGCAGCGGCGGAGGTGGAAGCTGCTGCGGCTGCGGATGACGAGGGGATGGAACTGCTTTCGGGGATGGAAGGAGAAGTCACCAAACCATCCTGCCAAGGAGGGGCCCGGCTACGCGACCGTAGGTTGGACAACCGGCCGTGCCAGAATGAACATTATGCCTAAAACTGCTCCCTGGAACCCCACTGTCCTTTGGTCCAAGCCGGAAGCCGAGCGTGCCGGAACTCCGCTGCTGGTCCTGTTCCACGGCTACCTCGCCAACGAGGAAGACCTGATGGGATTGGCGGATCACCTGCCCTCCGAATTCACCATCGCCTCCGTCCGTGCACCCCAGGCCCTGGGCCCCGGCTACACCTGGTTCCCGCTGATGAATGACGCGGATTTCTCCGTGGAGCGCGTGGTGGAATCCGTGTCCGACGTTGCCGGCTGGCTGGACGGGGTCAAGGACGCGCACAGCAGCGTATCCCTGCTCGGCTTCTCAATGGGCATGGCCGTGGCCAGCACGCTCCTTCGGCACCGGCCCGCGGACTTTGCCGCCGTCGTCGGGCTCTCCGGCTTTGTGGTTCCGGACGAGGGGAATGCGTTCTTCCATGACGATGAACTGCGCCCCGGCGGCGTGCCCTTCTTCTGGGGCCGGGATCAGGCCGATCCGGTGATTGACGCGCCGCGCATTGAATTCACCCACGCATGGCTGAACGAGCACACGGCGCTGACCAAGATCCTGTACTCCAACATGGGGCACGGCATTAACATGCAGGAGCTGGGCCATGTGAAGGAGTTCCTCACCCACCTGGTGCTGAAGGCCTGAGCCGCCGGTCAGGACTGAGCAGCGGGACCCGTCCGGCGGATGGGCCCCGGGGCCGGTTAGTCTTCCTGAACGATCCGGAGGGCTTCGCCGTTGACGGTCACCACGTCACCGGGATGCAGCTGGCGTCCGCGGCGTTCTTCGATCTCGCCGTTGACCTTCACCAGGCCGTCTTCGATGAGCTGTTTGGCCTGGATGCCGTCTTCAGCCAGGCTGGCAAGCTTCAGCAGCTGGCCCAGGCGGATCATTTCGTCGCGGATGGGGAGGTCTTGGGGGTCGAAATTACTCATATGTCCATTCTGCCCGACATTCAACTGCGCCGATTCCTGCCCGGCCCCGGCGCTGCCGTAGGGTAAGTCCGTGCCAAATGCCCTGCGAATCACACCGATTATCGGTCTACCCGCTGCTGTTGCAGCGGGGATGGCCATTCCCGTCCAAGCCCGCATCAACGGTGCGCTCGGGGAGAGGCTCGACGACGGGCTCGCCGCAGCGCTGGTCAGTTTCTCCGTGGGGCTGGTCATCATGATCCTGATTTCCGTGATTCTGCCGCGCGGCAGAGCGGGGGCCGCGCAGCTGCTGCCGGCGCTGCGCGAACGCAGGTTTCCGCGCTACTACGTGCTGGCCGGTGCCATTGGTGCCTACTTTGTCCTCTCCCAGACCCTGACCGTCGCCGTACTGGGCGTAGCCGTGTTCACGGTGGCCGCCGTCGCCGGCCAGACCATGACCGGGCTGGTGGTGGACCGGCTCGGCATCGGCCCGGCGGGCAAGAAGGCGCTGACCGTGATGCGGGTGGTGGGCGCTGTGCTGACTATTGCCGCCGTCGTCTGGGCCGTCAGTCCCAAGTTCAGCGGAACCTCCTCGGCCGCAGACCTGGTGCTGCCTGTGCTGCTTCCCCTGACCGCCGGCATGCTGATGAGTTTCCAGCAGGCCATGAACGGCACCACGAGCATGCATTACGGAACACCGATCACCGCCACCCTGGTGAACTTCATTTCCGGTACAGCGGTCCTGCTGGTGTTCTGGCTGGTCAAGGTGATGGTTTCCGGCTTTGGCGAGCCGCTGCCGGGGGAGTGGTACCTGTACCTCGGCGGGGCGATGGGCTGCGTGTTCATCGGTGTGAGCGCCGTGCTGGTGCGCGGCCTGGGCGTGCTCCTGACCAGCCTGGGAATGATCGGCGGCCAGCTCGTCGGGTCCCTGCTGCTGGACATTTTCCTCCCGGCGCCGGGCAGTGTTGTGGTGGCCGCAACCGTCCTGGGCACCCTGCTGACCCTGGCTGCCATCGTCGTGGCCACCCTGCCGTGGAACATGCCCGGGGTGCTGCCCCGGCGCGCCGGCCGTCGGTAACCCTGCCGGCAACCCGGCCGGGGAACAGCCGCAAAGGATTTCGGTAACGGGGTTTCGCCTCCATGACCTTAAGCTTGTAGTTGTAGCTTTTTCCCCTCCGCAGTTCCCCGCCGTGCAACCGCCGGCGCCGCTGCGGGCGGGACCAATTGCGGACCGCACCCAGCGGCCTGCGCAGACACGAAAGAACGGCGGTACCACTGAATGGCTTCGACCAAATCCAAACTGGATCCGATCATCTCCCTCGCCAAGCGCCGGGGGTTCGTCTTCCAGTCGGGTGAGATCTACGGCGGGTCCCGCTCCGCATGGGATTACGGCCCCCTGGGTGTCGAGCTCAAGGAAAACATCAAGAAGCAGTGGTGGCAGCACATGGTCCGGGGGCGCGACGACGTCGTCGGCCTGGATTCCGCTGTGATCCTCCCGCGCCAGGTCTGGGAGGCCTCCGGCCACGTTGAGGTGTTCTCCGACCCGCTGGTCGAGTGCCTGAGCTGCCACAAGCGCTACCGTGCAGACCACCTCGAAGAGGCGTACGAGGAAAAGAAGGGCCACGCACCGGAAAACGGCCTGGCTGACATCACCTGCGCCAACTGCGGCACCAAGGGTCAGTGGACCGAGCCGCAGGAATTCTCCGGCCTGCTCAAGACCTACCTCGGCCCGGTCGCCAGCGAAGAGGGCATGCACTACCTGCGCCCGGAAACCGCGCAGGGCATCTTCGTGAACTTCAACAACGTGCTCACCACCTCGCGCAAGAAGCCGCCGTTCGGCATCGGCCAGATCGGCAAGAGCTTCCGCAACGAAATCACGCCGGGCAACTTCATCTTCCGCACCCGTGAATTCGAGCAGATGGAAATGGAGTTCTTCGTCGAGCCGGGCACTGACGAGGAATGGCACAAGTACTGGATCGAAAACCGCTTCAACTGGTACACCCAGCTGGGCATCAATCCCGATAACCTGCGTCTGTTCGAACACCCGCTGGAAAAGCTCAGCCACTACTCCAAGGGCACCACCGACGTCGAATACCGCTTCGGCTTCGCCGGTTCCGAGTGGGGCGAGCTGGAAGGCATTGCCAACCGCACCGACTTTGACCTTGGCACGCACTCCAAGCACTCCGGCACCGACCTGAGCTACTTCAACCAGGCCACCAACGAGCGCTTCACCCCGTACGTGATTGAACCCGCGGCCGGCCTGACTCGTTCCTTCATGGCCTTCCTGGTGGACGCCTACACCGAGGACGAGGCCCCCAATGCCAAGGGCGGCGTGGACAAGCGCACCGTCCTGAAACTGGATCCGCGCCTGGCCCCGGTCAAGGCTGCCGTGCTGCCGCTGAGCCGCAACGAGGACCTTTCCCCCAAGGCCAAGGACCTCGCCGCGCAGCTGCGCCGGAACTGGAACATCGACTTCGACGACGCCGGCGCCATTGGCCGCCGGTACCGCCGCCAGGATGAAATCGGCACCCCGTTCTGCATCACCGTGGACTTCGACACGCTCGAAGATCAGGCCGTCACCGTGCGCGAACGCGACACGATGGCCCAGGAGCGGGTGAGCCTGGACAAGGTTGAGGGCTACCTCGCGGAAAGGCTGATCGGCGCGTAATGGCACTGACGTTCCGCGAATGGCGCGAAGACGACGATCTTAAGCTGAACCAGCTCTGGGGAGATCCGGAAACGGTGCAGTCCGGACAGTTCCGGGCCGTGTTCCGCCCGTCCTCCAACGAACCCTGGAGCCGCTGCATCGTGGCCGAAGACGACGGTGTTCCGGTGGCAGCCGGCGTGGTCTACGAAACCTCGCTGCATCCGGACCGCCTCTGGGTCTATGTGGAGGTGGCCCGGGAGAACCGGCGCGCCGGCCTGGGCTCCATGCTGCTGGCCATGCTGCGCCGCGAAGCTGAAGCGGCGCCGTCGGGCGTCACCGCCATGCGGGCAAAGGTGGAGCCGGGGTCCTCCGGCGCCGCATTTGCCAAGGCTGCCGGGTTCTCACGGATCCAGCGCTCCCGCATGGTTGTGGTGGAGCCGGGCCGGATCCGCCTGCCCGTCTTTGCCGACGACTCCGGCCCCCAGCTGGAGGAAGCCGCCACCGGATCGGTGGAGCTGACCCAGACCGTGGCCGAGTTCTACAACAATGTGCACGGCTGGGACCGGGCGGACATGACGCTGGGCCGGGCCCAGCAGATGCTGCTCAATGATGCCACCGGTGCCGCCGGCGCTGTGGTGCTGCGCGATGCGCCCAAGGACAAGGGCGGCAAGATCGCGGCCTTCGCCGTGAGCTACACGCACAACCGGACGGACGAGCCGGCCGACGTTTTCCTTGGTTATGACACCAAGCTGGAACGCTCGGAGCAGGAAGCGGCGCTGGAATCCATGCTGGCCATGCTGACGTACCAGTACCCCGTGCAGCTGGAGGTGGACGAGTCCATGGTTCCCGTGGCCCGGATCATCCAGGCGCTGCTGGAAAAGGGCGCGGCACGCGAAGTCGGCCCGGCCACCGAGGTTGTCAGTACCTAACCGGTACTGCGGCTTCGCGCGGCTCTGCTGCGACGGCTTAGACGACGACGGCGGGGGCCGGTTCCTACGGGAGCCGGCCCCCGCCGTCGTTGGATGGGCAGAGCTGTTGCTGGACGGACAGAGAAGAAGCTAGGAGGCGAGCCGGCCGGACAGTCCGTACAGCACCGACTCGGCCACCTCGTCCAGGGACCGCTCCGGGCTGAATACCAGCCATTCAAGTCCGCCGGTCAGAGCTGCACCGAACACGCCGCCGGCCACCAGCTCCAGCCTGCCCTCCATCTCCGCCGGGGGAGCGGTTTCCCGGATGGCGGTGACAAACTCGGCCAGCACCTCCCGGCGGAGCAGTTCCAGGGAATGCTGCCAGGTGCGGTCGGTCCGGAAGATTTCCGCGGCGAGCAGCCGGGCCAGGGAACGGTTGTCCGCCACTGTCTCCAGCAGGCCCCGAACCATGGCCTGCAGGGCGGGCCAGCCGGTCAGTGACGCCCGGGCGCTGCGCACCGTTTCCGCCAACACCCCGACGCCCTCCAGCAGCAGTTCCTCGAACAACCGGTCCTTGGATGCGAAGTTGTAATAGACGCTGCCCTTGGCGACACCGGCCCGCCCGGATCAGTTGACTGGGAGAAATCGTGCGGACTTGGGACAATGATGCCGATCCGTGTTTCCTGCACCCGTTCCCCAGGGCTGCAACCCTGCACAGCCTCCGCTTCAACTCCCCGCCAAAGCCGAAGGACACTTCCCATGGGACACAGCCATGCCCCGCATTCCGATGAACCGCCCTCCCCGGCAGCGCTGGCTGTCCGGCGCCGGGCGAACCTCCTGCTGACCTGGATCCTGGTTCCGCTGGGGCTGCTCGCCGTCATCGGCATGGTGTTGCTCTGGCCCTCCGGGGACCGCACCGGGGTCACGGTGTCCGATCCCTACGCCACCGCCGACGGAGTCACCTTCGACACCGGCAAGGTCCAGCTTGTCAGCGAGGAGGACTGTCCGTCCTCGCAGGCACTGGTCGATGCCGGGGGTACCGCCCAGCAGTGCCTGGTGGCCTACACGGTGCCCAGCTCCGGCGGCGTCACCATCCAGGTGGAAGTTCCGCCCGAGGTCGCCAAAGGCGGAGCGATTGAAGCCGGAGACACCATCCGCTACCTGAACCTGGAAGCCATCATGGCCCAGGGCGGCGGCGCACCGCCGTATGTCTTCGTGGACTTTGTCCGGTCCATTCCCATGGCCGCGCTGACCGTGCTGTACGCGGGCGTGGTGATCGCCGTCGCGCGCTGGAGGGGGTTGCGAGCCCTGATCGGACTCGCCGGCGCCTACGCCGTGCTGGCCGGATTCATCCTGCCGGGCCTGGTGGAGGGCAAGCCGCCGCTGCTGCTGGGGCTGATCGGTTCGAGCGTGATCATGTTCGGGGTCCTGTACTTTGCGCACGGCCTGACGGCCCGGACCTCGACGGCGCTGCTGGGGACGCTGTTCGGCCTGTCCATCACGGCCTGCCTGGCTGCGTGGGCCACCGATGCCGCCCACCTGGTGGGGGTCGACGACGATAACGCCTACGCGCTCATCAACTCCTCGGACAACATTTCGGTGTCCGGCATCATCCTGTGCGGACTGATCATTTCCGGACTTGGTGTCCTGAATGACGTCACCATCACCCAGTCCTCCGCCGTGTGGGAAATGTATGAGCTGGCACCGGGGGCGAGCGCCAAGCGGCTGTTTTCCGGCGCCATGCGGGTGGGCCGGGACCACATTGCCTCCACCGTCTACACCATTGCCTTTGCCTATGCCGGGGCGGCGCTTCCGGTGCTGATCCTCGTTTCGCTCTATGACCGGGCGCTCCTGGACAGCATCACCAGCGGCGAACTGGCCGAGGAAGTGATCCGCACGCTCGTCGGCTCCGTGGGCCTGGTGCTCGCCATCCCGGTCACCACGGCCATCGCCGTCCTGGTGGTCAAGGCGGTAGGCATCAAGGCTCCAGCCGCCGGCGCCGAGCCTGCTGCTGCGGGTTCAGCCGGTGCCCCGGGTTACGCCGGGCAACCGTCCGACGCCGGAATCGCCCCCACCGGCCCGCCGACCCGCCACTCACTGCGGAACCGGCCGTAACAGGGCCGGATCTGCCTGTTCCGGCTAGGGGCGGCGGTGGAGGTCAGACAGGAAGCCCTAGCGGGTCAGCCCGCCGGACAGTCCGTACAGCACCGACTCGGCCACCTCGTCCAGGGGCCGCTCCGGGCTGAATACCAGCCAGTCGAGGCCGCCGATCAGGGCTGCGCCGAACACGCCGCCGGCCACCAGATCGAGCCGGTCCTCCATTTCCGCCGGCGGTGAGGTTTCTCGGATGGCGGTGACAAACTCGGCCAGCACCTCCCGGCGGAGCAGTTCCAGGGAATGCTGCCAGGTGCGGTCGGTCCGGAAGATTTCCGCGGCGAGCAGCCTGGCCAGGGAACGGTTGTCGGCCACCGTTTCCAGCAGACCCCGGACCATGGCCTGCAGGGCGGGCCAGCCGGTCAGCGACGCCCGGGCGGTGCGCACGGTTTCCGCTAAGACACCGACGCCCTCAAGCAGGAGCTCCTCGAAAAGACGGTCCTTGGACGCGAAGTTGTAGTAGACGCTGCCCTTGGCGACACCGGCCCGTTCCGCCACATTCTCCATGGTGGTTCCGCTGATGCCGTGGTCGGCAGCCAACTCCAGCGCGGCGTCGAGGATTGCACGCTTAGTACCTGACTGGCGTGGCATGAAAGTTCCTTAAAGTCGTAACGGCCTTGCTTCGATCTTAGAGGTCCGGGCGGGACGGGGAGGACCCGGGCAGCCGCAGCAGCCGGGGCGGTCCGCCCGGTTTACCCCGCCATACGACGACGGCGCCGCTCCCGTGAGAGGGGGCGGCGCCGTCGTTCTGTGGAGTCGGCTCGCCGATCCTAGAGGTGCAGTTCCGGGTGCAGCCGCTTGATCGTCCACATCCGCTGCTTGCCGGCAACCAGCGAGCTGATGGCGATGCATACAGCAGCCAGGATGCCCAGGAACGCGACGGCGATCCACATCCGGGCGTCCACGCCGCCGGTGATCAGGGCACGCAGCCCGTTGACCACATAAGTGGCAGGCATGAACGGATGCAGCGCCTGGAAGAACCCGGGCGTGGTTTCCACCGGATAGGTGCCGCCGGAGGAGCTCAGCTGGAGCATCAGCAGCACCAGTGACGCCACCCGGCCGGCCGCGGTGCCCAGCACAATGATCAGCATCTGCTGCAGGGCCAGGAACGCGGCTGTGGTCAGGTACAGGAACGCACCGGTGGCAATCAGATAGGCGGGGTGGATATCCAGTCCCCACACCAGGACCGCCATCATGATGACCACCTGGCCCAGGCCGATGGCCAGCGCCGGAACCAGTCCGGTGGCCAGGGCACGGAAACCGGAAACACCGGCGGCCAGGGCCCTGGTGGGCAGTGCCCGCAGCAGCAGCCAGGTGATCAGCGCACCCACAAAGGTGGCAAGCGCCAGGAAGAAGGGAGCAAACCCTTCACCGAAGCTGTCCGCCTTGGTGGAGTAGTCCGCGTCCAGTTCCACCGGGGCTGCCGCAACGGAGGCCTTGGTGTCGATCAGCTCATCGGAATCCTGCGGCAGCGCCTGGGCGCCTTCGGCGAGGGCATCGGCCAGCGTGTGGCTGCCCGTGGAGAGCTGGGCAGCTCCCGCGGACAGGGCGTTTCCGCCGGTGAGCAGTTCGCCCGCTCCGGCGGCGAGGTCGTTGGTGCCGCCGCTGAGCGTGTTGGCTCCGGCGGCGAGTTCGCCGGCACCGCTTTCGGCGCTGTGGGCTCCGGCATCCACCTGGGCGGCCCCGGAGGCGAGGTTGGCGGCACCGGCGGAAAGCTGGGCGGCCCCGGCCGCAGCCGACTGCGCGCCGGCTGCTACTTCACCGGCACCGCCGGCGAGGCTGGAGCTGCCGGCAGCGAGCTGTCCGGCTCCTGCTGCTGCCTCGGAAATACCTGCCTGCAGGCCCGCATTTCCGGCGGACACCTGCTGCGCGCCTGCGGCCAGCGGCTGCAGCTGGGCAAGGAGCGGGTTGGCCGGATCTGCTGCCTGGAGTCCGGCAACCACCTGGTCCAGTCCGGTGGAGACCGAGGACGCACCGGCGGCCAGGGACTCCGACTGGGGAACAGCCGCGGTCAGCCGCTCCGAGAGCGTGCCGAGGTTGGTGTTCAGGGCCGCTGCACCGGAAGCTACGCTGCCGGCGCCGTCGGACAGGGTGGACGTTCCGGCAGCCAGGGACTGTGCACCGGCGGAAAGATCATTGCTGCCCGAGGCCAGCGAGGATGTTCCCGCTGAGAGTTCGGTCAGGCCGGAGCTGAGCTGGTTGGCGCCGGTGGAGAGCCGCAGTGCTCCGTCCTGAAGGGTGACGGTGCCGGTGGCGAGGCTGTCCAGCCCGGCCACAAGTTCGCCTGCCCCGGAAACGGCGGAGTCGATGCCCGTGCTGAGTTCACCAGCGCCGTCGGCGGCGTCGCGGAGGCCGGAACCGGCGTCGTTCAGTCCCACCAGCAGCGTGGAGGCAACCTGCTCGCCCAGCTGGGAGGAGACTGCTTCTTTGACCTGTGCCATGGCCTGCTTGCCCAGCACGCCGGCGAGGAAGTTGTTGGAATCGTTGTACGTGGCGCTCAGCCGGGCGGGCACGGGGTTCTCCGTGCCCACGGAGACGGCGTTGGCCGAGAAATCCTGCGGAATGGTGAGGGAAAGGTAATAGGTTCCGTCCTCCACACCCTTCGCTGCGTCGTCGGCATCCGTGGGATGCCAGTCGAGGTCCGCTCCTTCCAGGAGCTTGGTCTCCAGCTCCTCGCCGGCGTTCAGGGCGTCGCCGTCCCTGGTGGTGCCCGCGTCCTCGTTCACCAGGGCAACGGAGAGACTGTCCACGTTCTTGTCCGGAGAGTCGAAGGCCCACAGGTACAGGGCGCCGTAGATCAGGGGAATGAAGAGCATGACGACGACGGCGATCTTCGGCAGGGTGCCGCGGCGGAACCGCGCCAATTCCGTGCCGGGGGAAAACAGGGCGAACATTAGTTGGCCTCCTGGGAAAGCAGCAGAGCGGACGGCTGGGGATCAAGGCCCTCCCACAGGCCGGTTTCAAGGGAAGCGGCGCCGACGACGACGGTGGTGCCCGCTGCGGCGATGGCAGCGAGGCGCTCCCAGACCAGCCGGCGGGCTTCTGCGCTGTGGACCTGCTCAATGTCGTCGACAAAAAGGATGCTCGGCGAGCCGAGCATCGCCAGGGAAAGGCGAAGCAGGAAGTGCTCGGCCTCACCGAGGTTCCAGATCACAGTGGAGGCGGCGGGGATTTCGGTGGTTCCGAAAACCGAAGCGCAGGCACGGGTGACCTGGCGGTCCGTGGGCTTGCCGAGCATGCTCCACCAGGGGGCCAGCCAGGCTTCGCGTTCCCGCACAGCCTGACCCACTGTGACCCCGGGCTCCAGGACATCAATATCCTCGAAGCCGGCAATGGCCGTGTGTTTCTGGACTTCGCGGGCATGGCGGGGGAGGGCATGGCCCAGGACTTCCAGCGTTCCGTCCTGGGCCTTCATGCGGCCGGCAAGTGTCAGCAGGAGGCTGGTGCGGCCGCTGCCCGCAGGGCCGTACAGAACGTTGAGGGGGCCGTCCACATTGAAACTCAGCGGGCCATAGACGGGGCCCCGGGCGGCGGACAGGCTGAGGCCCTCCGCAGTGATCACCGGTTGCACAATTGCCTTTCAGGGAATCCGGGAGAGTCCCGGCGGTGAGACGGGCCAGCAAAACTGACCAGTCAGTACATAATCTGACCAGTCAGTCTAACACCTGCTTCGCGGGGACCCTGCGGACACGAAATCCACAGCCGCGGCACGATTTGCACGGGTTTGGGAGAATGAAGGCGTGACTGTTTCATCTCCAGAACTCAAGCTCGAGCTGCCACCGCTGCAGCTGGGACCCATCACCGTGGACACGCCGGTGATCCTGGCGCCCATGGCCGGCATTACCAACAAGGCCTTCCGGCGGCTCTGCCGCGAATACGGCGGCGGCCTGTATGTCTCGGAAATGGTCACCTCGCGTGCCCTGGTGGAGCGCTCGCCGGAATCGCTGCGCATTATTGAGCACGATGAGGACGAAAAAGTCCGCTCCGTCCAGCTCTACGGGGTGGACCCCGTCACCGTCGGTGCAGCCGTGCGCATCCTCGTGGAGGAAGACCGCGCCGACCACATTGACCTGAACTTCGGCTGCCCCGTGCCCAAGGTCACCCGCAAGGGCGGCGGATCCGCCCTGCCCTGGAAGCTGGACCTGTTCACCGCCATCGTGCAGACCGCCGTGAAGGAAGCCTCCCGCGGCAACATCCCGCTGACCGTCAAGATGCGCAAGGGCATTGACGAGGACCACCTCACTTTCCTCGAAGCCGGCCGCATCGCCCGCGACTCCGGGGTTGCCGCCGTCGCCCTGCACGGCCGCACCGCGTCCCAGTTCTACTCCGGCAAGGCCGACTGGTCAGCCATCGCCGAACTGCGCGAAGCCCTGCCGGACGTGCCGGTGCTGGGCAACGGAGACATCTGGTCCGCCGAAGACGCCATCGCCATGGTCCGCCAGACCGGCGTCGACGGCGTCGTCATCGGCCGCGGCTGCCAGGGCCGGCCGTGGCTCTTCGGTGACCTGCAGGCAGCCTTCGAAGGCAGCGACACCCGTCACCGGCCGGGACTGAAGGAAGTTTCGGACAGCGTGTACCGGCACGCCGAACTGCTGGTGGAAACCTTCGGCGGGGAAATGATGGCGCTGCGGGACATCCGCAAGCACATGGCCTGGTACTTCAAGGGCTACGTGGTGGGCGGAGACCTCCGTGCACAGCTGGCCACCGTGCCTACGCTGGAGGTCCTGCGCGAGCTGCTCGACCAGCTGGACCCGGACGCCCCGTACCCGGGCGCCGACGCCGAAGGGCCCCGCGGCCGCGCCGGCTCACCCAAGAAGACAGCACTGCCGGAAAACTGGCTGGAATCGCGGGAACTCAACGCCGCGCAGAAGTCCATTATCTCGGCAGCCGAACTCAACGTTTCAGGCGGCTAAACACCCATGACCTTTCCGCAGGCTTTCCAAACCGCAGGCTATACCGATGTTGACCTTGCACGCTGGGTCACCGAGCCTGCCAAGAACACCAACCGCACCCAGTTCGGCCGCGACCGCGCCCGGGTGCTGCATTCCTCCGCGCTGCGCCGCCTGGGCGCCAAAACCCAGGTGGTTGCACCGGACACGGACGACTTTGTCCGCACCCGGCTGACCCACTCCCTGGAGGTGGCCCAGGTGGGCCGCGAACTGGGCAACGCGCTGGGCTGCGATCCCGACGTCGTCGACGCCGCCTGCCTCGCCCACGATCTGGGACACCCGCCGTTCGGACACAACGGGGAAACGGCACTGAACGACATAGCCCACGCCATCGGGGGTTTCGAGGGCAACGCGCAGACCCTGCGCCTGCTCACCCGGCTGGAACCCAAGATCATCGCCCCGGACGGCAGCCCCGCCGGCCTGAATCTGACCCGGGCCTCGCTGGACGCCGCCTGCAAGTACCCGTGGTCCATCGCCGACGCTCCACTGGTCAACGGACACCGCACCACCAAGTTCGGCGTGTATGAAGACGATCTGCCGGTCTTCACCTGGCTGCGTGACGGCGCCCCGGCCGGCCGCTCCTGCCTCGAGGCGCAGGTCATGGACCTGGCTGATGACATTTCGTACTCCGTGCACGACGTCGAAGACGCCATTGTGGCCGGCCACGTCCAGCTCAAGTGGCTGGACAATCCGGACCAGCGTGCCCGCGTGGTGGGTTACACCCAGCAGTGGTACCTGCCCGGCACCGACGGCGCAGCGATCGAGGACGCACTCAAGCGGCTGGAAACCGATCCGGTGTGGGTCCGCGAATCAGACGGCAGCCGCAGGTCCATGGCCGCACTCAAGGACATGACCAGCCAGCTGATCGGCCGGTTCTGCAACAGCGCCCTGGAAGCCACCCGCGGCATTTACGGCACTGATCCGCTGACCCGCTACAACGCGGAAATGGTGGTTCCGGAAGAGACCAAGCTGGAGATCGCCGTGATGAAGGGACTGGCCACCACGTTCGTGATGACCACCGACCAGCGGCAGCCGCTGTATGAGCGCCAGCGCGAAATCCTCACCGCCCTGGTAGCCCAGCTGGCCGCCACGGGGGACCGGCACCTGGAACCCATGTTTGCCGCGGACTGGCGCGAAGCCGCCGATGACGGCGCCCGGCTTCGCGTGGTCGTGGACCAGGTGGCCTCGCTTACGGACGGCTCGGCAGTGGCACTGCACGAGCGCCTGGTGGGCCCGGTTCCCGCGCTCTGGTAAAAACATCTGGTTGTCCGGATGAAAAAGGCCCGCTAACTCTGGCGGAGCCCGGCGTGTCTCGTTAGTGTTTCGGCTCTGAGGTGTAACATCCACCCCTTCGGTTACCACTGGCCGCAGGAGCACCTCTACCGGACAACTCTCACGGGGGACTCTTCATGAGCGACCAGCCACACGTCAATCACCGTCGCCGCCGCGGGTCGCTACCGCAGGCCGCCCGACCCCGCAGCCGGTGGGGCATCCTGCTGGCCGCCCTGCTCTCCCTGATGTTCTTCGTCCCGATGGCAGGCCCGGCCAACGCCGCCATCGATCCGGAACCGACGCGCGGGCCGGCTCCGGTCACGGACGCCGGCACCGACATTGTGATCACGTCCCTGGGCGAAGGACGGCGGAATGTTCCCGGGGCGCTGCCGCCGCTCGGGACCACTTGGCCCATCAACGCATATCCCACCTCCATTCCGGCCGGTTACGAAACAGAGAACGTGGGTTTCGCGGGGGTCATCAATACCCAGGAAGTGGGCGGGACCACTACGGCCCAGATGTACTGCATCGATTTGCGAACGGAAACCCGCGTCGGATACGGGTATGAAAACGGAACCTGGGATGAGTCCAACGTCCCCAATATCGGATATGTGAACCGGATCCTGAATACTTACTATCCGAGCACCAACCTGCCGGCGGGCACGGACAACAATACGAAGGCAGCGGCCGTGCAGGCCGCCATCTGGTTCTTCACCGACGGCTACGTGGTCAACCCGAGAAACTCCCTCTACTCCACGGTCGAATCGATCGTGAACTCCACCATCGCGGCCGGGCCGCTGGAGGAACCGGACGCTCCCGATATTTCGATAACGCCTGCCAGTGCGGAAGCGCCGGTGACGGGTCTGGCCGGACCGTACACCGTGACGTCCGAGTCGGATGAAATCACCTTGACGGCCGGCGCCGGCTTCGGCCTCTTCGCCGACGCCGCAGGCACCGTGCCAATCACCAACCCCGTGACCAGCGGCACCCAGGTCTGGGTGCGGAGCGAGGGCGGAGGCCTCGGGCCCACCACCTTCACTGCCCGGGCAACGGTGACAGTTCCCACCGGCAGTGTCTACCTCTATGACGGCGCCACCCCCGGGGTGGACGCTGCCCAGAAATTGATCCTGGCGGACACCCGGGAACTAAGCTCCGCAGCCAGCGCCACGGCCAGCTTCTTTGAGGTTGGATCCCTGGCCGTCACCAAGTCCATAGAAGGCCCCGCCGCGGGCAGCCAAGACGCGGTGGTCATCAGTATCGATTGTGGACCGGGATACCAGTTCACCTTCAATATCACCGCCGGAACCACCGGGACGCCGTCGGAGACCTTCACCAATATTCCGGCGGGCACCACCTGCACCATCACCGAGCCCACCAACGGCGCCAATGCCAGTGTCCAGGTCAGTACCATCCTGCCCGGTGCCGTCACCATCGCCTCGGGTACCACGGCGACGGCGACGGTCACGGACACCTACACCTTCACTCCGGGAACCTTGGTGGTCAGCAAGACCAACCTTGGAGAAGCGGCAGGCGCGCAAGGTGAGGTGGTGATCTCCGTGGTCTGCACCCTGGACGGCGCCACGGTGC
Source organism: Arthrobacter sp. TJ-178 (assembly GCF_058269275.1). Taxonomy (NCBI): domain Bacteria; kingdom Bacillati; phylum Actinomycetota; class Actinomycetes; order Micrococcales; family Micrococcaceae; genus Arthrobacter; species Arthrobacter sp. TJ-178. The sequence goes on along the minus strand of NZ_JBZCNK010000002.1, from coordinate 153,732 downwards.
TGGACACCACTGTCACCATTCCGGCGGGAACCCTCACTCCTGAGTCGACGGAATTCCCCAACCTCGATGCCGGAACCAGCTGCGTTGTGACCGAAACAACCACCGGTGAAACCACGTCCGTGGCTGTCGAGGTGTCCGGGGGCGGGACCGTCACGGTTCCGGCCGCAGGAAGTGTCACAGCGGCACTGACCAATACCTACACCTTCAACCCCGGGACACTGGCGGTCCGCAAGGACATCGCCGGTGAAGGAGCCGGGCGGCAGGGCGTCGTCACTTTGCAGGTGACCTGCAGCTCGGGCCTGAACCAAACCATTACCATCCCGGCCGGAACCGTTGACCCCACCACTGAAGAATTTACGGGCCTTCCCGCCGGGACCACCTGCACGGTCACAGAGACGGCGGACGGTACGACCACCGCGGTGTCCGTCGTTACCGTGACTGACCCGGCGGGCGGGGCGGTAACCATTCCCGCCGGTGACGGCGTCGAGGTCACGGTCACGGACACGTACACGGTCAACCCCGGAGCACTGGTCGTGAACAAGTCCATTGCGGGAGCGGCTGCGGGCCGGCAAGGAGTCGTCACTCTGCAGGTCACCTGCACTCTGGAGAGTGCAGTTGTCGCAGAGGGTGAATTCACCGTCACTGCCGGTGCAACCGGAACCGTTCCGGCAGGCACACTCACCGGCATTCCGGAAGGCGCCAGCTGCGCCGTCACTGAACCCGTCACCGGCGAGAGCACCGAAATAGGCGTGGTGGTGGATCTGCCTGATTCCGTAACCATCGCCGCAGGCGTCACTGCCACGGCCACCGTGACGGACACGTACACGGAGAACCCCGGCTCCCTCATCGTCACCAAGGTGATTACCGGTGAGGCCGCCGGAAACCAGGATGCGGTGGAAGTGGACGTCCTTTGTACCCTGGGCGGACAAACGGTGTTCGAGGAAACCTCCCAGATCCCGGCCGGAGAAACAGGGGAGGTGGGTGCGGAGTTCCTGAACATTCCCTCGGGCGCCTCCTGCGCCGTAACTGAACCGGTCACCGGGGCCACGGAGTTCGTACAGGTCAGCAGTGAGATCCCAACACCGGTCACCATCAGCCCCGGCGGCAGGGACACCGCCACGGTGACCAATACGTACACCTTTACCCCCGGAACACTGGCGGTCACCAAGGAATTTGCCGGTGACGCGGCAGGAGCACAGGGCGAGGTAGTGCTGCAGGTGACCTGCGGACCGGATGGGTCGGTCCTGGATGAAACCGTGACCATTCCTGCCGGGACCGCCGAAACGGTAACCCGGAATTTCGAGGACCTGCCTGCGGGCACGGAATGCACGGTCACTGAAACCGAAAGCGGCGCGACCGCTACGGTCTCCGTGGACACGGTGATCAGCGATCCGGTCACTATCCCGGCTGCGGGCGGCGCGGAACTGACGGTCACCAACACGTACGGGTTCAACCCCGGCGCGCTGGTGGTCAGCAAGGTCATCACCGGGACGGCAGCGGGTAACCAGGGCGAAGTTGTCCTGGAAGTCCGGTGCGGCGCGGACGGGTCCGCTTTGGATGAAACGGTCACCATCCCGGCGGGCACCACGGGGGAGGTGACCACCGAATACGAGGGCCTGACGGCGGGCACTGAATGCACAGTGACGGAGTCCAGCACCGGAGCCACCTCCACCGTGCTGGTGGAACCCGTGCTCCCGGAGCCGGTCATCGTGCCGGCCAGCGACACCGTGACCGCCGTGGTCACCAACACGTACACCTTTGCTCCCGGTACGCTGGCGGTTACCAAGGTCATCACCGGGGCGGCAGCAGGTAACCAGGGTGACGTTGTCCTGGAAGTCCGGTGCGGCCCGGACGGGTCCGCTGTGAATGAAACGGTCACTATCCCGGCCGGCACCACGGGGGAGGTAACCACTGAATTTGGTGGACTTGCCGCGGGTACCGAGTGCACTGTCACTGAGCCGGGCACCGGGGCCACCTCCGCTGTCACCGTGGAGTCCGAGGTGCCGGGGCCGGTCATCGTGCCGGCCGGCGCCACCGCCTCGGCTGTTGTGACCAACACCTACAGTCAGGTGATTGCTCCGACGCCGAAGCCCACCCCGGCACCGGTCAAGCCGGCCCGTCCGGATCTGCCCTCCACCGGCGCCAACGGAACCGTCGGCTTCCTCGCCGCCGGAGCCGGGCTGCTCCTGGTCGGTGGCCTCGCGATGGCGGCCAGCCGCCGCCGGGCAAACAGTGCGGAGGATGACAACAGCCATCAGCAGTAATCCGCAGTAGCAGTCAGAGAGGATCCCGTGCGGCCGGTGGCCGGGCGGGATCCTCTTTGTGCGGGAGCGCCGGCAAACCGCTGCCTGAGCATCCTCTCCCGTGCTTCACCGCGGCGTTAGGGCAGGAAGAATAGACTGGGGTTATGGCCGGCCTGATTAAACGCGAAGATATTGACGAAGTACGCTCCCGCACCGACATCAAGGCCGTGATTGACGGCTACGTAACCCTCAAGTCCGCCGGCATCGGCTCCTACAAGGGGCTGTGCCCCTTCCACGACGAGCGCTCGCCGTCCTTCCACGTCCGGCCGCAGGTAGGCACCTACCACTGCTTTGGCTGCGGTGAGAGCGGCGACGTCATTTCCTTTGTCCAGAAGATGGACCACGGAACGTTCTCGGAGACGGTGGAGAAGCTCGCCGCCCGGCTCGGCTATGAGCTGCACTATGAAGACGGCGGAACCGGCCCGCGCCGCGAAGACATCGGCAAACGCCAGCGGCTGCTGGATGCCCATAAGATCGCCGCGGAATTCTTCGCCGCACAGCTGCGCACTCCCGGCGCCCAGGCGGCCCGGGACTTCTTGCAGGAGCGCGGCTTCGACCCCGCCGCGGCAGCCCACTTCGGTGTGGGCTATGCACCGCAGGGCTGGGACTCATTGCTCAAGCACCTCACCGACAAGGGGTTCACCCGTGAGGAACTGGCCGGCACCGGCATGTTTTCCACCGGGTCCGACGCCTCCCGCTTCTACGACCGGTTCCGCGGCCGGCTGATCTGGCCCATCCGCGACCTGACCGGAGCCGTGATCGGGTTCGGCGCCCGAAAGCTTTACGAGGATGACCAGGGACCCAAATACCTGAACACCCCGGAGACCGCGCTCTACAAGAAATCGCAGGTCCTCTACGGCATCGACCTGGCCAAGCGGTCCATCGCCAAGGACCGGCAGATCGTCGTCGTCGAAGGTTATACGGACGTTATGGCCTGCCACCTCGCGGGGATTACCACCGCCGTCGCCACCTGCGGCACCGCCTTTGGCGAGGACCACGTCAAGATTGCGCGCCGGCTGCTGTCCGACGACGGTTCCGGGGGAGAGGTGATCTTTACCTTTGACGGTGACGCGGCGGGACAGAAGGCTGCGCTGAAAGCCTTCGACCTGGACCAGCGCTTCACGGCCCAGACCTATGTGGCCGTGGACCCGGAGGGCATGGACCCGTGTGACATCCGGCAGAAACACGGGGACACCGCCGTCGCCGAGCTGATCCGCTCGCGCCGTCCGCTGTTCGAGTTCTCCATCCGCTCCACCCTGCGTAAGTTCGACCTCAACACCGTTGAAGGCCGGGTGCAGGCTTTGCGCGCTGCCGCCCCTGTGGTGGCCGAAATCCGCGATCCCGCCATGCGCCCGGCGTATGCCCGCGAGCTCGCCGGATGGCTGGGGACCGACGTCGACGACGTCACCCGCGCCGTTGCCGCGGCCGCCAAGCGGCTGCGGGAGGGCGGCACGCCCGGAAAGTCCGCACCGTCCTTCCAGGGGCACGACGACGCCCGCGGCTCCCAGCGCGAATCCCGTGACGTCCGGGGCTCGCAGCAGGGGCGGCAGAGCAGTTCCCAGCAGGAAAACCGCGGCTACCAGCAGGAAAACCGCGGCTACCAGCAGGAAAACCGCGGCGGCTACGTCCAGCCGGTGCCGGAACCCGTGCTGGAAGAACCCGCGTTCCTCCGCCCCGATCCCCGGGACCCCGCCGCGCGAATGGAACGCCAGGCGCTTGAGGTTGCACTGCAGCAGCCGGGCCTGCTGGACGAGGGACAGTGGGAGCGGTTCAAGGCTGCCCGGTTCTCGGTTCCGGCCTACCTGGCGGTGCACAACGCCATCATTGCCGCCGGCCATGCCGGCACCGCGCCGGCGCAGTGGGTGGAACAGGTCCGCCAGGAACTGCCGGACTCTCTGCGGGACTTCGTCAGCGAGCTCGCCGTGACTCCGCTGCATGCACGGGACAACGATGCCCTCCAGCGGTACTGCCGGGATATCCTCAACCGGCTCTTTGAACTTCAGGTCACGCATCTGAAGGCAGAGAAGCTGGGCCAGCTGCAGCGGCTGGATCCGTCCGCGGATCCGGCCCTGTTCCAGCAGCTGAACCGCGAGCTGATGGAGCTGGAAATGCAGCGCCGTGCCCTGCGCGGAGACCAGTAACCGTCCGTTCTCCGTACCGATTTCGCTTCCCCGCAAAACCTCTGTAGAGTAGGAGACGCGCTTTCCTCCGTAGCTCAATTGGCAGAGCATTCGACTGTTAATCGAAGGGTTACTGGTTCAAGTCCAGTCGGAGGAGCAAATGAATGAGGCCCGAACCGGGAATACCGGTTCGGGCCTCATTTTTTCATGTGGGTGATGCGGCGGTCAGTGCCTTCCGTGGTGCCGGTGCTTCTTCACCACCACGTCGAAGCTGCTGGTCCTCGTGTTGCCGGCGGCATCCGTGGCCGTGCAGGTGACCGTAGTGGTCCCCACGGCAAAGGTGCTGCCGCGGCGCGGGGAACAGTCCACCGGCACTTTGCCGTCCAGTGTGTCGATCGCCGAGGGCAACGGGTAAGCCACCTTCACCCGTCCGGCGCGCTTCGAATAGGCCACCACGTCCGGCTGATCGGCAATCCGGGGTGCCAGCACGTCGGCGGGCCGGGCGGGCAGTTTCGCGGGATCCACGATTCCCCAGTATGCCGGCGCAGCCTGCAGATCATCGTCGAACGGAAGCGGCTGCTCCCAGGGCCGGGCCATCGGCCAGGTCCGCAGCCAGGTGCGGGCGTTGCTGATGCCCCAGACCGTCACCGAATCAATAGCCGAACTGTGCTTGCGCAGCATGGCGAACAAGTCGCGGTAGTAGTATCCGACTTCCGCGGCGGCGTCCTCGTCGTTCTCGAATGCCGGCTGGTACGGATCCACCGGGGCACCGTCCACATCCGCGCCCTGATTCTCGGTGGACGCGTTCACATCGAGCTCAGTGATCGCCTGCATCAGGTCGGGATTGACCTTCTCCACGGCCTTGATCGAGTCCTCGAGCCACTGAACCGGACGTGCGACGTCGACGTGCGCCTGGTGGCCCACGCCGTCGATCGGTACGCCCCGGGCTTCCAGAGCACGAATCAGCTCGAGATAGTCGGCCCGCTTCTGGGGCATCTCGGTGTTGTAGTCGTTGATGAAGAGCTTTGCCTCAGGGAAGTACTTGTCCGCGAGACGGAAGGCATCATCGACAAAACGCTCACCGAGGACCTGGAACCAGCGGCTGTCCCGCATGTCGTGCGGGTTGGCCGTGTCACCGTCCGCAATGGTCTCGTTGACAACGTCCCAGGCCCAGATGGGGCTGTCTCCATCCGGGTAGCGGGCATTGATGTGATCTGCGATGCCCTTGATGTGCGCCTCCATGCGTGCCCTCAGCAGTGCCCGGTCGGACCGGCTGCTGGTCAGGTCACGGGTCCCGTCCTTGAAGAACCACTCAGGTGTCTGGGAATGCCAGACCAGCACATGTCCGTACACCTTGACATTGTTGGCGTCCGCGAAATCCAGCAGTTGGTCCAGCTGGGTAAAGGTGAACTCTCCCTCCACGGGCTGCACGCTCTCGGGCTTGCCGGCGTTCTCGGGAGTAAAGGCGTTGAAGTGTTTCCGCAGGAGGTTCGCTGCGCTGCCCGCTGTCTCGCGTGCATCGATCGCTGCCCCCACATGCTCGATGCCCTGCAGGCCAAGAACGTCTTTCAACCCGGGTATATCGGTCTGAATGGGAGGCTCAACAATCGCGGCGAGGCTGAAATCATCGAGCAGGAAATCCACGCCGGCAGCACCTTCGATGTACACCTGTGCTTTGTCCGCAGCGGCACCGAGGGTGTACGTCCCGGCAAGTTCGGTCCAGCCGTCGGAGGTGACCGAAGCTCCGGCACCGGCAACGCCTTCATAGGCACTCCCGCCGCCGTTGTCACGCTGAATGGACATTTTCAGTGCAGCCGGCTGCTGGCCGGGAGCAAGCTTGGCCCAGACGGACATCTTTACGGCCGAGCCGACCGGCAGGGCGCCCGTGATGTCACGTGCGGCGCCGTGCCAGTCCTGGGTCCGGTTACTCACCAGCAGGCTGCCGGAACCGGTGCGGGCGTCGGAGCTGAGGCTGACCGCGACTGAGTCCCCGCGCGCGGTCCAGCCATCGGTTCCGGTCTCGAAATCCGAAGACACACCGCCGGAAGGTTCCGCCGCAGCGCCGCCCTGCGGAAGGTCAAATGTCCAGCCTTCGGCGAGCTTCTCGGTGACGACCGTAGTAACAGCCTTCACTGTGTTGGTCCGGTCCCCGCCACCGACGTGCGCCAGCACCACCGCGCCGGGGGTGAACGCGGCACGGAGGTTTGCCGTGAGGGTGGCTTCGCTGAGGTCATTGCCGTCCCAGTCGAAGATGACGTTGCCGAGCCCCAGCGGCTGCATACCCAGCGCTGCAGCTACTTCGCCCGTGACTCCCCAGCTTCCGTTCGGCGCCCGGAAATAAGGGACCTGCAGGTCAGGCGTGCCTGCGGCTTCACGGATGATGCGGAGGTTTTCCAAGAGATCAGCTTCAATCTGTTCCTCCGTCCACGAGCCCATGTCCGCATACGTGGTGCCGTGGTTGCACAGCGTGTGGCCCTCATCGACCATGCGCTTCAGCAGCTCGGCTCCGCCGGGGGCTTGGATGTTCTGTCCGATGACGCAGAAGGTGGCGGAGATGCCCTTGTCTTTGAGGAAATCCAGGACATCGTCGGTTTCCCCTGGCTTGGGGCCGTCATCGAGGGTCAGCGCCACGGAATTGCCGGTGCCGCGGGATGCTGCGATCGGCGTCGCTGTCGGGTTGTCGGCACCCCCGGGGATGAAGGCAGGATCCGGGGCCGGCTGCCACGGGCCGCCGTCGTCCGGGTCCGGTGCCGGACGCTTCAGTGTGTCCCGCAAGGCGTAGTACGCAGGCTTGCGAGTGAAGTCCTCCTCCATGACCGTCGCTTCACCCTCTCCGGCAAAGAAGACCGGAACCCACGAGTACTTGTCCGTGAAGCCCCAAATGGTGAATGAATTGCAGTCTGTCACTGACAGGCAGGCCTCAAGGGCACGCTGGTAATAGTCCGCCTGCTGCTCCAACTGCTCAGCCGTCGGCTCGGTGCCGGCTGCAATATCCATGCGGACGTCTATTTCCGTAATTGCGGTTTCCAGCCCCAGGTCGTCAAAGCGCTGCAGGTTGGCCTGCAGCTCTGAGGGGAAACCGTAACGGGTGCTCAGATGGCCCTGGATGGCAAAACCGTCAACCTGCACGCCCTGTGCCTGAAGCCGGGGGATGAGTTCGAGGTATGCGTCGCTCTTGGCATTGATGTCCTCAACGCCGAAATCATTGAAGAACAGCTTGGCCGCGGGGTCGGCCTCATGTGCCCAGCGGAAGACGTCGGCAATGATGTCCGGGCCCAGTTCACGAAGCCAAATGTTCTCGGTGACGCGCAGTGTTCCATCGTCGTTGAAGATTTCGTTGGCTACGTCCCACTGCTGGATTTTGCCGGCGTACCTGCCCACGACAGTCTGGACGTGGTCCTTGAGGATTCCGCGCAGTTCTTCCTTCGAAAAGTTTCCCTGCTCCAGCCATTGAGGATTCTGGCTGTGCCAAAAGAGGGTGTGGCCGCGCACCACCTGCTTGTTTTTTTGGGCGGACCGGACAATGGCATCCATTTCCGTGAAGCGGTAGACGTCCTTTTCCGGATGGATGAATTCCCACTTTGACTGGTTCTCCGGTGAGACCGAATTGAACTCGGCGGCCAGTTGCCTGCGGTATTCCTTGTCGAACGTAAAAGGATCGGGGTAGTCCTGGGCCTCATGATGGCCTCCGCCCGCAACGGCGGAACCAATCTTGAAGTCCTTCGGGGCTGCCCGGCGCAGCGTGTCCTGTTTGGACTGGCCCGGAGGACGTTTTTCCTCCGGCTGCACGGCAAGCGCCGGAACCGCCGGCAGCAGCAGCGCCGAGGTTACAGCTAGAGCGGTTAATAAACGCGGAACCTTCATGACTCTCCTTTGAGTGCAGAGCGGCCAAATAAATGGCAGTGATCCGGCGCCGTTATGGGGAGAATCAAGAAAGCGCCGGGCGGGCAACGGTAAGAACGTTTCGCGGCGGGGTCAAGGGTAATGCTGCTGCCTGCACCGGAAAACCCGTTGCGGGTTGTGGTTCCTATAGGAATTTTGATAAAGGTGAGCGTTCCCGAGCTCCGCTGGCCGGGCCGGAGTCTCGGAAGGTGAGAGGCAGAACACATCACAATGTGTATAGGCATCCCCAAAACCCTGTATAGTAGTACTCGCGCTTTCCTCCGTAGCTCAATTGGCAGAGCATTCGACTGTTAATCGAAGGGTTACTGGTTCAAGTCCAGTCGGAGGAGCAAGAGGCCCCCTGAAAGGCAGAACATGCCTTCCAGGGGGCCGTTTTTTGTGCGCGGGGGCCGCTATCCGCCGGTCTCCGCCCGTGAAGACTGTCTTCCGCGCGGACCGGCCTGCAAGCCGGCGGCGTGGTGAAGTGCTTTTCGGCCCCGATTTCGGGTCCTGCCCTGCTGCGGGTCCACCCCGCAGCCGTAGAGTTTTAGGCAACGCGGCACCATGGATATTCTCCGGCGGGCTACGCCGGCCTGGGGCCTCGAATCCGAGGAGCGGCCATGGCGAGCAATCAGACACGGGCGGAAGACGGCGGTCCCGAAAGCATTCACACCGGCCGTGTCCTGCTGGCCACCGGAGCCGCAGCTGTAGGCGGACTCCTCTTCGGCTTCGACAGTGCCGCCATCAACGGTGCGGTGAACGCGATCGGCGACACCTTCGGACTGGGGTCCGGGCTCCTCGGGTTCACGGTCGCCGTAGCCCTGCTCGGCTCTGCGGTGGGCGCCTGGTTTGCGGGCAGTCTCGCGGACCGCTGGGGCCGGCGTGCAGTGATGGTGATCTCCGGCATCGTTTTTGCCGCCAACTCGCTGGGATCCGCGCTGGCCCAGAGCGACGGCGAGCTGATCATCTGGCGCTTTGTGGGCGGTTTGGCCATCGGTGCGGCCTCGGTGATTGCTCCGGCTTACATCGGCGAAATAGCGCCCTCCCGCTGGCGCGGCGCCCTGGGCTCGGTGCAGCAGCTGGCCATTACGCTGGGCATTTTCGGCGCGCTCCTCTCGGATGCCGTCCTGGCGGACGACGGCGGCGCCCTCGCCGTGCACTGGCTGGGACTGGAAGCCTGGCGGTGGATGCTGCTGCTGGGAGTGGTTCCGGCCGTCGTGTATGGAATCCTGGCACTGGTCATCCCGGAATCGCCGTACTACCTGGTCCGCAAGAACCAGCGGGCCAAGGCAGCCGCCATTCTGTCCACCATCAGCGGAGTGGAGGACACGGATTCAAAGATGACCGAAATCCAGCAGAGTTTTTCGGAATCCGCCGGGAGCTACCGGTCCCTGCGGGGCCCTGCGCTGGGTCTGCAGCCAATTGTGTGGATAGGTATGGCTATTGCGGCGCTTCAGCAGCTCGTGGGCATCAACGTCATTTTCTATTACTCCACAACGCTCTGGGAATCCGTTGGCTTCAGCGCCTCGGATTCCTTTACGACGTCGGTCATTACCGCCGTTATCAACGTTCTCACCACCCTTGTTGCCATTGCCTTTATCGACCGGATCGGGCGTCGAAAGCTGCTGCTCACCGGTTCCATTGGCATGACGGTTGGTTTGCTGGCCACCGCCGTGTCCTTTTTCCAGGCCACCGGCACCGGAGACAACGTTTCGCTTCCGGCACCCTGGGGTGCCGTGGCGCTGGTCGGTGCAAATCTGTTCGTGATTTTCTACGGCGCGTCCTGGGGGCCGGTGATGTGGGTGACGCTGGGGGAGATGTTCCCCACAACCATCCGCTCGATCGGGCTGAGCATCGGCGCCATGGTGAACTGGATATTCAACTTCGCCATTACGCTGGCGTTTCCGTGGGTGAATTCCAACCTAGGGCCCGCCGCGGCCTATTCGGCCTTTACTTTCTTTGCCTTCATCTCTTTCTGGTTTGTCCGGCAGAAGCTTCCCGAGTTCTCCGGGAAGGACATCGACGACTCCAAGCTCTCGCCGCACTGACAGGGTTCCGTTGGCCCATGTGTGTTCCCAGGCCAGCCCAACATGCCTAGGGTTATGCGTAGGATTGCTAGGTTTGGGTCGGAAATTTTATTCACAACCACACGAGAGACAGAGGAACCTTCCATGGGCGCAAGCCAGCCAAAGCCTAATCCGGGCGAATCAGAGAAGGTGGCCCATCCCTTCAAGGTGATTGCCGTCACCGTGGCGGCAGCCGTGGGCGGTCTGCTGTTCGGGTTCGACACCGCGGTCATCAACGGTGCCGTTGATGCCATTGGCGAAGAATTTACGCTCAGTCCCGGGGTCCTGGGGTTCACGGTCGCCATCACACTTTTGGGCTGCGCCGTCGGAGCCTGGTTCGCCGGTCAGCTTGCAGACCGGCTGGGCCGGAAGAAGGTGATGGTTGGTGCCGCAGTCCTGTTTGCCGCCAACTCCATCGGTTCCGCCTATGCCTTCAGCGAATGGGACCTGATGTGGTGGCGCCTGGTGGGCGGTCTGGCCATTGGTACCGCCTCCGTCATCGCACCGGGCTACATCGCCGAGGTTGCGCCGAGCAAATGGCGCGGCGCACTTGGCTCGGTCCAGCAGCTCGCCATCACCCTGGGCATCTTCGCAGCGCTGCTCTCTGACGCTTTCCTCGCGGATTCCGCCGGCAGTGCCATGGGACAGCTGTGGTGGGGGCTTGCCGCCTGGCGCTGGATGCTGCTGGTTGGCGTAATTCCCGCCATCGTTTACGGCATCCTGGCACTGACCATTCCTGAATCTCCGCAGTACCTCGTCCGCAATAACCGGGATGAAGACGCAGCCAAAGTGCTCCGCTCGGTTTCCGGCGTGACGGACACAGACCTGAAAATCCGCCAGATCAGGGACAGCTTCAACAACAAGCAGCCCACCTTCCGCGATCTGCGCGGCCCGAAGCTGGGCCTCCAGCCCATTCTCTGGGTGGGCATGGCCATCGCCGCGTTCCAGCAGCTCGTGGGCATCAACGCCATCTTCTACTACTCCACCACCCTGTGGCGGTCCGTGGGCTTCAGCGAGAGCGATTCCTTCACGACCTCGGTGATCACCTCGATCATCAACGTGGTCATGACCGTCGTGGCCATTGCCTTCGTGGACAAGATCGGCCGCCGCAAGCTGCTGATGATTGGTTCTGCGGGAATGTTCGTAGGCCTGCTGATGGCCACCCTTTCCTTCTCTCAGGCAGAGGGCATGGGTGACAACGTGGAGCTGCCCGGCATGTGGGGTCCGGTTGCGCTGGTCGGCGCAAACCTCTTCGTGATTTTCTTCGCCGCCACCTGGGGACCGGTTATGTGGGTCACCTTGGGCGAAGTGTTCCCCAATAACATCCGGTCCCTCGCCCTGGGCCTGGGCGCCATGGTCAACTGGATTTTCAACTTCATCGTGACCCTGTCCTTCCCCTGGGTGAGCGATAACTTCGGGGTCTGGATCATGTACGCGATCTTCACCATCTTCGCCGTTCTTTCCTTCTGGTTCGTCAAGACAAAGCTGCCCGAATTCTCCGGCCGTGAGCTTGAAGACCGCGAAGGGCTGGAAACCACCTAGGCGGCTGCCGCCCTGTTCACAGTGTGAAAGCTGAGGAGAATGGTAATTTTGGATAATGGCAACGGCGAAGATTAATCAGGAGACGGAGGCAGGGCGCATGAATCGCTCCGCTAGCACACGAAGGGCCACGGGGAATTCCTCACTGGTCGGGTTGGCAAAGGTGATGGCCCGGCTGACCCCCCGCCAACTGAATGACGAACTTGGCCTGGCTACGGCCGAAATGAAGCAGAAGGGCATGAAGGCCGGCATTGCCGCCGCGTTCATGGTGGTGGCGCTGCTCTTTATCGCCGCCCTGGCCATCGCCTTGATTGTCGCGGCCATCCTCGGACTGGGCACGGTCATGCCCGGCTGGCTTGCCGCCCTGCTGGTGGCCCTGTTGTTCCTGATCATTGCTGCTGTGGGGGGATTCATCGGCTACAGCCGGTTCAAGAAGACCCTGCCGCTGCTGCCCGAAGAAGCAATCCACGGGCTGCGCTATGACCTTGGGGTCCTCAAGGAGGGCCGCAGCTTCGATCCCGCCACCCTGGAGAAGAAGCCGAAGGAACCCAAGGACAAGGACAAGGACAAAAAGAAGAAGGACCAGGAAGAGGACGGCCCCAAGCCGCCCACTCCCGAGGAACTGCGTACCCGCACCCGCCAGCGCCGCGAGCACATGGCAGCTGTCCGTGACGGCCTCGGTGAGAAAGCCGACGTCAAGGAACAGATCAAGGAACTCAAGGCCCGCCGTGCGGCCCAGCACCGCAAGGACGGATCCTCCGGCGGAGCCTCCGGCAGCGAGGACATCATGGCGTTGATCAAGGAACGCTGGCAGCCGCTGACCGTGCTTGCCGCTTCCCTGCTGGCCATGGTCATCATGATGCGCAGGCTCGCCAAAAAATAAGTCCCATCATCGCTGACAAGGGGAGTGGGCCGTGATCAGGTTGATCGGTGCAGGAACGCGTCCGGACCGTGTAACAACGGAACTGGACACCTTCCGGACCGTTCCCAACTTGGTCACGGCCCTTCGTTTTCTCGGAGTGCCGCTGTTCGTTTGGCTGACGGTCCGTGAAGCCTACGGCCCGGCGTTTCTGACGCTGGTGGCGGTGGGTTCCACCGACTGGGTGGACGGCTATCTGGCCCGCCGGCTGGGACAGGTGTCCAAGGCGGGCAAATGGCTTGATGCCGTGGCGGACCGCCTGGCCCTGATCATCGTCGCAGCCACGTTTGTGGTGGAGGGGATTGCCCCGGCATGGCTGGTCCTCTGCATCGTGATTCCTGACGCCGTCCTCATCCTCACCTCGCTGCTGCTGTTCCGCGGCAGCCCCGATCTTCCGGTCAGCAACATCGGCAAGATCCGCACCGCACTGCTGCTGCTGGGAGCCCCGCTGCTCCTGCTCCAGCGGGTGCCCGGGTTCGATTTCGGCTGGCTGTCCGCCGCCGGGACCGCCGTGCTGGCTCTGGGCTGCGCCGGCCATATCCTCGCAGCGGCAGGCTACCTGCAGGCTTCCCGGGCCAAGTTCTCCCGGGAACGCAGCGCGGTCGGCTGATGGTCGGAATAGCCATTGCCTGTGCTCTGGCAAGCGCCGTGTTTTTGGCCTTTGGCGCCCAGCGCCAGGGAAGTGCGGTCAGCGCCAACACCGGCGGGCTGGAGCTGAACTCGTCCCGGTTCCTGCGGCTGCTGCGCAATCCGAGATGGCTGCTGGGACTGTTTCTGCTGGGGGTCGGCACCGCACTGAACGTCACGGCGCTGACACTGGCACCGCTGACAGTAGTCCAGCCGATCGGATCCATCGCCCTGGTGATCACCACTGTGGTCAACTCGCGTGACCAGGGGCTGCGGATGAACCGCATCACCGTGGCGTCGATTGTGGCGTGTGTGGTGGGAAGTGCCCTGTTTGTCTCCCTCGCCGTCGGCGTGACACGGGACGAACAGGAGGTCCGGCCCGCGCAGGAGCTGACCATCGTGCTGATCCTCGCGGTGGTCGTGGTGTTTTTCGGCACCATCAACGCTCTCTTTGGCCGGGGCATCGGCGCGATCGGGTTCATCGTGGGGGCGGGAGTCCTCTTTGGGTTCGTTGCAGTGCTGACCAAAGTGATTGCAGGCGACCTGCTCAACCCCAACGGCCGGTTCCTGCTCAACGTGCCCTGGTACACCCTCCTCGGCATCGCGGTTGCCGGCGGTCTCGGGGCCTGGTTCGTCCAGAGCGCCTATTCCAGCGGACCGCCGGACCTCGTTATCGCAGGCCTGACCGTCATCGATCCCATGGTGGGCATTGCCATCGGAATCGGCGTCCTGAACGAACTGGTGCCGGATGTGCCTGCCGTGGCTGCCGTTGCCATGGGAGTCGCAGCTTTGATTGCTATCGTGGGGGTCGTTGCCCTCTCCCGCTATCACCCCGACGTGATCCAACGCAGGGCAGAGGCACGGCGCCGGCAAAAGCAGGGCGCCGCAAAAACTCCGAAAGACCAAAAGAGGGACTCCCAGTGACCGACGACACATCGGCCGACAAACCGCTGACCATCCTCATAGCGTGCGACACCTATCCGCCGCACCTGAACGGTGCCGCCCAGTTTGGCTACCGCCTCGCCCGTGGGCTGAACGGGCGCGGCCACGATGTCCATGTGCTGGCCCCCAACGACGTCGACGGCGGAAGCCGCTCGGACCTGGACGGCGACTGGCCCGTGCACCGGCTCCGATCCCACGGCGTCCCCACCCATGAGTACTGGCGCATCTGCCTGCCGTGGGAAATCAAGAAGGAAATCAGCCTCCTCTTCGACCGGGTCCAGCCCGACGTCGTGCACATCCAGTGCCACTACATGGTGGGGGAGTACACCCTCTACGAGGCGGAAAAGCGCGGTATCCGCGTCATCGCCACCAACCACTTCATGCCCGCCAACCTTGACCCGTTCCTGCCGTTCCCGCGGTGGCTGAAGGACATTGTCGCCAAGAACTCGTGGAAGGACATGGGCAAGATCATGGGCCGGGCCGCTGCCGTCACAACTCCCACGCCGCTGGCTGCGAAGGCCATGCATGCCCATGCCTTCCTGCCGGACGTGCTGCCCCTCTCCAACGGCATCGACGCGTCGGTCTACGAACTGCAGCCGGGCGAGACGATTGAGCCGCACGAACATCCCACGGTCCTGTTTGTGGGCCGGCTGGCCGAAGAAAAGCACGTGGACGTGCTGATCGACGCAGTGGCCAAGGTTCCGGCGCATCTGCAGGTGCACGCCGAAATCATCGGCGGAGGCGAAGTCAAGGCCAGTCTGCAGGCGCAGGTGAAACAGCTGGGGCTGGAAGGCCGCGTCGTCTTCCGCGGACTGGTCTCCGACGAGGAGCTGCGGCGGGCCTATCAGCGGGCGGATGTCTTTGTCATGCCCGGCACCGCCGAGCTGCAGTCGCTGGTGACGCTGGAAGCCATGTCCGCTTCCACCCCGGTACTGCTGGCCGATGCCATGGCCCTGCCGCACCTGGTGGATGCGGGCCGGAACGGATACCTGTTCCAGCCCGGCAACAGCGATGAGCTCAGCGAACGGCTGACCTCCATCCTGGAACTGGAGCCGGCAGAGCGGACAGCAATGGGTGCACACAGCCGGTCCATGGTGGACCGACACAGCTTGGACGCCACACTGGATACGTTTGAGGATCTCTACTACGGACGCCCGGTGGTGCAGGGAAGCATCTAGTTCCCTGCCGGGGGAACCCCGGATTGGTGGGACGGACGGAGGTGCCACTAGGATGGCTCTATTGCCCCTTTGGGGCACATGCGCCCCGAGGGGATCCCGGGGGCTGTAGCTCAGCTGGTCAGAGCAGCGGACTCATAATCCGTGGGTCGTGGGTTCAAGCCCCACCAGCCCTACGCAGGTGAAAGCCGCGGCACGAATTCTTCGCGCCGCGGCTTTTTTGCATCCGGAGGGTCTAACGGCAGCGTGTTGTACATCATGTTACTCGTGGGTAACATGGGGGAACCCGGCCTTACGGCCCCGGATCACTGATGATCAGCAGCGAAGGATATTTCTCCATGGCAACCATCGACGCCAATAACCTCCCGTACGCGGACGGCGACTTCTACGCATTTGAGGATCTGCTCTCCGACAAGGAACGGGACCGTCTCCACGAAGTCCGTGCCTGGCTGAAGGCCGAAGTCACCCCGCATGCCGCTGATTGGTGGAACGCCGGGGAATTCCCGCACCACATGATCCCGAAGATCGCCGAACTGGACGTCATGAGCCCGGTCTACCGCCAGGGCCACTCCAACCTTTTTGCCGGTCTCTGCCACGCCGAGTTCACCCGTGCGGACACCTCCTTTGCAACCTTCCTGGGCGTGCACGACGGTCTGTTCACCGGATCCATCGAGGCACTGGCCTCGGAAGAGCAGAAGGCCGCATGGCTGCCGGACATCTACTCCATGAAGAAGATTGGCGCGTTCGGCCTGACCGAACCGCTGGGTGGATCCGACGTCGCCGGCGGCACCCGCACCACCGCCCGCCGCGAGGGGGACAACTGGATCCTCAACGGTGAAAAGCGCTGGATCGGCAACGCCACGTTCTCCGACTGGGTAGTCATCTACGCCCGCGACCTTGCAGACAACCAGGTCAAGGGTTTCCTTGTGGACACCAAGACCGAGGGCTACAGCGCCACCAAGATCGAAAACAAGATCGCGCTGCGCACGGTACAGAACGCGGATATTGTCTTGGACAACGTGGTGGTCAGCGATGACTTCCACCTCAAGGGCGCCAACAGCTTCCGGGACACCAACAAGGTCCTGAAGGTCACGCGCCTCGCTGTTGCCTGGCAGGCAGTGGGCCAGCAGATGGCCGCCTTCGATGTGGCCCGCAAGTACGCCGTGGAGCGCCAGCAGTTCGGCAAGCCGCTGGCTTCCTTCCAGCTCGTGCAGGAGCAGCTCGTCAAGATCCTGGGCAACACCGTCGCCTCGCTGGGCATGATGGTCCGCCTGGCCCAGCTCGAGGACCTCGGCCGCGCCAAGGACGAACAGTCCGCACTGGCCAAGGCTTTCACCACCGCCCGCATGCGCGAGTCGGTGGCCCTGGGCCGCAGCATCCTGGGTGGCAACGGCATTGTCACCGACTACGGCATGGCCAAGATCTTCGCCGACGCCGAGGCGATCTACTCCTATGAGGGCACGTACGAGATCAACACACTCGTGACCGGCCGCGCCATCACGGGCGTAGCTGCCTTCGTCTAACCGGTTCTGCCGGTGCGGCCAGTCCCTGCGGGGACTGGCCGCATTTCTTTAACCGCTTCGAGCGGGCTTTATCCGCTGCTAACCGCTTCCGCTGCTAATCGCGCAGGGGCAACAGGATGGACGGCCTGCGGTCCGTCACAAACTTCAGCGGATTGACGTACTCGCCGTGGAGCCGGACGCCCCAGTGGAGGCAGGAGTCCGGGCAGTGGGACGCAGCCGTCGGTGCGGAAACAACGCCGATGGCTTCACCTTCGGCCACCCGGTCGCCCGGGGACTTTGCCGCGTCGACCGGTTCAAAACTCGCGAGCAGCCCCTCGCCCAGATCAACCGTAATGACCGGACGGTTGACCACCCACCCGGCAAACACCACTGTTCCTTCGTCAGGGCTGAGGACGGGCATCCCCGGCTGTGCGGCAAGGTCAACTCCACGGTGACCGCTTAGCCATCGCTGCGGCGGGGCCTTGAACGGTCGCGCCACCTCCGGCACGGGAGAGATGGGCCAGCTCCACACCGGTTCGTAGGCGGACGCGGGCTGCGCGGCAAGCCGGGGCGGCCCCAAAGCGCCGGAAGCCGGAGCGGTCCTGCTGGCGGGCAGTGCGGTGAGCACTGCGATAGGCAGCGCCGCGAAGAGCACAGCGGCCAGGGCGGCTGGGAGCCCTGCCGAGCGAAGAACAGACAACCGGCCTCCCCCGCCCGGGTGACGGCAGGATGAGAATATTCCCGAGGTTCGGGGCGGGCTCCGGAAAATGTCCATGGCTCATCGTGTGCCACCGGTCCGCCGTCGTCGGCCGTTCCGTGCGGCCTGTGGAAAACTCTGCCCCGCCGTCGCCCTCGGCGTCCTGGGGGAGGACAAAAGCCCGCGGAGGCTGGTGTATAGTTGACGAAGCAGTTTGCTGTGCCATGTTCCCTGCCCGCAGGGGGAAAGCCGACACGCGTTTCACCGAAGCGCAGGCGGTTTTCGGCACCGGAAACTGACTACGCGTGCCCCAATTATCCGTGTCCTTCTCTCGGGAAGCCGCGGGTGCCTTTCCATCGGTCCGGTAAGCCGGCAGGAAAGACATGCTGATTCAGCTGATGGGCGCCAGGAGCTTCGCCCGCCCGGGCGTACAGCTATCAACCGTCAATTGGCAGCAGGATCCATGTGCTTCGGCACGCCTACTGCTGCCGGAAGGAGTGACGACATGCCCGTCGTTACAATGCGCCAGCTGCTCGACAGCGGCGTCCACTTTGGACACCAGACCCGTCGCTGGAACCCGAAGATGAAGCGCTTCATCTTCACCGAGCGCAACGGCATCTACATCATCGACCTGCAGCAGTCGCTGTCCTACATCGACCGTGCCTACGAGTTCGTCAAGGCCACCGTTGCCCACGGCGGAACCGTTCTCTTCGTTGGTACGAAGAAGCAGGCTCAGGAAGCCATCGCCGAGCAGGCCACCCGTGTTGGCCAGCCTTACGTGAACCAGCGCTGGCTCGGCGGTATGCTCACCAACTTCCAGACCGTTGCCAAGCGCATCCAGCGTCTGAAGGAACTCGAAGAAATCGACTTCGACGATGTTGCCGGTTCCGGCCACACCAAGAAGGAACTGCTGCTGCTGAAGCGCGAGCTCACCAAGCTGCAGACCAACCTCGGCGGCATCCGCAACCTGACCAAGGCTCCGTCCGTGGTCTGGATCGTTGATACCCAGAAGGAACACCTCGCCATTGACGAGGCCAAGAAGCTGAACATCCCCGTTGTTGCCATCCTGGACAGCAACTGCGATCCCGATGACGTTGACTTCCCGATCCCGGGCAACGACGACGCCATCCGCTCCGTCAACCTGCTGACCCGCGTTATTGCCGACGCCGTTGCTGAGGGCCTGATCGCCCGCCACAACAAGTCCGGCAACACGGAAGCTGCTGCTGAGCCGCTGGCTGAGTGGGAGCGCGAACTCCTCGAAGGCGCAGCTGCCCCCGCCGCTGAAGAAGCTCCGGCTGCAGATGCTGCCGCTGAAGCAGCTCCGGCTGCAGAAGCTGAAGCTCCGGCGGAAGCTGCTGCCCCCGCCGCGGACGCAACAGAGAAGTAAATAGAAGTTCCTTGGATCACCGCTGCCTGTCAGCGGTGATTCGGGGTATCTGCTGGCGCGGCTGGCCGGATTTTCCGGCCAGCCGCTCTGGCGGAATCTCACCAAAACTTATAACGGGAGGACTGGAGTCCAAATGGCGAATTACACCGCTGCTGATATCAAGGCTCTGCGCGAGCGCACCGGCGCCGGCATGATGGATGTGAAGAAGGCTCTCGACGAGGCCAACGGCGACGCCGAGAAGGCCATGGAGCTCATCCGCATCAAGGGCCTGAAGGGCGCCACCAAGCGCGAAGGCCGTTCCACTGCCGAGGGCCTGGTTGCTGCCAAGGTCATCGACGGCACCGTGGGCGTTATGGTCGAGCTCAACTGCGAAACCGACTTCGTTGCCAAGTCCGCCAAGTTCATTGAACTGGCTGACAAGGTCCTGGCCGCTGCTGTTGAGTCTGCTGCTGCCGACGCTGAAACACTGCTGGCCTACAACGTAGACGGCAAGCCGCTGTCCGAGGTTGTCATCGAAGAAGGTGCAATCCTCGGCGAGAAGGTTGTTGTCCGCCGCGTAGCGCGCATCGAAGGCAAGACCGTCGACGCCTACCTGCACAAGACCTCCAAGGACCTGCCGGCCCAGGTTGGCGTTCTGTTTGCCGTTGACGGCGACAGCGAAGAAGCCAAGACCGCTGCACACGACATTGCCGTGCACACCGCTGCTTACGCTCCCACCTACCTGACGCGCGACGAAGTTCCCGCCGAAACCGTAGAGAACGAGCGCCGCATCGCTGACGAGACGGCACGCGCCGAGGGCAAGCCCGAAGCCGCGCTGAACAAGATCGTCGAAGGCCGCCTGACCGGTTTCTTCAAGGAAATCGTCCTGCTGGACCAGCCGTTCGCCAAGGACGCCAAGAAGACTGTGGCGAAGGTTCTCGAAGAGGCCGGAACCACACCGTCCGGTTTCGCCCGTTTCCGCGTAGGCGCCTAGCCTCCAAGGCTCTGGATCCGGCGGATACGTCATCATGAACACGAGGGGCAGCCACCAAGGTGGCCGCCCCTTTTGTTTGCCCAAAACCGCTATTTCACCTCTGAGAACATCTTTTCCTATGCCCCGGGAGGCACCATGGCCCACGTCCTGAAAGACACCGATTTGACGCGACGCCGCGTTCTGCTCAAGCTCTCCGGAGAGGTTTTCGGCGGCGGAAAGCTCGGCGTCGACCCTGACACTGTGCGTGCCGTAGCCAAGCAGATTGCCGCAACGGTCGGTGAAGTGGAAGTGGCCATTGTTGTGGGCGGCGGAAACTTCTTCCGCGGCGCTGAACTTTCGCAGAGCGGCATGGACCGCTCCCGCGCAGATTACATGGGCATGCTCGGCACCGTCATGAATTGCCTGGCACTGCAGGACTTCCTGGAGCAGGCAGGCGTTGAAACCCGCGTCCAGAGCGCCATCACCATGGGCCAGGTGGCTGAGGCCTACATCCCGCGGCGCGCCATCCGGCACCTCGAGAAGGGCCGCGTCGTGATCTTCGGCGCCGGCGCCGGCCTGCCGTACTTCTCCACGGACACCGTTGCTGCCCAGCGTGCCCTGGAAGTGCACGCAGACGAGGTCCTCATGGCCAAGAGCGGCGTCGACGGCGTCTACACCGCCGACCCCAACAAGGATCCCAGCGCCACGCGCCTCGAGACCCTGACCTACGACGACGCTCTGCGCCAGGACATCCGCGTGATGGACCAGACGGCCATGACCATGTGCAAGGACAATGACCTGAACATGGTTGTCTTCGGCATGGAGGGCGAAGGCAACGTCACCCGCGCCATCCGCGGCGAGAAGATCGGCACCATCGTTTCGAACTAGCGGACCGACGCCGGTCCCTCAGGGTCCTGAGTGTCCCTGGGGGACCTGGAGCGGCGCGCGGACCTAAGCCCGTTCCGGAGCTGCTTGGCGTGTCGTTAGGGGACCGGGAGCGGCGCGGCCGAAGGGGCCTGGAGGAAGGCGGCTTTATTGTTCCGGAGGCCGCCCGCGGCCGAGGGGACATCGTTGCCGCCGGTCCAGGTCCCGCAGGCCCCGCCCCCTCCGCCTCGCAGGCTCGGTGCAGGGAACCTAAGACCCTTTTGCGCCAGAGGGTCTCCCCTCCGCCTCGCAGGCTCGGTGCAGGGAACCCTGACCCTTTTGGCTTAGGATGAATAGAGAGCCCGGCCACCAGCGCGTGGACACTTTTTGGATGTTAGGAGACACCATGATCGACGAAACCTTGAAAGAGGCCACCGACAAAATGGACAAGGCGGTGGAGGTAGCCAAGGAGGATTTTTCAACGATCCGCACCGGCCGTGCCACGCCCGCTTTGTTCTCCAAGGTCCTGGTGGACTACTACGGTTCTCCCACGCAGCTGCAGCAGCTGGCTTCCTTTGCGACGCCGGATGCCCGCACCCTGCTGATCACCCCGTACGACGTTTCAGCCCTTCGCGCCATTGAGCGTGCGCTGAGCGACTCCGAGGTGGGAGCAAACCCCTCCAACGACGGCAAGGTCATCCGGGTTGTCATGCCCGAGCTGACGCAGGACCGCCGCAAGGAGTACGTCAAGATCGTCAAGACCAAGGGCGAAGACGCCAAGGTCTCGGTCCGCAACATCCGCCGCAAGGCCAAGGATGCCCTGGACCGCCTGGTCAAGGACGGCGAGATTGGTGAGGACGACGGCAACCGGGCCGAAAAGGACCTGGATGCCCTGACCAAGGCCCACACCGACTCCATCGATGATCTGCTCAAGCGCAAGGAAGCCGAGCTGCTCGAGGTCTGATGAGCAACGACCAGCCTCCAAACAGGGCTGGCGGTGCGTCCCTTGAGACTTACCCGGCAGCAAAGGCCATGGACATGAGTGCTACCGACGGAACCGGATCTCCCAAACGGGCGAAGGCCTCCAAGCGTGCAACCGCGCTGACGGGGGCAGCTGCGAAACCGCCGAAGCCCCCGGCCAAACCCTCCAAAGCAGGCCGCAACCTGCCGGCCGCCATCGCCGTCGGGGTCATCCTGCTCGGTGCGCTCCTGGCAGGACTGCTGTTCTTCCCGTTCGCCATCGTGGCCATTGCCACGGTGTTTGCCGGCGTCGGCGTCTGGGAAGTCAGCCGCGCATTGGCGGTGCGCGGCATCAAGGTGCCGATGGCGCCGGTGCTGGCGGGAACCGTGGCCCTGCCGCTGGCCGCGTATTTCGGCGGCAGCGAGTCGCTGGCTTTCGCACTGGTGGCGACGGTGGTGGCGGTCCTCCTGTGGAGAACCATCGACTCGGCGGAGGACGCCGTGCGCAGCATCATGGCCGGCATCTTTGTGGTGCTGTGGGTTCCCTTCCTGCTCAGCTTTGCCATGCTCCTGCTGGGGGAGCCGGGCGGCCAGGTCCGCGTGGCCGTCCTGCTGCTTCTGGTGGTTTCAAATGACACCTTCGGTTATCTGGTGGGCGCACTCTTCGGCAAACATCCAATGGCACCCAAGATCAGCCCCAAGAAATCCTGGGAGGGATTTGCGGGTTCGGCGGCGGGAGCCACGGTTGTCGGCATTGTTGCGTCCTTGGTCTTCCTGGACCAGCCGTGGTGGTTTGGTCTTGTCCTGGCTGTTGCCACGGTCTCCGCAGCCACTGCCGGAGACTTCTCCGAATCCATGATCAAGCGCGAGCTTGGCGTCAAGGATATGTCCAACCTGCTGCCCGGCCACGGCGGCATCATGGACAGGCTGGACTCGATAGTCTTTGCCTCTCCCGTGGTCTTCATGATCTCGGTTCTGCTGGTCCCCGGCGCCTAGCCGGAACCGGACGGGCACCAACGTAAGATGACCACAGGTTTTTCATCAGTCTCGGCAAGCGGCATGACCTTCGGAGGAACAGCAGAACATGGACGAAGCCCGGCAGGCCGATGCCCCTTTTGAGCGCGTGGGGCGCAGGGAGTACGGGTACAACACCCGGCAGGTTGATGAATTCCTGACCCGGGCCCGGAGCGGCTACGACGCGGGGGGCGCGGATGCCGAGATCATTTCCAGCCGGGACATCCGGTCCGTAGCGTTCGATCCGGCCAAGGGCGGATACGAGCCCCAGGCCGTGGACGCAGCGCTGGACCGGCTTGAAGATGAATTCACCCAGCGTGAGCGGGACCAGCTGGTCCAGGTCAAGGGCGAGGAATCATGGTTGCTGCAGATCGGGCGAATCTCCTCGGTTCTCCGCGGCCGTTTGCACCGCAAGCCCGGGGAGCGGTTCCGCCGTCCCGGCAAGCGCAACGTGCCCAGCTACAACGTTGATGATGTTGATGCGCTGTGTACCGAGCTGCTGGGCTACTTTGAAAATGACCAGCCGCTGAGCGTGGATGCGGTTCGCCGGGCCGTCTTCCGGGAGGCCAAGGGCCAGGAGGGATACGAGGAAACACAGGTGGACGCGTTCCTGGACCGCGTGGTGGAAGTGATGGCTTCGGTCGATTAAGGCCGGCCTTTAGCGCCGCCGTTCGGGCGTGTGCAGCCGGGCCAGGGTCTTGGCAGCTCCGGCCGGAGCGAGGCCGGGCCGCAGCAGGGAAAGCCCCACGGTCACCGCAAACGCAGCCGGCACGGTCCACGCGGCCGGCTGTTCCAGCCACACGGGAATCGCCCGTCCGGCCGCCGCCAGCGTGCCGCCGGCCACCATTGAGCCTCCGCACAGCACAGCCCCGGTCACCATCCCGGCCACCGCGCCCGGAGAAGTCAGCCCCCGCCACCAGATTCCCAGCAACAGCAGCGGGCACAGAGTGGAGGCCGTAAAGGCAAACACCATGCCCACGCTTCCGGCCAGGGCCTGCGAGCTGGTCAGCAGCGCCAGCCCCAGCGGCACGACGGCGGCCAGCACGGCACAGAACCGGAACCCCCGGACACTGCCGCGGAACAATTCCTGGCTCAGCACGCCGGCCAGGGACACCACCAGGCCGCAGGTGGTGGACAGGAACGCGGCAAAAGCACCGGCCGTCACGAGCGCCGAAAGCAGGTCCCCGGCAGCGCCGTCGAACACCCGTCCCGGCAGCAGCAATACGGTGGTATCCGCGCCTCCCGCCGCCAGCTCCGGTGTGTAAATACGCCCCAGCACCCCGTAAATAGTGGGAAAAATGTAAAACAGGGAGAGCAGACCGAGCACAATCAGGGTGGTCCGCCGGGCCGAGGCTCCGTCCGGGTTCGTGTAGAAGCGCACGAGTACATGGGGCAGGCCCAGGGTGCCGAACAGCAGCGCAATGGTCAGCGAAATGTTCCGGTACAGGGAAGCGTGAGCCTGGGGATCCAGGGCCGCGGCAAGCGCTGATCCGCCGCTGCTCCAGGGCAGCCCGGCGTCGGAGATCCGGAAAAGGACAAACAGCACGGGCACGGCGATGGCCGCCAGTTTCAGCCAGTACTGGAACGCCTGCACAAAAGTGATGGAGCGCATGCCTCCGGTCATGACGCTGAGGCAGACAATCACCACCACCGCCACGGAACCGGTCCAGCCGGGAAGTCCGGTGGTGGTGCGGATGGTCAGCGCGGCGCCGTGCAGCTGCGGCACTATGTACAGCCAGCCGACGGCGATAACCAGCAGGCTCGTGACCCGGCGGGCCAGCAGTGACTCCAGCCGGGCCTGGGCAAAATCCGGAATGGTGTACGCCCCGGACCGGCGCAGCGGAGCAGCCACGAAGAGCAGGAGCATCAAATAACCGGCCGTGTAGCCGATCGGAAACCACAGGGCATCGACACCGGACACCAGAATCAGTCCGGCCACTCCCAGGAAGCTCGCGGCGGACAGGTATTCTCCGCCGATGGCCGAGGCGTTCCACCAGGGCCGGACCGTCCGGGACGCCACATAGAAGTCCCCGGTGGTCCGGGAAATGCGCAGCCCGTACACACCGATCAGCAACGTGGCCGCACTGACCGCTGCAAGGGCGGCGAAGCCGGCGGCCGGATTCATCTGTGCACCCCGGTCTGCTCAGGCATCATCGACCAGGTCCAGGAACCGCTGTTCATTGCGGGCAGCGCTGCGGATATACAGCGCCCCGCAGACGATCACCAGCGGATATACCCCGGCGCCCAGCAGGAACCAGGGCATCGGAATGCTGAACAGCGTCAGATCGGCGATCACCGGCAGGAATGCCAGGAGTACCGGCACGCCCAGCAGAATCAGCAGGAAACCGCCGGCAACCACCAGGGCCAGCCGCAGCTGGGAGCGGATCAGCGAACCGATGAACAGTTCACCCACTTCGGTCTGTTCATCAAGTTCCCGCGACACCGTGTAGGGGGCGGAAGGTACGGGCACGCTGCGCGGGGCGGTGACCCGCACGCGCCGCGGCTGCCCGGCCCCCGCGGGAGCATCGCTGCTCATGTGCGGGTCCGGACCCGGCTGGCTGAAAGGGTGCTCCGGACCCGGGGCAGGTGGCGCCTGCTGACCGGCAGTTCCGCCGCACCGACGCTGATGCTTGCGCGGCCGCCCACCATCCGCACCTGACGGATATGGGCCCGGGACACCAGGTAGGAGCGGTGGATGCGGATAAAACCCGCTTCAGCCCACTGCTCTTCCAGCTCGGCCAGCGGCACACGGATCAGGTAGGAAGCGTCCTGCGTGTGCAGGCGGGCATAGTCGCCCTGTGCCTGCACGTAGCGGATATCCTCGCGGCGGATGATGCGCGTGGTGCCGCCCTGGACCACAGTAACGACGTCGTCATCCCCGGTCGCCGCCTCCGCCGCCTGATCGCAGATCCGCCGCACGGATTCAGCCAGGCGCTCCGGCCGGACCGGTTTGAGCAGGTAGTCCACGGCGGCAAGGTCGAACGCCGCCAGTGCCTGCTCCTCGTCCGCAGTCACGAACACCAGGACCGGGGGACGGTCTCCACTGCCCAGGGCACCAGCGAGCTCCAAGCCGGACATCCCCGGCATATGGATGTCCAGGAAGACGGCATCCACCGGGTGGTCGCGCACCAGTGCCAGCGCCTGCGCCCCGCTGGAGGCCCGGTGGATCTCGCCGATCCGGGCATCCCGGCCGAGCAGGAACGCCAGCTCATTGACGGCGGGCAGCTCGTCATCAGCCACCACCACGCTCAGGTGCCGGGGAACGGATTTTCCGGGTACGGACATGTGCAACACGCTACAAGACTCAGGCCCGGTGGCCCGGCTGCGACTTGGGTATGCGCATGGTGATGAGGGTTCCGGCTCCCGGAGCGGTGTCAATCACCAGGCCGTGGTCCTCGCCGTAGACCTGGCGCAGCCGGACATCCACGTTCCGCAGGCCCACGTGATCGCCGTCGGCGTGTCCGGCCAAAACCGACCGGAGGTAATCGGGATCCATCCCCACCCCGTTGTCCTCGATGGTGATCACCGCGGAAGAACCTGCGTCGGCGGCCGTGATTGTGATGTGGCCCTCGCCGTCGTCCGCTTCCAGGCCGTGACGCACCGAGTTTTCCACCAGCGGCTGCAGGGACAGGAACGGGATGACGGTTCCCAGGACTTCCGGGCCGATCTGCAGGCTGATCTTGAGGCGGTCCCCAAAGCGTGCCCGTTCCAGCAGCAGATAGCGGTTGATCGCTTCCAGCTCCTCGGCCACGGTGGTGAAGTTGCCGCTGCGGCGGAAGGAATAGCGGGTGAAATCGGCGAATTCCACCACCAGCTCGCGGGCCCGCACCGGATCCGTGGTGATGTAGGAGGCGATCGCGTTGAGCGAGTTGTAGATGAAGTGCGGGCTGATTTGGGCCCGCAGTGCACGGACCTCAGCCTCCATCAACAGCGTCCGCGAGGTGTCCAGCTCTGCCAGTTCCATCTGGCCGGACACCCAGCCGGCAACGTCGTTGACGGCACGCACCAGACCGGCACTGACGGAGGGAGTAAAGACGGCGAGCGTCCCCACCGTTTTGCGGTTCACCTGCAGCGGGCACACCAGCAGGTGCCGGCCGCCGTCGTCGTCGAACCCCAGGGACCGCAGTGAGGCACCGCGGAAAACCCGGGTCCGGCCGCTGTTGAGCACCGTGCGCGCAGCCGCCAGCAGCCTGGCCCGGGACGCTGCTGTGTCCGGGAGCGAACCTTCCCAGGCCAGGACGGCTGCCGCGTCCGCCAGCACCAGGGTGTCGCAGCCCAGCAGTGCGCGCAGATGGCGGGATGCCTTGCCCGCACCCGAAACGGTCAGCCCGGTGCGCAGGTGCCGGGACGCAAGGGTGGCCGTATGCAGTGCGGCGTAGGCGGCGCGCTCCGAATCCGAGCCGAGGTCCCGCTGGGACCTGCTGAGCCGGTAGCCCAGGAAACCGATGACCGCCACGGTCAGGAGCGCGACAGAGCACACCACGGCAACATCGACGGCGGGGCTGAACATGCCCCCACCCTAGCCGCCGCCGGGGCAGCACCCGTTCCGACACTGCGCAGGCAGGCCCGGCGAACGGGGGGGGCGGGACCGTTCACCGCAGGGGAATGACCGCTCATCGAGGCACGGGCGGTGAAACTGGTTCGGCGGTGCCTGGCAGGGGACAGTGATGGGGATCACTATTTGTGCATAATGCCCGGACCCGCTGCTGATCGCTGCCGGTTCGGGAGAGCCCGCGGCCGATGTGCCCAACTCAAGGAGGAGCGATGGCAAGAAAACAAGTCCCGCGATCAGGCGCCCACGCGGCGGCGGTCGATTTCACGCAGGTCCAGAAATCTCCCGAGCTGCAGGAGCTGCGAAAGCGGCAGCGCAGCTTCATTTTCCCGATGGCAGTACTTTTCCTGCTCTGGTACTTCGCGTACGTCCTGCTGGCCGACTACGCCCACGAGTTCATGTCCACCCCGGTCTGGGGGAACATCAACGTTGGCCTCATCCTGGGGTTGCTGCAGTTTGTCACCACCTTCGCCATCACCATGGGGTACGTCAGCTACGCCAACCGCCGGATGGATCCCATTGCCGCGGACCTGCGCGAAAAACTTGAAGCCAAGGGCGTCCGGCGTCCGGAGGAGGCCAAATGAATCCCCTGAACATTACGGCGAACCTCACATCGGCGGATACCCCCGTTTCCGCCGACGCCGTCCGGGAAACCGGCTGGCTGAACATGCTCATTTTCGGCCTCTTCGTGGCCGTGACGCTGATCGTTGTGCTGCGGGCCAGCCGCAACAATAAGACCGCGGCTGACTACTACGCCGCCGGCCGGTCCTTCACCGGACCGCAGAACGGAACGGCCATTGCCGGTGACTACCTCTCGGCGGCGTCGTTCC
Source organism: Arthrobacter sp. TJ-178 (assembly GCF_058269275.1). Classification (NCBI taxonomy): domain Bacteria; kingdom Bacillati; phylum Actinomycetota; class Actinomycetes; order Micrococcales; family Micrococcaceae; genus Arthrobacter; species Arthrobacter sp. TJ-178. Next base: position 125,401 of record NZ_JBZCNK010000002.1, on the reverse strand, counting down.
TGGGCATCGTGGGCGCCATCGCCATCAACGGATATGACGGCTTCCTGTACTCCATCGGCTTCCTCGTGGCCTGGCTGGTGGCACTGCTGCTGGTGGCGGAAATGCTGCGCAACACGGGCAAGTTCACCATGGCCGATGTGCTGTCCTTCCGCCTGAAGCAGCGCCCGGTCCGCATCGCCGCGGCCATCACCACCCTGGCCGTCTGCTTTTTCTACCTGCTGGCCCAGATGGCCGGAGCCGGCGGACTCGTCTCCCTGCTGATGGGCATCGACTCGAAGATCGGCCAATCCCTGGTGATCACCGTCGTCGGCGCCCTGATGATCATTTACGTACTGATCGGCGGCATGAAGGGCACCACCTGGGTGCAGATCATCAAGGCCTGCCTGCTCATTGCCGGTGCCGGAGTCATGACCGTCTGGGTCCTGGCCCAGAACGGCTTCAACCTCTCCGAACTGCTCGGTGCGGCGGTGGAAACCTCCGGCAACCCGGATATCCTGAACCCCGGCCTGGCCTACGGCAAGACCGGAACCACCCGCCTGGACTTCGTATCCCTGGGCATGGCCCTGGTGCTGGGCACCGCAGCCCTGCCGCACGTGCTGATGCGCTTCTACACGGTGCCTACGGCCAAGGAAGCCCGCCGCTCCGTGGTCTGGGCCATCTGGCTGATCGGCATCTTCTACCTCTTCACCCTGGTTCTGGGCTACGGCGCTGCCGCGCTGATCCCCGCGGAGACCATCACATCCGCCCCCGGCGGCGTGAACTCGGCAGCTCCGCTGCTGGCCTTTGCGCTGGGCGGGCCGGTGCTGCTGGGCCTGATATCCGCGGTGGCATTCGCAACCATCCTGGCTGTGGTGGCCGGTCTGACCATCACGGCTGCGGCATCCTTTGCGCATGACATCTATGCCAACGTGATCCGCAAGGGCAAGGTGGACCCCGACGGCGAGGTCAAGGTCGCCCGCCGCACGGTGCTGGTAATCGGCGTGATTTCCATTCTCGGCGGCATCGGTGCGCAGGGTCAGAACGTGGCCTTCCTGGTGGCCCTGGCCTTCGCGGTTGCCGCCAGTGCCAACCTGCCCACCATCCTGTACTCGCTGTACTGGCGCCGCTTCAACACCCAGGGCGCCATCTGGAGCATGTACGGCGGCCTGATCTCGGCGATTCTGCTGATCATCCTCTCGCCGGTGTTCTCCGGGGCCGAGACGTCCATGGTCTCGGGGATCGACATCTCGGTCTTCCCGCTGAACAACCCGGGCCTGGTCTCCATCCCGCTGGCCTTCCTGCTGGGCTGGCTCGGCACCGTCCTGGGCAAGGACGACGAGTCCCCGCAGAAGCAGGCGGAGATGGAAGTCCGGTCCCTGACCGGTGTCGGCGCGGAAAAGGCTGTGGACCACTAGCCTTCCGCGCATCTTCCCGGACCAACACCCGGTTCCCCGCTTCGGCAGGGGGCCGGGTGTTTGCGTTGGCGGGGCTTTTGCGGGCGGGGCGGAAGCCTTTGGCGCCGGCGAGGCGGCGTCCTGGGAGTCAGTCTTCGGCGTCGCCGCGTTCGAGCAGGGGAGTGACCCGGAACGGAATGAGCTCGCCCATGGCCAGATTGGTATCGCAGCGTTCGACGCCGGGCACCGCGAGAATAGCCTTGTTGATCCGAAACAGGTCCTCGGCGTCAACGGCGGCCACGCGCAGGAGGATGTCCGCGTCGCCGGTCAGGCCGTGGGCCTCCACTACTTCCGGGATGCCGGCCAGCTGGGCGGTGATGGCGGCCAGCTGTTGCTGCTGCACGTGCACATGGACAAAAGCCATCAGCGGATAACCCAGCGCGGCCGGGCTGATCCTGCGTTCGAAGGACAAGAACACTGCCTTCTTTTCCAGCTGCGCCAACCTGGCCTGGACCGTGTTGCGGGAGATTCCCAGGGCGGTGGCCAGAGCTACGACCGTGCGCCGCGGATCCCGGGCCATGGCAAGGAGCAGGCGGGTGTCGGTACTGTCCAGAGGCATAGTGCGAAAGATTAGCACGGCCGAAAGGCGACCCGTAGAGCATAATGCGCAGCGAATCCGGAAACGGTTGTGCCGCCTGATAAGTGTGAGTAGTGTCACAGTTATCCGGGCAACGTCGCCCGGGCATCGGTTCGGTCCCGCCACCCCTGGGGCCCAACACGGAAGGATGCGTACCGACGTGTCTCTGCATACTCCTGTTCGAATTTCCCATGACGGCGCTACCGCTGCCGGCCCCTACGTCCAGCTGATCCGTCCCGACGGTTCCCGGGCATCCTCCGACTACGACCACTGGGTCTCCGATGTTGATGCAGACCAGCTGCGTGCCCTCTACGAAGACATGGTGGTCATCCGCCGGATCGACACCGAGGCCACCGCACTGCAGCGCCAGGGTGAGCTGGGCCTCTGGCCGCCGCTCCTGGGCCAGGAAGCCGCCCAGATCGGCTCCGCCCGCACCCTGCGGGCCAGCGACTTCGTGTTCGGCAGCTACCGTGAAAACGGGGTTGCCTGGTGCCGCGGCGTGGACCCGGAGTCCCTGATGCGCATGTGGCGGGGCAACGCCGCCGCCGGCTGGGATCCGTTCACCGTCAACATGGCCCCCACCCAAGTCATCATCGGCGCCCAGGCGCTGCACGCGGCAGGTTACGGCATGGGTGTGGTTGCCGACGGAACGGACGACGCCGTCATCACCTACTTCGGCGACGGTGCCACCAGCCAGGGCGACGTGAATGAGGCGATGGTCTTCGCGGCCAGCTTCCATGCGCCCGTTGTCTTCTTCTGCTCCAACAACCAGTGGGCCATTTCAGAGCCGGTGGGCCTGCAGGCACAGGTGCCCATCGCCAACCGCGCCCCGGGCTTCGGCATTCCCTCCGTCCGGGTGGACGGCAACGACGTCCTCGCCGTCATGGCCGTCACCCGCGAGGCCCTGGAACGGGCACGCAGCGGGGGAGGGCCCAGCTTCATCGAGGCCGTGACCTACCGGATGGGTCCGCACACCACCGCGGATGATCCCACCCGCTACCGCGACGCCGCGGAACTGGAGGAATGGCGGGCCAAGGATCCGATCAGCCGGGTGGAAGCCCTGCTGCGGTCCGAGGGGCTGTTCACCGATGGGTTTGCGGAATCGGTGGCCGCCCACGCCAACGCTGTGGCCGCTGAACTGCGCCAGGCCTGCATCGGCATGGCACCGCCCGTGGCAATGGAACTCTTTGCGCACGTCTACGCCGAACCCAACTCCTGGCTGGAGAACCAGCAGGAGGAATACGCCCGCTACCTCGCCGTGTACGGCACGGAAGACGACGGCGGCACTGACCAGGCTGCGGCCCACACGAAGGGAGAGCGCGCATGAGCACCATGACTTTTGGCCGTGCCATCAACGCCGGGCTCCGCGCCGCCATGGACGCCGACCCCAAGGTCGTCCTGATGGGGGAGGACATCGGCACCCTCGGCGGCGTCTTCCGCATCACCGACGGGCTGAAGAAGGATTTCGGCGGACACCGGGTCATCGATACCCCGCTGGCCGAATCCGGCATCATGGGCACCGCAGTCGGGCTGGCCTTCCGCGGTTACCGTCCGGTGGTGGAAATCCAGTTCGACGGGTTCATCTACCCGGCCTTTGACCAGATTGTCTGCCAGGTGGCCAAGATGCACTACCGCACCCGCGGTGCCGTCAACATGCCGCTGACCATCCGCGTGCCCTTCGGCGGCGGCATCGGTTCACCTGAGCACCACTCGGAGTCTCCGGAAGCATATTTCACCCACACCTCCGGACTGCGCGTGGTCAGCGTATCCAACCCGCAGGATGCGTACACCATGATCCAGCAGGCCATCAGCAGCAACGACCCGGTGCTGTTCTTTGAGCCCAAGCGCCGCTATCACGTCAAGGGCGAAGTTAATGAGGACCTTGACGGCGCGCTGCCGCTGGGCTCCGCACGCGTGGTCACCGAAGGCACCGACGTGACCCTTGTGACCTACGGTCCGCTGGTCATGACCGCCGTTGACGCGGCCGTGGCCGCCTCGGATGAGGGCGTTTCCGTGGAAGTCATTGACCTGCGGTCCCTGTCACCGGTGGATTTCGCCACGGTGGAAGCCTCCGTCCGGAAGACGGGCCGGCTCGTCATCACCCATGAGGCCGGAAAATCCGGCGGCGTGGGCGCCGAAATCTCCGCCAGCATCACCGAGCGTTGCTTCGACTTCCTCGAGCATGCACCCGTTCGGGTCACCGGCTTTGATGTTCCGTACCCGTCTTCCAAGCTCGAGCACCACCACCTGCCGGATCTGGACCGGATCCTCGACGGCGTGGACCGGGCCCTGCGCCGCCCCAACTCGCTCAGTGCCCGGGATGCCGCCGGCGAAGCGCGCGCCATCCTGGAAGGAGCCGGTCTGTGATCAAGGAATTCCGCCTCCCGGACCTGGGCGAAGGACTCACCGAGTCCGAGATCGTCAGCTGGCATGTGGCAGTAGGGGACAAGGTCACCCTGAACCAGGTCATTGCCGACGTGGAAACGGCCAAGGCCGTGGTGGAACTGCCCTCACCCTACGCAGGAACCGTGGCGCTGCTGCATGAGCAGGCCGGATCCGTGGTGGAAGTCGGCGCTCCCATCGTGTCCTTCGACATCGGCGGCGGGGATGAGGGAGGACTGGCCGAGGGCGTTGTGCGGGCAGATCTGTCCGGTTCGGAACCGCTGAAGCGCACCCCCAACCTTGTCGGCTACGGGGCAGTTCCCGAGAAGACCGGCCGGCCGGCGCGGCGCCGTTGGCTGACCGGGGTGTCACCGCAGGCTGCCGCCACGGCGGTGGAACCGGCTGCCCCGGCGCCGCCTGCCCCCGCAGCGCCGGTTCGGCCCGTCGAACCGGTCCTTCCGCAGGAAGCCGCTGCGCCGCGGCGGGAGCGCCCCCGTTCGTCTCCGCCGGTGCGCAAGCTCGCCCGGGATCTCGGGGTGGATTTGGCAAACCTGGACGGAACGGGACCGGACGGCCTGATTGTCCGTTCCGATGTGTCCCGGGCCGCCGAAAACCTGGCAGATGGCACGGGCGAGGCAGCTGTGCAGCAGCCGCCGGAGGCCGGCACCCCGTCCTCGCCGCCGCCGTCGCCCGCCGTTTCCCCGGGTGTCCGGGAGGAACGGATCCCGATCGCCGGAATGCGCAAGCACACCGCCGCGGCCATGGTTGCCAGTGCCTTCACGGCACCGCACGTGACCGTTTTCCTGACTGTGGACGTCACGGCTTCGATGGAACTGCTGGCGCGCCTTCGCGGCCACAAGGCGTACGACGGCGTGAAGCTGACGCCGCTGACGCTGGCCGCCAAGGCTGTCTGCCTGGCGCTGGGACGGCATCCGTCGCTGAATTCGCGCTGGGACGAGGCCGCACGGGAAATCGTGCAGTACCGCTATGTGAACCTGGGCATTGCCGCAGCGACACCGCGGGGCCTCATGGTTCCCAATGTGAAGGACGCGCAGTCCCTGGGCCTGCGTGCCCTGGCCGACGCCGTGGGCAATCTGGCGCAGACCGCCCGTGCCGGCAAGACCACCCCGGCGGACCTGTCCGGCGGAACCTTCTCAATCTCCAACGTGGGGGTGTTCGGCATCGATGCCGGAACGCCCATCCTCAATCCGGGAGAGGCCGGCATCCTGGCACTCGGCGCGGTGCGGGAACAGCCGTGGGTCCATGAAGGGGCGCTCGCGGTGCGGTCGGTCATGACCCTCAGCCTGTCCTTCGACCACCGGCTGGTCGACGGCGAGCAGGGTGCACGTTTCCTCAACGACGTGGGGACGGTGCTGGCGGATCCCGCCATGGCCCTGACCCTGATGTAGCAGTTCCTGACGACAGAACCCGCCGCCCCAACTTCGGGACGGCGGGTTCTGTGCGTGCCGAACCAGTTCAGCTCACGTTGAGGTGCAGTGTCGGAGGTGCGGTGTCGGGTTGGTGCCCGTCACCGCCGTCGAATGACGCAGTGATGCCGCTATCCCCGCCACCAAGCGGCATCGTCTCGACACTGGATGCGGGTAAGCGGCCGTATCTCGACACTCGGCGCAGGGAAGCGCCGGATTAGTTCAGTTCAAGTTCAAGTTCCCGCACAACGGCGCCGCGGGCGTTGGCGAAGCCCTGCGCCTCACCCACCACCTTGAAGCCGTACTTCTCCAGGATGGCGATGGAACCGGCGTTGTCCGCGACGGCCCGGGCGCGGATGGGGCGCTCGTCGAACTCCTGCAGGAACTGGCCAACGGCGGCCGTGGTGATGCCCTGGCCCCACCGCTCGGTGTCGATCCAGTAGCTGATCTCCGGGATGCCGCCTTCACGGTAGGCCATGATGCCGCCAACCACGTCACCGTCGGCCACAATGGTGCGGACAGTGACGGTGGGATCGTTGAGGATGTTCTGCCAATGGTGATCGAAGACACCGCGGTCAGAGGGATTCTTGGCGGCAAAGCCAACCATATGGTTGGCGCTTGGATCCAACTGATGGGAAAAGAATTCATCCAGGTCGGCGGGAACTACGGCACGAAGCTCAATCACAGCAGGTCTTTCTGCTCGAGGGGTTTGATTCAGGGTACTAGGCATTCAGGGCGGCCCATGCCATGGTTTCGAGCAGCGACCGCAGCCGTGCCGTGTCCCGGGCCAACATTTTTCCGTTCAGCGTATGCGAGGTCGAATTGATCAATCCGAAGACGGCCTGGGCGCGGTCCCGCAGCAGGGGCGGAGCCGAACCGGGATGCAAAGCGGAGAGGGCATCAACCCATACTTCCACGTACTGGCGCTGGAGCTGCCGTACGGTGCGTTTGTCCGGCGCCGGCAGGCTGTTCAAATCCCGGTCCTGGACCCGGATCACGTTCGCCTGGCGCAGGGCGAAGTCCACCTGGAATTCCACCAGCCTGCGCAGCGATTCCTCGGGGGTGCAAGACTCGGCGGCTACGGCTTTTCCGCCGTCGAGCAGGTCCTCGCTCACGCCAACCAACAGGGCCGTCAGTACCCCGGGCTTGCCGCTGAAGTGGCGGTACACGGCAGGGCCGCTGACGCCGGCGGCTGCCCCGAGCTCTTCAATGGACACGCCGTTGTAGCCGCGTTCGGCGAAGAGTGCTGCGGCGGCGTTGAGTATGGCCGTCCGGCGGGAGGCCTTGGCCAGGGTGCGCCCGGTGGGGGCGCCGGCGGAGCGCCCGGCGGGACTGGCGGGCGCTGCGGGCGTTTCCCGGTTCGGCCGGCTCGTCCCGTTAGCCGGGGCCGCGGGAAGCGCTTCTTCTGGAACTGCGTCCATGCCCGCCTTTCCGGCCGCTTCGGTTGAGGAACTGTTTCCATTGTGGTGGACAGCTGGGTTAATAACCAATAACCTGATTTGAGTTAGCCGTCATTAACCGGCGCTGGAGCTTCCGGCAAATGTGCCGAGCAGCTGTCCGCACTGAGCAGAGAGACGTCAATGGAGACCCTTGCAACCCGGCTCGACCCCGCCTCACCGGATTACGCCCGCAACGCCGTCGCGCAGGCTGAATTGGTGCAGGACCTGCGCAAGCGGCTGGAGCAGGCCGCGCTCGGGGGACCGGAGCGTTCCCGGGAACGCCACGCGGCCCGCGGAAAACTGCTGCCGCGCGAGCGCGTGGACCGGCTGCTGGACCCGGGCAGCCCGTTCCTGGAGATCTCCCCGCTGGCCGCGGACGGCATGTACGACGACGAGTGCCCCGGCGCCGGCCTGATCGCCGGCATCGGCCTGGTGCAGGGCCGGCACGTGATGGTGCTGTCCAACGACGCCACCGTCAAGGGCGGCACCTATTATCCGATGACCGTGAAGAAGCACCTGCGCGCCCAGGAAATTGCGTTGGAAAACCGTCTGCCGTGCATTTACCTGGTGGATTCCGGCGGCGCGTTCCTGCCCAAGCAGGATGATGTTTTTCCGGACCGGGACCACTTTGGCCGGATCTTCTACAACCAGGCCCAGATGTCCGCACGGAAGATCCCGCAGATTTCCGCCGTGCTGGGATCCTGCACCGCCGGCGGCGCCTACGTGCCGGCCATGAGCGATGAAACCGTCATCGTGCGCAACCAGGGGACCATCTTCCTGGGCGGACCGCCGCTGGTGAAGGCCGCCATCGGCGAGATTGTCACGGCCGAAGAACTCGGCGGCGGGGATTTGCACTCGCGCATCAGCGGCGTCACCGACCATCTGGCGGACAATGACGCCCACGCCCTGGAGATCGTGCGCACCATCGTGGAAACCCTGCCCGTGCATCCCCCGGCCTGGGAGATTCTGCCGACCCGGCCGCCGTCGCACTCCGAAGCCGAAATCTACGGGGCCGTGCCCGCGGACCTCCAGACCCCCTACGACGTTCGGGAGCTCATTGCCCGGCTGGTGGACGGCAGTGAATTCTCCGAATTCAAGAAGGAATACGGTGCCACCCTGGTCACCGGATTCGCCAGGCTCCATGGGCACCGCGTGGGCATCGTGGCCAACAACGGCGTCCTGTTCTCCGAATCAGCGCTCAAGGGCGCGCACTTCATTGAACTGTGCGACCAGCGCGGCATTCCGCTGATCTTCCTGCAGAACATTTCCGGCTTCATGGTTGGCCGGGACTACGAGGCCGGCGGCATCGCCAAGAACGGCGCCAAGATGGTCACCGCCGTCGCCACCTGCCGGGTTCCCAAGCTCACGGTCATTGTGGGCGGCTCCTTCGGCGCCGGGAACTATTCCATGTGCGGCCGCGCCTACAGCCCGCGCTTCCTCTGGATGTGGCCGGCGGCCCGGATTTCCGTAATGGGCGGCGCCCAGGCCTCCTCCGTCCTGGCCACCGTCAAGCGCGATCAGTTCGAAGCCCGCGGCGAGGAATGGGCCGCGGAGGACGAAGAAGCATTCAAGGCACCCATCCGCGAGACCTATGAAGCCCAGGGCAGCCCGTACTACTCCACGGCGCGGCTGTGGGACGACGGCGTCATCGACCCGGCGGACACGCGCACCGTCCTGGGCCTGGCCCTGGACGTCTGCGCCAACGCCCCGCTGCCGGAGACCTCCTTCGGCCTGTTCCGGATGTGAGGCAGAAATGACCGAGAAGCTCTTTGACACCGTCCTGGTGGCCAACCGCGGCGAGATTGCCTGCCGCATCATCGCCACGCTGCGGCGGCTGGGCATCCGTTCCGCCGCCGTGTACAGCGACGACGACGCGGGCGCCCGGCACGTGCGTGAGGCCGACGTTGCGGTGCGGCTGGGTCCGGCCGCACCCCGGGAAAGCTACCTCAACGTGGACGCCGTCCTGGCCGCCTGCGCGAGCGTCGGCGCCCAGGCCGTCCACCCCGGCTACGGCTTCCTCAGCGAAAACGCCGATTTCGCCCGGGCGCTGGAAGCTGCCGGGATTGTGTTCATCGGCCCCGGAGTACGCGCACTGGACCTGATGGGGGACAAGATCCGGTCCAAGAACCACGTCTCCTCGCACGGCGTGCCCGTGGTTCCCGGCATCGCCGAACCCGGGCTCAGCGATGAGCAGCTCATTGCTGCCGCGGCGGAGGTGGGGTATCCGCTGCTGATCAAGCCGTCGGCCGGCGGCGGCGGCAAGGGCATGCACGTGGTGGAACGCGCGGGCCAGCTGCCGGAGATCCTGCCCACCGCACGCCGGGTCGCGGCGTCCGCCTTCGGCGATGACACCCTTTTCCTGGAGCGGCTCATCGCGGTGCCCCGGCACATCGAGGTCCAGGTCCTGGCGGACACCCACGGCAACGTCATTCATCTGGGGGAGCGGGAGTGCTCCCTGCAGCGCCGGCACCAGAAAGTCATCGAGGAAGCCCCGTCCGTGCTGCTGGACGAGGTGACCCGGGAACGGATCGGCCAGGCCGCGTGCGATGCGGCCCGTTCCGTGGACTACACCGGCGCCGGCACCGTGGAGTTCCTGGTCTCCGACGCCGCACCGGGCGAATTCTTCTTCATGGAGATGAACACCCGTCTGCAGGTGGAGCATCCGGTCACCGAAATGGTCACCGGCCTGGACCTGGTGGAGGAACAGGTACGCATTGCCGCCGGCGAAAAGCTGCAGCTGGACCAGGGCGATGTCCGCCTGAACGGACACGCCGTTGAGGCGCGCGTCTATGCGGAAAACCCTGCCTCCGGCTTCCTGCCCACCACCGGAACCGTGCATTTCCTGCAGGAGCCGGCGGGGGAAGGCATCCGGGTGGACTCCTCCCTGCTGCCGGGCCTGCCGGTTTCCTCCAGCTACGATCCGATGCTGGCGAAAATCATCGCCTGGGGTCCTGACCGGGACACCGCGCTGAGCCGGCTGGATGCGGCGCTGGCGGACACCGTCATCCTGGGCATCGGCACCAACATCGAGTATCTGCGCCTGCTGATCAACGATCCCGAGGTGCGCGCCGGACGCCTGGACACCACGCTGATTGAACGCAAGCTGCCGGACCTGGCCTTCCGCCGTCCCGGTGAGCCGGAACTGGCGGCCGCTGCCCTGGCAACAGCGGCTGACCTGGCAGCCGGACCGTCCCCCTGGGGCCGGGCCGACGGCTGGCGGCTGGGGGCACGGGCGCCGCTGACCTTCGTGTTCGCCGCAGCCGATTCCCAGCTGCCGGACGACGTCGTCGTCCTCCGCGGCACCGTCTCCGGCGCCGCAGTCACCGTCAATGGCGGGTCCGAGTGGCAGGCCTCGCTGCTGCGCGAGGGGAACCGCGCCCTGGTGACGCTGGACGGCGTCGTGCATCCGCTCACTTTGGCTTCAGTGCCGGGGGAGGGAACTGCCGCACCCACTCTGTGGACTGCAGGTGCAGGTTACGCCGCGCCCCTGCGTCTGCGGACCCGGACCGAGCTGCTCGCCGCCGAGCGTGCCGCTGCCGGTCGGGCGGAGGGAGCCACCGATCCGGTGCTGCGCTCGCCGATGCCCGGCACCGTGGTGGCCGTGGCAGTGGCCGACGGCGACCGGGTCACCGCCGGAGCGCCGCTGCTGAGCGTGGAGGCCATGAAGATGGAGCACCAGCTGGTTGCTCCGGCGGACGGCATTGTCTCCCTGAACCTGCGCCCCGGTGACCTGGTGAAGGCGGACCAGGTGCTGGCCGTGGTGACGCCGGATCCCGAAACCGAAGCACCCGCAGCACCCCAACCACGTCCGGCAGCGGAGCCCGCCGCCGGAACAACCGAACCGCTTGAAGGAGCAGGACATGCCGGACTTTGAACTGAGCGAGGACCACCAGGACCTGGTGGACATGGTGCGCGATTTCGCGGACAACGTGGTGGCACCGGTGTCCGCCCAGCATGACGAGGAGCACAGCTTCCCGTACAAGGTGGTGGCGCAGATGGGCGAGATGGGCCTGTTCGGGCTGCCGTTCCCGGAAGAGTTCGGCGGCATGGGCGGAGACTACTTTGCCCTGGCGCTGGCGCTGGAGCAGCTGGCCCGGGTGGACCAGTCGGTGGCCATCACGCTCGAGGCCGGCGTGTCCCTGGGTGCCATGCCCATCTACAAGTTCGGCACCGAGGAGCAGAAGCAGCAGTGGCTGCCGATGCTGGCCTCCGGCGAGGCGCTCGCGGGCTTCGGACTGACCGAGTCCGAGGCCGGATCCGACGCCGGCGGCACCCGCACTAAGGCATACCGCGAGAACGGGCAGTGGGTGATCAACGGAACCAAGCAGTTCATCACCAACTCCGGCACCGACATCACCCGCCTGGTCACCGTCACCGCGGTCACCGGCACCTCCGAGGTGCCTGACGGGCAGGGCGGAACCAAGGTCAAAAAGCAGATCTCCACCATCTTGGTGCCCGCCGAAACCCCGGGGTTCACCGCGGAAAAGGCGTACAACAAGGTGGGCTGGAACGCCTCGGACACGCATCCGCTGACCCTGGACAACGTCCGCGTTCCGGAGGCCAACCTGCTGGGCGCCGAAGGCCGCGGCTATGCCAACTTCCTGCAGATTCTGGATGAAGGACGCATCGCCATTGCCGCACTGGCCACCGGAGCGGCGCAGGGCTGCGTGGAGGAAGCTCTGCGCTACGCCAAGGAACGGGAACAATTCGGTGCCCCAATCGGCACCAACCAGGCCATTTCCTTCCGAATCGCCCGCATGCAGACCCGTGCCCACACCGCCCGCCTGGCCTATTATGATGCCGCGGCGCGGATGTTGGCCGGCAAGCCGTTCAAGACCCAGGCCGCCATGGCCAAGCTGGTGGCCGGGGAAGCAGCCATGGACAACGCCCGCGACGCCACCCAGATCTTCGGCGGCTACGGCTTCATCAACGAGTACCGCGTGGCCCGGCATTACCGCGACTCCAAAATCCTGGAGGTGGGCGAGGGGACCACGGAGGTCCAGCTGATGCTCATCGCCCGCGAGCTGGGGCTCTAGGATAAGCGGAACACTCCGGTGAGAAGCGGCGGCTCAGGCCGGCGGCAGGTTGGTCAAGGACGATTAACGAACGGACACAGTCATGATTGACAAGGTGGTAGGCACAGCCGCCGAAGCGGTGGCGGACATCGCCGACGGCGCTTCGCTGGCAGTGGGCGGCTTTGGGCTCTGCGGAATTCCCGTCGCGCTGATCGATGCCCTGCATGATCAGGGCGCCGCGGACCTGGAGACGGTCAGCAACAACTGCGGCGTGGATGACTGGGGGCTCGGCCGGCTGCTGGCCGATCACCGCATCCGGCGCACCGTCAGCTCCTATGTGGGCGAGAACAAGGAGTTCGCGCGGCAGTTCCTCGCCGGCGAGCTGGAAGTGATCCTGACGCCGCAGGGCACGCTGGCTGAAAAGCTGCGGGCCGGAGGGGCGGGCATTCCGGCCTTTTACACCAGCGCCGGAGTGGGCACCCAGGTCAGCGAGGGCGGGCTGCCGCAAAAGTACGACGGCGACGGCGGGGTCCTGCAGGCCTCCGAGCCCAAGGAGGTGCGCACCTTCAACGACGCGCCGTTTGTGCTGGAGGAAGCGCTGACCCCGGACTTTGCGCTGGTGCACGCCTGGAAGGGGGACCGGCACGGCAACTTGGTTTTCCGCGCCACGGCCATGAACTTCAATCCGCTCTGCGCCATGGCCGGACAGACCACCATTGCCGAAGTGGAGGAACTGGTGGAACCGGGCGAGTTGGACCCGGCGCAGATCCACGTCCCCGGAATCTACGTCCAGCGTGTGGTGGAAGTGGGAACCGGCGAGAAACGGATCGAAAAACGCACGGTCCGGCAGCCGTCCGATACACCGAAGGAGGCCTGACATGGCCCTGACACGTCATGAACTCGCCGCCCGGGTGGCCCGGGAACTGGAGAACGGCCAGTACGTCAATCTGGGGATCGGCATGCCCACGCTCATTCCCAACTACATTCCCGACGGCGTGGAAGTGGTGCTGCACTCCGAAAACGGGGTACTCGGCGTCGGGCCCTATCCGCTGGAAGCAGACCTGGACGCGGACCTGATCAATGCCGGCAAGGAAACCGTGACGGTGAACTCCGGCGCCTCCTTCTTTGACTCCGCGGCCTCCTTCGGGATGGTCCGCGGCGGGCACGTGGACGTGGCGGTGCTGGGAGCCATGGAAGTGGCAGCCAACGGCGACCTGGCAAACTGGATGGTTCCGGGCAAGATGGTCAAGGGAATGGGCGGTGCCATGGACCTGGTGTTCGGCGCCAAACGGCTGATCGTCATGATGGGCCACACGGACCGCACGGGGCAGCCGAAGATCGTCACCGAATGCTCCCTGCCGCTCACCGGCCGTGCCTGCGTCAACCTGATTGTCACCGACCTCGCCGTGATCGAGGTGGGTCTGGAGGGGCTGATCCTGCGCGAAACGGCTCCGGGTGTCAGCGTGGATGAAGTCCTCGCCGCCACCGGCGCACCCCTGGAGGTGGACCTTGACGTATGAGGCTCCGGACGCCGGCACCGAAGAGCTGGCCATGGCTCCCCGGGTGGTGGAGCAGCGCGGCCTGTGGTTCGAGGAATTCGAGCCGGGAGTCATTTACCGGCACCGGCCCGGACGCACCCTGACGGAGGCGGACAACGTCCTGTTCACCACCCTGACCATGAACACCCAGGGCCTGCACCTGGATGCGGCCTACAGCGCGGACCAGCCGTTCGGGCAGCGGCTGGTGAACTCCATGCTGACCCTGGCCACAATGGTGGGCCAGTCTGTGGGACAGCTGACCCAGGGCACGCTGGTGGCGCAGCTGGGGCTGGGGGACATCAGCTTTCCGCATCCGCTCTTCCACGGGGACACCCTCTATACGGAAACCGAAGTGGTGGACAAGCGGCTCTCCGGTTCCCGCCCGGGGCAGGGAATCGTCACGCTGACGCACACGGGACGGAACCAGACCGGAGACATTGTGGGGCGGTGCACCCGGACCGCACTGGTATGGACCCAGGCTGCCGGAACGGCCGCTGAGATAGGTTGAAGGCAACGTTCCACACTGAAAATGTTCCACTCTGAAGGAGACCCCGCGTGACCACATTCCCCATGGGACCTGCACTGCTCTTCTGTCCGGGAGACCGGCCGGAACGGTTCGCCAAGGCGGCAGACCGGGCCGACGCGGTGATCCTGGATTTGGAAGACGCCGTCGCGCCCGCCGATAAGGAGGCGGCGCGCCGAAACCTCATTGCTTCCACCCTGGACCCGGCCACCACCATGGTGCGCGTCAACCCGGTGGGCACCGCGGACTTCGAGAAGGACCTTGCGGCGGTGCGCCAGACCCCGTACCGCACGCTGATGGTGGCCAAGGCCGAAGAGCCCGCGGCCATGGAGGAGGCGCTCGCCGGCTTCACCGTCCTCGCGCTCCTGGAAACGGCGCTGGGCGTGGTCCGTGCCGCGGAGATTGCCCGGCTCTCGTGCGTTGCGGCCCTGATGTGGGGTGCCGAGGATCTGCTGGCATCCCTCGGCGGGGACTCCAGCAGGGGACCGGACGGCAGTTACAGGGGTGTGGCCCAGCATGCGCGCGCCACGGTGCTGCTGGCCGCCGGCGCCTTCGGCAAGGGTGCCGTGGACTCGATCTACGGCAACATCCCGGATGTCCAGGGCCTGGAGGCGGAGGCACGCGACGCCGCAGCCTCCGGGTTCGCTGCCAAGGCCTGCATCCATCCGGGACAGGTGGCAGCCGTGCGCGCCGCCTATGCGCCGTCGGAAGAGGAACTGGCGTACGCGGAGGATGTTACCGCGGAGGCAGCCAAGCACGGCGGGGTGTTCAGCTTCCGCGGTGAAATGATCGACGGTCCGCTGTTGAAGCAGGCCCGCCGGACCTTGCAGCGCGCCGGCCGCTGACCGGGGCTGCGGCAGGTTTTGCCCTTCGCCCGGGACACCGGGACTGCGCTGCGCTACCTTCGAAGGATGCGCATAGTCATAGCAGGAGCCCATGGACAGATCGCCCGCGAACTGGGTCGGCTGCTTGCCGCCCACGGTCACGACGTAGCAGGACTGATCCGCAACCCTGACCAGGCGGCGGATCTGGAGGCCGACGGCGTGGCGCCGGTGGTCATCGACCTGGAGAACAGCACCGCCGATGACGTCATCCAGGTCCTGACCGGCGCGGATGCAGCGGTGTTTGCAGCCGGTGCCGGACCGGGCAGCGGCGCGGAGCGCAAGGACACTGTGGACCGGGGCGCCGCCGTCCTGCTGGCGGAGGGCGCCGAACAGGCCGGTGTGGCGCGGTTCGTGCAGATTTCGTCCGTGGGACTGGACGCCGTCCGCGGAGGTGCCCGGCCCGACGGGCTGGACGATGTCATGTATGCCTACCTCACGGCAAAGCTCGCCGCGGAGGAGGACCTGGTCACCCGTGACCTGGACTGGACCATCCTGCGGCCCGGACGGCTGACCAATGATCAGGCCGAGGGGCTGGTGGATCTGGCTGAGTCCGTGTCAGAGGGCAGCATTTCCCGCCACGACGTCGCCGCCGTCCTCGCGGAGCTGATCAACAGCGGCCGCGGCAGCCGGCAGATCCTGGAAGTTGTCTCCGGCTCGTCGAGCATCCCCGATGCCGTGGCGGCACTGCCTATTACCCTTTAGCTGTCGGCGCCTTCTTCGGGTTCCGGCCCGGCCGCCGCTGCTGTGTGTGCAAATCTGGCGGGAAACCGGACTCAGCAGTCCGCGCCGGTGATCCAATCCGGCAACGGCATGCGGGGTAGCCGCCACACCTGCGCACGTAATGACGCTGTCGGCATCCATCGTGCAGATAACGGGCTTTGCCAAAATCCTCCGTGCAGATCAAGGGGCTAAACGGGGCGAAATCTCCTGTTTGGGCCCTTGATCTGCACGAAGGATTGGCGGGGCCCCTGTTTGAGCCCGGTAGCTGCACGAAGGATTGGCGGAGCCCCTGTTTGAGCCCGGTAGCTGCACGAAGGATTGGACGGGAACCGCGCAGCGGGCAATCCCCGGCGGCGCCCGTGCGCGATACTGGAAACATGCAGCTTTCAGGAACTCCCGGCACCCCGTCCGCAGCAACTGACCGGCCCTTCGGCAGCACCGAGGGGGTCCCCCGCCGCATCGTGCTCCTGGGCTCCACCGGTTCCATCGGTACCCAGGCCATTGATGTGGCCGATGCCGCACCCGAACTTTTCACCATCGTTGCCCTCGCCGCCGGCGGGTCGAACCTGGAGCTGCTGTCCCGGCAGGCCGTCCATACCCGGGCGGCCGCAGTCGGCTGCGCTCTCGTGGACAACGCAACCCTGCACAAAGCAGTGCAGGATGCCGCCCGTAATGCCGGCGTTGCGGATTACGATCCGGAGCTGTTCACCGGTCCCTCGGCCGCCACCGCCATTGCCGCCTGGCCCGAAGCCGAAGTGGTCCTCAACGGCATTACCGGCTCCATCGGACTGGAACCCACCCTGGCGGCGCTGGCCGCCGGACACCTGCTGGCCCTGGCCAACAAGGAATCCCTGATCGTTGGGGGAGAGCTGGTCAAGAAGGCCGCCGCCCCCGGACAGCTGGTTCCGGTGGACTCGGAGCACTCCGCTCTCGCCCAGGCGCTGCGCTCCGGCACCGCAGAGGAAGTGGACCGGCTGATCGTCACGGCCTCCGGCGGACCGTTCCGCGGCATGAAGCGCGCCGACCTGGAAAACGTCACCCCCGACCAGGCGCTGGCGCACCCCACCTGGAAGATGGGCCGGATGGTCACCACCAATTCGGCGTCCATGGTCAACAAGGCCCTCGAAGTGATCGAGGCGCACCTGCTCTTCGACGTCCCGCTGGAGAAGATTGACGTCGTCGTTCATCCGCAGTCCGTAGTGCATTCCATGGTTCAGTTCGTGGACGGCTCCACCATTGCGCAGGCCTCGCCGCCGGACATGCGCCTGCCGATCGCGCTCGGTATGGGGTGGCCGCACCGCGTGCCCGGTGCAGCCAAGCCCTGTGACTGGTCCAAGGCCACCGAGTGGACGTTCGAGCCGCTGGATGAGGAAGCCTTCCCCGCCGTCGCGCTGGCCAAGCGCACCGCCGCAGCCGGCGGCACCGGCATGGCCGTGTACAACGCCGCCAATGAGGAGGCCGTGGATGCCTTCCACGACGGTCTCATCGGTTTCACAGACATCGTTGATACGATCGCCGCCGTACTGGCTGAACACACCGACTCTGCGCCGCTGACGCTGGAGTCGGTGCTGGCGGCGGAGAAGTGGGCCCGCGAGGCCGCACGGAAACGCTGCGGACGCTAAGGCCATGACCCGTTGTTCCCCTGACCCGAAGGAAATCCGTTGACCGTTCTGCTCTTCATCCTGGGCGTGCTGTTCGTGGCGGTGGGAGTCGCCGTGTCGATTGCCCTGCACGAAGTGGGCCACCTGGTGCCGGCCAAGGCCTTCAAGGTCCGGGTGACGCAGTACATGATCGGCTTCGGTCCCACTGTCTTCTCCCGGCGCCGCGGGGAAACCGAATACGGATTCAAGGCGCTGCCGCTGGGCGGTTATGTGTCCATGGTCGGCATGTACCCGCCCAACAAGGCCGACGACGCCGAGGGCACAGTCCGTGCCTCCAGCACCGGAATGTTCCAGCAGCTGGCCACGGATGCCCGCGCCGCCGCGGCCGAGCAGCTGCAGCCGGGCGACGAGAACCGGATGTTCTACAACCTGCCGATTTGGAAGCGCATCATCGTGATGCTCGGCGGTCCCTTCATGAACCTGGTGATCGGCACCGTTCTTTTTGCCGTCCTGCTCATGGGTTTCGGCACCGCCCAGAGCACCACCACGCTCGCCGAGGTCAACCTGTGCGTCATCACCTCCGATCAGGCAGCACAGGGCCAGACCGAGTGCACGGATGCCGACCCGGCCGCTCCCGCATATCAGGCGGGGCTGCTGCCCGGCGACACCATCACCGCATTTGACGGAAACCCTGTGTCCGGCTGGGATGACCTCTCGGCGCAGATCAAGGAAGCAGCCGGCCGCCAGGTACCGATCACTTACGAGCGCGACGGCGTGGAACAGGAAACCGTCATTACGCCGCTGCTGACGGAGCGGCCAGTGGCCGGCGACGACGGTGCGCCCGTCACGGACGACGCCGGCAACCCCGTGACGCAGGAAGTGGGCTTCATCGGAGTGGCAGCTTCCACGGAGCTGGTCCGGCAGTCCGGTGCTGCCGTCCTGCCGGCGGTGGGGGACAACCTGAAAAGCATTGCCGGCGTCATTATCCATCTGCCGCAGCGCGTCGTGGATGTGGGCAAGGCTGCCTTCTCTTCGGAAGAGCGGGATCCCAATGGCCCCATCAGCGTGGTGGGCGTGGGCCGCATAGCCGGAGAAATTTCCGCCCTCGAGGAGGTGCCGGTTGCCAGCAAGGTGGCATCTCTGGTTGGCCTGGTAGCCAGCGTCAACCTCGCTCTCTTTGTGTTCAACCTGATTCCGCTGCTGCCCCTGGACGGCGGCCATGTGGCCGGAGCCCTGTGGGAAGGGCTGCGCCGCCGCACCGCCAAGCTCTTCAAGCGGCCGGACCCCGGTCACTTTGACCTCGCCAAAATGCTGCCGGTGACCTATGTGGTGTTCGCCCTGCTGATGGGAATGAGCGTGCTGCTGATTTATGCGGACATCGTGAAGCCGGTCAGCCTCTTCAACTAGGGGGCTGTTACCGTGCTCCGGTGAGGGCGCCGTTCCGCGCGGGGGTGTGCACTCCAGCGGGGCTCCTAACGATGGAGCCGCGGCATTTTGAGCCGGGTTTCCAAACCGGTCGATTTTCCGGCAGCGGGGCTCCTAACGCTGGAGCCGCATGGAGCCGAGGCGCCAGACACGCGCGCCCAGCAGGAAGGCCACCAGGGCGATGGCGGCCGGTACAACGAGCCACGCCCATTCACTGGTCCACCCGATGCCTATCCCGTCCGCTCCGGAGAACGCCAGCACATCGACGAAGAGGAAGCGGCCGTGTGCCTCGGCTTGTCCGGTCGACTCGACGGCAGCGAGCATTCCGAAGGCAAATGCCAGAAAAACCGTCCAGTAGACCAGCAGGGCCGCGCCGGCAGTTATGGCGCCAACAGACCAAAAGGGGCGGCAGACACCGTCCTCGGCATACTGCTGCGCGAGGGAGCGGGGCGATCCCAGATCGCGCAGGGCCGCTGCCGTGCCGCGGGGATCGGTGGCCAGAGCCTGCCGCAGTTCCCGAACGATTCCCCGGCGTTCCTTTCCCGGCATGACTCCCTCCAGATGCCATTCCAGGCGGGTCAGATACACTTCCGTTCGCCAGCGCCCGGGAAGTGAACGCCTCGAAGTTGCTGCGGGCCGCGAGCTGGTGTCAGTCATTTCGGGAGTGCTCCTTTGCAATGGTTTCCCCGACAACGGCCGACACGAGATGCCACTGTGCCTCGGCGGATGCCTTGGCAGCTTCTCCGCTTGCCGTGAGGGAAAAGTACTTCCGGGGAGGTCCGGAGGTGGATGCAACCATCCGTGAGCTGACCAGGCCGTCCCGCTCAAGACGGCTCAGCAGCGGATAAACCAGTCCCGTGGTGACCTGCAGGCCGTAATCCGCGAGCCGTTCCACGAGCTGGTAGCCATAGGACTCGTCCTGGCTGATCAGGGTGAGGATCAGCAGGGGCAGGGCAGCCCGGACGAGCTGAGCATCCTGCTGTGCCTGAATTCTGGACATAGTAGTAATGAAACATTAATAGTGCCGCTGCACAAGGGTTTTTCGGCATCGCCCCAGCTGACGGTTGCAATCGCAAATGAACCCGTTTTAGGTTGCAATTCGATTTGCATACGTTTACGGTTGCAGGATGTTCGTCCTCACGATCGACCAGCGCAACAGCCAGGGGAGCGGAGACCGCGTTCCGGGGCTTTTGGCTGCCTTGGCGGACCGACCCATGGTGCTTGGGTTCGAGCGGTCGGTCGGCGACGAAATCCAGGGAATCTGTGACAGCGCCGAAACTGCCGTGGATGCCGCGCTCCAGGTCCTGCGGTACGGGAACTGGTATGTGGGGATCGGCGTCGGTCCGGTGCATGATCCCTTGCCACGCAGTCCCCGGGAAGCCGGCGGTCCCGCCTTCGTCGCCGCCCGGCGGGCCGTTGACCGGGCCAAGAAGACGGGGGACCGGCCGCCGGTCGCGGTGGAAGGTTCCCCCGGCGCTCCGGAGGCGGAAGCGGTGCTGGTTCTCCTGGGCAGGCTGGTGGCCGAGCGTACCGACGCTGAATGGCGGATCCTGCAACACGTCGAGCCCGGCAAATGGGGAGCTCAGACCGCTGCCGCCCGTATGCTCGGCATCAGCTCCCAGGCCGTGAGCAAGGCCGTAGCGCGCTCGGGCTGGCAGGAAGAATGGGCTGCCCGCCCGGCAGCCGCCGTCCTCCTGGCCCGCGCCGATGACCTGGCCCGTATGGACGGGTCAAGTTCTGCAGTGTCAAAGTCCGCAGCGTTGGACTCCGCAGCCGATGAGACGGAGCACAAGTGATGGAATTCATCTGGATAGTCCTGACCCTGCTGGCGGCGGCACTCCTGGGCTGGCCCGTCACGGCCGGAGTGCTCCGGCTGGCCCGCGCGGTGGAAGCGTCCGGTCCGCCGTTTACCGAAGCCGACCCCGCCGCTGATCAGGATCTGGACGGCGATCTGAGGGCCGCCGGCCGGATGCAGGGGCCGGTTCTGTCCGGCGGGGCGTCAGCAGTTCCGCCGTCGTCAGCACCGCCTCGGACTGTCAGCCGGACTCCTGCCGCGGGCTCGGTACTCCGGGGCGGACTGGTGATCGGAGTCCTGGAACGGCTGGCCGTCGCGGCCGCCGTCCTGGCATCCGAACCGGTGGCCATCGCCTACGTGGTGGCGGTCAAGGGCCTGGGCCGGTACGCGGAGCTGAAGGAAACTCCCGCAGCAGCTGAACGGTTCATTATCGGCACCCTGGCCTCCATGCTGTGGGCGGCTGGCGTGGCGGCTGCAGCCCGCGCCTTCCTGCTGTGACGGTGACATCCCGTAGGGTGGAGCAATGAGCATTTTCGCAGTTGAATACGTGTACGACTCCGACTCCGCCTCGATCCGCGACGAGCACCGCCCCCGCCACCGTCAGTGGCTTGCCGGGCTGGCAGAGGAAGGCCGGATGCTGGCCTCCGGTCCGTTCCTGGACGGTGCGGGTGCCCTGCTGATCTTCACCGCAGAAGATGAGTCGGACCTCATGTCCCTGCTCAAGCAGGACCCCTTTGCTTCCGCTGGAGCCATCTCCGGCATGAAAACCACCGCATGGTCCCCGGCCGTGGGCGCCTTCGCACACCTGGTCTAAGCCCCAAGCTCTAAGCCCAGAACGATATTCGTACATCCCGCACCGGTGCGGGTGGATAATGGACTAGCGCATCTTTAGCGGCGCATTAGCTTCAGTCGAAATTACTGCCGATAAGGCACATGGAGGACGTTTTGACCTCGGTCAACCTTGGAATGCCAGCAGCACCGCCGCCCACCCTTGCACCGCGGCGCAAAACCCGCCAGATCAAAGTGGGCTCGGTGGGGGTTGGTTCAGACTTCCCCATCAGCGTCCAGTCCATGACCACCACGCCCACCACGGACATCAACGCCACCCTGCAGCAGATTGCGGAGCTGACGGCGTCCGGCTGTGACATTGTCCGCGTGGCATGCCCCAGCGCCGATGACGCCGCGGCCCTGCCGATCATCGCGAAGAAGTCGCAGATCCCCGTGATCGCGGACATCCACTTCCAGCCGAAGTACGTCTTTGCAGCGATTGAGGCCGGCTGTGCGGCCGTCCGGGTGAACCCGGGCAACATCCGCAAGTTCGATGACCAGATCAAGGAAATCGCCCAGGCTGCCAAGGACCACGGCACCTCCATCCGGATCGGCGTCAACGCCGGCTCGCTGGATCCCCGCCTGCTCGCAAAGTACGGCAAGGCAACCCCCGAGGCCCTGGTGGAATCTGCCGTCTGGGAAGCGTCCCTCTTTGAGGAACACGACTTCCACGACTTCAAGATCTCCGTCAAGCACAATGACCCCGTGGTCATGGTGCGCGCCTATGAGCTGCTGGCTGAACGCGGCGACTGGCCCCTGCACCTGGGCGTGACCGAGGCCGGCCCCGCCTTCCAGGGCACCATCAAGTCCGCCACCGCCTTTGGCGCGCTGCTGTCCAAGGGCATCGGCGACACCATCCGCGTCTCCCTCTCCGCTCCGCCGGTGGAGGAAGTCAAGGTCGGCAACCAGATCCTGCAGTCGCTCAACCTGCGCCCGCGCAAGCTGGAGATCGTGTCCTGCCCGTCCTGCGGCCGCGCCCAGGTGGACGTGTACACTCTCGCAGAGCAGGTAACCTCCGGTCTGGAAGGCATGGAAGTTCCGCTCCGCGTCGCCGTCATGGGCTGCGTCGTCAACGGACCGGGCGAAGCCCGCGAAGCTGACCTCGGCGTCGCCTCCGGCAACGGCAAGGGACAGATTTTTGTGAAGGGGGAAGTCATCAAGACTGTCCCTGAGGATCAGATTGTTGAGACCCTCATTGAAGAGGCTATGAAGATCGCAGAGAGCATGGGGGAGTCCGATGGCGAAAATGCTGGCACGGGTGGCCCCATGGTTGTTGTCGGCTAAGACTGCCGACTCCGGCGGACCGGACGTCCGCGGGGGCAGCTCCGGCGCGCTCCGCCTTCTGGGCAAGGAGGACACCGAAGCCCTGTGGTCCCTCGCGGAGCAGGACCCGGTAGCCAACATCTTCCTGCTCTCCCACCTCGAAACAACCCGCACCGCTGCGCCCACGCCGGCCGGCGGGCGGGTTGTCGGCGTTTTCGACGACGACGGCGCCCTGAGCGCCGCCTGCTGGGCCGGTGTCAATGTGGTCCCGGTGGGCGTGACCGCCGAAAACGGCCCCGAGATCGGGCAGTTCCTGGCCCGGTCAGGGCACCGCTATTCCTCCATCTTCGGTCCGGCCGAAGCGGTGCTGTCCATCTGGTCCGAGCTGCAGCATTCCAGCCCCCGGCCCTTCGACGTGCGCAGCGACCAGCCGCTGCTGCAGATGACCGGGCTTTCACAGGTACAGCCGGCGCCCGGACTGCGCTATGCCCAGCCCGCCGAACTTGATGTCCTGCTTCCGGCCTGCGCTGCCATGTTTGAGGAGGAAGTGGGATATTCGCCCCTTACGGGCGGAGGCCACCACTACCGGCAGCGGGTGAAATCCCTCATTGCCCGGCGGCAGTCCCTGGTGGATTTCGATTCTTCCGGGCAGGTGGTGTTCAAGGCGGAACTGGGAACGGTTTCCAGCGGCGCGGTTCAGATCCAGGGTGTCTGGATGAACCCCGCATACCGCGGCCGCGGCCTTAGCGCCTCCTACATGTCCGCAGTGGTGGAAGCGGCCCGTCAGGTCGCGCCGTTGGTAAGCCTCTACGTCAATTCCTACAACGCACCCGCCCGTGCCACCTACGAAGCCGTGGGCTTTGAACAGGTGGGCACTTTCGCCACCATCCTCTTCTGACGGAATGCCCTAACAGACTGCCACCAACCGGGGGAAAAGAAGCACCATGAAGAACACCATGAAGACCGGCGCCCTCTGCCTGGCCGGGATCCTGGCCCTTTCTGCCTGCGGCAGCTCCGGAGAGAGCGTCTCATCGGCTTCGCCCGCCTCGCCGGATTCGCCTGCGTCCGCACCGGCCTCCTCCGCGCCCTCATCCACGCCGGCTCCGGCGGCAGGCCGGGAGCAGTACACGGCGGATGAACTTGAGGCGGCACTCACCGCAGTCAAAGCCAGCCAGGGACTGACCGGCGAAGTGCAGAACGACGACGCCGTGCGCCCCCTGCTGGCCGAGAATCCCCTCACGGGCGTTACCATCACGCCGGAGCACTGCAACAGCCTTGTTTCATCCTTCTTTGACGAGAAGATCTCTGACGGAAATCTCGCCGCCGTGGGAGTGGACGGCTCCGACCTGCTGATGCTGATCAGCTACGACAATGCGTCAGTGCCGGATCAGCAGACCGGGAGCAGCAAGCAGCTCATCAAGGACTGCGGGAACTTCACGATGGAGCTGAACGGGACGGTAATCGACGGCTCGGTGGAAACCATTGACGCTTCCACGCAGGCACCGTCCACACAGGCTTTCCGGACTGAGCTCAGCCGGGATGGAAAGCCCGAGGGGGCGGTACTCCAGGTCAGCGGCTTCTCGGGCACCGTCACCGCCAGTGTGACCCTGTTGAACCCCGAAGATGAGGACGCTGCGGTGGCGGCAGCCGAGAAGACCATCAACGCGGCGCTGGCCGAGCTCGAAAAGAACTAGTCTGCTTCGGGTCCGGGTCCGACGCCGGAGAAGGACGGACCGGGGCCGGGCCTGCCGTGGTGTCCAGGCCCCGCCGTCGTCCTGCCGCTTGTCCGGGAGCGGGGGCAGCACGCGCTAGATTAGAGGGGAGCAGTATTTCCCTCATTTGTCCCAGCATGAATGCAGCCACCGGCTGCAGAAACGGATTCCCAGCGTGGTCCTTCGACTTTCCACTCTTTTCCTGCGCACTTTGCGCGACGACCCCTCCGACGCGGACGTCGCCAGCCACCGCCTGCTGGTGCGTGCCGGCTACATCCGCCGCGCCGCCCCCGGCATCTACTCGTGGCTGCCGCTGGGCCTGCGCGTCCTGAACAAGGTGGAGACCATCATCCGCGAGGAAATGGCCGCCATCGGAGCCCAGGAAGTGCACTTCCCGGCCCTGCTCCCGCGCGAACCGTACGAAGCCACCAACCGCTGGACCGAATACGGAGACAATCTCTTCCGGCTGCAGGACCGCAAGGGCGGGGACTACCTGCTGGCTCCCACCCACGAGGAAATGTTCGCACTGCTGGTCAAGGACCTCTACAGCTCCTACAAGGACCTGCCGGTCTCACTGTTCCAGATCCAGAACAAGTACCGTGACGAAGCCCGCCCCCGCGCCGGCCTGCTCCGCGGCCGCGAATTCATCATGAAGGATTCCTACTCCTTCGACATCGATGACGAGGGCCTGGAGGCCAGTTACCAGGCGCACCGCGGCGCCTACCTGCGCATCTTCGAGCGCCTCGGCCTGGAAATTGTGGTTGTCTCCGCAGTCTCCGGTGCAATGGGCGGGTCCAAGAGCGAAGAGTTCCTGCACCCGACTCCGGTGGGCGAAGACACCTACGTGCGTTCCGCCGGCGGCTATGCAGCCAACGTTGAAGCCGTCACCACCGTGGCCCCGGCCGAGATCGACTACTCCGCTGCTCCGGCCGCGCAGGTGGTGGACACCCCGAACACTCCCACCATCGAAACCCTGGTGGCCGAGGCCAACGCACGGTTCGGCCGCGAGTCCGGCGAATGGACTGCTGCCGACACCCTGAAGAACGTGGTCCTGGCCGTGACGCTGCCCACCGGCGAACGCCGAATCGTCGTCGTCGGCGTTCCCGGAGACCGCGCCGTGGACATCAAGCGCATCGAAGCGAACATCGCCGCGCATGTGGAAATCGGCGGCGAGCTCGAAGTTGAACCCGCCACCGACGAGGACATCAAGAAGCACCCCGGCCTGGTCAAGGGCTACATCGGCCCGGGTCTGTCCCTCACCGAACCCGTCCTGGGCACCGAGTCAGCCACCGGCCTGCTGTACCTGGTGGATCCCCGCGTGGTCTCCGGCACCAGCTGGATCACCGGCGCCAATATCTCCGGCAAGCACGTGATCGGGCTGGTAGCCGGCCGCGACTTCACGTGGGACGGCGTCATAGAAGCCGTTGAGGTTCGTGAAGGCGACGAAGCTCCGGACGGAACCGGCCCGCTGGAAGCCGCCCGCGGAATCGAGATGGGCCACATCTTCCAGCTTGGACGCAAGTACGCCGAGGCGCTGGGCGTGAAGGTGCTGGACAAGAACGGCAAGCTGGTCACGGTCACCATGGGCTCCTACGGTGTGGGCGTTACCCGCGCCGTCGCCGCACTGGCCGAGTCCAACCACGATGACAAGGGCATTATCTGGCCGCGCGCCGTCGCCCCGGCCGATGTCCATGTTGTTGCCACCGGACGCGGTGACGAGATCTTCGAGGCGGCCGCCAAGCTGTCCGGAGAACTCGAAGCCGCGGGACTGGAAGTCATTTACGATGACCGTCCCAAGGTCTCCCCGGGCGTGAAGTTCGGTGACGCCGAGCTCATCGGCGTTCCCACCATCCTGGTGGTTGGCCGCGGCCTGGCCGACGGCGTCGTAGAGGTCAAGGACCGCGCCACCGGCATCGCCGAAAACGTGCCCGTGGCTGAAGCGGTGGAGTACGTCCGCCGCGCAGCTGCACAGTAACGGCGCAGCGTGGTCTCCGGTCTCGAGGAGATTCAGCTCGCCACCATCCTCCTTGTGGTGGTGGCGGGCCTTGCCGCAGGCTGGATCGACGCCGTCGTGGGAGGCGGGGGGCTGCTGCAGCTTCCCGCCCTGCTGCTGATTCCGGGGATCACTCCCGTCCAGGCGCTGGCCACCAACAAGATGGGTTCCATCTTCGGCACCACCACCAGCGCCGTCACGTACTACCGCCGCGCCCACCCGGACCTGAAGACGGCCCTGCCCATGGCCGCCGTCGCGCTGCTGGGCAGCTTCGGGGGAGCGGCCCTGGCCGTCTCCCTGCCGTCGTCGCTCTTCAAGCCCATCATCGTGGTGGCGCTGATCGCCGTGGCAATCTTCACGGCGCTGCGTCCCACGGTGGGGGAGCTGACCAAACTGCGGCACACCGGACGCCGGCACTACGGCACGGCAGTCGGCATCGGCCTGGCCATCGGGTTCTATGACGGTCTGATCGGGCCCGGGACCGGATCCTTTTTGATCATTGCCATGGTCACCTTCCTGGGCTACAACTTCCTGGCCGCGAGCGCCAAGGCGAAGATCGTGAACATGGCGACCAACCTCGGTGCCCTCGCGTTCTTCCTGCCCAACGGCGCCCTGCTCTGGGGCGTGGGACTCATCCTCGGTGTTGCCAACATGGTCGGCGGCTACCTTGGTGCCCGGATGGCTGTGAAGCAGGGCAGCAAGTTCATCCGCGTCGTGTTCCTGGTGGTGGTGGGCGCGCTGATCTGCAAGCTCGGTTACGACGTGTGGGTGGAAAACATCAGGGCATAACCGCCCGCCGCATTACCCGGCGACGGCGGCAGCCACCCACACTGAACGGTCGGCGTCGGCCCGCTGGCCGTTCCGGATGTAGTCCAGGGCGTTCTCCACTTCCCGCAGCACGCTCCACTGCCGGGCAATGTCATAATCCAGCCCCGCCGCGCTGCACAGCAGCCCCAGCCGGCCGCGCAGATCCGCCTGCGGCCGGTTCTGATCCAGCTCCTCCATCCGGTTCCACAGCATCGGAGCGGCAGCA
The DNA here is from genome assembly GCF_058269275.1 of Arthrobacter sp. TJ-178. Classification (NCBI taxonomy): domain Bacteria; kingdom Bacillati; phylum Actinomycetota; class Actinomycetes; order Micrococcales; family Micrococcaceae; genus Arthrobacter; species Arthrobacter sp. TJ-178. The sequence goes on along the minus strand of NZ_JBZCNK010000002.1, from coordinate 97,813 downwards.
AATTCCGCCTCCCCGATCATGGCCTGGGGATCGATGGCCACGAATCCCTGCCCGGCGGATGAACCGTGGTTCCGGTACAGGATGTTTTCAAAATGCAGGTCCGTGTGGACCAAAACGTCGTTGCTGCTGCGGCGGCCAACGGCGCCGCGGGTCTGGCAGACCTCCAGGGCAGCCTCCAGCAGGGTCCGTTCAAAGGGCCGGCCCAGGTCTTCCCAGTCCGCGGGCAGCTCATCGGAGAGCTGTTCCACCCGTTCGGCCAGCGGCGGGATCGCGGCCCACAGCGGCGATTCCGTGACGGGGAGGGAGAGTTTGCGCATCACGGCTCCCCACGCCTCCACTGCAGTTTCCATATCCGTGCTGCGCAGGTCCCGCCGGTGGTCGAGCCGTTCCAGCAGCAGGGTGCCGCTGGAGGAATCGCTGGCGTGCAGGTGCACGGCACCGTTGCCTGCCCACAACGCCAGCGCGGGGGCCTCCGTCAGCGCTTCCGCGTGCGGAAAGGCAACTTTCAGGACCGCAGGACCCCGGGGCGAGTGCACCGGGAGGACCAGTGCTCCGTGGCCGTGCCACGGCTCGGCCCCGCGAGGAAGATCCGGCGCTGCCTCCCATCGCTCCAGCGCCTCGGAAATGACGGCAGGCAGTTCCGCCAGCCAGTTCCGTCCTGCCCGGGTACGGCCATAGCGCTGCGCAAGCGCACCGGGGATGCGGATGGGAAAGGGCATGGTCATCGGACAGGAGGCGCCGGCGGGTGCGGGAGTCCGGCGGGCTCGGCATCGAGCCCCGGAGCAGCTGGTACGGGGACAGCGGAAACGCCCGAACCGGACTCAGCAAGGACATCGGCGGCTGCTGTGTCCGCGTACAGGTCCGCGCTGACCTGCGCCAGGCGCTCGGCAGCCAGGGCGCGGACGCTTCCGCTGCTCAAGGCGGCCAGATCCGCGTAAACGGCGGGAAGGGATCCTTCCAGCGCCGCCAGGGCAGCGGCCGGGTCCAGGGCGAACGACGGCGGCAGGGAGTAAGCAGGCACCGGAGTCAGCGCCGGCAGGCAGAGCTGCGGCAGCAGCTGGACAGCGAGGGCGCCTGCTGCCACATGACCGTTCCGCGCTTCGCGAAGTGAGGCGCGTCCGGCCGCATCCGGAGTGCGTGCCATCGCCACCTCGTAGGCGTAAGCGGCGCCGTATTCAGCGTCGACGGCACCCTGGAGGGCTCCGGCCGCATCAGGACCGCTCTGCGCTTCGGCCGGAACCGAACCATCCGGCTCCCCGCGGCAGCTGCCGTCCGAAGCGGGACCCGAATCCTTGTCCGGGGCCGGCCCCGGAGCGGGTGCCGGTGTCCAAGTTTCCGGTGCGGGCAGTCCAGCGGCACCGGCGGCCCGGACGGCCAAAACCTGCTGGGCCGCACCGGTGGAAGCAAGCAGGCGCGCGGTGCCGCCGTCGGCCCGCAGTGCCGCATCCAAGCTGGCCCGGGCGGACTCGGCAAGTGCCGAAACGTACTCATCGGCAGCTCCGGCGTGCGCTTCCGGGGACGGGAGCGTGAAGGCGGGGGTTCCGTCCCGCAGGCTTGCGGGCGAGGCAAGGAGCGCTGACTGTTCAGCGAGGATTCCCGCCTGGGTGGTGGCCTCGGCGGCCAGAGTCTGAGCGTCCTGAGTCTGTGCGTCCTGAGGTGCGGCTGACTCCGCAGGGCCCCCGGATAGCTCCCGGGCCAGCCGGGAGAGCTCTGCTGCGGAAGCGCGTGCGTCGGCCAGTGCAATCTCCGAAAAGCCGGCGGGGCGGTCCTTGGAGGGGCTGGTTCCGGCGGCGAGGTTGAAACTGAGGACCACGGCGGCCAGGACAGCCAGCAAAGTGGTACGCCTCACCCCGCCCAGGACCGTCGTCGCCCGTCCGGCGCGGCCGGCCGCGGACTCTGCACGGTTCGGGGGCTTCTTCACTACATCTGATGATGCCATGAAACGAGCCCCCATCAGCGGCGATGCCGTAGGGACTCAGGAATGTCGGTACGCTAGTAGGTACAACATCATCTAGTGGGAGGCACCTATGGCGGTTCGGCCCAGCCCCAAAAAAGACACGTCATCGGATTACCGCAAGAAGGCCATGCACGCAGAAATAACCGCTGAAACCCAGCGCCTCAAGAACTTCCTTGCTCCCACGGTTGAACAGCAGCAGCTTTTCCTCGAGGACATCGAGATCAAAATGGCCGGTGCCACCCGCACCGTGCACGTCATTGTGGACCTTCCCGAGGGACAGGCCGGAGGCGTCAGCCTGGACCGGATCTCCGACGTTGCGCACGCCGTATCGGAAGCCATGGACGCCGATCCCAATGACGACGGGCGCGCGTACAACCTGGAGGTTTCCTCTCCCGGTGTATCGCGTCCCCTGACGGAACCGCGCCACTGGCGGCGCAACGTGGGACGCATGGTCCGGGTAAACCTGGTGGCCGGCGATGACATCATGGGCCGTTTGGTCTCCGTGGAAGAGAACGGCATCACCCTGATACCGGAACTGCCGGTGAAAAAGGGCATGAAGGCCAAGCAGGGCGCGCAGACCACTGTGCCGTTCAGCAACATCCGCAAAGGACGCGTCGAAGTCGAATTCGCGCATATTGACGACGTACCGCTGGACGGCCCTGCCGACAGCGATGAAGAAACCACAGCTGAGGAGGCCTAAATGGATATTGATATGAGTGCGCTGAGGCTGCTGGAACGCGAACGGGAGATCCCTCTGGATCTGTTGATTCCGACCATTGAGCAGGCGCTTTTGGTGGCTTACCACAAGACGTCCGGTGCGCAGGACAAAGCCCGCGCCGAACTGGACCGCAAGAATGGCCACGTCACGATCTGGGCCACGGAAGTGGACGACGACGGCGAACCCGTGGGCGAGTTTGACGACACCCCCACCGGTTTTGGCCGGATCGCTGCCAGCACTGCCCGGCAGATCATCCTGCAGCGGCTGCGCGACGTCGAAGACGACGCCATCGTGGGGGAGTTCAAGGGCCGCGAGGGTGAAATCGTCTCCGGACAGATCCAGCAGGGCAACAACCCGCACATGATCCAGGTGAACCTGGGTGCCGTGGAAGCGCTCCTGCCTCCCACCGAGCAGGTTCCGGGTGAGAAGTACACGCACGGCTCCCGGCTGCGCGCCTTCGTTGTTGATGTGCGCCGCGGCTTCAAGGGCCCGTCCATTACGCTGTCCCGGTCCCACCCGGGCCTGGTGCGCAAGCTCTTTGAGCTGGAGGTCCCCGAAATCGCGGACGGCAGCGTGGAGATTGTGGCCCTGGCCCGCGAAGCCGGCCACCGCACCAAGATCGCCGTGAAGGGCAACGTTCCGGGCATCAACGCCAAGGGTGCCTGCATCGGGGAAATGGGTTCGCGCGTCCGTGCGGTCATGACCGAACTCCACGATGAAAAGATCGACATCGTGGACTTCAGCGAGGACCCGGCAACCTTCATTGCCAACTCCCTGTCGCCGTCGCGCGTCAACTCCGTGACCATCACGGATGAGGACACCCGCTCAGCGCAGGTTGTGGTTCCCGACTACCAGCTCTCGCTGGCAATCGGCAAGGAAGGGCAGAACGCCCGCCTGGCAGCCAAGCTGACGGGCTGGCGCATCGACATCGTTTCCGACGCGAAGACCGCCTAAGCAGGCAGGTCGGCGCGTGGATGCGGCACACGGAGAGAAACGCGTTAGAATGGACAAGGCCGGGTCACCGTCCGCTTTCTTTTTGTCCCCTGCAGCCTCAGGCGCTGCAGCGCATGTCCCGCAGAGGACGTGCATCGGGTGCAGGAAAACGGATGACCAGGCTGTACTGATGCGGCTGGTGGCCGTGAACACGGAAGGCAAAACTGCCGTCCGCGTTGACGAAAACCGCCGCATGTCTGGCCGCGGCGCCTGGGTGCACCGCGGGACAGCATGCTTTGCAGCAGCGCTTCGGCGACGCGCGTTCAACCGGGCCTTCAGAGGTCCGATTGACACTGCGGACGCGGAAGCTTGGTTCAAGGCTCTTGAGAACGCTCCGACCGGGAGCGGGCTCGAAACCGTCCAACCTGGAAGCGGGTCAGCAATCTGATGGAAACCCGATGAGTACCCAGCGATGAGTACACAACGATGAGTGCTTTGTTGTGCTCTGTGATGGGCTTTGCTGCGACTGCAGTGGAAGCCCGCAGGAAATAGACGGTTCGTACCTGGCTCGGTGCGGACCGAGACAGGAGAAATGTGGCCAAGGTCCGCGTACACGAGCTCGCCAAAGAGCTCGGCATCACCTCGAAGGATGCAGTTGCAAAACTGCAGGAACTGGGCGAATTCGTCCGTTCCGCTTCATCAACAATTGAGGCACCCGTAGTCAAGAAACTTCGCGGCGCCTTCCCGGCGTCCGAATCGAAGTCCGATTCCAAGCCCGCGGCATCCGCAGGCACCCCCGGTCCCCGCCCGTCGGCAGCACCCGCTGCTCCGGCTCCGGCGGCGCCCACCCCCGCCGCATCGGCTCCGGCCGCTCCGGCTCCCGCAGCACCGGCTCCGGCAGCTTCAGCTGCTCCGGCACCGGCGGCACCCGCCCCGGCAGCACCCGCTTCGGCTCCGGAGGCTCCGGCCCCCGCTGCGCAGAAGCCTGCCGCTGCTCCGACGTCGGGCGCCAAGCCCGGTGCACGTCCGGCCCCCAAGGCCCCCGAGGCTGAAAAGCCTGCTGCTTCCGCCGAAACCGGCACCCGCAGCAATGCTCCCCGTCCGGGTGCACCGCGTCCCGCGGCACGTCCGGGCAACAACCCGTTCGCCCCTTCGCAGGGCATGCCGCGACCCCGCGGCCGCGGCGAGAACGACCGGGGAACCGGCGCACCGCGTCCGGGCAACAACCCGTTTGCTCCGTCCCAGGGAATGCCCCGTCCGGGCCGTCGTGACGAGAACACCGAGCGTCCGGCAGCAGCTGGCGCCGGCGGTCCCCGTCCGGCAGCAGGCTCCGGCGGACCGCGTCCGGGCGCTCCGCGTCCCGGCGCACCCCGTCCGGGCGCCCCGCGTCCGGCATCGGCACGTCCCGCCGGCCCCGGCGGTCCCCGTCCGACTCCGGGCATGATGCCCAACCGCACCGAGCGTCCGGCAGCCCCGGCACGCGGCGGTGCCGGCGGCGGTCCCCGCAGGGGACCGGGCGGCGCTCCGGGCGGAGCTCCCGGTGCAGGCGGCGGCGCACCCGTTGGCGGCGGCTTCGGCAAGGGCGGCCGCGGACGCGGCGGCACTGCCGGTGCTTTCGGCAAGGGCGGCGCAGGACGCGGCAAGCAGCGCAAGTCGAAGCGGGCAAAGCGGCAGGAACTGGAGCAGATGTCAGCTCCGTCGCTGGGCGGCGTTTCGGTGCCCCGCGGTGACGGCAACACTGTTGTCCGTCTGCGCCGCGGTGCGTCCATTACGGACTTCGCCGACAAGATTGAGGCAAACCCGGCAGCACTGGTGACCGTACTGTTCCACCTCGGTGAAATGGCAACGGCTACTCAGTCCCTGGACGAAGAGACGTTCGGCGTCCTGGGTTCGGAACTGGGCTACAAGATCCAGGTTGTCTCGCCAGAAGACGAAGAGCGCGAACTGCTGAGCACCTTCGACATCGACTTCGATGCCGAGCTGGAAGCAGAAGGCGACGAAGACCTCGAGGCACGTCCTCCGGTAGTCACCATCATGGGTCACGTTGACCACGGTAAGACGCGCCTGCTGGATGCCATCCGCAACACCAAGGTGGTTGAAGGTGAAGCCGGCGGCATCACCCAGCACATCGGTGCCTACCAGATCCAGTTCGATCACGAGGGCACTACGCGTCCGATCACCTTCATTGACACCCCGGGCCACGAGGCGTTCACCGCCATGCGTGCACGTGGTGCCAAGGTGACCGACATCGCCGTCCTGGTTGTCGCAGCCGACGACGGCGTCATGCCTCAGACGATTGAAGCGCTGAACCACGCCCAGGCAGCAGATGTGCCGATCGTGGTCGCAGTGAACAAGATCGATAAGGAAGGCGCCAACCCGGAGAAGGTCCGCGGCCAGCTGACCGAATACGGCCTGGTTCCCGAAGAATACGGTGGCGACACCATGTTCGTAGAGGTCTCTGCCCGCCAGAACCTCAACATTGACGCCCTGCTCGAGGCCGTGCTGCTCACCGCAGACGCTGCCCTGGACATGCGCGCCAACCCGAACAAGGACGCCCGCGGTATCGCAATCGAAGCGAACCTGGACAAGGGCCGCGGTGCAGTTGCCACCGTTCTGGTCCAGTCCGGAACGCTGAAGGTCGGCGACACGATCGTGGCGGGAACGGCCCACGGCCGCGTCCGTGCCATGTTCGACGAGAACGGCGAAAACGTCACCGAAGCCGGACCTTCCCGTCCGGTGCAGGTGCTGGGTCTGTCCAACGTTCCCCGCGCCGGTGACACGTTCTTCGTGACCGACGACGAGCGGACCGCCCGCCAGATCGCTGAAAAGCGTGAAGCAGCGGACCGCAACGCCGCCCTGGCCAAGCGCCGCAAGCGCATCAGCCTCGAAGACTTCGATCAGGCTGTGGCTGACGGCAAGGTCGACACCCTCAACCTCATCCTCAAGGGTGACGTTTCGGGTGCCGTGGAAGCTCTGGAAGACTCGCTGCTCAAGATCGACGTTGGCGAAGGCGTGCAGCTGCGCGTCATCCACCGCGGCGTCGGTGCCATCACGCAGAACGACGTCAACCTGGCGACTGTGGACAACGCAGTCATCATTGGCTTCAACGTCAAGCCGGCCGAGCGCGTTGCCGACCTGGCAGAGCGTGAAGGCGTGGACATGCGCTTCTACTCCGTCATCTACGCAGCAATCGATGACATTGAGCTTGCACTCAAGGGCATGCTCAAGCCCGAGTACGAAGAGGTCCAGCTCGGCACCGCCGAGGTCCGCGAAGTCTTCCGTTCCTCCAAGTTCGGAAACATCGCCGGCTCGATCGTCCGCTCCGGTGTTATCCGGCGCAACGCCAAGGCACGGGTCACCCGTGACGGCAAGGTCATCGGTGACAACCTCACCGTTGAGTCGCTCAAGCGGTTCAAGGACGACGCCACCGAGGTCCGCACGGACTTCGAGTGCGGTATCGGCCTGGGCTCGTTCAACGACGTCAACCAGGGCGACATCATCGAAACCTTCGAAATGCGGGAGAAGCCGCGCGTCTAGCAGTACCCTGCGGGGCCGCCGGTATTCCGGCGGCCCCGCCCCGGCGGGAGGGCCAGCAGCCATGGTGCGGCTGGCCTCCGCCGAGGTCGGCCCGGCTTCCGGATTGCTCCGGTCCTGCCCGCCGACACATGACGCACACGACTGACCGGCCTGCGCCGTCGTCGTGCTGCGACCCACAAAACTTAGTTAAGGAGAGGTAATGGCAGATCCAGCACGCGCTGCAAAGCTCGCTGACCGAATCAAGGTTGTAGTTGCCCAGGCGCTGGAACGGCGGATCAAGGATCCCCGGCTGGGGTTTGTGACCCTCACTGACGCCCGTGTCACCAACGACCTGCAGCACGCCACGCTGTATTACACAGTTTTCGGCGATGAAGCCCAGCAGGCAGACACCAAGGCAGCACTGGAGTCCGCCCGCGGTATCCTGCGCGCCGAGGTCGGCAAGAACATCACCGTGCGCCTGACGCCCACGCTGGAATTCGTCCCTGACGAGATCCCCGTGAACGCCAGCCACCTTGAGGAACTGATCCGCGCCGCTAAGGCCCGCGATGCAGAGTTGGAAGCCCTCAAGAAGGGCGCCACCTATGCCGGCGACGCTGACCCGTACCGCAAGGACGAGGACTTCGAAGACGACGACGAGGCCGATGAGGAAACTCAGGCCGGCTCCGACGCCAAGTAGGCTTTTCGCGCATCAGACAAAGAGGACGGTTTCCCTGCGGGGGAGCCGTCCTTTTTGCTGTGGCCCGTCGCTGCCGGGTGGGCAGAGAACTGATTCAACCGGCGGATCCACGGCCGGGGCGGATCCTTCGTGCAGTTCCCGGGCTATACGGGGGTCGGCAGATTCCTTCGTGCAGTTCCCGGGCTGATACGGGGGTCGGCAGATTCTTTCGTGCAGTACCCGGGCTCAAAGGCATGTTTTGGAGACGAATAAGCCCCTTATCTGAACGAAGGATCGCGCCATGACCCGTGATCTGCACGAAGAATTGCGCGAGCCCCGGATGGGCCCGACTGTCGAGATCGTGCGGTAATGCTGCATCCACTGACGCGACGATCGCCTTTTGGGGCTTCGGAAGCGGCATCATCTCAACACTGGGGTGGGGGAAGCGGCACTATCTCTACACTCGGGGCATCAGGGCAGCCGGGGTCCCTCCGCGGTGCCGGAAGCGCCGGCACGGGGCAACTACCTCGTCTCGGGCACGAAGACATCGGAAGGGGCGGCGGGGCCGGCGCGGTCCGGAAGCCGTCCCAGTCCGGTCACCAGCTCCTCGCGGGATCCGCACAGGGCAATCCGGATCCACCCTTCGCCGATGGAGCCGAAGGCGGTGCCCGGAGCCACAGCAACTCCCTGCTCGGCGAGGAACTTCCGGGACCAGGCCCGTACGTCGCCCGCCGATGCATGGGAGACGTCCGCCCAGAGGTAGAACGCACCCTGGGCCTTCAGATACGGAATTCCCTTGGCATCCAGGACGGCAGCGGCGGCGTCCCGGTTGGCCCGGTAGTGTTCGGCGGCTTCGCTGACGTAGTCCTGCGGGCCGGTCAGGGCAGCGAGAGCAGCGTACTGCGACGGCGAGGCCACGCAGGACACGATCGACTCCATGGCAGTGCTCATCTGCGTTTCCAAGCCGGCCGGAGTGATCAGGGCGCCGATCCGCAGGCCGGTCAGGCCGTAGGTTTTGGAAAGCGTAACGGACACGATGACGCGTTCCCCGCCGCCGGCCGGCGCATCCGAACCCGTCCCGGCGCCGTCGTACGCCAGCGGACTGACGTGGGGGACGTCGTAGGTGAACGCCTCGTAACACTCATCGGAAATGATCCACAGGTCCCGGCGGCGGGCGAGCTGGACCAGGTCCGCCACGAGGTCCGCGCTGAATACGGCGCCCAGCGGATTGGACGGGGAGTTCAGCAGCAGGACGCGGGTCCGCGGGGTAATCAGAGCCTCAATGTCCTCGATGCGCGGCTGGAAATCGTGTTCGGGGTACAGCGGATACTCCACCGGCGTCGCGTGCAGCAGCCGGGCCGTCATGGCGAAGGTGGGATAGCCGGGATTCGGAATGAGAATTTCATCGCCTGCATCCAGCAGCATGCTCATGGCCAGGTGCAGGCCCTGCTGGGCGCCGGACGTCACAAAGGCCCGGCCCGGGGCAACCTCGACACCGTTCTGCCGGCCGGTGCGCTCCGCGAAGGCTGCGCGCAGCGGCATGATGCCGGCGTTGGGGGTGTAGCCGGTCTCGTCCCTGCCCAGCGTTGCGGCGGCGGCTTCGAGGATGTGCGGCGGTGTGGGGAAGCCGGGTTCGCCGATGCTGAGCACAATCGAATTCGGCTGCGCCCAGGCCGACTGGGTGATTTCCCGGATCTGGTTGGCGGACGCATTCCGGACGTGGGGTGAGAGCTCAGGCATCTGTGCATCGTATCGCCACTGCGGCGTCAGGAACCTTAGGCCGGGGCCGCATATACTGAAAGGCGTGAATTCCGGGCAGGTCCGTTCAGGGCTGATTATTGTGGACAAGCCGCAGGGATGGACCAGCCACGATGTGGTCGGCCGCCTGCGGAAACTAGCGGGAACCCGAAAAGTGGGGCATGCAGGGACATTGGATCCCATGGCCACCGGAGTGCTGGTGGTGGGCATTAACAAGGCCACCCGGCTGCTGACGTACATTGTGGGCACCTCCAAGACCTATGAGGCCACCATCCGGCTGGGCCAATCAACGGTCACCGATGATGCCGAAGGCGAGATCACGGCCGAGACCATTGCGGCGGCGGTCACCGACGAGGACATCATGGCAGCCGTCGCGGATTTGACCGGCGACATCCAGCAGGTCCCCAGCAGCGTCAGCGCCATCAAGGTCAACGGCGAGCGTTCCTACGCCCGCGTCCGGGCCGGGGGAGAGGTCAACCTGCCCTCCCGCCCGGTGACCGTGTCCCGCTTCGAGGTGCACGATATCCGCCGCGAACACGGCGGGAAACTGCGCGACGTCGACGTCACCGTTGACTGCTCCTCGGGCACCTACATCCGTGCGCTGGCACGCGACCTGGGAGCGGCCCTCGGCGTCGGCGGCCACCTGACCGCCCTGCGCCGCACCTGCGTGGGCCCGTACAGCCTGGAGCAGGCCGCTACGCTGGAGCAGCTGGCCACGGACCTTTCGGTCCTGGAGCTCGACGACGCCGCCCGGGCCCTGTTCCCGGTCCGTGAACTCAGCGACGCCGAAGCAGCCGATCTTTCCCACGGCCGCCGCATCCCGCCGTCGGACATTGCAGGCGTGGACGCCGCCACCCCGGTGGCCGCGTTTGCCCCCAGCGGCACGCTGGTGGGACTGCTGGAGAACAGGGGCCAGGCCGCAGCGGCCTTCCCCGCCGCTTATGCCAAGGCCCTGCTGGTCTTCGCTCCGGGAAACGAGGCGGCGTAAGTGGTAGTCGATCCGCTGTTCATTGTGGGCACCGTCGTGTGCCTTGTGTCGGTGGTGCTGTGCTTCGGTGCGGCCATCCTGAAGCACGGACCCAATGACCTCACCATTCTTTCCGTGGCGGCCGTGGAGCTCTTCCTCCTTGTTTACGGTGTGGCTGCCGTTATCCGCCAGGTTGGCGGCGAAGGGGTTGCCGGAGAAGTCTGGGAGTTCTGGGGATACCTTTTCACTGCCCTCATTGTTCCGATCGGCGCAACGTGGTGGTCCCTCATGGACCGCAGCCGCTGGAGCAACCTTGTCCTTGGTGCCGTGGGCATCACGGTATTTGTCATGCTGTTCCGGATGGAACAGATCTGGGATGGAGCCCCCCTCGCATGAATGTGAATAAGTCCGAACCCGGTGCCGCCTCCGGCCGGGACGCGGCGCAGCCTGCAGCCCGCAACACCGGAGCAGGCCGACTGCTGGTGGCTGTCTACGCCGTTTTTGCGCTGTCCTCGACCGCCCGTGCCGTGTTCCAGATAGCCACCAAGTTTGACCAGGCGCCGCTGGCGTACCTGCTCTCTGCCCTGGCTGCCGTGGTCTACATCATTGCCACCGTGGGACTGTCCAAATCCGGGGCGTCGTCCTACCGGGTTTCAGTGGCCGCCGTCGGCATTGAAATGATCGGTGTGCTGGCCGTGGGCATCTTCGGACTGGTGGATCCCGCCGCGCTGCCCGATGACACCGTCTGGTCAGGGTTTGGAGCCGGATACGGCTACGTCCCGCTGATCCTTCCCGTGCTTGGCCTGTGGTGGCTTTACCGGCACCGGGCGGACGCGTCAGCCCGCGGCTGAGTCAACCCGCCTAAATCAAGCCGCGGCACCCTGGCCGCCGGGATGCCTGATGCGTGAGACGATGGCAGAAGAATGCATCACATCCGCACGTTTTCCATTCCTCCAGGGGGAAAAATGAGCAACTCGGCTTCCACACCCAGTGACCGCCAAAGCGGGACCGGCCCCGGGCAGTCCGCCCAGGGTGCAGCCGCGCAGTCGTCCGGCCAGCAGCCTGCCGCCGGAGGCCGGAAACCGCATGTTCCCGGCGTCAGCCAGGAGGCCCGGCCCACCGAGCGGCTGCAGGTTCCTCCGGCGGGCAAGCCGTCCGGGACCACCCCGGCCGGCCCCGCATCCGGCACCGGCGGCAAGCAGCGGACCAAGACCCGCAACAAGCCCTACAAGAGCAGCGATGACTGGGGCGTCTTCCGCGCCGTCGTCATTGGCGTGGGTGTCCTCATCGCCGGCGTCGGTGTCTACTACCTGACCACCGGAACGGCGGGGGTAGCGGACACCGGCGGAGGAGAAGTCAACGCCTCCCTGGAATCCCAGTTCCGCTTCTTCTCGGCCATGATGGTGGGTGTCGGCGCGGCCTTCATCGCCATTGCCGTGAAGTTCCAGTGGGCCAACATGCTGTGGCTGGTCTGCCTGATGGTCTTCCTTGGAGGCATTGGACGCGTGCTGTCCTGGGCCTTCAGCGGCACCCCGCACTACACGATGATCATCCTCATGATCCTGGAGCTGGCGTTCCCGCCGGCCCTGCTGGTATGGCACCGCTTCATTGCCAAGACGAGCGAACTGAAGCGGGAGTACAGCGAGGGTGCATCCGGCCCGCAGGGGACCGCTTCCGCCGGCGGTACGCAGGGCTGAACCTTTTTCGGCCATAATGGATAGGTCCGGTGCAGCCATGCGCTGCTCGGGCCGTATCTTCCGCGGCTCCGCCGCGACCCCGGAACGCCCGTTTTAAGGAGCTTGTGTGCACTACTGGAATGGCCTGGCAGAGGTTCCTGCCGGCATTGGTCCGACAGTAGTCACGCTCGGTAACTTCGACGGCGTCCACGTGGGCCACCAGCACGTGCTGGACCGGCTGGTGAAGGTGGCCCGCGAAAAGGATGCCGCCGCGGTGGCGATTTCCTTCGACCCGCATCCGGCCCAGGTGCACCGCCCCGAGGCGGCCCCGGAGCTGATCATGGGAGCAGTGGACCGGCGCGAGGCGCTGGCCGCCACCGGTCTGGACGGGCTGCTGATGATGCACTATGACCTGCAGCTGGCGTCCCTGACCGCTGAAGAATTTGTCCGCACGGTCTTCGTGGACGGACTCCATGTCCGCGCGGTGGTCATTGGACATGACGTGCGCTTTGGGCGCGGCAACGCCGGCGACCTGCAGACAATGCGCGAGCTGGGCGACAAGCTCGGCTTTGAGGTCCAGGCGGTCGAGGACTTCGGTGCCCTGCCGCAGGGGACCGGCGCCGAGGGTTCAGCAGCGTCCGAAGGCCGCCGCTGCTCCTCCACCTGGATCCGCGAAGCGCTGCGCAGCGGCGACGTACGCACCGCCGCCCGGCTGCTGGGCCGCACCCACCGCATGCGCGGAGAAGTCATCCACGGCGCTGCCCGGGGGCGGGAGCTCGGTTTCCCCACCGCAAACCTGGCCCCCGAAGCCAGCGGCCTGATCCCCGCGGACGGAATTTATGCCGGTTGGCTGGTCGATGAAGCCGGCATCCGCTGGCCCGCCGCCATCTCCGTTGGATCCAATCCCACCTTTGACGGTGTCAGCCGGCAGGTGGAAGCCCATGTGATTGACCGGCCGGACGAGAAGATCACCGATTTTGATCTGTACGGACAGCACGTGGTGGTGGAATTCGTGGAACGGCTCCGCGGCATGGTGGCGTATACCGGCCCGGAGGCCCTGATTGAGCAGATGCGCCTTGACGTGGCGCGCACAAGGGATGTGCTTTCGACAGATAGCAGCGGGGACAGGTAAACTGTTATCAAATTCGGCTGCGGTCCGTGGCGGCTGAATTTCTTTGTGTCTTTCAGGATTTATCCTAAGGCGCCAAGATCCCCGGCAGCGCAGTGCTGACTCGGGCCTCACGGCACAACTCTAGGAGAGTTACATTGGCACTTGATCCCGTAGTCAAGCAGGAAATCATCAAGGAATACGCTCGGGCCGAAGGCGACACCGGTTCGCCCGAGGTTCAGGTTGCAGTGCTTTCGCGCCGCATCCTCGACTTGACTGAACACCTGAAGACGCACAAGCACGACCACCACACCCGCCGCGGCCTGATGGCCATGGTTGGTCGCCGTCGTCGTATGCTTTCGTACCTCAAGGATACGGACATCACCCGCTACCGTGCGCTCATCGAGCGCCTCGGCCTGCGCAAGTAGTCTTTGGAGAGGGCGGCCCCTGCGTTTCGTGGGTGCCGCCCTTTTTCAGGCAGACATGGACACCGGCTCTGACCGGAAGCGCACCTGCCCTCGAATGATCCAGGCACTACGGCAGTAACCAAGCACTACAGCACATATCAACAGGAGTCAGCCAGCATCGCAGCATTCGCGGTCCTCGGTAGTGGTCTCCGGGAGTTTCTGCCCGTGGACCTCGATCGAAGACCGGGTGTTGAACCGAACCGCTTACAGCGGCGAACGCGTTTATTGGGACGGTGCTGGATGCCTCCGCCAACAAAGAAACGGAGGTGACTCTCTATGGAGGGTCCCGAAATTCAGTTCTCAGAAGCCGTCATTGACAACGGCAAATACGGCCAGCGCGTCATCCGCTTCGAAACCGGCCGTCTGGCCCAGCAGGCTGCAGGCGCAGCCACTGTGTACATCGACGATGACACCGTCCTGCTGTCGGCTACGTCCGCCGGCAAGTCCCCGCGTGAAGGCTTTGACTTCTTCCCGCTGACCGTGGATGTCGAAGAGCGGATGTACGCCGCCGGCCGCATCCCGGGCTCGTTCTTCCGCCGCGAAGGCCGCCCGTCCACCGAAGCCATCCTGGCCTGCCGCCTGATGGACCGCCCGCTGCGCCCCGCCTTCGTGAAGGGCCTGCGCAACGAGGTCCAGATTGTGGTCACCGTCCTGGCGATCAACCCCGACGTGCTGTACGACGTCGTTGCGATCAACGCTTCCTCCATGTCCACCCAGCTGAGCGGCCTGCCGTTCTCCGGCCCGATCGGCGGCGTCCGCGTTGCCCTGATCGACGACCAGTGGGTTGCCTTCCCGAAGCACTCCGAACTGGATCGCGCAGTGTTCTCCATGGTGGTTGCCGGCCGCATCGCCGGTGACGACGTTGCCATCATGATGGTGGAAGCCGAAGCCACCGACGCCGCCTGGAACCTCATCAAGGAAGAGGGCGCCACCGCCCCGACCGAAGAGGTTGTCGCCGAGGGCCTGGAAGCTGCCAAGCCGTTCATCAAGGTTCTGTGCGAAGCACAGTCGGACCTGGCTGCCCGCGCCGCCAAGCCCACCGTCGAGTTCCCGATCTTCCTGGACTACCAGGACGATGTCTACGAAGCCGTGGAAGCCGCAGCCGCTGACAAGCTGGCCAAGGTCTTCTCCATCGCTGACAAGCAGGAGCGCGACATTGCCGCCGACGAGCTCAAGGACGAAGTTGTTGCTTCGCTCGCCGGCCAGTTCGAAGGCCGCGAGAAGGAAATCTCCGCAGCATTCCGCTCCGTCACCAAGCAGGTTGTGCGCCAGCGCATCCTGAAGGACCAGGTCCGCATCGACGGCCGCGGTCTGACGGACATCCGCCAGCTGACCGCCGAGGTTGAGGTTCTGCCCCGCGTGCACGGTTCGGCCATCTTCGAGCGCGGCGAAACCCAGATCCTGGGCGTCACCACGCTGAACATGCTCAAGATGGAACAGCAGATTGACTCGCTGTCGCCGGTAACGCGCAAGCGCTACATGCACAACTACAACTTCCCGCCGTACTCCACCGGTGAAACCGGCCGCGTGGGTTCGCCCAAGCGCCGCGAAATCGGCCACGGCGCCCTGGCAGAGCGTGCGCTCATGCCGGTGCTGCCGACGCGTGAAGAATTCCCCTACGCCATCCGCCAGGTCTCCGAAGCCCTGAGCTCCAACGGTTCCACCTCCATGGGTTCGGTCTGCGCCTCGACGCTGTCCATGCTCAATGCCGGTGTTCCGCTGCGCGCTCCGGTTGCCGGTATCGCCATGGGCCTGGTCTCCGACCAGGTTGACGGCGAAACCCGCTACGCCGCCCTGACCGACATCCTCGGCGCCGAAGATGCTTTCGGTGACATGGACTTCAAGGTTGCCGGTACCTCCGAGTTCGTTACGGCCATCCAGCTGGACACGAAGCTCGACGGCATCCCCGCTTCCGTGCTGGCAGCAGCACTGAAGCAGGCCCGCGAAGCCCGCCTGCACATCCTCGGTGTCATGGACGCTGCGATCGATACCCCGGACGAGCTCTCCGAGTACGCCCCGCGCATCATCTCGGTGAAGATCCCCGTGGATAAGATCGGCGAGGTCATTGGCCCGAAGGGCAAGATGATCAACCAGATCCAGGAGGACACCGGCGCTGACATCTCCATTGAAGATGACGGCACGGTCCTCATCGGCGCAACCAACGGCGAATCCGCCGAGGCTGCCCGTGCGGCGGTCAACGCGATCGCCAACCCGCAGGTCCCTGAGATCGGCGAGCGTTACCTGGGTACGGTTGTGAAGACCACCACGTTCGGTGCCTTCGTTTCCCTGACACCGGGCAAGGACGGCCTGCTGCACATCTCCGAGCTGCGCAAGCTCGCCGGCGGCAAGCGCGTGGACAACGTTGACGAGGTTGTCTCCGTCGGCCAGAAGATCCAGGTGGAAATCACCAAGATCGATGACCGCGGAAAGCTCTCCCTGTCCCCGGTAGTTGCTGACGACGCCGAAGGCGCAGAAGCAGCGGAAGCCGAGTCCGCAGAGTAAATGCCGCATATTACTGATGGAAACCGTCCCGATGCCGGACACGCTCCGGCATCCGGGACGGTTGTCCGCCTTCCGCTGACCACTCTTCCCGGCGAACCGTCCCTGGTGACGGGAACTCCGGGAGGCGCCGTCGTACGCCGTTCCGTCCTTCCGGGCGGGGTGCGCGTGCTGACCGAGGCCATGCCGGGCCAGCGGAGCGCCACCATCGGTTTTTGGGTTGGTGTCGGCTCGCGGGATGAAGCCGCGGGCCGGCACGGCTCAACCCACTTCCTTGAACACCTGCTGTTCAAGGGCACCACGCGCCGTTCCGCGCTGGACATCGCACTGGCCTTTGACGAGGTCGGCGGCGAATCCAACGCAGCCACGGCCAAGGAAAGCACCTGCTACTACGCACGGGTGCTGGACAGCGATCTGCCGATGGCCATCGACGTCATCACGGACATGATCACCTCCGCGGTCCTTGACCCGGAGGAACTGGAGCAGGAACGCGACGTCATCCTGGAAGAAATCGCCATGGATGCCGACGACCCCGCGGATCTGTGCCACGAAAAGTTTGCCGAAGCCGTGCTGGGCGACCATGCCCTGGGCCGGCCCATCGGCGGCACTCCCGAAGCCATTATGAGCGTTCCGCGCGAAGCCGTGCTGGAACACTACCGGCGCTACTACCGGCCCACCGAACTGGTGGTCACCGCTGCGGGCGGCCTGGAGCACGACGACGTCTGCGCCATGGTGCTCGACGCCCTGAAGAAGGCCGGCTGGGATCTTTCCGAGGATGCCTCGCCCGCCCCGCGCCGCAACACCGACCCGGCCGTGATCTCCGGCACCGCCGGCGTGCAGGTCATCAACCGGCCCGTGGAACAGGCAAACGTGGTGATGGGGTGCCCGTCCCTGACGGCCACCGATGACCGCCGCTTTGCCATGAGCGTCCTGAACACCATCCTGGGCGGCGGCATGTCCTCGCGACTGTTCCAGGAGATCCGCGAAAAGCGCGGCCTGGTGTACTCCACCTATTCCTTCTCCGCGTCCTACGCCGATGCCGGCTACTTTGGCATGTACGCAGGCTGCTCACCGGCCAAAACCCGTCAGGTGATCGACCTAATGGGCAGCGAGCTGGAACGCCTGGCAGCGGACGGCGTGGACGAGGCTGAGCTGAAGAAGGCCCGCGGCCAGATTGCCGGCGGCATGGTCATGGCACTGGAAGACTCCAGCTCCCGCATGTCCCGCCTCGGCCGGGCCGAGCTCGTCAGCGGAGAGTTCATCGATATTGACGAGTCCCTCGCCCGCATCGGTGCCGTCACCGCGGAGCAGGTGCAGGCGCTGGCCGCCGAACTCGCCGCCGCACCGCGCACCATCACGATTGTCGGGCCGTTCAAGTCGAAGGAAGAACTGGGCTTTTAGTCTTCCCCTCCGACACAGCAGAAAGTGCGCTTCCCAAGGCTGGGAAGCGCACTTTCTGTCATCTCGGGGGGGGTAGGGGAGGCTGCCGGCTGTCCTGCGGTTACCCGCCGGCGAACGGCGGCAGGATGTCCACGGTGTCCCCGTCGGAAAGCACCAGGGAGCGGTCCCGTGCGGCATACCCGTTGACCAGGAAGGTGCTGCGGGAAATCACGCTTTTGAGCGGGGGAGTGCCCTCCGGGGCGCTGATGTGGCGGGCGGACAGGAATTCCAGCAGCCCGTCCAGCGTCATCCCGCCGGTGACTGAGTCTCCGGCTCCGCCCGGCCCCGCCTGCGGGAGGGTTTCCTCTTCCGTGCCGGAGGCCGCCTTGGCTGCCCCAAAGTATCGAATCAGCACTTAGCCGCCTATCGCGCTCATGGTCCGGTCCGGCTGCACATAGTCAGCGTCGCCCAGGCCTGTATGGTCCATTCCGTGTGCCTTGGGTTTGCCCCACATGGCGTCCTGCCAGCGTTCCGCAACTGCGGCGTCTCCGGCCTCGGGAGACCGGAGCAGCTCCAGCAGATCCGTTTCCTCGTGCGAGAACAGGCAGCTGCGCACCCTGCCCTCGGCGGTAATCCGGGTCCGGCGGCAGTCCGCGCAGAACGGCTCGGTTACCGAGGCAATGATGCCCACGGTGCCCGCGAGGACGTCAGGGGCACTGCGGCGCCGGACTTCCCAGCGTTCGGCCGGGGCGCCGTCGCGCTGCCGCGGATCCGGAGTGAGGATAAAGTCCCGCTCCATCCGACCGCGGATTTCCGCGGCCGTGATCATTCCGTCGCGGGTCCAGCCGTGGTCTGCGTCCAGCGGCATCTGCTCAATGAAGCGCAGCTCAAAACCGTGGCTGACGGCCCATTCGAGCAGCTCGGGGGAGTCAACGTCGTTAATGCCCCGCATGAGGACGGCGTTGATCTTGATCAGCCCCAGCCCCACCCGTGCCGCTTCCTCCACGCCGGCCAGTACCCGGGTCAGGAACGGACGGCGGGTCAGCTGTGCAAAGGTGTCCGGATGCAGAGTGTCCAGTGACACGTTGATGCGCGTCAGGCCCGCGTCTTTGAGCGCCTGGGCTTTCTTGTCCAGCCCCAGGCCGTTGGTGGTCAGGGAGATGGGAAGCTCCGGGTGGTTGCTCCGGATGCCGGCGATGATGTCCACCAGATCGGCACGCACCAGCGGCTCGCCGCCGGTTAGCCGCAGCTCCCGCACCCCCAGCATCTCGACGCCGATCCGTACCAGCCGGATGATCTCGGCCCCGGACAGCACCTTGTCCTTTGCCAGCCAGTCCAGCCCTTCGGCGGGCATGCAGTAGGTGCAGCGCAGGTTGCATTTATCGGTAAGGGACAGGCGCATGTCCGTGGCCCGCCGGCCATAGCGGTCCAGCAGCCCGTCAGCGGCACGGATCCCGGCCGCAGCGGCGGAGCCCGAAACCACCGCCCCGGCGGAGTCGGCAGGTGCTGCTCCCGCATCGGCTGTGGTGGAAACGCCGCAGCCGGCGAAAGCGGACACGCCGGAGCCCGCCGCGTTCAGCGGCGCACCAATGGACGGCATTCCCAGCTGGATACCCATGGGTCGAGGTTACGCCCTTTCGCGGTTAGGCTCTATCAATGCGTTTTATCTGTCGAAGCAGCAGAGCCCTGGCTCTCTCCGCCGCCCTGCTGGCGGTGGCCGCCGGCTGTTCGGCGCCCGGGCCCGGCAGCGGGTCCGAGGACTCGCCGGAGCCCGACATAACAGTCTTCGCAGCTGCCTCGCTCACGGATGTGATCGGAGCCCTGAATGAAGCCTACGACGGCGGCGGCCGGCTGCGCATCAACCTGGGCTCCAGCGCGCAGCTCTCGGGACAGCTTTTGTCCGGCGCTCCGGCCGACGTCGTCATCACCGCGGATATGGAGTCCCTGGACGCAGCCCGCGACGGGGGTCTGATTTCTGCCGAGCAGGTGGTGGCCGGTAATACGACAGTGCTCGCGCTGGCACCGGGCAACCCCGGCCGGGTAGCGTCGCTGGCTGACCTGGCCTCGCCCGGAGTGCGGGCTGCGGTGTGTGCTGCTTCGGTCCCGTGCGGCCGTGCTGCCGGGCGCGTGCTGGACTCCGCCGGCGTGGCATTGTCCGGGGAAAGCCGGGAGGACAGCGTCCGGTCGGTCTTGACCAAAGTGGCCACGGGACAGGCCGATGCCGGGCTGGTGTACCAAACCGATGCGCTCTCGGCTGCGAATCAAGGGGTGACGTATCTTGAAGTGAGCGATCCAGACCCCAACCAGTACCCCGCGGCACTGACCGCGGAGGGAGCAGACCATGAGGCAGCTGTCCGATTCTACGAGTGGCTTACAGGGGAGGACGCCGCCCGGATCTTCCGCGAGGCGGGCTTCCGGCCTCCCGGACAGTGACCGGGACCGTGACCCGAACGGTGACGCGGGCAGCGGTGCCGGCAGCGGTGCCGGCCGGAACAGGCGCAAGACGGCGGAACGGGGTTCCGCTGTGAACCGCGGCGCGCGCGCCACCACTCCGGCCTGGCTGTGGGTGCCGGCGTCCCTGGCTCTGCTGTTTTGTGCCGGACCCGTGGCCGCACTGCTGCTGAATATTCCCTGGACGTCCCTGGGTTCGCTGCTGACAGCCTCCGAAGCGCGCACCGCTCTGGGGCTGTCCCTGGCCACGTCCGTGGGCTCAACGCTGATCTGCGTGGTGCTGGGCCTGCCGCTGGCCGTGCTGTTCAGCAAGCTGGCAGGTCCGTGGATGCAGCTGCTGCGCGGCATCCTGCTGATACCGCTCGTGCTCTCGCCGGTGGTGTCCGGAATTGCCCTGCTGTACTTCTGGGGACGGCAGGGCCTGGCCGGGCGGGTGCTGGAATCCGCAGGCCTCGGCGTCGGGTATTCACCGGCCGCCGTGCTGATTGTCCAGGTCTTTGTCTCGCTGCCGTTCTTTGTGGTGGCGTCCCTGAGCAGCCTGCGGGCCGTGGACCATGACCTGGAAATGGCAGCCGCCACGTCCGGGGCCGGACCCACGGCGATCCTGCGGTACATCACGGTTCCGCTGGCTTTGCCGGGCATCATCGTGGGCGCACTGCTGGCCTTTGCCCGGTCGCTGGGGGAGTACGGCGCCACCATCACGTTTGCCGGCAGCATCGAGGGCCGCACCCGGACCCTCCCGCTGCAGATTGAGCTGAGTCTCAATTCCAACCAGCCCGAAATTGCGCTGGGCATTTGCCTCATCCTGATCTCCCTGTATCTGGTGCTCTTGGCGGTGGCCCGCTTTGGAGTGGCACTGCTGCTGCCGCGCTGAATCCGCCCCTCCCGGCACCCCTCCCCCCAACGAAAGCGTGCAGCATGATCCCGCAGGGCAGCAGAACACCCAGCAGAAAACCCACCGGAAACCCCGTCAGGAAATTCACCGCCCGGCACCTGTCCCTGTGGTCCGCTGCCGCCGGAGTGGTGGCCGCGGGCCTGGGCGTGGCGGCCGGGGAGCTGTCCGCAGCATTGATGAGCCCGTCGCTCTCCCCGGTCTCCGCAGTGGGCTCGGTTGTCATTGATGGCATGCCCGCTCCGGTGAAGGAGTGGGCCATCGGTTTGTTCGGCACGGCTGACAAGACAGCGTTCCTGGTGTCCATGGCAGCCCTTATTGCCGTCTGCGGCGGGGTTGCCGGCATCCTGCAGCTGCGCCGCCCGCCCAGCGGCAGCGTACTCATCGGCCTCCTGGGCGCGGCGGGGCTGGCGGCCGTAGTGACCCGGCCGCAGATGGGTGCACTTTCGCTGGTGCCACCGGGACTTGCGGCAATCGTCGGGATTGTTGTGCTGCGGGCCCTGCTGGCCCGCATCGAGGCATGGCGGGACGCCGTCCCCGAGGAGGCCGGCCCCCGGCGGCGGGAGGTGCTCCTGGGCGTGGGAGGAGGAGCCGCCGTCGGCGTGGTGGCCGGCGCTCTGGCGGGAGGCTCCCGCGCGGGGCAGGTCACTACGGCGGCCCTGCGCGACGGCGTGGCCCTGCCTGCCGCCGTCACTCCGGCAGCACCAATCCCCGCCGGGGCGGAACTGGGAATTGCCGGACTGGACCCGGTGCTGACTCCGGCAGCTGACTTCTACCGCATTGACACCGCCCTGAGCGTGCCGCTGGTGAACCCCGACCAGTGGACCCTCAAGGTCACCGGCCTGGTGGACCGTGAGGTGGAGATCAACTTTGCCCAGCTGCTGGCCAAGCCGCTGCAGGAAAGCTACGTCACCCTCGCCTGCGTCTCGAACGAGGTGGGCGGAAGCCTGGTCGGCAACGCCAAATGGCTGGGCTGGCCGGTGCGCAACCTGCTGGCCGCCGCCGGTGTGCAGTCCGGCGCGGACATGGTGCTGTCCACCAGTAAGGACGGCTGGACGGCCTCCACGCCGCTGGAAGCCCTGACGGACAACCGTGACGCCCTGCTGGCCGTGGGCATGAACGGGGCAGCGCTTCCCCTGGAGCACGGTTTCCCGGTCCGTCTGGTGGTCCCCGGACTGTACGGCTACGTCTCGGCCACCAAGTGGGTCACCGAGCTCAAGGTCACCCGCTTCGCCGATGAGGTGGCCTACTGGACACAGCGCGGCTGGACTGAACGCGGCCCCGTCAAGCTCTCTTCACGCATCGACACGCCCGCGCGCGGCGCCGCGGCGGAAGCCGGCACTGTCACCGTGGCAGGGATGGCCTGGGCACAGCACACCGGCATCAAGGGAGTGCAGGTACGGGTCGACGGCGGCGCCTGGCAGGACGCGGACCTGGCCTCTTCGATCTCGTCGGACACCTGGGTCCAGTGGTCCGCCCGCCTTGACCTTGAGCCGGGGGAGCATGACATCACCGTGCGCGCCATCGACGCCAACGGCACCGAGCAGGATGAAACGGAACGGCCGGTTGTTCCCGACGGTGCCACCGGCCTGCATACAATTCGGGTGAAGGTCCGCTAGGAACTGTTCCCGCCAGCAAAGGAATCCGGTGTCCACTCCCAACACCCCGCCCGCCGATGAGCCCGGCGGCCGCCCGGCACAGCGTTCGCCGCGCAGCGCGGCCGAGCACCAGGACGCCGTGCGGAACCTGCTGGCAGCAGGATTCCGCGAGCGGCCCCCGGGCACCGAGGACACGGACCTGATCAGCGCCCGCGGACGGATCCTCGCCGCCGATGTTGCGGCCCCCGGCAGCCTGCCGCCGTTCGCAAATTCCCAAATGGACGGGTACGCCGTGCACGCGGCAGACCTGGCTGCGGCCGGCACCGGGACAGGGGAACCTGCCGCCCTGGTGGAACTGGCCGTCGCGGCGCCCATCCCCGCCGGTTCCGAACCATCCGCCCTGGCCCGCGGCACAGCTGCCCCCATCATGACCGGTGCCATGCTCCCGCCCGGTGCGGACGCCGTCGTCCCCATTGAGCAGGCGATACCGGATTCGTTTCCGGCGCCGGAGGGCACATCTCCCGCGGAGTCAGGAGTTCCCTCCCCGCCCGCCGTCCGGCTTCCCGCCGGCGTGCCCGCCGGGCAGTATGTGCGCGGTGCCGGCAGCGACATCAGGGCCGGAGACCCCGCGCTGACCGCCGGCACGGTCCTGGGACCCGGGCAGCTGGGTCTGCTGGCGGCACTGGGACTGGACCGCGTTGCCGTGCTGGCCCGCCCCCGGGTGCTGCTGCTGACCACCGGAGACGAGGTGGTGCCGCCGGGACATCCGCTGCACCCGGGCCAGATCCACGACGCCAACACCACTTTGCTGCGCTCGCTGCTGGAGGAAGCCGGAGCGCAGGTGCAGCTCACCCGGGTGCTGGCCGACTCGCCGCAGGAGTTGAGGGACCGGCTGCACGCCGACCTCGCCGAAGGGCAGCCCGATCTGGTGATTACCTCCGGCGGCATCAGCAAAGGCGCCTACGAAGTGGTGAAGCAGGGCCTGGAGGCGGAAGACGTGCACTTCCTATCCGTCGCCATGCAGCCCGGCGGCCCGCAGGGGATCGGCCGCGTTGCCGGCATTCCCTTCCTTGCCTTTCCCGGCAATCCGGTCAGCTGCGTGGTGTCCTTTGAGATGTTCCTGCGCCCGGCGCTGAGCAGCGTCACGGGCCTGCCCCGGCCGCGGCTGCAGCTGCCGGCCGCACTGCGCGAGGACACCCGCAGCCCCGCCGGCAAGCATCAGGTCCGCCGCGGCCGGTATCTGCCGCCGGCCGTTCCCGGCGGCACCGGAGAGGTGGAACTGGTGGGCGGCCCGAGCTCGCACCTGGTCCATGCCCTGGCCGCTTCCAACGCGCTGGTGCACCTGCCCGCCGGCCGGGAGTCCTTTCCCGCCGGCACCGAAGTGACAGTATGGCTGTTGGACCGGTAACTCTTCCGGGCTCCGAAGCGTTGACGAAAGACTTATTTGCCTGCGGGGTCCGCCCGCATCTTTGAAGGGATTTATCCATGGCCGGCAGCAACGAGCAGCAGCTCGGGCTCACCCATGTCCGCGACGACGGCACCGCCCACATGGTGGACGTGTCCGCCAAGACTGAGACCGCGCGGGAAGCCACAGCCGCGGCACGGCTGCGCACCACCCCCGAGGTCCTCAAGCTGATCTCCGGCGGCGGACTGCCCAAGGGCGACGCCCTGGCCGTGGCCCGCATCGCCGGGATCATGGGCGCCAAGCAAACCTCCACGCTGATTCCGCTGTGCCATCCGCTGCCCCTGACCAAGGTGACGGTGGACTTCGACACGGAAGAATCCGACGTCGTCATCCGGGCCACCGTGAAGACCAAGGCGCTCACCGGCGTCGAAATGGAAGCCCTGACCGCCGTGTCCGTGGCCGCGCTGACGCTGTACGACATGATCAAGGCCGTGGACAAGCACGCCTCTATTACGGATATCCGGGTCCTCGCCAAATCCGGCGGCAAGAGCGGAGACTGGACGCTGTGAGTTCCCATCCGGGCGGCCGGCACGAGCCGCCGCACCAGCAGCCGCGCCGCACCGCCGCCGTCCTGATCGCTTCCACCCGCGCGGCCCGCGGGGCATACGAGGATGAATGCGGTCCGCTGGCCGCGGACTGGCTGTACGCGCTGGGGTTCGACGTCGTGCTCGCCGAGGTGGTGCCCGACGGCGTTGCCGTAGGCGAATCGCTGCGCCGGATGCTCGCGCTGGAACCGGCCGTGATCCTGACCAGCGGCGGCACCGGGCTGAGCCCCGACGACCTCACGCCGGAACAGACCCTGCCGCTGCTGGACCGGGAGGTGCCCGGGGTGATGGAGGCGCTGCGCGCGGACGGGCGCACCAAGACGCCCATGGCGGCCATCAGCCGCGGCCATGCCGGCACCGCGGGACGGACGTTCATCGTGAACCTGCCCGGTTCACCCGGGGCCGTGGCGGACGGACTCGCGGTGCTGGAACCGGTCATCGGACATATCTGCGGACAGCTGGAAGGACGAAATGAGCACTGAAACTCCGGCGCCGGGAGGCGCCAACGCCATGTCAGAGGTCATCAACGCCACCGTTTCAGACCTGCCGCTGAATGCCGAACATGCCAACGCAGCCGCATGGAGCCCCGAGTGCGGGGCGGTGGTGGGCTTCAGCGGAATTGTCCGCAACCACGACGGCGGCCGCGGGGTGGCCACCCTGTCCTACAGTGCCCATCCGAGTGCGGAGGAAGTCCTCGCCGCAGTGGCGGCGGACATCGCGGACAAGTACGACGGCGTGCGGATTTGGGTGGGGCACCGCACCGGCCCGCTGCAGATCGGTGAGGCGGCCCTGGTGGCTGCCGTCGCCTCGGCGCACCGCGGCGTGGCCTTCGCCGCCTGCTCGGAACTGGTGGACACCGTTAAGGCACGGGTGCCCATCTGGAAAGAACAGGGATTCTCGGACGGAACCACGGAGTGGGTGGGAGTCGGCGAGTCAGACGGTGTTCAGGACGCTCCGCTGTGACCGGTAATCTGGGGGTATGACTGAGCAACTAGCCGTAGCGGTCCTCGGTGCCGGCGGCCGCATGGGATCCGAAGCCGTTAAGGCCGTTGAAGCGGCCCCCGATCTTCGCCTGGCAGCCGCCCTGGGCCGCGGGGATTCCCTCGAGACCCTGGTCTCCGCCGGGGCTCAGTACGTCATTGACCTCACCGTTCCGGACAGCACGGAAGCCAACGTCCGGTTCGCCGTCGAACACGGCATGCACGCCGTCGTAGGCACCACCGGCTGGGACGCGGACCGGCTGGAGCGGCTCGCGGCGCTGCTGCAGAAGCATCCCGGCACCGCCGTCCTGATCGCCCCCAACTTTGCCCTCGGCTCCGTCCTGGCCTCGGCCTTCGCTGCGCAGGCCGCCCGGTACTTCGAATCGGTGGAAGTCATTGAACTGCACCATCCGGACAAGATCGACGCTCCGTCCGGCACCGCCGTCCGCACCGCGGGAATGATCGCGCAGGCCCGTGCCGACGCCGGCGTCGGACCCTCTCCGGATGCCACCACCAAGGAAGTTTTCTGCGCCCGCGGCGCGGACATTGACGGTGTCCGCGTGCATTCCGTGCGGCTGCGCGGCCTGGTGGCCCACCAGGAGGTGCTGTTCGGCGGTGCGGGGGAGCAGCTGACCATCCGCCACGACTCCTTTGACCGGGCCTCCTTCATGCCCGGCGTCCTGCTGGGCGTGCGGGAAGCGGCGGCCCACCCCGGCCTCACCGTTGGCCTTGACGGCTACCTGAACCTGAACGCTCCGAACTCCTAAACGACTGCACGGCTAAACGACTGCGCGGCACTGATGCCGCGGCTCACTGATTGCTAAAGGAACACCTTGTCTTTTTTTACCGGGCTTTTCACGAACAAAGCCAAGATCGGCGTCCTGCTGGTCACCCTCCTGCTGGTGTTCTACCTGGTGATTTCCTTCCAGCGCGGCTGGACGCTGCTGAGCGCCGATGAGTTCAGCGCCAAGGCCCTGGGCGCGGCCTACCTGGTGCTTCCGATCGTGGGTGCCTGGGCACTGATCCGGGAACTGCAGTTTGGCGGGCGGACCGAGAAGATGGCACACATCCTGGCCGGCGAGGGCGGGCTGCCGGTGGATAACCTGCCGCGCACCCCGGGCGGCCGGATCATCCGCGAGGCTGCGGATGCCGAGTTCCCCAAATACCAGGCCGAGGTGGAGGCCCAGCCGGATTCCTGGCGCGCCTGGTTCCGCCTCTCCTGCGCCTACGACGCCGCCGGGGACCGCAAGCGGGCACGCGACGCGATGCGCCGCGCGGGCCGGCTCTTCAAATAGCCCCTCCCCGCAACCAGTCCCACCCGCGAGGGAACCGTGCCTATTTCGTGAGCGAACCGTGGCGGGCCAGCGAGGACGCTCCGTGGGTCACCATTTCCAGCGGCCCGCGCGAGCCGAGCTTGGCAAAGGCGATGCCAATCGCTGCCGCCGCCACCGCCGAGATCCAGAAAAGCCACACCGGCTCCGGCGGCACGGGCAGGGCGTCGGTGACGCTCATGATCCACACATGCACGCTGTAGAGGGTCAGGGTCATGGCTCCCGCTGCGGACAGCGGCAGCAGCAGGTTGGGCCGCGCCCGGGTCAGCAGCAGGCACACACCGACGACGGCGGCTGCCGTGCCGGCCGTGTGCAGCAGGTCCAGCGGGGTGCCCGAGTGCGGGCCGCTGACCGCCAGCCACCACCAGGAACCGGTCTGTTTTACTCCGGCGAGATTGACTTCCATCATCTGCTCCAGCGGCCAGATCCGTCCGGAGTTGGTGGCCAGGATGGCCTCCAGGCCGCCCTTGTCCAGCAGCAGGTAGTAGCTCAGGAACTTTGCCCCCGCCGCAGCGGTAATGCCGGCCGCCACCAGTCCCGTCTGCACCGGCAGCTCGCCCAGCCGCAGGCGGCCGATGAGCATGCCGATGAGCAGGTAGCTCAGCCACTGGACGACGGGGTAAAAGCCGGTAAACAGGACGTCGGCGGCCAGGGTGGCCGGCTGCAGGAACGCATCCCAGGTGATGTTGGTGTCCAGCGTGGGCGGCGAGACGTGTTCATAGAGCCAGGGCCGGATGAGGTACGCGGCCACGGGGGAAAGCAGCAGCCAGCCGCCCGCCCAGAGGGCCAGCTTCGGCACGCGCATGCCCACAAACGGCAGGGCCAGCAGGAACAGGATGCCGTAGTGGAACAGGATAATGGCGATTGACGTGTCCAGCCCGCCCAGCGTCAGCCCCGCCAGCGCAATGATGAGGGCCCGTACGGCGATGCCCCGGCGGTCTGCAGTCAGCGCGCTTCCGGAGCGGGGCTGGCTGCCGCCGGTGAGCAGCGCCAGGCCGATCCCGGCCACCACCGCGAACAGTGCCGAAGAGCGGCCGGACAGCACGAGTCCCGTCCAGGACGGTACGCCCGTCTGCTCGTTGTACAGGGGAAAAATGTGGGTCGCCATCATGCCCAGAAGCGCTATGCCCCGGGCCGCGTCAATGCCCGTAAGCCGCCGTCCGATCATGCTCCGATCGTCTCACAGCAGTGCCGGACTTCCGCAGTGCGTCCACGGTGCGGGCAGATACGGAAACCGCGCGTCATCCCCGGCCCTCCGCCGGGCTGGAACAGTGCCGCGTTGTCCCAAGGCCGTGTGCAGCGGGTAACGTTTTACCCATGGCTGACTCTGATATTCGTGCACTTCCGTTTGGAACCCTCGTCACCGCAATGGTGACACCGTTCACCGAGGACGGTGCCGTGGACTTCGACGCCACGGCCAACCTCGCCAACAAGCTTGTCGAAGACGGCTGCGACGGTCTCGTGGTTTCCGGAACCACGGGGGAGACCTCCACGCTGGAGGACAGTGAAAAGGAAGACCTCTTCCGGGTCGTCGCCGAAACCGTGGGCGGCCGCGCGAAGGTCATTGCCGGCACCGGCACCAACCACACCTCCCACTCAGTGGAAATGGCCCGGCGCGCGCTCCGGGCAGGCGCCGACGCGCAGCTGGTCGTTACGCCCTATTACAACAAGCCCACCCAGGCCGGCGTCGTCGCCCACTTTGAAGCCGTGGCCGCCGCCACCGAGCTGCCGATCATGATCTATGACATCCCCGGCCGCGCCGGCATCGCGATCTCCACCGACACCATGGTGCGCCTGGCCAACATTCCCACGGTCCTGGCCCTGAAGGACGCCAAAGCGGATTTTGCCGCGGTCACGCAGGTCCTGGCGAACACGACTTTGGACGTCTATGCCGGCGATGACAGCCTGACCCTTCCGTGGATGGCCGCAGGAGCCGTGGGAGTTGTCAGCGTTACCGCCCACGTTGCCACCGCACAGTTCCGCGCCCTGGTGGACGCCGCAGCAGCAGGTGACCTGGCCACCGCACGCCGGATCCACTTCGAGCTGGACCCCGTGGTGCGTGCCGTGATGAGTCACATCCCCGGCGCCGTGTCCGCCAAGCAGATCCTGAGGATGCAGGGAGTTATTCCGAACGCTGCCGTACGGCTGCCGCTGGTGGCCCCCGACGCCGTCGAAATGGAAACTGTCCTGACTGATCTGGCCGAGGCGGGCTGGGACTTTTCCCGGGCCCTTTCCACCAACGAGGCGTAAGCACCATGACTGAAGCAGCGGACTCGGCACTGAGAACCCCTCCGGCCCTGGAAGAAGGGACCCTGCGGATTGTTCCGCTGGGCGGCCTCGGAGAAATCGGCCGCAACATGGCCGTGTTCGAGATCAACGGCAAGCTGCTGATCGTGGACTGCGGCGTCCTTTTTCCGGAAGAGAACCAGCCCGGCGTTGACCTGATCCTTCCGGATTTCTCCTATATCGAAGACCGGCTCGACGACGTGGTGGGCGTGGTCCTGACTCACGGCCACGAGGACCACATCGGCGCCGTGCCGTATCTGCTGCGCCTGAAGCAGGACATTCCGCTGATCGGTTCCCAGCTCACGCTGGCCCTGGTGGAAGCGAAGCTGCAGGAACACCGGATCAAGCCGTTCAGCTTCACCGTCACTGAGGGCCAGGTGGAGCAGTTTGGCCCGTTCGAGTGTGAATTCGTGGCCGTGAACCACTCCATTCCGGATGCCCTGGCCGTGTTCATCCGCACCGAGGGCGGCACTGTCCTGCACACCGGTGACTTCAAGATGGACCAGCTCCCGCTGGACGGCCGGATCACCGACCTGCGCGCCTTCGCCCGGCTGGGACAGGAGGGCGTGGACCTGTACATGGCGGACTCCACCAACGCCGATGTCCCCGGTTTCACCACGGCCGAGCGGGAAATCGGCCCGGTGCTGGAGGCCCTGTTCGGCAAGGTCAAGAAGCGCATCATCGTGGCGTCCTTCTCCTCGCACATCCACCGGGTCCAGCAGGTGCTGGACGCCGCGGCCGTGCACAACCGCAAGGTCTGCTTTGTGGGCCGGTCCATGGTCCGCAACATGGCCATTGCCGAGAAACTCGGATACCTCCACGTGCCCGACGGCATCCTGGTGGATTTGAAGAACGTCGATGACATGCCCGATGACCGGCTGGTGCTGATGTCCACCGGATCCCAGGGCGAGCCGATGGCAGCCCTGTCCCGCATGGCCAACGGCGACCACCGGATCCGGGTTGGCCGGGGTGACACGGTGATCCTTGCGTCGTCGCTGATTCCGGGCAATGAGAACGCCGTCTTCCGGGTCATCAACGGCCTGATGAAGCTCGGTGCCGACGTGGTGCACAAGGGCAACGCCAAGATCCACGTCTCCGGCCACGCTTCGGCCGGCGAATTGCTGTACACGTACAACATCCTCAAGCCCAGGAACGCCATGCCCGTGCACGGCGAGACCCGGCACCTGATTGCCAACGGCAAGCTCGCCGAGGCCACCGGCGTACCGGCGGAGAACGTGATCCTGGCCGATGACGGCACAGTGGTGGACCTGCGCGAGGGCAAAGCCAGAGTGGTGGGCGCCGTCGACTGCGGTTTTGTCTACGTGGACGGCTCCAGCGTTGGCGAGATCACCGACACGGACATCAAGGACCGCGTCATCCTCGGCGAGGAAGGGTTCATTTCCGTCATCACCGTGGTCAACCGCAGCACCGGCACCATAGTTTCCGGGCCGGAAATCCATGCCCGGGGCTTCGCCGAAGAGGACGCGGTGTTTGACGAGATCAAGCCCAAGATCAGCTCCGCGCTGGAGGAAGCGGTGACGTCCAACAAGGACCACACCACGTACCAGCTCCAGCAGGTGGTCCGCCGCGTGGTGGGCACCTGGGTCAACCGGCGCCTGCGCCGGCGTCCCATGATCGTTCCCGTGGTTCTGGAAGCCTAGGCGGGAAACCCTTTCCAGCGACTCCAAAGTACGGTATCCGGCGGGGCCGGGCAGACGCGTAAATCCGCGGTTTGCCCGGCCCCATCGGGTACGGTGGAGCGTATGGCCACTCGTACTTCCCCTGCCGCACGCGGCGGTGCTTCCGGCCGGACCACCAGCCGGAACACCGGGGGCACCTCAGGAAAAAACTCCGGCAAAACCCAGCCGCGGGGAAAAGCGACCGGCCGCTCGGGTGCTGCCGCCAAAGCACAGGCCGACGCCGAGCAGGTTCCGCTGCCGCTGCGCGCTGTCCAGGGTGCCTGGATGGGCATGGCCCGGCTGGCCGGAGCGGGCATCCGCAAACTTGGTGCCGACGTCAGCCCGGACCGCGACGTCCGGCGGGACGGCACCGGATTCTTCCTCATCCTCACGGCACTCGCCGTGGCCACCGTTGAGTGGTGGGCGCTGCGCGGCCCGGTGGCGGACATCATCCACGCCGGCGCGGCAGGCACTTTCGGCTGGATGGCCGTTGTCCTGCCCTTCCTGCTCCTGACCGGCGCCGTAAGGCTTTTCCGCTACCCGGAGCGCCACCGCGCCAACAGCCGCATCAGCATTGGGCTGACCCTCATTCTTTTCGCCGGCTCCGGCATCACGCACATTGTGGGCGGCTCGCCGGCCCTGTCCGACGGTTTTGACCGGCTTTGGGAATCCGGCGGCATTGTCGGATTCCTGGTTGCCGGCCCGCTGTCCGCGGCGCTGACCACCTGGCCCGTGGCCATCCTGCTTGGCCTGCTGGTTTTTGTTGGCCTGCTCATCATTACGGCCACGCCGTTCCGCCACATTCCGCTGCGCCTTCGCGCCCTCTACGAACACCTGATGGGGCAGGACCTTGCCCCGGATGATCCCGAGGCGCATGACCAGAGCTATCTCTACGAACGCGACCACCTCCCGAAAAAGGCACCGAAAAAGAAGTCACGGATGTTCAGCCGCGGCCCCGAAACTCAGGAGCATCTTGCCCCTGAAGGTTTTGCCGGCGACGAGGCCTTTGAACGCGCCGTGCTGGCGGACGAAGAGGAACAGGCATCAGCGGCTGCAGCGGCTGCAGCGGAACCGGCTGTTCCGCCGGGCGTGCGCCGCCCCACCCGGTCCGAACTGGCCACACAGAAGATCCGCCGGGCGCAGGGTCTGCCCGCGAAGGGTGCCTTCGACGGCGGTTTTGACGGCGCCGAACCTCCCACCGAGGCCATCGCCCTGGTTCCTGAGGCCGCAGCGGAGCTCACCGCGGTGGAAGGGCTGCCTCCCGTTCCCGCCATGCCCCCGGTTCCCGAGCGGACTGTCCGAAACCTCACTCCGGCCACGCCCATTCCGCAGCGCACCGAACAGCTGCAGCTCTCCGGCGACGTAACCTACACCCTGCCGCCGTCGGAATTCCTGCCCGCCGGGCCCCCCGCCAAGGAACGCTCCGAGGCCAACGACGCCGTCGTCGACGCGCTGACCAACACCCTGGACCAGTTCAAGGTGGAAGCACACGTCACCGGATTCAGCCGCGGTCCCACGGTGACGCGCTATGAAATTGAGCTGTCGCCGGGCACCAAGGTGGAGCGGGTGACCGCTCTGTCCAAGAACATCTCCTACGCCGTGGCCTCCTCCGACGTTCGCATCCTCTCGCCCATCCCCGGGAAGTCCGCGATCGGCATCGAGATTCCCAACGCGGACAAGGAAGTGGTGGCCCTGGGCGACGTGCTTCGCTCCAACGCCGCCCGCAAGACCGAACATCCGATGGTGATGGGCGTCGGCAAGGACGTGGAGGGCGGCTTTGTGGTGGCCAACCTCGCCAAGATGCCGCACCTCTTGGTGGCCGGTGCCACCGGTGCAGGCAAGTCCTCGTTCGTGAACTCCATGATCACCTCCATCCTGATGCGCTCCACCCCTGATGAAGTGCGCATGGTGATGGTGGACCCCAAGCGTGTGGAACTCACCGCGTATGAGGGCGTGCCGCATCTGATCACGCCGATCATCACCAATCCCAAGAAGGCCGCCGAGGCCCTGCAGTGGGTGGTCCGTGAAATGGACACCCGCTATGACGACCTGGCCAATTTCGGTTTCAAGCACATCGACGACTTCAACAAGGCCGTGAAGCTGGGCAAGGTTGTTCCGCCGGCCGGTTCCAAGCGCGTAGTGCGTCCCTACCCGTACCTGCTGGTGATTGTGGATGAGCTCGCGGACCTGATGATGGTGGCCCCGCGCGACGTGGAAGACTCCATTGTCCGCATCACCCAGCTGGCCCGTGCCGCGGGCATCCACCTGGTCCTGGCTACCCAGCGTCCCTCGGTGGACGTGGTCACCGGCCTGATCAAGGCCAATGTGCCTTCCCGCATGGCCTTCGCTACGTCCTCCGTCACCGACTCCCGCGTGGTGCTGGACCAGCCCGGTGCTGAAAAGCTTTTGGGCCAGGGTGACGCGCTGTTCCTGCCGATGGGCGCCAACAAGCCCATCCGCGTGCAGGGTGCCTGGGTCACCGAGTCGGAAATCCACCGCGTGGTGGAGCACGTCAAGGGACAGCTGGGCGCCGTCTACCGCGAGGACGTCACGGTCACCGCGCCGAAGAAGCAGATCGAAGATGACATCGGCGATGACATGGACGTCCTGCTTCAGGCCACCGAACTGGTGGTCACCACCCAGTTCGGGTCCACCTCCATGCTCCAGCGCAAGCTCCGTGTCGGGTTCGCCAAGGCGGGACGCCTGATGGACCTGCTGGAGTCCCGCGGCGTCGTCGGGCCCTCCGAAGGCTCGAAGGCCCGCGACGTGCTCGTCAAGCCCGATGACCTGGCAGCCACGCTGGCAGCCATCAGCGGGGGAGAGGGCGCCAGCGGCCCGTCGGCCGCTGAAACTGCCGCCCTGGCGGACAACGCCAACGTTAACCACGGGTTCGACTCCGATCCGCTCGCCGGCCCCGTGGACCTGGTGGCCCAGGACCTGGAGGGCCGCCAGCAGGCGACCGAGTACCACGACGGGGGAGACGACGGCGAGGATGGCGGATCCGAGGACGCGTGGAGTCTGACCGGCCGCTGAATCCCCGCTAGGCTGGATGTGTGAGCAACTCTTCTACCGGGAACGCCCCCCTCCTGAACATCGCCAACGTCCTGACGGTTGTGCGGATCCTGATGGTTCCGCTTTTCATCTGGCTGCTCCTGGCCGATGACGGCCGGCACGGTCTCTACCGCTGGCTGGCCGTGGCCACCTTCGCCGTCGCCATCTACACCGACAAGCTCGACGGCGACCTGGCCCGCAGCCGGGGACTGATCACCGACTTCGGCAAGATCGCCGATCCGATTGCGGACAAGCTGCTGATCGGTTCGGCACTGGTGATGCTGTCCGCGCTGGGCGAGCTGTGGTGGTGGGTGACCATCGTGATCCTGGTTCGGGAAATCGGCATCACCCTGCTGCGGTTCGTGGTGATCCGCTACGGCGTCATGGCAGCCTCACGCGGCGGCAAGCTCAAGACAGTGATCCAGACTTTCGCGATCTTCCTCTTCCTGCTGCCGCTGACCACGTGGCTGGGCAGCTGGGCCTGGTGGATCAGCGCCGTGGTGATGGCCGCCGCACTGGTGGTCACCGTGGTGACCGGTGCTGACTATGTCGTCAAGGCGCTGCAGCTGCGCCGCAGGGCGCTGCAGAGTCCGGGCGCCAGGTGACATCGGCTCCCGATGCGGCCGCTGTGGTTTCCGCCGCTTCGGACGCAGGCCTCACCGTGGCAACTGCGGAGTCCCTCACGGCAGGCATGGTGGCTGCCGAGCTGGGCGCGGTTCCAGGCGTATCGGCAGTACTTGCCGGCGCGGTGGTGGCTTACTCCAACTTTGTGAAGAATAAAGTCCTGGGAGTCGATGCCGACCTGCTTGCCGCGGCGGGATCCGTCGACGCCGGGGTGGCCGGGCAGATGGCCGAGGGTGTCCGGCGGTTGCTGGAGACGGACCTGGGCGTGTCAACCACGGGAGCTGCCGGGCCTGAGCCGCACGACGGCAAGGCTGTGGGCTGCGTGTTTATCGCCGTCGCATCGCCGCAGGGCACTCTGGTGGAAGAGTATTTGTTTTCCGGAGACCGGGCAGCCATCCGCCGGCAGGCCTGCGACGAAGCACTTGTACTGCTGGGCCGGGTCCTTGCGGAGCACCCCTGAATCGGGTCCTGAGAACCGGGCAGCGGCAACGGGAACAAATCCCGGAGACGCTCAGTTGTTAGTATCAGGAACCGCCAAGGTTTCCCGATTACGATCTTTAAATATCTGCGGGGCAACCGCAGCCGGACCACATAGGGAGCAGGACGATACAGATGGTTAAGCAACCCGTATCCGTGAACGGCGTTATTCGCTGGCGGGATGTAGGGTTGGCGGAAGATGCACACCGGGAGCCAAAGGAGCGCAAAATGGTTGTTCTTCGTCATGAAATTGGCGACGTCTTGCGCGATGTCCGTCAGCGTCAGGGTCGTACCCTGCGCGAGGTATCGCACAGCGCACGCGTTTCACTTGGCTACCTTAGTGAGGTGGAACGAGGCCAGAAGGAAGCATCATCGGAACTTCTGTCCTCCATCTGCACCGCACTTGATGTGCCATTGTCCCTGATGCTTCGTGAGGTCAGTGACCGGGTGGCGAGTGCAGAAGGCATCGCCATACCTGACACCGTGCCGTCGGAATTCTCGCGCGAGTTTGCCCGCGAATTCCCGGAGGACATGGCTCGGGACCTGGCCCGCACACCGTAGACCTACATCAACAAGGCTGCAGCTCCTCGGCAGCTTGTCCACCAAAACCAAAAAGGCCCCGCCGCAAGGCAGGGTCTTTTTGCTGTCTCCACAGGCTGCTCATATCTCGGGGCCTTTTGAGGTTCGGGCCGGCGGGCTCAGTGTTCGCGGGCGTACGAGTCGTTGAGCTTGGTCAGCAATGACCCCAGCTGGACAAGGTCCTCTTCCACCCAGTCCTGGAGCAGGGTCCGGAACAGGTCCTTGCGGGCCGCCTGGGTCCGCGCCAGTGCCTGTGAACCGGCCGGAGTCAGCGAAATGGTCTGGGCCCGGCCGTCGAGCGGGTCGGCATGCTTCTGCACCAGGCCAAGGCTTTCCAGCATGACAATCTGACGGCTCACGGACGGCTTCCCGATGCCGATGCTTGCCGCGATATCTGTCAGCCGCATCTCCTGATGCTGCTGCAGCAGCACCAGGAGGCCGTAGGCCGCCGGTTCCATGTCCGGATGCACCTGACGGGCAACCTTGCTCGAATTCGAACGGGCACGGCGCCACAGTACTGACAGCTCATGTTCAAGGGTGTCTATCGCGGTTTCATTGTGCTGCAGTTCGGGGGAGGACTCCGTCTCGCTCATAACTCCTATTCTAGGCATTTGAGCACAGGGTCCCCTGCGGAGGCCTTTGGCCCGAGCCGGTACGAAGTCATCAGCCGGCTCCTGCGGACGTGAGAAGATTAAGCGATGCGACTCAGTGATTTTTGGCGGCTTATGGACGACGAATTCGGTTCGGCCTACTCCCGTGTGCTGGCATCGGACCTCGTCCTGGGCTCCCTTGGCGGCAAGACGGCAGAAGAGGCGCTGAGAGGTGGAATTGAGCCCAAGTCCGTGTGGCTGGCAGTCTGCGATGTTCAGGAAGTGCCCCCGGAACGGCGGCTTGGCAGGGATATTCCGCCAAAGAATTAGCAGTTGGCTTGATCTGCAGCAGGACACGCCGAAGCGCATATTCGAATACCTGTTCGGATGCGGCTATGCTCCTACACAAGGGCGATGCGACCGCAGAACTGCCCCGGATATCCCCACGGCAGTCCGCTCCGCTGTTTTGTCAGTGCCGCCGCATATGGTCGTAGGTGAGCAGGACAACCGGCCTTCGGGCCACGTAAAACTCAAACAACCGAGGTGAAGAATGGCAGCAGCAGTCGACCGCGCAAAGGCTCTAGAAGCAGCGCTGGCCCAGATCGACAAGCAGTACGGCAAGGGCTCGATCATGCGGCTCGGAGACGAGGTCCGTGCTCCGGCAGAAACCATCTCCACCAGCTCGATCGCCCTGGACCTGGCGCTCGGCATAGGCGGACTCCCGCGGGGCCGCGTCGTGGAAATCTACGGCCCGGAATCCTCGGGTAAGACCACCCTGGCACTGCATGTTGTGGCCAACGCCCAGAAGAACGGCGGCATCGCCGCCTTCATCGATGCGGAGCACGCCCTGGACCCCATCTACGCCGCGCGCCTGGGCGTAGACACCGACTCCCTGCTGGTATCCCAGCCGGACACCGGTGAGCAGGCCCTGGAAATCATGGACATGCTGATCGGTTCAGGATCGGTGGACGTAGTCGTCATCGACTCCGTGGCAGCCCTGGTTCCCCGCGCCGAAATCGAAGGCGACATGGGCGACAGCCACGTCGGCCTTCAGGCCCGGCTCATGAGCCAGGCGCTCCGGAAAATCGCCGGTCGCCTGAGCCACACCAACACCACGGCAATCTTCATCAACCAGCTCCGTGAAAAAATCGGCGTGATGTTCGGCAGCCCGGAAACCACCACCGGCGGCAAGGCCCTGAAGTTCTATGCTTCAGTGCGCATTGACGTGCGCCGTATTGAGACGCTGAAGGAGGGGACGGTTCCGGTAGGTAACCGCACCCGCGCCAAGATCGTCAAGAACAAGATGGCCCCGCCCTTCAAGCAGGCCGAGTTCGACATCATCTACGGCACCGGAATCTCCCGTGAGGGCGGGTTGATCGACATGGGCGTGGAGCATGGCTTCGTCAAGAAGTCCGGCGCCTGGTTCACCTATGACGGAGACCAGCTGGGCCAGGGCAAGGAAAATGCCCGCAAGTTCCTGCGCGACAATCCTGAGCTCACGGATGAACTGGAACGCCGGCTGCGCGAAAAGCTGGGCATCAACGGACCGGCATCCGAGGAAGCTCCGGCTGAACCGAAGCTCAAGGCCGTTCCGAAGAACTCATAGTTCACATGCACGAGCAGAACAGCGGGTTTTCCGGTGCCGATGAGGCGGCCGGAGAGCCCGTTGCCGTTCCTGCGGACCGTGAGCGTGATCCGTATGCCGCAGCACGCAACATTGTGCTGCGGCAGCTGACCAGTTCTCCGAAGAGCCGCCGCCAGCTGGCCGTCAAACTGGCTGAAAAGGAAATACCTGAGGACGTTGCCGGGGCCGTGCTGGACCGTTTCGAAGAAGTGCAGCTGGTGGACGACGCTGAGTTTGCCCGCATGTGGGTGGCCAGCCGGTCCCGGTCCAAGTCCCTGGCCCGGGGAGCCCTCAAAAGGGAACTGGCAGAGAAGGGCATCTCCGGGGACCTGGCCGCCGAGGCTTTGGAACAGGTCAGCGACGAGGACGAATATGTTGCAGCCAGGGCACTGGCCCGCCGCCGGCTGCAGTCCTCAGTGGACCTTTCGGACCGGGCGGCAAGGGACAAACAGGCCAGGCGTCTGGTGTCCATGCTGGCCCGCAAGGGCTACTCCCCGTCGGTGGGCTACCGCGTTGTCAATGAAGTCATTGGCGATGTGCTGGACCAGCCGCCCGAAGAGGACTGGTAAAAAACCCTAGGTTGATGCGTGGGCGGTACCGTATGCTGAGCCACGATGTTGACACTGTTGCTGCCGGGGAAGAAGTCAACTGCTGCTTCCCTAGGTTCCGTCGTATTGGCCGGAGTGCTTACCGCCTCCGCCTTTACTGCTGTGCCTGCGGTGCTCGCTCCTGCCCCTGCTGCCGCGGCGGACTACCCGTCGTGGGAAGAAGTTGAGCAAGCCAAACGCAGCGCCGGGGCCAAAGCAGACCAGGCCGCGGAAATTGAAGCACTTCTGGATGAACTCTCTGCTGACGCCGGCACGCTCGGAACCGCCGCCGTGCAGGCCTCTTCCGATGCCCGGAGAGCGGCCGCGGAAGTTGATGCCGGCAGCCGTGCCGTTGACGTCTTATCCGCCCAGCGGGCTGAGGCCGCCGGAGCCGCAGCGGCGCTCACCGAGCAAATGGGCGCCCTTGCCGCGCAGACTTACAAAACCGGCGGAATGGACTCCAACCTGATAATGCTCCTGGATGCCGATGCAGGGGCCGGAGCTCTGGACCGGCTCGCCGCGCTGCAGGGGATCAGCGGCCGGACGGACAGTCTGCAGGCTCAGGCCGCGGCCGCCGAATCCGTTTTGGGGAGTCTCGAAGAGCGGGAAGCCGCCGCCCTGAAGAGCCGGGAAGAATCCGCTGCCGAGGCCCGCCGGCTTGAGGCCTCGGCCCGGGCCGCGGCAATTGACGCAGATGCTGCGGTACGGGAAGTCCAGGTGCGAAGCGCTGTCCTGCTGGAACAGCTGGCGGCCCTCCGGAGCACCAGTGTGGCCGTGGAAGCAGAGCGGTTGAAGGGCATGGAGGCGGAGCAGACATACATCAGACAGCAGCAGGAAGCGGAAGAAGCGGCCCGAAGAGCCCAAGCAGAAAAGGATGCTGTGCGGGACAGCACACAAAAGCCTGTTCTTCCACCTTCTGCGGGTCCGGATCCGGTGATTAATCCCACGGTTCCGCCCTTGGTACCAGCTCCCCGTCCTGCCACTCCAGCCCCATCACTCCCTCCGTCCTCACCCGCTCCGCAACCGGTTCCCAGGCCGGAGCCTGCGCCGGCCCCCGGTCCGGAGCCCGTTCCAACCCCGTCTCCCGGGCCGGTCGACGACCCTGCGGGGGCACAGGCCTACGCTGCCGGACGGCTGGGCGCCTATGGTTGGGGACAGGACCAGCTCAGGTGCCTGATCAACCTGTGGCAGCGTGAGTCCGGCTGGCGGACCAGCGCAAACAACCCCTACAGCGGCGCCTACGGCATCCCCCAATCCCTGCCCGGGGACAAGATGGCAAGCATCGGACCGGACTGGCGCACCAACTACCGGACCCAGATCGAATGGGGTCTGGGGTACATCCAATCCCGGTACGGCAGCCCCTGCTCCGCCTGGCAGCATTCTGAAGAAAAAAACTGGTATTAGAACTTCTTCTCCCTGGAACTGTCAATCCGGCCGTTACCGATTCGAGACACTGACCCAGAATCCATCTGTAGCGTCTCGGTGCTATGACTTCCCCCCACAAAGATGCCCTCGGCAACGAAGACACCGCAGTACGGAACGCCTCCGGCCAGGACGGCTCCCACCACATCCTCAACCAGGAACGCCTGCGGATCCACCGCAGCCGCAAGCTCCGTATTGGCGCCGTTGCCGTGGCAGGCGCGCTGGCGTTCTTCGGTATTGCCGGAGCCTCGGTGCAAAACGACCAGCTGCGCGCCAACCTGGTGAGCCTGACTTCACCGACAGCTGCACCGGAATCGATCTCCACCCCCTCCTCAGAGGACGACGCGGAGCCCGACGCGGACGCCACCCCTGAAGCGCAGCAGAAGGCGGCCGACGAAGCGGCTGCCGCAGATGCGCAGAGCCAGGAGGCCGAAGCGGCCGCATCAGCCGAGCAGGCCAAAGCAGCAGAGGATGCCAAGGCAGCAGAGGACGCGAAGGCAGCAGAGGATGCAAAGGCCGCCGAAGCGGCCGCCGCAGACGCAGCCAAGGCCGCCGAAGAAACCAAGGCTGCAGAAGCCGCCGCCGCCGAGGCGGCCGCCGCGGAAAACGCCCGGCTTGCGGCCGAGCAGGAAGCAGCGGCACAGGCAGCTGCCGCCCGGGCTGCCGCCGACCGTGCGGCAGAGGAAGAAGCTGCTGCAGCTGCAGCAGCGGTCCCCATGGATGACCCCGCCGGAGCCAAGAGCTACGCGGCGTCGGCCCTGGCCGGTCACGGCTGGGCAGCCTCCGAGATGACCTGCCTCAACACGCTGTGGGAGAAGGAATCCAACTGGATGACCAGCGCCACCAATGCCAGCAGCGGAGCGTACGGGATTGTGCAGTCACTTCCCGCGGAGAAAATGGCCTCATCGGGACCGGACTACCTCACGAATCCCAAGACCCAGATCAACTGGGGCCTGAGCTACATCGAATCCCGGTACGGCAGCCCCTGCTCCGCACTGAACTTCCACTACGCAAACAACTGGTACTAAACCCGGCAGCAACTTCCCCCGGGGGCAGCGCCCGCCCGGGCGTCCTGCGGCAGGTACCCTAGGACTGTGAGTTTGACTGTATCTTCCCCCGAATCTTCCCCCGTATCTGCGCCGCTTGCTGCCGAGCACCTTGAGCACCCGCGCACCTATCAGGTGCGCACCTTCGGCTGCCAGATGAATGTCCACGATTCCGAGCGCATCTCCGGATTGCTGGAGAACGCCGGTTACGTGCCGGCTGTCGGGGAGGAAGCCGACGTCGTCGTCTTCAATACCTGCGCGGTGCGGGAGAACGCGGACAACAAGCTGTATGGAAACCTGGGCATGCTGGCCCATGTCAAGGAAACCCGTCCGGGCATGCAGATAGCCGTGGGGGGCTGTCTGGCACAGAAAGACCGCGACACCATCCAGCGCAAGGCTCCGTGGGTGGACGCCGTGTTCGGCACGCACAACATCGGCTCCCTGCCGGCACTGCTGGAGCGGGCCCGGCACAACGACGATGCGCAGCTGGAAATTCTGGAATCCCTGGATGTTTTCCCGTCCACGCTGCCCACCAAACGGGACTCTGTGTACGCGGGGTGGGTCTCCATTTCCGTGGGCTGCAACAACACCTGCACGTTCTGCATCGTTCCCTCCCTGCGGGGCAAGGAACGTGACCGGCGCCCCGGCGAGATCCTTGCCGAGATCCAGGCACTGGTGGACGACGGCGCCATCGAGGTCACGCTGCTGGGACAGAACGTGAATTCGTACGGCGTGGAGTTCGGCGACCGCGGCGCGTTCGCCAAGCTGCTGCGTGCCTGCGGCAGCATTGAGGGCCTGGAGCGGGTGCGCTTCACCAGCCCGCATCCGGCAGCCTTCACACAGGACGTCATCGATGCGATGGCTGAAACTCCGAATGTCATGCCGCAGCTGCACATGCCGCTGCAGTCCGGCTCGGACAAGGTCCTCAAGGACATGCGCCGGTCCTACCGGTCCAAGAAATTCCTGGGCATCCTGGACAGCGTGCGTGAACGGATGCCGCACGCGGCCATCTCCACCGACATCATTGTGGGCTTCCCGGGGGAGACGGAAGAGGACTTTGCCGCAACGCTGGACGTCGTGGAGAAGTCCCGCTTTGCCACGGCCTTCACCTTCCAGTACTCCAAGCGCCCGGGCACTCCCGCCGCTGACCTTCCGGACCAGCTGCCCAAGGCCGTGGTCCAGGAGCGCTTTGAACGGCTGACCGCGCTGCAGGACCGCATCGCCGCCGAGGAAAACGCCAAGCAGGTGGGAACCACGGTGGAAGTCATGGTCACGGCCGGCTCCGGCCGCAAGTCCGAGGAGACCGGACGCCTCTCCGGCCGCTCCCGCGACCAGCGCCTGGTGCACTTCTCCGTTCCCGAGGGCTGCGAGGTGCCCCGTCCCGGAGACCTCGTCACCGTGCCCGTGACCTCCGCGGCTGCCTTCCATCTGGTCTCGGATCCTGCCACCGCGGCCGACTATTCCCTGCGCCGCTCGCGTGCAGGGGACGCATGGGACCGTTCGCAGGCAGAATCCTGCGGAGTTCCCGCTCCCGGAACAACAGGGGGCAAGACCGGGGTTTCCCTCGGCATGCCGGCCCTGCCGCCGCGCTCCTAATGCCGGGCTTTATCTTCCGGTGCGGCCGGTGACTGCCGCAGCCAACGCGCCCGCCCGCCCGGTCATCGCCGTCGTCGGACCCACCGGCTCCGGCAAGTCGGACCTCGGCGTGTCCCTGGCCCTGGAGCTCGGCGGGGAAGTCATCAACGCCGATGCCATGCAGTTCTACCGGGGCATGGACATTGGTACCGCCAAGATCAGCGTCGAAGAGCGCCGCGGCGTTCCGCACCACCTCCTGGACATCATGGATGTCCGGGAGGAAGCCAGCGTTTCGGCCTTCCAGGCCTCGGCCCGCGACCTCATCACGGAGATCCAAAACCGCGGAAAGTATCCAATCCTGGTGGGCGGTTCCGGTCTCTATGTGCGTGCGGCCCTCGATGTGCTGGAATTTCCCGGTACGGATCCGTCCGTGCGCGCTGCCCTGGAACAGGAGCTTGAGGAAGTGGGCCTGGAGGCGCTGCGCGAGCGGCTGCGGGCAGTGGATCCGGTGTCCGCGGACCGGCTCGGCGACGGCCGCCGGGTGGTGCGCGCCCTGGAAGTCCACCGTCTCACCGGCAGGCCGTTCAGTTCTTTCATGCCCGTCCGCGAGTACTTTCAGCCGGCCGTCC
Organism: Arthrobacter sp. TJ-178; assembly: GCF_058269275.1. NCBI lineage: Bacteria > Bacillati > Actinomycetota > Actinomycetes > Micrococcales > Micrococcaceae > Arthrobacter > Arthrobacter sp. TJ-178. The sequence goes on along the minus strand of NZ_JBZCNK010000002.1, from coordinate 54,727 downwards.
AGATCGGTCTGAGCGTGGAACGCAGTGTGCTGCACCGCCGGCTGGCAGCGCGCGTGGACCAGATGGTGGACCGCGGGCTGCTGGCCGAAGTGGAAGTGCTGGCGGCGCGCGGGCTGCGCGAGGGCCGGACCTCCGGCCGCGCCCTGGGTTACTCCCAGTTCCTGCGGGTGGTCGACGGCGAATCAACCGTGGCCGAGGCAGCCGAACAGACCGTGGTTGCCACCCGCCAGTTTGCCCGCCGCCAGCTGACCTGGTTCCGGGCAGACCCCCGCATCACCTGGCTGGACTGGGATGATCCCGATCTGACCGCCAGGGCCGCCGCCGTTATCCTTGAACAGTGAACACAACTCTTTCTGCTCCGCTGTCCGCTTCCGGCCTGCCCGCGTCCCTGGCCGGTCTTCCCTTTGCCAAGGGCCACGGCACCGGCAACGACTTCATCCTGGTGGCCGACCCCGCCGGGGAACGGAACGTCACCGCCGAGGAAGTGGCCGCCGTGTGCGACCGGCACCGCGGCATCGGCGCCGACGGCTTCATCCGGGCCGTGCGCTCGGAGCACCTGCCGGAGGGCCAGGGCCTGCTGCAGAGCGACCCCGCAGCGGAGTGGTTCATGGACTACCGCAACTCGGACGGCAGCATTTCGGAGATGTGCGGCAACGGAGTCCGCGTCTTTGTGCACTTTCTGCTCGCCGAAAATCTCGTGACCCTGGAAGACGGCGAGACCCTGACCATCGGCACCCGTGCCGGCCTTAAGACCGTCACCCGGGTGGACAGCGGTTACGCCGTGGACATGGGCCCGTGGGAATTCATCTATCCCGACCATGCGGCCGCCAAGGCCATGGACGCCGTCGTCAACGCGGCAGGCCTGGAAGTTCCGCGGCCCGGACTGTCCGTCAGCATGGGAAACCCGCACACCGTGGTGGCCCTGGCCGAGCTGTCGGAACTCGCCGCGACCAGCCTTACCGTGGCACCGACCGTCCAGCCCGAACCGGAGCACGGCACCAACGTGGAATTCGTGGTCCCGGCCGAGCCTTTGGTGGAGAACGGCGTGGGAATGCTGACCATGCGCGTGCATGAACGCGGAGTGGGCGAGACCCTCTCCTGCGGCACCGGGGCCTGCGCCGCTGCCGTCGCCACCCGTTTCTGGGCCGGCCGCGAAGCTCCGAACGACTGGGCAGTGACCGTGCCCGGCGGCGTCGTCGGCGTCCGGTTCCTGACCGCCGAGGACGGCCGCGAACACGTGGAACTCAGCGGCCCGGCCGTCCTCGTGGCCCGCGGAACCCTGCTCTAGCAAGCACCTGCGGAGCCGGCCCTGGGCAACGGGCCAAGGCCGGCTCCGGAAGCGGGAAATGCCCGGCTTACCGCCGGAATAAAGCCCTGCGGGATGCTGTTGAACCAGTCATGGTATTGAGCACGCAGTTAGATCCACGCCACGGTTAGGCACTTAGCCAACGGCGGGCTTACGCACAATCTTCAGCACGCGGAAAGACTTCGCGGTGCTGTGCCGGGACACCGAGTAGGCGGTCCCCAGTTGATCAGCAATCCACTTTTGCAGCGAATCCGCACCCAAATTCTTCTGCACCACCAGCCACGCGGTTCCCTCCGGCGCCAGCCGGGGAAGCCACAGGAGCAGCAGGGCATGGAGTTCGTCCTTGCCGATGCGGATGGGCGGATTGGACCAGATGGTGTTGAACCGGAGGTCCGGATCCACGTCTTCGGGCTTGGAGACGCTGACGTTGTCCAGGCCGAGCGCGGCGGCATTATCGCGGGTCAGGCCCAGGCTGCGCTCATTGACATCCACCGCGTACACGCGGGCACCGGGGGACTTCAGTGCCATGGTCAGGGCCACCGGTCCCCAGCCGCAGCCGATGTCCAGCAGGTTGCCGGTGGGGGAGGGCGCAGGAACTTCATCCAGAAGCACCACCGTCCCCTTGTCAACGGCATCGGGGCTGAAGATGCCTCCGGAGGTAACGAGCGTGCGTTCGCGCCCGTCCAGGAAAACGTGGAGCGGCCGGCGGACCTCGGGCCCGGACGGCTGTGAACTGAAGTAATGGTCTGAACCCATAACAAACCAGATTAGTGGGTCTGCTGCAGGCAGCGGAAACCGGATTCAGCGGCGGGCAAATTCCGCCCCCAAATGTCCGTGCCCTGACTTACCATGGATAACACGGCTTATAAGGAGAATATGACGATCAACAATTCCCGTCCTGGCACGTCCGGTTCCGCTCAGCCCACACCGGAGCTGAGCCCCGAAGACATCCAGGGGGTCATTGACAGGATCCTCGCCAAGGAAAGCGCTGCGGAGGCCAAGGCTCCCGCCCGGGACGCCCCGCGGGGCAGGGCCCAGGCTCTCTCCTCCGAGGACGCCGGGCACTCGGTGCACGACGGCGACCAGGAGGACCTGCGCGAGCGGCACGCACTGCGGCGCGTGGCGGGCCTGTCCACCGAACTCGAAGACGTTACCGAAGTTGAGTACCGCCAGCTGCGCCTGGAGCGCGTGGTGCTGGCCGGCCTGTGGAGCGAAGGAACGGCGGCCGACGCCGAGAATTCGCTGCAGGAACTGGCAGCCCTCGCCGAAACGGCAGGCTCCGAGGTGCTCGACGGTGTCATCCAGCGCCGTCTGAAGCCGGACCCCGGAACATTCCTGGGCTCGGGCAAGGCGCAGGAGCTCAAGGACATTGTGGCCGCCACCGGTGCGGACACCGTCATCGTGGACAGCGAACTGGCCCCGTCCCAGCGGCGCGGACTTGAGGACATCGTCAAGGTCAAGGTCATCGACCGGACGGCCCTGATCCTGGACATCTTTGCCCAGCATGCCAAGTCCCGCGAAGGCAAGGCCCAGGTGGAACTGGCGCAGCTTGAATACCTGCTGCCGCGACTGCGCGGCTGGGGTGAATCCATGTCCCGGCAGGCCGGTGGCCAGGTGGGCAGCGCAAGCGCCGGTATGGGTTCGCGCGGTCCCGGTGAAACCAAGATTGAGCTGGACCGGCGGAAGATCCGCACCCGGATGGCGAAACTCCGCCGGGAAATCGCGGGCATGAAACCTGCACGCGAAACCAAGCGTGCCAACCGGCAGCGCAACCAGGTTCCCTCCGTGGCCATTGCCGGTTACACCAACGCGGGCAAGTCTTCGCTGCTGAACCGGCTGACCGATGCCGGTGTCCTGGTGGAGAACGCCCTGTTCGCCACCCTGGATCCCACCATCCGCAAGGCCCAGACCGAAGACGGCATCGGCTACACCCTGGCGGACACCGTCGGGTTCGTCCGGTCGCTGCCGACACAGCTGGTGGAAGCTTTCCGCTCCACGCTGGAAGAAGTCGCGGACGCCGACCTGATCCTGCACGTCGTGGATGCGTCCCATCCTGATCCCGAGGGCCAGATCGCTGCGGTGCGCACGGTGCTCACCGACGTCGACGCCCGCAACGTGCCGGAAATCATTGTCCTGAACAAGGCCGATGCCGCCGACCCGTTTGTCCTTGAACGGCTTCGCCAGAAGGAACGCCGCCACGTGGTGGTCTCCGCCCGGACCGGCGAAGGCATCGACGAGCTGCTGCAGGCCATCTCCGAGGGGATTCCCCGTCCGGCGGTGGACCTGACACTGATGGTTCCCTATGACCGCGGAGACGTGGTGTCGCGGCTGCACAGCCCGGATACCGAGATCCTCTCCGTGGAGCACTCCGAAACCGGAACCCGGCTGCACGTCAGGGTCCGCGAAGGCCTCGCTGCTGAACTGGAGCCGTTCGTCACCCATGAGTAAGGACACCACCGGCGAAGTCCTGGAACTGCTGGACACCGCCGTTGCCGGCATGGGCGGCCAAAACCGCCCGGGCCAGCATGAAATGGCCCGCCAGGTTACGCAGGCCATTGACGAAGGCAAGCACCTGCTGGTCCAGGCCGGCACCGGGACCGGCAAATCGCTGGCCTATCTGGTGCCGCTGATCCACCACTCGCTCGAGAGCACCAAACCCACGCTGGTCTCTACGGCAACGCTGGCCCTGCAGTCCCAGATTGTGGGCCGGGACCTGCCGCGGCTGCTCAAGACGCTCAAGCCCCAGCTGCCGCGGGAAGTGGACGTGGCACTGCTCAAGGGACGCAGCAACTATGTCTGCCTGCACAAGACGGGCGGGGGTTTTCCCGAAGAGGAAGACCCCGCCGGTGCTTTGTTCACCCTCGGGGACGACCACGGAGTGGCTCACCCGTCACCGGCTCCCACCTCGGCCATGGGCCGCGAGGTGGTGCGGCTGCGCGAGTGGGCCGAGGAAACGGACACCGGAGACCGGGATGACCTGGTTCCGGGCGTCAGCGACCGTGCGTGGCGGCAGGTCTCCGTCACCTCCATGGAGTGCCTGGGCGCCCAGCGTTGTCCCGTGGCGGCCGAGTGCTTCAGCGAGCGGGCACGCGCCTCCGCCGCTGTGGCCGACGTCGTCATCACCAACCATGCGATGCTGGCCATCGCTGCCTTTGAGGGTTTGGCTGTGCTGCCGGACTATGACGTGGTGGTCATTGATGAGGCGCATGAACTGCAGGACCGCGTCACCGGAGCCGTTACCGGGCAGCTGTCCGGCACTGTTGTGTCTGCAGCTGTGACGGCTGCGCGCAAGCACACCTCCGCCAGTGTGGAAGAGCTGGCGCAGGCGGAGCGCGCCTTCGAGAAGGCCATGGAGGCTGTGCCGTCCGGGCTGCTGGCCAGCGGGCTGAACGAGGAGCAGGAACAGGCCGTCAACCGCATCCGCGAAGCGTGCCGCGTGGCCCTCTCCGATTCAAAGCCCGAACCCGGGGAAACGGCCGACGGCGGCCGTCAGACGGCGCGCTCCCGGCTGATGGCAGTGCTGGAGGTCTGCGAACGGCTGGTCTCAGCTCCGGCTGCCGGCGAGGTGATCTGGGCTTCCCGGCCCAGCTCGTTCTCGCCGTCGGGCGGGTTCTCGCCCCCGGATGAGACGGCACCGGCCACCTTGAATGTTGCGCCGCTGTCAGTGGCCGGGCGTTTGCGAGAGGGACTGTTCGACGGGCATACCGTAGTCCTGACCTCGGCCACCCTGGCGATCGGTTCCGAATTCGGCCCGGTGGCCGGCGCCCTGGGCCTGCTGGGCCCCGGTGCGCCGTCCTGGACCGGAACCGACGTCGGCAGTCCCTTCGACTACCCCCGGCAGGGGGTGCTGTACGTGGCGAAGGACCTGCCGAAGCCCGAGCGCGGCACTTCGGAGGCTCAGCTGGACGAGATTGAAGCGTTGCTGAAGGCGTCCAACGGCGGTGCCCTGGGTTTGTTTTCCTCGCGCCGGGCGGCTGAAGACGCTGCGGATGCCATGCGCACCCGGGTGGATTTCCCCATCCTGTGCCAGGGGGAATCTTCCATGTCCTCCCTCGTGAAGCAGTTCTCGGAGGAACCTGATACCTGCCTTTTCGGCACCATGTCACTGTGGCAGGGCGTGGACGTTCCGGGTGCCGCCTGCCGGCTTGTGCTGATCGACCGTATTCCGTTCCCGCGCCCCGATGATCCGCTGATGACCGCCCGCACCCGCGCGGTGGCCAAGGCCGGGGGCAACGGCTTCATGTCCGTGGCGGCCACCCACGCCGCAGTGCGCCTGGCACAGGGCGCCGGGCGGCTGATCCGTGCTGCGGGGGACCGCGGCGTGGTTGCCGTGTTGGACTCGCGGCTCGCGACGGCCCGCTACGGAGGATTCCTCCGGGCCGCCCTGCCGCCGTTCTGGTCCACTACGGATCGTTCCGTGGTGCTGTCGGTCCTGGGCCGGCTGGCGGAGCAGTCCGCTGCCGAGGAGCTTTCGACAGACAAGCCGGGATCCCGGACGTAAGAGAGCGGAACATCAGGGGAACGAAAATGGCGGCCGGAAGAATATTCCGGCCGCCATTTGCGTCCCGGCCTTCTGGCCCGGGACGGGGATTCTCGCCCTAGAGCGAGCGCATCACCGAGACAACCTTGCCCATGATGACTGCATGGTCGCCCACGATGGGCTCGTAGCGCGTGTTCTGGGGCAGCAGCCACGTGTGGCCGTTGCGCTGCCGAAAGGTTTTGACAGTGGCCTCGTCATCCAGGAGGGCGGCCACGATGTCGCCGTTTTCCGCTGTCGGCTGGCGGCGGACAACCACCCAGTCACCGTCGCAGATGGCGGCGTCCACCATGGAGTCGCCCGAAACCTTCAGCATGAACAGGTCGCCGTGGCCCACCAGCTGGCGCGGCAGCGGCATGATGTCCTCCACAACCTGCTCGGCGAGGATGGGCCCGCCGGCTGCGATACGGCCAACGAGCGGCACCATGGCGGTATCCACTGCCGTGCCCAGCTCCGTAACGGACGCCAGTGCCGGGGCAGGAGCAGGTGCGCTTCCGGCGCCTGTGGCCGCATCAGGTGCGGCGTCAGCGCCGGCGGCTGCAGGCACGGATCCTGCCGCGTCCCCGGCAGCACCGGTCTGGCCTTCTGCGGAGCCAGTGGCTGCAGTGCCGTCCCGCAGCATCAGCGGAATGAGGATTTCCATGGCGCGGGGACGCTTGGGATCACGGCGGATGTAGCCGAGCTTCTCCAGCTGCATGAGCTGATGGGTGACGCTGGAGAGGCTGGCCAGCCCCACCGTGTCACCAATTTCCCGCATGGTGGGCGGGTACCCGTTGGTGCTGACTGACCGCTGGATCATCTCCAGGACGGTCTTCTGCCGTGGTGTGAGCCCCTTGACACGCGCACGGGTGCCTGCGGCAGCTGGCTTGTTGGTGCTGTCTTCGGAAGCAGTGGTGCGGGCCACGTGGGGTTCCCTTCGGGTCAGCTGGTCCGGGAGGTGCCGGAGCTGGTTTGGTCTATGGCTGGTCGGGTCAATCTCTAACGCTGGAACATCTTTTGAAGCTGGAACATCTGTAGCTGAAACGTCTGTTGCTGGAACACCTGTAACGAGAACCGGAACGCTGGGTCAGCCGTCCCGGCGGTTATGTCAGAGGCAGCTGGTTCAGTGGTCCCAACGAACCATTCCGGGGCCGACGCTCCGGATCCGGTCCGGTTGACACCGGCTGAACCCCTTCCATGTCCTCAACGCTAAGGGAGTGGAGCAGCGTTTTCAAACATTTGTTCGAGCGAGTCTCGACTTTGTTAGTAGATAGGTGCTAGAAATGACTTCACAACAATCGAACACACTTTCGACAACAGTTCTCCGCTGCGGCGCAGTGATGTCAGATAACTTCCAATCGTTCGAACATCGCTTCGGGTTATTTCTGAAGCTGACGAACCGGAAAGGTGCAGCAATGCCCACTCAAACCTTCAGGCCCATTCAGATCGCCAGACCCAAGCGGGCCAAATCCAACTCAGCGCTCACGCCCAAACTGACCGTTGTATCTGACCAAAAGGGTGTGCCCGGCAAAAGCCTGCTGACGGACCGGACGGATATGACGCCGTCGGTAACGCCCAGCCAGTCGGTGACGCCTGCTGCCCCGGTCTCGGGGCCTGCCGTGAAATCTCCCCGCCTTTCTCGTTTGCGCATTCCTTCCAAGGCGTCCTCCTTGTGGGCCCGGGCTGCGATGCCGGCTCCCTCCGCGGATTCGTCACCGTCTGGTCTGGTCTCTTCAGTTGCTCTGGCGTCCTTGGCGGCACCGGCTGCGTCCGTTCTGCCGGAGACTCCGGCCCGCCAGCATGGACTGCATCTCACGCGACGGGGACGGCTGGTGTTTATCGGTCTGCCGATAATGCTCACCGCCGCAGCGGCGCTTACGCTTCTTGCGTTCTTCACGGCTCCTGCCATGGCCTCCAGCGGAGCCCCGGAGGTTACCCGGACCATCCAGGTGAGTGTGGCTGCCGGTGAGTCGCTGTGGGAACTTGCCGAAGAATTCGCTCCGGAACGCGACCCGCGGGATGTGGTTGCAGACATCATGGAACTGAACAACCTTTCCGATGCCAGCATCCCCGTGGGGATCCAGCTGTACATCCCCGTTGAAGGCTGACGCTGTTATAGCGCTGCACAACACGGCGTAACAACGCCGGCCCGTCCGGGCGGCGATTCTTCCCGCTCGACAACAAGTCTTAAGCTGTACAAGTGACTGATCAGCTGGAAAGACTCAACCGACTTCCCCTGCGCGATGACCTTCGCGGCCTGACGCCTTACGGCGCGCCGCAGCTGGACGTGCCCATCCTGTTGAACGTCAACGAAAACACCCATGGACTGCCGGAGTCGGTGCGCAAAGCGATCACGGCCTCCGTGGATCAGGCCGTGTCAAGCCTCAACCGTTACCCGGACCGGGAGTTCACCGAGCTGCGCAAGCGCCTCGCCGCCTATCTGGGCCACGGACTCGGCACCGAGAACATCTGGGCCGGCAACGGCTCCAATGAAGTCCTGCAGCAAATCCTGCAAGCCTTCGGCGGCCCGGGCCGCACTGCCATGAGCTTCCCTCCCACCTATTCCATGTACCCGCTGCTGGCCAGCGGCACCGGCACCCGCTATGTCACGGGCACCCGCAGCGATGACTTTGGGCTCACCGCCGAATCGGCGGCGGAACAGGTCCGGGCGCAGGCGCCGAACATCGTCTTCCTCTGCACACCGAACAACCCCACGGGCACCGCTCTGCCGCTGGACGTGGTGGAAGCCGTGTATGAAGCCGGGGAAGCATCGCAGGCCATTGTGATTGTGGACGAGGCCTACGGGGAGTTCTTCCATGCCGGAACCCCCAGTGCCCTGCAGCTGCTGCCCGGACGGGAGCGGCTCATCGTTTCACGCACCATGAGCAAGGCTTTTGCGCTGGCCGGAGCGCGGGTCGGCTACATGGCGGCCGCCCCCGAGGTTACCGATGCCCTGCGCCTGGTCCGCCTGCCCTATCACCTCTCCGCCATCACGCAGGCCACCGCCAACGCAGCCCTGGACCACGCCGACGCGCTGCTGGCCAACGTTGAAGCCATCAAGGTCCAGCGTGACCGCATTGTCTCCGAGCTGCTGGCCATGGATCTGAAGCCGGCTCCGTCCGACGCGAATTTCGTATTCTTCGGCGGGCTGGAGAACCCGCACGCCGTGTGGGAAGGCCTGCTGGAAGCCGGCGTGCTGGTGCGCGACGTCGGGATCCCCGGACACCTGCGCGTCACCGCCGGGACGGAGACCGAAACCAGCGCCTTCCTGGACCGGCTCCGCGAGCTCCTCGCCGCAGCCATCCGCTAGGCTCCCGGCGCCTGTGTATCCGCGCGGAAGGCTTCCGCGCCAGACACTAAACTGTTAGACGAGACTCCCTTCTTTCAAAGGAAAACCATGACCGTGGAGACCACCACCGGACGCACAGCCCGCCTCGAACGGGTCACCAGTGAGTCGTCAGTGGTAGTGGAGTTGGACCTGGACGGAACCGGCCAGTCCAACATCAGCACTTCCGTGCCTTTCTACGACCACATGCTGACGGCCCTGGCAAAGCACTCCCTGATGGATCTCACGGTCCAGGCCACCGGTGACACCCATATTGATGTCCACCACACAGTGGAGGACATCGCCATCAGCATCGGCGAAGCGCTGAAGACAGCCCTGGGCAACAAGGCCGGCATCCGCCGCTTCGGCGAGGCCACCGTGCCGCTGGACGAGGCGCTGGCCAACGCCGTCGTCGATATTTCCGGCCGGCCCTACCTGGTGCACACGGGTGAACCTGCCGGTCAGGAGTACCACCTGATCGGCGGGCACTTCACCGGGTCGCTGACCCGCCACGTGTTCGAGGCCATCACCCTGCACGCCCAAATCTGCCTGCACATGACCGTTCTTGGGGGCCGCGACCCGCACCACATCGTGGAAGCCCAGTTCAAGGCCTTCGCGCGTGCGCTGCGTGCCGCCGTCGAACCTGATCCGCGAGTAGAAGGCATTCCGTCAACCAAGGGAGCCCTGTGAGCAGCCGCAACGTCACCGTTCTTGACTACGGCTCGGGCAATATCCGGTCCGCTGTACGGGCGCTGGAACACGTCGGTGCCAACGTCACCCTCAGCAGCAAGTCCGACGATGTCCTCAACGCCGACGGACTGCTGGTGCCCGGAGTGGGTGCCTTTGCCGCCGTCATGCAGGGTCTCAAGGAAGTGGATGCCCTTCGCCTGATCGGCCGCCGCGTTGCCGGGGGACGACCCGTCATGGGCATCTGCGTGGGACTCCAGGTGCTCTTTGACGAGGGCGTGGAACACGGTGTCCGCACCCCGGGTATGGGGGAGTGGCCCGGAGTCGTGGAGCGGCTGGACGCTGAAGTGGTGCCGCACATGGGCTGGAACACGGTGCAGCCGCCCGAAGGATCCAAGCTGTTCGCCGGGATCGAGGACGAGCGGTTCTACTTTGTGCACAGCTACGGCGTGCAGAAATGGGATTTCGACGTCACACAGCCCGCCATGCGCTCACCGCAGGTCACGTGGGCCGAGCACGGCAGCCGTTTTATTGCCGCTGTGGAAAACGGGCCGCTGACCGCCACGCAGTTCCATCCGGAAAAGTCCGGTGACGCCGGAGCGGCGCTGCTGGAAAACTGGCTGAAGACGCTGGGCTAGAGCCATGTGGAGCATTCTTCTGATGGGCTTGGCCGGACTCCTGATCGGCGGAGCCATTTCCTTCCGCCGCCAGGGCATGTCCCGGATTATCACCGTTAGCTTCTGGGTCCTCGCAGGATTATCCCTGCTCGGCGCCTACCTCCTTATCGACAGCAGTGTCTGAGCATTCCGCCGCTGCCGAAACACCACGAAAGCAGAATCATGTCACTTGTTGAAACACCCGTCCTGGAACTCCTGCCCGCCGTGGACGTAGCGGACGGCCAGGCTGTCCGCCTGGTCCAGGGTGAAGCAGGCAGCGAAACCAGCTATGGCGATCCGCTGGATGCCGCCATGGCTTGGCAGAACGACGGGGCCGAATGGGTTCACCTGGTGGACCTGGACGCTGCCTTTGGCCGCGGGTCCAACCTGGCGCTGCTCAAGCGCGTGGTGGACCAGCTGGACATCAAGGTGGAGCTTTCCGGCGGCATCCGTGACGATGCTTCCCTGGACATGGCCCTGGAACTGGGCGCCAGCCGCGTCAACCTGGGCACCGCCGCGCTGGAAAACCCGGAGTGGACCGCCAGCGCGATTGCGCGCTACGGCGAGGCGATCGCCGTCGGCCTCGACGTCCGGGGCACCACCCTGGCCGCGCGCGGCTGGACCAAGGAAGGCGGAGACCTCTGGGAGGTCCTGGCCCGCCTCGAAGAGGCAGGCTGCCCGCGTTACGTGGTGACGGACGTGACCAAGGACGGAACGCTGCGCGGACCGAACCTGGAGCTCCTGCGCGAGGTCCTGCTGCGTACCGACCGGCCGGTGGTGGCCTCCGGCGGCATCTCGTCACTGGATGATCTGGCGGCCCTGCGGGAGCTCGTTCCCCTCGGACTGGAAGGCACGATCGTGGGCAAGGCGCTCTACGCCGGGGCCTTCACCCTGCCGCAGGCCTTCGACGTCGCCGGACACCCGGAGCGCTAGAACCCATGGCTGAACGTGCCCTTCCCGGCCACATTGCCGCTGCCCTTGCGGGCGCCGGCGGCCCGGCCGACTCCGCCGGCCAGTCCTGGTCCGGCCGGGATCTTTCCGGCGAGGGAAACCCGCTGCACAATTTCGACGCCGACGACGGCAGCGCCGACGCCGGCTACCTCGCCGCCCTTGCCGCACTTGAGGCAGGCACCGGCACTGAAGCGCAGGTGGTCGCCTCACTGGCGACCGCCCGCGTGTTCGTGCCCATTGTGGCGACGCTTGCCGAGGAAGCGGAATCCGAGCACGGACTGGCCGCGGACAAGGAAGCGGACATGGCTCTGGTCACCCTGACCGCACCGGACGGACGCAAGGCCCTTCCGGTGTTCACCTCGGTGCCCGCCCTGCAGCAGTGGCATCCGGAAGCCCGCCCGGTAGCGGTCTACGCCGCCCGCGCCGCGCTCTCCGCTGTCTCGGAGGAGGCCCAGCTGCTGGTCGTGGATCCCGGTGCCGACGTCACCTTTGTGGTGCGCCGGCCCGCCATGTGGGCGCTTGCCCAGCAGCGGGCGTGGACGCCGTCGTACGCCGACGAAGAGGTGGCCGGCGCCGTGTCCGCAGCGGTCGACGCCGAACCCTCCGTCACCGGAGTGGAACTGGTCCAGGGGCCCGGAACTGCGGCGAGATCGGCCCGCGGGACGGTCCTGGCAGGAGGCGGTGCCGGACCTGAGCTTAGAATGGTTCTTCACCTGGCACCGGGACTGGATGCGCAGGCGGTGCAGAGCATCGCCGGAACGCTGCAGCAGCGACTGGCTGCCGATCCCTTATTTGTTGAGCGTGTAGATTCCCTGGAACTCAAAATCACGCGCTGACCCGTTGGGCGGGGGACCGCCGGAAGAGAAGTGCCGTGAATTTTGCCGCCTACGGGGAGCTGCTCCGCATTGCCCCGATCCGTCGCCTGCTGCTGGTGGGCATGATTGCCCGGTTCCCGCATTCGGCGGCCGGAGTGCTCCTGACCCTGCACGTGGTCCTGACCATGGACATGGGTTACGCCAGGGCCGGCGCAGTTGCTGCCGTGGTCACCGTAGGCATTGCCTTCGGCGCCCCGTGGCGCGGTCGGCGCGTGGACAATGTGGGACTTCGCCGGGCCCTGATTCCCTCGGTGATCTCCGAGGCGGTCATCTGGTCGGTTGCTCCGCATGCCAGCTATGAGTGGCTGCTGGTTCTGGCACTGATCGGCGGGGTCTTCACGCTTCCCGTGTTCAGCGTGGTCCGACAGTCGCTGGGGGTGCTGGCAAAGGGGGACCAGCGGCGCACGGCGTTTGCGCTGGACTCCATTGCCACCGAAGTGGTCTTCATGGGCGGGCCGGCGCTGGGCGCCGTTCTGGCCACGTCCTTTTCCTCCGTGATCGGCCTGACCCTGGTGGGTATTACGACGTCGCTCGCCGGACTTCTCCTGATCTGGTTCAACCCGCCCACACGGTCCGAGAATCCGCTTGATTCCGCCAGCGAGGTCCAGGAACGCGAGGCCGCCAACGCCGCCGTCGTCGCCGCAGCCCCCGCCCATCTGGCCGAAGCCTCCTCCGAACTGCAGCCGCTTGCCGTGTTGAACCGGCGGGCGCGGCTGCGCTCCGGATTCTCCTGGTTCACGCTCAGCGTTGCGGTGGTCTTTGCCGTGGCGGTGGGCGCCGGACTGCTGTTGTCCAGCTCCGACGTCGGCATCGTGGCCCTGGTCGAATCCTCCGGCCAGCCCGGGCAGGTAGGCGTGGTGTTCGTTGCCTGGTGCGCGGCGTCAGTGGTGGGCGGCGTCATCTACGGCGCGATGCACCGCAGGATTTCGCCGATGCTGCTGCTCCTGGCAATGGCTGTCCTGACTCTGCCCATGGCTCTGGCAACCGACACCCTGAGCCTGGCACTGCTCTCCATTCCTGCCGGTCTGCTCTGCGCCCCGGTGCTCTCTTCCGCGTCGGAACGCGTGGCGGACCTGGTGTCTGAAGAGCGCCGCGGTGAAGCCATGGGCTGGTACGGTTCTGCGCTCACCTCCGGCACCGCCCTGGGGGCTCCGCTGGCTGGTATGGCAATTGACCTTGCCGGACCATGGGCGGGCTTTACGTTTGCCGGTGTTTCGGCGTCGCTGCTGGTGCTGGTCACCCTGACCGTGCGGAAGTTCAGCCGGCGCGGCGAGCGGCTCTCAGCGGTGTGACCTTCGGCGGGGAGCTGCACAGCAGCCTCAGGGGCAAATCCCCAGTACCCGGCGGGTAATCAACTTCCGGTCTGAGCGCAGTTAGCCGCCGTTGTTCAGGCGCGAATAGACAGCCACGTCCATGCGACGGTTCCCCACCGGGAGCGCGGAGCGCAGGACACCGTCCAGGTCGAAGCCCAGCCGCTTGGCCACTGCCGTACTGCGCTGGTTGTCAGCAACCGTTCGGATTTCCACCCGGAGCATGCCGGCTTTCCGGGTGTGCTCCAGCAATGCCCGGCAGGAACGGGGCCACGGCGCCCCTGCCTTCATAACCCGCGTCGATCCAGTAGCCCAGCTCCGCGGTTTTCAGGTAGGAGTTGAGCCGCACGGACGCGGCGCCGATCAGCGAGTCTCCGCAAATGATTACGGCGGGAAGTACGGTTCCGGCAACGAAATCCGCAAGCTGTGCGCGGGTGAAATCCACCGACCCTGACAGGGTCTGTGCCTCATGAGCCCAGGGTTCCCAGGCCCGGAGCCGGTCCAGGTTCCGAAGCGTCAGCTGATGCATCTCCTCGGCCGTGTCCAGCGTGCGCAGTCCAAGGGAAAAGCCGCCGCCGATGTCATGGGTGAATTGCATGAGGTACATCCTGCCGTGCCGCCCGATGGACGCAGCGTGTATCCCTTAGCGTGTCCAATGCTGGCTTGGGCTAATCCGGCGGAGTCTTTGACGACGTGTTCAGAGGTCAGGCCTCGCCCTGTGTCCGGTGCCACCGTCTGCGTAATCCGCCGCGCAGACGGTGCACCCACCCGCGAAGTCCGGGCTGCTGCGTCCTGGCCGCCGTCCCGCCCGCGGCAGCTTCCGCAACGCGGACCCCGGCTTCCGCGCCCGGTGCCACTGCGGGCAGCCCCCGGCGCTCCCGCCAGCCCCGCACTTCGTCCTCAACTCCGCGGATCCTGGTGATGACGGGCGGCCCGCCCAGCAGCTGGCGGCGTGCTTCGATGACCCGCGAGTTAAAGTCCTCCACGGCGTCGCGCACCTGGCGCTCGGACGGCAGCTCGTCCAGGCGGGACGCAAAATTCTCGTCTTCCACCCTCAGCAGCAGGGCCGGCGGACCCAGCCCGCTGATGTTCTCCCTTTTGATCAGCCGCTTGATCCACCAATCAGGATCGGGGTCATCAAGTCCGGGAATGGGTTTGCCTGCATAGCGGAGGTTGTCGAATTCACCGCGGTTCATGGCGTCGCGAATAAGGTAATCCGCTTTTTGCGCCTCGGTGAACTTCCGGCGTTTCTCGCGTGCCTCCACGCTTTCGGAAGCGCCCAGCCCCTCGGGCACTTTGTACCCGGCCGCTTCGGACGTTCCTGCGGCCTTGAGCCGTGCCGCATGCTCCAGCCGTTTCCGATATGCCTCCGCACCGCTGCCGGTCATCACTCGTCACCGCCTTTGTTGAATGTCCCCAACAGGTTACGCAACCGGAACGGGCAGACAAAAGCCCGGTGAGCCAGCCGCGAACGGCAGGCCCACCGGGCTTCGAAGGGTGGAGAGTTTAGTTGACGGGGCCGGTGAACTTCTCGCCCGGACCCTTGCCCGGAGCGTCCTGGAGTTCAGAGGCCTCGCGGAAGGCCAGCTGCAGCGAACGCAGTCCGTCGCGCAACGGGCCGGCATGCTGGCTGCCGATTTCCGGAGCTGCTGCGGTCACGAATCCGGCCAGGGCGGTGATCAGTTTCCGGGCTTCGTCCAGATCCTTCAGTTCTTCGGCGTCGTCGCCGTCGGCCAGGCCGCACTTGACGGCGGCAGCGCTCATCAGGTGGACGGCAGCGGTGGTGATGACTTCAATTGCGGGGACTTCGGCGATGTCACGCATCTGTGCCGCCACTTCCTGCTCTTCAGCGGAAGGTGCGTGCACCTCTTCCGTGGTGCCGGGGAAGGAATGGCGGGTGGGTTCGCCCGCCGGGTTGCTCTGTGGGGTACTCATACTGGTAAGCTTGTCACAGACCGACTGGTTGTCGTTACTTTCACTGCCCTCACCGGCGCCGCCCCTCACGGAGCGGCCGTTGAATGTCTCGCATCAGCCAGTATGCAAGCGGAGACTCCTCCCACCCGCGTCAGCCTGAATCTTCAGTCCACGTGCCCCAGGGCGTGTGTGCAGAAGCAGAGTTGCCGGGTATGGTCGGCCCCCTGTGGCGGGTCCAGGCACTGCCTGGCCAACCATCCAGGGAGGTTGCTGCTGATGCAGCTCCCGCCGACCCCTCGAGGCCTCCGATTGCGCTTGCAATTGGGGGCCTTCTTCAGTTGCAGGCGGTAGCCGTTTTGAATTAAACAGGAGCTGCAACATTAGCGAGCCAAGAATCAATGATCGAATCCGCGTCCCTGAGGTGCGGCTGGTAGGACCGGCTGGAGAGCAAGTTGGGGTCGTCCGTATCGAAGACGCCCTGCGTCTCGCTGCTGAATCCGACCTGGATCTTGTTGAGGTGGCACCGCAGGCCAAGCCTCCGGTGTGCAAACTAATGGACTTCGGCAAGTACAAGTACGAAGCCGCCGTCAAGGCCCGTGAGGCACGCAAGAACCAGACGAACACCGTGCTGAAGGAAATCCGGTTCCGCCTGAAGATTGACACTCACGACTACGAAACCAAGCGCGGCCATGCCATGCGCTTCCTCGCAGCCGGTGACAAGGTCAAGGCCATGATCCAGTTCCGCGGCCGCGAACAGCAGCGTCCGGAAATGGGCATGAAGCTGCTGAACAAGTTCGCAGCTGACGTCGCCGAGGTGGGCATGGTTGAGTCCACGCCCCGCATCGACGGCCGCAACATGGTCATGGTTATCGGCCCGTTGAAGAACAAGGCCGAGGCCAAGGCAGAAGCACGCCGCGCAACACAGCGTGCCGACGCCAAGGCAGCCAACGAAGCCGTCAAGAACGGCGAGGCACCCGCCCGGGTGGATACCTCCGCTGAGAACAAGGCGCCCCTGACGCAGAGCCTGGCGGATCTTCTGCCGGACGGCCTGCGACTGGGTTCCTCCGCTGCCGAGGCCGACAAGGCCCGTGCAGAGAAGGAAAAGGCTGACAAGGAAATGGCTGAGAAGCGCGCACAGGCAGCAGCTGAAAAGGCTGCGTCGGATGCACGCCGCGCAGCACAGGCAGCCAAGGCGCCGGCTCCCCAGCCGGTTGCAGAGGCTCCCGCCGCTCCGGCCGCTCCCGCGGAGTCGAAGCCTGCAGCCGCGCCCAAGCCGGCTGCTGTGCCCAAGCCCACGGCAATGAAGCCTGCACCCAAGCCCGCAGCGCGGCCGAAGCCGGCTGCTGCGCCCAAACCTGCTGGCAAGGCTGCTCCTTCACGGGGCGCAGCAAGCCAGAACAAGCCCGGAACTGCGGAGTAAAGTCTCAGCTTTTCCCGCAGGACGTCCAGGCGTCCAGTAACCCCTGGCATCTGCAAAGGTGCCCAAAGCCCCGCGGGCCAGCCCGCGGAAACCTAAAGGAGATCGGTAGTCATGCCGAAGATGAAGACCCACAGTGGCGCCAAGAAGCGCTTCAAGCTGACCGGTACCGGCAAGCTCAAGCGCCAGCAGGCCAACCGCCGCCACTACCTCGAGCACAAGCCGTCCACGCTGACGCGCCGCCTCGCCAGTGACAAGCTTGTTGCCCCGGCAGACGCCAAGGTCATCAAGAAGATGC
The DNA here is from genome assembly GCF_058269275.1 of Arthrobacter sp. TJ-178. Lineage (NCBI taxonomy): Bacteria > Bacillati > Actinomycetota > Actinomycetes > Micrococcales > Micrococcaceae > Arthrobacter > Arthrobacter sp. TJ-178. The sequence continues at coordinate 37,472 of NZ_JBZCNK010000002.1, read as the reverse complement.
TCGGCATCTAGTCTTTCCCCCTCGACAGGCGGCCCGTCCGGGCCGCCGTCACCCCATCAAGCTTTTCCGGGCCTGAGTACCAGGCCGAGCACCTCGCAGTGCACGGAAGATTTATCTAAAGGAGTACGCACGTGGCACGTGTGAAGCGGGCGGTAAACGCCCACAAGAAGCGTCGGGTTATTCTCGAGCGCGCCAAGGGTTACCGCGGACAGCGTTCACGCCTGGTCCGCAAGGCCAAAGAGCAGCTGCTGCACTCATTTGTGTACAGCTACGGCGACCGCCGCAAGCGCAAGGGTGACTTCCGTCGCCTGTGGATCCAGCGCATCAACGCTGCATCCCGCGCCAACGGCCTGACCTACAACCGCCTGATCCAGGGCCTGAAGGCCGCCGAGATCCAGGTTGACCGCCGCATGCTGGCTGAACTGGCCGTCAACGACGCCGCCGCGTTCGCCACGCTGGTCCAGATCGCCAAGAACGCTCTGCCGTCCGACACCTCCGCTCCGGCCGTTGCCGCTGCTCCGGCTCCCGCTGCGAAGGCTGCTCCGGCTGCCTCCAAGCCGGCTGCTGCTGTCGCCGACGCTCAGGGTGGCTTCAAGGCTTCCGAGGGCGACGCTCCCGAGGGCTTTGTCATCAAGGGCAACCTGGGCTCCGGCAAGTACCACGTTCCGGGTTCCACCTGGTACGAGCAGACCGTTGCTGAGTACTGGTTCAACTCCGTCGAAGCCGCCAAGGCTGCCGGCCTGGAGCCTGCTGGCGGAGAATCCCGCCAGAAGTTCCAGGGCTAGAAATCGGTTATTAGCCGATCATGAGTATCGATGGGCGCCCGCCGGCTCCGCTGATGTCCAACCCCCGAGCAGATCGGGTCAGGGATGTTGCGAAGCTGGCCGGGCGCCCAGCGCGTTTAAAATCCGGCCGCTTTGTGGCGGAGGGTCCGCAGGCCGTCCGTGAGGCACTGCTGTCCCACCGGGACGACGTCGAAAACGGCGGTCCCGGCGTCGTGCTTGAAGTCTTTGCCACCGAGGGCTGCCTGGACCGGCTTCCCGAACTGGCCGATCTGGCGTCCGGCGTGACGCTGCGCCTGGCCACCGATGAGGTTATCGGAGCCATGGCCACCACCATTTCTCCGCAGGGGATCGTGGCAGTGTGCCGCATAGCGGAGTACGACCTGGACGATGTGCTGGCCTCCGGAGCCCGGCTCATTGCCGTCCTGTGCGAAGTCCGGGACCCGGGCAATGCCGGCACCATCCTGCGGGCTGCCGATTCGGCCGGTGCCGATGCAGTGGTGCTGACCGCCTCCAGTGTGGACATCCACAACCCCAAAGCCGTGCGTTCCACCGCCGGTTCCCTGTTTCACCTGCCGGTGGTTACCGGCGTCGAGTTCGACTTCCTGATGTCCGCCTTCCGCGCCCACGGCCTCACCGTCCTGGCCGCCGACGGGTATGGCAGCGTGGACCTGGACCGGCTCCAGGACGAAAGCGCGCTGCGCCGCCTGGCTCCGTCACCTTCGGAAGAGGCCGACGGCGGGGACGCGACGAGCGCTGGCGTTGAGCCGTCCCAGCCGCGGCTGGAAAACTCCACGGCCTGGCTCTTCGGCAACGAAGCCCAGGGCCTGTCCAGAATCCAGCTCTCCGAGGCCGACTACCGCGTGGCCGTGCCGGTGTACGGCAGGGCTGAAAGCCTCAACGTGGGAACCGCCGCCACTGTGTGCCTTTACGCATCTGCGCGTGCCCAGAACCGTTGAAAGAGCAGCCAAAACCGGGAGTAAAGTAGGCGCAGGACAGATCCCGCCCAGCGGGGTACACCACTCCTACGAAACAGGTCTTAGCCATGTCTGCCAGCGGCGGTAACAAGGCGGTGGTTGCGGCACTGTCCGCCAACCTCGCCATTGCGGTTCTCAAATTCATTGCGTTTGCTCTGACGCGTTCCTCGTCAATGCTTGCCGAAGCGATCCACTCGGTGGCGGATTCCGGCAACCAAATCCTGCTCCTGATAGGCGGCAAGCGCGCGGCGCGCCAGGCCAGCCCCGAGCACCCGTTCGGCTACGGACGCGAACGCTACATTTATGCGTTTATTGTTTCGATCGTCCTGTTTAGCCTGGGCGGTCTTTTTGCCCTCTACGAGGCCTACCACAAGTGGCAGGATCCGCATCCGATTGAGGGGCAGTGGTGGTGGGTTCCGCTGGCCGTCCTGGTGGGCGCCATCATGGCGGAGGGCTATTCCTTCCGGACAGCGATGCGCGAGTCCAACCACACGCGCGGCAAGAAGTCCTGGGTGGAATTTGTGCGCACGGCCAAGGCGCCGGAGCTTCCCGTGGTTCTGCTGGAGGACTTCGGTGCCCTGCTGGGTCTGCTGTTCGCGCTCATCGGCGTGGGCATGACCCTGATTACCGGCAACGGACTGTGGGATGCGGCCGGCACCGCCATGATCGGCCTCCTGCTGGTGGCCATTGCCGCCGTCCTTGCGGTGGAGACCAAGTCCCTGCTGCTGGGCGAATCGGCCACCTCGAGCGATGTGCGCAAGATCGAGGAAGCCATCACCTCCGACGGCACCCGGATCATCCACATCAAGACTCTGCACCTGGGTCCGGAGGAACTGCTGGTTGCCGCCAAGATCTCGGTGGACGAGTGTGAGACAGGCCAGCACATTGCGGAGGCGATCAACGGCGCCGAAGAACGGATCCGTGCCGCAGTGCCTATTGCGCGTCAGATTTATCTGGAACCGGATGTGTACGCGCCGAGCGCGCAGCAGCAGCTGCCTGCGGATCCGTCCGGTCCAGCCAGCCACTAAGCAGGGCGATGCCCAGTCCCATCAGGGCCAGGACGGCGCCGACGACGGCGGGGGAGCGGTAGCCCCAGCCCCAGGCAATAACCAGCCCGCCCAGCAGGGCTCCGAGCGCATTGGCCATGTTCAACGCGGAATGGGTCAGCGATGATGCCAGGGACTGGGCATCGGGGGAGACATCCAGCAGCCGGGTCTGCAGCGGCGGAACGAGCATGGATCCGATGGCTCCGACCAGGAACACCAGGGCGAGGGCTCCGGCCTTGTACTGCACCAGCCAGGCGTAGGACGCCAGGATGACGACGGTGCCCGCCAGGATTCCGTAAATGCTGCGCATGACGCTGCGGTCCGCCAGGCGTCCTCCGGCAATGTTCCCGAAGACGTTCCCCAAGCCGTACAGGCCCACGATCAGGGGCAGCAGGTCTGAGTTGAATCCGGCGACATTGGTCATGGTGGGGGAGATATAGGCGTACACGGCAAAGAACCCGCCGAAGCCCACCGTTCCCACCAGCAGTGCCAGCCACACCTGGATCCTGCGCAGAGCGCCGAGTTCACGCCGGATGCTGGCTCCGGGAAGGACTGCTTCATGCGGAACAAACCGCACCATCAGGGCGACCGTCAGCAGCCCTATCGCCCCGACGAGGACGAACATCCAACGCCACCCCGCCTGCTGTCCCAGCCAGGTGGCAAACGGAACACCGATAACGTTGGCGATGCTCAGTCCCAGCATCACCATGGAAATGGCACGGGCGCGGCGGGTGGGCGCCACCAGCGAAGCGGCGATCACGGCAGCAACGCCGAAGAAGGCGCCGTGCGGCAGTCCCGAAACAAACCGGCTGACCAAAAGCCAGTGGTAGTCGGGTGCGAAGAACGAGGACAGGTTGCCGACGGCGAAGAGCATCATCAGCCCCACAGCCAGCCGCTTCCGGGGCATGCGGGCACCCAGAGCTGCAAGGACCGGAGCGCCGACCACCACGCCCAGCGCGTAGGCGGAAATCACATGGCCGCCTGCCGGCACGGAAATGCCCAGATCGGTCACCATTTCCTGGAGCAGGCCCATGATGGTGAATTCAGTGGTGCCAATGGCGAATCCGCCTACGGCAAGGGCGAAAATGGCCAGTGAAGCCCGCTTGGCTTGGAGCGCGGGGGTGGAAGACATGAAACTCTTTCAGAACGAATGTGGGTTGAGGGCACGGGTTGTCGCGGATTACGCGCAGAAACCGGAAGAACCTGCAGCTGCCTGCGGGGGGGCCGCAGGCCGGTGCGGACGAAAAACCCTGAGATTCGAAAGGGACGCGCAGGGACCTCCGGCGGATCGGAACACCGGGGCTTCGCGGTAACCGCAACAGCGCTGTCCAATCCAGCTTAGTTCAGGGCTGCCCGTAGACTCGATCCGTGTCTATTTCCGAACTGAAACAAGTTGTTGGCGCCGCACTCGTGGACAGCCTTGCCGCTCCTACAAAAATGCTGGCCGCCCGGCGCACGGCGCCGGAGCAGTATGCCGGGATGTGGGAATTTCCCGGGGGAAAAGTGGAACCCGGTGAAACGTGTGAAGAAGGCCTGCACCGGGAGCTGCAGGAAGAACTCGGTATCCGGGTCCGGCTCGGTGCCGAGGTCCGCGGACCGGGGAAGCAGGGATGGCCGCTGAACGCAAAGGCGGCCATGCGGGTGTGGCTGGCCGAGGTTACCGAAGGCACTCCGGCTCCGCTGGAGGATCATGACGAGCTGCGGTGGGTACCGCTTGATGCGGAGGAGCTGAAGCTGCTGGCCTGGATCCCCGCCGATCTGCCCATTGTCGGAGCGATGCTGGAGACGGCCTGCCAGCCGTAGCAGGCACGATGTGAATCCGGCCGTAACGTGTGCGATGCGAATCCAGACGTACCTGGCACGCTCAGAACAGGGTTTGCACAGCGGGCTCCGAGAGTGCGGGCCCGGACAGGGCCGGCGCCGCCTGGGCTGTCCCGGTGATGCGGGTCGGCTGCTCCGGCCGGTTGGCGGCCGCACTCCGGGAGGGAAGGAACTCGGCCCTGGACGTGAAGCCGTGCTTTTTCTTGAAGTACTGCACACAGCCGGCAAGCCACTGGCGGTATTCCTTGGAGGCGTATGTTCCGCCGCCGTAAAGCCGGGCATATTTGCCGGACAGATGAGGGTAATCGCGGGCAATCCAGGCGAGGAACCATTCCCGGGCTCCGGGGCGCAGATGCAGCGCTCCGGCAGTGACCCCCGTGGCGCCGGCGGCCGACAGGGCACCGAACAGGGCGTCCAGCGACTCATCGCCGTCGGTCAGCCAGGGCAGGATCGGCATGGCCATGACGGAGCAGGGCAGCCCGGCTTCGCGCAGCCGGCTGATCAGCTCCAACCGGGCCTTGGGCGCCGGGGTGCCCGGTTCCACCCGATGCGCAAGATCCGGATCCAGCAGTGCCAGGGAGATGCCCATTCCAATCTCCGTGTCCCGGCCGGCGCTCTTGAGCAGGGGAATGTCCCGGGCCAGCAGGGTTCCTTTGGTCAGGATCGAAAACGGTGTTCCGGAGGATGCCAGCGCCTTGATGATGTCCGGCATCAGTTTGTACCGGCCCTCTGCCCGCTGATACGGATCGGTGTTGGTGCCCATCGCCACGTGCTCACGCTGCCACGACGGACGGGCCAGCTCCCGGCGCAGGACATCCGCCACGTTGGTCTTCACCACCAGCTGGCTGTCAAAGTCCAGCCCGCTGTCCAGATCCAGATACGTGTGGGTCTTCCGGGCAAAGCAGTACACGCAGGCATGGCTGCAGCCCCGGTAGGGATTAATGGTCCAGCCAAAGGGCATGCCGGAGGTTTTGCCCACCTTGTTCAGGGCGGATTTGGAGATGACTTCGTGGAAGGTGATGCCGGCAAACTCGGGGGTCTTGACGCTGCGCACCACGCCCTGCAGGGCCAGCAGGGCATCCTGCGAACCTGCGGCCTTGGGTTCCTGCGCTTCCCATCTCATGCCCACCATTAGAACACATGTACTAATACGCGGAAAGATGGAAGACGGATCAACGGGCCGTCATCGACAACCTCACGTCCGGTGCCGGCGTGGTGGGGTTCGGCGTTCCCGGGTCTGGTAGCCGCCGTCGTGCAATCCTGCCCATTGCTCAAAGACATTGCCCGACGCCGGATCCCACTTCCGCAGCACGGAGACTCCGGCGGCAGCAAAGTACAGCGGATAGAAGAGCAGTCCCAATGCCGCGTACTGGCTGGCGTGCCGGGCTTCGTGGCGCAGCAGCGGACTCTGCCCCGCTTTGCCTCGTCGGGGCCCATGGCGGTCCGGACGAAATGAACCGGCAACCCGGGAACGGTAGAGGATTACGTTGCCCACGGTGAAGGCGGCGGCTTTGGGTAACATCCAAGACCAGCCTTCCGCCAGCAACAGTCCGTCGGGTCCGGGGGAGAGGCGGCACTTCCCAATGCGGGCCAGGACCAGTCCGGCCGGCGTCGTCAGGTTCACCAGATTGGCGAAACGGCGAATCCGGACTGCGGGACTCAGGGGGAGAAGCGGGCGGGGATTCACGCTGCCAGTGTATGTCGGACCCATCCCGCCGGTCCCTTGACCGGCCGCATAAAGTGATCCTGTTGAGCCAGCTGCAGGAAGGCACCCATGGAGTTCACCAGCCCCCAGATCATCCTCTTCGTTTCCGACGTGGAGCGCGCCGCGCAGTTCTATGCCCTTTTCGGATTCGTCGAGACTTTCCGGCATCCCGAGATCAACCCGGCCAAGATCGAGACTTCCCTGGCCGGCTTCGAAGTCGGATTTGCGCTGCCGGGGCCGGCGGCTCAGGCACATGGGATAGATCCGGTTACCGAGGGTCACAGGGCCTGCCTCACCCTATGGACGGACGACGTCACCGCCGCGTACCGAGCCGCTCTCGACGCCGGAGCAAAGGACCACCGCGGACCACACCCATTCCGTGGCGGGGAACTGCTGGTGGCCTTCGTCGAGGACTTGGACGGGCACCCGATTCAGTTCGTGGAACCAGTGAAATAAACGGCGGGGCCGAACATCTGCCCCGCGCCCGGCGTCGCCCACCCTCTCGTGTCACATCCTGCCATCCCGTCATCCAGCCGCTTCTGCCCCGGTTCGCATGCCGCGTTGGTTAGACTGGAAGCTACGGGCATTTTCGCTTGCTTTTACATAAACCAACGCCCATCAAAACGTCCATCAACAGGGCCGGAAATAGGTAAGAACTGTACATGTCGAACTCCATACCGGGGACGCACTCCCCAGACACCGTCCCCGAACCGCCCAACCCGCTCGATGAGGCGGCCGTCGCTGCCGCCGTCGACTCCGCGCTCGCAGCCATTGCCGCTGCGGAAGATCTGGACGGCCTCAAAGACGTCCGCATCGCCGTCGCCGGTGACAAGTCGCCGCTGAGCCTGGCCAACCGGACCATCGGTTCCCTTCCCAAGGATCAGAAGTCTGCCGCCGGCAAGCTCGTGGGCCCCGCCCGCGGACGCATCAACGCCGCGCTCGCCGCCCGCACCGTGGAACTGGAAGCAGAGCGCGACGCACGGATCCTCGTTGAGGAGGCCGTGGACGTCACCGCCGCGCCGCGCCGCCGCCGCATGGGCGGCCGCCACCCGCTGTCCACGCTGCAGGACCGCGTCATCGACGTCTTCGTGGGCATGGGCTGGGAAATCGCCGAAGGCCCCGAAGTGGAATCCGAGTGGTTCAACTTCGACGCGCTGAACTTCAAGCCGGACCACCCGGCCCGCGAAATGCAGGACACCTTCTTCGTGGAGCCGCCCGAAGCCCACCTGGTGATGCGCACGCACACCTCGCCGGTGCAGGTGCGTTCCATGCTGGAACGCGAGCTGCCGATCTACGTGCTGTGCCCGGGCAAGGTATTCCGCACCGACGAGCTCGATGCCACCCACACTCCCGTGTTCCACCAGTTCGAGGGCCTGGCCATCGACAAGGGCCTGACCATGGCTGACCTCGTGGGCACGCTGGAGCACTTCACCCGCGTGCTGTTCGGCGAGGAAGCCAAGGTGCGCCTGCGCCCGAATTACTTCCCGTTCACCGAGCCCAGCGCCGAGCTGGACATCTGGCACCCGGGCGCCAAGGGCGGCCCGCGCTGGATTGAGTGGGGCGGCTGCGGCATGGTCAATCCGAACGTGCTGCGCGCGGCCGGCATTGATCCCGAGGTCTATTCAGGTTTTGCCTTCGGCATGGGTATTGAGCGCGCACTGATGTTCCGCAACGAAGTGGGGGACATGCGCGACATGATCGAGGGCGATGTACGTTTCAGCGAACACTTCGGGATGGAGATCTAAGTGAGAATCCCACTTTCCTGGCTGCGCGAGTATGCCCAGGTTCCGGCGGACGCAACCGCCGAAGACGTCATGGCGGAACTGGTCAAGGTAGGCCTGGAGGAAGAGGACGTCCACCGTCCCTCCGACGAGCTGTCCGGTCCGATTGTTGTGGGCCAGGTGCTCTCCATGGAGCCCGAGCCGCAGAAGAACGGCAAGACCATCAACTGGTGCTCCGTCCGCGTGGCGCCCGAGGGCGCCGGGCAGACGCTCACCGGCGACGGCATTGACCCCTCCGGCGTGCAGGGCATTGTCTGCGGCGCCCACAACTTCACGGTGGGCGACAAAGTGGTGGTCACCCTTCCCGGTGCCGTGCTGCCCGGAGACTTCCGCATCAGCCCGCGCAAGACCTACGGCCACGTGTCCGCCGGCATGATCGCCTCGGTGCGCGAACTGGGCATCGGCGATGACCACGACGGCATCCTGGTCCTGTCCCGTCTGGGACTGGACCCCGAAGTTGGCACCGACGCCATGGACCTGCTGGGCCTGCATGACGAAGCCGCCGAAATCAACGTCACCCCTGACCGCGGTTACGTGTTCTCCATCCGCGGCGCCGCCCGCGAGTACGCCCACGCCACCGGAACGAAGTTCACGGACCCGGCTGCCGCCGTCGTCGTGCCCCAAGCCGACGGCAACGGTTACGGTGTGCGTCTGGAAGACCAGGCTCCGATCTACGGCAAGGCCGGCTGTGACCGCTTTGTGGCCCGCACCGTCCGCGGCGTGGATCCCACCCGCCCGACTCCGCCGTGGATGGCCGCGCGCCTGCGCCTGGCCGGAATGCGCTCGATCTCGCTGATCGTGGACATTTCCAACTACGTCATGCTCGAACTTGGCCAGCCCCTGCACTTCTACGACTTGGACAAGCTTTCCGGGGACATCGTGGTGCGCCGGGCTGCCGCCGGGGAGACGCTGAAGACGCTGGACGAGAAGGTCCGCACCCTGGACCCCGAAGACCTGCTGATCACTGACGACTCAGGCGTTATTGGCATTGCCGGCGTCATGGGCGGTGCCGAGACGGAGGTTTCGGACGGTACCCGCAACGTCCTGATCGAAGCTGCGCACTTCGAGGAAGTCAGCATCGGCCGCTCGCGCCGCCGTCACCGCCTCCCCTCGGAAGCATCCAAGCGCTTCGAACGCGGAGTGGACTGGAACGTTGCCGACATCGCCGCGCAGCGGGCCGTGGACCTGCTGACCGAACTGGCCGGCGGAACCGCCGATGCCTCAGTGACCGACGTCGGGACCGCTCCGGAGACCAAGGACATTGACCTGCCCGCGGACTTCGCCTCCAAGCTGATCGGTTACGACTTCAGCGAGGAACAGATCACCGGAACGCTGACCGATCTGGGTGCCACAGTGGTGAAGACGGCCGCCGGCTACTCTGTGACCCCGCCGAGCTGGCGCCCCGACCTGGAGACGCGAGAGGACCTCACCGAGGAAATCATCCGTCTGGTGGGCTACGACAATATTCCGTCCACGCTGCCCACGGCTCCTCCCGGCCGCGGCCTCACCCGGATCCAGCAGCAGCGCCGCCGCCTGCAGCAGGCACTCGCCGCTGCCGGACTGACCGAGGTGCTGTCCTACCCGTTCGTCACGGAAGAGGACAACAACACCTTCGGAACGCCCGACGCCGGTGCCCCGCTGCGTGCGGTGAAGCTCGCGAATCCGCTGAGCGCCGAGTTCGGTTTCCTGCGCACCTCGGTGCTGCCGGGACTGTTTGAGGTGGCCAAGCGCAACCTCTCGCGCGGGTTCCGGGACCTGGCCCTGTTCGAGTCCGGTTCCGTGTTCCTGCCCGGCGAGCAGTTGGGAACGCCGTCCATTCCTCCGCTGGGTGTCCGCCCCTCGGAGGAAGTCCTGGACGCCTTGTATGAGGGAGTTCCGGATCAGCCGCTGCACATTGGCGTCCTTTTCACCGGCCACGAGTCGCAGCCCGGCGCGGGTTTCACCCCGCGTGCCTGGGACTGGGCCGACGCCGTGGACACTGCGCGACTGATGGGCGACGTGCTCGGCGTGGAACTGGTGGTGAGCCAGGGCGAGCACCAGGCCTTCCACCCCGGCCGCACCGCCAAGCTCTCCCTGCGCAGCGGCGAAACCGTGGGCTACGCCGGCGAGCTGCATCCGAAGCTGCTGGCGGCACGGGACATGCCGGCGCGCACCGTGGCTTTGGAGCTTGACGCCGATGCCCTGTTCGACGCCGCGCCCGAGGTTATCGTGGCCCGGAACATCTCTTCCTTCCCGGCCACCACGCAGGATGTGGCGCTGGTGGTGGAGGCCGGAATTCCCGCCGAAACCGTGCTGGAGACCCTGCGCGAAGGTGCCGGAGAGCTGCTGGAGGACATCTCGCTGTTCGATGTCTACTCCGGGAAGGGCATCGAGGAAGGGCACAAGTCCCTGGCCTTCGCCCTGCGCTTCCGTTCTCCTGACCGGACCCTGACAGCAGATGAGGCGTCCGAGTCCCGGGCTGCCGCCGTCGCGCTGGCTGCCGAACGCTTTGGTGCCGTGCAGCGGTAACTGGGTTCTGCCCGGGGGATCCATCCCCCGAAAGGGCTCCGCCGAAAGGGCTCCGCCGAAAGGGCTCCGCCGGATCACCTCCGCCGGATCACCTGAGGCGGGGCCCTTTTTTCTTCTGTGTTTCGTCTGCTTGGCTGCGGGGCGGTCAGGCAGAGCCCCTGGCAAGCCCCGGGCGCCTGAGCTACTTCCCGTACTTGGTATCGAACCGCTTCATGAAGGCCGCCATGGCGTCACGTTTCACAGCCGTTAAGGGGCGGAAGGTCGTGGTGCCGTTTGCCTCAGTCCAGCCAGTGGAAATGCCTGATGAAGCCAGCCAAGAGATTTCCCGGTAGAACGCGTTGCCCCTAGGCACATCCTGGAAGGCCGGTTTTGGGGGAGCTGTGTAGTCCGGGGACCCCGCAAACCTGTGCAGGAAGGCAGCCGTGGCGTCGCGGTTGACGGGCTGCAGCGGACGGTAGGTCCGGGTGCCGTCTGCCTCGAGCCAACCGGTGGAGACGCCTGCTTCAGCCATCCAGAGGATCTCGTCGTAGAACTGCGTGCCCGGCGGAACGTCAGTAAACACAGGCTGGACGGCATCCGCAGGGCAGGCCCACCGTTCCGCCGTGAGATCCAGCGGTTTGAGCATGGAAGAGAATCCCCGCCGCCGGGACTCAGCACAAAAGTCCAGCTCCCCTTGGTATTCGACGTGCAGCACGGCTTTGCCCGCATCGGTGAACGGAGTGTAGAGATCACACTCGTCATAGAGGATGCACTCCTCATTTACGGCGAAGTCGAAGCTGTCCACCAGCTCCGGGATCTGGTCGAGGTCGTTCTTCAGTGCCACCGACAGTCCGCGGTCATGGGCCAGCCCGGCAATTGCCCGGTTGTACGCCAGTTGGTCGTCCGCGGTGAGGCCGAACCCCGACTCGTTTTGGTACCCGTCCACATTGTCCGGTTCGACGGCGTCGAACCCCTTGTCCACGCAGGTGTCCATTCGTGCTGCCATGATCGGCAGAAGAAGGTCCGTGCGCCTGATGTCCAGCCACCGTTCGTCCGGCCAGCCGTCCAGCACCTCGCCCAGGACGGCGTCCGGGAACTCGGCAGCATCTGGTCGGAATTCCTCCCAGGAACCCACCGAGAGGTAACAGACCGTCCGACGGCCATCCTGCTTCAGCCTGTCGAGATCCGCTTGGGTAGTCGTTTCGTAGTCAACGTCGAAGATCTCCGCATCCACCTCGAAATCCAGGGCGCCGCTCAGCTGCCACTGCCAACTGGCACCAGGGGCAGGCACCCAGTACGGGACCGAACTGCCCGCCTGCTCCGGAGCAGCGTTGCCCCGGGTGTCCGCCCGGCCGGGGTCCGGAGCACACCCTGCCAGGGCCAAGGCGAAAGTCAGAAGCGCTGCGCCGGCTGCCGCCCGGCGGGTGTTCTTCATCGCTGAATCCGATCGCGCCCGGCCAGGAGGGAAGCGGAAACCCCGGCGGTACGGCCCGGCAGCGGGTAGAGCAGAGAGGGGTGCAGCTCATCCGGCATTGTGCCTCCCACTTGGTAGAGCCTTTGTCCTGTGACGATCCCGCTCACTGAGCCGGCATCGGAGCGGTTGCGGGATGAAGGTACCACGGCGGCGCTCGCCGGGCAGCCCCCCCTGCGTATGCCGCATTCCGGAAGGTCCGCTCACTGGCAGACCGCCTGTTGGTCGGAGGCCAGTCGGGAGGACACCGCGGTGGGCGTCCCCCGCCACGGGTTGGGCAGGGAACGGTCGGTGGCGAAAGCGTACCCCGCTCCGCGTTTTGCCGCTGCGGTGTAGACGGCGTCGACCTTTTCGGGGTCGCAGCTGTACACCAGATGCCACAGCCGCGACGGCGGCACGCGGCGCGCCCATTCGGGCTGCGCGAAGTTAGCGTAGTCCTTCGCCGTGCCCTCGAAGACGGCCGTGACGTCGAACAGAAACAGATGTTCCGGCGACGGAAAACGGCCGGGATTGGCCGCCAGGAAGGTGATCCCGGCCGCCCGGGCCGCAGCGGCGTATTGCGCACACCTTTCCAGGCTTTCCGGGACGGAGGGAAGCTCATCGAGCATGATTGCCTCAAGCCCGTATGTCCTTTGCCAGCTTTTAATGTCCCTGGCGACGTCCGCTACGGGCCGGTTTCCGTAATCGACCGGAACATATCCCAGCAGACGTGCGTGGGGGCGCAGTTCCGCCACCGCGGCAGGGTAGTACGCGTCGTCGTCGCGCCCCGGTCCGTTGTGGACATTGACGACGGCGAAGGCTAATTTGCGCCGCCGGGCCGCCAGCCAGGCCCATTCCTGCGGAGCTTCTGCCGGATGGACGTACCAGGGAATTGCGGGCCGTGCTTTTCTCATGCGTAGGTCCGCGGATCGGAAACGCGCATCAGCAGTACCCCGATGCCGGCGCACAGGAATGCCACGGCCACGAGCAGGCCGGGCAGGTTTCCCACGCCAATCCAGGTCCCCGCGGAGAGGCAGGCACCTCCGGCAAAAAGGACTCCGCCGCCCGGCAGTCCAAAGGCGGCAAGCGTTGTTGCCGTGGTGGCCAGGGAGCTGAAGGCCGCGGCGACCAGAACCGTGGTGGCGGTCCTGGTGTCGTCGACCAGGAAAACCACCACAATCATCGACACCGAAGCGGAGATGACAACTATTGCCGCCGATATTGCCATGGTGAGTGTTCGTGCGTTGCGGGCTGCGTTGCGCAGCAGCGGTGTCCGTTTGGAGGACCAAATGAGCCTCTGGCGCATAAGGACCAGGGCCGGGTCCGTGGAGGCGGCGGCGACGACGGTGGCTACCACGAGTGCGGTTCCCTCCCAGTCCGGCAGCCGGGTCAGAGACAGCGACAGCGCGGCAGCGAGGAAGGCGGCCTGGGCTGCCGGTGCGACAGCGGCGCCCCAGCCGCCGCGCCCGAGCAGGCGCCGCTCGCTGCTTGCCCGCAGGTGCTTCACCAGGGCCAGAATGACCGCTGCCAGTACGAGGACTGCCACAGCCAGAACGATGACGGTGGCAGCCCCGTGGCCGAGAACCAGCGCCAGGGCCACGATGGGAACAGCAACGGCCAGGATCCTCAGCAGATACCAGGAGCGGCCCAGGATGATGAGCATGGAGACAACGCAGGAGTACCCGACCCACGCCATCACAAGGCCCGCCAAACTCCCGTCACGGCCGGGAACAGCCAGCGAGATCAGCATGCAACAGGCCAAGACCAGCATGATGAGAATGGTTGCTCCGGTTCCGCGGGCAACTCCGCGGTGCACCTGCCCGTCACTGGCGTGTGACCAGACGATGCCCGACACCGACTGCCCGATAATCCAGGCACCGATTCCGGCAATCAGGACTTCCCGGGTATTGGCCGCCATGACCGTGGCGGTGAGGCCGCCCAGGATGGCGCCCAGAATAAGGACGATGCCGCGTCGGACGGCCTCCAGCAGCTCATCCCGGGATACCCAGGACTCCTGGTTGTCAGCGGCGTGGGTAACGGCACGCACCTGGACAAGGGAATGTGCGTAATCGAAGACATCCTTGGCTCCGTGGCGTTTCCGAGCGGTACGGTCGCTGACGCCTGACGCCTCCAGCCGGGCGGTGATCTCGTACACATCAACGGCATCGAAGCCGGCCTGGTCATTCTCGAATACGGCCACCGGCTCACCGGCTCCGGGCACTGCGGGGCTGTCCGCGCTCATGCGGACAGTCCCAGCTCAGCTGCGTCCACCCGGAACGACGACGACGGCGCCGCCAGGGGTGCCGGCGGCACCAGGACGGCAGCGCTTTGCATCGGTGCGAGGAGCCGGCCGCTGCGAGCTGCGGCATAGGCCTCCCGATACCGGGTCAGGCACCGCTCCAGCGTGAATTCGGCAAGTGCCCGCTGACGTGCGGCCGCACCCATGGAGGCCCTCAGCTGCCGATCGGACAGGAGCGAGACGCAGGCGTCCGCAAAAGCAACGTAGTCCCGGGCGGCCACCAGCATGCCGGTTTTCTGCTCCTCGTCCAGACACTCACCCACCCCTCCCACATCGGTGTTGATGGTGGCCCGGCCGCACATCATTGCTTCAATCAGGGTGAAGGGCAGTCCCTCCGAGACGCTGGACAGTGCTACTACGTGACCGGCCTCGATCGCAGGCCGGCTGCCTTTGCTGGGTCCTTCCCAGTGGACCGCATCAGCCACGCCAAGTGTGTGGGTCAAGGCAACCAGCAGCTCTTTATAGGATGCGTTTTCCGCCGGCGTCGGACCGAAGATGCGCAACTGGGCGTTCGGCACCCGGTTACGGACCAGGGAAAAAGCGGAGATCAGTGTTTCCAGGTCCTTGAGGGGATCGACGCGTCCCACGAAGCTGATGGTTGGTTTATCGGGTTCCGTGGTGACCGGCAGGAAAATCTGGGGATCGACGCCGTTGGGAATGGTGTGGATGCGCTCCGGAAGCGCACCGAGCCGGCGCTCCCACCGGGCGTTGAACTGGTTTACGGGAAGGACCATGTGCGCCTGCACATTGACCACCTGGCACAACCGCCGCAGGAACGCGGTCACCGCACGCCGTACAGGCCACGACAGATTGGCGCCGTAAAGCGCCAGATAGCGTTCGCGCAGGTATACCCCGTGCTCGGTCAGCAGGATGGGGGTTCCGTGGCGCCATGACTGTGCCAGCGCGAGCAGCGACGAGGGGCCGTTGCTGGAGGCATGGACCACGTCCACTTTTCCCAGCCGGTGATCGACTAGGGCAAGTGCGCGGTCCACGATGCCGGCAGCCATGACCGCATCTGCGACCGAGATGGGAGGCTCACCGGCACTGACCATGTGCCGTGTCCACGCAGCGATGATGGGGGCCACGGATCCACGGGTTGCAAGAGAGTGGGCCAATCCGACACGGTCGCTGATGCCTACCAGGTGCTGCAGTGCGCTCGCGGTCCGGCCCACGGGGTCATGCTGATCGGATCCGAGGGCGGCGTCCCACAGCCGGGTCAGTTCATACTGGGTGGATTCAATCCATCTCCGGCGCCGGAGGGTGGGACGAAGCGGAGAGGCGGAGGGTCCCCACACCGGAATCAGGCGGAGCGACCGGACGTTCGGCGGCACCTCCCACACAGGCTTGTCGGCTCCGCTGCCGGTCAACGCGACGATGTGGAAGTCGTGCTCCGGAATTCCGCTCAGGAGCTGGTTGCACCAGGTGCTTACGCCGCCGGTGACAACCGGGTAGGTCCCTTCAGTGATCAGCGATATTTGCATGCGGTTGCCCCTTCGGCTCGGCTGCGAAGCCGAGATGTCAGCGGGTTTCCCATTTCGGGCAGGACGGATATACAGAACATCTGAGGCTTTCGGACGAGATTGGCGACATCGGTTGCAACGGTCAATGCCGTCGGCAGATATCGATCACAGTAAATATGATGTCCGTGCCGTAATCACGAGTAACACCTACGTGCCTGCTACGTACGCACTCTCGAATAGGTGTTGAGGGAGGTTTGTGCTTCCCGGTTTTATCCGTCCCGGAACCGGGTGGCAGTACCCATCACGGCTACGGAACCAGCAGCACCTTGCCCGTGGTTTTCCGCCCTTCCAGGTCCTCCTGTGCGCGGGCAGCCTCGGCCAGCGGATAAGTGGCGCCGATCCGTACATCCAGGGTTCCCTCGCGGACCATCTCAAACAGGTCGTGTGCCCGCCACTGGCGTTCCTCCGGGGTCAGCAGGTAATCGCCCAGCGTGGGACGGGTGAGGAACAGGGATCCGCCGGAGTTCAGCCGCTGGATATCGAAGGGCGGAACCTGGCCGGACGCGCCGCCGAACAGGACCAGCATGCCGCGCTTGCGCAGGCTGGAGAGGGAACCGTCGAACGTTGCCTTGCCCACGCCGTCGTACACCACGTCCACGCCCTTGCCGTCCGTCAGCTGACGCACCTCCTCGGCAAAGGTGTCATAGCCGAGGGCATGGTCGGCACCCGCTGCGCGGGCCAGCTCCCGCTTCTCATCAGTGGAGGCCGTGGTGATGACCCTGGCGCCTTTGGCCTTCAGCAGCTGGATCAGCAGCAGGCCGACGCCGCCGGCTCCCGCGTGGGTCAGGACAGTCTGGCCCTCCTCAACGGGGAAGGTTGAGTTGCACAGATAATGGGCGGTCATGCCCTGCATGGGCAGGGCCGCGCCCACCTCGTCGCTGACGCCGTCGGGAAGCGGCAGGGCCTTGTCCGCCTCCACGATCATGTACTCCGAGTAGGTGCCGCCGCCCTCGGCGGTGGCAACCCTGGCACCCTCGCGGAAGGCTGCCACGTCGCGGCCGGCGCTGACCACGGTTCCGGCGGCTTCCACGCCGGGGATGAAGGGATACTCCATGGGATAGACGCCGCTGCGCTTATAGGTGTCGATGAAGTTCACACCGGCGGCAGCCACGCGCACCAGCAGTTCCTTGGGGCCGGGCTCGGGAAGGTCCACGTCTTCAAAGCGCAGGATTTCCGGCCCGCCGGGTGCGGGGACCACAATAGCTTTATGCATGGAATGTCTCTTCCGTCACGGCGTTCGTTTAGCTGCCATGGTAGGGCAGCGGCGACCATCCGCACAGCTCCGGGCATGAACCCCGCCGGTGGGGCAGGATGGCCCGCCTCCGTCATCAATGCATAAATATGAACATCCCTGTATAAATCTGCTGTAGGGTGAAGCTATGACGATTTCAGTTGCTGTCTCAGGAGCCTCCGGTTATGCCGGCGGCGAGGTGCTGCGCCTGCTGGCCGGACACCCCTCCGTCTCCATCGGCGCGATCACCGCGCACAGCAACGCCGGTTCCCGGCTGGGGGAGCTGCAGCCGCATCTGCATGCGCTCGCGGACCGGGTCCTGGAGGACACCACAGTGGAGAACCTGGCCGGACACGACGTCGTCTTCCTGGCACTGCCGCACGGCGCCAGCGCTGCCATTGCAGCTCAGCTGGACCCGTCCGTCCTGGTGATCGACGCCGGAGCCGACCACCGGCTCGAGGATCCGCTGGCCTGGGAAAAGTTCTACGGTTCACCGCATGCCGGGTCCTGGCCCTACGGGCTGCCGGAACTGCCGGGCCACCGTGACCGGCTCAAGGGCGCCACCCGGATTGCGGTGCCCGGCTGCTATCCCACGTCCTCACTGCTGGCGCTGGCTCCGGGGTTCTCGGCCGGGCTGCTGGAGCCCGACGACGTGGTCATCGTTGCTGCCTCCGGAACCTCCGGTGCGGGCAAGGCCGCGAAACCGCACCTTCTGGGGTCCGAGGTCATGGGCGGAATGAGCCCCTACGGAGTGGGCGGCGGACACCGCCACACGCCGGAAATCGAACAGGGTCTCTCCGCTGCGGCAGGCGAATCCGTGACTGTGTCCTTCACGCCCACCCTGGCTCCCATGGCACGCGGCATCCTCACCACGGCGACCGCGAAGGTGCGCCCCGGCGTGACCGCCGAACAGCTGCGTGCCGCCTGGCAGGAAGCGTACGGCGATGAACACTTTGTCCGCCTGCTTCCCGAGGGCCAGTGGCCGGCCACCAAAATGGTGGTGGGTTCCAACTACGCCGCCCTGCAGCTGGCCTACGACGCCCGCGCCAACCGCGTCATTGTCACCTGCGTGATCGACAACCTGAACAAAGGCACCGCCGGCGGCGCGGTGCAGTCCATGAACATTGCCCTTGGCCTGGAAGAAACCGCCGGCCTCATGACGCAGGGAGTTGCCCCGTAATGAGCACCACCGAAGACAGCATCGATACAGCGCACGGCAGCTCCGAAGCCGGTGCCGCCACCTTAGCCACAGGCGTCACCGCTCCGGCAGGATTCCGTGCCGCCGGCATCACCGCGGGGCTGAAGCTCTCTGGTGGCCGGGACATGGCACTGGTGGTCAACGAGGGCCCCGCCAAGGCAGCCGCCGCCGTGTTCACCCGCAACCGGGTTGCCGCCGCGCCGATCCACTGGTCCCGGCAGGTCGTTTCCGACGGCCGGGCCGACGCCGTCATCCTCAATTCTGGCGGCGCCAACGCCTGCACCGGACCGCAGGGCTTCCAGAACACGCACGCCACGGCCGAGAAGACGGCCGAGGTTCTGGGCATCTCAGCCGCCGACGTGGTGGTCTGCTCCACCGGACTCATCGGCGAGCAGCTGCCCATGGAGAAGATCCTGCCCGGTGTCGAGGCCGCAGCGCAGGCACTCGCGGCCGACGGCGGTGCTGCCGCCGCCGAAGCCATCATGACCACCGACACCGTTTCCAAGCAGGCAGTGTTCTCCGGCAGCGGCTACACCATCGGCGGCATGGCCAAGGGCGCCGGCATGCTGGCTCCAGGGCTTGCGACCATGCTCGTGGTGCTGACCACCGACGCGAAGCTCCCCGCAGCCGACCTGGACGCGGCGCTGCGGACGGCAACCGCCATCACGTTTGACCGCACCGACTCCGACGGCTGCATGTCCACCAATGACACCGTGCTGCTGATGTCCTCCGGTGCTTCCGGGACCGAACCGGATGCCTCCGAGTTCGCCGCCGGCCTCACCGATGTATGCCACTGCCTGGCCCAGCAGCTGATCACGGACGCCGAAGGTGCCAGCCACGACATCGCCGTGACCACAATCAACGCCGCCACCGTGGCCGACGCCGAAACCGCCTCCCGCGCCGTCACCCGCTCCAACCTCTTTAAGACCGCAATCTTCGGCAACGATCCGAACTGGGGGCGGGTCCTCTCCGCCGTCGGCACCACCGACGCGGCGTTTGAACCCGACCGGATCAATGTCACCATCAACGGAGTGCAGGTGTGCCGAAACGGCGGCATCGGCGATTCACGCGATCTGGTGGATCTGACGGGACGCAAGGTCACCGTGGAAATAGACCTGAACGCCGGCACGGAAAGCGCCACCATCTGGACCAATGACCTGACCACGGACTACGTCCACGAAAACTCGGCCTACAGCAGCTAATCGGGGACTGACATGAGCACAACAGCAGAAGTTCGGGAACAGCTGGCCGCACAGGACAAGGCAGCCACGCTCATTGAAGCGCTGCCCTGGATCCAGCGGTTTGCCGGCAGCATCATGGTGATCAAATACGGCGGCAACGCGATGGTCAACGATGACCTGCGGCGCGCCTTTGCCGAGGACATCGTCTTCCTGCACCACGTGGGAGTGCATCCCGTGGTGGTGCACGGCGGCGGTCCGCAGATCAATTCCCTGCTGGAACGCCTCGGCATCAAGTCCGAGTTCAAGGGCGGCCTGCGGGTCACCACCCCCGAGGCCATGGATGCCGTCCGCATGGTCCTCACCGGCCAGGTCGGCCGCCAGCTGGTAGGCATGATTAACGCCCACGGCCCCTACGCCGTCGGGCTCTCCGGCGAAGACGGCGGGCTGCTCCAGGCCGAACGCATCGGAACCGTCGTCGACGGCGAAGAAGTGGACCTTGGCCTCGTGGGCGAGGTGACCGGAGTTAATCCCGCCGCCATCGTTGACCTGCTCGACGCCGGCCGCATCCCCGTGATTTCCACCGTGGCTCCGGAGGTCAACGCGGACGGTGAACTCACCAGCGACGTCCTGAACGTCAACGCGGACACCGCCGCGGCTGCCCTGGCCGTGGCCCTGGGTGCGTCCCGGCTGGTGGTCCTGACCGACGTCGAGGGTCTGTACTCCAACTGGCCGGACAAGACGTCCCTGATCTCCGCGCTGACCGCGGGAGAGCTGCGGGAGATGCTGCCCTCCCTGGAATCGGGCATGATCCCCAAGATGCAGGCCTGCCTCACAGCGGTCGACGGCGGCGTGGACCGGGCTGCCGTGGTGGACGGCCGCATGGCCCATTCCATGCTGCTGGAAGTCTTCACCACCGCCGGCATCGGCACGCAGGTTGTTCCGGAGGAGCAGGCATGAGCAATTTGACCCCCTTGCAGAACGAAGCGGGCACACCGGATGCCACCGGGACGCTGAACACCCCGGTCTCGGCCGGGGATGCTGCCCTGGCCGGGCTTACCGGCTCGTCCGAGGACTGGCTGCGGCGTTACGGCTCCGCCCTGATGGGGGTCTTCGGGACACCCCAGCGGGTCCTGGTCCGCGGCAGCGGCTGCACCGTGTGGGACGCTGACGGCAAGGCCTATCTTGACCTGCTGGGCGGCATTGCCGTCAACGCGCTTGGCCATGCCCACCCGTTCCTCACCTCCGTGATCAGCAGCCAGCTCGCCACTCTCGGCCACGTCTCCAACTTCTTCACCAGTCCGACGCAGGTTGCCCTGGCCGAAAAGCTGCTGCAGCTCTCCGGAGCCCCCGAAGGTTCCAAGGTTTTCTTCGCCAATTCGGGCACGGAAGCCAACGAAGCAGCGTTCAAACTGGCCCGGCGCAACACCGGAGCGCAGCCGGCGGATGCTGCGGGGGACGGTAACGCAGCGAACGGGGACAGCGGGCAGCCCCGGCGCACCCGGATCATCGCACTGGAGGGCGCCTTCCACGGCCGCACCCTCGGCGCACTGGCCCTGACCGCCAAGAAGGTCTACCGGGCGCCGTTCGAACCGTTGCCCGGGGGAGTGGAGCACGTGCCCTTCGGCGACGTCGAGGCGCTCCGGGCAGCGGTGGATGACACTGTTGCCGCCGTCTTCGTGGAGCCCGTCCAGGGCGAAGCCGGTGTGGTCCCGCTGCCTCCGGGGTACCTGCAGGCTGCCCGGGAAATCACCGCCGGCGCCGGCGCCCTGCTGATCGTGGATGAGGTCCAGACCGGCATTGGCCGCACCGGAAAATGGTTCGCCTCCGAGGGTGTGACGCCGGACGCCATGACCCTGGCCAAGGGCCTGGGCGGCGGATTCCCCGTGGGCGCGCTGATCACGTTCGGGGAGACGACGTCGTCGTTGTTGGCCGCAGGGCAGCACGGCACCACGTTTGGCGGCAACCCCGTGGCCACGGCAGCGTCGCTGGCCACGCTGCACGTCATCGAATCCACCGGACTGCTGGACCAGGTCCGGGACACGGGCGAGTACTTCCGCGGGGCACTGGCCGCAGTTCCCGGCGTTGTCCAGGTCCGCGGGGATGGCCTGCTGATCGGCTTTGACCTGGCCGGGGATACGGCACCGGCCGCGGTGGCTGCCGCCCTGGACGCCGGATTCATCATCAACTCCACCGGACCGCACACCCTGCGCCTGGCCCCGCCACTGATCCTGACCCGTGAACAGGTTGATTCATTCGTGACCGCGCTGCCGGGAATCCTGGCGTCCGCAGCCGCACGGACCACCGGAAAAACAGAAGGAAAATCATGACTCGCCATTTTCTGGTCGACACCGACCTCACCCAGGCCGAGCAGGCCGAGGTGCTGGATCTTGCCGACGTGCTGAAGAAAGATCCGTACAAGTACCAGCCCTTCGCCGGTGACTCCACGGGCCGCAAGACCGTGGCCGTCATTTTCGACAAGACCTCAACCCGCACCCGCGTGTCCTTCGCCGCCGGCGTGGCCGACCTGGGCGGTGTTCCGCTGATCATCGGCGCGGGCGAGTCCCAGCTGGGGCACAAGGAAAGCGTTACGGACACCACGAAGGTCCTGGAGCGCATGGTGTCCACCATTGTGTGGCGCACCTACGCGCAGGCCGGGCTGGAGGAAATGGCAGCCGTTTCCCGGGTTCCCGTGATCAACGCCCTGTCTGATGATTACCATCCCTGCCAGCTCCTCGCGGACCTGATGACCATCCGCGAGCACAAGGGAACGCTCGCCGGGCTCACCCTGACCTACCTGGGCGACTGCGCCAACAACATGGCCAATTCCTACCTCCTGGCCGGCGTCACGGCGGGAATGCACGTCCGGGTTGCCGGCCCCATCGGCTACCTTCCGGATCCGCTGGTGGTCGACGCCGCCGCCGCCCGCGCGGAGGAAACCGGCGGCTCGGTAATGATCACCACCGACGCCGCTGAAGCTTTGGCCGGAGCCGACGTCGTCGCCACCGACACGTGGGTCTCCATGGGCCAGGAAGATGAGAAGGCGGCCCGCTCCGAACTTTTCCGCAGCTACGCAGTGGACGCTGCCGCCATGGAGCAGGCCGCGGACGACGCCGTCGTTCTCCACTGCCTGCCCGCCTACCGCGGGTACGAGATCTCCGCCGACGTCCTCGACGGGCCGCAGTCCGTGGTCTGGGACGAAGCGGAGAACCGTCTGCATGCACAGAAAGCCCTCATGCTCTGGCTGATGGCCCGTTCCGGGCTGACCGGTGTTCCCGAGGGCAAATTCGCGGAGGAGGCAGCATCATGAGCATGCCCGCCACCAAGACGGCACGGCAGGCCCGTATCCGCGCCCTGCTGACCGGACTGTCGGTGCGTTCCCAGGCCGAGCTCGCTGCCCTGCTCGCGGACGACGGCGTCCAGGTCACCCAGGCCACCCTGTCACGGGACCTGGTGGAACTGGGCGCGGTGCGCATGCGCGGCAAGGACGGCGTGCTGGTTTACGCGGTGCCTTCAGAGGGCGGGCAGCGGGCGCCGCAGTCCGGCGTCTCGCCTGAGGTCCTGGACGCCCGCCTGGCCCGGCTCTGCGGTGAACTGCTGGTCACAGCGGAGGCCTCCGGCAACATTGTGGTGCTGCGGACCCCTCCCGGTGCGGCAAACTTTCTGGCTCTCGCCATCGACCACTCGGTGATTCCGTCTATTCTGGGCACCATTGCCGGTGATGACACCGTGGTGATGGTGACCCGCGAACCCAACGGCGGCGCCGACGTGGCAGCACGCTTCCTGCGCATTGCGGACGAAGCCACCGCCAACGGCCAGGCTCCGGACAGCCGCATCCTGTGATGCCGGATTCTTTCCCGGTTCCGGCCCCGTAACTTTCCATCTACCTTCATCAACACAGCAGCCCGCAGCGGCTGCGCACTACGCAAGAGGAGCATATTTCGTGAGCGAACGCATTGTTCTGGCCTACTCCGGTGGCCTTGATACTTCGGTAGCCATCGGCTGGATCGCCGAAGCAACCGGTGCCGAAGTCATCGCCGTGGCGGTGGACGTTGGACAGGGCGGCGAGTCCCTGGAAACCATCCGCCAGCGCGCCCTGGCGTGCGGCGCCGTCGAAGCCTATGTTGCCGATGCCCGGGACGAATTCGCCTCCGAGTACTGCATGCCGGCCCTGAAGGCCAACGCCCTCTACATGGATTCCTATCCTCTGGTTTCCGCCCTTTCCCGTCCGGTGATCGTCAAGCACCTCGTTGCAGCGGCACGCCAGTTCGGTGCCACCACCGTGTCCCACGGCTGCACCGGCAAGGGCAACGACCAGGTCCGCTTCGAGGTCGGCATCCAGACCCTGGGCCCGGACCTGAAGTGCATCGCACCCGTCCGCGACCTGGCCCTGACCCGTGACAAGGCCATTGCCTTCGCCGAGCAGAAGAACCTTCCGATCGTCACGACCAAGAAGAACCCGTTCTCCATCGACGCCAACGTCTGGGGACGCGCCGTGGAGACCGGCTTCCTGGAAGACATCTGGAACGGTCCCACCCCGGACGTGTACGAGTACACCTCCGATCCCGCAGCCGGCCTTCCCGCTGACGAAGTGGTCATCAGCTTCAAGGAGGGGGTACCGGTCGCGATCGACGGCAAGCCCGTCACTCCGCTGCAGGCCATTGAGGAAATGAACCGCCGCGCCGGAGCCCAGGGCATCGGCCGCATCGACATCGTGGAAGACCGCCTCGTAGGCATCAAGAGCCGCGAAATCTACGAAGCCCCCGGCGCCATGGCCCTGATGACCGCCCACCGTGAACTCGAAAACGTCACCGTTGAGCGCGAGCAGGCCCGTTTCAAGAAGACCGTGGGCCAGCGCTGGACCGAGCTGGTCTACGACGGCCAGTGGTTCTCTCCGCTGAAGAAGTCCCTGGACGCCTTCGTGGAAGACACCCAGAAGTACGTGTCCGGCGACGTCCGCATGAATATGCAGGGCGGCCGCGCAGTAGTGACCGGGCGCCGTTCGGATTCCTCGCTGTACGACTTCAACCTGGCCACCTACGACACCGGTGACAGCTTCGACCAGTCCATGGCCCGTGGCTTCATCGAGCTGTTCGGCATGTCCTCCAAGGTGGCCTCCGGCCGCGACCAGCGTTTGGCAGAAGGTAAGTAAGAAATGAATCACGGCAAGCCGCCGGTCGAACCGGCCGGACCCGCAGCAGCAGGTTCCACCGTCCAGGGCGCGTTGTGGGGCGGCCGATTTGCAGGCGGTCCCGCTGACGCCCTCGCGGCGCTGAGCAAGTCCACCCACTTCGACTGGCGGCTTGCCGGCTATGACATTGCCGGCTCCCGGGCGCACGCCCGCGTGCTGCACACGGCCGGCCTGCTCGACGACGAGGAGTTGGCGGGCATGCTCGCCGCCCTGGACGAGCTCGACGCCGATGTCCGCTCGGGTGCCTACACGCCTGCGGACTCCGATGAGGACGTCCACGGTTCCCTGGAACGCGGACTCATTGAGCGCGCCGGACCGGCTCTGGGCGGAAAGCTGCGCGCGGGTCGGTCCCGCAATGACCAGATCGCCACCCTGGGCCGGATGTACCTGCGCGACCATGCCCGCATCATCGCGGCCGGGGTACTGGCCACCGTCGACGCTCTCGTTGAACAGGCGGAAAAGCACCTGGGCGTGGCCATGCCCGGACGCACCCACCTCCAGCACGCCCAGCCGGTGCTGCTCAGCCACCACTTGCTGGCCCATGCCTGGGCACTGCTGCGCGATGTGCAGCGTCTGGTTGATTGGGACAAGCGTGCAGCGGTGTCCCCGTACGGCTCCGGTGCTTTGGCCGGCTCGTCGCTGGGACTGGATCCCAACGCGGTGGCCACCGAGCTCGGATTCACCTCAGCCGTCTGGAACTCCATTGACGGAACCGCCTCGCGCGATGTCTATGCGGAGTTCTCCTGGGTGGCCGCCATGATCGGTGTGGACCTGTCCCGCATCAGCGAGGAAATCATTGTTTGGGCCACCAAGGAGTTCTCCTTTGTGACCCTCGATGATGCCTTCTCCACGGGCTCGTCCATCATGCCGCAGAAGAAGAACCCTGACGTGGCGGAGCTGGCCCGCGGCAAGGCCGGCCGCCTGATTGGTGATCTCACCGGGCTTCTGGCCACGCTCAAGGGTCTTCCGCTGGCCTACAACCGCGACCTGCAGGAGGACAAGGAGCCGGTGTTCGACGCTGCCGACACCCTTGAAGTGCTGCTGCCCGCGGTTTCGGGCATGATCGCTACGCTCACGTTCAACACCGAGCGGATGCAGGCTCTGGCACCCCAGGGGTTTGCTCTCGCTACTGACATTGCGGAGTGGCTGGTCCGCCAGGGCGTGCCTTTCCGCGAAGCGCACGAACTCTCCGGTGCAGCCGTGAAGCTGGCGGAAAGCCGCGGCGTCGAGCTTTGGGACCTGACCGACGAGGAGTATGCAGGTATTTCTTCGCACCTGACACCAGAGGTCCGCTCCGTACTGAGCACCGAAGGATCCCTGGACAGCCGCAGCGGCCAGGGCGGAACGGCCCGGTCTGCCGTGGAAGCGCAGCTCGGGGCCCTGAAGTCTGAGTTGGAGACGGTTCGCAGCTACGCTGCTTGATCAAATCCGCTGCGTGAATATACGCACCTCGGAAGGACCCCGGAGAGCTGATCGCTTTCCGGGGTCTTTTCGGCTTCTCTCGGAACGCTTTCCGTGTGGCTTCGAGCGCCGTGGGCGTGCCGCATATCCGGCGGCTACCCTTAGGCCATGAGCGACTCCTTCCGATTGATGCTGCGCGCGTTGCCCGACTTCCCTGAAGATCTTCCGGGATTCGATCCTGCCCGGGCGCCGGCTGATCCTGCTGATCTGTTCCGTTCCTGGCTCGACGAAGCCCTCGCCGCCGGCGTCCGCCAGCCCCATGCCTTTTCGCTGGCGACGGCAGACGCAGGCGGGAACCTGTCTTCACGGATGCTCATTCTGAAAAACCTCGACGACGACGGCTGGCACTTTGCGACTTCCCGCACCTCGCGGAAGGGCCGGGAACTCTCAGCCAATCCCCGTGCCGCGATGAACTTTTACTGGTCCGAGCTGGGGCGGCAAATTCGGGTCAGCGGCAGCGTGGTCCAGCTGTCTGACGAAGCATCGGCACGGGACTGGGACGAACGTCCTGCCGGTGACGGCTCGGCCAACCCCGAGTGGCAGTTGTACGCACTGCAGCCCGTCGAGATTGAGTTCTGGCAGGCCGACCCCGGCCGACGGCACATCCGCCACCGTTACCAGCTCTAAACCAGCTCTAAAACCAGTTCTCAACCAGTTCGGATCCCGCTTCTAACCAGTTCTCAACCAGTTCTCAACCAGTTCGGATCCCGCTTCTAACCAGTTCTCAACCAGTTCTCAACCAGTTCGGATCCCGCTCTTAACCACTTCTCAACACGTTAGGAGCTGGTACCGGCATGACCCGGTTGAAGCATCTGACACGTGCCGGGGTTTCGGGTGCACAAGATTCCGGGTGCCCTTAATCCCGGGTGACCCCAAAGCCGCTCCGAGTGGTGGCAAACCGGTTCCGGCGCTCTATGGTGTGTCAATGACTGGTCCCTCCGATGCCACGGGTTCCTCCCGTTCCTCCCGGCCCTCCGTTCCCAAGCCCTCGCCCCGGCCGTCTTCCTCCCAGTTGATGTCTTATCTGGAGTCTGCTGCAGCAGTCTTCATGGAGCACGCGGGTTCTCTGCAGGATGCCGATGTCCAGGATGCGTCGCGTCTTCCAGGATGGTCACGAGGACATGTTCTGGCGCACGTGGCCGGAGTCGCTGATGCCATGGAACGACAGCTCAGATACGCTGCGGACGGCGAGACCATTGACCTTTACGACGGCGGGTCGGACGGCCGCAACCGGGCGATCGAAGAAGGAGCCGTGCGTTCAGCCGAGCTGCACCGACAACAGCTGGATGCAAGTTTGAACGGCGCGTTGTCTGCCTTCCGCAACTTGCAGGAGTCCGACTGGCGCATTCCGATCTCGTACCGCGGCGGAGTGGTGCGGGACGGCGGACTGGCATTGTGGCGTGAACTCGTTATCCATGGCACCGATTTGGGAACCGGAGGCGAAGCCGACGCCTGGTCCCCGCAGTTCTGCGAACATCTCTTTGGTTTCCTTTCCGCCCGCGTTCCTTCCGGAGTACGGCTGAGGATCCAGCCGATTGGAATGGCCCCTCGCGTCCTCGCAGCCGTTCCGCTGGCTTCGGGCTCCGCGGGGGACGGAAGCACTGGGTCGGTGCACGGAAGCACTGTCTCGGTGAACGGCACGGCGACAGACATCGCCGCTTGGCTCGCCGGCCGAACCCCCAATCTGGGGAGCCTGCGGGCTGAAGCAGATGCCGATGCTGTCGACCTTCCCAGCCTCCTGCCCTGGCCGTCAGGTATCCCGGCCAAGTAGCGGCCGCGGAGCCAGCCAACGGTCAACCGGGTGCTAGCCGTTCACCTTCAGGTGCACCGGTCACGTTCAGTTCTCCTGTTCAGGTGCACCGGCCACGTTCAGTTCTCCCGTTCAGGAACACCGGAGGAGATCAAAACGGCGGCGGTTCGACGTACTCCGAGCCCGACTCAGACCCTGCGTTAGTATGCGTTGCGTCCAGAGGGGATCGGAGCTGGCCGAGGGTAAGCTCCGGCTGGGTTTGATAATGCCGTCCCAAAGGTGAGATCCACTCCAGCACGCCCGGTGATACCTGTCGGGCTTTCCAATGGCCCAGGGTTTTCAGCCGATGGTGCTTCTTGCAGAGGTTCGCCAGATTCCAGTGCTCGGTTGGACCGCCCTGTGCCCACGGAATGGTGTGGTCCGCTTCGGTCCTGGCCGTGCCGGTACTGCAGCCCGGGAACCGGCACGTTTGATCCCGCGCCTGCAGCCAGCGTCGCAGGCCGGCCGGCACCTTTCGCCGCCGTCCCACTCCCAGAACTTCGCCTGTGCGGGCATCTTGGACCAGTCCGGTCCACCGGCAGGCGGTTCGGGAGAGCCTGCGGGCGGCCTCTGCGCTGATAGGTCCGTAGCCGGCGAGTTCTGCAGGGGCATTATCGGCGCCGAAGAGCGTGTCTGCGTTGATGAGCACCATGATCTCCGCGACGGTTCCGGAAGGAAGCTGAGGAGTGTCGCGACTGCCTCCGGGGCCGGTCTCGTGTTCATCTCTCTCGATAGCCGCACCTCCGGCAGCACCAGCACCAGCACCAGACCCGGCCTCGGCGTCATCCCGGCCGCTGTAGGCATCCGGTTCGCCGATCCACGGTTCGGGCGTGTGCAGGAGCAGGCTGGCCAGGATGTCAGCGCGAAGTTGGTCCAAGCCGCGCGGGTCGCCCAGAAGCTGTTCTCCGCGCGCTGCGCCGGTGAGTGCGCCGAAGATGCCCTGTCCTTTGTCCGCGGGCAGGTACGCCGTGAGGTGTCCCATGCCGTCGGGCTGAGGCTGGAACCAGACCCTCCGCTGCTCAAATGCTTTCCGGTGGCGTACGGGAATGGTTTCCGGATAGCTCCTTTCCCGAAGGCGGCGGGCCTTCCGGACCAACTGCGCGTTCGTCAGTCCCGGGGCCAGCTTCAATAGCTCTTGTTCCATGGCAAGGGCTGCACCGGGAGGAAAAACCTGTGCCTCCTGGGCCGGAACCGCATGGGGAGGAAGTTCCTCTGCGACAAGCGAACGCGTCTGGTCAAGGATCGTCAGGGCCTGGGCCGGAGTAACTGCCGCACGTTCCAGCGCGTCCAAGGTGCTGGGGCATCGTTCACAAAGTTCGCAGGCTTCATCAACCAGAGCCTTGGCTGTCCCCTCCGGGATGCCAAGCATCGTTGCTACTTCAGTCGCGATGAGACTGAAGGCCAGACCGGCGTCCACTGCTCGCGTAACGGCAGCTCTGCCGTTGGCGGCATCCTCCGCGGCGTGCTCAGCGTTGAAAGATTGGAGTTCCTCAATCATCAGCAAATGCTGCCGATAGATCAGACGCACCCTGGCGGCTGCTGCCCAACCCTCCAGCAGCCGCAGGCCCTGCAGGGCCGAACCTGTTCGCTCCTGATTCAGGGAACCGGCCGGGCTTAGCCGCAAGCAGCCGCTGAGACCGTCGGGAAAACCTGAAGCCGACCGAGGAATGCAATCGCTGCCCCGAATCTGATCCGCGGAGAACATCGATCCTTCATCTGTACCGGTTTCACACGCTGCATCGTCCAGCCCCGCCGAACCCTCCGCCCGGGCTGCAAGCCCTCCGTCGGAACACCCGTCATCGTTCCGGCCGGCGGGCCAGCTCGAATCAGGAAACCACCAAGGATCGGGAGGAGGGTCTACTCGCTTGCCGTACGCCGTCGTCGTATCCATGACTGAAGGCTGTCAGCCGCCACCGACATTTCAGGCCCCCTTAGCCCGGCCAGATCACCGCGTAGTACGTGGAAAAAAGCGAGTATTGTGACCGGTCCCCGGGCCTGTCCCGCGAGCCTTACGGTACCTCGGGCTGGAAGCTAGGCTGGAAAAGCCCACCCCGGTGGATTCCGGACAGGAGGACCTTGTGATGCCAGGACAGTTCAGCTCCGCGCCCGTTCCCGAAGGCCGCATCGAGAAGCTTTCAGACGGATTTGCTTTGGCCTTTGACCGCCAGTTCGACTATCCCGCCGCACACATCTGGGACATCCTGACCAACCCCGGGAAGATCTCCCTTTGGCTTGGGCAGATAAGCCCCGAATGGCAATTGGGCAAGGAATACACGCTGGACATGGACGGCGGGTCCAGTTCCGGAACGGTGCTCCAGCTGGAACCCCGCTCGAGCCTGCAGATCACGTGGGAAGACCAGCTGGGCTCAGACTCCGTGCTGGAATGGCAGGTGCTGGAGAGCAGCGGGGGAGCGTTGCTGCTGTTTCGCTCCCGGACCGACACACCCGATTTCCTGGCTGAGGGCAGCGCGGGCTGGCAGGGCATCCTGTACGCATTCGCCCACGTCGCAGCAGGTAGAGAACCCCAGCCGGACAGCAGGGAGCAATGGCTGACACTGCGCGATGCCTACGCCGAGGACTTCAACATCTCACCCACGATGGGTCTGGTCTCGGGCTCGGGACCCGATACGGAACTGGTATTTGAGCGCTGGTACCGTGCGCCGTCCGAGGATGTGGAAGCCGCCGCCAACGCCGCCGCCCGGAGGCTGGGTTTAGGCGCTGAGGCGCAGATGGAAATGGCCGACGACGGCGATGAAACAAGGCTCACGCTCCGCCAGCCCGTAACCGTAAGCCCGGACCAGACGGCGGCGCTGCTGGCGGCCTGGCATGTGACGCTGGACGCGGTTCGCGATCAGCTGGACGGCAGCATGCCCCACCCCAATTCGCACCGCTTGGCGGCATTGGAACAGTTTTACCGGTCCATGGTCTAAGCAGGCCGCAGGGAAGCACTGGGTCCGGCACTGCGGCGCTGATTCTGCTGAGCCGCCCTGCACTTGCTACGGTCAAAGTATGGAAGACACAAGCGCAAGGTCGAGGCTTGCGGTGCCGGCCACCAGCGCCGCCCGCCTCCTGTTGGGATCGGTCCTCACGCACGACGACGGCGGGGGTCCGGTGAGCGTCCGCGTCACCGAGGTGGAGGCTTACATGGGTGATGTTGACCCCGGGTCCCACGCTTTCCGCGGACGCACGGCACGGAACAACACCATGTTCGGTCCCGCCGGCCATCTTTACGTCTACTTCACGTACGGAATGCATTACTGCGCCAACGTGGTGTGTGGCGAGGAAGGGTTTGCCACCGGGCTGCTGCTGCGGAGCGGGGAGATCGTTGAGGGAATCGAAACCGCACGGGCCCGACGCAACAATCCGCGCACCGACCTGGATCTGGCCCGCGGGCCGGCCCGGCTGGCCCAGGCCCTCGGCATCAACCGGGATCTCGACGGAGCCGACGTCTTTGCCGCTCCGCTGCGCCTCGAACTGCCCGATCAGCCGGTGGCAGACGCACTGGTTTCCTCCGGCCCCCGAGTGGGGGTCAGCGGAGCCGGCGGCAGCGACGAATACCCGTGGCGTTTCTGGCTGACCGACGATCCCACAGTCTCGAAATACCGTCCGGCAGCCGCCCGCAAGCGCCCGACTGCCGCTGGTGCGACTGCCCGGTAGCCGGAAAAGGCCCTAATAGTCGGGCCCGGCAGCTGGAAAACGCAAAGGCGGCGTCCGGGAAGAACCTCCCGGACGCCGCCCCAACCTGGATCCTGCCGGCAGCAGGATCTTTCTATGCGGCGCTCGGCAGGGGCGCCTGCGCAGAGATCAGCTTGTTCTCCAGCAACTCGTCCCAGAAGGCGCCGGGAATCTGTGCCTTCATGGCCGCGACATCCTCAGCGACGCGCTCGGGCCGGCTGGAACCGGGGATGACCGCAGCCACCGCGGGGTGGGCCGTGGAGAACTGCAGCGCAGCTGCCTTCAGGCTCACGTCGTGCCGCTGGGCGATTGCCGTCAGCCGCGCGATCCGCTCCTTGACCGCCGGAGGAATCTCCGCGTAATCGAAGTAGTCCCCGCCCAGCAGGGCACCGGAATTGAATGGGCCGCCGACGACGATTCCCACACCCTTTTCCTGTGCAGCGGGCATCATGCGCTGCAGGGCACGCTCGTGCTGCAGCAGGGTGTACTGGGTGGCGGAGAGGCTCATGGTCGGAGCCGCCACATCCATGTCCATGGCCAGCTCGATGGGCTCGGTGGTGTTGACCCCGAGGCCCCAGCCCTGGATCACGCCTTCGTCCTGCAGCCGGGCCAGAACGCGGAACGCGCCGGTTCGGGCCTCATTGAACTTGGCCACCCATTCGTCGCCCAGGAAGTCCCGGGATGTGTCGTGGATGAAGACAAAGTCCAAGCGGTCGGTCTTTAGCCGCGTCAGGCTTTCCTCGATGGACCGCAGCGTGGCATCGGCCGTGTAATCCGTGGCGATCTTATTCGCCCGTCCGTGGTTGAAGAGGCCGTCGCTCTTCTCTTCCTCTTCGTCCAGGATGAGCCGCCCCACCTTGGTGCTCAGGGCAAACTCGTCGCGGGGGTGCTGGGAGAGCACCTCGCCCAAGCGTGATTCAGCCAAACCGGCTCCGTAGAACGGAGCGGTATCGAAGTAACGGATGCCTTCATTCCAGGCGGCCTCGACGGTGGCCAGTGCCTCGTCCTGGGGAATGTCTCGGAACATGTTTCCCAGCGGAGCCGTCCCGAATCCGATCTTGTTCTTCAGCACTTCGTGCAGGTTAACCATGTGTTTCAATCCTTGCTGTTGATTCCGGGTCCTCTCCGAAGGACCCGCTGAAACGTGGCAACTGCCTTCCCGGAGGCTTTATTCCGCCACCCTTCGGAGCCGCGGGCCGTCGAGAGAAGTGCCACAGCTGCCCCCGTCAGCCACGAGGCGCCGCAGCTGAGCGGGTAAGGTGGATGCGTGAAAGAAACGCCCGCGGACGCCGCACAGAACATTGAGCCCATTGCCGAAACCATTGAACGACTGGGCGCAATTGTGCCGGATTACCCCAAGCCGGGAGTCGTCTTCCGCGACCTGACGCCTGTTTTTGCCGACGGTCCCGCGTTCCGCGGCGTTGTCGATGCTCTGCTGGCCGAGTATGAGGGACGCTTCGACTACGTGGCCGGGGTTGAAGCCCGCGGGTTCCTCCTCGCCGCAGCAGCGGCCTATGCAGCTGACAAGGGCGTCCTCACCATCCGCAAGCCCGGCAAGCTGCCGCGCCGCGTGTTTTCCGAGAGCTTCTCCATGGAATACAGCGAGAACACGCTGGAAGTTCATCAGGATGACATTCCGGCCGGTTCGCGCGTCCTCATCCTGGACGATGTGCTCGCCACCGGCGGGACCCTCGGTGCAACGGCCCGGCTCATCGAGAAGGCCGGCGCCGTAGTGGCCGGATTCGGCGTCGTCCTGGAACTGAAGGACCTCGGCGGACGCGACGCGCTGGCAGGTTACCCAGTGCACGCCCTGGTCGCTTACTAACCCCATTTTCCGCTCTTCCGCACGGCGGAGCATCACCGCGTCTCCGGAGTGAGACGCACTAAGACCCATCCGGCAAGGGCCGGCGTCACTTAAATAGCTCAGTGCATGGAAAAAGTCCAAATGCACGCTAAACTTGTGGGTCTGCCTTTGCGAGAGGGAACGCGAACATGCCTGAAACGTCTTCTGCCCACCATGAGCTGGAACATGAGCGACACTACGTCGCCGGTTTGTACTCACGACTCGATGAACTCCGTGAAGAAAAGCGCGAGCAGCTGGCCCAGGTGCGGCGCAGCACCTCGGCCGGTTCACATCAGAACCGCTCCGAGCGCGATGCCTTTGCCACGATGTATGAGGATCGCCTGGCACAGCTGAACGCCGTTGACGACCGCCTGGTTTTCGGCCGGCTGGACCTCGACGACGGCGAGGAGCGTTACATCGGCCGGATCGGCCTCTCCACCGCTGATCTGCAGCGGCTGATGGTGGACTGGCGGGCGCCGGAAGCAGGCACCTTCTACCAGGCAACCGCCTTTGAACGCCAGGGCGTTCGACGCCGCCGCCACCTGATCCTCAAGGGCCGCAGCGTCCAGGCCATCGAAGACGACGTGCTGGACTACAGCATGCTCGAGGAAGAGGAAGCGCTGCAGGGCGAAGGTGCACTGCTGGCCGCCCTGAACTCCAAGCGCACCGGACAGATGTCGGACATCGTCGGCACCATCCAGGCCGAGCAGGACCGCATCATCCGTGCACCGCTGGCGGGCACCCTCGTCGTCCAGGGCGGACCGGGAACCGGAAAGACCGCCGTCGCACTCCACCGTGCGGCGTACCTGCTGTACACGCACCGCGAACGGCTCAAGTCCGCCGGCGTGCTGCTTGTGGGTCCTTCCAATGCGTTCATCCGCTACATCGAACGCGTCCTCCCGTCCCTGGGTGAGACCGGCGTCGTCATGTCCAGCCTGGGACAGCTCATGCCGGGCATCACCGCCGTTCCGGAAGAGAACGCGCACGTTGCCGAGATCAAGGGCCGGATTTCCATGGCCGACGTCGTCGCGCGCGCTGTTGCCAACCGCCAGCGCATGCTGCCGGAACCGCGGAAGCTGAACGTGGAGGGAACCATCCTCACGCTGACGCCGAAGATGGTCCAGCGTGCCCGCGACAAGGCGCGCGCCACTGGCAAGCCGCACAACGAGGCCCGCGTTACCTTCGTGAAGATCCTCCTGCGCGAACTTACCGAACAGCTCACTGAACAGCTCGAAGAGTCCGCAGGTGCCGGCAACAGCACCGACCGCGCGTATCTGGCCGAGGATGTGCGTGCCTCACGCGACGTGCGCGTGGCCCTGAACCTGTGCTGGATGCCGATGACACCGGAGAAACTGCTCTCCGAACTCTTCAGCAAGCCCGGACACCTTGAAGGGGCAGCTCCGGACCTGAGCGACGAGGAAATCCGCCTGCTGCGCCGCAGCCCGGATGCGCCGTGGACGGAAGCCGATGTTCCGCTGCTGGATGAGGCAGCCGAACTGCTAGGTGAGCTGGATGCCTCCGCCGGCCGCGACCATGCCCTGCGCGAAGAACAGCGCAAGCGGGACCTGGCCAACGCCGAGCGCGCCATCGAAAACACCGAAGGCTTCCTGGAAGATTCCGGTGCCCACGGGATCCTGTCCGCCGAGGACCTGGCGGACCACAACACCGTAGGGGAAGCGCGCCTGACCGCCGCCGACCGCGCCGCCGTCGACCGCACCTGGGCCTTCGGGCACATTGTGGTGGATGAAGCGCAGGAACTTTCCGCCATGCAGTGGCGCCTGCTGATGCGCCGTTGCCCGCTGAAGTCCTTCACCGTGGTGGGCGATATTGCCCAGACCAGCTCCGCCGCCGGCGCCACCTCCTGGCAGCAGGCGCTGACGCCGTTCGTGGGGGAGCGCTGGACGCTGGAAGAGCTGACCGTGAATTACCGCACTCCGGCGCAGATCGCCGAAGCTGCGGTCCGCATGGCCAACGCCGCCGGACTGGTGGTTTCCGCGCCGAAGGCGGTCCGCGAGGGACGCTGGGCGCCGTTCGTTGACCGGGTGCCCGAGGGTGGTCTCGTTGCCCGTTTGATGGAGACGCTGCCGGAGGATCTGGCGGCCCTGGAAGGCGGCCTGCTGGCGGTCATCGCCGAGGAACACCACCTCGATGCCGTGCGCCGGCAAATCGGAGCGGTGTACGGCAAGCGCCTGGGCACCGGAGCCGGCGGACTGGAACAGGACATCGTGGTCACCTCGCCGCGCGAGGCCAAGGGACTGGAGTTCGACGGCGTCGTCATCCTGGAGCCGGAAGAACTGCTGACCGCTGCCGCCGGCAAGGTGGGGGACCTGTATGTTGCGATGACCCGTCCTACGCAGCGCCTGCGTCTTATTGCCGCCGGCCCGGTTCCCGCGGGCATTGTCGAAGAAGAAGACTGATATTTTGGAAGACGTGACTATCGAAACCCCAGCGGGCCTGAGCGCCCAGAAGAATGATCCGACCTTTCCCAACGTTTGGCAGGAACTGAAGTGGCGCGGCCTGGTCCAGGTCTCCACCGATGAAGCCGAACTGGAGAAACTGCTCGCCGGGGATTCGATTACCTATTATTGCGGCTTCGATCCCACAGCGCCGAGCCTGCACCTGGGCAACTTGGTGCAGCTGCTGACGATGCGCCGCCTGCAGCTGGCCGGCCACCGTCCGCTGGCCCTCGTGGGAGGATCCACCGGCCTGGTCGGTGACCCGCGCCCGACGGCCGAACGCACCATGAACACCAAGGAAACCGTCTCCGAATGGGTCGGCTACCTGCAGGGACAGGTGCAGCGCTTCCTCAGCTTCGAGGGGCAGAACGCCGCGCAGATGGTCAACAACCTTGACTGGACCGCGCCCATGAGTGCCATCGACTTCCTGCGGGACATCGGCAAGCACTTCCGGGTGGGCACCATGATCAAGAAGGAGATTGTCTCCTCGCGCCTCAACTCCGACGAAGGCATTTCCTACGCCGAGTTCAGTTACCAGGTGCTGCAGGGCATGGATTACCTCCAGCTCTTCCGCGACTACAACTGCGTGCTGGAAACCGGTGGATCGGACCAGTGGGGCAACCTCACCTCGGGCACCGAGCTGGTGCGCAAGGTGGAGGGCAAGAGCGTCCATGCTCTGGGCACCCCGCTGATCACCAACTCGGACGGCACCAAGTTCGGCAAGAGCGAGGGCAACGCCATCTGGCTGGACAGCGCCATGACCAGCCCGTACGCGATGTACCAGTTCTGGCTGAACACGTCGGATGCCGACGTCGTTGACCGGCTCAAGGTCTTCACCTTCCTGACCAAGGCAGAAATCGAAGAGCTTGCCGTCTCCGTTGCCGAAGAACCGCACAAGCGGGCAGCGCAGCGCCGGCTGGCCTACGACGTGACGTCCCTGATCCATGGGGTGGAAGCAACCGAGAAGGTTATTGCCGCCTCCGCCGCACTGTTCGGACAGGGTGAAATCAGCGACCTTGACGAAGCCACACTGAGTGCAGCCACTGCGGAACTCCCGCGGGTGGTTGTGAACAGCAGCGGACTGGGAATCATTGACCTGCTGGTTGCCTCCGGACTGTCCGGCAGCAACTCCGCCGCGCGGCGGACGGTCTCCGAAGGCGGGGCATACGTCAACAACCGCAAAATCACT
This sequence comes from Arthrobacter sp. TJ-178, assembly GCF_058269275.1. Taxonomy (NCBI): domain Bacteria; kingdom Bacillati; phylum Actinomycetota; class Actinomycetes; order Micrococcales; family Micrococcaceae; genus Arthrobacter; species Arthrobacter sp. TJ-178. Next base: position 393 of record NZ_JBZCNK010000002.1, on the reverse strand, counting down.
GATGCAGAGGCAGTCATTGGAAGTGATGATCTGCTGCACGGCAAGTATCTGCTGCTGCGCCGCGGCAAGCGCACTCTGGCCACGGTGGAAGTCAGTGCTTCCTGAGTTCATCGCATTGATCAGCGTGTTCTGATCGTGCATTGATCACAGTGGAAGGCCGGTTTTCGGCTCCCGTCATCCTGGATATCCGGGGTGACAGGAGATCGAAAGCCGGCCTTCTGCATACCCCGGAGTTAACGGGTGTACAGCGTGCAGCAGATCACATGCTTCCGGGTTGCACGGACCGGTAAGGCTGTGTAAAGTTGAGTGAGTTGCCCCGGAGAGCGCCCAGCGGACATGGTCTGCAAGCGAGACTCCCGGATCCGGCAACATCCCACAACACAGCAGCGGAGA
>NZ_JBZCNK010000010.1:0-3192 GCF_058269275.1 Arthrobacter sp. TJ-178 | reverse complement strand
CAGGATCACCAGAATGTTTTTGGTGGGGTTTGGCCGCCATGCTCAGGATGTTTTGCAACTCCCGGCCGCGGCGACTTAGAAGACTCTACACGGGGTTGGGGGCCGGCGCAAATCGGCCGGCGAAGGCCGGAGGCGGCCGGCGAATTAGGCTGCCCCCCCCCCTGCGATCGGGGTCGCCTGTACGTTCTGGCAGGCACCTCAACCGGGCATATCTTCAGCGTCTATCGGCGCTACTTCGTTTGCTGATTTCCTCTGTGTCCCCACCTCTCTGTGCTTTCCGGGTGAGCACGCTACTGTGGGCAGCTCCCATCGGGAAGCTGCCCACAGTAGGGCTTTACGGACCGGGCACGTTACCTGCTCACCTTCACAGAGTGGGCAGCCTGTCCGTTGGCCGGGCGCCGACGGCTGAGTTCACAGTGTCGGCGACTGCACTACGCTTTCCTGCGTCGTGCCGCCCCGGCGACCAGGAGTGTGCCGATCAGCAGCGCTCCTGCTCCGGCCAGATAGACCTGGGTACCGATGTTTGCCCCGGTTTTGGCCAGGGCGTCCTTACCCAACACCGCGTAGGTGTTGGTCACCGTCGCCGCCGCGGTTTCACCCGAAACGATCACGACGCTGTAGGGCAAAATCGTCTCTACAGTGACGTTCCCGTTCTCACCGTTCGTGGGCTCGGTGACAGTGCACTCGGTACCGGCAGGGATGCCGTCGAAGACCTGCACATACTCACCCGGCAGGGTGGCAGCGGGGATCCGCACCACTTCCTCGAGCTCGTCGCCGCAAACCACGTTCAGGACTGAAGCGGACTGCTGGCCCGCCCCGTTGCCTGCCACGATTTTCGTAACCTGCAGCGAACCGTTCGCGTACTGCACAGTGTTAGCCAAGGACGCGCTCACCGTGGTGCCCGGCTCGATGACTACTGTCACGGGGTCCCCCGCGTCAACAGTGACCTCCGACGTTGCACCCGTGCTCGTTTCGGTTACCTTGCACTCCGTTCCCGCAGGAATGTCCGCGAAGGTTTGGCCGTACGGTCCGGCTGCACTCCCGGCAGGAATGACAACCGTAGTGTCCAGGACGGTCCCGCAGACAACATCGAGAACGATCTCCGACTGCAGGCCTGCGGCATTCCCGTCGATCGCCTTGGTGACGTTGAGTGCACCCGGCCGGTACTCGACCGTATTGGTAATCGTAATGGCCGAACTTGCCTCGATGACGGCTTCCTGTGGAGCCGAAGACACAACATCTACGGCAGTCGTTGTTCCAGTCTCCGGTTCTGTGACGACACAGGTAGTCCCCAGAGGAATGCCGGTGAAGGTGGACGCTTGGTCCTCCGTACGGCCAGCCTCGATAGTGGCCTCAAAGACGAGTCCGGGTCCGCAGTCAACATTCAGGAGGATGGCCCCCTGCTGGCCCACCGCACCGCCCGCAAACGTCTTGTTCACGGTGAGGGTACCGGTTTCAAAGAACTCTGCCGTCGCCTGAGCAGTGGACGCGATTTGGGAGTCGGCAGCGAGGATCAGCTTCTGAGCTTCCGTGACGCTGGGGTTGTTCCCCGCGTAGAGATAGACATTTCCTGTCTGCACGGGGACTACGGCAGTGGCGGTCAGGACCACAGGATCTGTGGTCTGGTTGTCATTTCGAACCCACAGCTGCGTACCCGAAGGGACCGTTGTGCCAACGAGCGGGACGGTGCCGGCAGCATCCGTGTACAGCGTGTAGCCTTCCGGCACCTCTACCGTCAGTGTGGCTGCATCTGCGGAGGCGACAGTGAAGGGCCCGGTAACTCCGTCGACAGGGCCGGAGGCCAGCGGCGGATCGACGGTAACATCCGGTGCCGGGGGCTCAGTGAGCGGGCCTGCAGTCAGCACGTCAGCAACGATAGCCGCGGTGTACTGCCTGATGGGGTCAGTGTCCTGGAGCACGTAGCCGTCGCTGAAGAACCAGACCGCAGCCTGTACGGCCGCTGCACGGATCGCATCCGTTGGTGGTTCCGGCGGGGCTCCCGGCACGTCGGGGTAGAAGGAATTGAGGACACGGTTTACGTAACCAATATTGGGGACGTTGGATTCTTCCCAGGACCCATTCTCATACCCGAGACCCGTATAGGTGGAGGTCCGAATATCGATGCAGTACATCTGCTGGGTGTTGCCTTCCAGATCCACCGTGTTGATGATGCCTGCAAAGGACTCATTTGCTGTCTCATAATCGGCAGGAACATCAGCCGGATACCCCGTAGTCGGGTCGAAGGCTTGTCCGACCGGAGGAAGTCCGCCAGTTACCGCGGTACCGGGTCCTGTGCCCGTCATCGTAATTTCCACTACATCCGAAGGGACCTCATTTCCGGGCGACTCCCCCGAAAACACAGCCTGCGCCGGTGAAGCCAGCTGCAGGAGAAGACACAGCGCACCAAATATTCCAAGGCCGGCACTCGCCCGACTTCTTTTCGTTTTTCGACTGCCGACCGACGTTCGGCCGGATCTGTGACGCAGATTCATTGGGTTCCGCTTTCCTTGCTGGGCAGAGTGGACATCCGCAGAGCCGACACCCGAACGGATAAAATCTGGGCTCCGTGAGCAGTGAGGCTACCGGCCGGGGAATCCCCTGAAAAGGGAGATGCAGGAATTAAGCAGCGATACCGATGATAAAAATGTGACGCATGCGTTTGCAGAGTACGCCTGTCGTCGAACGGGGCCCACGTAATGCCGCTCTGGCCGGCATGTGGTCGGCTGGGTCTTCCACCCTGTGTCCGTTGAAGGAGGCCGGCCCCTCCCCACCCGCAGAAAACTCCGGCGCACACCGAACCCCGGAACATTTCCGGGTGAACAGCTAGCTCGCCTTGGACGGATCGGCTAACGGATGGGCGTCCTCCACTGGACCGCCCCGCTGTGGATATCAAGAATCTCGGTCGACGACCATTTACGCCTGGCCGATACCGAGATTCTCAGCGACGAACGCAAAGACACCGCTGCCGGGTTTTGGGAACGGGCGAACGCCTTCTTCGCCGGAAGCGGGATCACTGCCGCGGGTGCTTACCGATAACTTCACCCGTTAGTACCGGTCATCCGTGTACGTAACGTCCCTGGTCAACGGACCAGTTAAACAGAAAGAGCCTGTACCAACACTGGTACAGGCTCTTTCCTCAAATATTGTCCGGCGGTGACCTACTCTCCCACACCCTCCCGGATGCAGTACCAT